>NZ_MJIL01000001.1 GCF_001939735.1 Photobacterium proteolyticum
TGCATGCCGTGCCCCTGGTACATGCAAATAACAGAATGCGGCATAATTGCCGCTTTATCTGACACTTAAGCAGTTAACGCCCGCTTAACTTGCTGCCAACTGCACCGAACTCAAACAGACCACCGTAATCACAAAAGCCAAACCGAACCAAAAATGCCATAGGTTGGCAGTCAGGTTGAAGCGTTTGTTAAGTGTCTATTCCATCAAACTCTCGCCATGAATTGCATACAAAACAAATAAGAACATCGAAAATACTTTTAGAGCATTAATCTTAGAAGCATATTCTTTATGCATTCCATGTAATACACCGTGTCGATTTGGTGTTTTAAGAGCATTCTCAGGATCAGCTGGATCAATATTTTTCATAGGATCTGCTCCTATGACAGAGAACATTTCTTTATATACTTCATTAAACATACGACGAAGCACCGATGCATCTTTAAACTGACTAATTAGTTGCTCTAAAGACTCTCTTGCTATCACATCTTTTAAATGAACTTCAGCTTCAGCCTTAGCTCTTTCACCTTCTTTTTTATATAAACTCTTTCCGAAGTGATCATGGAACACACCATCAGCTTGACTGAAAAACAGATGTATAGATGCACCATACAAACCAGACTCAAAGCATTTCTTTGCTTCAGAAAGCAATGAATATCGGGAAGGTTCAACCTTGAAAACTGCATCCCAAAAGCCATCCCAGTCTTCGAGTAACAAAGATTCAATCATACTGGGAAAATCATCATGATCTTCTATTTGGCTATAAATCCCAAATAGTAATGCTTCATTTAGATACCACCCTTCTGATATAGCTGCTTTTGAAATCAAAGACATATCATCGGTGCGTTTTTCAGGCCAATGCTCGACCCAATTTTGGATATTACTAATAATTGTACTGAAATCCATATTACCTCCTGACACTTAACGCCTGCGATAAGGTGCCCCACGATTAACTTACCAAGCGCACCGAACTCCGAACCAAAAATGCCGAGTGTAACGGGTC
>NZ_MJIL01000002.1 GCF_001939735.1 Photobacterium proteolyticum
AATATGTGATGTCCCAAGACCAAACCTGGTTGGGCTTCTCCGCTGTATAACTCGTGGGTGCTTTCACCTTCCGTGGCGTTTGTGAACGACCACGATGGTGGAGTTGATTATGTGCTTTCAGAACTCGATAAAAGGTTGATTCCGACGCCAGGTACACGTTGTCATCGGCCAATCTAGGAACGATCTGAGATGGCGGAAGACTGGCATATTCATCACGATTACAGATCTCAAGGAGTCGAACCACATCACCGTCAGATAGTTTATTTGCCGGCACTGGACGTTTCGTAGTTGGCCGCCTGTCACCTTCGATAACCCCATTGTTCAGCCAGCGTTGTAAAGTACGGATTGGCAACTCGATGGTCTTACAGGCCATTATCTTTCGTGCTCCTGATGTGACAGCCTCATCGATCCAAGCGGCTATTTTCCTTCGCTCAGCAAGAGGAGTTAATCGTCCTCGTCGTCCTCCCATAGGGCATTGAACTTTTTTCTCAGCACCAGTAATGCTGCGGTTTCTGCTAACGCTTTATCTTTCCGCCGGAGTTCTTTTTCAAGTTGCTTTGTCTTGAGTCGTTCAGCCTTTAACTTGGCTTGCGCTTCCTTATCGCTGGTTTTAGCAGAAGCAGTGCCGTTGATACAGGCTTCCCGCCATTGAGCAACTTGTTCCGGATATAAACCTTTAGAGCGACAATACTCTCCCAGTTCGATTTCGGATAAACTGGCGGTTTCAACAACTACGGCAAATTTTGCTTCCGGCGACCATTGCTCCGGAGATTGACCACTGTTAGGCACTGGACTTCCTGACTCTCTGATTTGATTGCGCCAATTGTACAGGGTTGCTTCGCTAATGCCTTCTTGTTTAGCCAGCTTTGGTACTGACATACTCATCGGCGGCAACAACTTCTTAAGGATGGCGTTCTTTCGTTCTTCTGGATAGCGGGACATATTTTCTGCTCACCACCCCCTGTCTAATTTACGGATTTAGATTAGGCGACAACTATCCTGACACAGGGGG
>NZ_MJIL01000003.1 GCF_001939735.1 Photobacterium proteolyticum
TATAGCTTTACCCCGACCCTGACCGACCCGGATCAGGGAGATACACATACCTATAGTATTGAAAACAAACCGGACTGGGCGGAGTTTGATACCTCGACCGGTGCGTTGACCGGTACACCGGATGATGCGGCGGTTGGTACATACAGCAATGTTCTAATCAAAGTCTCTGACGGGACGGATGAAGATACGCTGGACAGCTTCAACATCGAAGTTGTCAATACCAATGATGCTCCGGTTGGGCAAAACTTTAACTTTACTCTGGACGAAGCAGCTACCTTGACGGTAGTTACTGCAAATGGCCTGCTCAGCAATGCGACGGATGACGATACGGACAGTGGTGATACCTTAACGGTATCTGTTGTCACAGGTCCTCAGTATGGTCAGTTGAACCTCAGTGAAGATGGCAGCTTCAGCTATCAGCATGACGGCAGCGAAAACCACAGCGACAGCTTTACTTTCCAGGTTGTTGATGCATCCAGTGCAAGATCTGAAACCCGCAGCGTGAATTTGACCATGAATGCGGTGGCTGATGCGCCTGTTACCGTCAACGACACGGCAACCACCAATGAGGATGCCGCCGTCATTATCAAGCTGCTGGATAATGATTATGATCCGGAAAACGATATGGTGGTATCTTCTGCCGCAGTGGTGAGCCAACCTGGCAAAGGTAGCGTGACAATTACCAATGGTATTGCCACCTATACACCAAATACCAATGCCAACGGCCAGGACAGCTTCACCTATACGGTGAAAGATGCCTTGCTAAATACCTCATCAGAAGCGACGGTCACGGTGACCATCACTGCAGTGAACGATCTGCCGGTCGCGGGGAACCTGAGCACCACGGTGGATGAGGACACTGCCACAGAAGCCCTTGCTGTGCGGGATGCGGCCAGTGATGTCGAAGACGGCAAACCTTCCGGTGATATTACGTTGGCTACCGAGCCGACTATCGGTAGCGTCGCCATCGACCAGGCTGCGGGTACTCTGGTGTACACACCTGATCTCAACGAAGTCGGCACCGATACCTTCACCTACACCATTACCGATAGCGAAGGCGGGGTCTCTGAGCCAGC
>NZ_MJIL01000004.1 GCF_001939735.1 Photobacterium proteolyticum
ATACCAATCTAAGTAAAAATATGATCTAATTGAGGATTGTCTTTCAGATGATCAAATCGCTATGGATAGCCTCAATAATATCGACTTTAAAAAGTTGGCAAGTCAGCAAAAATCGATTCAAATGAAAATGAGACTGCTCGCGCTTGCCCACTTCAAAGAAGGCCACTCCCGCACACAAATTGCCAAGTTTCTAAAAGTCAGCAGAACCAGTGTGAATAAATGGGTTCACACCTTTCTCGAAGAAGGTCTCGAAGGGCTTCAGGAAAAGCCAAGAACGGGTAGGCCTGCATTCTTAACCCCTGAGCAAAAAAAGCAACTCAGCCAATATATCAAAGATAAGGCCCATAACCCGCAAGGCGGCAGACTAACGGGCGCTGATATCCATGCATATATAGTCCAGCAGTTTGATAAGCACTACCACCCTGATTCCATATACTATTTACTCGATCATATGGGCTTCTCATGGATAACATCCCGCTCAAAACACCCCAAACAATGCCAAGCGACGCAAGAAGCTTTTAAAAAACTTCCTACTGGAAACGATCCGTAACATCCCGGGCCATATCAGCCTCGCACAGGTGGATATCTGGTTCCAGGATGAAGCCAGATTTGGCCAGCAGAATACAACGACACGGCTTTGGGCACGGCGTGGAACACGGCCTAGAGCGGTTCGGCAGCAACAGTTCGATTACGCCTATTTGTTTGGCTCCGTTTGCCCAAGCCGAGGGATCGGTGAAGCGATTGTCGTCCCTTGGGTCAACAAGGAAATAATGATTGAGCACCTGCAGCAAGTCTCGGCAATGACGCAGAAAGGTCGACATGCTGTTGTCATTATGGATGGCGCAGGATGGCATACCGAAGACATTGCGGACAGGTTCGAAAACATCAGCATCCTCAAGCTTCCTCCCTATTCACCAGAATTGAACCCAATAGAGCAAGTTTGGAGTTGGTTGAGGCAACACTGTTTGGCCAATCAAAGTTTCAGAGATTATAACGACATTGTTGATAAGGTTTGTGCCGCCTGGAACCAGTTTCTAGCGAGCACTAAAAGAGTATCAAGAATGTGTTCAAGGGAGTGGATTAACCTGACCAGTTAATTTTCCAGATTGGTAT
>NZ_MJIL01000005.1 GCF_001939735.1 Photobacterium proteolyticum
TTGCTTAGCAATGATGCACTTACACTTACTTTGCTAGGGCGCTCTCTTCCTTCAAAGGCCAAAACGAAACACTGTATTAAGCGCGTTGACCGTTTATTAGGTAATAATCACCTGCACCACGACAGACTCGATATTTATCGGTGGCACTGTCATCAATTTTGTTCGGTCAATGCACAGCCCATTGTCTTAGTCGATTGGGCTGATATCCGCGAATACGAACGACTCATGGTACTAAGAGCATCTATTGCTGTAGATGGTCGTTCTGTTACGCTTTTCGAGCAAACTTTTACTTTCAAAAACTACAACTCTCCACGTAGTCATCAACAGTTTCTCGATAACTTTAAAGCTGTTTTACCCTCGCATGTCATCCCTATCATCGTGACTGATGCTGGCTTTCGTAATACATGGTTTAGACAAGTTAATGACATGGGTTGGTGTTATCTTGGACGCGTAAGAGGAGATGTAAACGTCTTAATAAAAAACCAATGGCAACACATCAAGCAGTTGTTTAATCAAGCGAATAGCAAACCTAAATATGTAGGATTCACACAGCTAGCCAAGCGAAAGCCATTGCAATGTCATCTTCATCTCTATAAAAAACAAACACCTAAAAAACGTAAAGACCGGCCAAAAGGTCGAGAGCACTTCTCCGCCCAGGCAGTCCATAAAAAGTCAGCACTAGAACCTTGGCTACTAGCGACTAATATCCCAACAAGTATATTTTCATCTCGATGTATCGTCAGGCTCTACACCAAGCGCATGCAAATTGAAGAAACATTTCGAGACTTAAAAAGTCCACAATACGGTTTTGGCTTACGCCAAAGCCGCACTCATAACCCTAAACGCTTCGACATTTTACTACTCATTGGTCTGCTCGCTTTTATCATCTTTTGGTGGTTTGGAATAATTGCAGAACATAACGGTTGGCACCGTCACTTTCAGGCAAATTCAATAAAAAACCGACGCGTTTTATCATTTGTTAGACTAGGAAAAGAGGTCTTCCGACGGCTGGAATATCACATCAACGATTCAGCAATACGTTGGGCGCAATCCACCCTAATTCTAATGGCAAGAAACAATTATCGTGCGTAAATTATGTGGGGATCCGCCAGCGCC
>NZ_MJIL01000006.1 GCF_001939735.1 Photobacterium proteolyticum
AATATCGGGGCGGTGAACGACCGGCCGATCGCCGGAAATGACAGCGTGACTACGGACGAGGACGTGGCGGCTACGCTGGCGATCCTGACCAACGATTCGGATATCGAGGATCAGAGCTTCACCAAAGCGAATATCACTCTGGAAGATCAGGGCGATGGGGCGGGTAATTATGCCAAAGCGGAAGTCACCATTCAGGATGATGGCAGCCTGGCGATCACGCCGCGTGCAAACGAGAACGGTACATTCAGCTTTACCTATACCCTGACTGATAGTGAAGGCTTGCAGTCTGAGCCGGCGACCGTGACGGTCACGCTGACTCCGGTCAATGATGCGCCGGTAGCGGCAGACAATACCGCTGAGCTGCAGGAAGAGGGATCGTTCGAGGTCAACGTGCTGGGCAATGACACCGATGTCGATACCAACGATAGCTTCGACCTGACCAGTGTGACGGTTGTCCAGTCACCGGCCAACGGCCAGGTTGAGGTTACGTCGACCGGGGCGATTGTCTATACCGCTAATGCCAACTATTTCGGTGATGATACCTTCACCTATACCGTGAAGGATGCCGCTGGTGCGGTATCTAATGAGGCAACGGTGAGCATGACTGTCACTCCGGTCAATGATGCGCCGGTTGCGACGGCTCAGTCTCAAACGCTGGATGAAGATACCACACTGACACTCACACTGAGCGGGACAGACATTGAAGACGATGCCTTGGTGTACAGCATTACTGAAAGCACCAGCAATGGTGAGCTTGAGCAGTTGAGTGAAAATAGCTGGCGTTATACACCGAATACACACTTTAACGGTGCAGATAGCTTCAAGTTCAAGGTCAATGACGGCGAGCTTGACTCCGAACCGGTTGAAGTGTTGCTGACAGTTAATCCGGTCAATGACGCGCCAAGTGTACAAAACCTGTCGGTAGACGGAGAAGAAGATAAAGCCCTGGCTATTACTCTGGCAGGCAGCGATGTGGAAGACTCGTCACTGACATATCAATTGGTGACGACGTCGGGAAATGGCAGCGTTCTGTTGAGTGGCAATGAAGTGACGTATCAAGCGGATGCTAACTTCTTCGGTCAGGACAGCTTTACCTACAAGGCCAATGACGGTGAGCTGGACTCGGCAACTGCGACAGT
>NZ_MJIL01000007.1 GCF_001939735.1 Photobacterium proteolyticum
CTGAGAGCGCTTTGCGACTGTTTTATTTGAAGAGTTCATTGATAAGTCTCCAAAGTGTCAACTTATCTCAGGACGGCACAGGGCAACTAACACTAAGGCCCCAATTTTTTTGGGCTTTATTTTTGAGCCATGGCAAGCTGCAATGTGTCCAGATGTAGCATCGTTGATTGTGATTATATTTGATGAAAACGCTCCCACAACAGCGTCTGTTACAGTTGGCCACACAAATAGCTTACAGGGTTGCAGTACTGCAAATAGCCGTTGGCAGTCATCGTCGGCTTCCCTGGTATACCGGTATCAAAAAAGCGCTTGTCGGAGCTTTTTGGGGATACCTAGAGATCAGGCAATAGCGTCAATACCGTTCTTTTGCGCTAGGGCCAGCAGTTTGAGTGCCGCGCCCTTGGGATGGGAGGCGTTCTGCTCCCATTTCTGCACGAGCTTGGTACTGACATTGAGGTATTGTGCAAAAACCGACTGGCTGAGGTTGAAGCTCTCGCGCAAGGTTCTCACCTCTTCCCCGTTGTACTCATGCATTGGGGTTAAACACAGTGCGTCAAACTGGCGCAATGTGGTCTTGTCGATAGCGTCATGCTCATGCAGTTCGCTGACGGTTTCATGAACAGCCTTTAGGATATCACTCATGATACACTCACTTGTTGTCTACCTGGATTAGCAAACCTTTCTCAACCTGCTGTCTTACCCACTCCGGGGACTGGCTGAGATACAGCTTTGCAAGTTGCTTCAACGCTTTCTCTTCTTTGGCATCGATATTATCTTTCGCCCACTTTTCAAAGAGGTAGAGGAAAAAATACTGCTCACCCAGCCTCGCGCCGATTAGGGTGCGGTAACTGCCGGATTTCCCTTGGTCAGGCCGTGCGACCCTTTTCTTGTAGAGGTGCCCGCCATAATCGGCATCAATCAGGCCTGTGGCCATCTCAGCTCAGGAAGTGTATAAATCTGTGTCGGTCAACCCTGATTTTTTCAGAGCGCGTTGAAAGGTTTTTGTTTTGTATATGTCCATTGTTTGGCTTCTTGTTATTTTTATATAATCGTACCCTGTAGGGGGATATTGCGACGATTTATCTGACTGACTGCATATTCCGGAGTATTGCGACCCCTGATTCCGGGATTATCCGATCGCTCATTCCGGTTTAAACCGATCACCGATTCCG
>NZ_MJIL01000008.1 GCF_001939735.1 Photobacterium proteolyticum
TGTAGTGGTCAACAGATTCCGGACATTGTTTTAAGCTGATTTTCGGCATTAACTGGCGACAGCCCATCATTGGCTTGGTGCGGCCGTTGCCTATTGTAGTAGTCCATCAAGTAATAGCTGATGTCTCTCTTAGCCTGTGTCTGGGTCAGGTAACCTGTTGCTGGTACCCATTCGGTTTTCAGGCTTCTAAATAGTCTCTCCATAGGAGCGTTATCCCAGCAGTTACCGCGACGGCTCATACTTTGAGTAATTCGATATCGCCAAAGCCTTTGACGATATTGACGGCTGCTATATTGGCACCCTTGGTCTGAGTGGAACATTACGCTGTTAGGTCTCCCTCGTTGTTCCCAGGCCATATCCAAGGCTTTGCAAGTCAAATCAGCATCTGGCTTATTTGATAACGCCCATCCCACAACACGTCGGCTAAATAGATCTAGTACGACGGCTAGATAACTCCATTTTGAACCTGACCAGATATAGGTAATATCGCCACACCAAACTTGATTTGGTGCAACAACAGAGAACTCACGCTTCAGCAGGTTCGGGATGTCTGGTCGCTCTGACTTAGCCTGCTTATAGCGATGCGAGCCTGGTTGCTTGCTCACCAAACCAGCTTCTTGCATGAGCTTTCGTACCTTGAATCGACCAATCTCGAAGCCCTCTGAGCGCAAAATAGAGACAAGAGTTCGACTGCCTGCAGCACCTCGGCTCATATTGAAGAGCTCTTTAGTTCGGCTAGCTAACCGAATGCGATTAGCATCCGGCTTTCGCTGCTTAAACTCGTAGTAACAGGACGAAGCTACATCGAACAATTCACAAAGCATTTTGACCGGTTCATGCTCCCTTAACTGGTCAATTAGCGAGAACGTTCGAGTTCGTCCGACATTAAGAGAGCTGTAGCTTTTTTTAGTATGGACTTTTCTCTTTCTAAGCGATTAATTCGAGCTTCTAACTCTTGAATCCTCTGCTGTTCAGGTGTCAGAGCTTTGGTGGTTGGGGTGATTCCACCACGTTCAATCTTTAGTTGATCGACCCAGCGTCTTAAGGCTGTCTCTCCAATATCTAGAGAACGTGCTGCCTCTGCTATTGAGTAGCCTTGGTCAAGAACCAAGCTCGCAGCATCCATTTTGAATTCAGAAGAAAATGTACGTCGTTGTCGTTTTGTCATTGAACACCTCATTTACGGTGGAGACTTTACCACCTAATTTGGTGTCCGGGATCATTAAACCACTACA
>NZ_MJIL01000009.1 GCF_001939735.1 Photobacterium proteolyticum
TGTAGTGGTCTAATAAAGCCGGACACCATTTTAGGTGGTAAAGTTACCACTCATTAAGAGGTGTTCAATGACCAAAAAACGTCGATCATTTAGTCCAGAGTTCAAGCGTGATGCAGCAAGTCTAGTGCTTGACCAAAACTATACAATTACAGAAGCAAGTCGTGCTGTTGATGTTGGAGATACAGCATTGCGGCGCTGGGTCGAGCAACTAAAAGAGGAACGGAATGGAACAACGCCGAACTCTAAAGCGTTGACGCCAGAGCAGCAGAAGATCCAAGAACTAGAGGCTCGTATTCATCGCCTAGAGCGAGAAAAAGCCATTCTAAAAAAGGCCACTGCTCTCTTAATGTCGGACGAACTCGAACGTACACGCTGATAGACCAGTTGAGGGAGCATGATACGGTTGAAATGGTCTGTTCCGTGTTCGAAGTCGCCTCATCAAGCTACTACGAGTACAAACAAAGGCAGCAACACGTTAATGTTGAGCGCTTGGCTTTACGCAGCGAAGTAAAGCGTTTATTTACTCTAAGCCGGAGTTCGGCTGGCAGCCGCTCTATCGTTGCAATGATGCGCGAACGTGGTTACACCATCGGTCGTTTCAAAGTGAGACGCTTGATGAAAGAAGCCAGGCTAATGAGTAAGCAACCTGGCTCTCATATATATAGAAGTGCGGCCATTGAGCGTCCAGATATCCCGAACCGCCTGAACAGAGAGTTCGATGTCAGCGTGCCAAATCAAGTGTGGTGTGGTGACATTACATATATCTGGGCTGGAAATCGATGGTGCTATCTCGCTGTCGTTATTGATTTGTTCAGCCGCCGAGTTGTTGGTTGGGCACTATCAGACAAGCCAGACGCAGCATTAGTAACAAAGGCATTAGCGATGGCTTACGAACAAAGAGGCTGTCCTGAGGGCGTAATGTTTCACTCTGACCAAGGATGCCAGTACGCCAGCCGTAAGTTCCGACAGTACTTGTGGCGCTACCGCATGGAGCAGAGCATGAGCCGCCGAGGTAACTGTTGGGATAATGCGCCTATGGAAAGGCTGTTTCGAAGCTTGAAGTCAGAATGGGTGCCCACAGCGGGTTACCGCTCTGTGTCCGAAGCAATGAAGGATATCAGTTTTTATCTGATGGACTATTACAACTGGCAACGACCACACAGTTATAGTGGTGGAATCGCACCAGCTGAAGTAGAAAATCGACTTAACTTAGTGTCCGGAATTAGTTGACCACAACA
>NZ_MJIL01000010.1 GCF_001939735.1 Photobacterium proteolyticum
CCCAGACACTTCGGTTGATGAAGATACGGCTTATCTTTTTGCCCCTGTCGGTCATGATAATGACACGGCGGATACACTGAGCTTTAGTATTGCCAATAAGCCAAGTTGGGCCAGCTTCGATGAGGCTACCGGAACCCTGAGCGGCACGCCGGGCAATGCGGATGTCGGGATCACCAATAATATTGTGATTTCGGTATCGGACGGCACGGAGACCGCCTCACTACCGGGCTTCAGTTTGACGGTCAATAATGTCAACGATGCGCCGGTGATCAGCGGCAATCCGGCGACGGAGGTGAATGAGGATAGCGCCTATTATTACAAACCGCAGGTGACGGATGTTGACAGTACGTCGCTGACGTTCAGTATCACCAACAAGCCGACTTGGGCTAGCTTCGATGAAGCGACAGGGGCGTTGAGTGGTACCCCTGATAACAGTCATGTCGGCACGACCAGCGGGATTGTGATTTCGGTCTCTGACGGGGCGGCAAGTGACTCATTACCTGCCTTTAACCTGACAGTGAAAAACGTCAATGACGCGCCGGTGGGTGAGTCTTTGGTTATCAATTTTGACGAGGATACCAGCGCTGACATTTCACCTGCGTTGTCTGATGTAGACAGTAGTAACCTGACACGAAATGTAATTTCTTCGCCAGCTCATGGTTCGTTGGTGGCAACCGCGAATGGCTGGACCTATACCCCTGTAACAAACTACAACGGTAGCGATGTTTTTGAATATCAGGTGAGCGATGGTCAGGCGTCGTCAGTCACTTATAGCGTGACGTTGAACATTGCAGCCGTGAACGACGATCCGGTTGCGGTGGATGACACTTTTGTGCTGACAGCCAGCGATCAGGCTTCCTATACATTGGATGTTCTCACCAATGATACGGATGTTGATGAAGATACATTGAAGCTGGATTGGGTGAAACCAACCTCGGGGCAGGCCAGTCTTCAGGATGACAAGATCCTGCTGGCCACCACGCAAAGCGGTACGGTAACGGTGCAGTACGGGGTTGTTGATGGTAATGGCGGTAAAGCAACGGCTAAAGCCACAGTGACCATTAAGAGCGACAAACTGGAAGCACCGACGATCACCGCACCTGATGACGTGGAGGTGAATGCGACGGCCTTGTCGACCAAAGTGGATCTGGGAACAGCGGTTGCCTTTGACAGTACGGGTAAACCACTGCCTGTTTCGCTGGTCGATAACACGACGTTCTTCCGTCCAGGCGTGAATAC
>NZ_MJIL01000011.1 GCF_001939735.1 Photobacterium proteolyticum
TTGTGCGCCGAGCATGGCGTTGTTCTAGGAGGTGAAAGTCCTCTACGGGCTCAGTCGAGCGAGAACCGTTAGCCTATGCAAGGGTGTTCACCGTGAGGTGAAATCTGAAGGAAGCGAATGGCAAAACTTGGTTGCGACGAACAGAAATCTGATAGTAGGCCTATGCAACTTGGGTAACCTAGCAATAGATAGAATAGCCCAATGCCTCGACGGGAAGTGTGTATAGGTAAATCAGGCACGACCAAGGGAAAGAACAACGTCTTACCTCGGGAGATCTTATCGCTTGTCTCAGATGAGACTAACGCAGTAGTGATGCTGCGTGACGGGTGGTAAGAAGTCAGCAGAAGGCATAGTACCTTGAGGAAGTACAACTCAAGGGAAGGCCTGAACTGAATATATCAAGAAGCAGTCACTAGACACTCAATCATGTGGAGTCATAGCAAGATGAAAATCATCTCTACGTCCCAATGGGCGATACCGCAAGTAAAGCTCATGGTCACGAAGAATGACAAGCATGGTAGGCGTAGACAGGAGGACGAGTCTTGGTGACCTCAACTTCGTTGATGGAGCAAATCTGTTCCTCAACCAACTTGAATCAAGCTCTTAGACGCGTGAAGAAGAACAAAGGATGTGCAGGTGTCGACAAGCTCGACATAAATGCCACTATCTCAAGGCTTCGAGAAGCTTCAAATGGGCAAGAACTTCGCCAGAGCCTTCTGGATGGAAGTTACCAACCTCAGCCCGTTCTGGGTGTAGAAATCCCCAAACCTAATGGTGGCGTAAGGCTGCTGGGTATCCCAACAGTGCTTGATAGAGTTGTCCAACAGGCAATTACCTCAGTACTGTCAGATATCTATGACCCTATGTTCTCCAATAGTAGTTACGGATTTAGACCAAACCGCAGTGCTCACCAAGCATTGGCGGCAGCAAGCCACTACATCAGGGAGGGGCGGGGTTATGTAGTCGATATTGACCTAGCGAAATACTTCGATACCGTGAACCACGATAGACTGATGCACAGGCTATCGGAGGATATCACGGACAAACGGGTACTGAAGCTGGTCAGGTCATACCTACAGGCAGGCATAATGCGAAACGGGTTAGCCGAGCAGAGGCAACGAGGGACACCACAGGGTGGACCATTATCTCCGCTGCTATCAAATATCGTATTAGATGAGTTGGATAAAGAGCTTGAGCGAAGAGGGCATAAGTTCTGCCGATATGCAGATGACTGCCAAATCTACGTGGGCAGTGAGGAAGCCGCGAACC
>NZ_MJIL01000012.1 GCF_001939735.1 Photobacterium proteolyticum
TCTTGGGTATCTAAGCCCCGTCGTATTTGAACAGAAGAATGTCGCTTAACTTGGTGTCCAATCTTATTGGGGCAGATCATCTAAATCACCTCGTCATCAATTAATATATTTAAAATCACCACTTTTCATTACAACATTAACTTTCGGCAATAACCACTCAAGAAAGCTTTCCGGATCCTCACTTACTTCTTTAGGAATATCACCTTTCATTTCAAAAGTCCCTTCTTCGCTATTAAGAACCAATTGAAATGATTTCCCTCTCATATTTACCTTAAAGTTTTTTCCATCACCAACACTAACAATTTGTATATTTCCAGCCATTAACAAGTCCCTTTTATGAATGAAACGAAAAGCATAACGCCAAATTAAGTAGTGAGTAACGCTACTATCCAACTAAACCATTGTGCCTTAAACACTGGAGCCGATTCAAAGCAAAAATGCCAAGCGTTACGAATCTGCTTAAATTTATTGTTGAACTAAGCCGCTTCGCGGCAGAACAAAAGTGACCCACATACTGATCTCTGAACCCTGCCATTGGGGCAGCGGACTGGAGACAGTACCATGAATACCCAACAACAACGCCACTTCGATGCACTTTATCTGCAGCACCTCAATAACTTAACCCTACAGGGCAAACGTCCGGCCACCATCGATGCCTATGCCCGCGCCGTTAGGCGCATTGCCGCGTTCTTCGACTGCCCGCCGGATAACTTGACCCTGGCCCAGCTCAAAACCTACTTCGTTAACCTGATTGACACCCACTCCTGGAGCACCGTCAAACTCGACCGCAACGGCCTGCAGTTTTTCTACCGCCACACGCTCGATAAAGAGTGGCAGTGCCTCGACATTGTCAAACCGCCACAGGTCAAGCGCCTGCCTGATATTCTCACCCCCGACGAAGTCGGCCTGCTTATCACCATGACCCGGCAACGCCGCTACCAGGTCTTCTTCTATACCCTCTACAGCCTGGGACTACGGCTTGGCGAAGGACTCAGCCTCACCGTGGCCGATATCGACAGCGGCCAGCATCAGGTACATGTCCGCAATGCGAAAGGCGGTAAAGACCGGTTGGTGCCATTACCCGACAGGACGTTACGCGCACTACGCTCATACTGGCAATCCCACCGCCATCCGCGCCTGCTATTCCCCAGAATGGGTAAAGGGGCCGAGTCGCCGATGGACAGGGGCGGTGTGCAAAAAGCCATGAAACAGGTCTGCCGTGAATGTGGAATCAACAAGTCGGTCAGCCCGCATTCCCTGCGCCACTGCTATGCCACCCACCTGTTGCAGCAGGGGCTCGACTTACGCTCATTGCAGGCCTTGCTTGGCCATGCCAGCCTCAATACCACGGCACGCTACACCCAGCTCACAACGGCCAAGCAGTCGAGTGCGATTAAAGCGGTCAATCAGCTGGCTGACACGCTCGTCGTCATGTGGGAGGCACCATGAGCCCGTTTATCTCACTGCTCTCTGCCCACTGTGATGAGCTCCTGCTGTCTTATCGCCACCGCCTGTCACCCGACATCCGCCGGGCTATCTCGGCAATGTGCTGCTGTAATACCAATCTGGAAAATTAACTGGTCAGGTTAATCCACTCCCTTGAACACATTCTTGATACTCTTTTAGTGCTCGCTAGAA
>NZ_MJIL01000013.1 GCF_001939735.1 Photobacterium proteolyticum
ATATTATTGAGGCTATCCATAGCGATTTGATCATCTGAAAGACAATCCTCAATTAGATCATATTTTTACTTAGATTGGTATAAAACCGAGGCCGCCGGCTTGTCGCAGTGGTACTGTCAGCACTGCCATGCCAATGACCGGCTACCCCTCTCGTGCGGGCATCGCCACTGCCCGCAGTGCCAGCACCGTACTACCGCTAACTGGTTATCCCGCCAGGAGGCCAAGTTGTTGCCTGTGCATTACTTTATGATCACCTTTACCTTGCCTGCTCAGCTGCGAGGCCTCGCCCGTACCCAGCCCAGAGCCCTTTACTCGGTGATGTTCGCTGTCGCTTCTTCGGTATTAAAAGACTTCGCCCAACGCCAACATGGCGGACAAAGTGGCTTTACCGCTGTGCTGCATACCCACAGCCGGCGGCGGGATTTACATCCCCACCTCCATGTCATTGTGCCGGCGGGCTACTACGAGGCTGGCCGCCACCAATGGCACAAGGGCAAGAAGCGCTACCTTTACAACGCCGCGGCACTGGCAAAAGTCTGGCGGGCCAGAATACTGGACGCCATTAACCAACATCCGCAACTCCTCCTGCCAGCAACGCTACCCGATGAATGGGTGGTTGACTGCCGCCATGTCGGGCGAGGCTTGCCGGCCCTGAAATACCTGTCCCGTTACCTGTACCGAGGCGTACTGCCCGACCACGATATTATTAGTATCCGCGATAACCAAGTGACCTTCCGCTACCACGAGGGCAAAACCAACCAATGGCAATCCCGCACCTTACCCGTGGTCAAGTTCCTGTGGCTAGTACTGCAACATGTCTTGCCCAAGGGACTCCAGCGAGTACGTGACTACGGCCTGCTGCACGGCAACGCCAAGGTTGTCAGGTTACGTATCCAGCTGATGTTAATGCAGACGGGGCGGTTGGTGCTACCGGCAGAGCCTGCCCCCGTAGCGAAAGCAACCCGCACCTGCCCATACTGCGAACAGATGATGGAGTGCGTCGGCATTACACGACCGGGATAGCCGAAAGGCAAACAAAATAAGGATAATGGCACCCACATGGTAAGAGGAGAACCGTTACCACTACCCACAGTTCGCTTATAACCGACTGAAGTTATTAGTCATCTGATAGCTTAGGGGCTTGCTGTGCCTAGTGAAAATAGCAGGCCCCGCAGCCCACCGACGCTCAACCGAGCTATTTACTATATAAATGCCGCTTCGGACTTGTTCAACACCCGGATAAAGTGTCGGCTGCGCGACACTTATCCTTATTTGTTATAACGTTAGCTTAGTAGTTCACGTTTGATTCTTTGAAACTCGCCACCTTTATCTGAAAATTTAAGCTTTACCACAAAAAACAATTCATAATTAATTGGAGGAAAGTTTATTTCTATAGTGGCATTGTTTTCGTCCACGTTGAAATATTGAATTTGATAACGATTGATATACGCCTCGTTATTTTCATTATAACTTAACCCTATAGTTGGAAATTCTCCTTGGCCACTAATGTCAGTTACTAGATCTTCAATTAATTTAATTTGTATAAACTGAGCCATATTACTCATATCTCCTTTTTATTCGAAAGTTATAACGCCTGCGATAAGGTGCCCCACGATTAACTTACCAAGCGCACCGAACTCCGAACCAAAAATGCCGAGTGTAAC
>NZ_MJIL01000014.1 GCF_001939735.1 Photobacterium proteolyticum
TATGATCTCGGAAGGAAAATGACGGCCGATGAATGTGATGGTCATGATGTTGGAAGTGATGAATGTTGATGAAGATCATAATCTACTACTTCAGTTTGCGACAAAACCACCTAATTGTAGAGCGACACCAAACCGATTGTGATCCCCACGTCTTTGCGCGATAAAGGTGAAGTCAGCTTTGTCCAAATGGAAGTACCGCGCCAATTGAACATCATTCGGCTCCCCATTAAATTGCCCGTAACTATTTTTTTGTTCAGTGGTTAAAAAATCTACGGGCATAGCCAGACCCCTCTTATTGGTTACACAAACTCAAATCAGTGACGTATTGTTTTCCCATCTCCAGCATGTAGGCATGAGGAGTTTTAATAAATATCTGGGTGGAAATGCCGTAATGGTTCCATTTGCTGATGAAGAATACGGATTATGTAAACACCATGAGGCTGTAGACGATAAAAAATAGCATGTTTAAAATGATCGTGGCGGCGAAGCCCTTCGGCAATTTCCGGACACTCATGACCCATCAAAGGTTGCTCTGCAAGCGTTAGCAAAACGTCATGCATACTGTCTGTATAAGAATCCGCTTGTTCTATACCAAAGTTCAACAAGGTGTATTCAAAAATGTGCTCAAAGTCTTTTGCGGCGAGGTTGGAAAGTTTATACATTGTGTTTCTGCTTCATTTTAGCCGCAATGTCATGAAGTGATAATGAGCATTGACCACTCTGCTCTCCAGCTTCAATCGCCATTTTTAGAGCCGTGGTTTGTTTCTCTTGCCTTTCGAGTAGCCGCAATGCAGAACGAACGACTTCACTTGTTGAGCCATAGCGACCAGTCGCTATGAGCTGACCGACAAACTCATCTAGCTGAGATCCAATCGTAACACTAGTTGTGCGTGACATATTTCCACCTACATGTGTGAATAATTAACACACCAATAATAGGTAAACTAGAATTCAAAATCAAATCAATCATGATTTTCGTATGACAATGAAGTATACCTATAGGTCACATGCTAAAATTGACAAGAAAGCTATATTTGTCATAACCTATTTGTCATATGGAGTTAGATCATAACTTAAATGTCACTTTGAGAGAATTATGTACATCTTTGGTTACTTAAGAGCATCAACCTCTGATCAAAATGCAAAGCGAGCACAAAGAGCATTGCAGGAGTTTGTACAGCAAAAAGGCTTCCGAATAGCAGGTTGGTATATTGAGAATGAATCGGGAGCTTCATTACAAAGACCAGAACTGCTCCGATTACTTGATGATGCTGCAATTGGTGATGCAATCATCATTGAGCAAATTGATAGGCTTTCTCGTCTGGATGAGAAAAGCTGGTTTGCATTAAAAGAAATGTTGCACGAGAAAGAACTCAAAGTAATTAGTCTGGATTTGCCAACCAGTCATATTGCTTTCTCACCTCAAATCACTGATGAATTTACTGGATCGATGATCAAGGCAATAAATAGCATGATGATGGATATGTTAGCTGCTATCGCGAGAAAAGATTACCAAGACCGTCGCCGCCGACAGGCTGAAGGAATAAAGAAAGCCAAAGAGGAAGGAAAATACCGAGGAAGACAGGCAGACTTAGAACTACATGAAAAAATCTATCAGCTACGAGTTGTCAATAAGCTAAGCATTAGTGATACGGCCAAACTGACTAATGTATCAGGTCGTACAGTAATTCGGGTTGCTAATAAATGGGCAAATGAGCGAGCAGTAAAGTGCGATACTTAACTGTAGTGGCTCATACCTGATCTGACTGACTAGCTGATGAGTCACGACCAAACCATACAATTAACTTTCTTAACTTTCCCCACATGGTGATATCGTAACTCACATTTGTCGGGTAGACGACACTTGTTACCAAGTGCCGGGTTCTGTCGCAAAGTTTTGCTGAAAGACAAATGTACTGATTCTGGATGCAACTAGGCTGCTAACGCATAAAACTGCTCAC
>NZ_MJIL01000015.1 GCF_001939735.1 Photobacterium proteolyticum
ATTATTTTTGTTAACTTATCAAATTCAGCTTTTGCTTCTTTGTTCAAACCTTCTTGCTTAGCCAAGAACAACCACATGTAACCGTTGAAATTGCTTTTTGGCAAACCACGACCACTGGCATACATCCAAGCAAGATTCACTTGCGCCTTCGATACCCCTTGCTCGGCTGCCAGTCGGTACCACTTCACCGCTTCTTTATAATCTTTCTCTATGCCTCGGCCGTGCTTATACATATGTCCAAGATTCACTTTCGCCCTTGCGAAACCTTGCTCGGCAGCCAGTCGATACCACTTCGCCGCTTCCTGATCATCTTGCTCTGTACCCCAACCGTTGAGGTACATATTGCCAAGAGTGTATTGCGCCCCCGCATAGCCTTGTTCGGCAGCTAGCCGATACCACTTCACAGCTTCCTGATCATCTTGCTCTGCCCCCCTACCATGATGGTACGCAGAACCAAGATTGATTTGCGCCCAAGCTAAGCCTTGCTCGGCAGCCAGCCGATACCACTTTACCGCTTCGTGGTCATCTTGCTCTACGCCCCTCCCGTGACTGTACATATTGCCAAGATTGTATTGCGCATCCGCATAGCCTTGCTCGGCAGCCAGCCGATACCATTTCACCGCTTCTTTATAATCTTGCTCTACACCCTTACCGATGTCGTACATATAGCCAAGATTGTGTTGCGCATCCAGATAGCCTTGGTCGGCAGCCAGCCGATACCACTTCACCGCTTCTTTATAATCTTGCTCTACACCCTTACCGATGTCGTACATATAGCCAAGATTGTGTTGCGCCTTCATATAGCCTTGGTCGGCTGCCAGTCGGGTCCATTTCATAGCTTCTTGATAATCTTCCCCTACTCCCCAGCCGTACTGGTACATCAAGCCAAGACTGGCTTGCGCATTTGCATAGCCTTGCTCAGCAGACAGCCGGAACCACGTAACCGCTTCTTTGTAATCTTGCCCGACAACCTTGCCAGTCACATACATAAACCCAAGATGGTGTTGCGCCTGCGCATAGCCTTGTTCGGCAGACAGTCGCTGCCACTTCTCCTCCTTTTGCTCATCTTGCTCTACCCCTCTACCGTAATGATACAAAATTGCAAGATTGTATTGCGCCTGCTCAGAGCCTTTCTCAGCTGCCAGTCGATACCACTTCATCGCTTCTTTATAATCTTGCTCTACACCCTTACCGATATCGTACATATAGCCGAGATTGTATTGCGCATGCACATAGCCTTTCTTGGCAGCCTGTCGGTACCACTTCACCGCTTCTTGATCATTTTGCCCTACGCCCTGTCCCTTCTGGTACTTAACACCAAGATTGTTTTGCGCTACCGCAGAGCCTTGCTCGGCAGCCAATCGATACCACTTCACCGCTTCTTTGAAATCTTGATCTACTTCCTCCCCTTCATCATACATATGGCCGAGTATAAACTGCGACCTTTCATGGCCCTGCTGCGCTTGCAAGAATAGCTTCTTGGTATTTTCTGAAGTGGTGGAGCAAGCAGTGAAAAGAAATAATGCTATAAGATTTATTGTTATAAGTTTGAAATTAAAGCGCATATTGGAATTATCAATAATTAAATTTGAATGAAGCGATATTAGTAGCATCTGGGCCAATACAAAATAGAAAATGATGAAAATTGAGTATCAAACCCAATAGAAATTAAGACTTAATAGCAACCTGAGACAGTCTTTGTGAAGGGTTACCTTAGAAATCGAAATAGGTAATATCCAGTTTCGACAACAATTTAACCTGTTGCAACCACCCCATGGTCACCAGACAGCCGCAATTGCAAGCCCGACTCGCTGAGTGACCATTCCACCGCTTTCAGGCACCACTTGCCATCTTCCACATCACCAAACCCTTGCAGATTAAGGTTGCTTTCGGAAACCAGTGCCATCAGGTATCACTAGATCTGACAGATTAATGCTCGCCTCAAGATGAAGCGAGCGTAGGGATCTCTTAATGTTTGTTTCAATAATACGCAGGATTAACCACAGTTTTTATAATTAGAGTTTAA
>NZ_MJIL01000016.1 GCF_001939735.1 Photobacterium proteolyticum
CGTTTGACACCCAGCAACTTATAAAGCAGTTAGAGCAGGATCAACCCATGAGTTACGAGCTTGTCTTTTTGACTTCCGCTTTGCCAAGTATTCTTGGTATTCAGGGTCAAAAGGAGTCGCCGCACTCCTGATTTTCACATGTCGCTCGATGGGCACTTTTGCTATTTGGAATAGGTTGAACAGGCAATCCATGTTCATGATCTTCTGCCAGCCGTGAAATTGCCATTGGCCTTTACGGTTGAGGAAGTATTTATGAACAACCCAGTCCTTGGACTTGGTTGGATGACGTCTAACTGCCCAGTGCCATAATGCTTGGAATAGTTTGTGGCCGACATACCCGAATACTTGTTTTGCTACGCAATGGCGATAGTAATTCGCCCACCCCCTAAGTTTTGGATTTATCAGCTTGATAAGATCGTTAACATGGACGCTTGCGTGCTTTTTAATGAGTTCACGTAGGTTTCTCAAAAATAACAGCGTGTTGGATTTGCTCGGTTTAATAAGCAATTTTCCTTTGTACTTCCTATGGTTGAAGCCAAGAAAGTCAAAGCCATCATCAATGTGAGTAAGCTTCGTTTTCTCTACGGAGAGGGTTAACCCTCTTTCTGCCAGAAAATCAGAAATCAACGGTTTGATGTCGTTCACTAGCACTTCCTTTGAAGAGCAGGTGACCACGAAATCATCTGCGTAACCAATAAAGTTGGCTCTAGCGCTCTTTTTGAGCGCAGTGGATTTTATGCACTGCTCTAGCCCTGCGAGAGTCATTAACATCAAGGTCGGAGATATGATTCCGCCTTGTGGTGTACCCTCATCAGTATCATAGAACAGACCTTTGTCCATAAAGCCAGACTTTAGCCATTGTTCCAACATTCGCTTATCTACAGCGATGTTATCAAGAAGCCATTGATGGCCGATCTCGTCGAAACAGGCTTTGATATCCCCTTCAAGTACCCATTTGGCTGATTTCTTTAGAGCCAAACATTTGAAGCATTGACTGACTGCGTCAGCAGTACTGCGATTAGGTCTAAATCCATAACTGTTGGGGTCAGCAAGTGTTTCAGACACAGGCTCTAGTGCTAGTAGATGGAGTGCTTGTTGCGCTCTATCAATCATGCATGGAATGCCTAATGGCCTGAGTTTGCCGTTCTTTTTGGGAATGTAGATGCGTTTAAGTGGTTTCGCTTTATAAGTCTTGCGACTAAGCTGATTGACTGCTTTCATACGGCGTGCATCTGTGTTCCAGATGACACCATCTATTCCAGGCGTTTTACTGCCTTTGTTTTGAGATACTCGCCTAACCGCAAGAAGCTTAGCTGAGCGAGAATGAGTTAAGAGCCACTGTAAGGAGTTCACCTTACCGTATTTCTTTTCTCTAGTTGCTTTTGCGATACGCATTTGAAGCTTTAATACGTGCGCTTCAACGGATTTCCAGTCTATTGACTGCCATTGAGCACCGTCAGAAGATGCACTAATCTCTTTCGAGATCACCATTTGCTTTTCTCCTTAAATAAAGTTCTTCAAATTCTCTCGCAAAGGGAGACCAGTCGGAAGTGGGCTCACTTTCGTGATCAGGTATCAACCTGTATCTGCATCATTACAACACAGCTTTCGCTTTTTCCGACCTCCTTTACCTGCATCACTATCGGCCACAAAGGCTTTCCCATAGGGAGCGATACAGGCTTACCCTGTTCCGTATGTTACGTAAATGTCAGGTTAGATGCCCACTCTAGTGCGGGGAGCGTGTCGATCACGAAAGAGCATTGCCCAATCCCTTTCCAACTCCCATTGCCTTTTGGCTACAGCGTAATAACCACTTCCGCTGCTTCATCACATAACGCACCTTGGATGGATTCACATTTGTTCATCGTACTGACTACCTAGCACTCACCCGATTTGTGTGGTTATCAGGAGGATCGCCCTCTCACGATTCAGATCCCGAGAGATTTAAATCACTCTTCGTTACATTGTCTGAGCCGCTGCTTTATTCAGGCTCATAGGTTCATCTGGTGATACAGATGGTTCACTCATTAAGCGGTGAACAACGCTTCATACGACTTCAGGTCGCACGGGCA
>NZ_MJIL01000017.1 GCF_001939735.1 Photobacterium proteolyticum
GTAACCGCCAATTTCTCCCCACATTCCGCTATCCATTAATACTTGGTATTGATATAGCTCCCTCATTAGCGGAGCTACATCATGACTCGTGAAGAAAAACATGATCTCTGGAATGAACGCTTACAAAACCAAAAGGAAAGCAGTCTAACCATTGCAGCCTGGTGTGAACAGAACCAAATCGTCCAGTCGCAGTTTTATTATTGGCAGAAAAAACTAACGTCTTCAGTGCATGAGCCTGACAGTGTCGTGGTACCGCTTTCGATGCCGTCATCTTTGACGGCCCTGGTGATCGAAACGCCCAATGGTTACCGGGTCTCAATCAATGACGCATCGGCAATAACGCTGTTGCCGCAACTCATCAAGTGCTTATCATGATCACCGCACCGGCCGGCAATGTTTACCTGGCCACCGGGATCACAGACATGCGTAAATCCATCAACACATTAGGGCTGCTGGTTGAAGATGTGCTGGAGCACAACCCTGTGGGGCCGCACTGGTTCGTGTTCTGCAACCGCCGCCGGGACAAGCTGAAAATCTTGCAGTGGGATACCAATGGGTTCTGGCTCCATTATCGTCGGCTGGAAAACGGCAAGTTCAAGTGGCCCCGGTACCCGCAAGATACGGTTGCGATGGAAATTACGGCCAGGCAACTGCGGTGGCTACTTGATGGCCTGAACTGGCAAAATGCCGTAGCGCATCAGCCCATAAACGGGCTAAAAATCTCGTAAAAACAGTGAATTAGTATAGTAAAGCCCTCTGTTTTTACTATACTTTTAGTATGCAAAAGGAACTTGATAAGCCCACGGGCATTACCCCGGAAATCCAGGCCTATATCGACAGCCTCGTTCAGAATGTCAGCCAGGAAATCAGCCAAAAATACGAATCCCGCATTGCCGAAATGTGGGAGCGGTTCCGGCTGGCACAAGCCAAACGCTACCTGCCGCAAAGCGAGAAGTTCCCGGCACAGGGTTGCCTGTTCAATGAAGCCGAATCACTGACAGACAGCGGGCCGTCCGAGGATGAGCCGGAGATAGAAACCGTGACCTACACGCGCAAACGTGGTCGCAAGCCCATCAACCCGGATTTACCCCGTGAGGTCATTGAGTACGATTTACCGGAGGATGAAAAGACCTGTCCGTGCTGTCAGGGAAAGCTGCATGCCATCGGTGTCGAAACATCCGAACAGCTCGAAATCATCCCCAAGCAAGTCAAAGTACTGCGTCATGAACGCAAGAAGTACGCTTGCCGCCATTGCGAAAATCATGGCGAAGGCAGCAAAATCATCACCGCTTCAATGCCCCGGCAACCGCTTCCCGGCAGTATCGCCACGGCGGGCACCCTCGCGACCGTGGCGGTGAGCAAGTATGCCGATGGTCTGCCGCTATACCGTATCGAAAAAGAGCTGGCACGTGTGGGCGTTGATATCCAGCGAACCACACTGGCGAACTGGATGATAAAGACCGCCGAGTTGCTCTCACCGATTTACCAGGCCATGCGCAGGGCGCTGCTCAAAGAGCAGGTTATCCATGGTGACGAGACCACGCTTCAAGTCTTGAAAGAGCCCGGCAAGAAAGCCCAAAGTAAATCTTATCTCTGGGCTTACTCCAGCCCCGAACAGAGCACCACGCCGGTGGTGCTGTTCGAATACCAGCCGGGCCGGGCACATACTTACCCCAAGGTCTTCCTTGATGGTTACGAAGGCACCATCATGACCGATGGCTACTCAGCCTGGCGGATGCTGGACAAGGTGACCCATCTTGGTTGTTGGGCCCATGCCTGGCGTAAGTTCAAGGATGCACTCGACTTAAGCCCGAAAAAAGCGGGCCAGGCCAAGCAGGCACTGAGCTATATCCAGAAGCTGTATGCCATCGAAAAGAAAGCCCAGTCCTTGTCGGCAGCAGAAAGGCACGCCATGAGGCGAAAAGAGAGTATCCCCATACTTGAATCCTTCCACAGCTGGCTGAATAAGGCGGCAGCCAAACTGCTTCCCCAAAGCCCGATGGGGAAAGCGGTTAGTTACGCGCTCAAACAATGGGCCTACCTTGAAAAGTACGTCGATGATGGCGAATACCCGATAGACAACAACCGAGTCGAGCGCGATATCCGCCCGGTCGCCACCGGCCGGAAAGCCTGGCTGTTCGCCGATACGCAAAGCGGGGCGAATGCCAGTGCGACCTTGTTCAGTATCATGCTCAGTTGCCGTGCCAACGGCGTGGAGCCTTATGCGTATCTGCGTCATGTCCTGACGGAGCTCCCACGGAGAGAAGAAGGGAGTGATGTCAGTGATCTCTTGCCTTATAGCAATACGCCCGTTCAATAGCTAGGTGGGTGGGAACACCCGCTTAC
>NZ_MJIL01000018.1 GCF_001939735.1 Photobacterium proteolyticum
GTAAGCGCTCCATGATCACCACATTCAAATAACCCTACAGTGCACTTATCATCATATTTCCCTTAATGAATCGGAGATATGGTGAATGTCGAAACGCCGAACTGACCAGGAATGGCAAACGCTGATCCTCGAGTATGAAAACAGCACACTGACCCTGAAAGAGTTTTGCAAACAACATCGGTTAGCCTGCTCAACGTTTTCAGCTAAGCGCAGCTTGATTAAGCGAGCAGAAGGTAATGCCGAGAGCGGCTTTGTTCGGGCGCAGGTCGTTGAGAGCACCACCGAGTATCACTTTGCCAAACCGGTGCCAGCTAACATGACACTGTCTTTCAACGAGGTTGAGCTGAGTATCCCTCAGGGCACACCGCCAGAGTACCTGGCAAACCTAATGAGGGCACTGCAATCATGAAAGGCCTGATAAACCCGCCAGCCATTTATCTCTACCGCCACTTTGTCGACTTCCGCAAATCCATCAACGGGCTGGCTGCGCTGGTTGAAAGCGAAACGACATTGGCATTGGACTCCGGTGCGCTGTTCCTCTTCACCAACAAACAACGCGACAAAATCAAAATACTGTACTGGGACACCACGGGCTTTGCCCTGTGGTATAAAAGGCTCGAAAAAGACAAATTCAAATGGCCGGTGCGCGAGAATAATCAGGTCATGACACTGACACAAACCGAGCTAGACAGGTTGCTTTCAGGCTTCACAATAATCGGCCACAAGCCTGTAGAAATACACGATTTTACAATCAATTAAGTGACATAAATGGTGCTTGCGATGGGTGTTTTTTCGCCATTTTTGGTAAAATACCCCCATGAAGAAAGCCATCGATTTTGACCCATCAACCCAAGATATCAGCCAGCTTCAGGCCATGGTGCAGACGCTGTTGGCTGAGCGTGATGAGTGGGAAAAGGAAAGGCAATCTCTGAGTGCGCAGTACCAATCCCTGCTTGAGCAATTTAAACTTGCTATCGACCGACAGTTTGCCAAACGGGCAGAATCCCTGAAACCCTATAATGATGCCCAGGGCGAACTCTTTAACGAAGTGGAGTGTGAGGCCGATACGCCAGCAGTAGAAAGTCACGAAGCATCAATCTCTTCTGCTACAGAACCGACAGCGAAGCGTCGGGGCAAACGCAAACCGCTACCGAAAGACCTGCCTCGCGAGCGTATTGTCCTTGACCTGGAAGCGGATGAGAAAATCTGCCCATGTTGCCAGGGCGAGCTACACAAAATCGGTGAAGATGTCAGCGAAAAGCTCGAATTCATCCCTGCTCAACTGAAAGTACTGGAGTATGTGCGGCCGAGATACGGTTGTCGCCAGTGCGAGAAAACGGCGGAGCAGGTCAGTATCATACAGAAACCTGCACCGGCTAGCCTTATTCCCAAAAGCTTTGCCACGGAAAGCCTGCTGGCCAACATCATTCTGGGTAAATACCAATACGCCTTGCCGCTATATCGACAGGAAACTCTCTTCGAGCAAGCCGGTATCGCGTTGACCCGCACGACCATGGCACGCTGGGCCATGCAGGTCAGTGAAGCCTTTACGCCATTATACCAGGCAATCAGGCAAACGTTGTTGCAGCAAGTTGTTATCCAGGCTGATGAGACTCCCCTGAATGTTCTCAAGGAAGATAAGCAGTGTTATATGTGGGTCTACTGTTCAGGGGGCGACTCTCCCGGATCCTCTCCGCCTGGACTCAAAAATATCGTGTTGTTCGACTATCAAAATAGTCGGGCTGGCGCGTGCCCGGCTAACTACCTGGGGGACTTTACCGGCTACCTGCAAACCGATGGCTATCAGGCTTATGACACCTTAAAGGCGATTGAGCATCTGGGGTGCATGGCACATGCCCGCCGTAAGTTCATGGATGCCAAGAAAGTCCAGGGGAAAGGTAAAACCGGCAAAGCGGATGTGGTACTGGCAAAAATCCAGAAGCTCTATGCGCTGGAAGCGCGTCTGAAAGAATGCACGGTAGAAGCACGTCAGGCCGAGAGACAACTGCGAGCCAAACCGATGCTGGATGACCTCTATCAGTGGCTGAACAAACAAAAAGTCATTGGCTCAGGGCAGTTAGGCAAAGCGATTAAGTACACGTTAGGGCAATGGCCAAAGTTGATACGCTATGTAGAAGATGGGCACCTGTCTATCGACAACAATCGCGCTGAACGTGCAATAAAATCGCTGGTCATTGGCAGGAAAAATTGGCTGTTCGCCGATACGCCAAGCGGTGCTGATGCCAGTGCTGTCCTCTATAGCATCATTGAAACAGCAAAGGCTAATGACCTGGTTGTGTATGACTACCTGGTGCATTGCATGAAGGCGTTGGCCAAGCCAGAGCCGGATATCAATGCATTGCTCCCCTGGAACTTCTCACATTAATAACCGCCCCGTGGGTTTATGGGGCGCATAC
>NZ_MJIL01000019.1 GCF_001939735.1 Photobacterium proteolyticum
CGGTTTAAACCGGAATACTTACTTTTTTTCTTTTAAATCAATTACTCACTATCCTTGCTATACATCAGAAGGCTGCAAGGAAGTGACAATGTCGAAAAAGAGAATACCGATGACCAAAATTAAAGAGGTGTTACGCCTGAAATTCGATTGCGGACTGTCCAACCGCAATATCGCTTCCTGCCTGAAAATAGGCTGCTCTACCGTCTCTGAAATCCTGACTCGTTTTAAGCAGAGCCATATTGGCTGGCCGCTTCCCGAGACTTGCTCAGACTCCGAGCTGACTCAGGCGCTCTACCACCCGAAAAGCGCAAGCCAATCCAAGGTAATGCCGGACTTCGCCCAGTGCTTTGTCGAACTCAAACGCAAAGGCATGACCAAGCTGCTCTTATGGCAAGAATATTATGAGCAGCATCAAGAGAGATCTTACCGATACAGTCAGTTCTGCGAGCACTACACCCGCTGGCTTAAAAAGCAAAAACGCAGCATGAGACAAACACATACCGCTGGCGATAAGCTCTTCATCGATTACTGCGGCCCAACGATCCCTGTGGTTAACCCCGATACCGGGGAAGTCCGTCAGGCCCAAGTCTTTGTCGCCACCTTAGGCGCATCTAATTACACGTATGTCGAAGCCTTCCCGGGGCAGGGAAAAGTCTACTGGCTGGAAGCGCATGCCAATGCCTTCGAGCACTTCGGTGGTGTTCCCAGACTCCTGGTGCCTGATAACCTGCGTTCCGCAGTCAGCAAGGCAGACCGCTATGCGCCAACGATCAATGACAGCTACCAAAAGCTGGCTCATCACTATCAAACCGCCATCATGCCTGCCCGTCCTTATAAACCCAAAGATAAGGCGAAGGCGGAAAACGCGGTCTTACTGGTTGAGCGTTGGATCATGATGCGCCTGCGTCATCGAACCTTCCATACCTTCAAAGAACTGAACCTGAGTATCAGGGAGCTCATGGATGAACTCAACCAACGAGAGATGAAGCAGGTGGGAGCCAGCAGAAAGGCCCTGTTCAAGACGCTGGACAAGCCGGCATTAAAACCACTTCCCATCCAGCGTTATCTCTACACCGAAACAAAACGCGCCAAGGTCGGCCCCGATTACCACATCGAGTACCAACGGCATTATTACTCGGTACCACACCAGTTAGTCGGCCAGCATGTAGAGTTGGAGGCCACATCGAGGCTGGTGCAGATTTACTCTCAGGGCAATCTGGTCTCGCAGCATGCCAGAAGCACGAAAGAAAGAGGGATGAGCACATACCCCGAACATATGCCCGAGAATCACCGTCACCAAAAATGGTCACCAGAGCGCTTACTGCGCTGGGGTGGTCGCATCGGCAGTGCCACACGAGAAGTGGTGAACGCCCAACTGATGTCCAAGCCACATCCAGAGCAGGCATACCGTAGTTGCCTTGGGCTGTTGAACTTAAGCCAAAAGCATGGGGAGCGCCGCCTGGAACAGGCTTGTAAAGATGCCCTTCTGGTCAACAAGCCTTACTTCCAGTTCATCAAAAACCTGTTGGTTAACCACCGCGAAGGCCAGCTCAGTCATGACACAACAACGACACCTAATCTTGTCCACAGCAATGTGCGCGGCCCCAACAGTTACCACTAGGAGATAACGATGAACCAACTGAGTGAACAGCTTAAAGCTCTTCGGCTGAGCCATGCCGCCACCGCACTGGAGCAGCAACAAGAGCAGCTCTCCACATATGCAGAGTTGACGTTCGAAGAGCGCTTAGGCCTGCTGCTCGAAAGTGAGTTACTCAACCGAAGCCAGACCAAAATCCAACGCCTGAAACGTCAGGCAAAGTTAAGGCTGGATGCCCAGCCAAGCCGAATACTGTACAAGGAAGGCCGAGGACTCAAACGCCAGCAAGTCAGTGAACTACTGACCGGTGGCTATCTTCATAAACACCAGAATGTCTTGGTGACAGGCCCGACAGGTGCCGGTAAGACCTATATCGCTTGCGCCCTAGCAACTCAGGCTTGCGAGCAGCAACACACGGCTCGCTACTATCGACTGAGCCGTCTACTGGACGACCTGAGTACAGGTCGTCTGGATGGCACATACCAAAAGCAACTTCAAGCCCTGGCGAAAAAGCAGTTACTGGTTCTTGATGACTGGGGTATGGAAAAGCTGTCTCAAGACCATGCGGGACACTTGCTGGAAGTGCTAGAGGATCGATACCAGGTGAGTAGCACCATCGTTGTCAGCCAACTCCCCGTAAAGGAATGGTACAACATGATAGGCAATGCCACCGTTGCAGATGCACTGCTAGATCGTCTTATCCACAACAGCCACCGAATCGAACTGGGAGGAGAATCCATGCGGAAACTGGTGCAATCCGATCACTTAGAGTAAAAATAAGGGTAGAGAAAAAGAGGGTAAAAAGGTGATCGAAAAAAAACGGAATCCTAGATCACAATCGCCGGAATACGCA
>NZ_MJIL01000020.1 GCF_001939735.1 Photobacterium proteolyticum
AAAATAAGGGTAGAGAAAAAGAGGGTAAAAAGGTGATCGAAAAAAAACGGAATCCTAGATCACAATCGCCGGAATACGCATTATGGACGAACTCGTTGAGGACTACGAGACAAACCAAGTTCTAATTGACCTGCTCTTTCCAGTGATTGAACGTTACGAGGAAGAAGTTGGGCGTTTTCAAGAGTTCAATGAACACATGGATAGCGTAGATCAAGGTGTTGCTATGCTGAGCGTCATCATCGATCAGAACAAGCTGAAACTTTGTGAATTGCCAGAGATTGGTGGTAAGTCGCTGGTGTCGCAGATCTTAAACGGTAATCGCTCGCTGACACTGAAACACATCACTGCACTGTCCGACCGTTTTGGCATTCCAGAAGAAATGTTCATTGCTAACCAGCGTGACCTCGTTTTATATGACCAGACATTTGACGCGTTCGAGCAAGAGCTTAATGCAGTTCCTGATGCGAATGAAGGTATGAATGATTTGCTGAACAGGAAATCACCTTGGGAAGGTTGGTGGTTATTAGTTCGCAAAACGCGGACCGTGTTTTGCGAACTCACTTTCAAGAAATAACCGGACTAGCCAGACGCCCTACTGGGACGTGACACTTTACGACCAATATGAGCAAACCAGAAGAGCAAAGCAAAGCCGCCAAAGTGATAGATGTGTTCAATGAGCGCGCTAAAACAGACAAGCTGATGCCCCAATCAATTAGTGAAGAGCTGATTGATTGTTACGGGAGTGAGGAAGTGCTGGAGTCAGTTTTAGAATTTTCTAGCGTCATGGACGAGGGGCTCAAGCGCAGAAAGGCTATGTCTCTTGAAGAGGCTCGCGCATGCCGTGGTTTTAAAGAGATTTAAAGAGCACCATTGAACTGTGAATTACTCTCACCAGTTCGGTCGGCAATCAATGAATTATAAGGTGAGGGGCGGAATGAAATATCCAGTTGCCATCGAAAAAGGTAGTGCAGACTCCGCTTTTGGCGTGGTGTTCCCTGATGTGGCGGGGTGCTTTTCAGCAGGCGACAGCTACTTTATGTAACTTCGATAGCTTGGATTTGTAACGTTTGCTCGTGTAGCGCATGATATTGAATCCTTTTTGCTTCCCAGTTCGTAAAACACGGACCGCGTTTTACGAACTAATCTATAGTGGTTCATAAGCGTGTCAGGGCAATGGCTTTAGATAGTCATCTGATAACTATTTAAAGCCATTGATGTTCAGTGATGGGGGAATTTGATTGATAAAATGCAGCATCATGATTATTAAACATAAGATTTAACGATGTTTTTTTAGCAATAAACACGCTTTGTACATTATTGGTTAATCGTGTTGTAAGCACACTCCGTAATGAATAGGTTAATGCACAGGACAAAGGGGCGAGACTGTCACAATTGTCAAACCACAGCAATCTGGGCTTTGTACCATCTTCAATTGCATTTCGAAAGTCAGCATTATCATGACTTGTCAAAGCCTCTTCAGCACTGTTGTATCTACTAAAATCAAGGTATTGGACATCAATTTCTTTTGCCTTAGCTAATTTTGATGCTTCATTAATGAATCGATGATCCATTAAACTGCTGTCAGCTGAGATGATTCTAAGATCCAGTATCCATGCACAATCTATAAATCGTTCGGCAGTTATTCTCATGGGTGTTCTCTGGTGTTAGGTTCTGTGTCGTCAAAACCCTCTCTTTCCTGATCGGTCTGTTCGGCACGGTCAGGGAAGTCTGGGCACGGTTCCTCTTCGAAAAAATCACCCCATATTTCACGGTCATTTGGACTAGGATTGCGGATTAATTTTTCTGGATGCTTTTCGATGTCCTCTTCGAGTAAATTTAAAAAGGGCACTAACGCTGGGTCTTTGATTGCAGGCTTCGGCGCAGCCCCCTTCTTGCGAGCCGCAAGTTTAGCTTTTGCTTCATCACTCTTCATTTGTGGCCTCTCCCCAGCGTGATTAGATTACGTATAGTCCAATCAGAATAGTGGCCACCGTCAAGATGAAGGCCAGCCAGTTCGTTTTAGTCACCACACTCATTATAGTTTCCCCCTTAGTACGCCTTCTTTATATGATTACTTCAATCCCTTTACTATCGATAGGGACAAAATGCTCAAAAACGGCACCTCTTGAAGTGGAACCGTTCGTCTTTTGGGGATACGAAGAGTTATCTGAAAGTCGGAACCCACTCGAATAGCTCAACTCGGAAATGTTCCGCTTCGTGCCAGCCTCTTCACGTGCCAGCCTCTTCACGTGCCAGCCTCTTCATCTGGCACGATTATGCCCCAAAGTAATTTAGCCAATTCTTTAGCCGATATATCTGTTCATCAGTTTTCCATACTTTTTCTAATATCACACTCAATGCGTGCGGTGCTCACTATTGGACATTTTCTTTCAAAAAGCGGACTTCGAAAGAGGGGTTATCACAATATAATTATGCTGACTCATTTTAGGTCATGAATTAGCAGGGATGATATGCATTTAGTTGACTCATGCGTGGGGGAGAAGTAGGGGTATTGCATATAATCGGCTGCCAATAACCCTCATAAATGTAGTCGACA
>NZ_MJIL01000021.1 GCF_001939735.1 Photobacterium proteolyticum
AAATAAGGGTAGAGAAAAAGAGGGTAAAAAGGTGATCGAAAAAAAACGGAATCCTAGATCACAATCGCCGGAATACGCAGAGTTCGTATTTTTCTAGTTTTTCATTTAAGTCTGTATACACTTTAAGCTGTTCACTTAATTGTGAGTTCTCCTCCTGATAACGAAAAATCTCAGCTTGTAGCTCCATCAAAGCTTGCTGTATATCCAGTACTTTCTGATTTGATTGTTGTTGCAATTCGGCTACTTTTTCTTTTGCCACACCGTCAACATGACCATTAAACATATCTTTAAGAAATTTAACACTATCAAAAGCAGTCTTGACTGTTTCAATTGCCATATTCTCTCCCATTTATTCTAAGTGTATAACGCCTTGGCATAAGGTGCGCCAACGCTGAACTTACTAAACCAAATACACTTCAAACCAAAACCGCCGAGTGTCAGGCGTCACATTAATGCCATTGTTACCCGGCCGTTCGACTCGGCTAAAGCAGCTTGCCTGCAATGATGAAATGCAATTAAAAACTACTCAGATTAAGCGCGACAAACACCAAACTTAAAGCAGATAAATTCAAAACTATAACCACGGAAATGACTGCGTGTTTACCCACAAATAGCGGCAACGATAAAGTTAGCACTATGGTTTACCTAGTGAAGCCGCACCTTACATTTGCGATGAAATTGATAACAACGCAGCCAAAACCAAAGCCGCGAACATCACCCACAATTCTACTGTTTACGGCAACCACCAAAATGTAACCACTTCCCTACCAACGCACCGACCACACTATTGAAAGCGGACATCCTCGAAAATGGCGAGGCAATGGATGAGAAATTTAAGAACAAGTGAGTACGCTGAGTATCAACCGCCACGGCCGAACCATGGTAAAAACCCAATACAGAAGTTGGCGCGGTTATCAGCGAACATTCACGCAAGTCGTTGAGACGTTTAAAAACAAGAATCCGCTATGACCGAGGAACGACTCTTACTGCATACGAATTTATCTGGAATTGACCAACTCACAGCGACAACGGAGTAGAGTAAGCAAAAAGAACTCAACCAAGTCGGGTAACGCTCGCCATAATACGCCACAACGTATTACGAACATGTTGATAGACCACCGAAAACACCACAGCCAATTCAGACCTAAAATGCCGAGCGTTGGTGGTCGTATTTATGGCTTTGTTACCCGGCCAGTTGACTTGGGTGAAGCAGCTTGCCTGCCATGATGAAATGCAATTAAAAACGGCGCTTATTAAGCGCGACAAACACCCAACTCAATGCAGACAAATTCAAAACTATAACCACGAAAATTACTGCGCGTTTACCCACAAAATAGCGGCTACGATGAAGTTAGCACTATGGGTTACCTAGAAAAGATGAACCAGAAACGTGCGCGAATATCGGTTAAAAGACAGCCCAAACTAAAACCGCAGACAGCGCCCACAATTCTACTTCTTTCGGCAACCACCAAAATGTAACCACTTCCCTACCAACGCACCGACCACAATATTGAAAGCGGCATTCCTCGATAATGGTGCGGCAATAGCTGAGAAATTCAAGAACATGTGAGTACACGGAGCATCAACCGCCACAACCGAACCATGTTTAAAACCAAATAAAGAAGTTGGCGCGGTTACCAGCGAACATTCACGCAAATCGTTGAGACATTTAAAAATAAGAAGCCGCTATAAACGAGGAGCAACTCTTACTACATACGGGTTTATCTGGAATTGACCAACTCACAGCAACTGCGGAGTAAAGTAAGCAAAAAGAACTCAACCTAGTCGGGTAACGCTCGCCATAATACGCCACAACGTATTACGATAATGTTGATAGACCACCGAAAACACTAAAGCCAATTCAGACCTAGAATGCCGAGCGTTGGTGGTCGTATTAATGGCCTTGTTACCCGGCCGTTCGACTTGGGTTAAGCAGCTTGCCTGCCATGATGAAATGCAATTAAAAACTGCGCTAATTCAGCGCGACAGACACCCAACTCAAAGCAGACAAATTCAAAACTATAACCACGATAATTACTGCCCGTTTACCCACAAAATAGCGGCAACGATGAAGTTAGCACTATGGTTTACCTAGAAAAGATGCACTAGAAACGCTCGCCAATATTGATTAAAAGGCAGCCCAACTAAAGCCGCGAACCACGCCCACAATTCTATTTCTTTCGGCAACCACCAAAATGTAACCACTTCCCTGCCAGCGCACCGACCACAATATTGAAAGCGGCTATCCTCGATAATGGCGCGGCAATAGCTAAGAAATTTAAGAACTGGTATGTACGCGGAGCATCAACCGCCACGACCGAACCATGGGTAAAACCAAACAAAGAAGTTGGCGCGGTTACCAGCGAACATTCACGCAAGTCTTTGAGGCGTTTAAAAATAAGAAGCCGCTACAAACGATGAACGATTCTTACTGCATATGAATTTATCTGGAATTGACCAACTCACAGCGACAGCGGAGTTAAGTACACAAAAAGAACTCAACCAAGTCGGGTAACGCCTGCGACTTACGAATCCCCACAAAATACCTTTGTAGTTCAATAAGTAGACACGCACCTTACCTTCTGATCTAATGAATTCACCACA
>NZ_MJIL01000022.1 GCF_001939735.1 Photobacterium proteolyticum
GTTGAAAGCTTACGGCGCCAGTTTGGATACTCATCGACGGTTCCCGGAATATTGACTGGCTGGTCCATTTCTAACCAGTCTTCCAGCTGAAGGCTCAACAGTGCACTCGAGCTTGCTGCCAGGTGCAATTGCATGCCTTCGCTTAGGTATCGGTCCATTGGGACATATGCAGCATCTTGCCCAACGCCTTCAGGAAGATAACCATGCCAGGCTAAACTATCAAGAATTTTTTGCTTGCTCTCCGCACGGCTGTCAAACAGGCCGGCTAGTTGTTCCTTGTCAGGATACAAACCCAGCTCTTCACCCATCTTAAGGTCATCACAGTGCCAGAAGCCACGTAACGTCGGCATATCATGGGTACACAGTGCCGCCATAGATTGTTGCGGATAATGCGATGGCGAATAGAAGCCGCCGTCTTCAGCAGTTTCGAAGAAGAACACCTTGTAAGAATGAATGCCGGCTGTTGATAGTTTCTCGACAATCTCGTCAGGCACGGTACCCAGGTCTTCACCGATCACCGTACACTGGTGACGATGACTTTCCAGCGCAAGGATCGCCATCATGTCTTCTACCGGGTAGTACATGTAAGCACCGTCTTTGGCGCCCTCACCTTTCGGGATCCACCACAGACGCAGCAGGCCAAGAACATGGTCAATGCGAAGTGCACCACAACTGCGCATATTGGCACGGATCAACTGCACATAAGGGTCATAGGCTCTTTCTTTCAGCACTTCCGGGTTTAGCGGCGGCAGTCCCCAGTTCTGACCCAAAGGACCAAGAATATCGGGTGGCGCGCCCACGCTGACGTCCTGACATAGCGCACCGTGATCAGCCCAGGTTTCAGAGCCTGAATCACAGACACCCACAGCCAGGTCGCGATAAAGCCCCATGACCATACCCTTTTCTTCTGCCAGCTCGTTGACTTCGGCTAGCTGGGTATCAGCAATCCACTGCAAGTACATGAAGAGTTGTACTTTGGCATAGTTTTTCTTGATAAATGTCTGCACGGCAGGGTTATCAAAATGACGGTACTCTTCAGGGAATACCGGCCAACCCCACACGGAGTCATCTTCTTTCTTCAGCTCGGCATGAAGCGCATCGAAGGCCGCCTGGTGAAGCAGGCTTTCACCACCCTGCTCAACAAACGCCAGGAATTTCTCTGCACGTGCCGTTTTGTTATCCAAGTGACGCTCACGGAACGTATCAAACAGCAAAGGAAGCACGGCCATTTTCAGGCAGGATACTTCGCTGTAGTTCACCCAGTTGGCATTGCGGGCCTCCACCAGACGCTGCTGGAACTCAGGGCTGCCTACCAGCTGCTGGGCCTCGTCACACTGAGCAAACTCAGACACTGAGCTCACATCAATATACATCAGGTTCAGCCAACGACGAGAAGACGGGCTATATGGGCTCGCGCCTTCTGGGTTGGCCGGGAATAAGGAGTGAATTGGGTTAAGACCCACAAAATCACCACCGCGGGCAGCAACATCGGCAACCAGTTGTTTCAGATCACCGAAATCACCAATCCCCCAGTTGTGATTAGTGCGAATTGAATACAGCTGAACACTCGTACCCCAAAGCTTCTTGTCTTCCTGCAGGGCATCCTGCTTGTAACAAGACTGTGGAGTGACGATCAAAGTCATTTCAAACGGAGATTTACGACGCTTACGGAACACTTCCAGCTTGTGGTAACCCCACTCAAGGTCATCAGGCAATGCGAACACCAACGGGCCGCCATCGGCACGCTCGTCGCTGATCAGCTGAGACTGCAACCAGCCTTCCATCACCTCACCCTGCTCTGTTTCCAGACGCCAGCTGAAATCGCTGATCCGTGCACTCTGGCCCAGGTGCATGGCAATACGCATCGGCTCACCGCTGCGTACTACCTGTACCGGTGCCAGTACATCCGGACGTTGCTTCTTATTCGCTGACTCCAACAAGGCTTCGTCGCTTCGTGTGTCGTAACCAAGCGCTGCGAGCAGACGACGGATCGTCTCGCTCTCAACGTTTGCTTCATCTCCCCAAGCACTGACATAGCTATCTGCAATACCTACCATGTCAGCAACTTGTTTTAATACTTGATCGTCTTTCATCGTTCTCTCCGATAGCGGCCTTGCGGCCGCTTCGATGTTAGGGTTTTGCTGATATCAATTCAGACTCTAAATCACCAAATGGGGTGAATTAACGGTTTACTGGCTCTAGGTTCCAGATGTTATTGGCGTAGTCTCGAATACTACGGTCTGAGCTAAACTTGCTCATCAATGCTGTATTTAGAATTGCTTTGCGTGCCCAGTTTTTCTGGTCACGGTATTCAGCATCGATTTTCTCGTGAGTTTTCACGTAGTCGGCAAAGTCAGCCAGTACCAGGTAAGGGTCACCACCGTCCAGCAAGTTGTGGCGAATCGCTGCCAGCTGGCCAGGGTATCCTGGTGTGAACTCATCAGTTTCCAATAGATCCAGTGCTGCGCGCAGTAAGCTATCAGCGTGGTAATAACGGTAAGGGTCGTAGCCCTCTTCTTTTAGTTTCTGTACTTCATCAACCAGCAGGCCGAAAATGAAGATATTGTCATCGCCAACTTCTTCGCGCATCTCGACATTCGCGCCGTCCATCGTACCGATGGTCAGGGCACCGTTCATCGCGAACTTCATGTTACCTGTACC
>NZ_MJIL01000023.1 GCF_001939735.1 Photobacterium proteolyticum
CGGAATCGGTGATCGGTTTAAACCGGAATGAGCGATCGGATAATCCCGGAATCAGGGGTCGCAATACTCCGGAATATGCACATTTTGGGTATGGAGTTAGGTGCGCTTTGCTGGTTCGATGGGACACACCTTATAGCTGGCGTTATATCTTTAAGGAGAATCAATGGTAAGCAAGGTAGAGAAAAAAGTTCGGAAGACACTTATTAAAGTAGCTAGAGGCGAGTTAAATACTTATTACTTCCGTAAAATTACATACAAGGAGCTTTGGTTAACTCAATACCCTGGTGGAGCTTGGGGGCAAGGTCATACCCCTGAAGTTGTTGAATGGATTGTAAATATTTCAAATGCCGATACTGATAATGGATTACCACCACTAAATGCTTTAGTTGTTCGTAAGGACACCAGCGAACCTGGTAAAGATTGGAAGTCTTGGCACAAAAGTGTAGGCAGCCCATTTGAATCACAAGATCATGCCCAAGCAGCATGTTGGGCTTACTGGCCAACAGCAAATATAGTACAAATGTATCATCGTTCAGCCAAATCAACGATATAACAAACATCAAGTTGACGCCTTTTACTCAGCATTTTTGTATGGAATTAGGTGTGTTTTGTCGGTTCAACGGAGCCCACTCTATGACAGGCACTGGGCTCACATGTCAGAAGACGAGTGTAAAAAATGATAAAATATCGACATCAACTCCGATTTATTGAGGGTAGCGTTGAAAGTGGAAACTTTGAAGATGTTGCTACTTTAACCTACGTAGGTGAGTTACCTTCAGTTCCAAGCCCTGGACTAGTTGTATCATTAACAGACGATGTTGATTTTGAGATTCAGCATGTGAGTTTTCTTGTTCATGAAGGTATCTATCAATCTTTTTCATACATAGACTTTTATGCTTTAGATGATAGGAGTCAGGCTTTTGTTGGAAGAGAAGATTGGATAGCACGCTGGGTAAAATACGGTTTTGAAATATATTCTACGAATCGAGTTTCAAAAGAAGCAATTGAGGCAGCAGTGGAAGATGTTATTGTCTGAGTAGCAGCCCATCTCAGATGATGGGCCAAAATATTCGTAGGGCAATACGCTGATGTGTAGTGACTCAGACACGATCTGACACTTCCGATGAGACGACTTGACCAGATAAACTCACAATGGGACAAAACTGTGTTTGTCAGTCCCTTTGCTAAGCTCCCTGAGGAGCTTTTCTTATATTTGAACTTTAACCGAAACAAAAGAATAATCATCAGTCGGGCCATAACGTTCAATTCTTCGTAACAAAGCATTTCCTAGTTTTACTGTACTTGCCATTGTATTCGGAGAGAACCTAGGGTTTCTCTCCCAATGTTCATGTGCGCCATCACTCATCAAGAACAAAGTCGCCACACCGTCATCATTGGTGATATCTTCTAGTCGAATGGAAGTTGTATCATATCGCATGTCTACAACAGCGGAGATTGCCGTCGTAATGACATTTTTACCCTTAACATTCTTAAGCTGTTTCTTCGTAAAAACTTTTTCATCAAGAAGTTGCTGATGCTTTGTGTGGTCTTTAGTTATTTGCCTTAACTTGCTGCCGGTTTGAATGTATGCACGACAGTCACCTATATGAGCAACGTGAAGGAATTCACCATCAAGAAACAAGTAAGTTAGGGTAGTAGACGCTTTTTCATAATCAGTCTTATATTGAGATAAACCAACAACTTTTGAGTGTATATCTGTAAATACATTTCCAAACTGGTTGATTTCACTAGAACTATTCAAACTATTCAAGTGCTCTATAGCAGACAGTGATGCCAAGTCCGCTCCTGGGTAAGAGCCTACACCATCAGCAACGGCAAGTACCAAACCATTTGCTACTAACTTAGGCTCTAAAATAGCATCTTCATTGTGCTTATCTTCGTTCTTAGCGAAACAAAAGCTCGTGCTTTCGAGAATTCTAACCATCGATTTCTACCTTCGCGTCAAGTACTTCTAAAACTTCGTCCATTGTGGCAAGCCTGTCACTTACATCCATTTTTACGCATAAGTTAATCATTTTCTTAAGTTCAGCATTTGACACCTTGAGTGCTTCGCAAACGCGACCAAAAGCAAATATATCACTCTTAATTGTATAGTCGCTCCCGATGTACATTAGCTCAGGCGCCATGTAATGGTTGTTGCCCAAGCGAGTGTCAATAGAGGTTAGTACCTGACTATTTTCAGAAGGCTGAATTTTACGGATGAGACCAAAATCTGAGATTTTATATGTACCGTCAGAAAAGCGGATTATGTTATTTGGCTTGATATCTCTATGTAGGTACCCCTTGCTATGGATATGTTTCAAACCTTTAGCTAAATGTATCATAATCTTTAACTTTTCTTGTTCAGTTAATTCACCTGCTTCGATGAGCTTGAGAACATCAACCTCTCCAAGTTGCATAATGAAGTATGGTTTGTCGGGAGCTAAATCAAATGTATAAATAGGGACAATATGTTTGTTATGGCAATCACATTGGGCAAGGATCTCTCTTTCAAAGCGCTCTTTGTATAGTTTTAGATCTATCTTTTGATCGAGAATTTTACGCGCATATAGGCCAGAATGAGTTTCACTGTTGTTGAATAACTCAACTCGTTCGACATAACCAAAGGTACCATCTCCGAGATACCCGATAGTTCTGAATTTATAGCTAGTATTTGATATGCGAATTAAATCTAATTCGTCTTGTTTTTCAAGAGCCGACATACTCAACAGAGCTCCTTAGTATACGTCATAAGATTAGGCAAATTATTTGTTATATATGCACCTAATTTATATCAAACACTCACCATCTAAAAGGAATTTGTGTCTCTGTACAGGCAATTAGAGAGAATATAGAGCTTAGTACCGGGAAATAGACTTTCCCCCGTATTACTGGACTTTAGGGGGTTAGATACGACTTAAACACTGATGCTTTACGCTTGCAGATCCCCATACAAAAAATGACTGTTATGAATCGGATAAGTTTTGATAAGCAAAACTCACACAAAAGGATGTAAATGATAATGGTCGAGTAGACGACACTTGTTACCAAGTGCCGCCCCTCTAAGAACCGTACGTGCAACTTTCACTGCATACGGCTCAA
>NZ_MJIL01000024.1 GCF_001939735.1 Photobacterium proteolyticum
CAGAAAGCTCTCGTTTAAACTTTCCATAAAAACAAAAGAGTAATGATTCAATACGTTGAACTCCTCTAGCAATATAACGCCCTGTTAAGGTGTGAGCAACGCAATACCTATGCTGCCGCATACCACCTTAATCACTTAAACCAACGCATGATGAAAATGCCACGCGTTGCGAATCACTCTTAAACAGTTTGTTATGCCTCTGGTGGCAATGGTACTAATGGTGGAGGCGGCGGTGGAACTTTGATCTTACTGTCGAAATGAACTTCTTTTAAATGTTTACATAACCCATCCAAATCGGGGAATAGTGTATGGTCATTAATGCCCATCAAATTCAACTCTTTTAATACTAAGCTCCGCTCAAAAGCCGGTAAGTCAATTTTAAATAAATAGTCATTCCCTTTACTTAAAATAAATTGTTGAATATCTGGAACATTTGTAATTGTCATCACACCCATTTGCCTAACCATACGTTGATTATTGGTAGCATAGGGAACAAAGTTACCAACAAAGGGCACCTGACTAAGCAAGTCAGTTGACGGAGACGTCTCTGCCATCCACTTATCTATATCAAACATATAGATAGAAACCTTATCATCGGGCTTGGCTTCCAACGGTGCTCCTTTGAAAGCAAAATAGGCGGCAATATAAGGCGATAGCGTCCAGTCCAGTAATGGAGTCGGAAAGCCATGGTGCTGCAAACGAGCCAATAGTTCACCAAATTCAATACTATCCTGCAAGTTTACGGGCTTATCAAACGAAGAAAACTGATAATTAACGTCACTCATAATGGACGTTAGATAGGTAAGCATCGGGATTCCCTTGCCAACCGATGCTCTCTGAAAACTTGTCTCCAGCTTCCAAAGTGAAGAACTTTGACCACGGAAATAATACTTCTTACTTCCACTAGTATTTTTGCCAACAAAGGCTTTAAACGATTCCCAATTATAACTCATATGCTAAATTTCCCGTGAGGCATAACGCCTGCAATAAGGTGCCCCGCACTCAACCAACAAAGCGCACCGAACCTCATACCAAAACCGCCGAGTGTAACGGGTCACCTTGATTGCCTTGTTATGCACTGGCTTCATGTTGCCACTGGATGAACCAATCAATCGGTAGTATCACGTCCTCAAAGCTATTGCTTTGCAACTCACTCAACGTGTATGTATTAGCAAGATACAGGTCCCATTGAGTTTCAACGTCAGCCAATACAGGCATGATTTTCTCAATATCTTCAGGAGCATCAATATCACTAAATGCACTCCAGAACCTTTCACACCATTCAGCAATTTGCTTATGACTATAAGGTGATTCAGTCGGAGTTGAACCAAATTTGAGCAAGAAGAGTAAGTTAGATTTTGTATACTCAAGAGTTATCGGTTTGCTTAATTTCATTGGTAAATGACACCTCAGGCGATACATATCAATAAAATATACGACACAAAAAAGTTAATGTATTCAACAATAATGAAAGCCTTAAGGCTTGAAAGCATTAACAGGTAGTCGCTCAGCTAATGATTAGGGAGTTGATATACCTGTGGTAGTACTATTAGTGCATAACGCCCGCAATAAGGTGTGCCCCATTGAACCAACAAAGCGCACCGAACTCCGAACCAAAACCGCCGAGTGTAATGGCATCACCTTGATTGCTTTGTTATGTTTTGGATGCCTGAGGAGCACAAAAGCGTGCTCCTCAGGACTTTATAGGTATTGGAAAATGTGAGCTATAGCTAGACACAAACCAGCAGTAGCTGTGATAACTCTAGCAACATCGACCTTTACCATTATGGTGAGTTTGGTTTTCATGGATTTCGCCCAATCTACCGACTCAACCGGTTGAGTCATGAAAGACTCGAATTTATATACCGCCTTGCGGGCGGTGTTGGCACTCTTAACTAGTATAAGTAACCAACATCGGACTATTAATCGTCAAACAAGTAATCCAACCCGCTGCGGCCGACTTTTAGCGTGAGTCGTCACACGTTACCTCAGATCTTTAGCGTGCTAGAGTTACACGTTTTGCAGCGATCTGGGCTTGAGTTAAGTTAATAGCCCTTTAGCCCTCTTGACTGAGAGGACATTTTGGGGAGTCACCCCCAAATCTAGAAATCAGATTAGTTAGATTCAGATCCTGTCCTACCTAACTCTTTCATCAACCTGTGTATGAAGATCTGCAAACCCTGAAACGGTCATGTCTTCAGGCATGATAACTAAATACACTCCTGGTGATGTTCTTTCTAAAACAACACCTTTCCATTTTTTATTGAAGTATGTTTGGACTGTACTATCTTTCCAGCCAACAGTTTTGGCAACATCACTGATGTTAATTTCCTTGCCAATATTTTGTTCAAAGAAGCGAAAAGCAGTTTTTACATGATCATAATTAATTGTTGCCATCACTACCCCTTACTTATTAACAACACAGATTAACCCCAATCAATGGATTGGCTTAATACTATATATGTGTTCATTATCTTTGTTTTCAATTGAGTAAATGGTGACGACAATCACAAGACTAAATGCAATCAAAAGCAATGCAACCAATTACAAAACATAACGCCGGCATAAGGTGCGCCACGATAAACTCACCAAGCACACCAAACTCCATGCCAAAACCGCCGAGTGTAAAGCGTCACCTTGATGCCTTTGTTATAACTATGCTCCAAGTTCATGACACAGTTCATTGTGCTTTTCAAAAATTGCATCAATGAGTGCACTTGAGTCTGACAGAATGAACATATGTGGTGCTTGATCATCAATTTTGATAGCAAATGCTAATTCACATTTTGTGGATTGAAACGAAAAAGACATTTTAATGGCATCTTGGCTATTGTTTTGTACACCGTAAGCAAACTTGCGAATATACTCAACTTCTTTACTTATACCGCCATCAATAAGAAGACCAATCTTTTTCCAAAATGGAGCAATATTTTTTAAGTCGCAATTCGAAGAAAACTCGAAATTCATACCAAACCTTACACTTTCCGTATTGGCTGACATGCTAATAGCAAGAAGCAAAATGCAAACGTGCCCCCTGCTGCACTTAAAGGACTAAGATCACAGTAGTTGACCAAAAAAGACATAACTGTAGGAGCAACAAAAATGAGTGCGTATAAATAAATCTTCACTGGTTTTAGTTTCTGTGCACACTTTTTACATGTTATATGCTTGTCAAGGTTAATAACTAGCTTGTCATTAATAGAAATGGACGTTCCGCAATTTGGGCACTTAAACATATACACTCTCATCTGGCTTCAATGTAGTTACAAATTAACTGCGGCTACCTGTTTATGCAATACACCAAAAAGATAATTCGAGGGAGACCATAAGGTACCGCAGTTATAACGCCTGCGATAAGGTGCCCCACGATTAACTTACCAAGCGCACCGAACTCCGAACCAAAAATGCCGAGTGTAAC
>NZ_MJIL01000025.1 GCF_001939735.1 Photobacterium proteolyticum
AAAATAAGGGTAGAGAAAAAGAGGGTAAAAAGGTGATCGAAAAAAAACGGAATCCTAGATCACAATCGCCGGAATACGCAAGGGACATTCGACAGCGCCAGAATCGGAGCTTTCGAGAATCGTTTACGGTAATCCGATACGTGGTTACGTTAGGAAAATAAAGAATGGAAAGAGGCTTTAAATATGAGCAGAAGAAATTAAAGCGACCCGTCAGCCGCTTTAGTCTTTCTTCGATAATGTACGGTTACAACATAAACAGCAAGGCTAATAATCATCAAACTCAAGTTATCTGAGTTCAGCACCAACTGATAATCAGTTTGTAATGCAATAAATTTATTGATACAGACAATTCGAAGCTGATGAAGAGCAACCGGTTCCGTTTATACTTTGCTAGTTCATGAACATAGCATTTTTCTTGTTCCAATCCTGTTTAAATCGGTTGCGCAGATAAAACTTTTTCAGGATTGTACTTCTCATCAAGTTGCTTAAATGACTCAAGTCGGTAGAAGCCTACTTCATCTAGCATACGGGTTAACTCCCAAGCATCTGAATACTTGCATCGCGCTAATTGATAGGCTTTTTCTGCAGAGTTGTACCAGCCAATATATGCTTTAGAGAGTTGTTCATTATTTTGCTCATCTTGCTGAATCTTACTTATAAGCTTATCCAAGTGTGTACGGCACTCTTCAAATTGCTCTTTATAACGTAAAAATTTCTGTTCACATAACTCTCTTAGCTCAAACCACTCTTTTTCTTTCTCCAATCGCTTAAGCATGGCCTGTTCAGCGGGAAAGTTCTCATATGGCGGCTCATTTGATACTTTTCTCTGCAAGATAGCAACAAACCCGTCCAGAGTACTAATACCCCAGCCATACCCATAGCCCCATGCAGATGCATAGCCAGATAGATCAGAACCAACGAAGTTACTAAATTCCTGTACCATTTCATCATGAGAACTCGTCGCGTTGGCCTGCGCACCAGTAATCGGCAAGATAGCTTTTACTTCAAGCTGATGACTATAACAGTAGTCTGCCAACAGCTGCATCGCATACTCGATAGAATCGGCACTTACTTCCCAGGTATAATTGAAACTACCACCGTTAGGGAGCTTGAAGAGCTCGTTTTGATTCACCTCCTGGTTAAAACAGGCTCTAAATTGATGAGTTTCTATTACACTGTCGTTATGAAAAGTATGCGCTTTCAGAATTTCCATGTTTGCCAATCTATGTTGTTATTTGCGGCTATAATAGCGTAACTAGCTAATATAATGAATTTCTAATCCTAATATACTTGCGTCAATAGGCAGTTTACACGGTTGTCTAAACTGACAGAATTTTCTCATCACCTCACTAGTTTCTACTTAGCTCATATAAATAAGCATTCTTTCAAATTTGCTCTGGCAATTCGACTAATGCAACTTACTTAAACACTATGCACCACAGGTGAAATTGAAACAGACGACGTAGATGCCTGGTTCGAAGCCGATGAGGAGCAGCAAAATGTACAATTACACTAACTACCCCACTGTTGATGTCTCTTATAGTGTTAAATCAGACATAAACGTGACACCGTCACAGTTGAATTCTGAAAAGAATCAGGAACTTTCCACCCGAGCAATCTCAACCAGTTACAACCTTAGATGAACAGTCATCACAGCAACTGATCAGCCATAAAGAAGTGTTGGAGATGTTCCAAATCTCCAGCAAAGCCACCATCTACAAGTGGCGCCAAAACCGTGGGTTTTCAGGTCCGGTAAAACTCATGCCGCTGCGGTGGTTACGATCGGCAGTTAAAAGATGGATCTGACTTTGATAGGGATTGGTCGGCGGTGCTTTTACACAATAGCTTTATTGGTTTAGTAAAGTTCTTCAGGCACTGTCCAAATGCTAGCTTTCATATCGAAGTGGGAACGGCGGGCACTTTAGATGCCTTCTAACGAATGACGAACCGCAACCGCGTAGTGTCATCAGGGTCATGGCAACAAAGCCAGTAAATAGACCGAATGTAGAACGGCAGTCCCAAACCTTGCATTACCTGACGCTGTTATTGATGACCGGAGGAGTCCATGTAACCGCATTAAGGTGATGAGATGGTCTCCACCAACCACTTCACATGACCATACCACCGTAAACACAAAACCCAACGATGGAATGAATAATGCCAAGCGTTGGGAATCACTCTTAAATACCTTATTATATTTAGTATTTGTAGTCTCGCTCTTCAATCTGCCTTATAGCTTCTGACCTAAGGGGAGGGAAAGTGTTAGCAATTTTCCTATTTACTAAACTAAATATAGCGTCATGCAACTCACTATCTAAAGTAAACCAGCTAAAAACGTAGTTAATGGCATTATGCCTAATCGAGTTGACTGTGTGTCTCTCTCGTTCAAAACGCCCAAGAGAGTTAAAGTCACTAAACTGAGGCTTATTCTTCTTCAGCCAATCTTGTGTAACCTCTTTCCAAAATGCTATATCATCATCTACGAAATTAATGTATTTCATTAAATTTTGCGCATGCTCCAAAGGGGCTTTATCAGATTCTTGGTAATACCTAAGATTATCTTCCATCAGTTCCAGGTTAATCCAACTATTAACAAGCTTTTTATTTGAGTCAAAATTACTTGCGATCATGAGCCAATTGAATTCTTGTACTTTCTTTGGTATGGCAATTTTTATATCTCTTATCTTATACCCTACTTTTCTAGCCATACCAATATTTTTTATAAAAGCGGACGCATCGGATTCGGAATATTTATAGTATTTGGTCAGGTTATTTTTGTTAAGTTTTACTAGGTCTTCTCGACCAATGATACAGAATTGAATATTGTCCCCATCATCCGTTTGTTCTTCTTGACGATCATGATCAAACTCGACGAACATCAAAGGCACCAGATTAGATTTGTTGACGCCCTTTCCTAACCACTTGTTAATCGCCTCAGAATGTTCTCTAGTTTGAGGAGATATCGGGTATTTACTACCCCAAAAATTACAAAGTTTGACTACAAAACTATTGAATGTGACATTTAATGGAAATGGCTCGATACCATTAAGTCGGTTTTTATAGCTCGAGTGAAATAAATGGGCATGATAGATTGGGATATATGTTCTCGACAAAATTAAAGAAGAAATCTCTAAACCGTATTTAGACATTTTATCCGCAAGCTCTTCTGTTCCATCAGTTGAAGAAGTTGCATCTTTACTTATCAGCGAACTAAGTCGCTCAAACTTCTTAATTTTATACGTATCTGACATTTGTTCTCCAAACTGCAATTAAATTTAACATTATATCTACGAATTCAGTTCATATATCTTCCGGATATCCGCAATTTACAAAGAATATTATCGCACCAAACTCGCATACCTCCCGGCCACGCCCTATTGCGACACGCATTCATCAATCGAATGATTCACCATATAACCATATGAAAAATATGATGTAAACAAGCTACCCGTCATTAATGCCTAGTAAAACTGGCAACTTTGGACATCATTGAGTTATTTGTTGGTAGGTGAGAATCACAGAAGCGTTACGCATAACGCATTCAAGGAGGTGCCGCCAAGCAATGGCGGTACCAAACAAACGATGGTGGTGACTTAGGGGGCCGAAAATTATTTTTGCGCGAGATGTCGCATCGTATGCAGGATTTAGGCTCTCAGAAGAACCTATTTTTACAGCACTCTACCCTTGCCACAATCAGGAATCACTAAATCAGTCAGATTAATGCTCGCCTCAGGATGAAGCGAGCGTAGGGATCTCTTAATGTTTGTTTCAATAATACGCAGGATTAACCACAGTTTTTATAATTAGAGTTTAA
>NZ_MJIL01000026.1 GCF_001939735.1 Photobacterium proteolyticum
GTTTTACTTTTGGCGAAGCAAATTATAACTCTTTACCATGCTGTTCAAAAAACACTCACGAAAGATCAACACGCCCTAGAAGTTTGAAACAACCACAATCGCAACCCCGGCAGCGGCTAGTAACAGCACTGAAATCTTATGCAATAGGCTGTATTTAACAATGTGCTCGGTGGCTGATTCTAGCTTTGGTTCCTGGTTACTTTCGGCAGGAAGTCTCGGTTGTTTATCAAAGGTATGGACAAGACGGCATGTTTTGTCTGGAAGGGGAACGCGAAAGCCAAAATGAGGAATAACCTCAATGGGAATGGACATCTCGCCATTGTATTCGAGCTTTTTTGTCAGCGAGATCAATAAAGTATTTAGATCATAGTGGTTGTTGCTTTCGTGGCTGTAAGGATCGACCAGAGTAAATGTCTTATCGAACAGTGACTGGGCACTGATCACCTCTCCGGCGAAATAGCACAGGGTTTCCAACAGGCGAGACTCATGGACAGTGAGTTCGGTTTCGGTGTTGTCTTGCCATACCAGCAGGCGCAGATCAGGCTCAAAATCCACACTTTCAAAGCGATAGCAACGCGTTAATGCTTTAGTCGTCATATCAACCACTTAAATACCAATGAATACTAAATTTGATACTTGTGACGAAAATTCCAGCGCAGTAGTGAAACAGTGCAAAGTGGCAATTTCGTCTGATCAAAAAAACTGGACTCAGACTGCAAGGCTGAATGAGTAAAATCTGACTTTCGTTCAGATACCTTCGTTATAAGTGTTGTTGGCAATTGCTCTAAGTTCAAACCTCGAAAATGGGATTATGTCTTAATAAAAAGCCCTCCGGTTTTGCAGGCCGGAGGGCTTGGATAAAATAGCAAACTATTACGGTGTGTTAGGTGGCAAAACTGCAAAGTGCTACGTCGAATCCAACCAGCTCATTGCTATACTAAGCTGTCTACATATTCATACACTGCTTTGAGTATCGCCATTTTGGCTTCATCCGCCTGGTGAGTCATGGCAGTTGCCTCGAGGTTTTCCATATAAGCAGGCAGATTGGATTCAAAGTAATCCTGACAATGGTGCTTCCATTGCTGCTGCTCTTTGAAGTCCAGCGTCATCGGGAAGTTTCTGGCACGGTAACGGAACAGCAATGGCTTGATGCGTTTGTCAGCGACATTCAGTTCGAGATTCGCCAGCTCTTCCGGCGCAGTCTCGCGGATAATGTCGATCGTTGAGCGATCAGCATTGGAGAAGAAGCCATCGTACAGCATGGCATCGACATTGGTGTTGGCTTCATATTCACGCTCAACACTGTAAATAGCCAGCAGCTTCTCACGAATTTCTGGATGTGATTTCAACAGCTGCAAGTTCTCCAGACACTTCTGGCGATCAATTCCGATCCGCTCTGCATCCTCGGCCTTAAGCGTTTTGGCAGGCGCCAGCACCGGACACTTATTTAGATGCACCAGCTTAAGCGGAACTGGCAACTCATCAGGGCCGAGATCAACACGTTTGGTGTACAGCCTTTCACGCAACGTATCGGCATCAAGCTCGATCAGCGGGGTAGGATCCATCGCAAGGTTTACCGTAATCACGGCATTCTTGTTATCCGGATGCCAGGCCATTGGCACAATCCAGCTGGTATTGCCGCACTCGACACCAAACATACCTGAGACATGCACCAGCGGCGTCATTTCGACAATATCAACCAGCTCCTGCAGCTTGCGCTTGTGACGCAGGCTGAACAGGTAGTTAAACAGCTTAGGCTGGTTTTGCTTTAAGATCTTCGCTAGCTCAATCGTCGCGTAGACATCCGCCATTGCATCGTGGGCATTAGCGTGTTCGATACCGTTGGCAACGGACAAGTGCTCAAGCTTAAAGCTTGGCAGGCCATCTTCATTGTCATGCCAATTTACCCCTTCCGGCCTCAATGCGTAGCAGGTACGCATAATATCGAGCAGATCCCAGCGCGAGTTACCGTTCTGCCACGCCCATGCATACGGATCGTAGAAGTTACGGTAAAGGGTATAACGGGTAACCTCGTCATCGAAGCGAACGTTGTTATAACCAATCACACAGGTATTCGGCTTCGAAAGCTCGGCATGAATACGGGCAATAAACTCCGGCTCCGACAAGCCCTTCTCATGCGCTTCCTGAGGTGTGATCCCAGTGATCAGACACGCTTCAGGTGAAGGCAGGTAGTCCACCGGCGGTTTACAGTAGATAACCAGCGGCTCGCCGATAATGTTGAGATCCATATCGGTACGCACACCCGCAAACTGACACGGACGATCAGTCGAAGGGGTAGCACCAAAAGTTTCATAATCTAGCCAAAACAAAGTTGGCTCATTTGTATTGTTCATAGTGTTTTCCAGAAACCATTGCATTCGTATTAAGTGCTTGTTCTAACAATGGCTTTTCAATGCTATACTGTTCATCTATACAGTAGTTAATTCTTGCACAGTTAGGTTTGGGATTTGCATTTGTGTCCAAATCTGTGTCCAAAAAAATTCTCGATGTGTCCAAATTAAGGAAGCTTATGTCCCTGATAGATAGAAGATTAAGAGCCATTAGCAAGCTCGAAACCTATGACGGTCCATCCCAACTTAGCGACGGAGATGGCCTGATTGCTCGTATCTCGCCTCTCGCAATCATCACCTTCCAATATCGCTGCCGATTCAATGGTAAACAACTGAGAATTAATATCGGTAAGTATCCCGCAACTAGCCTGAAAGAGGCAAGGCGGAAACATAAAATCATGATGGAATTGAGGGAATCAGGCCGAAATCCCGAGATTGCGAACGGGGTTGGCGGTAGTGGTGAGCAAGATTTCGTCACTTTAGACGACTGCGTGAACTACTGGCTGAAACACTTTGTCCCTACCTTAAAGAAGGGGACACAAGCACTTTACCGATCCTTCGCCAATAACTACTTCCTTGGCACCTTCCCCGACAGAAACGTCGAAACCATCTCCGCTCGATAATGGATGCTACATCCCACCCTGGTCTGAATTAGCACAAATCTGGTTGGCCATAGAACGAAGCCGAGCCAGCACTGCCAACAAAACCCTTCACCAACTCACCACTATAAACACGTTATGGCGACATACGACGACGTGTTATTCCCAGGGCAAGACCTCAATACCCCAATCAGCATTGCTGCAGCAAACCGTTATATACGTCGCATACGCGAGAGCCTGCCTCTAGAACACTGGCGAACACACGATTTCAGGCGTTCGCTGTCTACAGGCGCCTCTGAACTCGGTGTGATGCCGCATGTAGTAGAGAAGATGCTAGGCCACGAGCTAGGTGGCGTACTGGCCGTGTATAACAAGCATGATTGGTTGGAGGACCAGCGTGAGGCTTATGAGTTATATGCAGATAAGTTGACAGCATTTCTGGATACTAATGACTAACTACCTATTTACACCTTAGTTTTCATATGGTTTCATACTGAGATATTCGCTAGGTGCATATGTGTGGCAGTAGTCCGTGGGTTGTGAGGTTTGCGAATGCTATAAGTTAATGTTTTTTGTATATCTCGGATAAACGGACCATATGCGATGAGTTCGCAGAATATAAGGTTAAATTTACCATTGAACGAGAGGTAGCATGGAACCAAATAGTTTCCTGAATGAAGAGTATTTTGCTCAACGTATAACACAGGACAACATGAAGGAAATTTTCACTGATTGCTACGACGTAGCTTTTGAACTGGCTGAATCCAATGATAAGCTCACCATCAAAAATATCTACGATTTGTACCAAGAGCAATTACAAAATGAATGGGTACTTGGAAGAGTTCGTTATGCTATTTTGCAAATGGTTAGTCCTCTAACCTCAGAAAATAAGCAGCGCTTATATTCAAGGTGCTTTCCAGGAAAATAAATTTAACAAAGCGTTCAAGAGAGATTTAGCACGTGTGGCATTTTTAGTTTGCGTTGGGTTTAGTGTTTAAGTCGCTTTGCAGAATTTTTTGTATTGCGTGCCTGCAGCCCTTAACGCGGCGTTATATTCGGTCAATTCAAGTCCAGTAGACTAGGGCGTGTTGATCTTTCGTGAGTGTTTTTTGAACAGCATGGTAAAGAGTTATAATTTGCTTCGCCAAAAGTAAAACC
>NZ_MJIL01000027.1 GCF_001939735.1 Photobacterium proteolyticum
CCCAGAGAAACCAGATATAAACGAGCAGTTGGAACAAGCTGCTTAAACATGATTAGGCGACAACTACCTTGAAAAACGCCGCTGGATGGCCACTTAAACTTGTCTTTTTCCAGGCGCTTGTACCAAAGGGCGAAGCCTGTGTTATCCCAGTAGAGTACCTTCATTTTGTCGCGCTGTTTGTTGGTAAACAAGAACAGCGCTCCTGAGTCTAAAGACAGATCGGTTTCGGATTCGACCAGCGCTGCCAGGCCGTTGATGGATTTGCGGAAGTCAACGAACTCACGGTACAGGTAAATGGCAGGAGGACTGATTAACCCTTTCATGACTGGAGAGCGCCAATAAGCTCTGCCAGATAACCCACAGGTGTACCTTGCGGAATGCTTAGCTCGATTTCATTGATACTGAGCGTCATATTTGCCAGGGCGGGTTTGGTGAACTGGTAGTGCGTTGTCTGCTCAACCACTTCTGCACGAACAAACCCGCTTTGATGGCTTTCATTGGATAGTTGCAGCGAACGCCGTTTAGCAAAGAAGGTTGAAGGGCTGAGATTGTTCTGTCGGCAGAACTCTCTTTGGGTCAGGGAGCTGTTTTCGTATTGCCGAAATATTGCCAGCCATTCCTGGTCGCTACGTCGATTGGCCATGATCTTGTCTCCTCATGTGTCGGAATTAAGATCATAAAAGGCTCATCATCCTATTTGAATGTGGGGTTTATGGGGCGGATACAAACAGACTGCTGACAGGTGCTGAAACAGGCTTTTCTTCTGAAAAGCCTGTGCCCCAAGATTTCTTAGGGCAAAGACTCTTATATTGTGTTATCGATGATTTTCTTTAGAAAGTTCATCCTAAATCACTACAGCCTTATTTGGCGGATGTATCTTTTATTTGATCATTGATCATACCACCGCTTTGTGAATCGGATGGTGGCAGTTTATACGCGACCTTCTTTTAGCCTCTGACATAGTGTTTTAAGATTCACCATAGATTGTGGAAGCTTATTGTCGTTCCCCATCAGCCAAATGTCCTCAGCCAAGTCAACGCATTTAGAGTACAAGGTATGATTAGGGATGCTTTTCCAACGTTTTCTTTTGTCTAGGGTTATGGTTACGCTATCGTCAGACTCAATATGCAGACCAACGTGTAGCTTTCGTTTACCATAAAGGATTGAAAGGTATACAGTGCCGTCTATCCCATTCTTACGTGAAACCTCTTCTGCTAGAGGTAAGAAAATACCTTTCTCTTTACCTTTATCGCTTGAGTTCGGTGATGCGTGTTTGAACCAAATAACTGCATCTGACTCACTGTAATGAGAATCAGGTTTAAATGTTTGCTTAGTATTTTCGTATTCACTATCTAGTAGTCCTTGTTGAACTACGTAGTTCTCGCACTGTTGCATAAATGCGGTTAACCATTGTGCTTTTACTGTTGGCAAAGATAGCTCTATGTCTTTTAACATCGAGAGGTGTTCAGCGCGGTCAATGGAGTTGTCACAATTAATAAAGTCAATAAGAGTGTTCACTTTGCTCTTGTCCTTTTTAAGATAGCGATTAAGGGCTGTTTGATAATCTGTGATAAACGGACGCATTTGGTCTTGTTTGTCGAGGGCTTCAAGGATCAATTCAAGCCAATCGCAAATATGATGGTGATAATGGAGATTTAAGTATCGACAAACAGGTTCTTTGGATTGCCCATCATGAACCCAGCCAAAACCGTCTTTCTCGACAATGTCGTAATCTCCCCGACTAGACTTGCTAGGTCTAGTTTTGTTGTTGCTCAGATAGATAAAAGTTAGCTGACTTGCAGATATGTCGCTATCTAGCTCATCTCGCGCCCAATCTATGTACCTCGCCATTTGCTTTCCCTGGTCTTTAGCATTGAGTTTATTTTCGATAATCCAATACTGCTGGCCGTCCGATGCTAGAATATCAATGAAGCCTTTTTTTAGGTGGTTATCTAATTTTCCTGTAGCAACTTCAAGCTGCACCTCAACTTTGTTAGGCTCAAATTTTTGTAGTTCACTTGGTAACAAAGTAAGTAACAACTCTGTGAAAAAGCCTTGTTTGTAGTGTTGTCCTCGACTGTTAAGCAAAGAAGCTATAAAGCGTGAGTGTAAGCGAGTTTCGTCATGTACTTTTAACACAGTACCGAGCAAGCAATAGTCATTAATACCTTGAACAATGAGATTTTGCCGCCTTTGCTGATAGTTTTGATAAGACAAGAAAAGTGTATCCCAGCTAGACGTGGTGGGCTTAAAAATTTGGGTCTCGGTTTCCATCTTGATCCTAGTTGTTTCTTGGAATGTAGAATTTGGTCATGTATAGGGTTAGACAATAAAAAATCGGTCTATATTTTCAGTATTATTTCATTATCTATAATCAAGTTTGAATATACTGTTATTTCTTCATAAAGAAGGTGTCTATTTCTTGACTAATCACTCTTTACATATAGTTGCTCATTGAATCACTTAAGCGCTTTATTACTGATTTTCTGAGATTATATGGAGACTCACAAACCACATCTTGGCTAAACTTGAGTATCCAACTTATCAAGTCGTAGGTGGGGTAACATGAAAAAGTCACTTTCCACCATGTATCATCGTACTGTTCCAAAACTTGATCTTGCGCCAACTTATTGTGTGTCACGACATCTAATGCGTAACCCTTCACCTTTAGTACAATCTCCTCAACTTTGTCTCCAAGTAGCCAGCCAGTCGGATTTTTCGCAAAGTAGTCTTCAATGGAAAACGACGTTGGTGTAGTTATGTCCAAATACACCTTCTCTGCACATGAAATCCTGTGGAATAAAAAAAGTTGAGGCGTTTCAGGAGTTATATCTTTCGTCGCCACTAAGTAGTGACTTTGATCTCTTATTATCAAACCTAGTGGGTTAAGGATATAGTCTTTGATTCGGTCTGAACTATCTGATTGATATGAAATTTTTATTTGCTCTTCATTGAGGACGCAATCATAGATTACCCCTCTATGCTCCTCATCGATGTGATGTTCATCATAGATTAGTGGGTAACTATCAGAAACGACATATACCTTGCTTTTCCAGTTTGAGAACAAGTGCTTTGATGACAATTTGGCATCGGCTTTGTTAAACCATTCTTCCAGCTTGTCAGACATATTTAGTGGAACAGCCTTACGAAGAAGTTTTTGCGATAGCACAAGAAGGAACGCTTCGGATGCAGGTACAAGATCTATTACATCTGACTTTTTGATAGCTCTAAACCAACGTCTTAGACCAAACTCGTCATCTTTGAAATCCAATGCTGCCCAATCAGCAAGTTTTTCAAGATCTCTTTGAACAGTTCTTTTGGAAATCTCATACCCTTCATCAAGTAAAGCTTGATGGATAGCTGCAGTTGTTAAGCCTCGTTGAGGGTAAACAGGTATGCGATCAACCATAACTAAGTTTCTTAAAATAGCACTCTTCCTTCTGCGCTCTTGAACTACGTCGCTCATATTGTGGCCTAACTCTGTTGATTTATTCATATTATTTAGCATGTTAGGTAATGTTACGTCGACATGCGTCACGTAATGTCGCACCCACACGCATCAATGAGACATTAGATGTCGTTCAAGTCGCTATCCTGAATGCTAATGAAAGCATCGGTGATTATGTGACATGAAAACAAGAGAGCAAATTGTCTTAGAAATACTCGATATCTATCCAAAGCTAACGGATGCCAAAGGCTTCATTTTCTTTGGCAGCCTTCAAGAAAAGCCACCCTACGAAATGGCGACCTATTGTAGTTGGCGTCTATCCCATGAGGAAGCTGCTGAATATCGAATAGCTAGGAAAGCGATTGTCGATTTTTTAGATTCATTGCTGGAAAACATTAGAGTACTGTCGCCTCGACCTCATGGGTATTTAAAGGTTGATAGCTCAGGAATTTCTTTACATTGGGTGACAAAAGATATTGTAGATACGATGTTGGATAATATAGAAAAGGTGTCAAAACTTGACTGCTATAGAATAGCTACTTCGCATACACGTCGTATAGCGACGTGACATTAGATGACGCAATTACCTCTACTCTGGTTGCTTCAGGTAGAATAGAGGAAATAAACGCATGCTCGAATCCCAAGAAAGATCATTCAAGCACATAAACAATTGGACATCTGAGTCGATCAAGAAATTCGCAAATCGACTAGCCATTATACTGGCAATAACAGAAGATCTGCGTCACAAGTATAAATCAAACAGTAGTAAATCTGTTGGTTATGATGTCGAGTGCGATCCTATCCGAATACATTGCTTGAACAAACGCGGAGAGTGGATTGGAATTAGTAACTGTCTCTCTTACAGGAAGTCTACCCTTGATATATTTGCCAATGAAGATTGGGATGACCTCCACCGAGATCGAGGTTGTCCTACCTTTTACCCTCTTCATGATCTTGAATCGCACTGGAGATATCCAATATTCAGAGGCGGTCTTCATTTTGAACCCCTTGATATTAATGAGCTGCAACTTCACGTGACCGTTAGGCGGCAAGCTTTTTTCCCCTTCTCACCACATTCAGAGTACTCAGTTTTTTTGAATCAACTACTGGAAGCAGAGCATTGTAAGCGCTCCATGATCACCACATTCAAATAACCCTACAGTGCACTTATCATCATATTTCCCTTAATGAATCGGAGATA
>NZ_MJIL01000028.1 GCF_001939735.1 Photobacterium proteolyticum
CGCCAGCCCACTTCTGATTCGGTGCATCAGCAGTAAAATCTTGTTCCAGAAGGTTAGGCGCAACGGGTAAGGAATGCTTACTATCTGTTGTGACCTTAAATTTACGCGCAGCTTTTGCAACCAGGCTCTGCCTTTTCATGCTGTCTGATATCGTCTTGAGGTTGTGCTTGTTCCCTTGCTCTGCCAGTTCTACCTGGATACGTCTTGCACCATCACGGCCTTTGCTAGCTTCGAACGCCTTTTTGACCGTTATGTCACGCAGCGTACGTGCTCTATCTCGTTGACTAATTTCATGACGATGCTTTAGCCAGTAGTAAAACCCACTACGCGATACAGCAAGAACCTTGGCCATTCTCATTACGGAGAACTGCTCAAGGTGCACTTGCATGAACTCAAAGCTCGCTATTTTAGATGCTTCGCGAAGTAGGTGGCGGCTTTTTTTACTATTTCAAGCTCCTCCGCTTGCTCGGCGAGAAGGCGCTTCAGACGAGCGTTTTCGGCTGCAAGGTCAGCCTCGCGTTCACTGGCGGAGTCCTTCCTTGCGTTCTTACGCCAGCCGTATATTTGGGAAGCATGTAGATTGAGTTGTCGTGCTGCCTCTGGAACCGATGTTCTTTCAGCAAGCTTAAGCGCCTGTTCCTTAAACTCTTCGGTGTGCTTAATACGTGTTTTAGTGTTTGTCATTGTTTACCTCGTTAAGTGATTTTACTCGCTTAACTCGGTGTCTAAAACTGCTGGTTCAGATCATGACTTCTTTTTTGTTCAATGCCTGAGTTAGAAAATTCATTTCAACCTATCTCGATAAGGGCGGGACTAGCATAAACCAATACAATCAAAAAATACCACTACAAAAAGGTTAGTAAACTCTTGTATGGCTTGAATAAATATCAATACGTAAATACTTATGCTGTTGTATCTTAAGTATATAATTTATTGAACATAATCTGAAGTAATACTGCAATTATATTCAGTTTTAGTAGCTACTGGTACTATGTGTTTAGTTGCTATCAGGCGAAAAAGGTACTTGTTGAGTAATAGAAAAGTTTGAATGGTAGAAAGCAGCAGAATGGTTGTTAAACATAAGCTCAAGTGCTTCTTTTTTAGCAATAAATACACATTGTACATTGTTTGTGGCTCTTGTTGTAAGCAGGCTTCGTAATGAATATGTTAAAGAGCATGATAAAGGTGCCAGACAATCACAGTTATAAAACCAGAGTAACCTTGGTCTAGTGCCATCTTCAATGGCGTGGAGAAAGCTCATATTTTCGAGACTTGTTAACGCTTCTACTGGATTATCATAAAGGCTAAAATCAAGGTACTGCACATCAACGCCTACCTTTCTTGCAACTTCTGATGTCTCTTCAATAAACCCATCTTTCAGCAAGTAACTATCAGCCGACATAATCAGAAAATTCATATCCCAAGCATACTCAACAAGCTGCTTAGCCGTAATTGTCATCGGAGGAAATGGGCGTTCGTTAATCTGTGGAGACAAAACATTATTCCTAAAGAGTTTACTATAGCTATTGTTAAATATAGCCTTTTCATAGGTGCTGGCATCATAGAATTGATTTTGTATATCAATAACTTCTGGCCTTTGTTATTTGATTTACGTAAATCTGTACAGTAATAGTACGATGATTAAGTTCGAAATAGAATATGATTAACAGCTATAAATCATCACATTTTACGGCTGAATCGTGCCTTAAAATCAACAACATACCGACTAATTCTTGCTGTTGGCGCATAAGCGATCCATTAATGATCATAAGGGTTGATAGTATATATGTTAGCTTATCTCTATCGACAGTATGTTAACACACTGTTTAATAATGAAAAAATATATTAGTAGCGATCTAATTTTCAGGCGTACATAAAACGTTGATACAATCTGGTCTGCGATTAGACCAAGTAGCTATCCAATGTTTAAGCTGTAATACATCTAATCTGATACAAACGTGTTTATGTTCAGCTCTGTGCCAGTAGTTTTCTCTGGTACGGTTTTGCCCCATACCGACTTAACGTAATTACTCCGTGGCAGATCTCGCCACTGAAATTACTGTACTTTTCCTTATGGCTGGCTGTCCTGAGGTCGTGCTCGAAAACTCCCAAAAACTGGCACTTTTTAACATTTAACCCTCTATATCAAACCTGCATAATGATTCAATTGAATGGCTGTCCAGTGTAACTGAAGCAGATCAATTTGTTATGTGCGTTGCTGAAGCCTAGCGACATGACGCTTATACTTTTTCTCACGCCAGCACCACATTGCGTAACTTACGGGGATAGCACCAATCGAGGCCCAAAAACCACTCATTAATACATCGGTAGTTTGCATCCACCCCCAAGCAGTCTCTGATATAAACAACGGATCAATACTTCGACCTATCATCACGCCTAAAACTCCAGAAAATGCTGTACGGGCAGTAAATCTGAGGCTCCCTTTTTCCCTCTCTAACTTCCACTTGGAAAACTCGATATCTGAGTCTTTCATTATCCCCTCCATAAGATATTTTGACTGGTAAATTGGTGACCATTTAGTCCAACGAATAGCATCGTTGCATTGGCTGAGCCTATAAGCCAGTCGTTAGTTTTAAGTTCATATGTGTTAGAGGCAATATCGTGGAAGATAAAAGCGTTATTACATAACCCTGAGGGTTTTACGACGATTTTTCGTTCTTTTAGCTTCGCCTTAAATCCTCGCGTTATCAAGTATTCTAGTAAATTTTTAATGAAATAATTCCTTTATAATCATGAGAATAGCCGACTAATTTATCGCACTTCAGCGTATGCAAATTGTGACACTACATACAAATTCAAGAGTAGGTAACTAAAACGGACTTTAAGGTGCATAGAGTTGCGTTTTTATCGCATAGTTAAAAACAGAAAGGAAAGAATGTGATGAACGAACTTGTCCAGTTCCTTTCATCTCAGCCACAACATGAAGTGCTGGCTGATCGCTTTTTGAGATACTAAAACTAATATCTTGGGTAGATTCCGTCCTAAGAGGCTGGCTCGCCTTTGTCCAGCTTCGTGCCAGCCTCTTCATCTGGCACGGTTCTGCCCCTTTTCATGTTAGCGCAAAAGCTCATACACAAGCTGTTAATGTGATTTTGCCATATCTGAGGTTATGGGTTTAGTTTGCTGAAAACATGTATAAATAAGGCTCTGTTTGTACTTCTTTGTTGTCAACATTTAGTCAAGCATATTATTTAATCTGATTTTCTTAAGAGGGCGATTACTTTACGATTTTCTTCATTATTGTTTCCTAAATCTTTTTTCTCTAATTTGTCGGCTATTAAATACACGATCAATAAAGCGACTAGTAGTTCAAATGCTCGAAGGGTAATATCCACAAACCCGAAATCATTACCATATTTACCGATGTACAGTTGATAGGGAACAAGAATTCCCATCATGGCGTCAGCATGAATGTTTCTTTTTTCTGGGTCAGGATGGTTGCACCAACGAAGCAGAAGAAATACCAATGAAAATGACAATAAAGAGAACGTTAATAAGTTAACTTGGGTTCCTGCATAAACCATAGAGCACACCATGGCGGTACAGCAACCTCCGACTTGAGTTAATAAACGGTTTCTTGCTTGCTTCTTCATCAATCTATGCGATGGCTGTAATATTGATGTGAGTACTGGGACTAATACAAACGTGGCTGATGTCACTTCATTGGTCATCAAGAAGGCAAGTCCCCCACCTACCAGAATCAACATTTTTAATCGGTCTGCTCCTGTTACTGGTAATGGAGTTATCACTGGTATTGCAGGTCTTGCTTTAATTGGCATTACATGATTTACAAAGCTGGCAACCATACATACACATAACATACTGAACACCATATCACGAAAGAATTCCGGTACTCTCATGTGGAGTTCAGCACTTATTGAATAGGTATTGATAAAGATGATTATGAACAACGGCATGATTGCCCTTTTAGCTTTTATGCTGTTATCGACTAGTTTTCGGATGTGATCGAAGTAGATAACGCTTAAAGTCCAAATAATAAAAGGGTGGCTACTAAATAATTGGTTAATTAGAATAGCCCCAAATGCTGTTAGTAATGTTGGAAGCAATCGTTGCATCATGACCCAAATGTGTTTTGAGTAACATGTGGTTGCAATAACAATGCTGTATATCACCATGAACACGCCAACATTAAGATGTAACGCTTTACTCAAGACTAGACATATCGAAATAATCAGTGTTTTCCGAAAAACTTCGTACATCAGTAAATAAACCTTAACCAACTAAGAATGTTCATCCAAACATCAGATACGCATCCCTGTCCACGTATCATGACGCTAGCTCGGCTACCTGCGATAAGTGTGGGATTTGATTTATTGGGTATCACTCGAACGCGTATTTTTTGTTGAGGACGAATCCAACGAGTTTCCTCCGCTACGTTCCCTAGTTGGCCTCCTTTCGTGATACCTGAGTCAATAGCCTGATCAATAGCAATGATTTTTCCTGTATAAACCTGATTAGGAACAGCATCGTAAACAATGTTAACTTCTTTATTGATAGTTAAGGAATTTAACCCCTTTTCGGTAAAATCCACTTCGATCCATTGTACACCCTTAACTAAATGGATGACCGGCATAGAGAGCGAAGCATACATGCCTTTAGAAGAAGTGAGGTTTGTTACAATGCCTGAGTTTTTAGCTCTGATCTGGGTTCGCTCCAAATTCAATTTCGCCATATTCAGATCTGATTGAGCCGATAAGACATAGGCTTGGGCTATTTCTTTATCAGCAATTGCATTATCCAAAACCTCTTTACTGACTAGGGAACGACTGCTTAATTTCTTAACTCGGTTGTAATGTAGACTGGCTTCAGTCAATTTATTTTTAGCTTGAAGTAGAAGGGCTTCTGTCTTGTCTTTAGCGATTTGGTATTGTTTTGGCTCGATCCTGAATAGTAGATCTCCTTTATGAACCATTTCTCCTTCTTCTACATAAATATCCTCAATATATCCGCTTACCTCGGGGAACACACCAACAGAAGTTGTCTTGACAGTTGCTTGGGTTGTAAACGGTAGTACATTGTCTGTGATGATCAAAAACAGACTGAACCCTAAAGCAACACTGAGTGTAATTGTTGTTATTAAGGCATAGATATCACGCTTCATCGTCGCCTCTCTCTAGTGATTTGATTAACTCTTGAGTTTCTTCGTCATAAAGAATTTTTGTGTATTTCTTAGCCTCCGCACAACCAAGAATGGTGATGATAGCTCTCGTGCGAGTTTTTGGATCTCCCCACCAATTGAACAAGGTACTGCGCCCAAAACCGCTCATTCGAGTGACCTCATTAATCTTTACATTATGTCGCTTAGCAAAATCGTTCAATGTCATCAGTCTTTATTATGGATTAAATTTGCTTAATTAGTCTTTATGATAGACTTTGTTGTTAAGTTATGTCAATGCGTTATTGTTAATTGTGTTTTTTAGTAGAAAGTTAGCGCACTTTTTTCTGAGGGCAGATAACGCTACTTATGTGATTAATGGTGCCGCTTCGCTCTGTATGATGGCTACGACTGGTGAGTGCTCAACCGATACTTAGTTTTTCAGAAACCAATATCGAACAGATGAACAAAAGAACTAATGCTTTTGTGCTCATAGCGCGGGCTCTGGGGAATCCCCACAAATTCATGAGAAATTTCTTGCTATTAGGATTACTAGATCTATTGGTTTTTCTGAGCCATCGCTTTGATTGTTCGAAGGTTAGTGTTGCAATTTGGGTGCACGCATCTTGTTTCTAATCTTCTATGTTTGTGATGAAACCAAGAGGTTTTCAGGTAAACTACGTACTTACTTATTGATCTAACAATGGATTTTGTGGGGGTTCCTGAGGCGCGGGCTTTATTGTGTGGATAGCAGATGTCATGAGTTAGTCCTGCCTGAATATTTTTGAGGTATGTAGTGGTTTAATGATCCCGGACACCAAATTAGGTGGTAAAGTCTCCACCGTAAATGAGGTGTTCAATGACAAAACGACA
>NZ_MJIL01000029.1 GCF_001939735.1 Photobacterium proteolyticum
ATACGTTGGGCGCAATCCACCCTAATTCTAATGGCAAGAAACAATTATCGTGCGTAAATTATGTGGGGATCCGCCAGCGCCCGCCATAAGGTGTGCCCCACCGAACTAGCAAAGCACACTGAACTCCATACCAAAACCGCCGAGTGTAACGCATCACCTTGATGGCATTGTTATAAGTTTAATTCCTCGGAATATTCGTCGATTAATGAACGCCTTAGTTCTTCGATTGCTAGAATGACAACCTTCTGGTTCTCTACTAGTTCGTCAGCCATACTTTTGTGTTCTGATTTGCCGTATTCACGAGTTGAAAATTCATATAGATACATTCGATAGTCTGTATGAGCATTAAAAACCCGTACAAATTTTTCTTCAATTCGAGGAAAGTATAGCGCCTGCAACATCTGAATACGTGATAAAGCTTTGTCATCAGATTTTGGATGCTCCTTCTTTATAGCTAGGCTACTAAGCTCATCCAAATATGTTCGAAAATTAATAGTCTCAACATATATTTCTTCGAACTTTTTCCTCAATACCTTACGAGCCTCAGCTTGATCAAGATACTTCGACCTTATTTCTTGCTGGATAGATTCAGTCTTCGATACAGTTTTCTCTATTCGTTCTAACGTTTCCCCAAACTCGCTTTTAACAACGAGAGCACTAATTTTTTCAGTAAAGTATGTTGTCGAGATTGTACCGATTGCACTCGACACAAATGTAATGCTTGCTAATAATGCGTATAGACCAAACTTTTTGCGATTAATGCATCTATCAACGATACCTTCTACAATTTGGATTTCTAATTTCTCTCTATCTAACTGATCGTTTTCCAAAACTACACCCTGTAAAAACTTATAACGCCTGCCATAAGGTGTGCCCCACTGAACTAACAAAGCACACCGAATTCCGTACCAAAACCGCCGAGTGTAATGCATCACCTTGATTGCTTTGTTATATTTCGTTACTTACTAGTATTAACTATAAATTGAGAAGATAGAGCCGCATAAATCTCCTCATGATGATAAATGCTAAAACTAATTGCTGATATTAACAGTATTAGAACTCCCCACTTAGTCAGGAAAAAGGAGACTTCTCCTCTTTTTACCCTTTTCCACTCTTTTTTAAGAAGCTTTTGTGATTCTGCAATTAGTTCATTGGTAGCGACGCTAACAACATTTACAGATTCAGGGAGATATCTAGATGTAGCAATATTATTCAGCGCAGTTAGCTTTTTGATCAATACTTCATCATCTTTGGGGTTCAATCGAAGCAGTATCGAGTTATACCGCTTCATGATGTCTATCGGTAATGTCATGTTATCTTTATAAAAATCATTAGACTCAGAATTGAATTCATCTATGTTTTTTGTGCGCTTTTTGATATGCAACAAATAGTTAGTAAATGTAGCCACTGAAGATGTAAATTCGGTTATTTCCTTCCTTAACTCGTTTATCCATTCCTGCCTGAATTCGGATGTCTTTTGCTCCTTAGATATTATTAAATTTACAAACGTAAACACACCTGTTAAAAGTGCAGCTGTGATAACACCAAAAGCCACATATATTGTAGGTGGTAAGTTAATTTTCTATCCTTTATCAAATACTAATTTACTACGAATTTCTAAGAAATATAACGCCTGCAATAAGGTGCCCCGCACTAAACCTGCAAAGCACACTGAACTCCATACCAAAACCGCCGAGTGTAACGGGTCACCTTGATTGCCTTGTTAGCACTTTGCGGCGTCTGATTACTACACTGTAAGTTTCATTGCGCAGCGGTATTGTTCCGGCAAGCCTGTTTCAACTTCATTCTTAATCAACGACTTTAACCTGTCGTTTAAGTCATTAACATTTAACGTTATAAATCCACAGTTTCTATAATAATTAGCATTCCATGGGACATTAGAAAAAGTTGTTAATGTAATATCCTTACTTTCATTTTGAGCAAAATTAATAACAAAGCTTAATAGTTGGTTTCCTATACCTTTCCTTTGGTAATTATAATCTACAGCAAATTCTGATATGTGAATTGAAGACTCTTCCTCAATATTTTCTAAACATATAAAACCTACAATTTTGGAATCAAGCTCTGCTAACCATGCACCATTGTTTCTAACCGCTTGTTCATAAAACTCTTTGCTATGTAAGGGAAGATTTTCTGGTAAACAACTCAAAAATTCGACTGGCATTGCTGAAAAGACAGCACCTGACTCTTTTTCGACATGAACCATTTGGGAAATATCGCCCAGAAGAGCCCTACGTATCTTTAGGTTATTTACCTTTTTACACTGATTCATCATTCAATCCTTATGATTAACAGTTTAATTTACCAACTCTTAGCTAATATGCTCTTAAGTGCTAACGCCTGCAATAAGGTGCCCCGCACTAAACTAACAAAGTGCACCGAACTTAATACCAAAAATGCCGAGTGTAACGGGTCACCTTGATTGCCTTGTTAGTTGCTCTTACTAAACACCAGTGCTAACATTTGTACACACATAAGTTTTGGAGCTACTCATGGACACTAGAATTCAATTTCGCGTTGATGATGAAATTAAACGCTTAGCCCAGCAAATGGCTGAAAGCCAAGGTCGTACACTAAGCGATGCATGTCGTGAGCTTACTGAGCAAATGGCAGAACAACAACGCAAAGCATTATCCCATGACACTTGGTTAACTGAACAAGTAAACCTTGCATTTGAGAAGTTTGACTCAGGAAAAGCTTCTTTTGTTGATCATGACTCAGCAAAAGCACGAATGGCTGAACGTAAAGCAAAGATTCGCAACCGAGGTCAACAATGATTTTATGGGAAGAAGAATCTCTAAATGATCGCGAGAAGATCTTTGAGTTTCTTTATGACTTCAACCCTGAAGCCGCTGAAAAAACTGACGAAATCATTGAAGAAAAAGTAGAAAACTTGTTAGAGCAACCGTTGATGGGTGTTCAACGCGATGGAATTCGAGGGAGATTACTCATTATCCCTGAGATATCAATGATAGTATCCTACTGGGTTGAAGGTTCAATAATTCGTATAATGCGAGTCCTTCACCAGAAACAAAAATTTCCAACCGACTGATTGTAGCCGGTTGGCAACTAACGCCTTGCTAAGCGGCGTGAAATAGTTGGCTAAACTTGCGAGGAACGAGCGTGAGCCAACTGTTACACGTCCGTTTAAGCAACTTGTTATATGTTTGTGCAGCAATAAACTAAGATGCTTAATTTGTTTTATCTTTGTAAATTTTCTAGGTTCATCCATCGCTTATCTCTACTGCAATCCAATAAAGCAAGCTGGTCGTGATCACAGAGTTCTGAAGATGTTTGAAACGCTTCAAACAAAAGTGATGAGTTATACATTTTCGTTCCTGGGCATGTAAATGATATTTCATTATCAGTTACTACAACTTTCAAGCTCCAACTTTTACTTTTGAGGCATTTGTATTCCGTTTTCCCATTTTTTTCAGAACTTAATTCGTATTCATATTTTAATATACGAGCCTTGAACTTTTCCAATAGTTCAACTTCTATTCCTGGAATATCCAAAATTTCAATATCGATATTGTCACCAGCTAAGTCGACTACAGAGGGGTTGAATATCCTAACGATTGACCTTCTCAATTTGGCTCCTTAATTCATTCAACGATAATAATAAAAACATATAACGCCTGCAATAAGGTGTGCCCCACTAAACTAACAAAGCCCACCAAACCCAGTACCAAAACCGCCGAGTGTAACGCATCACCTTGATTGCTTTGTTATGCAACTCCATCCATTAATGCGATTATACTTGGCCGAATGCCTTTCAACGTGTGATGAGTCTGCTACATTCAGGCAACAAGCGCAGACTCTTATAATTCTGGTTTACTTTCAACAGCTTGAGCCAGACCAACTTGCATGACAACCTCTTTAGGACAGGATTGGCTGCTGCACCGAACTATTGGTTAAGACAAGCAACAAGCTTTTCAAAGCAATGTAACGATGGAAACTCACGGCTGAATTGCCAGGATAAAGGGCGGCAAAGAAAACGACAACCTGCCGTTCTCTGAACTTTCAGGCAGCCTTTCGCTGAATGAATAGCCAGAGAAATCGTGGTATTGAGCGATGAACCTTCTACCATTGAGGAACTTGGCTCTAAGGTGCATAACGCCTGCAATAAGGTGTGCCCCACCGAACTAACCAAGCACACTGAACTCCGTACCAAAACCGCCGAGTGTAACGCATCACCTTGATTGCCTAGTTATATTAAATTAACCCACCAAGCCTAAACACCTTAACAATAAGTTCTGAGCCAAGAATTGACTGTGTTTGCGAATGGCAGCTTTATTGGTACACCAGAATTTGCACATTCGTTAATTTGAGTAGGGTCTTTCGTTTCTTTGTAAGCTTTCATACCCTTTGTATTTGCCCAATAATACAAACCCCAGTTGGCTAAATCCCACTTTTCATCATATGGATTATGCTCATAATCAACGTAATAAAGAATGCCATTGCTCAATACAAAATTATCGGGGAAATAATCTATGTTCAAACCTAGTAATTTAAGAGCCTTTGACATACCACAAACTTGTTCAATACATAAATCAGGAAGAGAGTCGTCAACTATTAATTCTGTAACAAGATTGCCATCAATATACTCTTTGATGAGATAATTATTTTCAATGTTTACATCAAGAAGCTTAGGAATTTTAATTCCAGAATTTTCCAAGTTTTTATACGCAGAAACTTCAAGCTCCACCTTATTTGCATCACCAAATGAGTAATATGCACATGGTTCATAGTGCATGAGTTTTAGTACATATTGATGCTCTGAGTTTTGAGCTAAGTATGAATATCCAGACTTTCCCTTTCCCAGAAATTTAACAATTTCAAGATCACCAAGATTTGTGGTGATACTGTTCCCTACAGCATTTGTAACATCCACTGAATTTTCCTTAATTAATATAACGCCTGCAATAAGGTGCCCCACTCCGAACTAGCAAAGCACACTATACTCCATACCAAAACTGCCGAGTGTAACGGGTCACCTTGATTGCTTTGTTATGGCGCTGTACACCAGAAAATTGGTTGAACTTGGCTAAAGAACAACTTATCAATATCCAAATTTTTAATGAATGGGTCATTACAGCCTTGTTTAAGGTACAAATAAGCAACTTTACAGATCAAACATGCCGCTAATTTAATAATGTCATCATCATGTATAGTATTTGCATTCTCCTCATATATGTACCTACTAGTTGTAAATAAATCCTTATTTAATTCAATTACTTGAAATTCAGAATAATCAAACAAGTAAGACTGTATACTTTTCGGAAGAGAGTTATATAAAACGACCAAATCATGAGCATTAGATCGCTTTGGCAGTACCTCTTTTTTATTAAACTCATATGTTTCATCTAAGCGACCGCTGTTCCCAGTAACTTTTGAATTGAAACTTTTTAACAGAACTTCAATAGCAAGTGCTGCCATGACTGCTTGAATTCCCATCCTTTGATGAGTCGAAGTAGTACAAACCATATAATAATCATATGCACATTCGACCATGTAAGGTCTGAACTCAATACTTTTAATACCAGAGATATCTGGACTAAACTTTACATTACTCATGAAATACTGTCCTCAGAGCCATAACGCCTGCGATAAGGTGTGCCCCACTGAACTAGCAAAGCGCACTAAACACCATACCAAAACCGCCGAGTGTAACGCATCACCTTGATTGCTTTGTTAAATTCCGCTTCGATTGATAAGCTATAATATGTACTGTTCCCTTTCCTTTATATTTTTTCATTTTAAAATGTTCACTTAACCGCTCAATTAATTCAGGCAATTTGTTTGCATTATAATTTTTCGGATCAAAATCAGGCTTAGTTCTTTTTATAAAAGATCCAGCTGATGATACATTTGCCCAACCATCTTCATCTTGATGCTTTTCCCAAGCCTTATCTAATAGCAAAACAATTTCGTTTTCACCACTTTTATCTTGGCTGTTATCAACATGTTTTTTAGGCTTATCCCTACTCTCTAGCAATATTTCATTGAGGTTTTCAGTATAAATAAAATCATCGCAGGCATTACGGAATGAAATGGGTGTTTTCTTTTCACCAACACCAAAAACATACTTTTCCGATTCTCTTAATCTAGATGCTAACTTAGTAAAATCACTATCACTTGAAATTAATGCAAAAGCATCAAATTTATCAGTGTAAAGTAAATCCATAGTATCAATTACCATTGCCGTATCAGTAGAGTTTTTACCTGTTGTGTATGCAAACTGCTGGATTGGTTGAATTACCAACTCATTTAATGACTGCCTCCAATTTTTTAACTGACTACTCGACCAATCACCATAAGCTCTTTTTACAACAATATGGCCATGAGCTGAAATCTCTTCAATTATCAGCTTTAATTTTGACATTTGAGCGTTATCAGCATCAATCAACACTGCAATTTTTTTATGTTCGTTTATATCTTTCATTTACCACCTATCTATAGGAATTTAACGCCTGGGATAAGGTGCGCCACGGTGAACTCACCAAACCCATTAAACTCCAAACCAAAAATGCCGAGTCAAACAAGTC
>NZ_MJIL01000030.1 GCF_001939735.1 Photobacterium proteolyticum
TGCATGCCGTGCCCCTGGTACATGCAAATAACAGAATGCGGCATAATTGCCGCTTTATCTGACACTTAAGCAGTTAACGCCTGCAATAAGGTGCCCCGCACCAAACTAACAAAGCACACAGAACTTCAAACCAAAACTGCCGAGTGTAACGGGTCACCTTGATTGCCTTGTTATGGCGCGCTTAAAGCACACTACCCAACCATCATGCACGCTACCGCTACAGTGCTTCCTGCTCGATAGCTGAATATCATACGCAACAACCCGCAAACATGCAGGATAGTAATCGTTACTTTATGATTTGTTTAACCAATTTATGCTTAACTTAGGAAAGAAAAGCTCTTTACTATCAAGTAGAAATCAGAGTTAACGGAGAAAATTGCGAAGAATTGAAATTTGATAACCTAAAGCCAAAATTGATAGTTACCTTTCGATGAAGTTTCTGGAGTACCCAACAGCGTATGCTGTCGTAAAATCAAGCGTGCTGCGAACAAAACCAATCAATGCCGCAGTTCGTTATACCAGAAAGCGTTCAGATATATCGCCTAAAAGGAACGACTCAGTAGCTGCTAAGCTTGACTCACTGAACAGCAAACGACCACCACGTTGCCTGTTCGCCCTTGCGCCATAACGCCTGCAATAAGGTGCCCCACGCTAAACCACCAAAGCACACCGAACTTCATACCAAAACCGCCGAGTGTAACGGGTCACCTTGATTGCTTTGTTATGCCTATCAGCGGCTGACACTACTTCAATCTAACTTTACCGATACCATTTAGCCGCCCAGCACGATATCTAGGATAGAAAACCCAATATGTTTTACTATCGTTAGAGTCTCTAGCCAACTCTAAATAAATGACCTCTTCAGCAGTTTGAATTGTAAAACCAAACCGTTGAAGTGAATGCGAGTTTGTACCCTGAACATACGATATCTGTTTTAGTGCTGCGACAGTCTCATCTCGGTTAATGTGTCCATCTGATGTTGAGCTGATAATCTCTTGAGAGAGCTTCGCACGTAACTCTGAGCGAGCAATACTTGGAAAAGTAAAGGTAACGGAAAGTGTTACTACGAAGATAGCAATCATCATAAGAATAATTTTAGGGTTCAGTCGTTTTGCAAATATCATCATAGCGATAAAGGCTATAATCGAGATCAAAACACCAATACCACCAATTGTGAACAGGAAGTCTAAAATACTCAGAAGCACGCTTCACCCTTATATTTTCAATTTCAATGTCGCCTGGATAAGATTACTAGGCATAACGCCTGCCATAAGTTGCGCAAATGACCAACTCACCACACGCACTGAACTTTCAAACCCAAAATGCCAAGTGTCAGGCGTCAACTTGATGGCTTTGTTATGTTTTGATTAGCAAGATCACTTTGGGACAATAATTTGGACTTAAGTTTTGATACTTCTATATCACACTTGTCCTTGTCTGCTTGACTTGTCAATTTGTGTTGCTCTTTTAACCATAGAATTCGAGAGTCATTTTCTTTAGTTATTCTAGTTAATTCTTCTTGATGTTTTTTATCAATCCTTTCAACCTGCCATGTATGATAAACCCAAAATCCAGTGCACATAGCAGCTATAAGTGAACCTAAAACAATACCGGGATTTCTACCAAACCATGTTTCCCAGCGGTTATTGGAGTTCATCTCTAAGGCTAAAACTCGACTATCAAGAGATCCCCTAGTTTCATCTTGCCGTAATTCCTGAGCACTCATTTAGAGCCCCCTTTCGGAGATACGATTCTATTTATGTCTTCAGTAACTGCACTGTTGCTCCAGTGATTAAAGTCATCCTCTCCTTTGATAATCACAATCCGCTGGCCATCCATGTATACATTAGTACCTAAGAATGTTACTCCTTGAATATTGCCACCAATCATTCGCTGGTCTATTCGTTCAAGTGTTGTATTTATCGAAGGCACAGTTTCTAGGACCTTTATTTCAGATCTTTTCTGTTCTTGTATCTCAAACTCAATTATCGCCCCATTAGTATTGGCAGGATGGATCTTTGCTGAAATATGCAACCCTTTTTTTAAGTAAGGAAGCAAACCTTTTATAAATGAGTCTGTATATTTCTTTAGTTTTTTTTGATTATTCATACTTCCACTTATCTATAATAAAAACATAACGCCTAACATAAGGTGCGCCACGATAAACTTAACAAGCGCACCGAACTCCATACCAAAACCGCCGAGTGTAATGCGTCACCTTGATGTTTTTGTTATATGGCTTTACGCAGCTCATTTTTCAGTGCTGTAAGAAGAGATGGAGCAGATTCTTGCACAAAGTCTATTTGTGTTTCAGTTAGCTCCTCTCCGTGAATACCATAATTACAAATTGAAATAACTTCTTTTACACCGAAAACAATATCTTTAGAGACACCCATGCTTATTAAATTATTAAGCATTTTTCCTATAGGTGTAGGTCTATTTTTCTCAGAGTAACTGGATAAGTTGTCTCTCAATAATTTTTCAAATGAAAACCTAACTTTGAACATATCTACAGGTAAATTATTAACATCAAACTGCATTACGTTATTGTTATTTTCAGTTGCAATGCCCATTCTGTGCAGTACATCATCCAGAGTCTGTTTAATATCCGCAATTTCAGAATCTTCGGGAGGAATAGGACTTGACCCAACGTATATTTGATTATTATTTGCTGATGAAACTTCAATTGATGATTTTATTTCTGTTTTCATCATATTGAATTGATAGTTCATATCCTTCTTTAAATCATCAATGTCTTGCTTTAATTTCATACCAAAAAGATTCATTTCTTTGAAGATAGGAGCAAGACATACACCAACCCATACTATAAATACCACTGTATCGAAATATGATGGTTTACCTTCGATCAACGCATCATAACGACCAAACAGATAAACACCCATTACAATTACGAGTATACCCCACCAAACTAATTTAAAATTTTCTGAATTATTCATACATACTTAACTCTATTTGCCATATAACGCCTGCAATAAGGTGCCCCGCACTGAACTAACAAGGCACACCGAACTTCATACCAAAAATGCCGAGTGTAATGGGTCACCTTGATTGCTTTGTTATCTGCTTAATCCAGTTCGATAAAGTTACCGTTTGTATCCTTGGCGAAAGCGACTCCAGCTTTATATTCAAGAAGTGCAATAATACTATCATCTTCACGTAAAACAGCACCTAAAGACACATATGAGGTATTTTTCGGGTCATCCATATACTCATCTGTTTCCGTGCCAGTTGTAATTCGCCAACCACTATCATCGTCATAATCCGGTTCCTCCCTGTACAGGTAACCAACAGGCTTTCCTTCATGGAGAATATTATTTGTAACGAAGCAGCGCTTAATATACTTGTCTGTAATTGACGGAACTGGGTCATCTATGTCTGTATCGATGATATGGCATGCCTGAAAATCGACTGGATCTTTGTACTTAAGGTCTTGGATATATTCAGGGTAATTGTCTAAATAACCAGTAAAGCCATGTTCAGTTACGCTAGTGATTTCTACCCACATTCTTTCGGCCCTTGGGGCTTCCGGATCCTGAGAGTCAAACTCAAAAATTAGCTTAGCCTGATTTCCAGGGCGAAGCTTTAAAATCACTTCTTTTGAAGGCTTATAAAACGTATACGGAAACTCATCAGCAATAGCTTGAGCATCTTCTAATTTCCAACTTTTTCTTACCACAATCCCTCCGATTTAGACAGCAGATAACGCCTGCAATAAGGTGCCCCACACTGAACTAGCAAAGCACACTGGACTTCATACCAAAACCGCCGAGTGTAACGGGTCACCTTGATTGCCTTGTTATATTCCCCAAACACTTAACTCAAAATCATTTCTACAAAACGATGTGTGGTTAAACTCTGCAATAATGCCACAATCTAGCTCTGTACCAACCCATCCAAAGTCGAATTTGTCATTTTCAGTAGTGAATAATTCAAGCTCATTTAGGAAGAGAAGTAATTCTGAAAATTTAACCTTGTAATATGGGCCGTCGATATCAAAGAATAACCAGCCAGTATACTCTTCAGATGGAAGCCTTCTTAGTGCATCAATAAGATCACTCCAATCCTGAAAAGTATAATTTTTCCAGCTTTCAATTGAACCTCTGGTAGTAGTCTGACAGTCCGATTCCTGATCCCAAGTTGAGAAAGCTGCATAGCGCAGACAAATTTCATCACTAGAGAATTCAACATTTTCTAGATAACTTCCGAATGATCCAGGAAGCAACGAAAGCAGAGATTCTCTGGCTCTACGATTTCGATTTTCTTTTAACTTTCGTTCAATCTTATTCATGTTTTCCTTGGGAATATAACGCCTTGGCATAAGGTGCGCCAACGCTGAACTTACAAAACCAAATACACTTCAAACCAAAACCGCCGAGTGTCAGGCGTCACCTTAATGCCTTTGTTACTAGGCCTATCGACTTAGCTTAAGCAGCTTGCCTGCCATGATGAAGTGAAATGAAAAAGTACGCTGATTAAGCGCGACAAACACCCCATTCAAGGCAGACAAATTCAAAACTATAACCACAAAAATCACTGCGCATTTACCCACAAAATAGCGGCTACGATGATGTTAGCACTATGGTTTACCTAGAAAAGATGAACCCGAAACGCTCGCCAATATTGATAAAAAGGCAGCCCAAACTAAAGCCGCGAACATCGCCCACAATTTTACTGCTTACGACAACCACCAAAATGTAACCACTTCCCTGCCAACGCACCGACCACAATATTGAAAGCGGCTATCCTCGATAATGGTGCGGCAATAGCTGAGAAATTTAAGAACTGGTGAGAACACGGAGTATCAACCGCCACGGCCGAACCATGGTTAAAACCCAATACAGAAGTTGGCGCGGTGACCAGTGAACATTCACGCAAACAGTTGAGACGTTTAAAAATAAGAAGCCGCTATGAACGACGAACGATTCTAACTGCATACGAATTTATCTGGAATTGACCAACTCACAGCGACTGCGGAGTTAAGTACACAAAAAGAACTCAACCTAGTCTAGTAACGCCTGCAATAAGGTGTGCCCCACTGAACTAGCAAAGCGCACTGAACTTCATACCAAAACCGCCGAGTGTAACGCATCACCCTTGATTGCCTTGTATGGCGCACTCAAGGGATCCAATACAAACATCAGGCACGCTACCGCCGAACAGAATTATTCACCTGCCATATGATTCATGCATCATACATCACTTAATAAACGGGAAGTTGAGAGATCGCAATTTTGTGATTTATTTCAGGTAGCTATAACAGAAACCTGAATTTTTTTGATGGGAATTTGAGCAGGATTTATTCAGAAGAAGAACGGACTGCTCTCTTCTATCAGTGTGAATCGGTGCTTAAGGAAAAAGCAGCGAGTACTAAACGACAATCGAGCGTGCTGCGGACTGGAACCAACAATGCCGATTTTCATTGCAAACACCCAGCATCATAACAGGATTGGAAAACTACGGCTTGCTAGCTGCTAAGCCTCGACCCAACGAAAATGAAGGGAATCAACACAAGTGCAGGAGCCAATTGGACAAAAGAAAGAAGCCACCTCAAAACGCCAATCGGGCGGTTGCGTACAGAAACCACAATTGTCTATTTTCCTTGAGAACTACCATCACCATAACAGAGCTGGAAAACTGAGATTCACTAGCAACTAAGCACGGCCCGCCGGCAATAAGACGACAGCCACGTTGCCTGTACGCCCCTGCGCCATACGCCTGCAATAAGGTGCCCCACGCTAAACCAACAAAGCACACCGAACTTCATACCAAAACCGCCGAGTGTAACGGGTCACCTTAATTGCCTTGTTATGCTTAAAATTCTCACTGTACATAAAAGTGAACCTTAAAATCACTTGGAATCTCTCAATCTCCAAATTTTTACTATTTTACCTTTATATAAATAAAGCTTGTATGGCCCGGAATTTCTCTCGAAAACCCCGCCTTCTTCGACTATCGTTGTATATTCAAAAGCATCTTCACCTTTGTGAAATTTAAACTTATGACCATCAAGATAAAATTCATTTGTTAAATAGTTTTTAAAGAGAATGTCCTTATAACTTTTAAACCTATCTACTTTTCCGACTAAAACAACGCATCCTTTAATTGAGCAATTAGATTCATTTACTGCCTGAATCTCATCCATCCTTTCCTTTGCATCAACCTGCATAATGAACAGCATAAATGCAAAGAGACCTCCTCCCACCTTATCTTTCCAACTTGCACCTTGTACTTTTCGTGATAAATAAAGGGTAAAAACAAATGTGATAGCAAGTGTTATATATATCAACTTTCCTGATATTGGTGGTGTATAGATTAGTTCCATATATTTCCAGATGTATGACACTTCAGAGTGTCAAATTTAAACAGAGCAAAACCAAAGGTAACTCGGAAGCATAACGCCTGCAATAAGGTGTGCCCCACTAATCCAGCAAAGCGCACCGAACTCCGCACCAAAACCGCCGAGTGTAACGCATCACCTTGATTGCCTTGTTATAACTCACTCCACGGCACAGATTTTTCTGCTAACTCATACTTGCGTACGAACTTACCTTTTAGTTGTTTAGTGTACAGATCAGACTTAATTACATTTGTGTCTGCTAACATGCGATTGCAGTACGATTTGACCATATTTTCAACCCACGCAGGTGCTCTCGGATCAATTTGAATTTGGTCTAAGAACTCAGTTATTGGCATTGCCAAATTTACATGAGTATTATCGTGGAAGTCTCCGTCTGTAGAGTCCTGAGGATGGACTAGAATCCTAATTTCTTCTTCATGGGAAAAGTCGACTCTTTTATATCTCGTCGTATATCCCCGGCTATCATCTTGTTGCACCATGTGCATTAATTCGTCTATATCTTTGAAATACCTGACCTTAGACACACCAACACGGCGTACACCAGTAAGTTTCCTCAATTTTCCTACTGTTGATGCTACTTTTACACCACACTTATTTGGTGAATAGATACGCCACATAGCATCTGATTCTTGTTTTAAAGTCCAGCATTGACCAAAGAAGTGCTGATCTGCACTGTAAAAGGATGCACTCACCTTTTCACCAATATGAAGCTCATAATTTGACAGGATATTCTCCCAAGGATCTTCCCAAGTGGTAACTTTAGCAAAAGTTAACTTGTCCATTTCAATTAAGTTAACAAAGGCTTCAAATGAAAAATATCGATATATTCTTGTTGAATCAGTGACATCTTCATCGGTTATGTCCAACCGCAATGGTTCCATCTATTCCTCCTTGAGTTATAACGCTGGGCATAAGGTGCGCCAACGCTGAAATTACCAAACCAGATACACTCCGAACCAAAAATGCCGAGTGTAAAGCGTCACCTTGATGCCTTTGTTATGCCAATCAGCGGCATGCATTATCTCAATCTAACTTTGCCGATGTCATTTATCCGCCCAGCACGATATCTAGGATAGTAAACCCAATATGTTTTACTATCGTTAGAATCTCTAGGGCGTGTTGATCTTTCGTGAGTGTTTTTTGAACAGCATGGTAAAGAGTTATAATTTGCTTCGCCAAAAGTAAAACC
>NZ_MJIL01000031.1 GCF_001939735.1 Photobacterium proteolyticum
CCAAGCCAATGATGGGCTGTCGCCAGTTAATGCCGAAAATCAGCTTAAAACAATGTCCGGAATCTGTTGACCACTACATAAGGTGGAAAGGTGAACTCATCGACAATGAAACAGGCAAGCATCCTTGAAATAAGAGAAGAGATAATTGTAGCAATAAGTAATGGTCAGATAGAACATGCTAAAAAACTAATATCAGTGTATCGAGAAGCACTTATTGAGTTTGAGGAAGCATCTGGATAAGTATATTGAATATACAAGCTACTTGACTAATACAACCGTACATACCAAGTACACAATAAAAAGGAAGATAGTGTAGGCGCCAACTTGACACAACCTAATTTTCACTACCTTCTCATCAAAAAATGGCAAAACTACTCTGTTGCACCAACATCCACGATTGCCGAAGCTTTATATCGACCTTTAAGAGTGTTAAATTTGGAGTCAGGAAGTATATTACCAGCGTCTAACACTGAGTCAGTACTCATAATCTTTATCCCTTCGGCCCCAGACGATGCTGGAGAGAGAACCTTAAACATTCCATCAGATGCTTCCGTATAAAGAACAGCATTTGAACTAGCACTTACACCACTGTCATTTACACCCCAGTACCAACTTTGGCTATTATTGGAATATACAACACAGGGTTTAAGTTCTAACACATCACTGGAACTATCAAGGCATTTATTGTCATTAGAAATAGATACAAATTGCAAATCTGGAGTATAAATAAACAACTGCTCATCTGTATTCGGTCTACATTCTGAAATGGCAATTGAGTTACCTTCAAGAGCCGTTAGGCATTGTGGGATATTATCGGATCCATAGGCTGCCCGAATAATACTGGGCTCTGCCCCTGTGAATATCGGGTTATTCCAGTCAATACGCAGAGAAAGCGTTTTAGTGTAGGTATTCAGTTTGTAGTCTTCTCCGTCGCTGCCCCCAGTACCATTGTAATATAGGTTAGCAAACCAAGCTCTTGCATAGCCCTGCAATGCCATTCCCTCTATCGAACTCGTAATTTGAAATAGAGATTTTCCTGCAGTATCACGAGGCACTTCATATGTTACTGAATAATCAGGTACGAAGCCATTGTTATATGGTGTATTATATAGCAATGGAAATGAGGGTAACGGTGGGTTTATACCTGATGTGTACTTCCAACATCCTTTTGCATTGCCAATTAGTTCACAGTACCCTGTCTTTTTCGCATAATCAGAACCAAACTCCTTATTACTGTATGTTACATGATGCTTGTGCATTCCTGTATTCGCCGTATAGTCAAAAAAATCACCGTTTTCAAAAGTTAGTGATTTTGTTGAACTAAAGTCGAGCTTATTGATAGGTAACTTAGGTATACTGACTCCAAGTCCAAATTGAACACTTGAGTTATAAGTAACACCTGTGCGATCACGATCATTGTTCTTAGGGAAGGAGTCGAAGACAGCTGCCTGAACACCATTCCATTTAGTTGATATAGTAACTTTATTTAAATATTCTCGATACTTATAAAACATCTCTTGATGTGGCGCTTTACGGGTAGATCGTATTTCCTTATAGTCGAGACCACGTCTATCAACATTAAAGCTAATTCCTGTACCGCCAACTAAAGTTGCCCTAACATATTTTGGGTTCCCATATTTTGAATTACCTAGCTCATCATAAATAGGTAAGCGAGAGAATGCTTCCACTTCATATTCTAGAATCGCTACATCATAGCGTTTATCATAGAAAACGGTTTTCTTGAGCGGAATCACCTGCCTGAATTTCCATGAATAAGTGCTAGGCTGTGTACTAGAAGACGTTTCCGGCCCAGAAACCGTAGATCTACGGCTTCTAGCAGATGATTTTATCTCTTCAACAACGGTTGGTGCGTTAGTTAGTCCATCAACAGAACTATCGATCAAATCAACCATCATTGGGGCATAGAATTCATCTACCGCTGTAATAACTCTTTCGTTCTCTGATAGTGGCTTATTTACTAACACAAATGAAGACGAGATCCCAATCCCCAGGAAATCACCTGTAACAGCTATTCTCTTTTCTGCATCTAAACCACTAAGGTTAAAAAACCAATAGCTCTCACATTCAGACAACTGGTCACTAACCGATGAATTGGCTGGGTTGACATAGCAAGACTCGTTATAATTTATACTAGACATGAGTTGTTGTTGATATTCATCAACAATATTATTTGCATAAGCCGATGCAAAATTACCTAGTAACAGGCTGGCAACAAGTGTTTTTTTTATCATGTTTAATACCTATTATACCTAATTTGTAAAATAAGTTGCTAAAATTGCTTCTAACAACTTAGATGCAATATATTACTTTAAGCATGATAAATAAAAGCGATCTACTTTATGTGTTATCAACATCAATAACTTTCACTTTTTTTTCACTCTTTAACCATTTAATAAAATCAGGTTTTCTGAAATCAACATATTCTGACCTAATATTTATAAAAAGTTATTAATCTTCAGCGTGAACAAATCCATGAAGATAATTGACGTATTCTCGGTAACACTGTCAAATTAAGGATAAGCGCACATGGCCAGGCGACAATAAAACTTCTAGGCCAAGAATAAAGCCAATCTAAATTAAACCCCATTTTTGATGCCGATATAATACCCGACATTATTACTGCCATCGTAAATGATGATAATAGTGCAGTAACCCAATATTGTTTATCTTTCAATATATCATCTCATCTTTTTATAGTTATATGAAAATAAGTATCTGATAATAAATATGAAAAAAACATGAAAAGAAAGATATCTGACTCTGTAATCATCCACTCGCTAATACCTTACAACGACGATCCCGCCCCATCATTTTTTCTTATTGATAATTTACATTTTTTTCACACATCCCAAACTACCATCACCAGCAATGCAAATGACAATCATTATCAATGAGAAAGTAATCATGTTAAGAAGTAAAATTTCTTTGGCTATCTGTACTGCTTTAGTTTGTAGTACAACACAAGCCCAAACAGAAACTCCCACCTTTTACTTAGAAAAAATTACGGTTATCGGCAGCAGTATAGATAGTGAATCTGATACCACACAGTCTATAGACATTATCTCTAGGGATGAGATCAGAAATAGTAATGCTCAAACTATTCCTGATGTATTTAAAAGTTCTCCCAATGTCGAGATAACAGGCGGGCCGAATGCAAGTGTCAAAAGCATCTCGATTCGAGGTCTAGACCAAGATCATGTAAATGTAACTATTGATGGTGCAAGACAAAGCTATTCCCACTCTAAAAAAGGTAGTTGGGCGATCAACCCTAATTATCTGAAAAGTGCCACTGTAACTAACGGTACTTCATCAGGTGCTGCGGCCGGAGCCGTCAAACTTGAGTTCATTTCAGCATATGATCTTCTCAAACCCGGCGCATCTTTTGGCGGCTTGGTTAACACCGGATTTCGAAGCAACAATGAACAGCAAACACTTTCCGGGTCCTTATTTGGTCTTCATAACAATTTTGACTGGTTATTTTCTGCTACTGACAGTTCCCGCAACCCTTATAGTATTGGCGGTGGTTACCAGCGTGATGGTAGTGACACCTATTACAAAACAGGTGGTGAAGAGCAATCTTATCTCTTTAAGTCAGGGTACGATCTTTCATCAGATCAACGCCTCGAAGTCAGTATTTATATCGACAAATCAAAATGGGATCAGGTCCGACAAGATTATGGTTACAACAGCCGCGACTATACCAATGCTGTACTAACTTATAGCAACGAAGCGTTAGGCAACGATCTAGTCGACTTCCATGCGAATGTATATATCAACCAAGTTGATACTTATACTGTGGAATATACTGATGAAACTAAGGTAACAACTTCAGATACCCAGAAGATTTCAGATGATTCTTATGGTTTCATTCTTACAAACAACAGCCAGTTAAATAATGTATTTGAAGAAACATTACTCCATTACGGCGTATCAGGGCACTTCACGTCACATAAAGGCGAAATCGGTACGCTTGAGGATGGCGCTTGGATCGATGAATCAGCCCAGAGTGAACCATCAGCCAATTCCCACCAACTTGGCACTTGGATCAACGCACAAATGGATCTGGGCAACGGTTTTACACTGACTCCTAGTCTTCGATACGACGAGTTTTATGTTGAATCAAGCAATGCTGAATTCGAGGGCCAAGCATTACTTCGTGATGGCAGAACCGAAAACCAATGGTCAACAGGGCTACGCCTTAACCAGCAATTGAGCGAAAAACTTGCCTTATTTGCTGCTTATGATGAAGCGTTGACTGCACCTCGTTTATCGGAGCTATTCACTTCTGGCCGAGGTTTCAAACCCGATCCAAACCTCAAATCTGAGCGTTCTCAGAATAAAGAAATCGGTTTAACTTTTAAAAACAAAGCCCTACTTACAGATGATGATTCGCTTTTAGCAAAAGTAAACATCTTCCAAAATGATATCAAAGACTACATAGGTACTGACTATTCCGATCCTAATTATAAAGATGGAGTAAAAGTAAATAGAGACAAAATCCGCCTACGCGGTGGTGAAATACTAACCCAATATCAATTCAATACCTGGATCACATCTGCATCATATGCAGTAACAATTGGTGAAGACCTGAAGACAGGCCAATACCTTTCAGATATGCCATCGGACAAGATTGTTGTCAGTATTGAAAACCAGCTTGATGAAGAGTGGCGCCTTGGTGGTAAGGCAACTCATGCCCTTAAACGTCATCGTGTTCCAACAGCTTCCACAGAAGCAGGCGGTGAGCTTGTTCCTATACCTGAAAATGAACGCCAGAGTGTTCCAGCTTGGACCACAGTTGATGTATATGCGGAATATATTCCAGCCAAACTCGAAGATCTCACTCTTTCTATGTCAGTAACGAACCTCTTTGACGAAGCCTACGCCCTCCAAAATGACAGCAGAGCTGATAGCAAAGCGGAGTACTACGAAGAAGGCCGAAGCATCAATATCAATCTTGCATATAACTTTTAATCAACCGCCCTTTCCTTAATTGGAAAGGGCTTTTATTCGGTAGCTCAACATGAACCATTTTAAGTTAATAGGCGCCACCTTACTCGCATGGCAACTACTCGTTTCTCAAGTCGCTTATGCCAGTGAGCGCATCATTATCTCAGGCAGTAACATCACCGAAATAGTCTTCGCACTTGGTGCTGGCGGCCAAGTTGTCGGCGCAGATAAAACCAGCACATCCCCCAAGCAGGCAAAAGCCATTGCAGTTTTAGGCCATCCAAGTAACTTATCCGTTGAAGGCATCTTATCACTTAGCCCAACATTGTATATAAGCGATGATAAATACTTAAACCGCAGACTAAACAGTCAGCTAGAACAAGCTAACGTTAAAACGCTTATTCTTAAACAGGCAATCAACATCGCTGATCTAAAGCAACAAATCAGCTTAATAGCCCTCACACTTGGTAAAAGCCAAGAAGGTATCGTACTCATTAACCAATTAGAAAAGGAGCTTAATGAACTTAAAGAGTTGAAAAAATCGATTAAAAAACCGCAAAAAGCGATTTTTCTATATGGAAAAAATAGTCTGCTTATTGCAGGTCAGAAGACACCTGTTGATCGTTTACTGGCTATGGCAGGCATTATCAACCCAGCAAGCTTTGAGGGTGTTAAGCCAATGACACCTGAGTCTATTATCATAATTAATCCAGATTTAATCATAACAGTCGACAAAGCTTTAGCCGGGAAAGGTCAAAAAGGACGGGAACGTTTCTTCGGAATACCAGCAATTGGTGCCACACCTGCGGGTAAAAACCAACGAATCACAACCATTCCCATCTCACATACCAACCTTGGAATTAACACTCCAAAAACAGCTAAAAAACTTTTCATGGAAGTATATGGTACACCCGAATGAAATATTTAAACTTTGATGACCAACTGAATAAATACATCAGTAAGCACAACGATCAAGATGACGAACTTTTAAAAGAATTAAGGGAAGTTACTTATCAGAAAACTGGCCGAAAAATGATGATATCACCAGATCAGGCACAGTTTTTTCGCACCTTGCTAGCATGCCTGCAACCTCGGAAGATACTTGAAGTGGGGGTTTTCACTGGCTATAGTTCGACTGTTATGGCACGTGTCATTCCCGATAGTGCACGTATTGTCGCTTGCGACATCAGTGAAGAATGGACAGCTATTGCAAAAGAGTATTGGCTCACGGCCGGAGTAGACCACAAGGTCTCACTAAAATTAGGCAATGCCAATTTAACTCTTTCTGAGCTTATAGAAAAAGGGAATAAGAGCACATTCGATATGGCTTTTATTGATGCTGATAAGATCAGTTATGATGACTATTTCGAAAAGGCCATTAAGCTGTTGAAACCAAAAGGGATAATAATTATCGACAACGTACTCTGGAAAGGAACCGTCGCTAAACCAGAGCGTGTTGACGAAGATATTACTGCTCTTCGACATCTAAACGACAAGCTAGCGAAAGATGAAAGGGTATATTCAACCCTACTGCCAATTGGAGATGGCATGCTAATGATTACAAAGCTGTAAGGAAATAAGGGGCAGCCAGTCTGCCCTTATCACATCTAAATAAAACTATAAGAGCGCTACAACAAACTATCTAGTCCATAATAGTAGTTTACTCTTTTTTCACCTCTACTCTCGTATAGTACAAGGCCATCCAGTTAAACCAAGAAAACGTGTTGAAATTCATTTATGCTGGCAGGTGATAGAATGAAACAATCTCCATATAAAAAATCTGAGGACATAAAGCCTGGCGAGCATACAGAAGATATAGATGTAAATAAATCCTCTAAGACAGAATCAATGGAGGAACAATTAGAGAGAGTTACCCTGTTAGCGATTAAGTCATTGAACCAGCTATCAAATATAGAGAAAAAGTAACCATAACATTTACTATATCTACACGTGTCGCCACATCACAAAATTAACAATAAACTATTGATCTTTGGATATTTTTATATGTGTAAGATTGCATCATAGAACTACAACATGTAGAGGAGTTTTTTAGTGTTTAATTTGAGTCGTTTAAGCATCATATCATTAGCCTCATTATTTGTTTTGGGTGGTTGTGGTAGTGGTAGTGGTAGCTCATCATCAGCTGCAACTTTATCAGAAGTCCCTGCAAATGCTGTATTAAAAACCATCAAAATCACAGGTGGTAATGTTGTACCTGTTACTATTTATGCTGACATGTCAGTGTCAAATGATTATCTATTACATGCCGCAAATATAACAGCTAACTATCTTGATAACAATCAAGACGGTAACTGGGATGATGATAGAGTAACTAATCATTTATCTAATGTTGGCGCTTCATTATTTATTTTAAAAAATGAAGACGAGTCTTATATGATGGACTTACTCTCTAGGCTACCTAGCAATGTTGCAACAAAATTTGCTGATGATTCATCATCACAAGCTTTATATGAAAGTGAAATGGTTTTATGCGATAGTTCGCACTCTACATTTTCATCTTGCTTTAATCAAAATGATAAAAGAGACCCAAGTTACGAAGAGATTCTTCATTTGATTACCCATGTGGGGTATGCGCAAGTTCACCCAAGTACCTTTAGTGAAGATGAGAACTATAACTCTCTATCGGGCTCGGGCGTAGGTAGGGCTAATGACCTGGCTCGTGATGATGTAGCAAAAAACCTTACCTCAGCCAATCAATGTGTTACTGATACTGTAACAACACCTTTCGGTAACTTTGTCGAGTATGATTGTAATTGGGATTATTCAGCTCACCCTAATGCATGGTATACGTACACTGATCCAACTTGTGATTACTCTTGCATGGTTACAGAGTACACGTATTGGACTATTAATGCAGCCTTGGGAATGTTGGAGCACCTGGATGGTAATACCTCTTACTCAGAAGAATATAAATGCCTAACTAGAAACGCTTTTACTTCCGGAGGAATATGCGCTAATGACATTGGTTTAGAGGCCATATATGGAACAGGAGCGAAAATAAATGCGAGTAACGAACTAGAAGCCCCTAACAACACTTTTCATGTGCCCACTCAAATACCATTTGGCAATTATTCACCAAATGGGAGCAAAATGGATTGGTCAATCAGCTACGTGACTAATTAGCAATTCAAATCATTTATGATCTATCAGCGCATACGAAAAAGCCCGAGTCTTTCGATTCGGGCTTAATGTAATGGCGGAACGGCCGGGCTTGCGATCAACCGGGGTCGCGCACGACCGGGACTTATTCGACCACAGGGCGAACTTCAACTTAAACAATCGAGTAGGAGGAGGCCTCGCGGCCTCCGTCCTCTCACACCACCGTACAAGCGTGGGTCGCATACGGCGGTTCCGAA
>NZ_MJIL01000032.1 GCF_001939735.1 Photobacterium proteolyticum
TAGGTTCATCTGGTGATACAGATGGTTCACTCATTAAGCGGTGAACAACGCTTCATACGACTTCAGGTCGCACGGGCATAAGTTTGTTAGATCGACCCTACATGCAAGAATGAACTTTTCGGGGAAATGTGCGCAAAACCCCAAATAAGCATATCCTCTGACATCTGACTAGGGTATACCTTATTCGGAACGGTTGTTGTGAAGAGATCCCATTAGTAGGTGGTTTGTTGTGTGGTTAGCAGTTGAATTTTTCGAGAGCTCATTGCTACATGAAGGAACAACAACAAGAAAGGCTAACTCCAGGGAACCCGGTGTGCTGACGTGGATGTGTCAGCGAGATCTTTTGTGTCAGCGAGATCTTTGCTGGCTTATTTGTGCCCCATTTTTGTTTAGAGTTATTGCTCATTTTCGATTTATGCCAGCCGTTTAACCATACTTTTTCTCATGTGTAGTTGGCAACGACTGACGCTAAAAAGCCTTGGAAGTAATTTGTAATTTATCTCGTTTGGAGTGAAGCTTTAAATCTTAAGTAGTCGGCTGCCTAAACGATAAAATCAACAGGACTCTTGGTTCCCGCTCGACGGTCGCCAATAACATGCGTGTAAATTTCTGTTGTCCGTAAATCGGTATGACCAAGTAACTCCTGAACTGTTCGAATATCTGTACCGTTTTCCAGTAACCTCGTTGCGAAAGAGTGTCGGAATGTATGTGCAGTTACCCGTTTGGCGATATCGCTGGCCCTGACAGCCTCTCGAAGTTTTCTGGAAAATGCTGTCGCATGTAAGTGGTGACGGCAGACATATCCATCATAAGGGTGAATACAGCGATGGCTGGATGGAAAGAGAAACTGCCATCCATATAGTTTTAATGCTCCTTTGTACTTTCTTAGCAAGGCCGGAGGCACAGAAGCCATGCCTGCTCCCTCATCCAGATCCTTTCGATGTACCTGCCTAACTGTTTTAATCTGATCAGCCAAAGGAATAATCAGGGATTCAGGCAACAAAGTATACCTGTCTTTGCCGCCTTTCCCGTTGAATACGAAAATCGATTTCGAATCAAAATCGATGTCTTTTATTCTTAACGACAATGCCTCCTGAATGCGAAGTCCACAGCCATATAGTATTGCTGCTATCAACCAGTATTTTCCGCTTAAATGGCTGAGAATAACCTTTACCTCATGCTCGCAAAGAACAGTTGGCATTCGTTTGGGAGTACGAGTACTTTGATAGCGCAGTTCGCTTATTTCCCTACCAATCACGTAGCGATATAGAAAAATGATGGCGCACAAAGCCTGATTTTGAGTGGCGGCACTAACTTCTCGGTTGATAGCAAGATGGTTAAGAAAACGTTCAATCTCAGAATTGCCCATATCGGCAGGATGACGCAGATCATTGAATCTGATAAACCATCGGATCCAGTACATATAACTCTTTTCGGTGCGAATGCTGTATTGGCGGGTGCGTAGTTCGGTTCTTACCTGATGCATAAATGGAGAGCCAGCCATGATTACCTTTCCTTGGTGTGCTGTATGTATATACAGTTATAATAAAAAATGGCCTATTCTCCAATCACTACTCGGTATTAACGAGACAGGAATTGCTTGTATTGCACAGCATGCCTAAGTCTATCTACATGATAATAAAGGGCTTTACTCATGACGCTCGGCGTATATGAGGTCTCGTTAAATCTAAATGCTTACTTTGCCCGAATCCATTGAGCAGTCACCTGTACGTTTTGGTGATTTAACCCATTGAAAATAAGCCTTTTTTGTGAGTATAGTGTACTGAAAGAACCAGTGCGGTAGCTGCGTGAAAGCGAGCATGCAGCCTAATACACTGTTAAGTTTTTAAGGAGGCCAATTGGAAGCTGGAAGAAAACCAAGAATTAAAAATCGGCAAAAGATGAATGTTTCCTCTTTATCTCTAGATAAAGAAGATCTTCGTCGTTTCTGTGACATTCTTCAGGAAAGAGCTAATGCAGCAGCTGAAATTGAAGTCGGATTATTTGAGCAAAACAACCAGACTGATGATCAGTATGCTGAAAACATTAAAACTTTACGTGAGTCTTTCCTGTTGCGAGTAACGATTGCAGGAAAAGATGGTGAAGAACTTTGGGGACCAATCGATGAGGTGTTTTGCTCAGTAAACTATCCTGAGCAAGTTAAATCATTATATGTTGATAGTGAGTCAACATTGAGATATGCGCACAATTACTACCCACATAATACGTTTAAAATTTTCTTCGACTTTAGTAAGCCAAGAGTTTTTGACCTTTCGCTGCTACCAAGTACTGGAACTCCAAATGAGTCAAATGTTGAAGTTAATGGTTATGATGCGACCTGGGTAAATGGTGTTTTCAGTGAAATAAAAAAATTCTTAGATAATCGCTCATCGAAAATGTCTTTTGTACACAATCACAGTGTTTATGATGTATTACTTTGGATTTTAGGTTTCCCTTTATCGTTTTGGGTTTGTAGTAAACTATCTAGCACTATAGAAGAAGCTGTTGTTGATAATGCGTTCATAAATAGTGCGTTATATTTGTACACATTTGTTGCAACTCTCTTTATTTTTAGGGTCTTGTTCCATTATTTAAGGTGGGTGTGTCCCCTCGTAGAATATCGATGTAAAGGTAATTTAATGCTAGCACATCGAGCATTGTTTTCTATCTTGAGCGTTGGGTGGTTTGGACAATTTCTATATGACTTAGCTAAGTGGATAATAAAAACTTAACAAAGCAATCAAGGTGACCCGTTACACTCGGCGGTTTTGGTATGAAGTTCGGTGCTCTTTGTTAGTTCAGTGTGGGGCACCTTATTGCAGGCGTTAGCACTATAGAGTAATAAATTATGATTAAGTATATTTGCATTATTTTCTTGTTGGTTTCATCAGGCTTTGCTTTTGGTTATGAGTTTGATGAATATCCAGCAAGCGAGAGGTTAGAAGTTAGTGTTAGCAAAATCGACTTTACTGGTTTCGAACAACTAAAATCATTCAGAGAAAACTTGAATCAACAAATTAAATCAGGGCCAAATTATGGTGGTAAGTACTACGTTGCCTTTCTTGGATGCGGTACTTCTTGCCAAGGTAATATAATTGTAGACCTAGGTAGTGGAAAAATTGTCGAGCAAATTACCAGCTGTGATGGGATGGTTTATAAATTAGAAAGTAAGTTATTTATTGCAAATCCAAAGAATGAAGACAATGAGAATAAAATGTGCCCAACCAAAAAGTATCTAGTAGATAATGGGAAGTTAACAGAAATCAAATAATAGTGCTAACAAGGCCATCAAGTGTGACGCTTTACACTCGGCAGTTTTGGTTTGGAGTTCAATGGGCTTGATGAGTTCATCGTGGCGCACCTTATGGCTGGCGTTAGAGCGCACCGGTATTTTTGTGACCGTCTTTGAAACGCCATACTGCCGTTGTTTCATATTGTGTTCAATCATTTATCATTGGATTGAATTCATACTTAGGAAATCGTTAAATGGCAAGATGTACAGCACCAGTAAATGGTCACCGAACAGCAAGTGCTAGAGCTAACTGTCCAGCATGTAGTAGTCGTGGTAGCTACCGTTCATATTCCTCGTATCCATCGTCTTCATACTCTTCGTACGGCGGCAGTAGCAACAGCTCAAGTGGTTCAAGTTCAAGCCGTCCTAGACCTAGTTGGTCAAGTCCTGGTTCCTCCGTGGTTTATACTCCGGCTGAAATTAGAACTCTTACTCCAGTACGAAAAAATGTAGAGAAACGAGCTTCTAAACCTGATCTTCGTGATGTGTTCCTATGTCACGCTTGGGATGACCGAAAAGGAATTGCCAAGGAGTTACATGACTTACTCGAAGCTAAAGGTGTTTCAGTTTGGTTTAGCGAAAAAGACGTTTTGCTCGGCTCAAATTTAATGCGTGAAATCGATAAAGGTTTAGCTAAATCAAGAATTGGAATCGTCATGGTAACGCCATCATTTTTGAAGCGCATAGCCGGAGAGGGTGTCGCAGACAAAGAACTATCTGCTTTACTCTCTACAGATTTGCTCGTGCCAATTGTCCACGATACTACGTATGAAGATCTTCGCGATGTGAGTCCGTTACTTGGCTCTCGAAGTGGTTTAGATACAGCAGAAGATCCAATAGGTAATGTTGCTAGTAAACTTGCAGAGTTAGTAGCGCTCTAACAAAGCGTTTAAGACAGATTCCCAACGCATGGCATTTTTCATTCCATCGTTGGGTTTTGTGTTTACGGTGGTATGGTTGGGTTTTGTGGTAGCGTTGCTCACTACTTAACGCGGCGTTAAGTTGCAAAAGGAGAGTTTGTGAAGGATAAAGAAAAGATCGCATTATTTATCGATGCTGATAATGCACCAGCGTCAAAGATTGATTCGATCCTATCTGAACTTGCTAAGTTTGGTGTCGTCAATATTCGTAAAGCGTATGGTAATTGGAAGAATTGCTCGCTCAAATCTTGGGAAGATGTACTACATGACTATGCAATACAGCCAATTCAACAATTTGATCTAACAAAAGGTAAAAATGCTACTGATATTGCTTTGGTAATTGATGCAATGGATGTCTTATATACAAAGGATGTTGATATTCTCTGTATTGTTTCATCAGATTGTGATTTTACACCTTTGGTGACAAGGGCTCTTGCTGACGGCAAATTTATCATTGGTTTTGGTGAGAGGAAAGCACCGGCAGCTTTTGTTAATAGTTGTTCTAAATTTCTCTATCTTGATCAAGAAGATGCTGTAAATAAGCCAGTTCAGAAGAGGAGTCAAAGTATAAAAAGTGATACGAAGTTGATGAACTTACTCAGACAAGCAATCGATGCTGTTGAAGAAGATGACGGATGGACAATGCTTGGTCAAATAGGTTCTCATATTTCAAATCACACATCATTTGATCCTCGTAACTATGGATTTAAAAAGTTAAGCGATTTATTTGCAGCTATCGATTTATTTGAAATGAAAAAAACAAATGGCTCTGTGTATTGGGTTAGAGACAAAAAGAAAGCAAAGAGTTTAAGTAAAGCGAAGTGATTATTTGCACAAGTTGCAACTTAACAAAGCAATTAAGGTGACCCGCTACACTCGGCGGTTTTGGTATGGAGTTCGGTGTGCTTGGTTGGTTTAGTGTGGGGCACCTTATTGCAGGCGTTATGGCATTAGTTCGCACAGGCAACGTGGTGGTTGTTTTCCTTTTGTTGGGTCAAGCTTAGCTGCTATCAAGTCGCCTTTCTCAGGCGATATACCTGAACGCTTCTCGGTATAACGAACTGCGAGATTGATTGGTTTTGCACGCCGCACGCTTGATTAAGTCAAGGCACCCGCTGTTGGTAATCCCTGAAACTTCATCGGCTGGAAATAATCAATTTTAGGCTAAGGTTATCAATGTTTGGTTCTTGGCTCTCTTCCCCGGAGGTTCCGATTATAACTGGTTGTCAAAGAGCCATTCTTTGCCCATTGGCTACTGATTTTGTTAATTAGTTCATGAAGCTATGCATTTCTTACTGTTCAGGTGTTGAAGGCAGAGTAGACTGTTTGGTGTTGGAGCAGTTTTTCTGTATCGGTAGCGTTTCTGTTAAGTGCTTGGTCTCCTTGAGTTTGCCATAACAAGGCCATCAAGGGTGACGCTCTACACTCGGCAGTTTTGGTATGAAGTTCAGTTGGCTTGGTGAGTTTATCGTGGCGCACCTTATGGCTGGCGTTAAATCTGCCGAGCAAGCTCGGGGAGTGCGCTGCGTCGAAGATTGCGTATCTGCTTCTAATATAGCTTAAATATTTGTCTATGCTCCAGTCATGGCGTATACCGTTCAAAGTTTCATGCAGCAAGCACTGGAACTCTATCTCAAGTCTCACCGGCTTCCACGGTACCAACTCAAGGGAGCGAGTCGGCTCAGGGCCTGCCGGACGGCAGCGATGGGCGGGCATGCGCTGTATTGCGGCAATGGTCATTTCAACGGGTACTGGTATAACAGCTGCGGTCATCGCAGCTGCCCGCAATGCGGTGCGTTAAAACGGGAGCAGTGGCAGCGGAAGGTCGAGGGATTCATCCTGGATTGTCCGCATCATCACTGGGTGTTCACGTTGCCTCATGCGCTGCACGTGCTGTGGTGCTATAACCGTGAGCAGTGCCAGCAACTGCTGTTTAAATCTGTGCGGGAGACCATCCAGCAATTGAGCGCGGACAGTCAGTACCTTGGAGCCCGGTCTGGCTGTATTCTGGCGTTGCATACCTGGACGCGGAACCTGTCATTTCATCCTCATATACATTGCCTGGTCACTCACGGAGGCCAGCGGGAGACGGAATGGGTGAAGCCGAAGAAGGACATACTGTTTCCGGCGAAGGTGATGATGAAGCTGTTCCGCGGCAAGTATCTGTCGGTGTTGAGGGGCCTGTTGGTCGATGGTGAGTTAAGCTACCCGCCGGAGTTGAGCAAGGCGCAAGTGGCCAGTCTTTTGAACCAGTGGGGGCGTGAAGACTGGGTCGTCCACTGCACCAGGCAGTATTCTCACGGGCATGGAGTGGCGAAGTACCTCGCTCGTTATATTCGAGGTGGTGCGATAAAAAACACGCAACTACGACATGTTTCCGACACTGAGGTGAGGTACAGCTACAAGTCTCACCAGACCCAGCGTACAGAGAGCATGACGATGTCGCATAATGATTTTATGGCGCGGATAGTGTCTCATGTTGCGCTCCCGAGGAAGCAGCAGTATCACTTTGTTGGTCTGTACCATAACCGGAGTCGCGAACGGCTGAACAAGGCGAGGCTATCTCTGGGACAGGCGGAGGTCGGTGAGGTTAAGGCGGTCAGCTGGCGCGAGTTTATGGTGGCAAAAGGTGATGCTCCCTGTTGTGAGGCGTGCGGTGAGCAAATCACGATATTAAAGCGGGTGAAGTTTATCGGTGGTGATGTAAAATTTTGCTAGTCGAGTTTAAGTGACGGACTCTGCATTGTGCGGAGTGGCTGTGCTGGGAGAGAGCGACAAATTATCATGGGCGTGTAATGTTCTTGCGGCTTCAGCGGTTGTCAGGAGCCGGAAAATTGAGTTAAACGGGTTAGGCAGGAGCAATAGAAAGACCAAAGGCGCTTGCTCGGCAAATTTAACAGCAGGCCTCGACCTCATCGGGCGGGGCAAATTTAACAAGAAAATCAAGCGGACAAAAAACACTCGGCAGTTCAGGTGCAAAATGAAGTTATGCGTTTACGCACTTCATATCAATATCTGCGCGTTGTTTTTCGCCGCTTATTTTAGGCGTTATACGCTTTAGAGGGAATTAAAATGAGAAAGCTAAGTGGGTCATGCCTTTGTAACAAGGTCAAAATTGAAGTCCCAGATGAGTTTGAGTACATGGGGAACTGCCATTGCTCTGAGTGTCGGAAGTTTACTGGTTCAGACTATTCTTCAGTCGGTGGTTTAAGCTCAGACAAGTTCACTTTCACCTCGGGTGAAGAGTTTGTAAGTACCTATGGGAAAAGTGAAGAAACGGAATTAGCCTTCTGTAGTCTTTGTGGTTCGAGTTTGTTTTCACGAAAGTTGAAAACAGGCAAACACAATATTCGGTTGGGTATTTTGGACGACACTCCAACTCATAAACCGAGCTTTCATATCTTTACGGGCTCGAAAGCACCATGGAATGAAATATCAGATGACCTAAAACAGTTCGAAAAGGGTCCGGTTAAGTAGCGCTCCCTCAACCACGCGTATAACAATAAATTCAAGCAGATTCGCAACGCTTGGCACTTTTGGTTTGAATTAGCTTTAGTGTTTACGGCACAATGCCTTAGGTCAGGTGGTGGCGTTGCTCACTACTTAATTTGGCGTTAGCAGTTAGGAGGTAGTATGAGGCTTATCATATATATTTTGTCTATGTGTTCATTTTCAGCCATTGCGGATTGCTACGTGGTCGGCGACTTAAAAGGACATTCAGCTTACAAAGATGAAGGGTTTAAAATTGGCAAGGATGGTATTTCATCACAAAAGTTTATTCTGGAATTCGATGGAAAAAATAGTAGTGTCTCACCTAACGATCTAGATTGCTTTCAACTTGGTCAAGGGACGTTGACTTGTGCATATGTCGGACAAAATGAAGAATCAACGATAGAACTTTGGACAGTATATCCTGATGAAAACAAGGTTACGTATTCTAAATCGAGAAATGGATTCGGTGCTTTAGATAGCTCCAGTATGTTTGTAGGTAATATAAAAGGTCGTTGTGACTAAACTGCTAACAAATTGTTCAAGCTGACAGCTAACCCGTGGCATTTTTGGTTCGGTTGAGTTCAGTGATTACGGTGGCTTTGCTTGAATGTCGTGGCTGTTAGCTGCAACTTAACAAAGCGTTATATTGCTAGAGGAGTTCAACGTATTGAATCATTACTCTTTTGTTTTTATGGAAAGTTTAAACGAGAGCTTTCTGA
>NZ_MJIL01000033.1 GCF_001939735.1 Photobacterium proteolyticum
AGCCAGAGCCGGATATCAATGCATTGCTCCCCTGGAACTTCTCACATTAATAACCGCCCCGTGGGTTTATGGGGCGCATACCCTGAAGTGAGCTCAGAGGCATAGAGCAGATCTTCCTTAATGATACAGCTTCGCTCGTGATCGATTGCGTGAACGGATGCGTGAAATATTAAGTTTCTTAAAGAGCGCATATTTCCCCCAGAGAAAGCATACAATTTTTTTGCTAATGGCTCATTATCAAGTCCGGAAAGCTTATCAAATGGCAAGGCTTTATCTAACTGCTTAAGGAACCCTAGAAAGATGCCTTGCTTTTCCAAATAACTAAAAGGCCGGAGATGAAACTGGATGGAAAAACGACTACGAAGTTGGCTGTTTGCAGCAAGAACGACTTGTGAGTACGGCATACCAAATAGGACTACTGGGCACTGTGTCTTGTTGATTAGGATTTTTAGCCAATCGCCGACTCTTGCTAGGATCTTGTTGGAATTTTTTTCGACAAGATGCTGGAACTCGTCGATGATGATTATTTCGATTTTTAGCAACGGAACTAAGTCAATAATTCGCTTCGTTAAGACAACAGTGTCAGATTCATACAAGGCTAGGGGATCGTTTAATTGCAGTAAGATCTCCCGAGCGACATCTACTGGTTTGGCGTTCTCTGGTAGTTCTATGTAGAGGACTGGAACGACATCACCTTCTATATATGATTCGCGTTTGTTCTGCTTTAGGTATTTACGAATGATTGAGGTCTTGCCAACTCCAGTCGCGCCGTAAACCATCATACAGCAGGGCTCTGTATCAATTTGCGACAGTTGACGACATCTGTCTATGTTTTCTAAAATTCTGGAAACATCCGGAGTTGTTATAAACGCTTTTTTTGCCTTCTCAATTTTCTCTTCCCTGCTCGACATGCGTAGATCCTTAAACGTAATCAATATCCCAATTTGAACTGTCATCTATATCAAAGTTATTCGTACTATCTGAGTTAACTCTATCTGTAGGAGGTGGCACTTTTGCCTCTTTAGCTCTCTCAGAGTGTTCTTCATACCTGGCTGCACGTCGTCTGTTGGTTATAGATGTTTTTTTCTTCGAAATCGATGCGTCTACAATTTTTTCAATTCTTAACTCGGCGTCGATTTCGGCATCTTGATCGTACTCACTGTTACTGAGTTCTTTTTTTAACTCGATATTTTTTTTATGTAGCCATAGGGTAACTTCGCTAGCGTATTCGTAGTCAATAGCAGGGACTTTGAAGTATGACTCATTGTCCTCATCAAGTACCCAGATGAACCCCATGTTGTTTGGGTTATACTTTATTGTAGCTTTGTGATCTCCTTTTCTTCCTCTGTATTCAGCTAATCGGTCACTGCTGTAATATAGTTCTGTATCTAGTCTGATTCCTTCTTTGCGTAGAGATCGTGTCTCTAGTTTTGCAAAACAGAAGTCGAGCTCTTCGTCAGTACCTGCAAATTCATTCGGAGGCCAAACTCGAGCAGCTTGTTTCCACGTAACGTTAGGGCAGTTGGTGCCTCTTGAGTTAGATTTGGGGTGAAAAATGTCGACAAGCCAATTTAAATATATCTCTTTGATCTCATTTAATGTTAATGAAGCTTCGTCAATAGCGTTATAGCCTTCTCTTTGGAGGTAGTTGCTGAAAGCCTTACCTGGAAGGTCATTAAGTAATGAGGTGTTAGTGGTTCCGTATTGACGCTCGGTATGAGGCTTATTATCGGGTGTATCAACTTTATTTTGGTGGACATTGATAAAAAGGCTATCGCATGCTCGGATAAAATCCGCAGATAAAAACTCCTTTCCATTGTCGGTCACAAGAAGGTCAGGGATGCCGTAGCAAACCCAATCCTTTTGCACGGAAGGGTACTGCGATAGTAGCTGATCTTTGCGCTTGATTGCATTTTTGAGTGCTAATGCTACAGACATATAACTAGGAGGTTCAAAACCTAGGTAGAATCCTATTACAGCCTTGCTATAGCAATCGACGAGTTGGGTTAGATAAGGTCTACCGATGGGAACTCGATACTTTTCGTGGACAGCAAACAGGTCTAGCCAAGTGTGATCGATTTCTACTCGCTCAAGAATGCTTTCTGTTAATATTTTTTTCCCCATACGCCGAAATTCTCTTTTCGCCACACGTTCACCTTTTTTGGCTGCGAGTTTTTCATAGGGAGTTAGCTTTTTCACTCGTTTACGTATTGCTTCATAGCTTGGGTATTTGTGAAGAGTATTGTGAGTAAGGTTATATTGACGCACTTTTCTTCTTACTCGTCTAAACGCATTGTTAACGTTGATTTGTTCTACGGAAATCACCTGCTCAATCGCTTTATCCATAAACCCTGATACGACTTCGGGGACTTTTGTAGCACGGTTGCCTCTCTGTTTGATTTTTGGAGCGAGTGATGTAACGTTAAAACCTGATTTGCGATAGCTCAACCACCACCTGTAGATGGTGATAGAGCTGGGGATTTGACGGCTTTCTGCTAACTGTAGCTTTACCCTTAGAGGCTCAATGTTTTTTAAATTGATTTCAGAGCACTCTTGAGTAATAAATTTTAAAATCTTCAGACGAAAAAGCGCTTCGTTGGCGCTCTTTTCATTGAATGCTGTTAAATCCTGCAAGTCTTCGCTGTCATCAAAATCAGGCTGTTGCCCTTTGTCAGCGTTCGAATAACTGTCAGTATCTTTATCATTCTTAGCCCCATGAAATTGAGAAAAAGCTTTTCTAGGCATACGCTAGGCCCAATTCCGTGTTTTTACTAAGTGGTATATAGAGATCGGCTTGAAGCACACATCTTGATAGTAGGTCGCAGATGATTGGGAGTATGGTTTGTCTCGTTAACCCGGTTCTAGCCATCAGACTTTCAACACGTTGTGAGCCGTGTTTGTGCAATATTTCGATTATCCTTTTTTGGTTATCAGAGAGCTGTGTTCGAGATGAGTATCGATGTATTCGTTTCAAGTTACCAAGTAAAGGTCTTGTTCTTATTGTTTTTTCTTCTATTAATTCAAGATCAATCCCTAGCAACTGATGGGCCGCAGTTTTCTTGCCTTCAAACTCTGACTTAAAAAGCTCTGAACTAGTAAATTCATTAGCCTTTACTTCATAAAGTACGAACTCTCCGCAATCAAATTGAGCGACGAAATCTGGTACGTAAGTGTGTATTTTACCTTCGAGTTCATAGGAAAAACGTATTGGTTGGGAGCAAAAACGAACAACTTCTCGATTAAAATCGAAATGAAAACACGCATCAAATTCAAGCATCGATTCCACAGAGATGGTGTTCTTCATCTTTACGCTAGTGTAACGATGAATGTTTTTCCCTCGAGATTTAGTCAGGTTTCTTGCGGGGTGAATAAAAGCTTGCTCTAAGACTGTCGAGGTTTGATAGGGAGACAGAGATGAGATGGTCATAAATTGCCTCTTTCACCATATGTAGTAAACTTACCTAAGTATGGTAGGGGAAGAGGCAATATCAAGTTATGGTTGTGACAATTATCAAGTTATGGTGGTAAATATCACTTTATGGTTGTTTCAACAGGTATTCAAGTAATCGGCGCCTACTCTTTACCGAACACGTTGTTCTCTTGCTCTTGCACGCGGATAAACGTGGTGCGCTTGGTCAGCTCTTTAAGCTTCGCCGCGCCAACGTAGGTGCAGGTTGAGCGTACGCCGCCCATGATGTCCTGGATGGTATTTTCAACCGGGCCGCGGTATGGCAATAGTACTGTTTTTCCTTCGGCTGCACGGTACTTGGCAACACCGCCGGAGTGCTTGTCCATCGCGCTTTGAGAAGACATGCCGTAGAACTTCATGAACATCTTGCCGTCATTTTCGATGACTTCGCCGTTGCTTTCTTCGTGACCGGCCAGCATGCCGCCCAGCATAACGAAGTCTGCACCGCCACCGAAGGCTTTGGCTACGTCACCGGCACAGGCACAACCGCCGTCGCCGATAATACGGCCACCCAGGCCGTGCGCGGCATCGGCACATTCAATGATGGCTGACAGCTGCGGGTAACCAACGCCCGTTTTGACGCGTGTTGTACATACCGAGCCCGGGCCAATACCTACCTTGACGATGTCGGCACCGGCAAGGATCAGCTCTTCTACCATATCACCGGTAACAACGTTACCAGCGCTAATGACTTTGTCTGGGAACTCTGCACGTACTCTTTCAACGTACTCAACCAGGTGCTCCGAGTAACCGTTGGCGATATCGATGCAGATAAAGATCAGCTCGTCGGTCATCGCCATGATGTCTTTGGTTTTCTGGAAGTCAGCGTCTGAGGTACCGGTTGATACCATGACATTGTTCAGCACACCGGCGTCGCTGCGTTTGATGAACTCAGCCCAGTCAGCCACGGTGTAGTGTTTGTGAACAGCTGTCATTACGCCGTGCTTGGCCAGCGAAGCGGCCATTTCGAAGCTACCAACGGAATCCATATTAGCTGCAATAATAGGTACACCTGACCATTGACGACCGCTATGCTTAAATGTAAAATCGCGGGTTAATTCAACTTGAGAACGGCTTTTTAGGGTTGAACGTTTTGGACGAAACAGTACATCTTTAAAACCTAACTTCAAGTCTTGTTCGATACGCATTGATATTTCCTTAATCTTATCGAATTTTGCCCTTTGGCTTTCTTGCTATTGGCAGATAGCAGGTAGATCACCGAAGAGCAGGCACAAAAAAACCGGAGCGTTGGCAGACGCTCCGGTTTTCAGCATTATAGGCCGAGAAAGTTAATTAACAAGTCTAATAATGTTATTTTTTTTGTGGTATCCTCACAAAGATATTAGGTTGAAAAAGCCTGAGAATTGTCAAATTTTCCTGAATTCTTCGCATATCTCTTCCATTCTTCCATAATCATTGCATAATCCCATTGTCTTGCTGGCTAAGTGGATAGGTTGACCTTGTTAAGCAAAAGAAAAATAAAAAATACGTTTCCGCTCGACTTCTATGGTGAGGACGGGAGTTGGCGCTTCATTATCCGGGCAGAGAACCCCGGAGAGGTGCTGGATGCGATGTATTGGCGTGCATATATTTCATGTCACCGGAAAGAGTTCGATTTGTTGCATGTCGCGACCGATAAATTTAACTATAAATATAACTATTCGAGTGTCGATGCGGCTGACTTGCATTATGGCACCGGAGGATCGCCGATGCGGATCAATATGATGGGGCCAATTGTCCCTATTTCTGCAATATTGGAGCAAGTTACAGCGATAAGTTCACAGAACGATAAGAAAACAGCGTAACCGCCGAGTTATTCAGAAAAAAGGAGCGAACCATCGCTCCTTTTTTTTATGCCTGATTTTTGCCTGGTTATTGGCAGGCTCCGATTGTTAAGTTATTGTTGTTAGGTATGCAGTGATAACCGGAGAGACAGATGAATCATTGGATCCGCAGATTACTATTGGTGGCAGGCGTCTTGCTTCCGAGCATTGCCACCGCATCGTCGTTACCGGCTATCCAGGGTAAGTGGCAGTGTACGCCGCAAAAAGAAAGGCCTCAGGAACAAAGCTGGGTGACTTACGATTTTAAGTCCGATGGTACGATGACATCACAAGAATGGGTCAGATATCAGGAAGAGCAGCAGACCCAACTGGAGTTTAACCTGTTTATCGATTATCGCTATGTCGTCAACGATGCCGATTATATGCTGAAACCCGTTAAGCTAAGCCGGGAGATCATTACCGATCCCAATAACAGCAACCCTTTTGACTATGCTGCTCGTCGCGATTTGACCGGCTACCGCATCTTCTTCAAGCCGATATTGCAGGGTGATAATGCAGCCTTGTTTGATATGTGGTACCACATTACGCCGAACAAGCATTTTCAGATGCAGTGCAAGCGGCAAGGAGTCGTATAACCGCGGCCATCGGCGTAGCTGTTACTGGCTGCGCTCCAATAGCCTGTCCCTGTATTGCGTCGGCGTGACCCCGCGTTGGCGCTGAAATGCCTTGCTAAAACTTTGCACATTTTTATAGCCCAGCTCCCTGGCTATCTCAGCATTAGACATATCTTTGAGCATGTACTTAATCGCAAGATTGCACAGTACGTAGTTGGTGACATTGGTAAAGCTCCAACCAAAAACATTAAACCGGCGCTGGAGTTGCTGCCTGCTTATCCTATAACGTTTGGCAATAAAATCCAGGCTTGGGTAACCGTAGTGGCAGGCGTAACTAACCATCTCGTACATGACCTTGGCGGTATCATGGGGTTGTGGCATGTTTAAAAACTCATCAAGCTGAAGGTTGGAGACCAGCATCGGACGAGAGGTGCTGAAAGGGTGAGCACTGCCGTGTTCCAGCATGGCGATATCAAGCCAAACCTTGGTCACTGCCGCATTCCATGTAACATCACAGCCAAAATAGGCTTCTACTCTTCCATCTCCGCATGGCGGGCCGCTGAGCTCGACATGCTTCGGCTGATAATCATCACCCATGAAATGCTTTAGCGTATTGGTAAACATCACGGCAATGCGAAGGCTGTCGTGGAGTCGGCTTCGGCCTTCTGAAAAATGGTTGTCATAGCACCACTTAATAAGCCTGCCTGATTGCTCGCCGTGAAAGCTTGTACCCGATTGCAGGCAGGATGTCCCGTAGTTGATTCGCCTGAAGGCGAGCGCCAAATCTGGGCTCGATAAAAACCAGTCACCAAAATAGCCCATGTTGTCGAACTTCAGGTAGGGAGCTATCTCTATCATGTACGCTGGATCGCCACTCTTTATCTCAATCAGTTCCAGCCAGCGCTGAACATCGATAAAGGGTACGAGCGTCATTGGCTCCGCCAAAATCCGAGCTGGGATCCCCAGTTCTTCAGGCGCGAGTCCGTAGCGGGCGATTATGCCGGCAGAGACCGGCTGTAGAAAAACCGAACGGATGAAGGATATATCCAGCGCTGACGATGTTTGATTCATGAGTTAGGGCTTGATGAAAATAGCGTGTGGATAGAATATCGCAAATAACCTTGCCGTGTGATGTCTTCTGTCCGTAAAAAGTACGCAGTTCACATTTTTCGGCACACTCCACGCAACAAAAAAACATAACAACATCAATTTTAATATCGGAGATGTCTTACATGAGCCTCGTAAGCATGCCTTTTGTCGATAGCGGTGTCGACACAGCATTACATATTGTGGCCGCGGTTGTTTTAGTCGGAACAATTGCTGCGGCGGGCTATGGATTCTGGCGAATTCATGAGCTGCCAATCCAAAAAGCCCACACTAAGGAACACCATCAGATAGGCTTGATAACAGCACTGACCTGGATAGGCTTCGTCTGGCATTGGGTGTGGGTTATTGCCGTCTTTATCGCTTTTGTTGATGGCGAGCAGGCACTTCGTCGTATCCGCGATATCTGGAAAGGCAATGATGAACAAAGAACACAACCGCCATCATCTGATTCGGTTGTAGCGGAGCAAAATGATAAGGAGGCCGAGCATGCTTGAGGGATTAGCCGTATGGTCGTTGTTTATCTATCTGCTTCGTATGGTCGGTATGCCGTGGAATAAATTTACCAAGGCGTTTTCTTATTTAGGTGGTGCAGGCTGGTTATTGTTTGTCTGGGTAGGGTTGATCACCTTCGCGCCGATGGATATGTCCGGCGGATCGCTGGTGCAATCGCCGCATATTCAGCTGAGACCGGCCTCGACCAACATCAAAGGGCATGTTGACGAGATTTACGTCCGGCCCAATGACAAGGTGTCCGAAGGTCAACTGATTTACTCGCTGGATGATGAGCCGTATCAAATAGCCCTGGATAAAGCGGAGTCATTACTGAACTCTGCCAAGGTATCCCTTTCGATTGCCGAGGAAGATGTCCGTATTGCGCAAGAATCTTATAGCGCTGCGTTGAAAGATATAGAAATCTCTAAAAATCAGCTGATTGCGACACAAGAAGACTTAAAGCTCAAGCAGACGACACTGAGACGCTACCTTGAGCAAAACAAGGTGGTTAAGCATACCATTACTGAAACTCAGCTAGATGAGCAGCGTACGGCTGTTCAAATGGCCATAGCTCAAGAAGTGACTTTGCAGTCTCAGTTGGAAAAAGCCAAGTTGTCCGCCAATAAGGCCCAGCTAGCGCTCGAGAAGTCAGAACTGACTGTCAGCAGCCATCAGGTTGATGTCGAAAGCGAAATGGAAAATGTGGCTCAGGCTCAATGGAACCTGGAACAGACCAAGGTCTATGCCCCTGCTGACGGGTACCTGACCAACTTCATTATGCGTGAAGGTCAGTACGTGGGTCTTATGCCTAGGATCCAGATGTACACCAATGAGAAATATGTCCTGATGCGGGTAAACCACCAGGCGATTCGCAATGTAAAAGTCGGGCAGCGGGCCGAGTTTACCTCGGCAGTCTATCCGGGCAAGGTTTTCAACGCGGAAGTAGAAGGCATCATTGAAGCCACTGGCGAGGCCCAAGGCAGCCTGCTGGCCCGTGACGATAACATTCGTCAGACAACCGGGCAAAATGCCATGAACAAGCATCATTTTGTCAGGCTCAAGCTAGATGAACATGACGGTTATGACATACCGGTCGGCTCGGTAGGTCTGGCCTGGATCAGTGCAGAAAAACCAATTCCATTTCTGGCTTTTCTCGATGTGATCCGCGGCATCATAATCCGAATGAAGTCACAGATATTCTTTATTTGGTCGATGTAAAGGCAGGTCTTTACCAAAATCTTCTAACCAAAGCGCTCTAACCACAGGGCGATAACTAAAACGATAACAAGAAACAGATGTTAACCAGAATGAATTTACGTTAACCGCTCCGGGTGGTAGTCATACTGCCCGAACTTTTTACTACGTTAATGCTGACTGTAGTTCGCTGTAACTCCTTGAGGCTTGGGGTTACAGCTTTTTTTTTGCCAATTTCTCCGTTGGACTTTTCTTTATTCATTTTCTTATTCTGTATTGATGTCTTGAGCATCAAGGAGTACAACTAGGCTGCATCTTTTTCATGGAGCTTAACGTGTCTTCTGTATTTTTCCACCTTCCTGCTAAACGTTTATTTCGCTCTTTAGCTGTAATGTTGCCCGTTGTGGTCTTGCCGTTGTCTGCTAGTGCGTCTGGTTTGCACTTGCTCGATGATTTTTATCTGAACGACAAGGCCGAGGATATCCGCTCCTTGCCCGGCGCATTTGATTGCTCTGATTTGTATAGTGGTAAATTGACCTATTGTTTTGATCAACTAAGGGTATTTGATGTCGACGAAGAGCTGCTGGCCGTCTTTGTGGTAGAGCAAAAAGCTCATTCTGTGGAATATACCACGCCGCTGAATGCTGCTAGTTACAACACAGTGCTTGCGGGGCTAAGGCGCAAAGGCCTGGTTTTTGCTCACCTGAATGTAAATGATGAAACCCTTGATGTGCTGGCGGGTATACAGCACCTTGACCGGCAGACATTGGACGAGCAGATGTTCGTTCTGGCTAACCGTTACGATTTTACGGTACCAAGGGAATATCTGTTTCTCGACAAGGGGGCTTTCAACCGTGCCTATCGCCAGGGGGAGCAGAATATTGAGCAATGGTTAACGGCCGGGGACTCAACTGACGAGCAGAAAAAGTATGACAGAACCGTGATCATGTCGGTCTCAGCCGAGCAAATTACGGTTACCGTGTCCTATCCGTTTGTCGGCACTGGCACCGGCATCGACGACTGAATCAGTCTCAAGCAAGCCTGCGCGGCTGCTTTTCAATCCTGACGCAGGTTGCTGGTCATCGAGATTGGTGTCGGGTAGCGCCTGACAACCCAATAAGTGGATATGATGAAGGTTGTCATGGTGGCTGTTTGGATAAACATGCTGGCTTCGACGGAAAGTAGTTCGGCATTCATTGCTGCATAGACAACAAGAAAAGAGAACTCGCTGGCCTGGCTGAGCCTGGCACCTAGCTCACGGGTCATGCTGGGCTTTTCGTGAGCTAGTGATAAAGCCAGCGTAAACCCCCAGGCCTTGACGACCACAAGAATGATACCGAATAAAATGCCCAGTAAGCTGTAGATGTTGCTGCCCGCCAAATCCATTCTCGCCCCGATAGCAAAAAAGAACAGAATCAGGAAGAATTCTCGCAGTGGCTTGAGGTGAACAGAGATTGCCTGCGAAACACGGCTAACGGCAATTGAAATTCCTGCAATGAATGCACCGCTTTCATACGAAAGCCCGACCTGGTGGCTGAGTTCGGCCCAGAAAAAGCACCAGGCGAGTGTTGTCACGAAACTGTATTCCTGGATCACGTCGAAACGCTGGAATAGCGGCAGGATCATGTAGCGCACACCGAGAAACGCCAGAGAGCAGAGCGCCACAAACTTGAGCAGCATCATTATAAAGGCCACGAGCATGGCATTGCCGCCGCCAATATTGAGGAAAATGATCACAGTGATTGCGATGATATCCTGCACCAGCAAAATACTGGTCATCACTTCGCCCATGTGTTTGTGATGCAGGGTAGTGGTGGGGATCAGCTTCAAGCCGATGACCGTACTGGAAAACATCAGGGCAGCGGCAATGATCAGGGCATCCTGCATCGGAAGCTGGATCGCGAGAGCAAAGAGCAAGGCACCCAAAAAGAAAAAGCTACAGGTACCCAGGGTGATAATGGAGCTTTCTTTGAATAGCTGGATCAACTTTTTGGGCTGTAAGTTCAGCCCAATCAGGAATAACAACAAGATAACGCCAAGATTGCCTATCTGAGTAATATGCTCGGCATCCCGAATAACCTGCAGGCCATTGGGGCCTATGAGCATGCCTGCGGCGATATAAGCCAGGATGATTGGCTGGCGGGCATAAAGAAACAGTGTGCCAAGAATAGCGGCGCTGATAACGATAGCGCATAGTTCGAAGATAAGAGGCGCCAGGTTGATCTGCATACACGACACTTCCCGTTGCTCAGGTATTTGCCCAATGGAAAACTATCAAAATGCAGTAGCCTATATACCCAAGCTACCTCAAGATGCTCGTTTCAGCGAGAATTACTTGGCTTGTAGGCTAGGCACCGATTAGAAAATCTAG
>NZ_MJIL01000034.1 GCF_001939735.1 Photobacterium proteolyticum
AGACTGGTTAGAAATGGACCAGCCAGTCAATATTCCGGGAACCGTCGATGAGTATCCAAACTGGCGCCGTAAGCTTTCAACGACTTTGGATGATATCTTTACTCGCCAGAATATTATTGATTTAACTCGACGTTTAACCGAAACACGAGAGAAAGCTTCACAATAATCTAATCAGGAGTAATGCGTTGGACACACTGACAGTGACCCGCAGTGATAAGGAATACATGCAGCTCGAAAGAGCTGCATTCTCAGACCCATTTTCTTTTTTAGGCCCACAATATCAGCCTCAAGGGATTGCACTGCGCGTGTGGATGCCTGGGGCTGAAAGTGTTGATGCAGTAACGGAAAAAGGTGAGCGATTCACCTTAGTTCGAGATGCAGATAGTGGCTTCATTCTGAAAGGTGATACAGACCTTACCACTGAACTTTATCAGCTAGAAATCCACTGGTCGGAAGGCGACCAAACCGTCTACGACCCTTATCAGTTCCACAACCTGCTGCCTTCGGGCGAAGCCTTGACTACTCCTTCCCTAATGCACAGTGAGATGGGGGCACAGTTAATTACCCTGACAAAAGGCAGCAAGCCGGTGTCAGGTGTTCGCTTTTTGATTTTCGCTCCGAATGCGTCGGCGGTAAGTGTTGTTGGCCAGTTCAATGCTTGGGACGGTCGTCGTCACCCGTTGCAAAAACTGGATAATGGCCTGTGGGGACTATTCATTCCTGGCCTTACAGAAGATGAGCTGTATAAGTTTGAGCTAAAAGACAGTGAAGGTAACGGACTTCCGCATAAGGCCGATCCGTGGGGCTATTATTCAGAGCAGTACCCGTCATTTGCCTCGAAAGTATACGACCAGTCACGATACCAGTGGAATGACAACAAGTGGCAGTCTCGTCCGGTGACGGCCAAGCATCAGCAGGCACTTTCTTTCTATGAACTTCATGCAGGTTCATGGCGCACCAAGGATAATGGTGATTTTCTTACCTACCGCGAGCTTGCCGATGAGTTGATCCCGTATTTGCAAGACATGGGCTACACCCATGTTGAGTTGATGCCAATTTCCGAGCACCCTTTCTACGGCTCGTGGGGCTACCAGCCAATTGGTCTGTTTTCGCCTAGCAGCCGTTATGGCTCGCCGGATGACTTCAAGTACTTTGTCGATCAGTGCCACCAGGCTAGTATCGGTGTCGTACTTGACTGGGTGCCGGCCCACTTCCCGTCAGATGACCATGGCTTGGCGAATTTTGATGGTACGGCTCTGTTTAATGATCCGGATCCTCGTCGTGGCTGGCACCAGGACTGGCAGAGCTATATTTATGACTACGGGCGTGACCATGTACGTCGCTTCCTGGTCTCGAATGCCTTGTTCTGGTTTGAGCACTATCATATTGATGGTCTGCGTGTTGATGCGGTTGCGTCAATGCTCTACCTTGACTACTCCCGTGAGCATGATCAGTGGATCCCTAACCACGAAGGCGGCAACGTCAACTTTGATGCGGTTAGCTTGCTACGCTGGATGAATGAGGAAGTCTACCGTCATTATCCGAATGCGATGACGATTGCTGAAGAATCCACAGCGTATCCAGGTGTGTCTAAACCGACAGATATGGGTGGCCTTGGCTTCGGGTTTAAGTGGAATATGGGATGGATGCATGACAGCCTTTCTTATATTAAGGAAGAGCCTGTCCATCGCCAGTATCACCATGACACAATTACCTTCCCGATGGTTTATGCCTTTAGTGAGAACTATGTGTTGTCACTATCTCATGACGAAGTGGTATACGGTAAAGGTTCCTTGCTGAACAAGATGCCGGGTGACGAGTGGCAGCAAACGGCCAACTTGCGCGCCTTTATGGGCTATATGTATGGTCAACCGGGCAAGAAACTAAACTTCATGGGGGCTGAAATAGCACAAAGTGCTGAATGGGCTCATGAAGGTCAGCTGGAATGGCACTGGTTGCAGTATCCGAGACATAGCGGTGTCCAGGCGCTGGTACGTGATTTGAATAAGCTGTATACCAGTACTCCGGCTCTGTATGAGCAGGACTGTTCACCGGAAGGCTTTGAATGGCGGGTTCAGGATGATGCCGATCAGAGTATTTTGGCTCATGAACGAATAGCACTAAACGGTGACAAAGTACTCGTTGTCACGAACTTCACACCGGTACCTCGTCAAGGTTATACCCTCGGTGTTCCGGATGCAGGTGAGTATACCCTTGTACTTAATACCGATGATGAGAAGTTTTGGGGAAGTCAGGCTTCTGTAACTCAGGTAGCTAAGACATCTAACGAAGCGAGCCACGGTTTGGCTAATTCTATTAAGTTAGATCTTCCTCCACTTGCAACAGTCTTTCTTACTTTCTCTAAGTAATAACTACTCAGCTAGTTAGTTAAAGCCCGTGATCTCAATCACGGGCTTTTTGTTATCTATATCAAATTTCTATCGCACGTAGTGCAATAGATTCACAAACTCTTGTAACTACGTTCTTTTTTTGACAATTTTGCGTCAAATTAACTTACATCAAGTTGTTAGAATGGAATAAGTGTCACAATCACATGGCAAGGTTGTTTCATGGCAAAAGCGATATTGCCTTGTATAAGAAAAACGCTAATAAAAAATAGAGATAATAATGACAAGAACTGTAGACCAAGCCTCAGCAAATCTTGGTGGTAAGGCTGTTGATTACTCTGCTGAATTAGATTTGATATCAACAACCGATCCCCAAAGCCATATCACTTATGCGAACCAGAGTTTTTGCGATGTAGCGGGTTATCGTGAAGACGAGTTAGTAGGAAATCCGCATAATTTAGTACGACACGGCGATATGCCTAAAAAAGCCTTTGAACAGTTGTGGCAGTATGTCCAAGCTGGTAGAAGCTGGATGGGTATCGTGAAAAACCGCTGCAAGAACGGAGATTATTATTGGGTTTCTGCTTTTGTTACACCGATCACTGATGAAAACGGACAGGTTATTGAGTACCAGTCTGTGCGGAGCCGTCCGAAGGATGAAGAAGTTCAGCGGGCCATCGACGCCTATAAGGAGTTGGATAACGGTTCAGGTGGAGCTAAAAAATTCAGATTTCGTCAGGGACTATTGCTCAATAGCTTAATAATCCTGGCGATTTTACTTTCTCTGGTGCAAATGTTCGTTGATGTTCCATTTACACTCGCCGCGCTATTACCTGTTCTGTTGCTGATAGGGTTGGGTATTAACATCTTGTCTCAATCTCGCTTAAAAATAGTGCAGGAATTGGCCAAAAAAGCCTATGACAATCCGATAATGGAGCCTATTTATACCGGGAAGAAAGATGACTACTCGGTTATTGAGCTGGCTTTGAGAATGCGTCGCTCCGAGCTGAGGGCGATTGTGGGAAGAGCAAGCGAGACATCCGGCGATATTTTGATCTCTGCCGAAGATGAATTTGCCAATAGCCAGCAGATAAAGACCAATCTTGCGCAGCAAGCTGAAGCGACAGAGCAGGTGAGTGTGGCGATGGGGCAAATGTCGTCGACAGTGAGAGAGGTTGCAGAGAGTGCGGCTCAGTCATCGACATTAACCTTCCAGGCCCAGGAAATGGCCGGTAGCGGTCAGGCAAGTGTTGAGACGACAATTGAATCGGTACTGTCACTGCACAGTGAGTTAGATAACTCAAAGCAGGTTATTAATGCACTGTCTGAAAGTAGCCGTCAGATTGAAGGTATTCTGGATGTGATTGGTTCTATTGCTGATCAAACCAACCTGCTGGCACTTAATGCGGCAATTGAGGCGGCTCGAGCTGCTTCAATAGCGGCATTAAGCGCCAACAGATTAGTTTGATCGGCAATCTCTTTAATCGTAGAGACAATGGCTTCTATACTTTGCGACTTGGTATTTAGCTGCTGGATCTTGCCGGAAGCCTCTTTTACTTTATCTGATATCCCCACAGAAACAGCGACCGAATCACTTAGAAGATCAGAACCTTGTTTGGCAATCTGGGCTGTTTCGACAGAAGTGCTATAGGCAATGTCAGAAGCCTGAGAGACAGCCTCACTCTTTTCGACTTGTTTGGTAATATCAGAAGCAAATTTGATGACTTTTACGACCTTCCCGGAAGTATCAAATATAGGGTTATAAGTCGCCTCTAACCAGACCGCTTCACCATGACTATTTCTTCTTAAAAAACGGCCAGATTTAAATTGGCCGCTTTCTAAATCCTGCCAGAAAGATGGATTCTCGGAATAAAAACTCTCATCGCAGAATATTCTATGGTGCTTACCTGCAATTTGGCTGACTGGATAACCAACGGTTGACAAGAAGTTATCATTAGCCGTAAGGATATTACCCTTAGGATCAAATTCAATTGTTGCTAATGAACGGTTTAATGCTGTTAGAACGCTTTCCTTATTTAAGCTCTCAATAGTACTGCCTGTGACATCTGAAGCAATTTTCATTATTTTGATGACTTGACCATTAGCTTTTATAGGAAAATAAGTAGCTTCAAGCCAAAGCGTTTCTCCTGCTTTATTTCTTCGCTCGAAGGTGCCTTTTTGTGCCTGGCCCTGGCGAAGCTGCTTCCAAAAATTTCCATACTCAGAAGAGTTCGCATATGACTGAAGACACATTACTTAATGGTGCTTGCCAATAACTTCATCATGTTTATATCCAGTGACATCTAGAAAGATCTGGTTGGCGGTCAGAATATTACCCTGTGTATCAAACTCAATGGTAGCAAGACTTTCGTTAATTGACTCAATGACAGCTTCAAGGTTCGAGACAACCTCTTGTTTGCTGCTAAGCTCTGCTTTTAACTTCCGATTAAACATTCGAACCCGACCTTATGTAGCTAAACAATTTATTCTATTAATAAGAGATTTTTGTCTTAAAATGACATGAGCAAGTTTGTTTTCTATTAATATTAACCCTGTCAATAACGAGGTATGGTAGCCAATAACTGCTAATATTTCATCACAAATTTATACAAATCATCGTTTGTTTTTTGTAAATTTCTTATAAAACATAAAGATAAATATATTGTTTCCGTCAGAGTGTTCGATGCTGAGTAAAATTCAGAACCATGAAGGTAAATATAATTGAATCGAATTGTTATTGTTTTTGGCGGGTTTGGTGAAGATATACCGAGCCAGCTAATGGACTGGATGCATATAATTAGAAATATTAAGGGGTGTATTATAAGTAAATACCAATCAGCTAGTTGAAAATATATGCACTATATATACCCAAGCTTCCTCAAGATGCAGGATTCAGAGTGAGACCAGCGTGCTCAGTTCAAGGAAAATGACGGTAGGAATGGCTATTCCCTTTCAACGTTATTTGACACCGAAATGGGCGTCTGAATGCCGAACCAACTGACTCACTCCCAAAGGGCGAGTTCCAGTTCTTTTAAATAGATAGGGGCTTCTATGCGTTGTTATCGATTATTAATTTAGAGCCACTAGCTTTTCTAATCGGTGCCTAGCCTGCGCGGCCCGGCCACAACCCAAGTAATTCTCGCTGAAACGAGCATCTTGAGGTAGCTTGGGTATACATTAAATAGATTTTCCATTGGAGAGCTGTTGTTGGTCAGCGATACTTTCAAAAGCTTGTACTCGACGAACTTGCTTTTCAGCGAACATCTTATTTCTCAGGGTATCAACTTCACTTTGTTGCTCCTCAATGGTCAGTAGCGAATTGGCGATAATTTCAGATCGTTGTTTTAGGTATGAATTTACTGTTTCCTCGAACTCGGCGCGTTCTATAGCCAGTTTTTCCAGTTTATTAGCAGCTTCGGTTCCCACAAGCTCCTGGTTGGCAAGATAACGTTCCTGGTCCGTCATTTCCTTTGTTCGTTGTAGCTGGCCGAGAAGGCTGGCATTGCGGTAGCTCAGCTGCAGATCCGGCGAAAGCTGATCGATTTCTTGTTCCCAGATGATAGCGGCCTCTTCAGCATTTTGGGTCTGCTGCTGTATTTCTAGCTGCTTGAGTGCGAATTCTCTTAGCTGGTTTTCTTCAGCAAACAATAGTTGTTGTTCTTGTGGGGTAAAAAACTGAAGTTGCATGCTCTTGATTTGGTCAATGAGTTGCTGAAGTGTATCTATATCTAGCTTATCAACAGCATTTGAATCAATGTGCTCTAAGGCGGCTCTATAGTTTATGAACCGCTGAAAGAGATCGTCGTCCAGCTTGTAGGCGTTGGCTTGTTCTTCGTTATAGTTTTCAAAATTGTGCTTGAGGGTATCCAGATTAGCTTCACCAAGTCCAGATAGGAAGTACTCGAAAGTATCGCGAGAGGAGTCCTTATCCACCTTGGTATCGAGCTGTGAAGCGACTTGTATCATAGGTTCATCGGAGGTTGGAATACGGCTGTAATAGACCGCACTGGCAGTCACAATAATACAAACAAACGCGAGTACGGCCTTTTTCATCATTACAGTCCTTGCAGTTGCAGTCTGTTGGCGTGCTGTCGATACAGCGTGGTAGGGGCAGTTTCAAATAGGTGAGTGATGCCTAGCAAACCGTTAATTTCATCCAGGTGGTTCATCTTGTAGTCATTTCGGATCACTTTACCGAGATGAGTGCTGCACTGACCGACGAGGCCATCATTGGGATCGTCAAATGCAAGGCCCAGGATGACAATTGCCGCATCTGTTGGGTCCAGAGCATTGGTGAAGTTTCTGGTGCCTGTCCACGAGTAATAGTACACGCCGTTATCTGCGATATAGTCACCTTCACCACAGTCTGATGTCGGCACACCTTCAGGGTATTTTTGGTTAAATTTCAGTGACCCTTCGGTAGTCAAAGCGTCCAGAGAAGCCAGTGGATCTTGGGGAAGATCACTACCTCCGGATAACAGGTTAATCAGCGTAACCAAACCTTCGGCCAGCTTAACGGCAATACCTTCTGGCAGAGATCCTTCGGGCACAGTTCCCCGAACGATGTCGGCGACACGTGAGCCTTTATTCACCCCACCGATACTGGTTACGGATGCAACAAGCTCTGGTGCTACAGAGGCGACATAGCGCGCAGTGGGTCCGCCGTGGCTGTGACCTATCAAATTGACCTTTTCGGCACCAGTGACGGCAAGGACGTCCTGGACCTGAGCAAGCAACTGTTCGCCACGAAGCTCTGTGCTGTTGGTTGCAGAAATTTGTGCGACATATACATTCGCACCGCTTTTGCCTAGTGCCTGCGGAATACCGTAGAAGTAATCAATGCCTGCCAGCGTGTCAAAACCAAATAGTCCATGCACCAATACAATCGGATATTTAGTTTCGGTATAGCCTTTTTGGCTGACGCCGGCTGGTGTGGTGCTGGCATGGCTGGTAAACGCAATAAAACAAAATAATAGTAGGGTAGTGAGACGTTTCAATTTTACTCTCCTTGTTAGACCTCCGATGAGCAAAATAATCCTAGTATGCGAAAACGCGCTTGGCTGGGTTTATGTTCGTATTGTGATCAAGAATGGGAAATTATTCAAAAAACCAACATGTAAGGAATAAAAGGTGAGTGTTTCGAGCATTAAGGTCCGGGTGAATTTCGTGATTGGAGCCTTTTTAGGGGGCAAATGGTGTAAATCGAAAGAGAGAATGAGTGGTGAGAGTGGTGAAAGAGGGCAAGGCTTTTAACAAAGGCGGCATGAATCATGCCGCCTAAATAAAGTATACCTTTATTGCGCTGGTTTATTTGAAATCAGCTGCGCGCATGCGGTTAAGCACTGCCATGACTTCAACGACACGAGGCTTGGCCAGATCGCCGTAGTTAGGCATCATTTTGAACCAGTCATCATGAAGCATTTGCTGGAACGCTTTGCTTGGGTTCTTTTCCCAACCTTTGCCTTGTGCCAGCTGGAACCAAAGCCATCCGACTGCATGAAGCTGGCTCGGATCAGCGACCTGCTCCAGAGCTTGCAGATCAATGAACTCACGTCCAAAGCGTAGTGATGTTTTGTCTTTTACCTGAATTCTGAACTTACCGTCTTCAAGCATCGTTTGCAGTGCAGAGCGGTTAATTTTCCGTGTACGAGGACGACGGATTTCTTCAGAGCCCTCAAGCTGTCGACGAGTCGGGTGAGACTTCACGACTTCACGGGCTTTGGCCGTAACATCGACTGCTTCATAGTTATGCATCTGGATAACTGTATCAGCAACATCCAGGTAATCCCCCGAACCACCCATAACCAACAGAACAGAGATATTCAGTTGGTCGCGCAGGAGCGAGATACGGTCAACCAGCGGAGTAATTGGCTCGTCACTTTTTGCAATCAGAGACTGCATTCGCTCGTCACGGATCATGAAATTTGATGCCGAGGTATCTTCGTCAATCAGCAGCGACTGGGCACCGGCTTCCAGTGATTCCTGTAGCCAAGAGGCCTGCGAAGTGGAGCCCGATGCGTTTTGGGTGCTGAATGAGCTAGTGTCTTTGCCCATTGGCAGGTTGCTGATGTATGGAGTCAGATCAACCTTGTGGACACAACGTCCGTCTTCGGCGCGAATTTTCGAGGCGGTATCGTCAGTGACAATATAGTCACGACCATCACCCGGAATGTGGTCATAGACTGAGTTTTCGATAGCATTTAGTAGTGTCGATTTACCATGGAAACCACCACCGACAATCATAGTGATACCCAGCGGAACCCCCATGCCGCGAAGCGTGCCTTTATGCGGTGCTTCAAGGGTGACAGCAAGATTCTCCGGGCTGACAAACGGGACGGCATCAGGCATCGGTAAGTCACTGTTACCGGCAAGACGGGGCAGGATACTTTCGTCAGCAACAAAAGCCATCAGGCCTTTTTCTTTCAGCTGGCTGCGAAGAGCAACCTGATCTTCGACAGTCTCACAATGGCGCTTCATCTCATCAAGCGGCAACTCGCGGGCGATGGTTGCACGTCGAATAACCTTTGGCATGGTGTAGGTCAGAAGATTCGTTGTCTTCTTTGCAATGATGGTTCGGCCATCCGCTGGTAGGTTAATGCGAAAGCGAAGCTCAATCGCTTCTTCATCAAAGACAACAGCTGTGCGATCCAGAATAGCCTGGCCCGGACGATCAATCTGAATTTCATTGATTTGCTGAGCCAAATCAGCAAACTGGCGAGCAATGAAATCACGTGCTGCACGTTGGTAGTCAGCAGACTGGTCTTTTAGCCATTCAAGATCAGTTAACGACCATTTCCTGCGGGCACGGACACGCGAGGCTGGCGCAAAGGGATCAGCCTGCGTTGTATCGATAAAAAAGTCGAAGTCAACGAATTGATATTCTCCACGCAGGCTTGAGTAGCTGCGGTAATTGTGACGGTCAATTTTATGTAATTTGGCTTCGAGTAATTGCATATCGCCTCGATATCGTACGTTGATAATTCCGGGGGCTGGATTCTACACGAAAGGCATACCAATCGGTACACTTATCTGGTGTTTTCAGTCAGCTATGGTTTGCGGACAAACAGTTCAGGACTCCTTGGTTGTGCTTTTGTGGTAAAACTGTGACTAAGTTTGGTCGAAACTTTGCAGAGCTTCCACTTTGGTCTAATTGTGCAATTTCATTGTTACGCTAAGTTTGTATCAGGATGGATGACAGCAAGCGAAGGAGAAGTCATGCTGGAGACCACAATGGGTATTGCCGAAATGGTGCTGATCATTTCCGGGTTGTTGTTCATAACCAAGAGCGTTATGCAATATGGCAAGCGAACAAGTGATTGGGGCGGTGTTGTCAAAATGTTTTACAAGCGTGTTGGCATGGATACCGCTGAGTACAAGTGGTATCGCCTGGGGGTGAGCTGCTTTATTGTCGGTGTGGTTGTGAGGATCGTCAACTTGACCTTCTGGCCTGTGTAGAGTCCTGGCCGTGTATACACAGGGTGATAATAGATACAAAAATGCAGCCTTGAGGCTGCATTTTGCGTAAGGGGTAAGTCTAGCACTCACTTTCTCGGTAGCGGTAATAGCAGTTCTGCTTTTAGCCCGCCTAGAGAGCTACTGTTCAGGCTCAGACTTCCCCGGTAGCTATGCGCGAGTTCACTCACTATATTAAGCCCCAAGCCGGTGCCAGGTGTGGTTTCGTCAAGTCGAACACCGCGCTTTAGTACAGATTCATATTCACTGGCATCGATACCCGGACCATCATCTTCGATGATGATGGTTACCTGATGAGCGTCACTGTCGGTTTGGTGAACGCGGATCAGGCTGTTTGACCACTTATAGCTGTTCTCAATGAGGTTGCCGATAATCTCGTCCAGATCTCGTTTTTCAACTGCTACATTCAGTTCACTGTCCAGCTCGTTGACCAGTACGACGTTGCGGTGAGCATAGACTTTATCCATTGCCATAGAAATCGCATCGACACGGGTGGACGGCGCCGTCTTCGCTGCCAGAATGTTAGCCGCACCGGCCATACGTGCCCGTCCCAGGTGATAATCGATATGTTGTTGTAGCTGCTGCAGTGGTGGTGACAACTTCTGCTTTGCCTCTTCATCGAGTAGGGCAACTTCATTGTTAAGAACGGCAATCGGCGTCTTCAAGGCGTGAGATAAGTTACCGGCATGGTTTCTGGCTCTCTCTAACAGTTCCTGATAGTGGAAAAGTAGTGCGTTGAGATCATCGATAACAGGCCTGACTTCGAGAGGATAGAAGCCGGTAAGTTCAGTGGAGTTACCTTCGCGAACATTTTTCAGGTTCTGCTGGAGCTTTTTCAATGGCCAGAGCGACCAGCTCACCTGAAGCCAGGTTAGGACCAGGATACCAATCGCCATCGTTAGCAAGATCAGCCATAAACCATGGGTGAGCTTTTTCAGGGTAGCCATCAGCTTGTCTTGGTTGGCTGCAATCGCAAGTTCTACCGGCTCATCAATTTCAGGCAGCAGGAATTTTCGTTTTACCACAAGCAATGACTGTTCATCAGGGCCGATATAGCCATTGTCGTCGTTGCCGGTAATTTTCGCATCCCATAATGACCGGGAGCGGATTTGGGTGTCATTCACCGTCAGCGCCCAATAAAGGCCGCTGTAAGGTGATTGAAACCTTGGATTGGACAGTTTGCTTGGCAGGTATAACTTACCGGTTGCGTCCACATCGGCAAGTGCTGTTAGCTCATCCAGATAGAGGTATAACTGCTGCTTTTCCTGATCGATAAGATAGCTTTTGATGAAGCTGGGCACCAAATAGCCTGCAGAGAGCGTGATAGCCAGTAGCCATACCGTCGCGGCGAGGAGCAGGCGACTGCGTAGGCTAGGCACATGTTTGCTATGCGTGTTAATCGGCATTGATGCGGTATCCAAGCCCTCGAACTGTTTTGATGACATCGCCACCAATCTTGCGGCGAATACGCCCGATAAAGACTTCAATGGTATTGGAATCCCGGTCGAAGTCCTGCTTGTAGATATGTTCGACCAGCTCAGAGCGAGAAATCACCTTGTCGGCGTTATGCATCATGTAAGACAGGACTTTAAATTCGAGTGCCGTCAAATCAATGGCTTCCCCGTTGTAGAGCACTTTTGAGCTGCGTGTATCCAGGCTTAGGCCACTGACTTGAATTACCGGAGATGCATTACCGGTAGAGCGACGAAGCTGAGCGCGCAGGCGGGCCACGAGTTCAACCATCTGAAAGGGCTTGGTCAGGTAGTCATCAGCACCGGCATTCAACCCCTCGACGCGTTGGGTCAACTCATTACGGGCGCTGAGAATGACGACTGGACTGCTGACATTCTCATCTCGGATCCCTTTTAACACCGTGAGGCCGTCAAGTTTCGGTAATCCTAAATCGAGGACGATGGCATCCCATGGTTCTGAGGTTGCTCGGTAGAGGGCATCTATACCGTCGGTAGACAGTTCGGCGACCCAGCCACTTTGCTCCAAACCATCGACGATTTGTTCGCCTAGTGTGATTTCATCTTCAACGACAAGTATTTTCATTCGGATACCTTGATGACATTTTCCAGGTTACGGCCTTTGATTTCGATAATAGAAAGCGTTTTTGCCTCGTATTCAACTCTGACAATATTGTTGTTGGGGTCGATGAGCTTGAGTTCATACACCCAGATATCATCATCTTCCTCCAGTTCAACCTTTATTATCCGGCCGTGGAGTTGTTTACTGACAGTCGCCTTCAGAGCAGAGAATGGCTGGATGAGCCCCTGCTGGACGGCTTGCATAACATCGTCATGATCTTCATCGATCTCTAGCGTCGGTGCCGCGTTAGCCACTGGCGCTAAAAGGAAAACCATGCAAAGTGCTGTGAGTAATCGCTTATTGATATTCATGTATAGATTGTAACTGAACTTAGGTGAACCGAGAATGAATATATAAAGCCTTCAGTGATATAGAGACCAAATTATCTGTTCTGAAGGTTAGTCTGATATCAGTATCACGAAATACCCGTGCAAAAAACCACCGTTGAGTGATTGTGTGCGCATAGTTTAACAGATGCTGGTGGCATAATTATTTAGAAGCATTATATTCCTCTGAGTATTATAACTAGATCCAGGAATCATATGCGCTTAACTCTTAAACTGAAGCTTGTACTATCAAGCGTACTACTCATTATACTGACTCTCCTAATACTAGGAGGTGTTTCCTACCAAGCACTTGAAGAGCAGGCATGGACCGCTATTGAAAGCGAAAGCCAGAACACCGCGAAGGCCTATAGTCAGGGCATTGGTGACTGGTTCCATGACCGCCAAAACGCTGTTACCGCAACAGTCGATGCTATTGAGTACGATTCACAGCTGGATATTGTTGGTCACCTTAAACAAACACTGACATCTGGTGGTTTTGGCCTGAGTTACTATGGCACCACGGAAGGGGTTATGCACCGTCATGATCCGTCGTTGAATAAAGCAGGTTATGATCCTCGCGTACGTGGCTGGTATAAGGAAGCTTCTGCAGCGGGTAAGCAAATCACAACCAAACCTTATATAAGCCATACTATGCAGACTTTGGTGGTGACACTGGCAGAGCCGGTATATAACCAAGGGAAAATGTTTGGGGTCGTAGGCTCAAACTTGGCTTTAGGCCAACTAATGAAGGATGTACTCGATATTGTGGTCCCGGGTAAGGGCTTTGCTATGTTGCTTGATACCAAGAATAACCTGGTTGTTGCGCATCCAAAACAAGATATGGAACTTAAGCCAATCACGGAACTGGGGCAGGGCTTCAGCGAGCATAATTTGGCACAGGCCATGGCATCTCAGTCACTCTTTTTTACAACGATGGATGCCCGTGAAAAGGCAGTTGCTGTTAGCGCGATCCCTAACACTACGTGGGCAATAGCGCTTGTTATGGACAAGGCAACATTGGTATCGCCACTCAACAGTATGTTATTTAAGCTGGCTGTGTGCGGCGTGCTAATCATGCTCTTCGTTTCTTTATTTACAACCTGGTTGGTATCTCATCTGTTTAAAGGGCTAAACAATGTATCGGCCGCGCTGTCTGATATTGCCAACGGTGAGGGGGATCTAACCGTTCGTATCAATGTTCAGTCAGATGATGAAGTCGGCAAGCTGGCGGAGAACTTCAATCAGTTTGTCAGTCGCTTGCACACCATGGCCGCCAATCTGCGTGATATTACATTGCAGCTTAACCATTCAGCGGCTGACTCGGCGGATGCGGCTGCCCAGAGAAGCCAGAATATTCGTCATCAGCAAGATGAGATCACTATGGTGGCGACTGCTGTGACTGAAATGGCCAGCGCGACGCAGGAAATCGCTGGTAATGCCGAGAATACCGCTAAAACTGCAGAGCAAGCGGTAGCATTGACGGAAGAAGGACACACGCAGGTTGGTCAGAGTCAGTCATCGATTGGTAACTTGGCAAAAGAGGTCAATAGTGCCGTAGGCATTATCGAAGATCTTAATGGTCACGCGCTAAAAATCAGCTCTATCCTTGCAACTATCCGTGATATTGCAGAACAAACCAATCTGCTGGCGTTGAATGCAGCGATTGAAGCGGCTCGGGCGGGCGAACAGGGAAGGGGCTTTGCAGTGGTAGCGGATGAAGTCAGGGTGCTGTCTCAACGGACCCATACCTCGACAGAAGAGATCCAGACGATGATTGAAACACTGCAGTCGACAACTAAGCAGGCGGTCACTGTGATGTCTGATAGTCATCAGCTAGCGGAAACCAGCGTGAAGGATGTGGACGATGCTGGTATCAGCATTAACAATATTGCGAATGAGATCAATGTGATCAGTGATATGGCGACGCAAATTGCGTCGGCGGCTGAAGAGCAGTCGAGCGTGACAGCTGAAATTAGCCGGAATACGGAAGGCGTGCAGGAAGTTGCTAACCAGATGGCTGGTGAGGCGCAGGAAGCGGCACACCAGGCTGAAGGTTTGAAGGCGCTTGCTAATCAGCTTGAACAAGAGGTTAAGCGATACAAGCTTTGATGCTCCTATTGCAGATCTTTAATCATTATGTCTAGTCCTAAAATAGGTTGACGCTTTTTTTATGAAGCCGGTAGGTACTCCCTGCTGGCTTTTTCATGCACCTCACTC
>NZ_MJIL01000035.1 GCF_001939735.1 Photobacterium proteolyticum
AATAAGGGTAGAGAAAAAGAGGGTAAAAAGGTGATCGAAAAAAAACGGAATCCTAGATCACAATCGCCGGAATACGCACATAGTTGTTACAACAATGTAACTGTCAAGTATGCCATAATCAGTGGCATTGATTTTTGCTTCTGCACCGGAGCGATTTAGTATTGATATAAGTGAAAGTTATTGGTCACGGATTTATGATAATTAAGTGGCCAGACAATTGATTAATAAAAGAATTTTTGCGTGAGATAAGGGAAGTGACTAAGTAGTTAAGTTATGTTGTTGTACTTTATGGAAGTACGGGGGCTGCCGTCCCAGCTTACGAGATACTCGCAGCAGTAAAAACCAAGCAGAGTTAATCGTTAAAGTTAATGCATCATCAGTTCGAGTTGGTAACACATGAAACTTCAAGTCAATAAGTAACATCAGGAAAGACAGAATCTGACGAAACAGTGTTATGGTATGTGGAGGCTGTGTTGCTATACCTCTTCGTTTCAATGAATTTCTTCTAGGTATATAACGCACTTCGGGATCACACCCCAAATTGCCAATTAGAATTACCTTATTAACACTAAGATTGGTCATTCGTTTATTCTTCGATCCTTAACTCAGCTTCCACTCGTTTGCACCCATACTGCACGGTACAGTTTTCATTTCAGGTGAACATTGGTTCATCCTCGATTGATGTTGTTAAGCTGCTATAGTTTTATGTTTATAACTATTAATCATAAATCCCCTTACAGATTTATCGTGCTTATCCACGAAAAGAAATCGTGAACGTAGTGAGTTAAGCCCATTAGTGAACAAAGCAAAAAATTAACACTTGCAAATCGCAATATGTACCTTATTGCCTCTTCTTGATCTTTGGTTAACGTACCTCCCTTTAGTAATTTTTTTAGAGTTCGAATATGTTTGATGTAGTTAATAAGTGTGGAAGGTCTCATAAATCATTTTCTCCGATAAATGAGGATTCCACCAACTATCAATCGCCATGAGTGGAATGGCATTTTTAGACTAACATGCAGATTTATATAAATAAAGATCAATCTTTGCGAAGTCAAAACCTATGCTAAGCATCAAGAGTAAAGTGGTTTCATATAGTGTCTATGGAAGATCACTTTGGTTAATGCGAACGATATAGTTTTACTATAGCTTTATGCCCGTTTTCGCATTTACCAAGCCTATAGGTACAGCTGGGCATAGCTGGAACCTGGGTTTGTTGAGCGATTTACGAAACAGCTTGTTTCGTAAATCAATGCCTGCTTTTTTATTCTGGCGATAAGCTATAGCCAAATTGAATCCACCCAATTGTGCAATAACCTGTTGCATAATTGGAAACAAACAGACTTAAGACGTGTTGAATCTAAAAAGGAATGTGCAAAAAATGCACATTCCTTATCGCTAAGATCTGTTTATGAATGCTTTGCTGTCAGTGCTGGCGGCTCATCAACTACCGAGGTTTTCTCGGTAGTTGAACTGTTGCAAAATGTGCAACAGTCAAACTCAGTTGCGCAACAAGCTGTAGCCAAATTAGATATCCCTAATTGTGCAACAGCCTCTGCACAAACTACTTAAAACACTTCTGCCCCATTCCTTTCTAGCTGTGCTCAACCTTTCAAATCATATTAGGGTGATTTAACTTACTTTTTCTTATCTATGTTAGAGGTGTACCTGTTGTTGTTACTGGTTTATTACTCGTAACCCCTTATCTGTTAGTCCTTGCATCACAACTTCAGACAGATTGCGGTCGGTAATCACGCCATTGATTTGCTCGATATTCAAGGCATGGAAACTCGCGATTTGGCCATATTTGGTAGAATCTGAAACCAAATAACTGGTTTGGGCGGCGTTAATGATCGCCTTCTTAACTAAAACTTTGTTCTCATTCGGTGTAGAGAGTCCTTTTAAGCTCCATGACGATGAAGAGATAAAAGCAATATCGATATTCATCCCATTAAGGAACTCAGCCACCTTGCTGCCAATCGTTGATAGGTTTTCGCGATCAATCTTGCCACCCGTGTGGTAGAGCTCGCATTGACTGTGATTCATCAAAAAAGCAGCGATAGAGAAATCATTAGTAATCACAAGAAGATCATCACGATCGACAATCTGATGAGCGATCTCCAGCGAGGTTGTGCCTGCATCCAGATAGATGGTTGCATCCTTCTCAATCAGTGTTGCGGCAAGCTTACCGATGTGCGCTTTCTCATCGGCTTGCTGTTCTACTTTTGCATCGTGTGACAATTCTGCGTGCAATGCCTGTGCTAATTGAACCCCACCTGATACTGAAATGACCTTACCTGAAGACTCGAGCTTCACAATATCTCGACGAATGGTCATGTGTGACACATCAAGGTGCTCAGTTAAGTCCGAGATGCTTAACAGTTCCTGATGTGAAAGTAGGGACAAAATGGCTCTTTGACGTTCTGCTGGGATCATAGTTTCACTTCACTATTCTTGTTTTTCAGTATCCTACCAACATTTCAGAGATATGTGAATATCTGTGAATTTATGTTCCATTTATGGAGTTACGCTTCTTATTCCTTTTCTATTTGATCAAATAAATGTGCCCCAAAAGGGGTAAATCGCCCTATTGTGTTAAATTGTGTGAAAAGTGTGACTTCATACTGAGTCCTAATGTTGAGTTTCACATATAATCACAGCCAGCAAACAAAAATTAACAAATTTAAGTTCAATATTTACCAAGAAGGCATTGTTGCTATGAGTGAAGTTCAATCTGTCGGTGTTATCGGTTTAGGTTCTATGGGTATGGGCGCAGCGAAGTCATGTGTGCGTGCAGGCCTTGATGTATATGGCTTTGACTTAAACCCACAAGCTTTAGAAGAGCTGGGTTCACTTGGTGCGAAAGCGGTTTCTACTAATGCAGTTGAGTTTGCAGACAAGCTAGATTCGGTTCTTGTTCTGGTTGTGAACGCAGCGCAAGTTAATACGGTCCTGTTCAAAACAGATCTTGCTGCGGCACTTAAGGCAAATACGCCAGTTATGGTTTCGGCAACCATCTCAGCTGAAGATGCAAAACAAATTGAAGCGAAGCTGGCTGAGCACAATCTAGTCATGCTAGATGCACCGGTTTCTGGTGGTGCGGTGAAAGCAGAAGCGGGTGAGATGACCATCATGGCATCTGGCGCACAAAGCACGTTTGATGCACTTGAACCGGTACTGAACGCAACGGCCGCTAAGGTTTATAACATTGGTGAAGCGATTGGTCTTGGTGCAACGGTGAAGATTATCCACCAATTGCTAGCAGGCGTTCATATCGCAGCAGGTGCCGAAGCAATGGCATTAGCAGCACGTGCAAATATCCCTCTTGATCTGATGTACGACGTGGTGACCAACGCAGCGGGTAACTCTTGGATGTTCGAGAACCGCATGAAGCATGTGGTAGACGGTGACTACTCACCAAAATCTATGGTCGATATCTTTGTGAAAGATCTAAATCTCGTATCGGACACCGCAAAAGATCTGAAATTCCCACTTCCTCTATCAAGTGCAGCACTCAACATGTTTGTAAGTGCAAGCAATGCAGGCTTTGGTCAGGAAGATGATAGCGCTGTTATCAAGATCTTTGATGGCATCGAGCTTCCAGGTGTGGAAAGCAAACAGAAATAAGCGCAAGTAAATCGGAGAAGAAATTATGTTATTAGGCGTTATCGCAGACGACTTTACTGGCGCAACCGACATTGCAGGTTTTCTAGTAGAAAACGGCATGCGCACAGTTCAGCTTAACGGTATTCCAAAAGAAGAGATTGATGTAAACGCAGACGCGGTTGTAATCAGTCTTAAATCTCGCTCTTGTCCTGTGGACGAAGCAATCAATAATTCAGTTGCAGCGCTTAAGTGGCTGCAAGCAAACGGCTGTCAGCAGTTTTACTTCAAGTACTGCTCAACTTTCGACAGCACAGCAGAAGGCAACATTGGTCCTGTCACGGATGCACTGCTTGCTGAGCTAGGTGAAGCGTTCACTATGGTATGTCCTGCACTGCCGGTGAATGGTCGCACGGTTTACAACGGCCATCTGTTTGTATTCCAAGACCTGCTGAGTGACTCAGGCATGCGTAACCACCCAGTGACACCAATGACAGATTCAAGCCTTATTCGCATGATGGATGCTCAATCTCAAGGCACTTCAGGCTTAGTAAATTTCCAAGTGATTGAGCAAGGCTCACAAGCGGTCACTGAGCGTTTTGAAGAGCTAAAAGCACAAGGCAATCGCTACGCAGTGGTTGATGCATTTAATGCTGAGCACCTTGTCACTCTTGGCCAAGCAGCGAAATCTCTAAAATTGGTTACTGGCGGCTCAGGTCTGGCGGCAGGCATTGCCAAGAACTGGGTTGAACACTTAGAAGACCAAAGCGATGCGAAGCAAGCGGGTAATCCTGCAAAAGCACCGACGGTCGTGTTCTCTGGCTCTTGTTCAGTCATGACGAACCAACAGGTTGCGATTTATAAAGAAAAAGCGCCGCATTTCGCGATTGATGTGAAGGCGTGCCTGACGGACGAAAGCTACTCAAACCAAGTGTTTGATTGGGTGATGACAAACATTGAAAGTGAGTTTGCACCACTGGTTTACGCAACCGCGGATGCAACGGCACTAAAAGCCATTCAACAAGAATTCGGCGCGCAGGCATCAAGCCACGCGGTTGAGCAATTCTTTAGCCAGCTAGCCATCAAACTTCAGCAGCACGGCGTGAAAAACTTCATCGTTGCTGGTGGTGAAACCTCTGGCGTTGTGACTCAAAGCCTCGCGGTGAAAGGCTTCCATATCGGTCCTCAAATCGCACCGGGTGTGCCTTGGGTGAAATCGGTAGAAGGTGAGCTTTCTCTTGCTCTGAAATCTGGCAACTTCGGCGATGAAAACTTCTTTGCCAAAGCGCAGTCGTTCTTTGCATAAGTGAGGCTGTGATGAGTAAAGAAACAATGACAGAACAACAACTGCGAGAGCAAATGGTCACGATGGCGCGTTCTATGTTTGAACGTGGCTATGCGACAGGCGGTGCAGGCAACCTTTCTTTGAAACTGCCAAATGGTCACTTTCTGGCAACGCCAACGGGCTCATCGTTTGGTCGCTTGGTTGCTGAAGAACTTTCGGTAGTGGACATTGATGGCAACCATATCTCTGGTAAGAAGCCATCGAAGGAAGCGGCCTTTCACTTAGCGATTTATCGCAATAATCCAGAATGTAATGCGATTGTGCACCTGCACTCGACTTACCTGACAGCGCTTTCTTGCCTAGACGGTTTAGATCGTGAGAACGCAATTAAAGCCTTCACGCCTTACTTTGTGATGCGTATTGGTGAGCTACCAGTGATTCCTTATCTGCGCCCGGGCGATCCGAAAATTGCAGAAGAGCTTGCGCAGCGAGCAGGGGATTACCGTGCCTTCTTGCTGGCGAACCATGGCCCAGTAATCACAGGTATAGATTTTGAAGATGCAGTAGACAACGCGGAAGAGCTAGAAGAGACCGCAAAACTGGCGTTCATTCTTAAAGACAGCAACATCCGCTACCTAACGGATGCAGAGGTTCAAGACTTAAAAGGGAGAGGTAAATAATGGCTAAGTTCGCAGCAAACCTGACCATGCTATTCACAGAAGTTCCGTTTCTAGAGCGTTTCGAGAAAGCGCACCAAGCGGGTTTCAAAGCAGTGGAATACCTTTTCCCATACCCATTTGAAGCTCAAGAACTCGCAAACAAGATGACGCAGTTTGGCTTTGAACAAGCCCTGTTCAATATGCCTCCGGGCGATTGGGATGCAGGCGAGCGTGGCTTTGCAGCTATACCAGGTCGTGAAGAAGAGTTCAAAGCAAGTGTTGAAACTGCACTGATGTATGCCAATGCGCTGAACTGTAAAAAGGTTCACGCCATGTCTGGCATTGTTGATGCGCGTTTCACGCGTGAACAGCACGTTGATACCTTTATCTCGAACATCCGCTACGCAGCAGACAAGTTCGCAGAGCAGGGCATCGAGCTGATGATTGAGCCTCTGAACAACCGCGATGTGCCGAACTACTTTGTCGCGCATCAACGTGAAGCCGTAGAGCTTATCAAGCAAGTGGATCGTCCAAACGTGAAATTGCAGCTCGACCTATACCACGCACAAATTATGGATGGTGACCTAAGCACATTGATTCGCGATGTTGCACCTTACACCGGTCATATCCAAATCGCATCAGTACCAGAACGACATGAACCGTCGGAAGGTGAACTGAACTACCCGCACCTATTCAATGTTTTGGATGATTCAGGTTACCAAGGTTGGATTGGTTGTGAGTACAACCCAAGAAACACAACAGAACAAGGTCTCGGTTGGGTCAAGCCGTACCTGTATACCGAAACCGATATTAAAACTGAATAGTTTTAGCTCAAGAAAGACGTGATTTAACAAAGATTAAATCGCTTGCATAAAAAGTGCAGTGGGTGCCCCCAATATCGCCCAACTGCACTCACCCTACACAATAAGAAACAAAAGGACATCAAAATGGACGGAGCATTGATAGGCATTGTAATTGGTATTATTGCCATGATGGGAATGATCGTGAAAACACGTATCCCAGTAGCACTTGCAATGGTTATTTCGAGCATCATCATGGGTCTATTCGCTGGAATGGCACCAACAGAGTTGATTGATGCAATCAAAGCAGGCTTTGGCGGCGTGCTTGGCGGTATCGGTCTAATCATCGCGTTTGGCGTGATCATGGGCGCGTGTTTTGAACGCTCTGGTGCAGCGGTTCGTATGGCGAAAACATTCGTTAAGCTGTGTGGTAAAGGACGTGAAGATCTGGCGCTTGGTTTCACCGGCGTACTAGTAGCGATCCCTGTATTCTGTGACTCTGCGTACATCATTTTACACTCTCTTGTTCGCGCAATTTCACGTGACACAGGTAAATCAGCAGTAGGTCTAGGTGTTACGTTAGCACTTGGTCTTCTTATTACTCACGCACTTGTGCCGCCAACACCGGGCCCAGTAGCGGTTGCAGGTATCCTTGGCGTTGACCTAGGCGAATACATGCTTTGGGGTCTGATGGTATCAGTACCTATGATGCTGCTATCGATGATCTACATCCGCCGCGTAGGTAACGAGTACTACCGTGTGCCAAATGGTGAAACGTGGATCACGAACCAAGCAGATTGGGCAAACCTAGAAAAAGTAGAAGCAACAGACGACAAAGATCTGCCGAGCAACTTCCTTTCTTTCGGCCCAATCCTAGTACCTATCGCACTTATCCTAATCAATACCTTGGTAGGTAAAGGTGATACAGCACTTCACACGACATTGTCGTTACTTGGTAACCCAGTTGTTGCCGTTGGTCTTGGTGTGCTGATGGCGCTTTACGGTCTAACTCGCCACATTGAGCGCAAAGACATGGTTGGGTCAATGGATGATGCACTATCAACAACAGGTCTAATCCTAGTAGTAACAGGCTGTGGTGGTGCAATGGGTGCAGTACTAAAAGCATCTGGTGCAGGTCCACAAGTTGCTGAAGCTATCGCAAGCAGCGGTATCCCACCACTACTAGTACCATTAGCAATCGCATCTATGCTGCGTCTAATTCAAGGTTCAGCTACAGCATCAATGATGGTAGCAGCAACCATGACGTTGCCATTGGTTGAAACACTTGGCCTTGACCCAGTATTCGTAGCACTAGCGTGTGCAGTTGGCCCAGTCGGCTTCTCACACCTAAACGACTCTTACTTCCACATCATCAACCGTACGCTAGGTATCACAGAGCTAACGGATCAGCTGAAGATTTGGTCGGTATCATCGACGATTGCATGGGCAATTGGTGCATCCATCATAATGGCGCTAAACCTAGTATTTGGTAAAGGTGGCACGATTATCGACCCACTAGTACCAATCGCAGTTCTTGCAGCAGTGATTGTCTGGGTGAAATCGAAAGACAAGACAGCAAAGCAAAATCTAGCTACAAACTAATCAAATTTAACAAACCAAAGTGAAAAACTTCCAATAAAGTCGTTGGAAGTTTTTCTATGCAATAGCGAAAAGTAGATTGTAATGGATTACCAAAACGGGTCACTCGATTAGAAGTTTTGCATACCTCAGATAATTCATTTTAAGCTAATTTAGCAAAGCCACTGACACGCTTTTGTCCACAAATGAGTTAGCATATACTGAGGTAAAGTTCTTGAGCATTAAGCGGTTGTAAGAAAGTATCTTACAGGTCGAAATCTGAATTGATAAGATGCTAAAGTTTATGTCATCTTATGCTTCATTTTTATGCTAATTTATGGTGCAAAACAAGTGCTAACAATCTGATATGTAGTTAGCGCTTATGTCAGCTTATGGTGCAAGCAACAGCGTTTGCTAAATAAAATCAGCATCTTACCTGCGAAATTACTCAAATTATAGCCTAGGTGATCCACTTGATGTGTATTACTTGAAGCTGTTATGGCAACAAACCTCTGGTTATCTCCGCACGGTATCTGGTACTTCCGTAAAGTCTATCTCCTGCCTTCGGACAAAGGTAAAGAAACTCGAAAAAGCCTGAGAAGACGGTGTAAGCGTACTGCCAAAGAGCAAGTGATCAACCTGTTGGCTTGCGAGCAGTCATCTCGCAGCTCTTCTCAACCTTCGTCCCCTAGCTCATACACTGCCCCCACATTAGCTGTCACGGTTACACCTGATTATCTGTCCAACACCTTGAGCGTTATATTGAGGTTAAGTCACGGCGCTGCTGTGAGCGTGAATTACTGACGATCAGGCGCTTTATCACTCGGTACATTACGTATCCCTGGCAAGACAGCACCTCGTCTACAGAGCCCACATCATTAACTTGTTCTACAAAACGCAACTTGATTCACATAACGTTGAGCAGCGCCAAAGAAATCTAGACTTGTGGTGATAGAATTGCCTGCTTTTATAGACGTTCGTGGGCTCTAAGTGTCCAAGGGCGGTAGCATGGAATTTTGATACTGAATAGGTATGTCTACGGTAGGTTTTGATCGTGGCTCAAATCACTGAGCTCTTATAGAAATATACGAAAGCAGGCGCATATTTCGTTCATATATCTACCGATATCCAGGAGATTTACGAACAGGGTTCGTTGAATAAAATGTTAGGCAACCCGAAATATTAGCCTAGCAGATTTAATTGCTGATAAATCGTTTCAAAAAATTTATAGCATCACTAATTTGAGAAAAATAATGGAAGTTTTTGAAAGAATGTACAATATGATTATAGAGTCACCTGCTATAGTCATATTTCTAATTATTGCCTCACTCTTGGTGAATTACTTATTTAGTCGAAATGCGATCAAAAAGAAAGAATACATATTGGAGAAAATCCCACAGAGTGACGAAGATGTGTATCTGGATGTTAAAGTAGCTCACTCTTCACGAACATTTGGAGCAGCGAGAGTTTCGTGGCATAGAGCTGAGATTATTTTTAGTCGTAACACTATATTTTACATTGCTTATAGTAGGTTAGGCCCAATTAGGATGTATAAAAATGTTATGCAATTGTATATCCCTGGCTCGAACTTACAAGACCAATTAATAAAAGATAAATTTTCACCAATCCAATCAATTAAGTTCATAGAAGACAAAGTAATAATCAAATTTGCTTGGAGTAGTCCGGTGATTAAAAGCACGTTAACACTCAAAGGTATTGATCACGAAGAAACTATTCAAGCTATCAAAAAACAGCTCGATTTAGATGCTCTTCAATCGATGTGAGGTAGGATAAGCGTACCTGTAAGGTGTGACACTCATCTTTATGCTATTGATTGCCTAACAAGGCAATCAAGGGTGATGCGTTTGACTCGGCGGTTTTGGTATGGGGTTCAGTGTGCTTGGCTGGTTCAGCGGGGCACACCTTATTGCAGGCGTTATGCACCTAGAGCCAAGATTTTCAATGGTAGATAGTGCATCGCTTATTTCCACGATTTCTTTGGCCATTCGTTTGCCGAAAGGCTGCCTGAAAGTCCGGGGGTAAGCTTGTTGTTGCCTTCTCTGCTGCCTTTGATTCTGGCAATTCAACATCATAATTTCAACGTTGCTCAGCTGTAAAAGTGTTGGCGCATTTCTTTGCCTATTGGTTTGGTGCAGCAGCCAAGCTAGTCCGTATCAGGTCGTCATGCAGGTTTCTCTGGTCCAAATCGTTGAAAATGAATCGGAATTATCAGAGTATGAATTTGTTGTCTGTATGACGCAGATTTATCATACGTGGAAGGACTTTCGGCCAAGTATGATCGTATTAATGGATGGAGTTGCATAACAAAGGTATCAAGGTGACGCGTTTGACTCGGCATTTTTGGTTTGGAGTTTAGTGGATTTGGTAAGTTCATCGTGGCGCACCTTATCCCAGGCGTTATAAATCAGAGCACAGGCAACAGGGGCGCTTGTTGTTTTGTAGGTCAAGCTTAGCCGCTACCAAGCCGATCTTTCCAGGCTGTATTTCTGATCGTTGCTTGTTTACCGTGGAAAGGGAGCCTGCCTTCTTAGTCCGCAGCACACTTGATTTGCATGTCGTGCATGCTGCAATTAATGCCTGAAACTTCATCGAATGATGGTCTCAACTTTGGGCTAGAGGTTGTCAATTTTCAACCCTTGGCAATAATTCCCGAGGCTTCCGATTTAATCCCTTGGTAAAGAGCTGTTCTTTGTCCGGAGGCTCCGGATTTTGTTAATTGGTTCCAAAAGTTGCGCTCCAATACCAGACCGGATTTCAACAGTAGGATAGGATGTTTGGCTTCTAGGCAGTTAAAACTGTTAGCGGTAGCGTTTCTGGTAACTGATTGTAATTTCGTCGTTTTTTATAACAAGGCAATCAAGTTGACGCGGACGCACGGCGGTTTTGGTATGGAGTCCGGCGCACTTGGTAGGTTCAACGTGGCGCAACTTATCGCAAGCGTTAGGCACATAATGGCATAAAGGTATTTTCCCGTGAGGATAATTATCATACAATTGTGTGTTATAAATTATAAGGAAGTAAATTGCTGTGTGTATGATTAGATTTTTGTTTCTGCCTCTATTACTTGTTTCATCTATGGCGGCAGCTCGTCCTGATAATATTTATGACCCATCAAGGGACGCATTTAGTGATTATCAAAATGCGAGGATATCAGCTTCCTCAAAGCATCAAAATATATTCGTCATCGCGGGTGGAAATTGGTGTTCATATTGCTATAAATTTGAGCGTAATTTAAAAGAGTCTGCACTTGATCTAGTAATAGAAAATAATTTCATTTTAATGAAAGCTAATTTCGGTGATGGAAATGATAATGAAAGATTTTTCTCTTTATTTCCTGAGATTACAATCTATCCGCATATTATGATTATTTCACCTGAGGGTAAATTACTTGAGTCCACAGTACCTTCTACAGAGAGTGAGTTTAGGGGTTTATTGTCAAAATATGCTGTTACCGCGACAAGTGCCTAACAAGGCAATCAAGGTGACCCGTTACACTCGGCGGTTTTGGTGTGAAGTTCGGTGCGCTTTGTTAGTTTAGTGCGGGGCACCTTATTGCAGGCGTTAGCCCTTGAATTGAGTTCGGTTTATGAACGTAAATGTGTGATATATCAACCGATTAAATTTTAATTGGCTCTCAATGTCTTTTGTTTCATCATGTTCTATGATTTTTTAATGTCATTATAACCCTATTTCAACTAATAGGGATTTAGAGTTATGGTTAGACAATGTCCTGCGATATCGAATATATCATTTGATCAAGATAGTTTAGATGCAATCGCTGAAATTCAAGATATTCATGATCTAAAAAAATATGGTCGTATCGCAGTTTTTCTTGGCCATTTTTTAACTATATTTGGTGGTGTGGGTCTAAAGGGGGCCTCGGGATCTGGTGCTTTAAGGTTAGAAAATAAAATGTTATTTAAGCTTGGTGCTTCTGATGCAAATCAAGCCAGTTGGAACTTGACCCAAGTTAATTGGGAATATTTTCTCATGTCTTTTCAAGGATTAGACCGATTAGCTCTACAGCAAATAGAAAAAATAGCATATAGGCAAGCTCATTTACATATATCAAAATCTAAAGAGTATCAATTCTGGCGTTCTATCTACTTAGGGTGTACACCAAATGTTAAATAGATTTTTGTTGCTTGCTTTATGTTTATTGTCATTTTCAGCTCATTCTGAGTTAACTGAAGAGATGAAATATGGTTCAGTATTGCTTCAAATAAATGTGGCTAAATTTGAGGAAAAGCAAACGGAGTGTATGAGTCGTGTTAGAGATTATAGGTTACCAGTTGAGGAGAGAGAAGTACTTAAAAAGCTTGATACTAGTATTTCAAAAGGGCTGTATTTCTTGTATAAAAAATCATTTGATGATTGTACTCAACCTGAATTATTTGAGCTTTCACAGACATTACTTCAATTGCAAGAGCTGAATAAAAAAGAAAATAATAAAATTATTAATGAGCAAATTCGTCTAATAAGACAATTGGTGTTTACTGGTTCCGATATATCCAATCAAAGGTTTTATGACTCTCTGTCAGAATTCGAGAAGGAGATACTTGAGAGTATTCCGTCATTCAAAAAGCCATTTGATTCTCTTCAAGTATTAGATGTTATTCAAAGCTTTTCTCAAGCCGAGTAAACACATTTGGCTAACAAGGCAATCAAGGGTGACGCTTTACATTCGGTGGGTTTGGTATAAAGTTTGGTGCGCTTTGCTGGTTCAGCGGGGCGCACCTTATTGCAGGCGTTAGTTTGCTAGTCGAAAATTCAGAACTTACGCAGTTAAAGATTGGCAAAATACTCGTCTTAGGATTGTTAGGTTTGGTACTAGATTAGATATGGGTCTTGGTATCCGCAATATAGCGAGTGAGTATAGGTCAAACTTGGCATTCGTCCGATACTCACTATTAAAACTTGGTTTTAATGATTTACTTTGGCATTAGTAGCTAGATACAAGATTTTGTACTACCTGAGTTTGATGTTCTATCTCTTTTTTTATGCTCATAACATATTCAAGAGCGCTACGAGCTTTTTCATCCCTTACCTCTTCGATACGCTCGTCATTACCAAGGTAATTAGCTGAATGCTCAACCGCCTTGTCGTATGCACTCTCGGCGAGCACTAGTTTATCAATTAGCTCTGACAGTTTTGCTTTCGCCGCATTAAGTTCGCTAGCCTTATCACTCATCTATTTACCCTTATCCTTATTAATTTATCTTGTGTACCTGATTAGCCTACCAATGTTGCAATTGCTTTATGGTGGCTTAAAGGTTTGTTTAGTATACAGTAAATGGTTTAAAGTAAGCTAACAAACTGTTCAAGAGGGATTCGCAACGCGTGGCATTTTTACTATGCGTTGTTTTTAGTGTTTAAGGTGATATGCGGTGGCTTAGGTATTGCGTTGCTCACCCCTTAACAGGGCGTTAACTGGCACTCAGAATTTCGAGGTTTTTGTGAAACAAGCAGATCAAATAATAGAGCTATTGAGCGATACATCTTTTCCTCAAGTAGTTTTGCTCGATGGAGCATGGGGAAGTGGGAAGACGCACTTTATAAATAACCACCTAATCGATAGAATTGAACAACAATTCCAACAACAAGTTTACTTCTTTTCTTTATATGGAATTTCAAGTATTGATGATTTTAGAGATAAGATAATTTCTTTATCGCTAACAGATCAAGAAGAAGCGTCTGTATTTGCTAAATATTTCTCCAAGGCGGTTGATGGTGTTGCAAACAATTTAGGTGAAAGAGGTGTTGGAGCTGTTCTAAGTGGTGCTGCTGGAGCATATAAGTATAAACTATATGGCGAGCTTGATAACTGCGTATTAATCTTAGACGATCTAGAGCGCGTTTCCGATGGAAAATTGATTAAAAATATTTTAGGTGAGTGTTTAAGCTTAGCAGAGTCAAAAGACATAAAAGTTGTATTTGTAGCGAATGAAGAAAAACTTGATTGTAAAAATGACATAGAAAAAGTATTTGCCGATAAATACAAATTTAACTTCACGCACGAGGAAGTTGTGGCAATTCTAAAAGGTACTTATGAAAGTATCGATGATAAATTAGCCAATGAACTTCTTTTAAATATCACATCGATTGATTCACGAAATATACGCGTATTAAAAAGGGCCATAGCAAAGTTCACGCGAATTAAAAGTGAGATTGAAAAAATTGATAATGTTATTCTTGATCAAGCGCTATCTAGAGTATTGGGAGACATCATTAGAATTTGTTGTGCGAAGTTCGAGCATGGCTTTTCTAAAGAGAAAATCATTGATGCAATTGACACTAGAGTCATTCGTCAAATGACAAAAGATACCGAAGAAGTCGAGAATAGTGAATATGAAAAGTTAGACAACATTTTCAGTGATAGCTTCTATGGGGTGAATGAAAAGTTAATAAGTTATTGCTGTGATGGGCTCTATGAGTTCGACGATTTAAAAGAAGAACTCAATCTACCAATAAAGCAAACACTTCTTGATGCCATGAAATCAATGTGGGTACAAAATCAGTTAACCGAGGATGAATTTAAAAATGGTGTTGAGTTACTCGAGGGAGTCATTTCAACAGCAACTGATATAAATGCTTATGAATGGTTCAGTATTTGTGATACCTATATTTATATGCTAGATAATAAGATTATAGCACCGTCTAAATATTCCAGAGAGGAATTGTTAGATATGTGCAAAAATGCCGAAATAAGCCGTTTTACGGTGCCAGTTGTGCAAGATTCATTTGACCACGATTTCCGTACTCATTTTTATGACCAAGAGGTAAGTAAGTTATATTATGCGAAGAAAGATGAGCTTGATATTTTGGCTAAGGAAAATAAGAACTCGGAATTTTCTAAAAAATTTACGAAATCTTGGTCTAACGTTCAAAATGAAGCTCATCAAAATCTGATGCATACTCCCATTTACCAAGATATTGGTGTCGATGTAATGAAGGATGCCCTTCTTTCATGGTCTAATGAAGATCTATTCCAGTTCGTTAGGTTCAATAAACATAGATATAGGTTTAATAATATTCAAGACTTTTTTGAACCTGAGATTGAAGCTCTTAAAAACATATCTGCAATGCTTGTTGTATTACGTGATGAGTTAGGCTTCGGACTTAAAGTTGCTAACATAGGTGAGATTCATGCTTGCTTTGTTGATGCTTATAGTCGAATGGAAACGAACTTAGGTAGAAAAAAGGCTAACGTCGACGAAAATGCCAGTTAAAAAACTGTTTAAGAGTGATTCGCAACGCGTGGCATTTTTACTATGCGTTGTTTTTAGTGTTTAAGGTGGTATGCGGCGGCTTTTGTATTTCGTTGCTCACACCTTAACAGGGTGTTATGAAGTTTTTGATTTTATGAGCCTTACATAGCGATTTATTTGTTAATAGGCATGTTTATTATTGGTAGTGTTAATATTTATTTTTTCAAATTGTTTGAATTAGAATGATATAAGCAGAGTTTAGAATGAAGTTTAGAAAATATTTTTTAATAATTTTATTACCTTTTTTTGTTGGTTGCGGATCTAGTGGTGATAGCAATGAAAAAAATAATAGAGTCGAGAATCCAACATCTACAACATCTACAACATCTACAACGAGACCAAAAATAGTGTCAGTTAATGTGGAATTAAGCTCAAATAGTATATTTGCAGGTGATGTTATCAATTTAGTTGCTATTGCAACTATGTCGGATGGAACAAAATACACTTTTGATAACAGTGGGGCTGAAGTCAAGTGGTCAATTTTAGCTCAACCTGAAGAGGAAAGTAAGATCGAAGAAGATACAGGAGTCTTAACTGTTGGTAATGATTCTGCTGGGCAGATTATCGTTAAAGTGACTGGTATTGGAGAAAAGTGGGATGGGCAACAGGAAGTGTCTGTTACAGTAAAACCTATTGTAGTGACATCAGTATCTATTTCATCTAGTAAAAGTACTATTCGCCCGAATAGTACGCTACAGCTTACAGCTTCAGCAATGTTATCGAATGGTACAACACATGTATTTAGCCAAGATGGAACTGAAATAAAGTGGAGCATAATTAGTCAGGATGGAAGTAGTGCAATAATTGATGAGAAGACTGGCATTCTTAGCTCTGGTTTAGATTCTGTTGGTAATATTGAGCTGCAGGTGACTGGATATAGTGATTTGTGGAGTGGAATTCAGAATCATCAAGTTAAAGTTTTCTCTCCCGTAAAAAGTATTGTAACTACAGGTGAAACATTCGTAGCTCTAAAAGAGGATGGAACTGTTGTTAAGTGGGGTAAGATAAATTACGGTGTAGATTATGAATCAATTGCTGGGAAATTGGTTGATGTAAAGGCTATATACTCAACAATAGGTTCCTTTTGTTGTGGTCAACTAATTCCGGACACTAAGTTAAGTCGATTTTCTACTTCAGCTGGTGCGATTCCACCACTATAACTGTGT
>NZ_MJIL01000036.1 GCF_001939735.1 Photobacterium proteolyticum
CATATCTCCGATTCATTAAGGGAAATATGATGATAAGTGCACTGTAGGGTTATTTGAATGTGGTGATCATGGAGCGCTTACGTTTAATTACCGAATTTAGTGTAATGTATCTGCTTTATTTACTATCAACATTAAAATTATGAGTGACGTTTTTAAAACACTATTAAACCTGCGTTCTCTGCGTGCTGCTGCACGAGAAGAATTTACGCTAGAGCAACTTCAAGAAGCCCTAGAGAAACTGCAAACTGTGGTTGCTGAGCGTGAAGAAGCTGAAGCAGAATCTCGCCAAGCAGAGAAAGAAAAAGAAGAAAAATTACAGGCATACCGCGATATGCTGATCGCAGATGGTATCGACCCAGAAGAGTTGTTAGCAACCCTGGCCGACACACCTAAAAAAGCTAAGCGTGCACCTCGTCCAGCTAAGTATAAATTCACCGTTGATGGTGAAGAGCGCACCTGGACAGGTCAAGGTCGTATGCCAGCACCTCTGAAGGAAGCTATCGAAAATGAAGGAAAATCACTAGATGATTTTCTGATTTAATCGGCGGAAAGCCCCGATTCTTGGGGCTTTCACTTAAATTCAGCCTGTGTTTAACAGATAGTTTTCGTTATCACTTAACTGACTTTGTGTCTTTTCTGCCCCTTTGCTTCTTAGAATAAAGACTCATTTACAAGCTATTCATACTTGCTTGCCTTATTTAGACTTATCCAAACCGTTTCATTTCTATAACCAAGGGGATTTTTTGATTGATGATAACCAATTACCTCTGATGGTAATTGGTCTGTTATCTCTCATGACAATCTATTTCTCCCTTAGTCTCAGACACTCACACTGCCAGATTCAGTAGGTAACTCGGAGACTGATATTCATAATCACATCAGCAATATCATCACTACAGCCTGATACAGAGCGAATCAGATAGGGTTCTGGTGATAGATGTGGGTGAGTTGAATCACTGTCCGAATCCATCTCAGATAAGCCACTCAATCTACCGTCGTCGCCGTCGGGAAAATCCACATAATCAGCCTAAAATCACAACCAAAGACCGGCCATGGACAGGCACGGCGACAACAACGAGGAAATCTCGAGAAGGTAAACAGGGATATCAGGTAGCACAAGGGCTAGAGAGGGATTACTGGGCCAGTCTAGTGTGACCGACCCAGCGACTTAGGATTTAGGTGAGATTGGAATAGTAGTGAGAGAAATTTATTTCAAAGAATCAAGATGCTTCTTGAGAGCATCTAGATCTCCTTTAGCAGCAGCATCCGATATTGCTTTTTCGGTAGCAGCTATTTTTTCTGACTTGTTTTTTGACGATTTTTCTATCTTGGCAAGGTTAATTTCTTTAAATTGCTCGATTTGATCCAGAGCTTCCTGCTTATCTTGTACAATCTTCTCTCTATTAGCTATCTCTTTAGATAGGAAACGAATAAAATCAACCCAACACTGATGTAGCTTCGTATATATCATAACTATTAACTTAGACTTCCACTTTCACCTAACAAACCAGTGCTTCCAACGCCAAGCAATGAAGATGTGCTTTGAAGTGCGTCTTTGTTATATACACTGATTTTAAATTCTAGGCACAATTTTAGCATTACGTGATCTTGCATAGAAACGGCTTGTTGAACTGCAGACTCGACTGATTTATATAGTTTTTCTCTTTCTGCGAACGCTTTGTCCAAGTAGTCAGAAAAAACTTTCTCTTGAGCTTGAATTGTTTTAATTTGCACTTCCAAAGCAGCGGCAATCTTTAACCTTTTGGTCTTTTCTTGCTCCACGCATTTAGCATAGTCAAAAAAAACCTTAGTGATATCAACAACAATTTTAGCTGCGACGATTGGTGGTAAACTCATGTTAGTATAGTCCCTTTATTTCACTAGAAATAGATTTCAATTTTGCAATGTTATTTTTATAGCTAAGCGTTATATTATTCTCATCGGTCACTATATTACACTCTACTGAGTCAATATAAGTTTCCAAAGCCATACCAAGAAATAATGCTTTTTTCGCATCAGCTTGTGCCAATGTATTTTTGCTAAGCGTTTTAACTAACTCAGGGTGGATCAGTTTTATATCAGATAGGAGAGACTCTAAGATTAGTTTCTCATCATTTACAGTGAGAATAATCTCTTTTATCTTGGCCCTCTCTAATTTTATCTCAGCTATTGTCTTATCTACCTGTTTTGAAAAAAGCTTAGCACTTTCCAAATGTTCTTCTGCCTTTCGTTTCTCGTAGGCCGTGGAAGATATTTCTAGTATAGATAGCGATGTAACATTAGAGCAAGCACGAAATGAAGAGTGAGATAGTTTACCTGCAGTTGAGTTATAAGATGATTTTGCATTCTTGGTGCTTGGAGAAGCAACCCTCTCTAATCGTTGCTTCACTTTAGTAAAATTATTATGCGTTACTTTAAGTGTTCCATCCAGGAAATTTAACGTTTCGATTTTTAGTTGATGATTTTCTCTGATGGCAGCATTAGCGTTAGTTATGTCTTTTTTTGCTTTTTTTTTCGCTTGTTTTAGGCGTTTCTCGGCAGACTCAATAATTGAGTTACCCTCTTCAATTATTGACTTAATTTTAGCCTTTTCCTCAATATCATTTGACACCGAGTCCGCCGCTGCCCCTGCCCCTGCCGCTGCTCCAGCTGCTATAGCCGCCGCCAGACTTGCTCCTCCTGTAAAAGGGGCAGCTGCAGCACCAACAATAGCTCCTGCTAACATTTTCCAACCCTTCATTATTATCACCTTTTATTTTGCATTGAGTTAGTATGTAGTCACAGATATATCCACGATGCATGCACCAACTGCTTTGACTGAATTCCTTATCAGATGGCGCATGTTATTCCAGCTAGTAACATCATTGTATTACATGCTGGATATATTTAGCTACAAGTTGCTTCGCTAATACCTTCCTCTTTTGCCACTTCCGTCACCGAGCGAGAGTGAGGAGGTAGTAGCTTTTTCAGGATTGCTTCTTTTCTTTCTTGCGAATAACGGGACATCTCTTCCTCTGTTACCGCCTTTCTAATTGGTTAATTTTTAGCAGTGACAACTTATGTGGAAAGTAAAGACTATTTTTACTTGATATAAATCGGTGAGACCCCATGAATCACAACCCCTTACTAACTTCACCTAAATCCTAAGTCGCTGGATCGGTCACACTAGACAGGCCCAGCAATCCCTCTCTAGCCCTTGCGCAACCTGACATCCCTGATTTTTTCTTCTAATGATTTCCTCGTCGTTGTCGTCGTGCCTGTCCTCCGTCGGTTTTTGGCTGCGATTTTAGGTGAGTTTTAGCCTGAAATCGGCCTGGAATTGCTGCTGTAATCGGCGGAAACTGGCCACGTAACCTTAATAGCATTTCCATTAGGATTGGCGTCCGGTTTTACCAATCTAATCTACCCCCCCCCCCGATGATCCCACCGAATCACTCAGTGACTACCGTACCGGACTCTGTGCTGGGTTCTGGCGTGAGTATCTGTGCCGCGAAAAATATTACATTGGGTTCGCTAATAAGTTGACAGTGGGTGGAGGGATTCACGGACAGGAATTAGTGGCTAATCCGGCCAAGGGAACTGGCGAACGATACCCGAAACCTAGCTTGTTGGCCTGAGTTTTTGCCTGACTCTAGCCTAGACCGAATACCGGAGATGGACAGCAGATTAGCTGACTAAATCCCAGATACGACAAAGGAGCGTGGATTTCTCCATGCGCCTTCTCAAGAATATGGTGGCCCCTGTTGGGTTTGAACGACCAAGCGATTATGAGTCGCTAAATGGGTAGGAATACTGAACAGACTAAGCTTTTCGACTTCATTTGCCATACTTCAGTTAATCCATAACTCTCTAAATTAGCAATCTCACTGACTCATTTTTGTCCATTTCCATGTTAGTAATTGCCACTCTGGTGGTTGGCGTACTCTTGCCGTTCTTGGCGGTCTAACTTTGGAAGGAAAAAATCTGCAGCCTCACAAGACGAGTGATACCATAGGTTATCTATCTGAAATAAAAGGAAACGCATAATGGAAGCAGCAATACTGGCGGTAGCCGTGGTTATCGTAAGTAGTCTGGTCAGAGTGTCAGTTTTACTTAATAAGATACACCGTGAAAGTCAGGCCCAGACAAAATTACTTGAGCAGCTCGTTACTCATTCAAGCACGGTTAAGGAGCAATTGGGTTATACCCAATGGCATGTTGACCAGATCAGGCAATCAGTCTCGGATACTGAGGCTCAAAATTAAGTAAAGCACAGATCTTTGTATAGATGTTGAAGTGAAATAACAGACAAGTGAGGGTATTATGGAAAACAGTGACTGGATTGCTCTAGCATCAGGAGTTGTTGCCTTGTGTGCATTAGCGACGACTGCATATCAAGCGTACTTATCTCGTCAGCATAACAGATTGTCATTAGCACCACACCTGTTTGCAACGACGCATATTGATAAGCTGGATCAGGTAGCGAGAACCGTTCTGATAAACGGTGGTACAGGCCCCGCTTATGTAAAGGGTTATAAGATCATTCATAACAGCGAAGAAGTAACGTTGGACAGCCTCGACAAATCAATTCTTCCAAAAATGTTTTCTGGTATCAAACATGCCTATAATTTTCTGCATTTACAGGACTATCAAGTTGTACTTCCGGGCGACAAGCTAGATGTCATTCATTTCTCTTTTCCTGAACATATCGTAAGCGAAAATACCATGTTTATTATTCAGGATTTCGATTTGGTTATTGAATATGAATGCGCATATGGGATAAGAAAAACGATGGATACTCGGGCTCTTTGGAATAAATTCCCTTCTCAATAAACACGGAAACCTTTAGAAGGAAAAAGTCGGCATGGCCATGCAATCACCTAATAATTTCCGTGAGATAAAGCCTGAAATATTTCAGGCTTTCTTTGCGATGCGATTAACTCTTCGTCAAGTGCCAACCTCTAGCTTCTGCAACAGATAGCATCGCTTTAACAAGAGTCAAATCGTCTAAATTAGCTTGACCTCGTTGGACAAGAAGTTTGTCATTCTCATCACGATAAATAAAACGATTCCCTGGGTACTTTTTAGTTTCAGATTCGACATAAACAACTTTCTGAAAGCATAAGTCCCTAGCTTTACGAGTACCATGAATCTGAGAAGCACGAATTTCATCAATTATTTTGACATGCATAGTGACCTCCATGGAGTCAATTAAGTTTTAAAGGGGCACGACGATAATGCGTCTGCCGTAGTTCTACAGCTGTAGCCTGATTACAATAGCTTTTGTATTTCAATACTGTCAAGAGGTTAAGAGCGCAACATAACAACAATCAATGTGATGCATTACACTCGGCATTTATTTTCTCTGACTAGAAGAAAAAATCTCACGGTAGCCCTTTCTCGTAAAGCGAGCATGATAAGATTTGACTCACTGATAGCAGCAAAAGTAATACTGCATATTTCGAGATACTTTTTCTTATCTGAAACGGGCGAGTTAGAGCATAAAGTCTAACGTGTTTTTGTCCAAACCTGAGTTTGCCCCCCTTTACATTTTGTATGCACAAAGCCTTACTTTGGCAGGCGCCTTTCTTGTTTTGAGAGGTTAGCAAACACAAATGTACAGAGCCTCATTTGGGGCCTACCCTGTAAAACTCTTTGAGTTATCCGGTCGGTGCTGTATCCAGCCCGGCCTGCTCGGCGTCACCGATGATCTGGCTCAGTCGTTCAGTCACTAGGTCGATCACCTGGCTGCTGGCCAACTGGCTACCGTCTGAGTGGCGCAACTGGCGGCGCAGTTGGTTCAGGTCGTGTTTCAGCTCTTCGGTGGCCTGCAGGCGGCGGATAGCCTGGTTAACCGGGTTCCAGACGCCTTCCATGTCGTAGGCCAGGTCGATGTAGTGCCACAGTGACTTGATGCTTTTATGGCCGGTTTTCTCACGTACTTTTTCTAAAACCATGCGGTAGTCGTGCTTATTCATCTCGGTTTTACCTTTATCCAACTCCTTGAGGTGCAGCATTACTAGGTCAGTAATAAACCTGTGGCGGAACATGGAGAAGCACGACTGATGATTGCGGTAACCGGCGCGGTTGCATAAATTCTCAAAGTCCTTGTCCAGTCCTGACTTGGCGACCGCAGCACCGAGGTTGCCTGGCTCTGTGCTGAGAAACAGACTGTCTGATTCCGCAAGTTCAGGGTTGCGCGCCTCGCAGCACTGCAGCCATTTCTGACGCGCCTTGAGGTACAACCGCACGCGAGTGGCGATCTTTGGTGTGATTGGGAAGCGACGTAGCGGTGGGTCGAGTTGACGACGCTTGAGCGTGGGCAGGATTAGCACCGGTTGACTCTCACCGATGCTGCGCCGGTTGGCTTTGAGTGACATCTGGGCCATTTCTTCCGGACGGAGGCCGGTTTTACGCATCATCAGCAGCATAAAGTCGCGCCGGGCCGTGATGTAGTCCCGGTAAGCGTCAAACAGGGTTTCATTTTTGCCAAAGCGACGCCGTGCAGGCTCCGGATAGGCATCCGGCTCGTACAGATCCTCTATCACCATCTCGATATCTTCGATCATGGTGGTGCCCATCGGCAGTTTGGGGTCGGTGCTGACGCTTGGCGGCAGGTATCGATGGTGCCAGTAATAGCGATTATTGTGCGGATTCTTCTTGCGGGTGACGACGATGGCCGCCCCTTCGCCGCTGGAGCCTATCAGATGACCAGGCTTGAGATACAGGTTGTCCTGGTACCAGACGAGGAAGCTGAGAATGGTCTGCATGATGGCGCGCACTGTATTGTTGTTGCGCAGGCGCTGACTGGGATCGTCCATGTAGACATCGGTGCATAATTTCTCGATCAGACGGCCGATGTCATTGTCAGTCAGGTCACCAAAACCACAGGGCTGTTGGGTGGCGCGGCCATGGGCGCAGTAGCGAACCAGCTCAGACAACTTGGATGCTGTGGTGAGTACACTGTCGCCGGTCCAGTTGTAGCCGTTGTACAGCAGGTACATATTGACGGGCAGGCAGGGCTTGCCGCTGGGCCAGCGGACAAAGGCGGCGACCGGTAGATACTGCTGCTCAATGCGATAGGTCGCTTCACTACCGCCGCGACAGTGCTGGATACTCTCCGGCAGGGTGACTTCGGTTAGTTTTCTGTACAACTGTTGTTGGGGCGGGCGTCTCATCGTGGCAGTACCTCTACGTTGTCATCGCGCTGGGTACCGGCTTCACTGAACAGGTCGCCATACAGTGCGTCGTGATCATTGAGCAGGTTAAACAGCAACTGGCGCGTGCGCGGCTCGATCTGCTCGTCGCGGGCGTAGCCACGCACTTGCTGAAACAAGTGCAGGTAGGCTTTGCTCAATCGTAGCGCGTGAAGTTCGGTCTCATGCAGTTTGTCATTTTTTTCCTGTTTGCGTTTTTTACTGCGCTGGGTGCGGGCGGCCTTGGTGCGATAGCCGGTCTCTTTGAGTGCCACTGCCATTACCTGTTTGCGCAGCCAGTCCAGGTAGTGACGTCCGCTCTGACCGGCGGTATTGCCTTCCGGTACGATCTGCTCGGCTAGCACCAGATCGGCGTATTTGTACATGGAGTTTCGCGACAGTGGGGTGATCCCATACTGGGTAATATCCAGTGCGGCCAGGGTGGACTGGGACGCGCAGGCATCCAGCAGCTCGGTCGGTGCCAGTTTAGGGTTACGCAGCGCACGCTGTAGTGCCTTGTAGCGGTTATAGACACTGGCCTTGCAGGCTTCGGCATCCGGCTTTCGTCGTGGTATTTGCTCAGTCATTCAGTCTTCCTCCCGCCTTGGCGAATGGCAATGCACAGGCGTTTGTGTCCGTCATCAGTGGTGATGCTGTACGGCACCAGGTGGTAATCGTGCTCGAACAGATCCTCGACCAGGGCTTGCCACTCACGCTCAGGTACCATGTTAAGTGCCTTGACCCGGAACTGGCGGAGGACGCGCTGGTATAGCTCTGCCAGACTCTCGTCTTCACCATCTAAGGTGATCTGGGTAGTGTCGTATTCAGCTAGGCGATCAATCGCGCACTCGGCCTCCAACTGGCCAATCTTGCCGCCGGGAAACTCACGCTCAATGTAGGCATACAGGTGCTCGACATCGGTGTGCCCGGCAATCCAGCGCGCCGCGTCCAGTACGTCGTAGCGACCGCTCCAGAACAGCAGGAGCAGGAACCATTTGCGCGTCTGGTGAATGCGCAGGTACCAGCGCCGTCCGTGCTCGTCTGGCGGCAAGCCAATGTAGTCGCAGAACTTGTCCAAATAGCTGTTGAGTGAACTTGCGTCAATCTCCTTACCGGTGCCCCATTTGGCGGGGTTTGGAAGGTAGAACAGCTTGCCGCGCAAGTGGTTATCGTCTTCGCCGAACAGTTTCGTCAGGCCACGGTTAAGCTTGCGCACTTGCTGGATAGCGCGGGCGGTGATCACCGGGATAGGTTTGCCGCCGGTGCGGGCGCGGCGCTCGCCTCTAGTTCGCTTGGCCAGATCCGAGTCGAGCCAGTAGTGGCCGCCGCGCGTACGCAGCAGGCAGATCCGTGGCAGGTTGGCGGCCTCGCAGTCACGTGATGGCTTCATCAGTGTAATCAGCACGGTGACGGCGCCGATATAGATCTCCAGTGCCTCGTGCAGTGTAGGCTGGCTGCGCAGGCGGTCGAAATCACGGCCCCTCGGTGTGCCTAGCTGAGTAAAGACAAATCCGGCCTCTTTCAGTGCCTGTGGCAGCGGGGTTTGGCATAACACCTTTGACAGGTCATAATCCATCACCTTTTTCCAGGGCCTCGGCGAAACAGATGCATCGACTTTGGCACACAACTGGCTCATGATTGCCAGGTAGTAATCAACCAGGGCATCGCCGTACAGCACCACCCAGCGCAGAGCGTGGTTGAGGTATTGCAACCCGGTATCAACCGGAATAAACGGCGTGTGGCCATCCGTTGCGGCCAGTTTAACGGCAGATGAAACTGCTGCAGGCAAATTGAGCGTCAGCGGTGACGGTAAATGCTCGGGCTGATGCCGATAGAGCATCAGCACCAGGCGCAGCATTTTGCTGGCATTTTCAACTGACCCCTTGCTGCCAGTGTGAAGTGCCTCCTGCCGCGTGGGGGTGCTTTGGTTGGGATATTCCGTACTTTGTTGGCCTCGAATCAGCAGCGTCGGGTGGGCCAGCTTGGGCTCAAATTGGCGCAGCACGGCTTTAAGGCGCTGGTGTTTCTTCAGTGAATTCACTGGCGCTGAGGCAAGCCTACCAAGCAACACGCGGGATACCATGCCAGTGTGTTCAGTGTCATGTGGCCGCTTGTATGAATAACCCTGGTTAGCTTCGAGCCAGTCGATGACCGCCTGGCAGGTATCCTGTGGCCAGTTGCCAGGCTTGGCCAGCAGTTTCGCAGGACAAGGCTCCCGGAATACTGCCTGATATAGGCCACTCAGGCAGCGCTCGACCAATCCGTGTGCTTCGCTCCAATCGCCAGGGGCGATTGCGCGCAGTAGGCGTTTCAGCCCGGCTTGGTCGAGCAGGCTGAGGCTGTAGGTATCGGGGTGGTAACGCGAGCGCTCAAGTACCAGCCACTGGCATAGACAGAGCAACTGTTGATTAAATCTCTTCCAGCTAGCTATGCTGGGTGGCTTGCTATCGGCATAACCTTGGCGATAGAGGAAACTCAACCGACGGCAGGTTTCCAGCAGCGTGGCGTAGCGGGTGTCGGTCAGGCGGCTGTTGTCTGGCAGCAGTATGGCCCAGTTGACGTTGGCGGCACCAACCCATTGACCGTCTTTCTGGCGGGTTTTTCTGCCAGCGGTTGTTTGCCATTTTGGCGCCGTCCAGTCACTGAGCAGCCAGAGTGGCCGTCGTAGGGTTTGACGCGCTGCCGGGTCCAGGTCAGGTGCTGTAGCTGCAATTCGCTCGGCTGGTCTGTGGCAAGGCGCAGGCTACCCATTAGTTGCTCGAAGTCGAAAACTTCGGTGTTCATGCGGTATCCTCCGTGTTGGTCGGTTGCAATGACAGGTGGGTCAGACGGCTAAGCAGTTCTGGCACCTTGCTCTCGGCCTGGCCGTAGGCACGCTGCAGCTTCTTCACGTTCAGTGACTCACGCAATGCCTTGCCGATATCGTCGTTTTGCGCTGCTGCCTGCAGCATGCCGCCGAGGTCAATAAAGTGTTTGGGCGTTAGGCCGGTCAGGTGGTCTGGCTGGCTCTGGAGCGCCGGTGTAATGTGCTGCTGCGCCCACTGACGGTAGGCGAGCAACAGGGCCAGACTGTTTGGTGACAGACGCAGGTGTAACAGGTCGTCTGGCATTGGTGCTGCTTCTTGCCCAGTGGTTGGCTGTCCCGCATGGTCAATGCGATAGCGATCAGCGTAGAGTTGCTGCAGTTTGTCGGCAATCGGTGAGCGCCCAGTGGGCAGTTCATAGACCAGTTGAGCCAGAAAGCGATGCAACTCGGCTAGGTTTGGCATATCGACAACTTCAAGCAAGTAGTCCTCTCCGGCTGCTGCCAGAACCAGTAGGGTGTTCTGGAAACGTCGGATAATACGCTCGTTCCACGCTTGGAGCAGGCTTTCGGGAATATAGTGCTCGATGGCGACGCGGTAGCTGTTGCCGAGGCGCTTTTGCACGGCGCGTACCGAGCCTTTATCGAACCAGGCCAGTACCCCCTGGGTGTGGCGTATCTTGCTGAAATCCAGCGTTCCGGCACCGAGTCCGGCATTAGCCAGTGCCGGGTAACAGCGGGCTAGGCTGAATTTAAAACTACCTGTGTTGTTAAGCAGGCCAGCATAGATCCTTGGCGGGTGGCCGAGGCCATTGACGTTTGTCCGTACTTGGGTCACTCCCAGCAGCAGGTATCGCCAGTGTGGGTGTCCGGCGCGTTTTAGCAGCGCGCGCACCGGTGCGGTGGCACGTTGCAGGTGGCGTAGCACTCGGGCTGCGCGCGGTGTCAGTGCCGCGTATTTACGGCTACCGGCGCGAGGTTTATCGACGCTGAAAATCTGCTGCTGCCCCTCGTCGGCCAATAGCATATAGCTTTTGCCCCGGACGTTGAGTAACTGTGCTCCGGCCAGCGCTTCGGGTGTCAGGTTGGCGTGCTCGCGCATCAGCAGCGCCATGGCGACTGCCATATCGGTGGTGTTCAGCAGGCCAAGAAAGCGATGATACAACTGCTCGAACGATAGGAGGTCGGCCTGCTGCGGTGGCAGGGTGCTGGCACTGAGCAGTGAGGCAATAGGTATACATTTAGGATTTGCTAGAAACCGACTTCTGGTTGCCGGGTGCTGACGTAACGCCTTGGGCCGCAGGCATTCAGGGTCGTTGTTGTGATCCAATTGCTGCTGCATTATGCGCAGCACCCAAAGATGGCCCTGCGGGTGGCTTGGTGATGTAAGTATTGTACTGAGTTGTTTCTGGTATTGACGTCCGAGTTTGTCATTTACTGTATAGATGACATTATCCTGCCAGATGGCGTTCTGCTCGCGTAGAAGCCAGTCGTCAGCGGTGATTTGCTGCAGCATCTGTTGGCCACGGCGGTAATCTCGCACCAGTCGCAGCCAGTAGTCATCCAGCACATCAGCTAGTACCTGGTCGCGGCGGCGCAGGCTGGTTTCAACCTGATCCAGATACTCGGCGTCGGTGTGCCAGAAAATCGGCCCGGCTAGGGTTTTGTCGAGTGGTTCCCTGACTTTTTCTATAGGCTCGTCGTCGCGGGTTGGCCTGGCCGGTTGTTCGCCCAGCAGTCTAGGATTTTGTGGCGAGCTGTGGCTGCCTTGCTCTTCGGGTAGGCGAAAGTCTGGCAACATCACACCAAGGGGGATCAGACCGTCTTCCTGTAGAAACTTCAGCCAGGGGCGCACCCGTTTTTGTCCGCAGGAACATAGCGTTTCCAGGCTGGCTTTAGTGCCTGGGCGACTGATGTACCACAGGCCAAATTGCAGCACCAGACGTTGCCAGCCCTCAAATGTATCAGGCAGGCGGCAGGCTCCATCTTGGTGCAGTACTGTGTCCCAGTGCAGATAATGGCCAAGAGGGCGGAGCACATCGGCTACGAAGCCATGGTGTGTATTGTATGTCTTGCCGACTGCGCGTTGGCTGGTTGCATTGAGTAACCTGGTGCGGTCGTCAGAGTGCAATATGAGCAGTGGAGAGATGTCTGAGCGCTCTGGCTCAGTTCTGCGCGGATTGGTGATCAGCGCGGTGAGGGTGTTCCCCTGCTGCTCGAAGTGCATTGGCATACTCCTACCTGTTTTTTTATACAGTATAGTTGATAGGAGCTAAGTGTTCATAAAGATTTGTTCATATTTTGCTGCAACACATGCAAAATACCTTGCAGGTATTAGCTTTTCACTCACTCACCTACCTTGAACAAAGATTGTAGCTCAACAAAATCAATGCGGATGAGGCGGAAAACCGCCAATATAATCTTCGGGGCTTTCTGACTTTAACTCATCAATCATCAAAAAAGGTGAAAATTGGCTGTTGTTAAACCCATGAGCACGTTGAATTTTAACACCATCGCCATCGGATGATGGGTGAGAATCAATGATTTGTTTAATACGTCTGATAGCCATACGCCCTCCGAATACTTAACCCTTTTAATGGGGATTGTTGTTAGTGTAGGAGGGTGGCCTGATGGTTAACAGAGGATAAAGGTGAACAGCTTGTTTGAAAAAACTGAACGACTATCAAGCAGGAGAAGCAGAGGGTGGTTGAAAATATAAAAGCCCATTAATGTTTAGGTATAGTTTTATATTGCCAGTATGAATGAAGCCTGTAGTTTTGGCATCAATGTGACTAGCATTTACAGGTTGTGCTATAGCGCTTTCGCCCCATAACATTTTGAGTTGCTCTCTGTGTTACGCCAATTATCGTGATTAACTAAATGCTTGGTAATTTTCAGGAATCTGATTCATGGATTAGGCTTAAGGGAAACAGCCTGAAATTGGCAATCGATGTAAGAAGGGTATGATGCGATGAGGCGTGCTGTATGCGTATAGACAAAATCAGTGTATCAACCAAATTGAGCTACGGTGTTGGGCAAGCTGCCGAGGCTATTAAAAACAACACATTCGAGCTGTTTCTATTCTTCTATTACAACCAGGTTTTGGGTTTGTCTGGCACCCTCGCGGGTCTGGCTATGTTTATCGCCCTCTGTGTGGATGGTATTACAGACCCCATCATAGGCTCACTCTCGGATGGCTGGCGTTCCCGGTGGGGCCGCCGGCACCCCTTAATGTACCTTTCAGCTATTCCACTGGCGGTAACCTTTTTTTTCTATTTGCGCCACCAGCTGAACTGGAACAGACCGGGCTCTTTGTCTGGCTGACCTTGTTTGCCGTGCAGGTGCGCTTTTTCATGACTCTCTATCAGGTACCTCACTTGGCCCTGGGCGCGGAACTCTCCGATGACTATGAGGAGCGCACATCGCTGGTCGGTTATCGTACCGCGTTTGGGCTGATCGGTGGTGCCGCACTAGTGATCATCAGCTTTAGTGTGTTTTTTAAAGCAACACCGGCATTTTCCAGTGGACAGCTCAATCCCGATGTTTATCCGGACTTTGCGCTCTTTTTTGCCATGATCATGTGGGGAAGTATATGGTGGTCAGCGGCGGGAACCCATAAGACGATTCCATTGTTGCCCAAACCGGCTCCGGGGCTTCCCCCTTTTCGTGCTGTTCGGGTTATTAAAGAACTGCAATCGGTATTGAGCAACAGGGCTTTTCTTGTTCTTTTCCTGAGCATGCTGGTGTTTTTTATGATGCGAGGAATACAGGCTACCCTGGCCCTGCATGCAACAACCTTTTTCTGGTCCCTTACCCCGCAAGAGATTCAATTGGTGACGCTGGCCATTGTCGTCGGCCTGTTGGCTGGCATTCCATTTGCCAAACCTCTCAGTAACCGCTTCGATAAGAAATGGATTTTTATTATTGGAGCCCTCTGGTCTTTGCTGTTCCATGTAGTACCCATAATGCTTAGATTATGGGGCTGGCTGCCGGAGAACAGCGATCCTGCTTTGATCGTTATCCTGGTGATTGCTTCGCTATTCGGTGGAATGGGCGCAGTACAGTCTTTGGTTGCCGCCGGCTCTATGATCGCGGATATCAGTGATGAACATGAACTGGCCACTGGGCTGCGCCAGGAAGGCATGTTATTCGGCGGTATGGCCTTTGCGGGTAAGGCTGCATCAGGGTTGGGGCACTCGTTTGTAGGGATCGGTATTGATCTCATCAACTTCCCAACGGAGGCCGTTCCGGGTGAAGTTGCCAATGACGTGTTGCAAAACCTGGCATGGCTATATGGTCCTGGGGTTGGCATGATTGGCCTGTTGGCCGTCACTATCTTTTTAAGATACCCCTTGACTCGGGCGTGTATCGAGCGGGTTCAGATAGAACTTAGAACCCGCCGCGATGCGGCCATTTCCAGACTTTCTCCGGGACGAGATTAAACTGCTTTAATTGTCACGACGATCGTCTTACTGGCGTAAAATCAAAGGTATAGATGGGGACATCCTGGGTCTTCTGGGTGCCGGCCTGGGCGAAATGAAACATCGCTGCCGCGCGTCGGCTGTTTGACTGGTTATCTACTGAGCGGTGCATAAGGAAGCTATGAAATATCAGTAGGTCCCCCGGCTGCATCAGGATAGGAACTGCATCGGTAAAGTCATAATCAACAATTTCAACATACCCATAGTTTGCCTGAGGGCGCTGATCTGGCACATGCGTGTGGATGGGCTCGCGGTGGGAACCGGGTTGTACCAGCAAGCAGCCGTTTTCAAGAGTGGCTTCACTGACTGCCAGCCAAACCCCAACCTGCGGTAGATGGTCAAGGGGCATATAGTAGGAGTCTTGGTGCCAGGGTTGGCCCCAGGCTCCGGCATTTTTGAAAATGAACTGGCTTTGGAAGCAATCAATCTCCTGGCCTATAAGTTGTTCCAGCACATCAAGCACATCAAGCACTTCAGGCCGTTCTACAAACGCCTTAAAAGGCTCCCGGCGGTGCAGGTTGAATACCTTTGAGATATTGTCTTCTTGACTTTGCGCGAAGGGGGTAGGTTTACTTTCCGGGATAATTATAGAGCCGTCAGCAACATATACAGTTGAATCATCCGGTGCCTTAACTGTTAGGACCTTTGAGCTGTCCGGTCTATTTTCTCTGACAAAAGCGACGATATAATCCAGCATAGCCTGACACAGGTGCTGATCAATAAACCCACGAAGCAGAATATAGCCGTTACGCTCCCACGCTTCCTGATAATTTATTTCCGTCATCGTTGGATGCCTCCTTCGCTTACTGAAATTTCATTATTGAAGCCCGTATTAACTTAGCAAACCCAAGGATTTTCATGCGTTTTTCACGGGAAGCGATAGAGGATCCCGCTTTTACTGAGCGGCCAGTTCCCCTTAATAACCGCTTTGGAACCTTGGAATGCCATGTAGCCTCTACGCCCATAATGCGGCAATGGACGGAGCAACGCTTCCAGCGACGCCTGGCTGTTGGCAGCAATAATTACATATGGTTGTCCTTGTGGAGTACGCCGTGCCCAAACTTGCGCACTGCTTGGTACCGCTAACTCTTCAGGCATCCCTGGAAGTTTATGAGTACGCAAGAAGGTATCTACTTCAGAACTTGGGCCAATCAACAAAAACGGCTTTTCCGGCTCAAGAGTGCTATTAGATTGTAATGATGAATCCAACATTGCGCGAGCCAGCGCCAAGCCTTGTTGTTGAAAAGTCGATCCCTCCAGAACCAAAGTCTGTGTCTGTCCGCTAAGCAGTGTATCCCGCAGGGTTGGTGGAGCCTCGCCTGAGACTAAGCGACGAAACAGATGAAAATCGGGATCAGCCACTAACTCTATAGGTTCGGCAGATAACTGTATCTCTACTGGTGTATGAGTTCCCTTAATCGGAATTAAGCGTTCCACAGGGCCTTTCGTGGTCAGAACCTGCACTGGAACTTGCAACTGATAGGACGGTTCCGATTGCTTGATTTCCAGTGATAAGATCCAGGCGTCCTTTTCTTGACGACTTTTAGCTACTTTGGCAAAGGAAATCTCAGGTGCACCGGTTCTGTCTAGCCATTGGTCGAAGAATACAGATAAGTTCCTACCTGCTTCTTCGCTGAAGGCGCGTTCCAGTTCATTCCAGCCTGCAATTCGAAAACGCTGCTCACGCCAAAACCGGCGCAGAGCGCTTTCAAATACTTGCTCACCCAATTGCCGTCGAAGCATATGGAATAAAAAAGCAACCTTGTTGTAACCGAACACTTGAGATGCTGCATGAGTTTTACTTGTAAAAGTACGGGACGGCCTATCTCGCTCGGGAGGTAGCGCTGCATAATCTCTTAACCACTCAAGACGCCGTCCCTTGGCTACATCATTGGATTGTTGCTCCAAAAAGGAGTAATCGGCCTGATAGGTGGTTAGCCCCTCTGCCCAGTTTCCACTCTCATAGTCGATATAGACACCATTGCCCCACCAGTTATGAAGGACTTCGTGGCCTAAAGAGTGTCTAGTCCTAAAATAGGTTGACGCTTTTTTTATGAAGCCGGTAGGTACTCCCTGCTGGCTTTTTCATGCACCTCACTCG
>NZ_MJIL01000037.1 GCF_001939735.1 Photobacterium proteolyticum
ACCAAGCCAATGATGGGCTGTCGCCAGTTAATGCCGAAAATCAGCTTAAAACAATGTCCGGAATCTGTTGACCACTACATATTGTTGCAACTAACTACTATAACTATATGCATGGTCGCCCAGGAAGAGCTTTACTGGAAAAAGTTGCCTCTCATGAACTGGCTTTGATATCAACCGGGGCCGGTGACTGGCTGGCATCTACCGGTGAATTAGTAAAGACAGAGGGCGGTTATCTATTATCGGCCACCAAGCATTTCGCCAGTGGCTCTCCCGGCGGTGACTTGTTTGTTACTTCCGCACCATATCAAGATCCCTATGACGGTTGGATGGTCTTTCACTTTCCGGTTTCTACAAAAGCCGAAGGGGTTCAGATACTGGATAACTGGCGACCTATGGGGATGCGCGGTTCAGGTTCAAACTCTGTCGTCATGAAGAATGTTTTTATCCCAGAGGACTCTATTGCGGCTCGCAGACCTCGCGGGGAATATCACGCTATGTGGTCGGTTATACTTCCTGTAGCACTACCCCTGATCATGTCAGTTTACTGCGGGATTGCCAAAAAAGCCGCCGAGAAAGCAAGAGAACGCTGCAGGCAGAGCCATGATCCTGTCACACCTTACCTGCTAGGAGAGATGGAAAATGCACTTACCACTGCTGAGGTTGTCGTAAAAGATATGATTTCCATAACTGATAACTTCAACTTTACGGCGGATCTTGCAACTGTTAACGATATAGTCAAGCGCAAAACTATCGCGGCTTCTGCTTGCAAACAAACGGCGATGAAAGCCGTAGAGGCTTGCGGCGGGCCAGGTTACCTGCGCGACTTTGGTATTGAGTGTTTATTGCGCGATGTCATGGCCTCACATTTTCATCCGCTACAAGAAAAGCGTCAGCACTTATTTACCGGCTACTTAGCAATGGATAAAGAGCCACCGGGACAAGCATTTAATGGCTAGACGTTCCGGCTCTGCCCTAAAGATTTATCATATCAGGAGATCTGTCATCGCTATATTTAAGGAGTTGGAGCCAGCAATGCTCTGCTGGCTCAACATTGGGCATCTATATGGGGATATTCACTTAATCCAAAAGTTATGCACTACCAAATGTCCGCATTAACAGGCATGAAATACGAAAATCTCTCCCAACGTTGCGTACTTAGAGTTAATTACTCTGTAGCTTTGTGGATAGCCTCTTTCGTATTCTGAGCGACTTCACTTGTTGCCTGCTTCGTTTCACTCCAAATAGTCGCCGAGTCCTTTTTAACACCACTCCATGTCTCTGCGCATCCACTAATTAGTAAAGCAATAGATACGGCCGCAAGTGAATATTTCATTCAGTTTACCTCAATCAATCGATACGGTTACATCATAAATAATTAAACAATGCTAATCCAGCATAGGTGTTTACATTCTTTCAACCAATGATTTAAATCAGGCTAACATTATGAGATGTTTTGATTATGAGGTGTCAGCTTGCAATATTGGTAACACCTCATATAACAAATGAATACTGAACGCTAAGCCGAAGTTAGTACATCCCCCTATCCAGAAGGAATCCATCAACCTCTCCGTTCCATAGATACCAATACGACTCAAATACGCTATGACCGCTGACTTGCTGCCCTAACTGATAAAATTTGAATGTCAGATCGCCTCCAGAGGCTTTAAACGTTTCGGCAAACTCTTCAATAGTCTCATCGGCATAAAAAGGGTCGTTATGCCCGTAGATGAAAAGACTTGGCACTTGCATTTTTCGCCCGGCATTTTTGAACATTGGCAGGTTGGCTGACTCATTATTAAGTTGGCAACTATCCGACACCCAACCACCCGAAAAATTAAGTACGCCAACCGCGGCTTTAGGGTGTTCAGAAGCATAGACAAGCGAAAGCATCCCTCCTCTGGAATGACCGGAAAGGACAATTTTCTCTTTGTTAACCCACGACTGAGACTCTAGATAGCTATATGTGGCATCAAGTGATTCCAGTGCATACTCAATACCCTCGGAGATCCCCTTTGAGTTACAGGTGTATGACTCATCATAGCTTCCGCCAGAAGCCCCTCGTCCTCTTCTCATCGGAATAAGCAAGGCGATATCTTTTTTAAGCAAATAGCTACCAAAGCCCCATGGGTTGATAGTCATGTCTTCGGGAATAACTCCACCACCTGTAGAGCCATGGTTAAAGATCACTAGAGGAAAAGGACCATCCCCCTCAGGTTTGTATAACGTTGCTTCCAACGTGATATTCGAATCCCAAAACATCCCTTCGTCTACCATTGGGATCTGAAGCGTCTCCCCTTTATATTGGGCATTTGCCATCACCGGGAAAAAACAAAAAACCATCAAAGCAATTACACGTTTTATCATCATAGCGTCCTAATTTGAGGCTTAACCATCAGGAAATGATCAATTTTATCAAGGATTTATATTAAAACATTTCCGTTGCACAATGTGTGAGCAGACTACCTAAAACAAAGGCCTGCCGAGGCAGACCTTTTCCTTTTTTATCATGATGATAACTATGTATTAGGGAGCGGTTAGTTAACCTTCAACAACCGGCCTGTGAGGGCTGGGACTGTGATAGTCGTTTTCTGATCTCCCGTTGCAATGACTTCATCCGTTAACAGATCGACTATCTGGCTGGTCGCTTTCACCTTGCTCATATCCAGCTCGAAGTTCTGTGCATCGGTAGTGGTATTTAGTACATACACAACCTGCTGATCGCCGTATTGCTTCAGATCCGCATACACCATCTCGGAGCTCAACAGATTACGACGCTTACCTTTATACAATGCAGGAGTCGCTGCACGTACCGCCATTGCCTTGCTAAGCCAAGCCTTCAAATCTGCCTGTTCGGCCGATAGCGTGACACCTGTTACACCCTCAATATTGGCACTTGAGCGAGCGACGTGATCATCACACAGTCCTTGCGCAGCGCAGTCGTCAGAGACCTTGGCAGCAAAGCCGTCAACTTCATCACCAATCTCTTCGCCGTAGTAGAAGGTGATTGGGCCAGACCAAGCCGTCATGAAACTAAACGCCGCTTTATGCCGCTGGAAGTACTCACCTTTATTGCCACGCTGGATCAAATCACCAAAGCGCACCAAGTCATGGTTGCCCAGCATCAGGTTAGGCATTGCATGGTATGGGTAGTTTTCGATCTTATTCCAGGATGCATTGATCTCAGTTGCATTACCGGAATTTCCAGACTCCTCCACAGCCAGAGCTTTAACCAAACCGTATCGTAGCGGGAAGTTAAACGCAGAAGACAATGCCGGTTCTTTGTCGGTACCATAGGTTGTTGCTGCAATTTCACCAGCCCCTTTCCATACTTCACCAACCATGTAACCCAAGGTGCCCCAAGGCTTGCCTGCGGCCTTGTTGTCAGCCGACGCTGCTTCAACCGCTGAACGAATTTCACGCCACTCAGCTAACGGCAACTGGTAGGACTGATCCAAACGCCAACCGTCGATGCCATACTCGGTGATCCAGTGCGTTGCCACCTCTTTAAAGAACGCCAAGCTATCGCTATCAGGATAAACCACCAGCTGACCCGAATAGCTCGCCTCGCCCGCTTTCAACGTTGGCAACTTGCCTGTCGGTGATGATTTCACCGTCACTTTATTCGTGTGGCCAAAGACGCCGTCGAGGAAGACATACAGACCTTTGTCATGAGCCGTGTTAATCAAGGTTTTCAACTGATCATTGGTCCCGAAATTCGGATCGACGTTGAAGAAGTCACAGGCAAAGTAGCCAGTTGCGTCCAGCTTGTTATCCCCTGCTGTACCCGCACAGGAATCAAACACAGGTGTCAGCCATAACGCATTCACATTAAGGCTCTTGATGTAATCAAGGCTATTAATGATCCCCTGCAGGTCACCACGGTGGTGGGACGGACCATATCCTTTGTCATAGTCAGTATTACTATCGCCATCGACGAACGATTCAACCATCACCTGATACACACGAAGATCACAGGCTTTACTGTCGCCACCATAACAGGCAAAGTCAGTACCGGTACCTTTCACCACAACGGAAGGCTGGTCTTTGTTGCTGGCATCAAGCTCAAAGCGCCACACGCCCTGATCGGTTACCGTGATACGAATATTATCGCCGTTCTTTTCAAAGCTAACCGAGCCATCACCGGATTTAACCTGGTCGAAACCTAGGTTCACCGTACTCCAGTCACCCGAGGCAATCTTAAACTCATACACTCCCGGCTCGAAATAGCGTTCCAGCAAGTATTTTCCGTCGCCGATATATTGCATCTCGGCATCTTGCTCCCAGCTATTGAAAGAACCGCGAACAAAGATCTTTTCACTGCCATAAGGGGCTTTCACAACAGGTTTAGTTTCGCCACCAAGCCCTTCACCTTGCTCTCCGCTTTGTGGTTTAACAAACACTGCCGCAGTCAGTCCCGGTACCTCGAAAGTACCACCTGTAAAGCTCGACTGTTTGATCTTGCTATCGGCAGAGCTTGCCATCACGGGATGAAGCTCAAACCCGGTAGTGCCGTCAATCGTTACCGACTGGGTACTGATATTAGCGTTAATCACCACGACCAATGCCTGATAATTGACATCAAGATCAGAGCCAGCATTGACACCGTCATCCACACTCATCACGATCACTCCCGGCGCGGATGATGCTCCGGTATTGTGGAAACGAACACGTTTCAGTACTTCGTCTTCAGTGATCAATTTAAGCAATGGCGTTGTCGAGCGGATCTTCAGCAGTTCCTTGAAGCGAGCATCGGTCCATTCGATATCTTGCGGGCGAGCCTGAGTGTTCGGATTGGCAATAACTTGCTTGATCGCCTCCCAGTTGGCTTGATCTTTATCTGCCCGTGGCAGGCCCACATTCCAGTTATTAGTTTGCTTGCTAAAATCAACCTTGTTATACCAGTCACCGGAGTCGTAGCTATCACGCGCCATGGATTTAGAACGAAGCAGCTCCGAGCCCATATGCAGGAACGGGATCCCCTGCCCTAACATAACCGGTGCCAGACCAATGATCTGCATCCGCGCACGATCCTCAACCGTCACACTTGGGTCTGCCTTGTACTGGTTGAAGTCCCACAATGTCTGGTTATCGTGCTTGGAAACGTAGTTAATGGATTCCTGTGGATCCAAGGTATACGCCGCCCCTTGATCGCCGTAGTTAAAATCACGGCCATTTACGGTGATACCCGTTGAAGTTTCAAGCGGATAAGCCTGAAGATTGCCCGTCATACCATAACGGATCAGATCCATTTTTGACTTCAGGTTGGCATCGAAACGATCACCGGCATTGGCAAAGCCCGGTGTTTGTAGCAGGGCAAGACCGCTGTCGAACGGACCACCACCTCGTACACCGTCGCGCAGGCGATCGTTATAGGTACCGATCCCTGTCCCGGCCATTGGCCATTGGGTGGCATTCTCGCCACGAGCACCATTGACGACTTCGCCGAAGTTCCAGCCTTCACCATAGAACCAGTTATCCGGATCAACTGTTTTCACCTGGTCATAGACCTTGACCATGCTCGACTTCATCAGGTGGCCCATCAGATCGAAACGGAAACCATCAATCTTATAGTCCTGCGCCCACATCATGATGCTGTCACCAACCAGCTTCTCGAACATCCGGTTCTCTGACGCCGTATTGTCACAACAGGTTGAGTTCTCAACAGCACCCGTTACCGGATTCAGGCGGTGGTAATAACCAGGTACGGTCTTATCCAGTACCGATTTATCATAAAGGCCTGATGAGAAGGTGTGGTTATAGACGACATCCTGCACGACTCTGAAGCCTAGCTCATGCAGTTTAAGGATCATGCTACGGTATTCTTTGATCCGGCTGACGCCGTCACTTTCTACCGCATAGCTACCTTCTGGCGCATTGTAGTGGAATGGGTCATAGCCCCAGTTAAAGCCGTCCAGCGGACGGATATCTGCCAGCAGTGCCTGCGCGCCATCGGTAGCCGGATCGATTTTCTCCAACAATTCAAGAATCGTTGATGAACGCGGAGTACCGTCACTGCACAGATTAGCTTTAGGGTTCACTGTGCAGAGCTTCTCGACAGTATCGTTGAGATCGACACGCTTGGCAGTATCTTCCTGAATTGATGCCAAATCATAACTTGGCAGTAAGTGGATTGTTGTCAGGCCAGCTTCCTTAAGGCTCTTAAGATGGCTGACACTGTCACGCTCCTCTTCGGTGAACGCCAGATACTTACCGTCATATTCAGGACTTCCCTTGCTATCACTGGCACTGAAGTCACGAATATGCAGTTCATAGATAATGTTCTCTTCCGGAGTTGCCAGAGTCGGGATCATTTGAGCGTCCCAGCCAGCAGGCTTAGCGGCCGGATCGGAAAGATCAACCAGCTGTGAATAGAGGCTCGAAGTACTTAATGATAACGAATACGGATCCGTTGTCGTCATCCACTCAATATGACCGGTTTTAGGATGGTAGGCTTTAACCCGATAGCGATAGAAGACATTTTTCAGATCAGCACTGCCTTTATAGTGCCAAATCCCGGTAGCCGGATCCTCTGTCAAGGTAACAGGCGATTGTGCCAGTAACGACTTATCGGCACCGTATAAATACAACTCAACATCAGTTGCTGTTGGGGCCCATAGCGCAAAATTGGCCTCGCCGCCCTCTATCCATGATCCCAATCGAGCCTCATCTGCATCCTGCTTGCCAGCGGTGTAGAGCTGATCAACCACTCCCGGTATCTGAACCTTGGTTGCTGCAACAACTTTGTTGTTATCATCAATCGCGACAGCAATAAGCTGCTGCTTCAGCAAGGCTTTAGCTGCGTCGCTTTCGATATCCAGAGAGAACGCCGTCCGACCGGCAAGGTGCGGGAACTTCGAATTGTTGATCACTCCCGATTGGCTGAGCGCTGCTCGCGTAAAATCATCGGTTTTTGTGATGTCACCGTTACCCTTGTCCGTAGACCAAAGCTCGTAACGGCTTGCGTCACTGTTTTCGAACCAGGCGAATGTGGTGAGATCCAACCAATGCGCTGATGCCCCGGACAATTTCACCGGCACTTCGGTAACCGCTTCATAATAAAGCGTGCTGTTACCATCAAAGGTGTAAATCTTATCGCCCTTGGAAAAATCGAGCTGCAGATCATTGCCGCCTAGCGCTTTGTCGTTACCCTTGTGGACAATGAAATTCATACAGCTAGAGTGACCGGCCTTCAACGGTAGCTTATACACTGCACCGTATTCGTTGCTTATCTCGGTTGGCAGGAAAGGCGCTCCCCAAGACACACCTTCCAGCGCGCTATCGGCAATACTGTCACAAGTGTCGTTGTTCCAGATATGCAGGCCCCAGCCATCATAATTGCCATCGGCGCGCTTGTAGTGGATCACCGCTTCCGTGTATTCAGGCGCAGGTTTGTCCGGCGTGCTGTCAGTCCCTTTAGGATCAGGGTCGATACTGTCAGGAATACCGTCACCATCGTCATCACTTGAGGCAAAGTCACCTAGGCCATCACCATTGGTATCAAGACTCTCGAATCGGTCACGTGGGAATGCATCGCTCTTGTTATCTGCACCATCATTATCGATATCAGCATCGTCCACATCGGCAATCATATCACCATCAAGGTCGGCAGGCTGATCCGCCTTATCTTTACTGTTAGTGCCTAAACGTTCCTCATCAGCATTCGACCAACCATCACCGTCCAAGTCTAACGGTGTGGACTGCGGATTCTTGGGATCACTTCCAACCTCTAGCTCTTCGGTATCTTTGAACGTATCGTTGTCGTCATCAGGATCATCTGCATCGGCAATCTTATCACCATCAAAGTCTGGCGGTGTTGAGCTTGAATCATAAGGATCCGATCCCAGGCGCAACTCAACACTGTCATTGAAGCCATCGTTGTCATCATCCAGATCGGCATGATCCCCGATTTTATCCTTATCAAAATCAGCACTTTCTTTCGGATCATTCGGGAAAAGATCTATATCGTCAGCAAAGCCGTCATTATCACTGTCAGCAGCAACAGCAGGTTTTCCGTCTTTACCTTTGACCAACGTCTTGTCTTTCAGGTTAGGTTCCTGATTATTCTTACGCTGTGCATCAATCTCTTGTCCAAGCACTGTTGCCCCCTGAGAAAGCGTCGCTTTCTGCTCGGCAATACCATTGGTATCCAACTGCTCAGGTAACAGCTGGGCAATAGAACGTGCTGACTGGGCAAGCAGCGTATTATTTGAAGCGATATAGTCTTGCTTTGGATCCAGATCAGGCTGAGCAAGTTCACTGCGCACTGCAGCCAAAGCCTCTTCTTCCGAGGCACCCTCAGCCATTTTCAGGCCAATCATGGTCGTTAACGGGCTGATTTTCTGGTAACCCTTCGGTGCCATCATCACGTAGTCACGCGTCACGGCTATACCAGGGTTGTCCTCATCGATAGTCTGCCCTTTCAGCACCTTGGTCATTAGCGAATAATGCGCCGGATCACCATTAAACTGGGTCAAATCCAGAGTCGCTTTACCTTCTGCACCAGTTATCGCCTGTGGCTCGTTAGGATCTAGCTTGAAGTTACCATTCACGTCCAGCCATACCTGGGCCTTTTGCAAATAGCCATCCATTGCCTGAACACTTAATTGGGTTACTGGCTGGGTTGATGGCTGAGGTGACACTGAACCAGTGTCATTGTCACCACAACCCGCTATCACACCGAGCGATGCAAGGGCAACGGTCAGCTTGGTTAGGTTCGTTTTCATTGTTCTACCCATTGATTTAAAAAAGGCACCGGTGAAAACACGCCCTAACGAGAACGAAAGGAAACTGCGCACTGTTCACCTTTACACATAAGAAAAGGGTATAAGAACAAGACAATAAATCACCTCACCCTATCAGGATGCCGATAGGGGGATGAGGATAGAGGCGTAGAAACTAAAGAATTGACGATAATCACTCTTTGTAAGTCTACTTATTTAATTGATTTACATGATAAACCAAAAATTCGAGATGGCCGTCACCTTTAGTTCGACAAAATGAGATCATTATGAAAATAAATAACATTTTGAGCAAATCAATATTAATGAAAAATTTGTGCTGTTAATCAATAAAAGTACATAGGATAAACTGCAGAAAACTTGGACTGTATGGATAATAAATAATCACAGCCAAGCCGAGATAATAAGTATGCGCCAGGTACGCATAAAACTATCCATATACTGCAGAAACCATCGAGTGGACGATATCAACCCCCCTTGAACACTGTATTTTATTTGGCATCAAATATCTATTCTCGCAGAGATCTAGCCTAGTGTTGATAAACACCGCCACTCTACATTGACTGATGTTGGGTGAATTTATATGAGGATTTACTGAGCTAAGTAATAACATTAATCATTACTATCAATTCTCCATATAGACATGAAATTAAAAGTCATCCACTTTCAACCACCTATGAACAATTGGTTGAAAGTGAAGATATGAAACTAAAGCTACGCTAAACGCTTATAGGCATTCAGCAAAAAGAATGATTCGCATTTAAACGCATATAAACAGAAAGCTTTATTGCTAATCGTTAAGATATTTTCGTTTATAATCAGAGGCTCGGGCAATAATGATAAACGGTAATGCCGGTAAGACTAAGCCAATCGAGAAGATTATTTTTTCCTCTGACAGAAGCATTATTATACTCCCAACAATAGCGAGTAGTAGAGCACTGACTATAAAGTAATGACTTTTCTTATATTTTTGGCTAAACAAAGCGTAACTTCGGATCATAATGAAAACTTTTAATGTTGTGTACCTTATTCTAGCGGCTTATTGACGAAAAAATTAAATACTTTTTTCTATTTTTTCATACAACCACATTATCAATGCGATTTCATATCTGTCATTTTTTCTGAGACTTCAGCCAACAATCAAATAAACAACTTGAATAAATAAACAAATTACTGAGCACTTTTATATACTCTCAATTATTCAACTCTTACCTTATGTGCCCAACCGGTAAATCAGGGCTGCCAGCTATAAATTTTTCACACAGCTTTTAATAAATAATATTTATATGAAATTACTAGATAAGTTTCATAGAAAAGCGACAAGTTTATTCATTGTATACTGAATAAACTTGAAGAAAATCTCGCTTTTCTAATAAGGCTTAAATCAGTGGCGGAACGGCTGGGCTTGCATTCAAGCAGGAGTCAACGCGCACGGCCAGTCGGGGCTGGCCTTCCAGACGCGACCAAGAGGCCGAAGGACTCTCGTCGCGGGAATACAAAAAAGGCCCAGTCTTTCGACTGAGCCTTCAATGTAGTGGCGGAACGGCCGGGGTCGCGCACGACCGGGACTCAAGCCGAAGGCTAGTGAGAGTTCCATCCTCTAACCTGCAAATAGCAAAAAGCCCAAGTCTTTCGACTCGGGCTTAAAGTAGTGGCGGAGCGGACAGGAGTCAACGCGCACGGCCAGTGCCGCGACCAAGAGGCCGAAGGACTCTCATCGCGGGAATACAAAAAAGGCCCAGTCTTTCGACTGAGCCTTCATGTAGTGGCGGAGCGGACGGGACTCGAACCCGCGACCCCCGGCGTGACAGGCCGAACCCAACCAAACGGTGTCATCGTAGGCTAAATGGTGTTAACTGTTATAATCAGGTATATCAAAGAGTTATTTCAAGTTTAGCGTTCAACACCTCAATGACGATTAAAGCCATTTTTCACCATATTTATGGGTTCAATCACAAATATGGTCACAAGCATACGTATAATTATTGTACGATTATCATGCAATCTAGTTGGCTTTATGATCCGATTATTACCCCAAAGAGATAAGAAAAACTTATCGTTTGTTATCCATCCTTCCGCTCAAAATGCCTTCGATTTTTATCAGTCATTGAGTCATCAATTTGATCCTAGCCAATTAGATTCAGAACGATGCCAAGCATTTTTTCACAACGGACAAACCCTTCATGCCATCCGAAACAGCGCACCTGAAATCTATCTGTTTGCTGGATTTGAACAGCGCTTTTTTGACATCAGTCAGACGAATTTTTCGCATTCCAACATACTCATTTATCCATCAGATTTTGACTCTAATGACATTGAAAAATTAGCATGGCGTGGCGTCCTATCCACTGTTTTATCATCTATTCGCTCAGACTCTCTTGGTCAATTATATGAAGAAATTAACGAGCATCTTCCCCGAAAGTTAATGCCTATTTTGTTCAGTAAAAACTATCTTTCTGAACCCAAGCTTGCCGACATTAGTTCTACCACTCGCTCAACGATTTCCAAGCAAAGAGAACGTCTTCATAAACCGCAAATTGCTAAAACTCCCAAAGTGACAATATTTGAACAATTAATCAAAGGCGGCCAGGATGAATCATGTTCAGATTGAACAGAGCTTTGAGCGTAGAAATATCAAGCGTTGCCTATCACTGCTCTTTCCTATTAGTTTTGCCCCAGAGGCATTGGCATCACTAGGGGCAGAAATCATACGATTAGCGGCGATACTCCGACAGGAGTATAAATGCGAATTTGACGAACTCAAGTTTGTTGTCGCTGAAGCTCACCAACGAATGATTTCCCCTCCTTCAGCTCTCAAAGACGTATTTTCCAGCATTAAAAAAGAGGAAACATTAGGCATACACTACCTGCCAGCATTTCTCAGTTGTGAACTTCAACGAGCATCCTATGACAAAGCCCGTTTTGAACAATACAAGGCCTTGACACTTATTGTATCCGTGCGCCTCCTTATGATGGGACGGCATGAGCCCGCAGTAAAAAGAGTATGTGATGAAATTCGGCTATTTTCAGATGGTCGAAGAGAAAACCTTGCAGCCTGGCTACCCAATGTATTACGCCATAACTTTCCGAGTTTAATCCAAGAATTAGAACGACTTCGCACTGATACCGCCAATAATGATAAAACTAAGCAAGTAAATAATCAGTTAAGAAAATTTCATGTCTCCTACCGCGATAGCTACGAGTTCAAAGAAGGTATCATTCGCAATGTTTCTCCGAAAGAATTCAGAAAAAGTGGAATCGTTAACTCAAGCTCCAAACAACAGCTGGATGATGGTGATGAAACAGTCATTGAGCTACGTGAGATATCCATCTCTTCCACGGAGAGTGAGAGTTGGGAAAAAGAAGAAGGTGATTCAGGACAAACAAGAAAGCTCAGTGCAGTCACCTTCTCAGCCCTCACGGCTGCCAGCTATGCATCCCGAGCAATGCAAGCTAAGGTCATCAGTAACCGCTTGCTAAAAAAGAAATTATCTCTCTCATGCGACATTTACCAAGCAAGCCTATTCGAAATTAAAATTCTGCTCAAAGAATGTATTACCTCACTGCACACAGAAGACAGTGACACAGCCCAACTGCTTATATTCATGCTGATCTTTGGTAACCAGTGTGCTCAAATCAGAGCAATGAGAAACAAAAAGCATAAGGGTAAAATTGCCGGAGTCAAACGCGTTCATACGCTACCTTCTCAAAAACAAAGAGATGAACTCACTCCCTTACTCAGAAAAGTTGATACCTCAATTATATTTCCAGTTCCCTCACTTATTACAGAATCACTGCGCTCATTGAAATTCAAAAATGTCACGGATGCGGATATCAAAAATTATCTACAACACATCAACAAGAAACATGAAACCCACATTACCCAAACAAAAATATCCACTTTCCTAAGCCATAAACTGAAACAAGAAGGCATTGATCCGGTTCTCATTGAGTTGATTAAAGGATCTGCCCCCAGCGAACTTGCTGCACTGTCTTACACACAGTTGGAATCAAATAGCTTACTCGCCACCTATCAACGTTACCTCAATTTCTTATCGAAAATCAGTGCTTGCCAGGAACTAAGCCTTACAACTAACACATTAGGCAATAAAATAATCGGTACACCATTAGCCATAGATGACAAGTTGTTGCATCAACTCTTTTCTGCACTTACTGAGCGACTAGAAATGCTTAATTCACCTGATGAGCAAGGCTTCCCAGCAAGCTATCACAATTTAGTCACTGTCCACGTACAAATGATACTTGCTCTATCCTCTGGCTATCGACCCGTTACCGGCTGGTTGGGAAAAATCACAGATATTAGCCTAGATACCGGACAATTCTGGATTTCAGATAAAGAAAACCGTCTCGGTGACGCCAGTCGTGTCATCGTTTTGCCACCAATTGCACTTGAGTGTATCAAGCAATATACTGCGTTTCTTAACGCCGCAGCGTTCCATTTACGCAATACTGATACACCGCTATGTAAGCGATACCGAGAAGCGGCATCAGGCCAAGAGCACCTATTTTTCTATCGTTCAGAAAGCCACTGGGATGAAGTCTCGCCCAAAACTATGGCTCCAATCTTTGACTCCATTTTCCCGCTTCCTCCTAACTGGCACCGCCACCATATTCGAACCTTGCTACATCAATCAAATATCCATTCAGAACTGATCGCGGCATGGATGGGACATGCAGATATCGGGGAAGCATCCTTTGCACAATACAGCAGCTTAAACTTTAACGAGTTATATAAGATAGCCGAGATCATCAATCATCATCTCAACCAAAACGGTATTAAGGTGGTGCAATATGGCTAATAACATCGGTGCCGATCATCGACATAAAGAACGTATTCGTCAAATTGAAAAAATCAAAACTCTGGCTCGGCGAATATTCACCAAGGAATTTCCCAACCCAGATATAGTCCCAAGTAACACGCTTTTCCTGAAGAAGTGGGCAAGCATAACTACAGCACTCGAAAAATCATTTGGTTCTATTCGTGATTACAAACTTGCTTTCAACCACCTTGTTCACCTCATCGAAAAACATAGAAAGGTTAATGGGTGGAAGGTCAGTTCACCTACCTATCTTTTTACGCAAAAGGCGGAAAAACAATTACGAACTAGAGAGTGGTTGCAGCAGGCATGGGCATTCCAACATGTTTACCAGTCCTGGTTCAATACCTTAAATGAATCGCATCTCGATACACCTGAGAAATGCTACCAAGCGCTAATGCTTTCCTTTATGTGCCAATCGGGTCACTGTAACATCCATTTGCTAGAAGCATTTTCAATACTACTGGCAGAGCCAATAAAGCTCTATCAATGCACAGAACGACCTTTCATCACTCTGACAGTTGATGCCAAAGGGGTTAATACCAATGTTCATGATCATGATGCCACAATCACGCAATACATTTGCTACCTGTCACCGTTAACCCTTGGACTCATTCGGCTATGGGCTAAGCTGGACCGTTCAAAATGGAAGCACCCTGCAGATCGTCAACAAACTTATCAGGCAATCATCACTAACCTCAGCGGGATCTGCGACAAATTTCCCAATACACTGAAAAAATTAGCGTCTTGTGCAATTTCCGTGACAGAGCAACTTCCCAACGCAAATCTAAGCCAAGCACTTATCGAATACTCAATTGGTAATACAAAATCATATTCACTGCCGCAGAGCAATCTGGCTAGAGTCGAATTCACCCAAGTAAGTAACTGTGCTATTACACACTTTTATGATTTCAAAAGCGTAATCGTACCCACATCATCAACATACAAAACAGTCCCTACTTCAGCACCTTCAGACTTATTCTCGATACTGGCCGATGCCGTAAAAAGAGAGAGTCCTAAAATAAAGCTATCACCTGACAAGCTTCGAGAGCGCTTAAACAACATCGACACCACAACGCGCCCTTTCAATCAGCAGTTGTTAATAGAATGGTTATTAGTCAAGAGTCATACCTGCAAGGCATCTACCATCGCCACCTATCATTCTTCCTTGACCCGTCGCTGGCTATTTGCAACAGAAGGAAAAAGCCTCACAGACATGGATGCTGATGACTTTGAAAGCCTCTATCTATCCTTAATCGATGATGTTGCAACCCTCAAGGCTAAAACCTATCTTTCAGCTCGGTTAACTCAACTACACGGCTTTGGTGTCAACCGTTATGACTTACCGCCCCTGCTCAACCCTATAGAACCAGATTCTGATAATCGAAAACATACACGATCCGGCTTTATCGATGAGACGTTATTTGCAGCCCTATTACGACAGATTAACCAACTCTGTGATTTGAATCATGAAGAAAAAAACGCCCTGCTGACTTTACTGATCATCGGCTACCGCTGCGGATTACGGTTGGGTGAGCTGATCAAACTCCGGCTTTGCGATATTGAAAATTCGGGTATCGGTTGGATTGAGATTCGCAATAACACGTTTGGAGACAATAAAACCGCATCAGCACTAAGAAAAGTGCCGCTATTTCCAATGCTTCTTGATCATGAGTCGGAAATTGTTAATCAGCACCTTATGCTGAAACGTGCCAAAGCCAGTAGAAAAACCAATCTTGTTTTTACACTGGGTCAGGATAGCTACCTCCCCATAGATAAGTTTCTGATTTCCAACTTCACTAAACATGTGTTGAGAGAACTATCAGGATTATCGCACCTGGTATTCCACCACCTACGTCACAGTTGTTTAAGCCGTCTTCAAGTTATGGCGGAAATTGATCATGCACAAAAAATCATACCCAATGTTGTTCCTTATTCCTTGGTACATGAAAGCAAGATCAGCCACCTAATTTTTGGTTATTCACCCCGGAACCGTTACTACGCCCTAGCGGCTTTTGCCGGACACTCATCACCAGAAACCTGCTTCAATAACTACTTCCATTTTTCTGATTGGCTCATAGGGTGGAAACTAAGCATGATCACACTACCAGTATCAAAGCAATTAGCAATGAGTATGAACCTGTGTAGCAGACGGCATTTCCTGAACCTCAAAGCACAAAATACGGTACTTTTCCCCGACAATTTCAGGCCATATCTCACGGCTAAGATCAAGCCTATAGCACTGTTAAATTCAAACCAGTCACATAATGAAGTAGATACAGCTGACATCACTTCTGTACAGGATAAAAAGTATTCGCTCGAACTCTGCTATACCGTACTTGACCATATCCATAATGGTCTGGATATCCAAGAGATTGCATTCAAATTTCGTCTTGATATCAACTTAATCGACCGATGGGTCGCTAACGCGACTTATATTCGACAACTACACACCCAAAACACTCACAGCCAACCGCGTCGGTTTTCCCCTGCCCGTCAAAACAAGCTGCTTCCAGGCATGTTGCAAAGCTGTGAAGAGCGAAGAATGGTGAGCAAATGGGTCATAAGCTTCCGGCAACACTACAAGGAACAACGAGATGAGATCAATTGGGCAATTTTGTATGCACTGAACCATACAAACATTAGTCAGTCAGGGATTAACTTTAACCAACCAGGTGAACTCACCCGTTTTGTCTCAGCTGTTGAGTTTGTTATTTCAAAGTCTTACTGGCGGGTTGTTGTTCATAACATAGAACATAGTCCAATACGGCGCCAGTGGAAAGATGCCTATTTAGGTATTAGCTCACGTCGGGGTAAAAAGGGTTCATCTTTGGGTCGTATTGGCCAGGGCACCGTTCGACTTGAGCTACGCCATCCACATGAAAAGAAAATTCGCAATCAAGGAAAGCTCAAGAAGTTTTCTTCTCACGCATTAATATATCTATTCCACATGATGGGGATCATGATGTTTAAATCAGAACCTCCCGCCTGATAATATTCGAGAAAAGCAGATAGCCAAAAAGCACCTAAATACATCAAGGTGCTCTTTGGCTATCTGGCTCATTATTTATTTCTGGCTCAGTCCATCAACTCAATCCCAAAGCTCTCGAGATCACTCCTAAGCAAAGCAGCCCACTCAGAAATATCACTCTTATTTCTGACCTTATTTGCCTGCTTTTGAACCCAGTTTTTCATTGCAGTGACATTCTGATATTCATAACCCTCACCAATCAAAGCAACGAACTGATCGCCTAAAGCTGGGATCGAATAATAGTTACAAAGGCAGTGTGCCACACGCATAGCCTGTTGTGGTGTCAGTACAACTGATCGCGATACAGGATTTTTCATTTGCTGTCTCCTTCTAACTGACGATTTAGAAATGCTTCAAAAGCGCTACCATCTCTGCGAGTTAAGTTCGGTACAAAGCGAGAGTAAACAGTAAAAAGCATATTAGTATTAGAGTGACCCAACTGTTTGGCTATCCATTCAGGAGCTTCTCCTGCAGCCAACCACAAAGTCGCAGCAGTATGGCGAGTTTGGTACGGATTACGCCGTTCAATTTCAAGAAAATCAAGTAATGGATACCAAATACGCCGAGTCACATTGCGGTGTAATAATGGATTACCGTTGGCATTAGAGAATACAAATTTACTTTTACCGCTCATCAATTGCTTGTGACTCACTAAGGCGTCATACACCATCTGACACATATCTACAGAGCGATGGGATGTTTGAGTTTTAGCCGGACCCAGTTCACCGTTAACTAATGATTGAGTGATTAGAATCTGACGACGCTTGAAATCAATATTTCGCCAGGTTAATCCATCAATCTCCCCCGTCCGTAGTCCTGCAAAAAAACGTACGGTATAATAAGCTTTAAAAGCTTCCCTGACATTATTAATAATGTTCATTGCTTCGTCTAAAGTGAATGGATTTACATCTGACTTTGGGATCGGCAGCGGTTTAATGTTTCGCCAAGGCGTTTCATAACCATGCCTATCAGCCGCTTCATTAATAAGCATCCTTAATGGCGACATAATGTGATTAATTCTTGAAGCTGACAGCGATTTCCCTTTCACATTTTTCGCAACTAATTCCCCACGAAAGGCCATCAAGTCAGTCTTTTTAATGGTGTTGATTGGGCGTTTCCCAAAGGCTGGAATGAGGTATATACGGAAAATATCTTCAACAGTTTTTTGCTGTGAAAGACGCCATTCAGCATTCTTTTCCTTAAGCCAAATTTCTGAAAACTCCGCGAAGTGAAGTACTTCACCACTCGATAAGGCCAGCTCCATAAGTTCCATTGCCCGAAACTTCTCGGCTTTTTTACTCTTCGGAAAGTGATTTTCGTAGCGAAATGTTTTTAAGTGCATTTCAGCTTCAATACGCTTTAAAAATACTTCCGCGCGCTTTCGGTTCGCTTTTGTGTCATCTAAATTTGTCTGTTCCCGACAACGAATACCACGATAGCGAAAATCTAAATAGAGCTTTTTTCCACGTCCATTAACTGTACCCATGAAAATCTCCTTACACTATCATAGGAATAACGTCGACATAACCATGCAGCATCTGATCTTCGACACGCTCCCAGATGAATAAGATCTTTCGACCACCAAATGGACGGATGTAGTGAACGCCTTCAATTAAAACCGCATCTTTCAATTGCTCACGAATAGTACGAGGATCGTATTTGATACGTGAAGCAAGTTCTTCTGTTGTCAGATAGGTATTAGCCATATTACAATCTCCTATACAACTTAATAACTCACAAAAAGACATAATGCTCTCCTGTAGATTAAAATGTATCACAAAAATCACTCATTGCAAGCCATTTTAATCTATAGGAGGTCATTTTTTATCGGAGAAGAACATGATTAAGTGCAACCTCTCTCGCATTATGGGAGAGCGAAGACTAAAAATTGCCGATGTGGCTAGAGATACCGGTATCAATCGGGGCACAATCACACGTATCTATAATGAAACAGCAACACGCATAGAAATTGAAGCAATCGATAAGCTGTGTGAATATCTAGATATTGAAGTTGGCGAGCTTTATGAAAAGGTCCAAAAAAAATAGTGACTAACCATTATTAAGAAACTGTAATTTAATCTGTGTAACTGCTTATAATTAAGCCAGTAATAGCTAAGGATAGGCTCATGGATAAAAAACAGCTCGAAGCTTTCGCTCATGAAACAGCTAATCAATAAAAACTAAACGTGATTTAGGTGACTTCAGAAAAATGCTAACCAAGGTGACCGTTGAAACTGCATTCAATGTCGAGTTAGACGAGCACCTTGGTTATTACAAGCACTCAAAAAGTACATCTACCAACAGCCGAAATGGCAATTCCAGAGGACGATGGCAAGATCTCCATTGATACGCCCAAAGACCAAGATGCCAGCTTTGAACCTAAGCTCGTCAAAAAGCATCAAATGTGCTTTCAGTCGATGGATGATAAGATTTTAAGCTTGTATGGGCTTTGTTGAACAAATCAGAGTGAACTTTTTCTATCATCGATGATCTGATCGAAGAGCTATCTCAGACAGGTCATTTCCATGGAACAAGCCGTTTATCGAACAAACAACTGGAAAGAGTACAACCAAGCATTGATTAATCGTGGCTCACTGACATTTTGGATCGATGAAGAAGCGATTAGTTCCTGGATATGCTCAGAGCATCATGGCAATCGTGGCCGCAGCAACTTGTATTCTGACACTGCTATCACGACAGCGCTAATGGTAAAACGACTTTTTAACCTGTCGCTTCGTGCCGTTCAAGGCTTTATGGACTCAGTGTTTTCTCTGATGAAAGTGCCACTCACTTGCCCTCATTACACCAGTATTAGTAAACGAGCCAAAACTGTCGATGTCCCCATCAAGATGCCTGCACGGGGTGAAATTCGCCACCTTGCCATTGATGCCACTGGCCTAAAAGTCTTTGGTGAAGGTGAGTGGAAAATGAAGAAACATGGCAAGGAACGTAACCGCCAATTTCTCCCCACATTCCGCTATCCATTAATACTTGGTATTGATATAGCTCCCTCATTAGCGGAGCTACATC
>NZ_MJIL01000038.1 GCF_001939735.1 Photobacterium proteolyticum
TGAGAGCGCTTTGCGACTGTTTTATTTGAAGAGTTCATTGATAAGTCTCCAAAGTGTCAACTTATCTCAGGACGGCACATCAGAAGAACAAAAAAAGGCTCAGATTAATTGAGCCTTTTTTGAACGGTAAGCCGGTTGTCGGAAAAGTCCGGCTATGACTGGTTGATTCGTGCCTTAAATCGCTCACGTGTAGCTTCGTCAGCTTGTGAGTACCAGTAGTTCAACATACTTTCAGCAACATTTTGCCCCTGCTGGGCGGCGTCCGTTGGCATGTTGGCAGTATTAGAAGCCGGAAGAACAGCCGGTACTGTTGTCACAGCAACAGCAGACTTAAGTGCGGCAGGCTTATCGGTTAGGTTGTATTGCGCAATTTCTTTTTCGTAATTACGTCCGAACTGCAGGCCGTGCTTGATCAGTTTATCTTGTTGAATATCAACAGAGTTGCCTTGCTCGTCAGTCAAAGTTATCGAAGGGCTACGGTTGAACCTCTGAGTGTCTTGTTCTGTACGTAGTTTTGGTAGCTTAAGCTGATAGTTAGAGTCCTGACCGGAGAATTTCATGATGACAACATCAGATTTGAACATCTGGTGCTCGCCGTTTTCACGGTAGCTATCTTGATAGCGGAAGGCAATTTGGTTTTCACCGTTTTCGAGTGAAAGCGGATCGTTGCCAGATGTCTCAACACCGTTAACTAAAACGAGTTCGGCGCTGTAGGGAAGTTCTAATGTGACATTGGCGAGAGCGGAGAAACTTAGCCCACATGCAGCTAAGGCCAGAATGGCAGTACGAAATTTCATGTCAGTTCCTTGATGGTTCTATTATCACAGCAGTTTGGCGCTGATGGCCTGAATATAACCTGAATGCTGTAGCGTATAGCACAGAGATTAATGTATAACTGATAGAAATTTAAATAGGAAGTTGAAAAGTATATGGATATCACGCTTCTTGAGATTGGCTTGCTGCTGGTTACAGGTTTTTTGGCCGGGATCATAAACACCCTGGCGGGTGGAGGCTCGAACTTGACATTACCGGCATTGATGGTGATGGGAATACCGGCAGAGGTTGCTAACGCCACGAACCGAATTGGTGTAGCCATACAGGGACTTACTGCGGTTGTCGGTTTCCGTAAGCACAATAAACTCGATACGTCGGATACGGGGCCCATTTTGGTTCCGACTATCATTGGAGGGCTGTTAGGAGCCGCTGCAGCCGCTTACGCACCGTCTGGCTGGATAAAGCCCTTGTTGCTGGGCACTATGCTGGCGATGGCATTTATTATTCTCGTCAAGCCGTCAATTGTTGCACCGGAGCCGGGAACGCTAAGTCGAAAAGTCATGGAAACACCAAGCTCATGGTGGGGGCTGGGCCTTGCTGGTTTTTACGGGGGCTTTGTACAGGCGGGAGTTGGCTTTGTTCTGCTGACTGCCTTGGCAGGTACGTTGCGTTACGACCTGGTCCGTGCCAATGCCCTGAAAATGCTTTGTACCTTGGTATTTACTGTTGTGGCGTTAGGGCTGTTTATCGCTGAAGATCTGGTCATGTGGGGACCGGGATTAATTCTGGCGTTCGGAACTATGTTCGGGGCAAGCTTGGCGGTTAAAATGGCCATCAAAGCCAAGCCAGAAACCTTAAAGTGGTTTTTATTTATTATGACGCTATGCGGCTGTATAGCAGCTACCCTGAGTGATTAAAAAGCCAGACCGTATATAGTTGGTCTGGCTTAATTGCGTGGCTGTTATTTTTGCGTACGGCTATTTAACGTAGCACGCAAAGCCTTTCAGGTAGAAGCCTTCCGGATAGGCACTGTCCAGTGGATGGTCGGCTGCCTGGCTGAAACGCTCAATAAACTGAACCTCGCGTTTGGCATCCAGTGCCGCATCGGCGATGATCTTCTGGAACAAATTATTGTCCATCAGGCCAGAGCACGAGTAAGTTAGCAGGGTACCGCCTGGCTTGAGGATTTGCATAGCCAGCATGTTGATATCTTTGTAGCCTCGGCATGCGCCAACCAGCTGAGATTTCGATTCTGCAAATTTCGGCGGATCCATGATAACTACATCGAATTCTTCACCGCGTTCACGGTAGTCGCGCAGTAATTTGAACACGTCAGCATTAACAAATTCTGCATTCTCAACAGGAAGCTCGTTCATTTCTGCATTTAGGCGCGCGGTATCCAGTGCAGGCTGCGAGACATCAACGTTGATCACTTTGCTCGCACCACCCTTAAGGGCATACAAGCCGAATCCGCCAGTGTAACAGAAGCAGTTCAGTACGCGTTTGCCGTCTACGTATTTGACAGCGCCTTGGCGGCTATCGCGTTGATCGAGGTAAAAGCCGGTCTTATGGCCACCAACAATATCGACGTTGATTTTGACGCCGTTTTCCTCGATGGTAACAAACTTTGGCGGCTCCTCGCCTGAGAGTACACCTGTACGCTGTTTCAGTCCTTCTTTCTTGCGTACTGAGACATCTGAACGTTCATAGACACTGCATTCCGGGTAGCAGATATTCAGCGCTTCAACCAGCGCCTCTTTCTGCGCTTCGGCACCTGCGCTTAATAGCTGGCACACCAAGAAGTCTTGATAGCGGTCGATGGTGATCCCCGGCATACCGTCAGACTCGGCGGCAATAAGGCGATAGCCAGTTAGGCCGTCACGTTGAGCCAATATATCGCGTAGGCCTTGTGCGCTGTTTAGGCGGTTAACGAAGAAGTTAACATCTACAGCTTCGTTTTTATTGAATGTCCATACCCGAACACGGATCTGAGATTGTGGAGAATAAGCGCCACGAGCCAACCATTCGCCTTTATGGTCGAAGACTTCGACGGTTTCCCCAAGAGAAGGTTTACCTTCTATACGTTGAATACCGCGAGAAAAGACCCAAGGATGACGACGGCGAAGTGACTTTTCGCGGCCTTTAACCAGATAAATTGAAGCTGTCATGACATGCCCAGTAAGGAGTTCGGAATGGTCGCGTATTATGTTGTTCGCAAGGAGGAAAAGCAAATTTATCTTGTGGTCGGGATGGAAATGAGTTTTGCCTCTCTTTGCCTGGCTTGTGTTTGTTGTTTTGGGAGCTGAAAGGAACAGGGCGTGCACACTGGCACGCCCTTGGATTGTTACTGGTCAGAGTTAGGCTTTAAGGCCGCTCATTAATGATTCGAGGACTTCCGCCTGTTGGTTCAAATGTTCAATCTGATTGGCAGACTGAGTGATCACGTCGCAGATCTGATTTGACTGAGAGCGAACCTGCTCGACGCTGGTAGCGATATTGTCGGCGACAGCGCCTTGTTGCTCTGCGGCCGCTGCGATTTCAGTACTGCGGTCAGAAATCAGCTGGTTACGTTCGGTTATCTGGTTGATCTCGCTATCAACCGAATCCATTAGCTGTTCGCTGCTGCTTGCGTTGGTCACTGTACTTTTCATCACTTCCATCAGTTGCTGGCTGTTTTGCTGCAGGGATTCAATCATTTGCTGAATTTCAACTGTTGCTCCCTGAGTTCGCCCTGCGAGTGTTCTGACTTCGTCGGCAACAACGGCAAAGCCACGCCCCTGTTCGCCGGCACGAGCAGCTTCGATAGCTGCGTTCAGGGCGAGTAGGTTGGTTTGCTCAGAAATACCATTGATCGTGGTGACGACGTCATCAATTTTGGCCGCATTGCTATCAAGCTCAATAACTGCATCGGATGCCTGGCTGATCTCGGAGCTAAGTACTGAGATAGCCGTACGGGTTTGGTTGACCTGAGCTCGGCCCTGTTCCGAAACCTGCTGCGCCTCGCGGGTTTGTTCTGAAGTTTCATGGGCATGGGTAGCCACTTCGCGGATCGATGTTGCCATTTCTTCCGTTGCGCTGGCTAACGAATCCAAATGCTGCTGTTGGTCCGTAGACAGCGATTCACTCTCGTGGCTACGCTGGCGGAGATCACTGCTGATTTGTTGCATTAGTGCAGTTGCTTGCTGGGTCGCCAGAACCAGTTTCTGTTCCCTTTCGCTGACACGGTCAATGGTGATCGCCAGGGTACTGAACTCGTCACGAACCTTGAAGAAGTTCAGGCGGCTGGTTAAGTCGCCGTCAGCAAGTGCCTGCAGGGCTTTATTGGTGGTAAACATCGCCCCACCAATGAAAGTCATGATGTAGTACACCGCAGCAAGAGTGACTACGAGTATAATGGCAGCGATACTGATTTGAGTCGTCGTTAGGTAGCTGAGAAGGCCCGGAAGTTCATTTGCAGTGATTGAGTAGTTCATGCCGGGTACGACGGCAGAAAGCTCACCATTACCAATACGGGCACCAGTTTTCGCAAGCAAGGCAGGTGCTTCGGACTGGCTGATTTTGTACTCAGATAGCAGTGCTGCCGTTGAATTCAGTTGATTAGTCGTGATTTCAATACGTTGTTCATCGGCTGCATCAACTAAAATTGCACTGATGCTTAGGATTGCAATGATGGGAAGTAAGAATAGAAGGTAAAATTTTTCTTGTATTGTTATATGAATTAGATATTTATCGATCCATCGAAAGGCTACTTCTTTCATTAGGGCATCCTATTTTTTACGGGTGTTATACAGCGGCTTATTGATAAAGCTCATAGTAATTATTTATCGGGATAGTGCGGAAATTCTTGAGGTGATCCATGTCGCAAATTTGTGTAAAAGCTATGATCAAGGGAATGGTTCAGGGAGTTGGGTTCAGGTTTCATACTGCACATGAAGGTCTAAAGCATGGGCTTACTGGTTATGCGAAGAATTTACCCGACGGTAGTGTCGAGGTATTGGCCTGCGGCCACGAAGAGAAAGTGGGGCAACTGTTGCAATGGTTGAATACCGGTCCGAGATCGTCAAGAGTAGACAGTGTAGAGACCGAAGAAGTCGAGTGGCGTCATATTGACGGTTTCGAGATTATGTAGAACCTAGAACCTAGAACCTAGAACCTAGAACCTAGAACCTAGAACCTAGAACCTAGAACGAGTTGATTCGTTTCTAGGAACCAGGTTCCAGTCACCGGGCTAGATAGCCTCAGATGCATTTTACCGGCTTGGGTAACCCTGCCAATTTAGTGGCTTGTTTGGCTGGCCCTTTTGGAAAAAGCTTGTAGAGGTAGCGCGAGCTGCCTTTTTCCTCGCCGTACTTTTTCGCCATTGCCTTTACTAGCATACGAATAGCTGGAGAAGTGTTAAATTCTTTGTAGAAATCTCGTACAAAGTGAACAACTTCCCAGTGTGCTTCGCTAAGCTCAATGCCTTCCTCATCGGCAAGAAGAGGGACAAGCTCTACGGACCAGTCGTCAACATTTTTCAGATAGCCGTGAGCGTCGGTTTCGATTTGTTTACCTTCAAATTCAAGCATGATGCGCCTCGATATTTTGAACCGGGCAAGAATAGTGATTAAGGTGAGAGGCTGCAAGTAAAAGTCGTAACTGGTAAGGCAGAGAATAAGAAAAAAGCGCCTCGAAAGGCGCTTTTTGAAAAGAGTTAATTGTAATGATTAATCATCACCACCCATGATACCCAAGATCTGAAGTAGGCTCAGGAATAGGTTATAGATAGAGACATACAGTGTTACTGTTGCCGAAATGTAGTTCGTTTCACCGCCACGGACAATGTTCTGTGTGGTCAGCAGGATAGCTGCAGACGAGAACAGAACAAACATGCCGCTAATAGCCAGTGAAAGCATTGGCATCTGTAGGAAGATGTTAGCAATAACAGCCACTACGATAGCCACGAAGCCAGCCAGGATCATTCCGCCAAGGAAAGACAGATCTCGCTTGGTAGTAAGTGCGTAAGCCGAACATGCCATAAAGGTCAATGCCGTACCACCGAGTGCAGGAATAATGGCATGGCCCATTCCTGCACCGATGTACATGTTCAGAATCGGACCTAGGGTATAACCCATGAAGCCTGTTAGAGCGAACGTAAAGACGATACCCAAACCACTGTCGCGGTTCTTTTCTGTCAGGAACATCAGGCCATAAAAGCCAACCAAGGTAATGATCAGACCCGGATGCGGTAGGTTCATTGCCATCGCGAAGCCTGCAACTACAGCTGACCACACTAGGGTTAGCGATAGTAGAAAGTATGTGTTGCGTAGAACTTTGTTGGTTGAAAGTACGCTTTCGTAAGCTGAGCCACGATTGACAATACGATCGTTCATAAAAAACTCCCTTCAGGGTTAGTTATGGAGATTGCTAATAAGACATATATTGGGGTATTCACTTATAAATGCAAGTCATTAGTACATAATCGAGTGAATACTATCAGCTATATGCTCTCTGTAAGTTGTTGACACAGATAATACTTAACAATTCATTATCTTGGTGCTCTAAGTTGTAAATTTATGTTTCAACTCCTAGTTGGCTCACAAAATTGGGAATAAAACCCGGCCTTGTTGGTGAGAATGACAACAATTGATAGGAGAGGGGACTAACGCGCTGAGGTAATACTGCTGATACTATGATGGTCGTGTGATGAAACAATCAGGAGGATTGCTCCTCCTGATTGCTACGGCAGAAACTACCGAATAGGTGGGGCATATTGAATGCCGCCATCACGCCATAGTGCGTTGACATCACGTCTGACTTTGAGCGGAGAACTCATACCGACAGTACGCTCGAAGCTTTCGCTGTAGTTGCCGACTTGCTTGATCACCTGGAAGCTCCAGTCATCCTTCAAGCCCAGTCCTTTGCCTTTCGGGCCATCGAGTCCAATAAGGCGACGAATGTCAGGATCATTAGAGTTCTTCATATCATCAACACTGATCGATGAAACCCCTAAATCTTCGGCATGCAGCATAGTATAGAGGGTCCATTTCACTATGTTGAACCACTGGTCGTCATCTGCACGAACTGCTGGCCCAAGAGGCTCTTTGGAGATAAGCTCGGGCAGCACGACAACAGAGTCAGGCTCATCCATACCTAACCGGTGGGCATAAAGCGCAGACTGATCGGTTGTCATCACATCGCAACGGCCTTCTTTGAAGGCGCCTACGGTTTCTTCCTCAGTATTAAAGACTACTGGGGTGTATTTCATTTCGCGGAATTTAAAATAGTCAGCCAGATTCAACTCGGTGGTGGTACCAGACTGAACGCATACTGATTTGCCATCCAGTTCCATTGCGGTTGAAACGCCAAGGCTTTTTTTAACCATAAACCCTTGGCCGTCATAATAATTTACACCAGCAAAGTTGATTCCTAGAGCCGTGTCTCGGTGAAGGGTCCAGGTCGTGTTACGGACTAAAAGGTCAACTTCGCCAGACTGGAGTGCCGTAAAACGTTCTTTGGTCGTGAGTGGGATATATTTTACTTTGGTTTTATCACCGATGGTTGCGGCCGCAACGGCTTGGCAAAATTCGACATCTAATCCTTCCCATTCGCCATTTTCTGTTGGGTTAGAAAAACCGGGAAGTCCTGTGCTGACTCCGCACTGGATGTATCCTTGCTTTAATACCTTCTCTAAAGTACTGCTTGGCTGATCTGCGGCAGTCTTGTTATCAGCCAGCTGTTTTTCAAGACTGATGATTTTGTCTTCCAGTGCTTTAGTGTCGGTGTCTGCGGCTGCTGTGGCTGCGGGCTGTTCAGCTTGTTCCAGCTGTTTTTCGAGGGTTTGTATTTTAGTTTCTAGTGATTTGATCAATTCTTTGTCCTGAGCATTGTTACTGTCGCAGCCGGAAAGTAAGAATGCCAGGGTCGTAATGGCCAGAGATAGTTTTAGTGTTTGCTTCATAGTCATGTCCCGTCGATTCAAATGAGGAGAAAACAAACCTCTTGATTTTTTTAAATTACTAATGCATTAAATCTATGTAATTTGTATCAGTATTCAGTATAGGAACAGATGCTAATTCTTCTAGTTTTCAAGATATTTTAGGATCTTGAGGCTGATAAAATATAGTGTCAGACTAAGATGAATAAGACGAAAAGGCCACGCAGTTGCGTGGCCTTGAAAGGATAAAAGCATGCTTCCCGAATAGGGAGATATCAACTCGCGGCAGTAACACAGGTCGTGTAGAGAAGCGCGAGTGGACGGTACTCATCACGTTGTCCACTACGCAGGTTTATCGACTCGATTTCACCGGAGTAGACGCTAATTGTATTGCTCCAGTAACTCGACTTGATTGGCCAGTTATTGCGCAGCAGGAAGTGTTGTCCGTGTGTTTGAAGTTCCTTAAGTTCTTCAGCTGTAGGAAGTCTCAACCCATAGCGCTGGCACCAATTTTTCGCCGAAGCGTAGTTTACTTTTGACCAGTACTGCTCGTGCTCGCGAACAAACATTGGCGGCATCTCTTGGGTAGAGTTGATGTTTCTCGGTAAGTGGTACTTTAAGTTATTAAACGTAAACGAATAAATAACCGAATTTAACACGACTCTATTTTCAACCAACGTTTTTCTGCTATTGCTCTTGACGCTGTTTTTGTTGCTAGCTTTAACTGTTCGCTGTTTAACCGGAGCCGGTGGCTGTTTTACCTGGCCAGGAAATGTGATTTGCGTGTTTGTCTGACGGATAAAGGTATCTTTGAGTTTGTGACGGGCTAGTTGGGCCTTGGCAGCCTTCGCCTGTGCGTGGCTTTGGAACGGTCCAATCAGGCAGCGAGATTTGCCGTTATCCGGGACAAGGTAGCTATTGTTTTTAAATAGCTTATTTATCGTTGCTTTGGTGTTTGAATTGGGTAACGACTGGCCATAATGGCATTGGATCCAAAAACTGCTGTCTTTATTTTTGGGAGCCCGCCCCCATAAGCCCTTTCCGATATCACACTGAGTATTCAGATACTGCCAGCCGGATTTAACCTTATCTACTTTGCAATTTGCTGTACTAAACTCAGTTGCGTAACTATTTAATGAAAAGCAAGAAAGGGCGAGTAGAAGCCAATATGCAGGTTGTTGTTTTTGCAGACAGATCATGGTGCTAATAACTCGAGGCTAAGTATTTCGTATTCTATGAAATCATAGGAAATGTCATATTTAAGTAAAATAACTGATGAAAGTATAGAGAGATAGTGTTTTTTTTTCGAATTTGAGCTGTGGAGCCAATAACTAAATAATTCCAGAGGAAGTTAAACTGAACCTAACTTGTATAAGAGAGTAAATATTAATCGAATTAGTTATTTTCTGAAGATATCCAGTATTTATTTGTATGCAAATGTCGCAATTTATTGGGTAGGAGTCTAGTTAGTAACCGAGATAATTCCTTAATGACAATTGCTCATTTTGTTATTTAGGTTTTATTAATGAGAGTTACGTCACGTTATTATTGCAAATGATAATTGATCTCATTATCATTTGAGTGCAATATACCCGCCTTATCGAGATTGTGTATGTTGCGGTATTTAGTATGAGTTTCAAGAATGTGGCTTTATTGGTTGGCACGATTGTAGTCGGGGTGGCTCAGGCATCGGATGACTATAATTGGCTTCGAGACGATAGCCGCAGCAGCGAGAAAGTTAAGCTATATCTTCAACAAAAGAACCAAGTCGCCGGTGCGTATCTATCGCAACTCAAGCCGCTTCAGCAAGAACTACTTTCAACATGGCAAACACAGTCTCCGACTAAGGCTGAAACGCCATGGCACATTCAAGGCAATGAAGAGTTTAAGCTTGCGCATGTGGAAGGTGAGCGTGTGTTGCTTCGCCGAGATAAAGCTACAAAACAATCTTTAATCCTTCTTAATATTGAGCAAAGAGCAGCTTCATACGATTTTTATCAATTAGGGGCCTGGGCGCTCAGCCATGACGGTCAGTATTTAGCTGTTGCTGAAGATCTGACTGGTTCCGAGTTCTATCAGATTTCGATTATTGAATTGGCAACTGGCAAGGAAACCGTACTGGCTCAATATTCGGAGCCAACCGCTTTCTGGAGTGCAGATGATAAGTCGGTTTTTACCATCGACAAAGCACGTCAGGATTCTCGCCCTTATCAGTTTGTTAAGCGTTCTGCGACTAACCCCAGCAAAGCTGAAGTTATGTATCGTGAAAGCCAGCAAGGTTGGTTTGTCTCGGCGTATTTGTCCAGTGACCGAGGTTATGTACTGGTTCAGTCAAACAATGAATCAGCCAGCGAGCAGCGAATTTTAGACCTGAGCACCGGGGAAATATCTTCAGCGCTCAAAGCGCGTAAGCCGAACACTGAATATTACGCGGATATTGCCCGTGGAAAAGTGTTTATCAACAGTAATATCGATGGTCAGTTCGCTTTATATCTAACTACTATGTGGTCTGCCAGTGAATGGCAAAAACGCTATGAACCTTCAGATAATGCTGAGCTGCAGAATTTCTACCTGTTCGAATCCGGAATGGCGATGATTGAGCAATACCGGGGACGAAATGCGTTGGTGATTTTGCCATACGGTGACGGCGAGCCGAAGCGAATTCCATTATCAGAGCAAGGTATTGTAGGTTGGGTTAGCCGGGTTGGCAGCTATGAAAGCAATGTGCTCCGTATCCGAAGTATGTCGCTGATCCAGCCTCCTAAATGGGAAGAATACAGCCTGGCGACAGATGAGCGTACTTTGCTTAGTCAAGATTTCTATCCTAACTACCAAATTGGGCGCTATCAAACACAGCAAATTTTGGTTGAGTCTGAAGGCGTGCAAGTGCCGGTGACATTGGCATACAACAAGTCATTGTTGAAAGATGACTCCCCGGTTGTGTTGTATGGCTACGGGGCCTACGGCTTTACCATGAAGCCCTACTTTATGCCACAGATTAACAGCTTGATGGACCGTGGGTTTATCTACGCTATCGCGCATGTTCGCGGTGGTGGTTTCTACGGTGAAAGCTGGCATAACGCCGGACGTGGTGAACGCAAGCAACAAGGAATTAATGACTTTCTAGCGGCCACAAGGGAAATGCGGCAATTCAAAGGCGGACGTCGTGCTGTTGTGGCAATGGGCTCAAGTGCTGGTGGTACGTTAGTAGCTGCGGCAATCAATCAGCAGCCAGATTGGTACGAGGCTGCCAGCTTGAACGTCCCTTTTGTTGATGTGGTTGCCAGCATGTCTGACGACTCGCTACCTCTGACTGCACAACAGTACCAGGAATGGGGAAACCCTCATGACGCATCAACGCTTAAATCAATGCAAGCCTATGATCCTGTCCTGAATATCTCTAAGCAGCCTTATCCGGCAATGATGGTCAGGGTGGGGTGGAATGACCGGCGCGTTCCTTATTGGGAAGGTGCGAAATATCTCTCGAAGATCGAGCAACAGAGCACGTCCCAGGTGCCTTATTTGCTGATGACAGATTTCCAGAGTGGCCATGCAACAGACAGACGGAAGTCTTTGGAAAACCAGGCGATGGATTACGCATTTCTCATATCCCAAATAAAAAAATCTGATTAATCGGAGTCGTTAATGAAATTTTCCCGAGTAAATGTCGCGGTGCTGACAGCACTGGCGGCAGGCTTGGTGCACGCTGAAGATAGCGTCAGCATGTTCGAAGAAGTCGTAGTCACTGCCAATAAGTATGAAGAGAGCTTATCTGAAACAGCAGGTTCGGTAGTGGTAGTCACAGGTGAACAGCTTGAACGTGAAGGTGCAACAGAGCTGTATGATGCACTTAATCGAGAGCCTGGGGTCAGTGTTACCGGCGGCGCAGGCCGGTCACAAAATATCACTATTCGAGGGATTACCGGCAATCGAATTTCTATCGTGAAAGACGGTATAGCCATGTCTGACGGTTATGGAGCTCTTGATATTAATGACAAAGTAGGGCGCAACTCGTTTGATCTGTCGACGCTGAAGCAAATTCAGGTGGTCAAAGGGGCAAGCTCGACGGTTTATGGCTCTGGCGCTATCGGTGGTGTTGTGATTTTAGAATCTAAAACACCAGGTGATTTTCTCAAGGGTGAAGATTTTTATGCTGATGTGAGTACGACCTACACAGGTATCAGCAATAAGTACAAAGTTGCTTCTAACTTAGCTTTTCGTGGTGGCGATACCCGCAGTTTACTCTCACTAAGTTACTGGACAGGGGAAGAAACACGTAACCATAAGCAAGATCTCTATAACCGGGATGTGAAGGGGATCAATGGCGCTTATACATTGCACCACGACCTGAATGATCAATGGTTGCTGAAAGCCAAGGCCGAAGTTTATCGAGATGAAATGCTGCGTGAGGAAGGCACTGCATCCATTCAGAAAGATGGTGCCTGGGAAATTAAAGATTTTAACGAAGATACAACGCAAAGCACTTATACGGTGATGGCTGGCGCTGAATATTATGCTGAAAGCGGTGCGTTCGACAATATGGACACTAAAGCGTATTGGCGTTATACCGATCACGAAGAATACATCAACAGGCTGATGAATAGAGAGAACAACGGAGTTACGGAGTTGCGTCGCGAGATTTCAGATCGCAGCTTTACCGATGAATTGGTTGGTCTCTCAGCAGATTTCGATAAGGAACTATTCAGTAATGGATTGATGCATACCTTGGTATACGGGGCAGTGCTCGAAACGAGCTATCACGACCGCCCAGTATCTAAGACTGTGAATGATTGGAACGGCAAGGTTACTTCGGAATCTAACCCTTTCGCGCCCGCTCGCAGCTACTCCCTCGGCGCATTTATTCAAGATTCGATCGTCATTAATAAATGGACGGCGATGCTTGGCTTGCGTTTCGATTTGCATGAATTGAAACCAGAAAAACAAGATGCTATCGGTGTCGATTTCGACTTGAAAGACAACTCAAGTAATGAATTGTCACCAAGCGCTTCGCTGGCCTATCAGTTTACTCCGGACCTGAATGCATACGTGACTTACAAACACGGTTACCGTGCGCCTGAGTATGACAAAACGTACGGTTATGTGAATCATGATTTTGTTCCCCTCACTCCTTTTGAAATTTTGCCTAATTTTGATCTGGAAGCGGAAACCAGCGACAGTTTTGAGGTGGGTTCGAAGTATGACGACGGTACTTGGCAAATCTATGCAGCGGTGTTTTACAACAAGTTTCAAAACTTTATTGGTATCTCGGAGCTTGGGTTCAATTCAGAGTCAGGATTGTGGGAGAAACGTTATGAGAACCTTTCTGGTGTAGAAACCTATGGTGCAGAAGTCTTGCTGGCTTACGCCTTTGATCAACATTGGTCTGCGAGCACTAAGGCCGGTTGGGTCAATGGCAAGGATGACAACGACGAGTACATACGTTCCATTACGCCGCTGGAAGGCAATGTTGAACTGAATTATGACCAGGAGGCAATGAATGCTTATGCTCGCCTTAACTGGGCTGATGCGATGGATCGTACGCCAGGCTGCAGCACCGATATCGGTCTGAAGACTGACTGCGCGCAAACGTCTGGTTGGGCAAGTGTCGATGTCGGTGTCGGTTACTCATTTACACGTGATTTAGAGCTTAACGTGAATGTGATCAATCTGTTTGATCGCGAATATACACGCTATCAGGACGTTGCCGGTGTGTCGCAAGACCAAACGCGCTTTTCTAGCGAGCCTGGCCGCTATTTCACAGTCAATGCTCGTTACGCCTTTTAAGGACTGGATATGAAATGTCAACTTACTCTGCTCGCATTGGTAATGGCCAGTGCATCAGCTCAAGGCGGGGAGTGGGATTATCCGTCAGGAAATGAAGTGGTGGCCGATCAGGCCGCCGCTAAATCTTATGTCGAAACCCATTATCCGGAAATTGGCAGTGTAGCCATTCGTTATCAGAGCCAAAGTAAACTGGGGTATCAGTACAATTTCAATATTTCCTTAGATGGTGAATACAAATCGCAGCGAACAATTGTGGTGCACACCGACGGCTCCGGTATTGTTCAGCGGGTATTTAAGAGCCTGGAAGATACTATTGTACGAAATGGTTCTGCCACTACAGCGGCAGAGCTTGAGTTTCCACGCAGGCTTAAAGCGACAGCACCGCCTGAGCTTTCAACGGGTACCCTAGTTAATGCCCTGGTCAATGTTGTTGATCCAGATTTGAGGACGATGGATAAACAGCCGGCCCCAGAGCTGCCCTGGACGGATATCACTGATTATCCCGCTCCAGCACATTTTGTATTGCATGATGTCGAGCTGCTGAACTCGGGCGGCAAATATTATCTGTCAAATTCCCGGGTAAAGCAGGTAGACGCTGAATACCTTGAAGCGCTAAACACGGATTCAGGTGACTGGGAGAAAAGTGATAGTGCATCGTTTCTTCCATTGGAAGGGATTGCTGAATTTGATCAGCTAAATGATCTTAAGAATTTGTCCTTTGCAAGCCATGATTTCACTCAGGTAATGGCGTTCTATCAAATTGATCAGTCATTGCGCTATCTTGAGTCTTTGGGGTATTCGTTGTTTACAGAGCCGGTCCAATATGATGCTCGTGGGCTGTCGAATGATAACTCGAGCTATTTCTTTGGCCCTAAGGCTGTAATGTTTGGTATTGGTGGCTCGCCTGACACACTTGATGCAGATGTTGTCGTGCATGAGCTGGGGCATGGTATTCACTATCAAATTGTCCCTGACTGGGGCTATGGCCACACCGGGGCGATGGCTGAAGGTTTTGCTGATTACTGGGCGGGGTCAAACAGCTACCGCAAGCTATACGATCAGGGCAGTGACTTTGAAATTGATACTGTTTTTAACTGGGAAGGGTATTTCGGTACCAAAATTGCCACCCGCAGTCTTTGGAACCAACGAGCTCGTTACTTTGAAAGCAGTGAATACCTTGCTCATTACAGCGTTGGCGGTGAACTGGGCGATGAATTGTGGTCAACGCCTTTGTTCCAAACCTTGAAGCAGGGGGTAGAGCGTTATGGTAAAGAGGCATTTACGGAAGTTGATACCATAGTACTCGAGTCTATGTTCGGGCTTGGACGCAGTATGAAGATGCATGATCTGGTAGAGAGCATGCTTTACGTCGCGAATAAGTTGTATCCGGGACGGGATTATGCCGAGTTGTTGAAGGCTAATTTTGAAGTGCACGGATTGCTGAAAGCACCATTCAGGCTCGAAGTAGATTCGTTTTATGCTGATCATACTCGCCCCTTGAACATCAGGTTGATTGCTAACGGTCGTCAGGCTTCTGTTGATGGTTCAATAAAGACGTCTATTGGTAGCAGTGACACGATTAAATCAGGCAAGTTTTCTGAATTAGATAAGAGTATTGCTCTGCCTAGTTCTGCTGTTTGTGGCGAGTCATTTAATCTTGCTACGGATTTGACGTATCAGTACGAAAGCCAACTTCAACCTCTGAACTGGAAGCATGATACCTCGCTTGTATATGGAATGCCGGTATTAGATCAGAATGCAAAGGTTGTTAATTCGGTCCTGCCAGATGCTGCGTTTAATGAACATAATTCTCTAAACTACGGCTTTAAGAGCTTTAACTTTATCATCAACGGCGATTCAAATACCGCTGATGAAAACTTGGCTGTGTATCTGAAGCTCTCTCATGGCAATTTCGCTGATCTGCGTGTCACTTTGGTTTCTCCTAAAGGTACACGTCAAGAACTGCTTACTAATCAAATTTATTCTCAACAGTCACTAACTCGTTATTGGGTTGCGAAGAATGACAAAGAGCTTTCTGCATTTGTCGGCGAACCAATGGCAGGGACATGGCGATTGGAAGTAACTGACTATTCAGCAAATCACTCAGGAAAATTGGTTGAGTGGGCTGTTGGCCGCGTTTCAACATACGCCTGTGCCGACACTACAGATAATAGAAATAATAATAATGACTCTGTTTCCGGCAGTAGTGGTGGTGCATCGACACCGCTTAGTCTGCTGTTCGGTCTCATCATTTTGTTCTGGCGTCGTGAGCGACACTTTAACTCTAAATCAGAAGAAGTAAATCAATGAAACATCAACTAACAATGCTTGCTGCAGCCTTGCTGGTCGCAGGCTGTAACAATTCTGGCGGTGGTTCAGACAGTAGCACACCAACCTATACTGTTTCAGGCAAGGTTACCGCTCAGGCAGCCAAAGGTAATGAAACTGTCTGTGCTGACTTAAATGGTGATTTTATCTGCGGTTCAGGTGAGCCAAGCACTGCCGCTAGCAATGGCCAGTTTACGATAACCAGTACCGATAAAAATATTTTAAGCGCACCTCTTGTGGTGAATCTGGACACTGGGGTAACCAGTAAATCTAGTTATGGCTCAGCCAATGCTAAAAGTACATCAACCAATGCATTCCTAGTTGCTCCAGGGCAGCAAAAAACAACGGGTAACGAAATTAATGCCATTACTACGCTTGTAGCAAGCCAGGTAGCTGGTGGCCTTAGCTTAGATAATGCAATTAAAGCCGTTAAGGCACAGTTGCTTGTCCTTGGATTGCCAGCGACTGATAACCTTCTTAGCGAAGGCAGTAATAATGAGTACATGACACTTGAAAGCAACATTCTTTCTATTATCTCTGCCGTAGACAAAACTACGCCGGGTTACTCATTGACCATTTTTAGTCAGAATCTGGAAGACTATAAAGATATCCTGCTGAGCGATGCGCCTTCGGAAGAAGCTCTACAAAATGTTGTCAATGACTTGGACAATTCAGCTGAAGCTGTTGTACCTAATGATACCGGAGTTACCATCTATTTCACTGATGGTGGTGATAATGCGGTTGCACCATCCGATTATCCTGGCCAGGACGCAGATTATGGTTTTGATGCGACAGATAACGGTTTCAAATTTGTCAAACTCGATGCCAATGGGCAGGCCTTGGCTGAGGATGCTACTGAGTGGTCATGTGTCAAAGATGAGCGCACCGGACTTATCTGGGAATCCAAAAAGAACGATGCAAGCTCGCCACAGCATTTTGACCGTCTGTTTGCCTATCAGCTGACAGGGAAATTCGAACCTTATATCGAAGATATTAATCTGGCAGGTTGTCAGGATGCCGGAGATAACATTTGTACAACTGAACAATATGTAGATTACCTGAACAATAACGAGGTTTGCGGCATTACAGATTGGCGTTTACCTACGTTATACGAGTTCTATGATTTGATCGACTTTGGCGAGACTGAAACAGATGCCGATGATCTGGTTTACGGATTAACCTACGCATACTTCCCTCTTCAGAGTAAAGCGAGTTATCTGGAAACAGGTACGGTTTGGACATCGACACCGAGTTTTACCGAATATTCTGATCAAGCACTTAAAGGTCAGGAGATTCGAGCCTTTGTTGAAACTCGTGGTACTTATCGAGGCAAATTTTCTTTTGTAGAAATTAACAGTGACAAAGTCGATAGTGATAACTCTGACTCATATCAAATGCCGATTCGCCTAGTGGCCAAAGGGAGCAAAAAATAATGAAAAAACAAATACTAGGGCTAATGCTGGCGCTGCTTCCCGTAACTGGCATGGCGGCGCAGGAGGCAAAGGTGGTGCAGGAATGTTCGATTTCTACGGGCAAGTCTGTTCCAAACGTACGCTACCAATTTAATGACAATGGAACAGTAAAGGATCGTATATCGAGCTTAACCTGGATGCGTTGTCCATTGGGTAAAACTTGGAATAAAGCCACCCAGGCATGTGACGGTGATGTCAGTACAGTTTTTTGGCAAGCAGCTCTTAATGATGTTCAGGCAATCAACAGCAGTGAAAGCCACGAACTATATCATTTTGGTGGTAAATCTAAGTGGCGTTTGCCTAACATAAAAGAGCTGGCTTCATTAACCGAGCATGGTTGCCGAGCTCCTTCATTAAATGGAAAGGCGTTTAATGGGGCTTTCCCATACCAGACTAGTGACGGTAGCCTGAAAGCGTATATTTGGAGTAATACACCGAATCATGATGGCTCAAAAGTACTTACATATGACACGGTTAATGGAGAAATTTACGAACGCGGCGTATCTGAAATAGCTATTAGCGTTCTGCTTGTTAGTGATGAATAGGTTTATTCTTGTGAGATGATAAGAGTTCAGAAAGTTACTATAGTTAATGTGATACCACATTATTAGCGTTATGAAACCCCTAACAAGTTTGTTAGGGGTTTTTCTAAAATGGAAATATCAATGGTATAGTTGTTAATGTTAATAAAGTCTCTTCTGTATTTCAATGCGATTTATTCAAGAAAAGTCGTGATTTAACTAAAGCAGTAAGAAGAGAAAATCTTATTCTATTATTATGAGAGGGTAAGATACAGAAACATAAAGCTATCGAAAATAACATGGTTTAATTGATAGAAGTAAACCTTATTGCGGATGAGTTTCATTGTCATTAAGATCTAAACAAAGTGAATGTATTTTTATGGATAATATATTGCTATCAGTATATTATTTCTACATATTTTTTATGTTTTCTGTGGTTGGAGAAATTTGATTCTTCGACGCCTTTTACTACTATCATTAAAATGAATAAAGACCTAGGTATTGTTTTTATTGTAAACACTATTATTTTTATAATGGCTCTTTACTTTTTTCGTTATGAATTAAAGTTATTATGTACAGCAGGATATATCATTATTCTTACTTTTCTATATCTAAATGATAGAGGTTAGTATATATTATCATTTTATATGAAGGCTTAGTTAATATTTATCTTAGTGAAATCAATTTAAATTAATAGTAGGTTAACTATATTAGATATGAATTTCTGATGTTTAAAGATTGCCTGCAAATAGTTTACGGTTATTTGCAGGCTGTTGTGTTAATATTGTGAATGTTGGACTTTATGGGTGTTTATTATAGTATCCTTTATTTTATCGATAGCATCTTTAAACCCTCTTTTACTCTTTGTTGTTCTACTCGCTTTATAAAATATTCTTGCAGTGATATCTGGAATAGTTTTTTTGTATGTTATTACTCCGTTATTAGGGCAAGAACTGATAGGTGTTATAGTTAATGTATAGGGAGAGGTAAAGTAACTATTTATCTGAGAGTGAGAATTACATTGGATAGACATACATTGAAAATCGATATTAATATCAATACTGCTAACTAGTTTTATCGCATGATAAGTGGATAGATGGCTAGTGTAAATCATTCTTTGTATAGGCGTATTTTCATTTATTTCGCTATTAAGTGAAATCGCAAAATTTTCTTCATGAATAACTTTTTCACTATTTATTTTTTCATTGGAAAAAAGAAAGCCAATAACAAAATCACAATCATTAACTAAATCTTTTGTTTTTTGATCAAATCTAACTATAGATATTTTATTCTCGGTTATATTTTTCAATTGATCAACAATTATATCCACAACTTCATTACAGAAGGTTGAAGATATGGCTATTCTAAAAAAACCGCTTCCTTTTAAAAATGAATATTCATTAATCATTTCTTTATGAAGTTCAGTCGTTCTTATTGCATACTTTAGTATGAACTCCCCTTCAGGCGTTAGATTAAGACCGTTTTTTCTGCTAAAAATTTCGCAATCAAAGTACTCTTCAATTTTTTTTATGTGCTGTGAAACAGCAGGTTGAGTTATATATAGAGAGTTTGCTGCTTCACTAAAGCTTTTTTTTTCTATCACACGAGTTAATGTTTTAAGATATTTAAGATCTATTGAGCGTCTCATAATACTTCAGCCGATAAAATTGAGTTTACATAAGATACTTTTTTTGAAAAATGAAACTTAAATAAATAAAAGCATGTAGTAGGTGATATTTTTATTGCAATATGATATAAAATTCTAACTCTAAATGACTGCATGAACAATTCCAATTTCAGCTTCTTCTAGGATCTTAGTTGTTTTAGGTTAATTTATCCATGCCTGTGAAATAATAGTTATAGTTATAGTTATAGTTATAGTTATAGTTATAGTTATAGTTAATGGTGATATAATCATGAAAAAATAAAATGTATCACTAAGTGTTTTTGTTAATGGTTAATAACACTTCTTAAGTGCCTCTGTATTTTATAACGTCATGTAATCTTCTATACGCCTCTCGTTGTGTTTGTTTCTATACAACAATGCCAATAAAATAATACAAAAACAATTGCTTATAAAAACATGATGCGATATTGATATTGTGCGTAAAGTTTTTGTAAACTAAATCATCTATTTCATAGATTTGTGAGTTTGGTAAAAAAACAGAAGTGTATGTTTGCTTAATCTGTTTTTTCTGTATACATCAAAGGTGTAAATAATTCTCATTAACCATTTTAAGATAAAAATAAACTTATAAAGCCACAAAATGTAATAGGTATGGCATAAGGTATACCATTTTTAAATGGTGCTTTATTCTCAAATTTTGCAATCAAAAACATAATAATTATCTGTAGCCCTCCTATTATGGGAATTGATAATAAAGTTAATGGTAGGATATCTGGTTCGATACTGAGCGAATAGGCAGCAAGCAATTTACTATCCGCAGCACCAAGCACCCCAGAAAGAGTTAGTAGTATACCAATTATAATGATAGTTATTGCTTGTATAAAATAGATGTTCCCTTCATTATTTGTAATTGCAAAAAAAGAACATAGAAGAGCAATAACAACAATGTTATTGTTTTTGATCGTTCTTTTTTTGATGTCACAAACTGCACAGTAGAGAGATAATATAAATATAATTGATAACAAAACATTGTTGATTAGCATAATTACCACATAGTCCAGAACATAAAGTAATAATACAATAAGAGTTAATGATAATCCTATAATTTATGCTTATAAAATTATAAATGTAAATTATTCGACACTTATTGATAAATGTGACAAATTATTCATTAGAGCCATAACACTAAAGCAAAAATTGGAGGAATAATGTATAAACAAGTTAAGCTGGCCATGGAATATATCTCTCTTAAGTATGTAAAGGATGAAAGAGCCGTAACAGCCGTTGAGTACGCGATTATTGCTGTTGCTCTTTCTGCTCTAATATTAGCGGTTTTTGGTGGTAGTGATAGTGTTCTTAGAGGTGCTATTGATTCAGCTATGACTAACATTAAAGCAAATATGACGAGTGCAAATACTTCACAATAAGAATACTCTACTCTTAGTTGTTTTACTACGGGCTTTGATACTATGTTTTGAAGCCCAGTTTTTACTGTTTTGGACTTTTAACATAGTATGAAGCGATTATTTTTTTTTACTCTTATTGTCTGTTCAGTAATGTATCTCGTACTTTCAATGCAAGATGAATTTACTCAGAAACCTAAAAGCAAAGTTATCGTTCAAGATAAAATAATAAAAAAAGTAGAAGTCGCCAAACTAACCCATAATGTCATTAAGTCAAAAACAGTTAAAAAGTCAGATTATATCTTGGTAAAGATAGATGAAATTGAGGCTAAGAATAATAATTTTGCTCCTTATGATACTATTAACGTTATAGAAGGTAGCCTGTATCAAAAAGATATGAAAGAAGGAGAAGTCCTCTCTGGTAATGATATATTAAATCCAGGTGATGCTGGTTATCTTCAGCTTTCGCTTGGTGATCACTTGATGCCATATCATTACAAAGCTGGTAATCAAGAAATAATAGAATCTTTGCCTATACGAATTGGAGATAGAGTGAGCTTTGTCGCTACCAGTTCATCGGTCGATAACATAAAAGAGTCAGGGTACAGCAATATTCACAGTATCAGTAGCCGGGTGGTTGTAAGGGATGCAAAAGTGGTGCAAATATTAAAATCGGTCGAAAGTAAAGATTCTGAACGCAATGTACCAAGCAGCTTGTTAATTGCCTTGTCACTAGAGGAAATACTTAAGCTGGAAATGGCTCAAAAATTGGGTGATGTTACCCTGGTACCATCGAAACTATCGGTACAGTTAACGGTTATTAAAAGTAGTGATGTGCTAGATGGTGTTAGTGGGGTTAGGGAGTTGCGTATCAGCGGGGGTATGCAATGACGTTACTTAGCATGATTAAAATATTATTAAATACTATTCTTATCTTATTTATAGTTGGCTCAGGAATGGCAAATGCGGCTCTGTTGAATTTGGATAAGGGTGCGGCAAAAACGATTAAAACCACAAATAAAATTGATACCGTGTTTATTTCAGATACGGATATTGCCGATTATAAAGTAATTGATGATCAGCGAGTTGTTGTTTTTGGGATTGATGTTGGTATGGCGACAGTAATTATCTATGACCGCCAGGGCAATGAAATATATAATCGTGAACTGATTGTTAATCGCAGTTTGCTTATGGTGAAACAACTTGTTATGGCTCGCTATCCGGATGAGCAGGTAACAATTAAGAATATCGGGCAGCAGGTTGTTCTCGATGGTATTGTCAGCAGCGAGGTGGTCAAAAATGAAATCTACCAGCTTGTCGGTGAGCTGCTGAAGAAAGACAAAACCACACGCACCATCAGCCAAAAGAGTGGTGACGGCTACGAGTCAGCAGCACTGGAATATACAGCTAGCCATCAATATGCAGGCATTATTGATAATTTGAAGGTGCTGGCAACCAATCAGATTAATGTCAAACTGACAGTTGCTGAAGTTTCAAGCTCTTTTCTGAGCAAGCTGGGTATCAGTTATGGCTCCGAAGGTAGTGATTCTGGTACTTTCGTTGATTACCTTTACAGTTTTTCAGCCGAAGATATTGTGTCGGTTATTTCTGCTAAGGAGGATGAAAAGCTCGGGCAGATTCTCGCTGAACCTAATTTATCTGTAATTTCTGGTGAAACTGCCAGTTTTCTTGTCGGTGGTGAGATCCCGATAGCGGTGAGAGATGGGGATTCTGTTTCTATCAGTTATAAAGAATATGGTATTAAGCTGTCGATCGTTGCCAAGGTGACGGATTCTGAGAATATTCGGCTTTCTTTAATGCCTGAGGTGAGTTCCATTGATTCAACAGTAAGTTATTCCGACTCATTCGTCACCGTCCCTTCACTCAAGACCAGAAAGGCGCACACCACGGTTCAGTTAACTGACGGACAAAGCTTTGTCCTTGCAGGCCTGCTTACATCTGAAGAGCGGGAATTGTTAAGTAGAGTACCCGTTTTGGGGGATATCCCTGTACTTGGGTCACTGTTTCGTCATACAGAGTCAGATTATTTGCAAACGGAGCTGATCATCGTGGCAACTGTCAACCTGGTCGAGCCGGTTTCCGCAAAGCAGGTGAAACTGCCATATATGGAAAGAACCAGCGTATTTGAACGGCTTTTAGGTGTGGAGTTATCAAGAAAGCACTCTGCTTCACTAAATGAGATTTTATCCGAAGGGGGATTCCAATGAGTAGGTGGTGGCTCATGGTTATGTTGATGAGCCTGGTTGGCTGCACATCATCAATGCCTGCAAATAAGCTGGTTATCAAGGAAATTGAAGAGCAGTTGGAGTTCCCTTTGATACAGCCTGATATTGCATTAGAAAAAAGTGTGGCTTTCATAAAACGCATAGAAACACTATCGATTAAAAGTCACTATGAAATTTTTTATCGTCAGCCGTCGGATTATAGCCGAAAGTTTGTTGATACATTAATCGCCAACAAGGAATTGCATCGTAGACAGATTACTTTGACCCCCGCTCCGGAGTTGGGGCGGATAATACGCCTTAGAGCAACTTACATAACTATAGACGGAGATAACTGCCAACCTTTGTCAATGAGGAAGTCAGCAACAAGACGGCCCGGATGTTCGCTCGAATATAACAGGGCGTTAAGTATGGTTAACCCGATTAAGGCGGTGGAGTAAATATGGATCTGGGGACTTTATTTACAACCTCTAGCACCAAGAGCACAGAAGCAATTGCTGATCAGGATCTTATCGTATCGGATGATTCTGAGTTTATTGAAAACATTGCTGATATGTATGCTATTGAAGGCTATAGCCAGCCGCTCTCCGCCACGAGTCTGGAGGTTGCGTTAGATATGGTACGTGCGGGTAAAAAAATCCGACACTTTTTGCTGGATAATCGTCAACCCATGGAGCTCAAGGCAAGAGTAACGGAGGCTACAACCAGTCTGGATGTGGGCGTTAATGTTATTGTGATCAGCAGCCTTGATTCCATCAAGATGCAAAATTGGGTAGAGGCTCAAGGCGCAAGCTATATGCTATGGGATGGCAAGGTTGATGATTTGCTATGGTTTGTCAGCAGTAATCCGGAGCAGGCTTGCGTAACTACGCAGACGAAAAGCCGAGTTGCGAAGCGTGTATTGGTTTTGGGTACGAGGGGAGGGATTGGAGTATCAACGATTAGTTGTGCCTTGTCCTATCTTTTGGCAACGCAAGCTAACCTTAAAACACTCTTGATAGACCATGATACCTGTGCGGTGGTTGGTGATATGTTACTCGGTCTCAAAGGGCTAAAATTGCGGATGAACAGTCATGATTTATCTGTACGGGAGATGGATGCAGGCATTGCTAGAACCTATCTCCATAATGTGAGCGAAAAAATCGATTATCTAGTTATGGAAAGTAGCTATTCTTGCATCGGAAAGCACTCAGAAACACTGACTGTGCTTTCGCAGCAGCTTGTTTCTGAATATAACTTTATGATTGACTCCGTTTCCTCGGGACAGTTCGATGAAATACATGATGGTGATTTGAGAAAAAAATATCACAAGATTATTGTAGTTTGTGATCCCTCCATTGTCTCGCTAAGAGCATATAAGTTGCTCAAAAGGAAGCTAGGTGACGCTGAACACCAGGTTATATTTAATCATAGTCGCCCGCTATCCGATTATCCGATGTCGATATCGAGTGCCGAAAAAAGAATGAAAATGGAAAACACCGTTAGCATCGGTTTCGAACCGGGATTGGAGAAAGGAGTAATTCAAAAAGGTGATCTTCACTTTAAGAAAAGTAAGTTTATGAAGGAGGTTGATCCATTATTAACAGCCTTGACCGGTAAGAAAAGTAAAAATAAAAAAAACTTTTGGCCATTTAAGAAATAACAATGCTGAAGAAAATATATATTGAACTAAGAGATGAGATTTTTGATGCTATTGATGCTTCAAGCATTGTTGAAATAAGCGCCAAAGAGCTGGAGGGGCAGCTCAAGGAGGCGGTTGATACATTGGTCGAAGGGAAGCAGTTTTTGGTGACAAACAGCCAGCGTTCTGAGCTGGTAAATGCATTACTTGCAGAGCTTAAGGGGCTTGGTCCGTTACAGGCACTGTTGGATAACGATGATATTTCAGACATCATGATCAATGGTCCTGATGATATATTTATCGAAATTAATGGTAAGCTGGAAAAATCACCGATACGCTTCGTTAATGAAAAGCAGCTAAGCACCATAGCTAAACGGATTGCTTCAAATGTTGGCAGGCGAATAGACGAATCGAAGCCTCTGTGCGATGCTCGACTCGAAGACGGTAGTCGAGTCAATATTGTTATTCCTCCTCTAGCAATTGACGGAACATCAATTTCAATAAGGAAGTTCAAAGAACAACGCATACAACTGAATAACTTGGTCGACTTTGGTGCCCTTTCAATTGAAATGGCGCAGTTATTATCGATTGCATCCCATTGCAAGTGCAACATTTTGATCTCCGGCGGAACAGGGTCGGGAAAGACTACGCTACTCAATGCGCTTTCTGGTTTTATTGGTGAAACTGAACGAGTCGTTACGATAGAAGACGCTGCTGAACTCCAGTTACAACAACCGCATGTGGTAAGACTTGAGACAAGACAGGCTAGCGCCGAAGGTACAGGTGAAATTACAGCACGAGACCTAGTTATCAATGCCTTACGTATGCGCCCCGACCGAATTATAGTGGGCGAATGCCGAGGAGGGGAGGCATTTGAAATGCTGCAAGCGATGAATACAGGACATGACGGTTCGATGTCAACACTGCATGCCAATACACCGCGGGATGCAATAGCACGTGTTGAGAGCATGGTGATGATGGCAACATCTAATTTGCCATTAGAGGCGATACGGCGAACGATTGTTAGTGCTGTTGATCTTATCGTCCAGGTAAAACGACTCCATGATGGCAGTCGCAGGGTAATATATATTTCAGAAGTCATTGGATTAGAAGGAGAAAATGTTGTCCTTGAAGATATATTCCGTTATGAAGCCATTAATGATAATGATGGTTCAGGATATCAGGGTTGCTTTAGAAGTCCGGGGTTATCTACTCGCTCTGTAATTTTTGAACGAGCAAAATATTTTGGTTTTGAAAGCAAGGTAAAGGGAATATTTGCATGATGTGGCTTGCATTGTTTCCATTGGTCATACTAGTTATCGGTTATTGGTGGGAAAAAAAGAAAGTTTCCAGAAACATTGAAGCGCATATCCGTCTTGAACTTGAAACAGCTAAGACAGAAGTAACAAAGACTGTTATTAACGCTGATAAATTTGATGATGGTTGGAAAGTACGCATAAAAACAAAGTATAAGAATGTTCTATCGCTACTATCACCCAATCCAGCGAGAAAAATAGGGTTGTTTATGCTGATAGCATGCATCGCTTTGTATATTTTGGATGTGGTATTAATCAACCAAGGGATAATCATTATTTATAGTATAGGGTTACCGTTAGGATTTACTTTGTTTTTGATTAAGCTGAATCAGTTGCAAGCATCGCGTTTTAAAAAGCATTTTCCTGATGCGCTGAACATCCTTTCGGGAGCTCTATCTTCTGGGCAGAGTATTATCCATGCCTTCGAGTATGTCGGAAATCAAATGGATAACGAGGTCGGGGAAGAGTTTAAATTAATGTCAGAGCGTTTACTTATCGGAGAGGATCCTGATGATGTATTGGAAAGAAGTGGCGAGAAATTTCCTTACATTGAGTACTTTTTCTTTGTGTCGACAATCAGAATAAACCTATCAAGGGGGGGGCAACTAAAGGAAATTATCAATAGGATTAACCGTATCATGTTTGAGGCGAGATCCATTGATAAGAAGAAAAGTGCATTGACATCAGAAGCGAGAGCATCTGCTAAAATTATTGCAGCATTGCCAGTGATATTTCTGATTATTCTGAGATTTACCAGTCCTGAAAATTACAATTTTGTAATGTTTGAAGAAGGCGGAAAGCCAATTTTTTATTATGTATTGATAAGTGAGTTGATTGGATTTATTTGTCTTTCTCTGATCCTTAGAGGTGTCGATTGACATGTTATGGCAAAACAACTTTTTAGTTTTTTCTGTCATTATTTCAGTATTGATAGCATTGCTCATCTTTAGGCTTTGGGACGCATTGGTTTCACGGTTGAATGTCAATAGTTTTTTAGGTGAAACCGAAGATGATAGGAAGTGGCTTGAACGAATGTCAATAGCAGTCGACTGGTTTAGTTTTAATCAGAATGAAATGAACAAAAAACTGATTTCAGCGGGAATTTATAGTACTTGGGTTGCGCGGCGGTACTATTTGATAAAAATTATTCCATTTACCATGTCTCTTATAGTCATTGTTATATCCTTTTTGAAAGGATATGCAAGCCTGCAACTGATGATCGTAAGTATCTCAGTAGTTGCCATAACGTTTTTGATTGCCCCTGATATATATGTTGATGCATTAGGCAAGAAAAGAATAAGACGAATTAGTGGCCGACTGCCGTTTTTGCTGGATCTTATGACTATGTGTGTTCATACAGGAATGACGATAGAGGCTACCCTTGAGCACTTAGCCAAAGAGTTGGTAACGGTAGATCGTGATTTGGCATATGTTGTGATGAAAACGGTAGAAAGGGCTCGTGTTATCGGAATAGAAAAAGCAATAAAGGAATTTTATGAAACGGTTCCAACTAGTGAAGCACAGAGCTTCGTTATGACTCTTTCCCAAAGTTTACAATATGGTTCATCTGTCGGGCCCGTGCTGGCAAATTTATCTGCTGAAATTCGAGAAATCAACATGATGGAATTGGAGGAAAAGATAGGTAAGCTAGGAGCCAAAATGTCTATTCCTCTGATCATATTTATTATGGTTCCTATCGTGGTTTTGATCGCGGCACCTGGAATTATGAGGATGTTAGGTTAATGAAACGTATTCTGGCTATATTACTTCTGAATATTTCACTGAGCGCATGTACTACAAAAAACCAAGTGGATGAACTTGCCACAAAAGAAAAGATTATTTTATCTTCTGGCAAGAAGGAAGCTATTGTAGAGTTTTATAAGCGTCATTTATGGTCAAATGATGATTATAAAATCAAGCTTGTTAATACTTATCTTGAGCTCAATGACGTAAAGTCAGCTGAGTTATACGCAAGCTTGTTTGTTGATTCAGACATGGATAAACCAGGTTATCGGTTGACAATGGCTGATCTCAGTTATCAAAAAGGTGATCTTGTATCTAGTGAAGAACATCTATCTTCCTACCTGAAGAATGGTGGGGAAAAATCGCATTATTACATTTTGTTAGGAAAAATAAGGGCCAATCAGAAAAAATATGTTGAGGCTTTGAGCTCATTTAAAGAAGCAAGAAAACATGGAGCAACGGATCAGGAAGTCGCTAATAACACGGCTGTAGTTAGGTTACTGAGCTCTGATTATCAGGGAGCTATTAATGATTTACATCCCTATTTCTTAGCGGCACCTGAGAATAATAAGATTCGATCTAATCTCTTACTTGCAGCACTTCACGCCGGAAATAATGATGTAGCATTAGAGGTGTTGAAATATACCTACCCAGAAGATGAAGCAACGAATAGACTGTCTGGACTTTTGGTGGAGTTAGATAAAAATAAGAATGATGTATCAACTGCTGATAATAAGATAGGAAAAACTGATAAACGAATTGAAATAAATAAAAACACACCAGTAAATAACAATATCTTGATTAATGAAAATGTTAAAAACACGGCTCATCAGACTGATAAAAAGACACCAAACGCGAAAAATAGATACTGTGTTCAGGTTACTGCTTGGGAGCGTCCTCTACCAAACGAGTATATTAAAAGTTTAAAGGGAAAGTACGGATCGCTTTTTGTACATTATGACGGAGAATTATTTCGTTACTGTGTAGGAACCTCATCAACGTTTACAAAAGCGAAGACAGTGTTAAACCAAGTTGAAGAAAAAGGTGCGTTTATCACTACGTATCATAATTGCTATGTAGAGGCTCGCTAATGCGTATTGTCAGAGGTTCAGTAACTGTTGAAACAGCATTAGGTTTACCCGTCCTTTTGATGATGTTACTGACTTTTGTTGAGCTTTGTTTTATGACGTTTGCTGTTACTTCAGCGGATTATGCATTGGCGGCTGCTGTAGCTGAAACTAAGAGAACAAATACAGCTAATGAAGAACAAACGGAAGCGTTTAAAAATCAGGTTATGGTGTCGCTCAATAATAATACTTTTAATTTATTGATGAATAGAACTGTAGAGTCGACTTACAATGCTGATGTGTTATTTATTGATAATTTAGATGATTTACGTGAATGCAGTGAAAATCATTCTGATATTGAAACATGTTCAGGTATAAGTTCGGATGCATACAATAAACCAATTGCTATTTATCGCTTGGAGTATGACTATACACCGAGCCTAAGTTTTATACTACCAAGTATTAGTATTAAAAAAGAAATTATTGCAATACAAGAGTCTCAACGATGCAAGTATAAATATGGTGGAAGTTGTGAATAGAAACTGTAAGGGTGTATTTACGATAGAATTAGCAATGATACTCATATTTATATCATCAGTGTTTGCATTACAAGCTAACTATTTGGTTTCATTATCGAGGAAAAGCGCACTTGATAGAGCCAGTTATTCAGCAGTATCAATAGTATCGGAAAGAAAGCAACTATATAGTGATGAAGGTGGATTGTGTGAATCAAATGGTATTGTAAGCAAATGTCCTAATGATATTGATACGCTGTTTAGTATTGTGTCATCAACATTAACAAGAACGATCAGTAATTTTGATGAAGCTGAACTTGGTTTCGTGGTTGAGGAGTATATTCCTTTGAATAATACATTTCAATTTACGAGAAAAAGCAGAGGCGACGTTAATGGGTGTAATTTTCCATCGCTTGCTCAAGGGGAAACTATGTCTCTATCACCAATAACATCGAAAAACAGAAAACTGCCACTTTATCAGGTTTCTATATGTTATCACACAAGCTTTAATGTAATCGGTGCCACGGAGTTAACGCCGTTTCATTTAGTATCATCATCATTTTCATTTGCGCGTTTTTGATAATGTCAAGAAATTTGAATAAACATAAAGGTGCCGCTATGATCATTTTTGTTGGTTTTTTGCCATTCATGGTTATGATTATGGCTTTCTCAGTGCAGTTGTCGCAGCAAATGCTTGCAAAGGCAAGGCTTATCGAAGCAGCAGAAGTTGCAAGTTTGGCACTTGTTGCTGATACACAGGGTACAGCTGATGATCATAATGAGCTGGCAGCTAATATTATTGACAGGTATATTAATGATAACAAAGGCACAATATCTATTACTATGACAGATATGGAGTGTTCGGATAATAATGGCTGTCTAGATAAAAGAGATGAGACTGAGCCTTTCAGGGAAATGATGGTTAGGGCGAAAGCTCGTTACGATGCCTGGATGTTTTATGAAAACGTTAATATAGAACCCGAGTTTGAACTTAACAGTCAATCAGTCTCAAGGCGGTACCTTCCAAGACCGGTTGATATTTATTTCATTGTTGACTTTAGCTCATCAATGGGTGATATGTGGCAAAGTGGAGAGACGAAAACAAAATTGTCTGTAGTCAAAACAACACTTAAAAAAGTTATTGAAGACTTGAAAGACTTCAATCGTTATAACACTGATAGAAGTCGTGTTGCCCTAATTGGATATCATCAATATAACGTAAGAAATATAAACGGGCAACGTATTATATACGACATGGATATATATAAAAGTATTACTAAAACAGTTAATGAAATGTTTAACGAAAAACCTAAAGCAGATGATTTTTTTCAAGGAAATGATCCCTATGCACCAAGAACATTCAATGATGTACAACTTACTGATGATTATGATTATTTTATTTCAGAGGTTGAATCTTCAATCGCAAGTGGTCGTTTTCGTGCGGTAACGCATTCTTGGCAAGGTATGCTTCGTGCTGCGGTAGTTTCTGACCAAGCAACAAATCTTAACCCTGTTCAAGTTTTTATCGTTTTGTCCGATGGAAAGGATAATATTCGAGAGTTTTACGATGGTCAAACAATGTATAAATCTGATAACTTTCTAAAAAAACTGGCTAAAAATGGTCTGTGTGATAAGTTGTTTGAAAATATGAAAAGAAAACTATCGCGTCATGGTGGAAATATATCGGTTGTAGGCGGTGTTATTGGTATTGACTTTTCCCTTGATAAAAACACAAATGGATTTTATCAGTGTATGGGAGAAAATAATATTTACCATGCCAGCCAAGGAGAACATGTTTATAAATATATACTTCAATTGCTTAATGAAGAAACGGGAAGGCTGATGTAATGGATATAAAATGGATGGTTATAATTATTGTATTAATATTGTTGCTTCCTGTTGGTTTTGTCAAAGCCAACTGCTTGCAATTAGATGATATTTACAGTGATAGTAAAAAGTTCAACTCGTATGAAATTTCTTACCAAGAAAAAGGAATGATGGTATCAATTATCAAAGGCAAAAATGAATTTAAAAACAAGTTAGCAAAAACAAAAATCACTGAAGAAAAGAACTGTTACTTTAACCCAAGTACACTGTCATTAGTTTTGCTTTTTGATTTTGATGGTCATAGCCTTAATGAAGAACAAAAAAACATATTAAAACAATATGCTAAGTTAGTAAAAAATGAATCTCAGATTCTGATTGAGGGACATGCAGACCAAGTAGGAGAAAAACCTTATAATTATGAATTGTCGAGGAAACGTTCAAATGAAGTGATGGGTTTTCTAAATGAAATTATGGTAGATGGTTATAAACTAAAACAAAAAAACTGGGGTGAAATGTCACCAATTTGCACCGAAAAAAAGAATAAGGAGTTAGGTTGTAATAGGAGGGTTGTTATTTTACCCGTAGAAGTTGAAAATCGTATATTAAATTCAACTGTGGAATGAATAAAATGTTATTTTTTACATTTTTTTGGTTGTAATCTTTGAGTTTTAATATTATTGATTATTACAGTTTATTTAATCCAAAATTAAAATAAATTTCACAGAAGAAATTTAAGCTTTAAAAAGATACTGAGTCTCAGGCATACCAAGTTCTGTAAGTCTGTTTAGTGCTTTGATATGGCGTAATTTTAACCTATATGAACATTGTCATTTCTCAGGCCTAAATGCCCAGCTAGCAACTGTTTTACTCGGTACATCGTTGTTTTAGAGAGCTAACGCTTGTGATTATCATACCGCTTTTTCACTTTTTTGGAGCCGTAAACCTTTTGGTAACCTACGGCTAAATTCCAAGGGTGGCCAAGGCGGTACCCTCTCTTAGTGGAATGATCGGAATAGCTCGCTTAATCCTTATCGCAATGTGGTAATCCCTTGTGTTATAAACTCCATACCCAGGTATTTCAATGATTCTCGAGTAAGTTCGGAAGAGCATCAGCATCAGTGGTATTCGATAAGCTTAGTTCTGACGCGACTATTTCGTGAGTGCCGGTACCCACTGTGATATGCCGTCTTCTTTAGACTCTATGCTTTCTAGCAGTATCATGCTTTTTTCGTAAACGACCCCTCAACTTGTTTGGCTCTTCGGCTGATACAAGTGTGGCTTGTACAGACTAGTGGGATGTTAGCTAGTTTGAACGGTGTACCAATAAGCCCTTTTAACATACTCAGTGACATAGAGAATACCTGTTCGTTAGTGATGAAAAAGTCGCTGAATCGGCTTGATTACCGTGCTTGTTATGTTTGCTTTGCTTGCTCTTTTTTATCGCTTCCTTATCAATCCAGAATGTTAAAGAACCACGCTTAAGCAAGGCGTTGTTATACTGTTTACGGTGAGCTTCTTTGAGGCGAGATTTCGGAATAAAGACTATAAATTTCGTTTAATATTTCTGTTCAGATCGTAAGTGCACATTTTATAGAAATGCAACTATGCAACAATGTTCATTTAGTCTGGTGGTATCTTCTTATAAACAGGGCTATCTTGATCTTTCAATTGATCTTAACTCTGCATTAATTTTAGTTATTACGTCAACTTTTTGTGTTTATATGATTAGTGTTTGGTGTTATTCATATATGTTATTAATAATAGCTAAGTGAATAATATGCTATAAAAGCAAAATAATTATATTATGAGTAAAGTTGCACTGTATACAAGTTGTTATCATGCTAATCATAAAATTAACCTAGGTTCAGGGGTGTTAACCGAATTTGATCTTTTTTTTCAGCCAATTTTACAGTCTGTTATTTATAAACACTTTCCGTTTGAGGTGAATATAGGAGTGTACTGCAAAAGTGAGAGTATAGATATTGTGCAAGATGTTAATATTTATAAAATCCCACATGAGCAATTTGGACACCATAAAAATCTATCAGATCAGTACCCTGATTTTTTAGTATCTCTAAATGTACCTCTTTCAAGACTATGTGATCTAGACTTTATTCACTTTGTTACACTTCATGTGCCAGTAAAATTGGCTATCGAAGTTATTGCTATTGATGTTAACCCATTCTCTATTGAACTGAATGATAACATATCACTTTTAAGAAAGTTCGGTGTACAGTTATGGCTGAGCGATTATCTTTGTTATTCTTCAAAAAAACATATGGCTTTTGGTATTATCGAATGGGACATGGTAAAGGTAGATATATCGGATTGTTTGAAAAAATCAAAATATGAAATGATAATAAATTCCATTTTCCCTTTATTAACTGAATATACTCGATTTGGTGTTATTCTGAAAGGTTTCGAAAATAATTCCCAACATCGTTTTATATTTAATGCTAATTATTATGATGGTCTATTTTTATGAGTAATGTAGTAATTGCAAAAAAAATTACACTGAAATCTAATAGAATAGATAGTGAATTTTATGCTATAGAGCATAGGATTGTTCGATTAAAAAATGTAACTGGTCACGTATCTTTTTTAGGAAAAACATTTTCGATAAATGATGGAAGTTGTATTTATGTCCCCTCTTATACAAAAGTTCACACCGATATATATGCAAAAAATGACTTACCAATTGAACTTGAGATTATTATTATTGAAAAGGAGCACCTTGCAAATATTATTAGTAGAATTGATATTTCAGAATTAAATAATGAAGGAACCTGTAGTTGTAATCAATACTTCCTTGATGGGGCGAAAGTAATAAGCATTATCAAGTCAATATTTGAAGTTACTAATAGTTGTCTTACTTATAAAGATGTTATTATTGAAGGGCTTACATTCTCTTTAATTCATTCTATTGTTGAATTCTCGTCATTATCAATATTTAAAACAGCTTTTTTATCTGATAGATTCGTTGATAAAGTTGAAGAAATTGTATCCAAGGATATTAGATTAAAATGGAAATTAAATGAAGTAGCTGCGAGATTGAATATGTCAACAGCAACTCTGCAAAGAAAAATGCGAAGTGAAAATGTAGAGTTTAGCCACTTAATTCAGCAGATTAGATTGAAAAGAGCAAGAATATATTTAATGTCTACTTGTTTAAATATCTCTCAAATTTCAGAAAAATGTGGCTTTGAAAGTGCAGCATATTTTAGTAGTGTTTTCAAAAAAACGCATGATGTTTCACCTAGCCATTATAGAAAAGTCTTTAGAAGTGAGAGTTAATGGTTGGTTAAGCATTGTTAGTTCTATTTCGAGAATTATTTTGAAAAGTTTATCAGTATAAGGTCAATTTAAAGTCAAGTACTTTTTCGATAAGTGACGTAATATTTTTTTTGATCTAATTTGCTTACCTCGATTATTATCGGGGTTTTTCTGTTTGTATTATTTTATCTGTAACCGCCAATTTCTCCCCACATTCCGCTATCCATTAATACTTGGTATTGATATAGCTCCCTCATTAGCGGAGCTACATC
>NZ_MJIL01000039.1 GCF_001939735.1 Photobacterium proteolyticum
GTCGTTTTGTCATTGAACACCTCATTTACGGTGGAGACTTTACCACCTAATTTGGTGTCCGGGATCATTAAACCACTACAATATGCTGGTGCATGGAAAGAGAGAGTGTTGTTGAAGAGTGGAGAGTAGCCATTCTCTCCAATAGTTCACACATTTCCGGGAAGCTCTTGCCCCCTCCTCCCAGCTCTTCGGGAACCATCGCAGAAAAAACTTGTTCTCCTTTAGTAATTTGTAATTCTCTAATGAAAATTGGTCATGAGTATCAGCCTCTAGCCCGTTAGAAGCATATTGGCTTGCGATACTTTCTAGCCGTTCGAAAATAGGTGCTGTACTTTTCATCGTAAATCTCTCTTTGCCGTTAAGTGGAATGTAGCAGCCTTAGGCAGCCGTTTGGCTGATGGCGGCCTGATCGTTAGTGATGCTGGTAAACCTTCCTTTCTCAAAAACAAGAGGAGGCCTATCGAATTGCTTATATTGGTGAACCTTACCAACTAGCATGAGATGATCGCCCACTGTGATTCGTTGATAGGTTTCGCAGTTAAGAATGGCTGTCGCATTAGGTACACTCGGGCCGAACTGGTCCTTATTGGGTGAACAATCCAACTGGCTAAACTTGTTTGCTCCGCGAGTCGCAAACTGCATGGCTACAGCCTCTTGATCTTCACTGAGGAAAGTAAGGGTGAAACCTCGACAGTTATAATAGGTGCAATAATTCGAAGATTGATTATCGATGCAGATACTTACCAGTGCTGGAGTTAAGGACAGAGAGCAAAAACTGTTGATGGTCATCCCAACACAGCACCCACCGTTATCTCTTGTCGTGATAACAGCCACGCCTGTGGGGTAGCTGCCAAGCATATTACGATACCGCTTAGTTTCTGATTTACTGCGGGTATTTACACGGCACATAGTTTTGACCTCACTCGAATGGACTCGATGATATAAATATAGGTACGCGGTCTTTTCCGGACTACTTCATAATAAGGAGTATCAAACTACAATTTTTGTAGTACCTAACTACTGTTTTTGTAATTGTTAAAAATGGTCCGTGAAACGACCAATGGCGAGGGTGGAACGATGAGTAAGAGTCAGTTTTGTCCTGTATCTAAAGCTATGGAAATACTCGGTGAACGCTGGACAATTTTACTGATCCGCGAGCTTGTGCTTGGTTCTACTCGATTCAATCAACTTCAGCGTGGGCTCAGAATGATGTCCCCCAGCTTGTTGACCAGAAGGCTCAGCATGCTTGTTGACGAGGGGCTCGTTATCAAGAGAAAAATACCGGGGCAAAAGGGTTATGAGTATTTTCCGTCTGAATCTTGTATGGAACTGCTCCCTGTTATTGAACATTTGTCGCAGTGGGGGATGCGATGGGCGCGGGGACAGATGGACGACGATGATCTCGATCTTGATTTGCTTATGTTACATCTACCCAGAAACCTTAATTGTAAAAAGTTAGTGGGACGGGAAACAGTTATCCGTTTCAATTTTGATGATGTTCATACTTTTCCCTCTTGGTGGCTGGTGGTAGAAGGTGAAGAGGTAGATGTTTGTGTTCATGAGCCGGGCAAGGAAGTTGATGTCTATATGAATACAAGCCTGAGAACTATGACAGAGATATGGATGGGAGATACCAGTTATAAACAAGCCATGGCTGATAAAAAGCTTACAGTCGTTGGAATTCCTCTTCTCACCAAAAATATAGATAGTTGGATGCCTGTTAGTGCATTTGCCGGCATTAGGCCAGCTCTTGGTTGTAAGAGGTAACATATGTTGCCAACATTAAGGTAAAGCTCATTATGCGAAATAGCAGCTTTGATAAACTGAATATTGACATATTTAATCATGGCCCGGCTTGGCTCGTTGGTAAAGCTTAACCAGATCACCTGCGTTGTATAGAGGATCTGAGTGAACGTCATCAAATAGCCAGCCGTCGTCATATCGCTTGTCAGCAACCGAAGAGACTGTGATGGCATCATTTAGACCAAGGAAATTGATGACCAGATAAGGCCGGTGGGCAAAAGGGCAGGCAAGCGACATATACAAATGATAGCGGTCTTGCTCAGCCGTTTGGGGCAGTTCAAAGCTGTCTTCATAAGACAACTCGTTAACCTCTTTGTTTGGATACCAAGTTCCTTGTTCTAAAACCGCCATGGGATGCTCCTAGAGTGCTTTTTCAAACGAAGTCATAAGGGCTTTGAGTTCGGCTTGTGTAGCTGTGTCAAAATCACCATCGCTAAACTTCTCCTGATAACGTCCTAAACTGAAAGTGGCTTTTACGTCACCTCCCCACCATGGCATGAGATCTGCCATGGTTTTGAGGTTGGTTGCGCCACCGTTAGGCCCTGGTGAAGTGCTGACCAAAAGAACTGGCTTTTTGTCGTCACCAAAGAATGGCTGGCCTGGTTTGGCGACACGCGAGAGCCAGTCAATAACATTCTTTAAGTACGCAGGCATAGAGCCGTTGTGCTCAGGAGAGGCAATGACCAAAGCATCGTGCTCATTCATTATTTGTCTAAGATCGAGGGCCTCTGTCGGGATGCCTTGTGACTCTTCATCTATGCCGTACATTGGCATGTCAAAGTCTTTCAAGTCGATGATAGTCACTTCATTCTGAGTCACTTTTGCTGCCAGGGAACGAACCAGCTTATTGTGGATTGACTGACTGTGATTGCTTCCGGAGAACGCGAGTATCTTTTTCATGATCTTGTCCTGTTAGTTATTTAGTTCGGCATCTTTGTGTTGTCGATGACGATAAATACTAATTGACTAGATTTAGTGAATAAACTATACCGTGGTGGTTAAACAGTTCACCATAAGTAAACAATAAGGAAAGGCCAAAGTGGATAAGATCAGGGCGCTAACGGTTTTCAGAAGAGTCGTAGAGCTAGGAAGCTTCAAAGCGGCAGCTGAAGATTTGAATCTGTCCAAGGCTGCGATCAGCAAAAATATTAACGAGCTGGAAGACTATCTTAAAAGCCCTTTGATCAATCGGACAACACGCAAGATGCACATTACGGACAATGGGCAGCGCTATTACAGCCAGGTTTGCAGTATCCTGGATGATCTTAAGCATGCTGATCTTTCTGTTATCGAGTCTTCTCAGACCTTAAAAGGCGCACTGAAAATTAGTGTTCCTATGTCATTGGGTATCATTGAAATAAACCCTATCGTTTGTGAATTCATGCATCAACACCCGGAGCTCTCTATTGAAGTCGTTATGAGCGATCAATACGTTGATCTTATCGAACAAGGTATCGATATTGCGATTAGGGGAGGTGGGGAACTCAGCAATTCCAGCCTGAGATCCCGAAAGTTGCTTGATTTGAGACGTGTGCTTTGTACATCTCCCGAGTATATTGATAAGTCCAACGAGCTTATCAAGCCTGACGATCTTGCCTTCCACAAGTGCCTCATATACAGCTTTTCTTCATCTGCCAGACGCTGGTTATTCAGAAACCAGGATGAGGTGAAAGAAGTTGAGCTTCCATCTAGCTCTTACGTAGTAAATAGCGGACTGGCGCTTAAGCAGGCGGCCTGCTCAGGCCACGGTATATTGCTGCTGCCGGAGCTGTTTGTTCGAAGCGAGTTAGCGTCAGGAGAGCTTGTTGAGGTGCTACCACAATGGCAAGCCGACAAGCATTCACTGTATCTGGTGTATCCATTTCATAAAGAACAGTCCCAGAAGGTCAGGACCTTTATTGATTTTGTTGTCGACCATTTCGAAAACAAATAAGAATAACGACTGTTTTCTTCTAACTTCAAATGCTGTTTACCAAAACTGAACAGTTATGGCTTTTTGGCCTCTAATAAGAGCTATTTAAGCAGGTTGGTTTACTCTTGGTGAATAGTTAGTTCACCGCAATACTGTTTTTCTCATTTGAACCGCTCCCTAGACTGGTCCTCGACAACACGACTCCGTGTTAAGTAATCTAGCGAGGAGCAAATGATGAATAAATGGGCCAAATTACTCATAGTGAGTGCGATTGCCAGTATGCCAGTTGCACATAGCGTGGCAAAAACAGTCTCGACAGAGGGGCTGTTGACCTTGTCATACAGTGACGGCAGAACGCCGACTCAAGGAGTTGAGAAGGTCAATGATGTACTCAGGGCGGTTGGTGTACGAGTGAGCACGCTCCCCTTGCCCGAAGAAGCGAGACCTATTTTGGAAGCCTCTAAAGAAAGAGCCATTACAAAAGAAGAAAGTGAACAGCTAATCTCACTATTTTCTTTGCACCGTGGTGATTTGCTGGATCAAATCAAAAAAGCCGGTCGAGTACCGGAGGCGCACAGAGGTGGCTTCCTTTCAACATCTGAAGTCGGCGTTGCGCCGTATCCAAAAGTGTACGACATGAGAGCAATGACGCCGGAAGTAATGCACTACCTACAAGATAAATTCGGTAAGTTGCATGTTAACAGCTCCGATGACGGGGTCGGTATTGATGAAGTGATGACTATCGTATCCGGCGGACCATGGACATGGTTTTTTGTACTGCCGGACAATGTGGTCGGTAAACTGACATTGGGCCATGTACCAGCAGATGGTGAAGCATGGCGGCTCAGCTATCCAGGTCTTGTGCCACATGGAGGCTTCCTGGATGCGCCTTATGGACTGGTTGTTGCCTATGCCCACGGCCCTGAACACTTTGTTATGCGCTACGAAGAACCAAGTGTCGAAGGGGCTGAGACTCTTGGCACCAACGCATGGATCGACTTCAGCGGTGATGTGCCTGAAAATAACCTTTCAAAGCCCTAAGTCGGCTGAGAAAAGCGAGCTGTAGGGTTATCTGGCCTCACTTTATTAGTGGGGCCAGAGCGTGAACTACATACAATCCGCATCATGTCCGAATTAGTACAATACAGCTTAGGCGATTGATCAAAGTTTGAATTGACCTAATAAGGCCTTCAGCTCTTGAGTCATAGTGGCCAATTCTTTGTTGGCGATGGCTAACTGTTCCATACCTGCTGCCGACTCTTCACACACATTGTTGATGTCTTCCATATGGAGGTTAATCTCATCACTGGTATGACTCTGTTGCTCAATTGCAACGGCAACGTGACGGTTCATTTCACTGACGCATTCAACCGTTTTAGTAATGTCATGTAACGAGTGATTAGCCAATTTCGTCTGTGATACTGCACTTGTAGCGAGACCTTCGCTGTTTTCCATCACCTTGGTGGCGGCTTCAGCGTCTGTTTGAAGCCCAGCGGTAATAGTCAGGATTTCTTTCGTTGCTTCCTGCGTTCTAAATGCCAAGGAGCGAACCTCGTCAGCAACAACGGCAAACCCTCTGCCAGATTCTCCGGCACGAGCGGCCTCAATAGCAGCATTCAGCGCTAGCAGGTTGGTTTGATCTGCGATGCCTTGGATAACGCTAAGTACTTCGCCGATATTTTGGCTATGTATAATCAATGTCTTAATTACATCAGTAGCACTTTCTACTTCATTGGCTAATAGAGTGACTCCCTGGATACTTTGCTCTGCCATCTCGCACCCTTGCTCGGCTTCTTGATGGGCGTGCTCTGCTGCGTTATCGGCTTGGATTGTGCTCTGTTTAACTTCTTGCACGGAAGCATTCATTTCCTCCATGACAACAGCAATCTGGCTAATATCTCGCTGCTGTTTGAATGCGCCTGTTTTCGCCTGCTCCATAACAACCGACATCTCCTCCGTGGTTGAGGCTAATTGCAGAACGGAGTTCGCGACAACATTGACCGTGCTATGGATCTTGCCTACAAAAGTGTTAAACGCTAAACCCAATTCAGCAATCTCATCATTGCCTTTGGTATCCAGTCTTACACAAAGATCACCGTCACCATGCGAAATGTCGTTCATGGTTTTGGTGACTAGGGATAAGCGGCCAGAAATCCGGCTAGCGAAATAAATCACTAAGGAAGAGATGATGATCGTAATGCCAATACCAAGCATGAGAAGGAAAGATCTCGCTTCATCTTGAGCCTGGCTTATCTGGCTTTTAAGCTGGCCCGCTTCCTCTGCCAGAAGAGATTCAGTTCTTTTAATCGAACTTCTTAGTTCGCCAATTAACCCTTGATTGTCAGTTAAGCCCTGTTGGTGTGATAGGGATACAAAAAGGTTAAACGACTCTTGGTATTGCGCCAACACAGGGGGCAAGTTAGTTCTTACTGCAGCATATTCAGGTAATAACAGTTGGTGTTGCATGTGTTTTAAACGTTCAGTAAAGGCGTCAGCATATTTATTCTGGCGCTGCAACATAAAGTCCTTTTCCTGGCGACGAAGAAGAAGCAATTGAACACGCAATTGAGCGTTATCAATAAGATTTATTTGTGTTTCTAACTCATGGGCCGCAGCTCTCAGGGAATTAATAATACCGCTGTTATTGTTTAGACCAATTTTCTGTTGAACTAACACAACCTCATTAAAAATTCTGTTGTATTCGCTAGTAATGGATTTTAGTGTTGGGAGACTATCAAACGAAATATCGGCATTGGCTAATGAGAGATTTAATGCCTGTAAATCGGCGTGAAATTGACTGAAACTTGAATCAAAACTCTCTTTGTATTTCATATCCCTGCGGGCTAAAAAGTCCTTCTCGTCCTTACGCAATGCCAGCATGTCAGCTTCGACTCTATAAACGAGTTGAGAGGCATTTGTTACAGCTTGTATTTTTCCAATAAAATAATGTGAACTTGAAATCATGGCAACCATGGCGAGCATTAGAATGATCACCATGCAGTGTAGCGTTCTCTTTATTGACATTGTTGTAATTTAATCCTATCTCTTGTAACTAAGCAGCATCTCTATACCAATCAGAGTAAGTCGTCGTTCAGGTAGTTGCCCAGGAAAAATCACTTAGAACAAGGCTCGAATTACAATCTAACGAGTTCTTTAATTGTAAAATCATAACGCAGTTATAAACGATTTTTGCCAGCATAATGATCAAATACTTACGTTGCTTGGTATTTATTACGATTAATTTCGATGAATAACCGTGACTTCTCTTCCATTTATCATACAAATGTATTTGCAGCGTAGTATAGGGCAAGTTACGGACAATACAAAGACCTGCAAAGCAAAAAAATAGTCCCTTTCTCCTTGAAAATTCGTACAAATGATCACGTAGCTTCGCTAAAACAGGGGGGGAATCGACAGTGGCTTTTAGATGGGCCAAGTCAGCAATAACTTGCTGACTTGTTGTTGGAGATGGGGATTTGTCAGCTTATTTATAGGCAAGCTAGTTGAGACTTTCTTTCTTTGTTTACGACACAGAAATTGCCACGTTTGGTGCGGCATTTTGAGCACCTTTCGCACTCTACTGGTGTTCTGTCGCCTTCTTTCCAGCGCTTAATTAAATGCGGTTCAGACAGTAAAGGTCTTGAAAGAGCAAAGTATTGAATGCTGGTAGTATTTGCAATTTCTTCTATCGCATTAATATCCGTTAATCCGCCGACGGTAATAACGGGAACATTGATCTCTTCACTGATGACATGCCCATATTCATGGAAGTAGCCTTCTTGCTGAATGGTATAGCCGTCATAGCACTCGCCAATCATGCTATTCGCCTTAGCATGGATATTACCCGAGATGATGATTGCATCCACGCCAATTGCTTCTAATTTTTTACAGATAATGCGTGTTTCATCGAAGGTCAAGCCACCCTCAAAAAATTCAGATGCCGTTAATTTAACTAATATTGGATATTCATCACCGACAAGTTTTCGTATTTCGGCATAGATCTCCAGAAGAAATCTCATTCGATTGTCTAGGCTGCCGCCATACTGATCTTCTCTTTGGTTGTAATAGGGGCTTAGGAACTGATTGATTAAATAGGTATGTGCTGCATGGATTTCGATACCATCAAAGCCTGACTCTTGCGCTCTTCGGCTTGCTTGAGCAAAGGCTTGGACGATGTAATCTATTTCATCCTGAGTCATCGCTTTACCTGGTGTTTTTGTGCCTCTTTCACACACTTCACTTGGCGCATAAATCACTCTTTCGCCGACATTGTAAGTGGTTTTTGTGCCACCGTAGGCAAGCTGCATGGCTATTTTAGAGTCGTTGTTGTGTACCAACTCGGTAAGCTTTTGGTATTCACCGATAAAGGAATCATTGTACATTCCCATCATGCCGGCATTGGGCTTCTCTTCCTCTACAATATTGGCGTAGCCCGTTACAATCAGACCGACATCTCCTTTCGCGAGTTCTTCGTAGATGGCGTATAGCTTATCCGTCATATGGCCTTCTTCAGTTGCCATATTTTCCCACGTAGCGCTTCGAATGAAGCGGTTTTTTAATGTCATGTTGCCAATACGGGTTTCTGCAAACAGAGTACTCAAGTCCAATCCTCTTAAAGTCGTGTTGTATTATTCATCAGCCTAATAAAGAACAGCCTTACTTATATATGGCTGTTCTTTTATCCACTTTTGCTATGTGCAGTCGGCAGCGGCAAACATTACCGACTATAGAGGTGACAATCCTTAATCTGGATTAATTTAGTGCCATATATATGATTTAAGATCTGCACTTAAAGCGTGATTTCTGCTGCTAAAATGAAGGCTAGGAGGCTTGTAGTTGGTGTTGATTCTTATTTCGGCTTTTTAGCGCCATATGGAATGGCTTCGAGAAGGGGCTTGTGGATGTTTTTCTAGTTCCCATTGTTTTAATAAATCAATATCATCGCCACAATCATCAAAGGTATAGGTTTAAAGTGAAATTCAATGGCATATAAAGTACAGGATAAAAGCCAGTGGTCACGTGCAGAGCATTTCAAGTTCTATCAAGGCTTTACTCATCCTTGGTATAACATCTGCACAAACCTCGATGTGACTGAGTTATACAATTATTGTAAGCAGTATGGTCATCGTTTTTCCCATGCTTATCTCTATCTAACGCAACAAGCGCTTAACCAGTGTGAGCCGATGGCGTATCGCATTGTGGAGGATGAAGTGCGTATCTATTCACCAATGTGTGTCAGCGTTGCCTTGCTTGCTAATGACGAAACAGTAAGATTTTGCGATGTACCTCATAAGCCTATTTTTAAACAATTTACCCAGAGCGCGACTGAAGTAGAAAAAAGAGTCAAGGACTCAACATTTATTCTGGAACAGTTTATTGGCAAAGAAATGCGTCAAAATACCATTCATATGACTGTACTGCCTTGGGTCGATTTCACCAGCATGACGCACGCAAGGGATACTAAACATCCGGACAGTATTCCCAAAACAGCCTTAGGGAAGTTAACGCAAGAGGGCGAGCATTGGAGAATGCCCTTTTCGATAGAAGTGCATCATGGGTTGGTGGACGGACTCCATGTTGGCCAATTCATTAATACCCTGCAGGGATTGTTCAATCAGCCATCCTTGTTAGATTTGAGTAATTAAAGAGCTGGAAAGAGTTTGTAGAGTCGCTTATCAGGGCTCTGTTGCAAAAAATTCAGTCAGGCTCACAACTCCACTTTTTCCGAGTTAATCAATGACCAACCTCGGATTTAAATGGAAGTATTTTTCCGTGAGATTATCGCTTTGGTACCTATGTTGGTATGCCTCGGCATTATGCAAGAAGTTACGTCACTATCAATTCATCCGGACAGACTCTTCGTGGCAGTTCGATGAAACCTACGTCAAAGTGAAGAGGAAGTGGCACTACCTTTACCGCGCCACCAATAAGCAAGGCGAAACGCTGGATTTCTATTTCTCTCACAAACGTAATAACGAAATAAAGAAGCGGCGTATTAGTTCCTTAGGTGCAGCCTGATACATTAAGGATGTTAAACACAGGCCAGTTTGATTTCTGGTTACGTCATGATGAACGTGAAATCATTGTGCGTGAGAGAGCCGCCTTTATGAATCGCCTATTCAATGTTGAGGTTGTTTACCAGTAATCATTGAGCCCATCACTGGTTAGATCTGCCTCATCAGATTATATGCAATAGAGCTGTTCATTTCCGCTTAAGGCTTTGTTGACGGCTTCAGCCAACCTAAAGCGGTTAATACCATAAAGTTAAATACGACGTAGATATTAGCAAGAGCGATATATATCCAGCGTTCATAGAAGGCGTAGTCAAGATCGAAGCCGGTTGTGTTTGTTGTGTCGGTGATGAGTAGCATTACACAGCTCAATGCTGATGCAAACAGGGCGCCTTTCGGGCTGTTGAATACGATTTTCGCAAACATCAATGTGCCTAAGAACATAATCAGCAAGTAGAAGGGCACCACTGGTGCAATCACCATAAGCTCGTAGATGGCAATAGCGGCTAATCCGCCAATAAAGTTCGCAATCAAAACGCCTACTAGAGTTTTGATTCCTTTGTGCAGGCATGCGCTAAGTACTAATATCCCGACGTAAATTAGTGTCAATATTGCAGCTTGGCAGTCGAACATGAGGAAGTACACCAATATCGGCAACACAACTAGAGTGTTAATTAACGCAGTCCGAGCAGCCTCAGCGGGCGACTTAATCGTCGGTGAGGGAGAAGGATTGCTCACTTTCACTGGGATAATGACATGCATCAGAGCCGTAGAGAAGAGCGCCAGAAGATACGATTTGGTCACACCCAGAGCAATTTCCATCGATAAGTTAATATCTAGCATCGCCATTGATGGGTAGGCGAGTACAGACATCAACAGTATTACGACAATAAGAATATTTGCTCCTGTTGCAGCTTTATAGAAAATGCCGTACAAGAACCAGCCCATAGCGATAACGGTTAGCAGTGGATAAGGTTCAACAATGCGGGTTAAGAATATGCCCATTCCCAAAGCTACAATTAGGGCTTTGATAAAGCCGCCGTATACTCTGGGAGGAAATGGCCTCGCTGGCGGCCCTAGCATTAAAGTGACTAGGCTTGGGGTGATGTAAGCCATTTCCCATTGCCACATTACCATCACAAAGACAGGGATCATAACACCTAGCGAATAGCGAAGAATGTTGCGCTCATTTTCCCTGTTTGAGTTTACCGCCACTGAAGCACCAACAGAATCAGTAGACATAACTTAATAAGCCCATTAAGTGGATGAATGCTTTTCCCAGCCAGTACATTACACCAGTATCACTTGTGTATACAATGATGTCAGCCTGACCGCCTTCGCGACGAATTCCTGGAGGTATCTCTTCAGCGAAATCGATAATAACTGGAAAAAGCTGTGCTTCCCTGAGCCATCCACTCTTTTTAACCGGAACTTGCAAGCCCCCCACTTGAGTACCCGGTTCAAACTGAACACCGTAGCCAACTGAATTAACAGTGCCTTTAAACACTCTGCCTGGGGCTGAATCAAAGACTATTTCAACCTGGTTACCAGTTTGAATGTTTTCCAGATTATTCTCCCTCAGATAAGCTTCAATCCATGTGTCTTTGGTGGAAATATAGGTCATCAAAGGCTGACCAGGGTTCACATAGAGCCCTGTGTCATAACGTACATTAACCACCAAGCCTAAACGAGGCGCTCTAACGACGGTATCTTCCAGATTAACACGGGCTTGAAGAAGTTCAGCCAACGCTTTTTTGATTCTAGGGTTATCGTTACCAGAAATACCCGCATCAATTTTGGCTCGTTCAAGCTCAGCTTGCGCCTTGTCCACTTCTGAACGTGCATTTTGTAACTGCGTGTTCGCCTTATCAATTTCGGCTCTAGAAACAAAACCGCGTTGTCCAACCGATAGTACCCTTTCAACTTGAATCTGGACAAGGTTTTGGTTGGTTATTGCCTCGACCAAGTAGGCTTGTGCGGTTGATACGCCCGCTGTTTTAGCGCCAACTTCTTGGCCTGCCAGCTCTAGTGCCGCTTCTGCCTGATTAACAGCAAATTCATATCGTTCAGGGTCAATACGGGCAACAACTTGTCCTTGTTTTACTATTTGGTTATTTTCAACGGGTAGCTCGATAACACGCCCGGCGACAGATGAAGAAAGTGGATTAACATAAGCGCGAATACGCGAATTATCAGTAAACGGTGTCACTCGGTCAGCAACCAAATACCAAGTAAGAATCAGCAGACACAAGGTTGCAATGATGAGTGTAACTTTTTTTACCACTGCTTGTTCAGAAGCATGTGATGACTGTTGTTCACTTTCGTTGGTTTCAATTTGATCTGGGTTTGAGTTGGCCTGGCCACTCATCTTCAATACTCCAAGTTAGGTAGGATAAATTAACGACTTACATTGAACGTCACGATGAAGAAAACCATCAGCGAATTGCTAATGGCTCTTATTGGCCGTTAATCGTGGAACGTATTCTTACAAAGGAGTTAAGCGCTTTTCTCTTCTGCAAGCTGGCCGGCACAAGCTGTACAATTACCAACCATAATATCTTTTCGATTCTTATGGTTGTAACTCATCATTTCTTCATAAGCTTTTACAAACTCGTAGCTACCTGCAACGTTGTAAGCATCGAACCCGTTGGCCTTGAGCATTAATGTCATGTTGTAACTTCTTTCACCGGTACGGCAGTGAACATAAACAGGCTTAGTTTTGTCAAGCTCATCCAGACGCTGGCGCAGAGAGCTCATAGGAATATTGACAGCACCTTTAATGTGTCCTGCTTCGTATTCTATCGCCTCTCGTACGTCAATGACCTGTTCACCGGTTTCCAGCAGATCATAAACCTCTGAGAAGCGAACTTGTTTAAAGGCTCCTTCATTGAGGTTTGATGCAATATACCCAACTTTGTTTACGACATCTTTTCCTGTTCCGAATGGTGGTGCATAACATAGTTCAAGGTCAGCCAGGTCCTCAACTGTCATACTCGCCTTAATCGCAGTAGAGATAACATCAGCTCGTTTGTCTGGAGCACCGTTAGTGGCGAATTGAGCACCAAGGATCTTGCCGGTGTCTTTTTCAAAAATTAGCTTAGAGTAAACAAGATGATTGCCTGGCATAATGCCTACAATGCCTGGAGGTGCTGCGTATACGACATCGTATTCAATTCCAGTACTTACAAGCATCTTTTCTGATAATCCAGTAGACGCAACATTTAGATCGAACAACTTAACAACACCACTTCCGATATAGCCTTTATTGTTGATTTTTCTACCATTGATTCTGTCAGCGATTAGTCGGCCTTGCTTGTTGGCAGGCCCTGCCATTGCCAATGGGAAAGGCTGACCTGTTAGCTGATTTGTTACCAAGATAGCGTCGCCAGCCGCGTAAACGTCCTTTGCTGTTGTCTGGTAGTTATCATCAACTTTGATGTAACCTCTTTCGTTAAGCTCAACACCAGAGTCCTTCAGAAATCCTGTTGATGGTTTTACACCTATAGCCAGGATCACGCCGTCGGTTTCAATCTCTTTACCTGACTTTAGAATAACTTTTCTGGCATCGAACGCCTCTACCAAGTCTTCGATGATGATTTCGACGCCATTTCGAACCATTTCAGCCTGGCCGAAGTAAGACATATCTCGGTCTACAAACGGAATAATTTGGTCGGTACCCTCGATTAGAGTAACGTCAATACCTCGTTCTCTCAGGTTTTCTGCAGCTTCCAGTCCGATGAAACCACCACCAACAACAGTCATATGTTTAGGATTATTTTCCTTAATAAACGACATGATCTTAGAAACATCAGGCACAGTTTTTAAACAGTAGTTGTCAATTTTTTCTAGCCCCGGGAATAGAGGAACAACTGAATCAGCACCGGGAGATACCACCAAAGCATCATAATGCTCAGTGGTTACTTCACCAGTGACGGTATTCTCAACTTGAATAGTTTTTGCATTTGAATTTACTGAAATTACATTGCTGTTAACTCGGGCATCGATATTGAACCACATTTTGAACTTTTGTGGGTTCATTAAGACAAGAGTCTCTTCTTTCTCTACAACGCCTGAAATGTGATAAGGCAGACAGCAGTTTGAGAAAGACACTACTGGACCTCTTTCAAACATGATGATTTCAGCGTTTTCATCTAGCCTTCTGCATCTTGCCGCTGCAGATGCACCACCTGCGACGCCACCAATGATAATAATTTTCATTTTTTCTCCTTTAATTTGTCGGAACTTGCCGGGCGAACAGACGGGCCGCTACCATTGCGACAATCGCTGCGAGAGGAATGACAAGAAGTATCATCACGAAAAGGCCCGGTGGCGGGTTCGTGATGCCAAAATATGCTGCAAACACTGCAGCGATATTGCGCGTGCACATCCCAAGCGCCATGCTGCTTCGCTGTTGCTGTTTCAGGCCGAAGCTGATCTTGTATGATATCGCCGTGATCGCGAGTAAGAACAAGACCAAGGCTCCTGGAGCGAAGCTGCCTACGGCACCGAGCATGTCACGTCCATAGAGCACCAATACGAGCACCATGGTGAGAACTAGGGATACCCCTCCGATTTTCTTGACCACCGGGAAAAGTTTTTCCGCCGCATTTGGGGAGGTCCCCCGAACTATGCCTCCGAGTAGCAGCGGCAATAGCACCAATACGAGCAATGGTTTAGCCAGCGACCACATATTCACCGTCAGACCCTTGATCAGCAGTGGCGCTAGCAATGGCAGTAACAGCACGGTGCCAAGTGTGGTCAGCAGCATAAACGCGCCAGCAAAGTTTATGTCGCCGCGGGCCTTTCGCACCATCAGAGGGAAAAATGGCGCGGTCGGTACAAGGCTAATCAGAAGCAATCCGGCCGCGTGCGCTTCCATCAGCGGGATGAACCTGATAATGAGCCAGGCCAGCACTGGGCCGATGACCCAGCCTAAGACAAGGATCAGCGCAATGGCATGGGGGCTTCGCAGAGTATTCTGTACCTCGCGCAGGTTTAATTCGAGTCCCATGGCAGCGAGATTAGCCACTGTAAATACAATGACTATGATGTTGAAGACGATTTCGAAGCTCATGAAATGCTACCTTCTGAGTATTTTTCTGAGTGAGCGGGGGAATATGCTTTTTGATTATCCGAATGTAGATGCAAGAACATGGATAATACTGATTACATTCATCACTCTATTAATCATAAGGGTAATAACTGAACCTTTGCTGAATGCCTGGACCATCGTTTTGCGCTGGCAGCCTAATTGTATCTGAAAATCAGTACGCTTGTAATTCTGTATAACCTTGCGGCAGAGCCCACAAAAGTAATATAGAAGCTGCTTCTCAGTTCCTTAAGTGCAGCCTGGGTGACATAACGACTCAGAGAGTCAGCCTAAGAGTTTAAATACGGATAAACATTTCTTGTATGCTAATGCGATTACCCGCGTGAAGAAGGAGGGACGACTGCGAGCGGATGTCGAGCAAAGACAAGTGAAGTAGCTCAATAATGGCATCGAGTCAGATCATGCCCTATGAACGATAGTCTACCTGCGGCGTAAGTTAAGTAGCTGTAAGCTCATCACATCATTGAGTTTCTATAGGGCGTTATAATAGTGGCCTATGGAGTCATATTATGCAGGCTTTCGAGTTCTTGTTTCTGTTTTTTGGTTAGGGTCATTCTCATAATCTGTAGCATGATCCTGATTATTGAGGAAATCAAGTATCTTCAATGATCACGGGTATAGCAGTGAAGTTATGGGCCTCATACACTCGAAAGTTGCCTCGGTAGTCCTTCAAAGTGAGCAACCAACGAGTAATTGATAAGATTTAGTCATGGTTAGTACCTCCTAGCACAGTGTATTCTTTTATGATAGGTGTATAGTTTGATTGAAACTGAATGGATGTAGCGATTGGAGTTAAGTGTTTGATGTACATTCGTTAGATTTATGCACTTATGAGGAAGACCTCTCTGTAGGGGGCTCCGTTGCAAATAATTATACATCAATCATTAAGCTGCGATTCAGTAATTAAAGCTATTCTCGTAGCTGATAAATTTTTCTAAAAAGAACCATATTTATACAACTCTTTTTAGCCAGGATAAATGCACGGGAATATAACTTATTTTAAAATCAAAATCTCACTCCGTAATATTAACTTTTAATGTAATGAAAATAATTTAACAGCATATGTTTTGTTATATTTTTACTCTGTCTTTTTAGTTGAGCTAATTGTTTGTCAGAGAATTAGTGGTTAATAACTACGCCGTGGTTTTATGGGGGGCGATAATCAATCCGTACTATTTTTATCACTTATATATTCATTGATGTAGAGTTATCTTTTATGCTAGTTATTTTATCAAAGGACATTTTCCATGATTAAAATTAAATGTGTTTTTCGTAATTTCCTTATTTATAGTGTTTTTCTTGCTTCAGCAACAGCAGTAAATGCCTCAACTACGCCAGCACCATCACAGTTCAACCTACAGCCGATAATTCAATCTTTAGAGCTAACGGAAGAGCAAAATAATGTAATATTCGACTTGATAGAGGAACATCAAGTAAATTCACCTTCAATCAATATTGAAAATATAATAGCGGCGAAAAAGAAGCAACTAATGTTGGTAACTCAATCTGAATTTGATGAAGCAGCAATGGGTGAATTGGTAGATCAAGTTCAAGCTAAGGAAAAGGAATTATTTTTGAATGAAATGAGATTAAAGAATAGTATCTATAACGTATTGACCGAGAAGCAAAAAGTTAAGTTTAAAACTTCAGTTAAAGAGCAGTTAATGGTAGATGCTTCGCAGTAAGGAGTTAAGTATTTTAACGTAACTGTTTGGATTAACATATCATTTGATTGTGACATCACTATATTGTGCTTACACTTCTGGTGTGTTAGGTGGCTGTTATGTTGAATCGGTGCCGAACGAGCGTGATCGTGTAACGCCCAGATACAAGAAAGGCTGCCAGCTGGCAGCCTTTCTTCGGTTCTTACTACGGTTTTATGTAAGTATACTTAGATCACAAGATCAATTAAGTTTTTAGTTTTACCAGTAATCATTGAGCCTATCATTGGCTAGATCTGCCTCATCAGATTATTTGCAACAGAGTCGGTTTGGTTGCACCTGCCGAGGCGATGAAAGCGAACCAAGATAAAATGAACGATTACAGTAGCTTGATTGAGAACATTAAACAGCGTATTGCGCAGGGTGATAAATCCCCGCTGTATGTGAAGGTAGCTGAAACGGTAAAACAGGCGATTGAGCAAAAGATGCTGGTCGGCGGTGACTTTCTGCCGACCGAACGTGAGCTCAGTGATCTGCTTGGCGTTTCAAGGATCACTGTACGCAAGGCGCTTGATGTGCTGGATAAAGACGGTGTGATTGTTCGCTCCAGGGGCTGCGGTACCATGATCAGTGAGACCATGGAATACTCGTTGAAAGAGGCCAAAGGGTTCTCTCAGCAAGTGGTGCTAAAAGGGAAAAAGCCCGATACGCTGTGGATCAAGAAAGATATTATTCCTTGTTCTGAAGAGATTGCCTCGCACCTGAAAATTGCGGTTGATGAGTCTGTCTTCCTGCTAAAGCGTATTCGTTACATTGATGATCAGCCGGTTTCGGTTGAAGAATCTTATGTTCCAGCCAATTTGATCCGTGATGTTGATGATATTCAAATGTCATTGTATGACTACTTCCGCAGTCAGAACATCATCCCGACGCGCACCCAAAGCCGGGTCAGTGCGCAACTGCCTACCGATGAATTCCTCGAACACCTTGGTTTAAAATCTTCTGTGCCAGTCTTGGTGATCAAGCAAGCGGCCTTTGATACCCGAGGCAAGCCTATCGAGTACAGTGTCAATTACTGCCGTGGTGATATGTACGTGTTCGTTGCCGAAGATTGATAATTTATTCCTCTGGCAAAAACGACTATCCGGCTGAATTCCATATGCCGGATTGATATTTGTTGTGAGTATCATTCAGAAAATAGAATTATTCACGTGAGTGATACCTGTTGCAGTGCTCTAATTTAGAGCAAAAGCACAATTGGCTAAATATATTTGCATTTCATTGCAATTAATCTCCCTGACCTTCCTGGCGGGGAAACTCCATCACAACAAACTATAAGTAGATAATAATGAAAAAACATATCTTGTTACTCTCTATGCTACTGCCGTTTGCATCACAAGCGTCTGCTGATGCAACGATAACCCCAGAGGCAATTACAGCTGCACAAGTCAGCAGTGTTCAGGCTTCGGAAACCTACACCTATGTTCGGTGTTGGTACCGCCCGGCGGCTAGCCACGATGATCCGGCGACGGATTGGGAATGGGCACTCAATGACGATGGCAGCTACTACACAGTTTCCGGTTACTGGTACTCTTCCATTTCGTTTAAGAACATGTTCTATACTGACGAGTCTCAGGACAACATCAAACAGCGTTGTGATAAGACGTTAGGTGTCACTCACGATACGGCAGATATTACGTATTTCGCGTCCGATAACCGCTTCTCATATAACCACTCAATCTGGACTAACGATAATGTGTTCCAACCAACTGCGATCAATAAAATGGTTGTGTTTGGAGACAGCCTGTCAGATACGGGCAATATGTTTAATGGCTCTCAGTGGATTTTCCCTAACAGCAACTCTTGGTTCCTTGGCCACTTTACGAACGGATTTGTCTGGACGGAATACATCGCGCAAAACAAGGATATCCCGCTTTATAATTGGGCTGTAGGTGGTGCGGCTGGTACCAACCAGTATGTTGCCCTGACGGGAGTTTATGATCAGGTTACGTCTTATCTGACCTATATGAAGATGGCCAAAAACTACCGCCCGGAAAATACTCTGTTCACCCTGGAATTCGGCCTGAACGACTTCATGAACTATGACCGTGAAGTGCCGGAGGTTAAAGCTGATTTTAGCGCCGCGCTGATCCGCCTCACTGATGCCGGAGCGAAAAACATCCTGCTATTTACTTTACCTGATGCAACCAAAGCGCCTCAGTTTAAGTATTCAACTCAGGAAGAAGCGTTGAAAGTTCGCCAGAAGATCGTCGAATTTAACCAGTATATTGCGGAACAAGCCAAGTACTATCAGGATAAAGGCATTAACGTGCAATTGTACGATGCCTATTCTCTGTTTGAGCAAATGACGAGCAACCCACAGGAGCACGGCTTCCAGAATGCCTCTGAGCCTTGTTTGGATATCAACCGTAGCTCGGCGCTGGATTACCTGTACAGCCATAGCCTGACAAACGAATGTGCCTATTATGGTTCTGATTCTTATGTATTCTGGGGAGTGACTCATCCGACAACGGCAACCCATAAATATATTGCTGACAACATTATTGAAACGGTACTCAAGAAGTTTACCTTCTAAGTAAACCAAGCCACTCGAATAAAAGCCTCAGCCGTTGTGCTGAGGTTTTTTTATATCCCCAGGCTTCTTTAAATCGCTGGTCTCACTTTGAATCCTGCTCCTTGAGGTAGCTTGGATATAAGCTCTGAGCCTCAAAAAACTCTCAAATAACCAAGTAGTCAATAAGTTGTGAAATAAACAAGCACATTAAGTTCGCTTGGTATCACGGCTTGCTGAGAACACCTTAAGAATTCAGCAATCTTTCCTGTTTTTATCCTTATTTGATGAGACTGATTAATTACTCTAGCGCCTTATTTTATGGGAGGTGTTAGATGGAATTAAAACAGTTGATGGCAGATTTTTGTCAGGACTACGGTATCGACCTGATTGAGCCTAACGAGGAGGGCATCGTTACCCTGGCAATCAACCAAGATAGTGTTCGTCTGCATTTGCAGGAGCACAAAGGCTATTTGGTTTTGTTTACTCAGGTTGGCATTTTGCCTGAGGACGTCACGGTGAGCCAGCTTAAGCAAATCCTTGCGGCCAACTATTTCTGGCTGGGCACCAAAGGTTTTACGATCTCACTGTCGCCAGAAACCGACATGCTGATAGCCAGTCGCCAGGATTCAATGGAAGTTGTTCATTACGAAGGGTTTGCAGCAATGATCGAAGCCGCTGTCGAAGTGGTCGAGCATTGGCGGAAGGTGATGGCGGATGGGTTTAAATCGGTAGAAAGCCAAACCCCGCAACCTGATGTCACAACCATGATGGTGTAGGAGACGACAATGAGCCCTGCACAAGTTGGAAATACCTCGTCACATGTCCCGCTGCAAGATTTTATGCAGTATGCCAAGAACTCAGACACCCGCTTGCTGGCCAAAGACGGCACTGTGGTTAAGGCCGATTCAAAAATCGACAGCATCACCAGCCTGGTATCAAGCAGTAAGGCCGAAGCGCTAAAGCAAGAGAATATCACCACTGGCCGCGAGTTTAAGGCGGCGCTGCAACGGGAGCATTCTAAAGATGGTCTGGATGCTTTCAGTCCGCTGGAATACAACCTGCGTAAAGGTGATCCGATTACCCGCCGCAATGTCCAGGAAGTGAAGCAGGTTTTGCAGCAGTTGAAGATAGATCCGGACGCGTATAAATGCCTTGCTGAATGCTTTAATACTGCGGGCCGGGATCCGCGCATGATTGCGTTGCTGGAGGATTACAAGCCGGGCTGTTTTGACGGAAAAGTGAAGCAGTTTGCCAAGGAGCATGTCGGAAAGCCCGCGACAGATGTCTGGAACGACACCAAAAAAGGAGATATCAGCGGACCGGTTAAGAAGGCAGCCAAGTATGTGCCGGTGATTGGTAATTTTGTCGGTATTGTCGATAAGTGTGTAACAGCCTCCAAAGAGTGTGACAAAGAACTGTTTGCCGGACGGATCGGGAAGCTGGCCGAAAAGCCAGAGACCCGCAATACCTTCGCCCATAACCTGACCGATGTTCTCTATGAAGGCCATGAGAAGCAGGCACGCAAAGCGATGTTCTCGACAGCGGTCGATTTTATCTTTATGCCGCTGGGGGCGTTTAATCTCGGCCCTGTCGGTAAGGTGGGCATTAAGCCTATCGTTAATGGCGCCGTTGATTCTGCAGTCACCAATACGGTCGGCAATTTTGCCGCCAAACAAGCCTATTCGCTTGGGCTGACAGGAATTAAAGCGGCGGCGAACCATGTAATACCGGAAGCTGCGGCCAATGAAGACAGTGCTAAGCGGATGGAGATCGGTATTTTGCCCCGTTTGGAAGCAACCCATAACGGCAAGGAGAAATCGTTCGAGCTGACCGATACCAGTACCGTTCGGGCTCTGCTTCGGTATCTCGGCCCGGCAGAAAATACCCACATGAGCAAAGACGACTTTGGTTTTGAGCCAAGTGATGAAGACAAGGAGCTGGAGCTGAACCGGATGGTATTGAAAACAATGCTGGGCTCAGAGCCATCGGAAGAGCTGGAATTTGGTTCGAAAACCGGCCGGAAATCAGACAAAGCCTTGCTGTCATTGATGAACGATCAAGACGGTGTGTTAGGTCGAGTGATTGATGGCGTAAACACCGGCAAGGATCCGCACTTTGTTCGTGACGAACTTAATCAGCAATTTCAGGATGTGAAGAAGGATGGGGTTCCAAGCTATCTTCGCATGCTTTACCTATCAGAGGGATGGATGCGCCCCTAACGGATTATACGGAAGCTGTTCGTGACACAACAAATTCGCCCCGTTAGGCGTTTCAAATCTTTGTAGCCCAAAGCGACCACAGGCATTGCCATTGGTCGCTTTTTTCTCAAAACATGATTCCAACTTATTTGAGGTTTTTTTGAGGATTTATGAAGTGGGCAATGTTGCAATAACTTCTTGAATAATCGAGGTGAATTTATCAATGGCGACACTGGCATCAAAACTTGACGCGTTTGTTGAAACATATGATATAGCCGCGCAGCACCTTGACGGTATCGAGGTGTTATTAATCCAAAACACCCTGGTACAGGTGGATGTCAGTAAAGGCGTTGCATCGGTCGCCATGATGCTGCTGCCAGATGAAAGACAGCAGCCTGATAAGCTCTGCCGCCAGTTATGCGCAGTGCTAAAAAAAATGGCCTGGGTGGCACAGCATACTCAGGTCGAGCTGATGGTGGAACCGGATCACTCTAAGCTGACTTTGCTGCAGCGCCTGACAAGAGACGGTGAGCTGACTGCCGATTGCAGTGATGACGTTGATCTGGGTGGGAGAATAGAGCAGCTGTTGTGGGTTGTAGACGTTATGCATGAATTTATTGGTTTGGAGCAACAACCGATGCTGCCGTCCGTTACCCATCTGGCTGCCAGCAATATGGTGTTCGTTTGATGCATGAGTGGGGATTGAAAAGTTTGTCCGAGGCCTTGTTTGAACGGCTGTCCATCTGGCTACGATTATCGTCAAAGAGGCCTGGTGTATCTTTCATTGCTATTTTGCTGTTGCTCTGTGTGGGGTTCTTATCTTCAACGCCGGCCTGGCCACAATCTTTACCGCGTAGCGGGTATCAGCATATCGGACAGGATGAGCCACTGGCAGATGTGCTGAAAGGGTTTTCAGCCAACTACCGATTATCAGCCGTTGTCAGTGAATGTATTAGTGAAAAGTTCAATGGACAGGTTGCAGCTTCCACGGCGGAGCATTTCTTAAGTCAGCTACAGGCTGCATTTGGCTTTATCTGGTTTCGCTACGGCAACACGCTTTATTTTAACTGTGGCAGTGAAATGCAGACAAAGGTGCTGACCTTGAAACGGATGTCACCGGCAGCGCTGAAGCAGGCCATGGGGCAGGTTGGTTTGGATCTTGACCGTTTTGGCTGGCGTTCATTGCAAGACAAGGGGCTGTTGCTGGTGTCGGGGCCGCCGCGGTTTGTTGACATTGTCGAACAGGTGGCCACCGGATTGGACGAGCAGGCCAAGGTTAAACAGGCAGAAGAGCTGCAAACGTATGTTGTTCCCCTGTACTTTGCCTGGGCGGGGGATCGCCAGGTCGGGGATGGCAAGACAGTACCTGGGGTCGCAACGACACTGCGAAAGCTAATGGGGTACAACTCGCAGGACTCTATCGGCCGGATCGAATCGGATGAGAGCCGTAACGCGGTATTGCTAAGAGATACCCAGTCAAATATCGATCGTTATATTCGAATGATCCACGCAATGGACAGGGCTCTTAAGCAAGTCGAAATTGGGGTCACGATCATTGATATCAAGGAAGACGCACTGGAGGAGTTCGGCATTGACTGGGGAATCAATGGCTCGTCGGGCAGTTTGAGCTATCAAGGTGGTGTCATTAGCGGCGTACTGGGGGACGGGCTCAATCTGTCCACCATTATCGGGGCCAATATTACTGGTGTATTGTTCCGTCTCAAGGCGTTAGAGAGCCAGAGCAAAGCGCGGATGCTGTCTCGGCCTTCCTTGCTGACCCAGGAAAATACAGAAGCAGTACTGGATAACAGCGAGACTTTTTATGCCCGAGTGACATCGAAGGAAGATGCGCAGTTAGTACCGTTGACAGCCGGGACAAAGCTCACGGTTACCCCAAGGGTTATCCCTGATAAGTCGGGCGATGTGGTCAAGCTTGATATCCAGATCACGGATGGCAAAACCACTGACGAGCGCGTCGACAACCTGCCGACAATTAAGGGCAGTTTCATCAAGACGGAAGCGATGGTGAGAAAGGGCCAGAGCTTGCTGATTGGAGGGTATTTTGTGGATTCGGAAACCATGGGGACGGACAAAGTGCCTGTGTTGGGGGACATACCGATGATTGGGGCGCTTTTTAGCCAAGAGAAAACCACAACCAGCCGAATGGTTCGCCTTTTCCTGATCCGGCCAAAAGTGTTGGAGCCCGGTTTGAACAACCTGGCCGAAGCCCGCCAGCAATATCCTGAATTAAGGCAAATCGTGCCGGGAGTTGCCGAGGTCGAGGCGCTGGAGCAAGCCTTTGTCTCTGGTTCTACACATCATTTATATAGGTAACGGGCATGACAAGGTGGAAATTAAAAGTGCTGTCCGGCAGCCATGCCGGAGCCGAAATGGCAACCGAGCAAACTAATATTGTTTTGGGTTCAGACAGTGCACGTGCCGATTGCGTGTTGTCTGATTGTGGTTTTGCCGCCGTTGCTTGTCAGCTGACCCTGACCGATACCGATCAGGTAATAAAAATCTTGGCAGACCAAGTCTGGTATCTGAATGGAAAACGACAGTCAGCCGGTATTGCCCGTATCAAGCCTTATCAGGTTATTCAGGTCGGGGGAGTGGCGTTTGCTTTCGGGCCATCGGATGTTGTGTGGCCGGTACTCACTGTTCCTGTTGTTAGTCGCCGCCGAATCCCGTGGGCAGGCATTGCCTTGTCTGGGGTACTGGTAGTCGGCAGTTTGTCGGCATCGCTGGTGGTGTCGACAAAGTATGCCAAAACACGACGGACAACAGCCGCTCAGCTATTGGAACAGCTGGACTATTCCTCGGTTTCCCTGCAGCCGCTCAACGACCGCTTGGTGTTGTCAGGGTATGTCGAAGACAGGGAGAGTTTGCAGGCGTTGAAAAATACCCTTGCCGAGTCTCAGCAACCCATTGAATGGCAAGTTTATCGTATTGATAGCGTACAAAATGCCGTGATGACCTGGCTTGCCCAGCATGGTTTGGCTGGCTTGGATGTGACGGTTGATAGCCATGGTGTCGCCCAGATCAAAGGGGTGCTGGAGGATGGCCTTGATCTGGCCAAGATCAGTAACAGCTTGCAAGACGATGTGCAGGGACTTACCCGTACCGATTGGCAAACCGCGCGTATTTCGGATTTGATTGGCTGGCTTCAGCAAGCTATCCGACAGCAGAATTTACCGGGGCTGATGGTGGCTGAATCCGACCGGCATATCTATCTGACGGGTAAGCTGGCAGAGCAGGAGAAGCCGAAACTGACAGCGTTACTCGAGCGAGCTGCCGAGCAGTTTGGGCATCAGGTGCCAGTGAAATATCAGGCTTTCTTATTGCCAGACAGCCCATTGCCATCTATCCGGGCGGTGAGCCTGAGTCGAACACCGTATGTCGTGATGTCCGATGGTCAAAAATACCTCACCAGCGCTGTGATCGGGGATGGTTATACGATTCGGGAAATTACCGATGAAGGGATCGCAATAGCCAAACAGGGCAAGCAGTGGTGGTTACCGACAGGAGGTTGAATGTTTTCAGATACCACTTTATTAGAGCAGCATTTTTGTCAATTTGAGCGGGCATTGGCACAGGTAGAAAATCGGCTGCTTGAGCAGATGCTACCCGCACAGTTTGCTCAGATGGTTCGTTGGCAGCAGGCATTGAAACTGGCTGTCAGTCATATTCTCGATCAAGAAATAGCGAATAATACCAACGATAAAGGAAGGCTGAATTATGAATTTCGATACCATCAACCAGGGGCTCGGCAAGATAATGGAAGCCAAGGATACCGAGCTGACTCGCTTCTCGACCGAGATGGATCCGGGCAAGCCGGAAGATTTGATGAAATTTCAAAAGATGGTCAGCGAGTGGTCAATGGTGATGGGGCTGCAAAGTGCGACGATAAAATCAGTACGCGATGCGCTGCAGGGCATTATTCAAAAGATGTAGTACAGGGCTTGGCAAATCTTGCGTTGCTTTTTGGCGGTCAGGCTCGACTCAAGGATGCCGAGACTTTGCTGGCACCGATACTGGAAAACCATGGTGATGATAGCGAATTGTCTCCGTCAGACAGCGAACAAAGGCGGTACCAGCGCAAGGTTGCCACCATCATTCAGGCAATGTGCCTGTGTGAAGTCAATGAGATACATCAGGCTCAGGCGGTATTGAAAAAAGAAGGCGGTCCGGAAAATCAGGTGCTCATTGCAATGATCCACCTGTTAGAAGGTGAACGCTATTTGGCTGGTGAAGTCCTGGGAAGAACAATATTGCCGATGGCAGATGCATTAATTCCCGTTAGCGAGCAATTGATCAAGGAGCTGAACCATGGTTGATCCCGTCGCCCCGCTGCAATCATCATTTGTGTTACCGCAACAAAGTGTTTCCAGTGTGAACCTGGAGCAACTGTTTACCCAACAGCTTGAGCAAAGCACCCAGCCGATGGGCGATGCCATGGTTGAGGGAATTCAGACAATTCGCAACGATTTGGATGTTCAGGCCGACCAGATCCAGAGCCGCCTGAACGATAACCCGGAAATGTCTCTGCACGATTTGATTCAGGTCCAGATGGACTTGTCCCGTCTGGTTTTGGTTGAGGAAACGCTGGCCCGCTCCGTCAGCAAATCGAGTCAGAACATTGATACCTTGTTAAAGAGTCAATAGTTATGTCAGCTATTTCCTCCCTTGGTCCACGATGGCTCCGCTGGTGGCTAATTGCATTGGTTGTCTGCCTTCTTCAGGGGTGCAAAGACAACCTGTATTCCAACCTTTCCGAACAGGACGCCAATCAGATGTTGGCGCTGCTGCTTAACCATGGCGTCAATGCCGAAAAGCAGGGAGCCAGCAGCGATACCATTAGCCTGAAAGTCGAGAAGACGCAGTTTGCCTACGCAGTTGAGCTGCTAAAGCAAAATGGCTATCCGCGCCAACAGTTTTCCACGGTAGAAGACTTGTTCCCGCAAGATGGTTTGGTGGCAACACCCACGCAGGAAAAGGCGCGTTTTGTTTATGCGCTGTCGCAGGCACTGGCTGAAACTCTCAACCAGATTGATGGGGTGATCAGTGCCAGAGTGCATTTAGTGGTGCCGGAAACCGTCAGGGGGGCAGTATTGAAGCCCTCGTCGGCGGCCGTGTTTATCAAACATGCGCAGAACACCGATGTCGGTCAGTTGATCCCGCAGATCAAAAGCCTGATCCAGAACAGTATCGAAGGGCTTAAGTACGATGATGTACAGGTTGTAATGGTTGCCTCGCAGGTCTCGGCGCAGCTGTTAGCACCAGTAGTTGCAGAAAACCTGCAGCCATCGCCAATGGTGCTATACGGTGTGATTGGGTTGCTTGGCACCATGATTCTGGTACTCATCGGCGTCATGATTTGGCAAAGAAAGCAGCAAAAGCGACGCGATTTGGAGGTGCTTGAGCGTGTTACTCAGAGCCAGTGATACAGAGCAGCAGTTGGTAGTGAAGCATTGTTTGTGTTTGCATCAAGTGATCCATCCTACCCAGACAGCGGCAGCACTTGCTGAACTCAGATTAACGAAAGCAGAACTACCTGATAGTGAAGGCTCTGAGTCGGGTAATGCGGGATTAAATAGCAGCTATTGGTGGACAGAGGATCTATCATCACCTCAGCAAGCCTGGCTCAATCAGGGGTTGCTTGAGTACTTTGGTTTGATGCCGCTGTTTTCTGAACTGGCACAGCTGCAGTATTGGGCGCTATTACCATGGCAGGTACTTGAAGAGGTGTTGACTCTCTGGAGTGCCTGGTTTCACCTTGATGCGATTATCCGGATTATCTGTCGACATGATCTGCAAGTAATCAGAGATAATCTGGGCAATGATTACGACTGGCTGATGGCGCATGGGCGGCTGCATCCTGCCAATCCACACCCTATAGAGTTATCGAGCCACTCTCATTCCTCGTTGTCCTGGCTCTCCAATCTTGCAAGGCGATCTCGTTCAAAATCTGCCAGGGATCCATATTCAATTACGGCATTGAATTGGCAGCAGGAAAAAGCGCAAACACGAAATTTGATAGTGGGAAAGCTAACTCAAGACTGGTCTGAAAGCTGGCGGTGGCTGTTGCAACTAAAGTTACCGGTTTGTTCGGAAAATGCATCCACGCCTTCATCCGCACTTTCATCATTGTCGATAAACACGGCAACTTCGAAAGCCCTCTCTCCCAGTTTACTGGTTTGTCTGCAAAGGAAATCCCCTGAATGGTACGAGTGGTTAAAACGGTTCCAGCCCTGATGTCGGCAGGATCGGGAAATAAAATTATAACGGTATCGGAACTTGAGCAGCACCAACAGGCAGAAGAAATACTGGCGACTGCGCATACGCAAGCAGAGGCGATTATTACCGAAGCGCAGTCAAAGGCTGAGGAAATGATCGAGCTGGCAAAAAAAGAAGCCGAGGCCAGACAAACCATCGTCGTTCTTGGTCTCGAGCAGCAGCTGCGAGAACGCTGGAAAGAGACCTTGTCGGCATTGGAATCCGAGCTGGCCGGCATACTCAAAGAGGCCTTGTTGACAATGATTAGCCAATACCCGGAAGCCGATCAAGTCAGATCATTGGTCAACCTTGCTCTGAGGGAAGTGCAAGACAGCCAGAACGTGATAGTTCGGGTGCCTACTAAGCACCTCAGCGTGATGGCTCATTATTTTCCCGATATTCAGTTCGAGGGGGCCGATCATTTAGACAATGTGTGTGAAGTTGAGATTGGTGAGCAACTGTTTGTGGCATCGATGACGTATGTCATCGAACAGCTTGAGACCCGGCTTTCAACGGTATCGCAATAGATGATAACAACAAGAAGAGGTAACTATGAACAAAGAAGCATGGCAAAAAGCGTTGGCCGAAGTGACGGGAAGTCCTTTGGGGTTTGATGAAAATGATGTGGCATCAATCAATCATCCATCGCTCTCGCTTACAGTCAATTTCTATTATCGCCCTGATGGCGTCGTGCTCTACAGCCAGGTAGGACGTGTAAATCATGATCAACAGTTGCGCGAGTTACTGGCTGCCAATTGTATGTGGCAGCAGACAAACGGGGCGACCTTATCTGTGTTTGAGGGCAACCAGGTATTGCTTGCCTATCTGTTCACCGCCGAACAAGCACTGCAATGGGCACACCAGTATAACCAGTTTTTACAGGCCGCAGCGTTCTGGGCTGAAAAACTGATTTCACCAGATGAGACGGCTCTTGATGAGACAGCATCTGATGAGACTGTATCTGCATTCGCTGATCTAACACCATCGGCAATCGCCAGCGCGAGTTTCGTTTGATAAGGAGTTTCCATGGTTAATTTCAATGCATCAGCGGTTGGACAGACGCGAGCGCTCGATCAGACGCAACATGTTCAGCAGCAATCGACATCATCATTTTCCGGAGCTATTCCACCTCCCGCAACACCATCAACGATACCGAGCCATAACATTACTCAGCCTGCCGATCGGGTGAGTCGATTGTTCTCTGAATCACAGCTCGCGCAGTTCCACCAACTCCCAGAATCCTCGCGCCATTTATTACTCGAAACGCCTTTTCTCAAGCAGCAGCAAGAACCGCTTAGCAAACAAGCTTTTCATCAGGTGATGGCAGCAGCTGGTCAGCTAGAAACATATAAAGGCTCTGACGAGCGACTTCAGTTAACAGCTAATGCACTGTTGGGGAAAACCTATACAGCGGGTGATCAGACGGTTGTAGCCAAAGCACTGGATCATCTCAGCACCCGTGCCTTGCCGACAGAGGCAAAAGCCAATCTTGTCAAGGCGCAACAGGCGGTAAAGAATCTGGCAACCCAGGCGGACGCGAAAAGTCACAGCCAGGCCTATGAGGCGTTAAGAGATCTTGCAGCATCAATGCCGAAAAGTGATCCGCAGACGCTTTCTGTTCGCCAGCTTGCCGAGCAAGTAAGAAGCGGCGGGATGGAACAGCTGAGAAGTGAGTTTAAGCAGAGTCTGCAACACCAGTTCCACCACTTAACCAAAGGAGGCACAGAACGTGCCGTGTCTTTAAAGTTTGATATTGGGCCTGCGCTGGGGTTGTTTAACCTCAAGGCTGCATCTGCGACCGTCGGGTTTGGGTACGACGTCAAGGTCACTGGTAACGACGATACCCGGATCAGGGCATCACATAAAGGAAGCTTGAGTGTCAATCTGGAAGCGGGAGGCGGTGAAACCCCTGTCAAAGTTGCGCTGAGCGGCAGTCTGGGGCTAGGCAAGACACAGGCATTTGCCAACCTGGACAGTTTCATTGATTACCATGCCAATGACATGCTTGTTATGTTGGCAGGAGAAGGAGCCGGTAAGCTAAAGCATAATTTCAAGGGCATGATCCAGGCGCGCAGGGCGGATGCTCAGATGCGTAATGTGGTTAGCCATAACCAGCAACTGACGAAGCAGCTAATTCAGCAAAACATATTGGGGCAGGGCGATAAGATTCAAGTCAAACCCCGTCAGTCAGCGACGCCGATCACAGCGGTAGGTATGAGTGTCGACGGCAGCGCCTCACTGGAGGCCGGCATTCACGCGTTAGCCAAACTGAAAGGGGCGCTACAGGGTTCTGTTGTTCATACCACCTTTACCAAACATGCCAACTTGCTTGATACCCTGATGACTGAGCCCGATCGCATTGAGAGTCGGCCCGGTAAGTTCTTCTCGGTATCGGTTCCCCTGAAAGATACGGCTGTGATGGATTTGTCTGATTTTCTCGGTGACCGTCAGACCAAACAAGGCGCGGAGGGAAGGCAGTGGATTCAGGATACAGAAAATGAGCTGAGGAGACTGTCGACAAAGCTAGGCGAGGAGCCGTTCGGTCAGGATTATGACGGGGAGATGTATCAGGACAAACTAGCGGCCAAGCGCAGTGAACTGAAGGATGTTATTGTTGCTCTCAAGCTGGAATATGATTCATACCTTAATGTGGTAAATAGCTATGATGCAGCACGAAGTGGCGGGGAAAATGGTGCGATAAAACGCGATCTTGGCCATATTAAGCATGCATTTGAAGGAAGCCGGGGAGCCGAAGGGCGCGGTGAGTATTTAAGGGCGGTAATGTGTACTCATGCCAAGCTGAATCAGGCTTATATGGCAAGCTTCAGGGAAGGGGAAGTACCGCATCTCAACCCTCAGGAAGCACCATTTAGCCAGTTTTTGAAAAGTGTGGCTGATGACTTTAGGACGCCTCAGTTAAACCTCGAACAGCAAAAGCATATCGATAAGTCTCTTACGCTGACATCAGGTGCCATGAGTACTAATACTCAGTTAATGGGGACCGTTTCTACTTCGGTTCAGGTGCCCGTTTTGGGAGAGAAAACCATTGATCTTGGGGTGAAATACAACAAGATCGACGGTGATATCAACCCCGATAATGACGGTGAATATATCAATGCGTCATTGAAGCTTGATATCCCGGCAGTGAAGGACAAAAGCTCTGCGATCAAAGGGATCCTCAAAGAAGGCATTGGCCGGTTCTTGAGTGAAAATAGCCTGGAATTGAGTGAAATTGACGGCCTGGATGACTTGGCATTGAGTGGTTCGCTGAGCGCCAGTACCCAGTTCGAAGGCAATTTTGTCAAAGGGGAGGACAACAAATACCACCTGCAGTATATCCGTGCGACAGAATCGACGTCGTTAGGCGGAAACGCATCAGCCACGGCCGGAGCGGTTAAACTGGGGGCGGGTATCACTCATAGCAGCAATGATCACCTTGCTGAATGGATCAGTGACAACACACTGACCTACCTGCAAACAAAGTTCAATGGCTGGCAAAACGGCCAGCAGCCTGCACTTTGGGATCAGTATGCTTCTCATCACGAAACAGGCATCGGTAAAGCCTTCGATAAACTGACAGAGAGTGACTCGAATATTGCCAAGGAGCTGGACAAGCGAGCGGGTGATATACCAAACGGACAACATCTGAAGGAAGCGCTATTAGAAAAAGCCGGACAATGGAAGGCTGACCACAGTAAGGAAAACTTCCAGCAAGCGATGGGGGCTTTGAATGACTATTTTGAAGCGCAGTATCTGACCTATAAAAGCGAAAGTGCCGAGCGGCTGACGCCGAAATATAATGACTAGCTTTAGCAATAACTAGTCGTAACTGGGCATTCAATGAATTGAATTAGCCTGGAATCAACCTGTCAGTTTCGACTAGAGCTGACAGGTTGTGCTGACTTGTTGGCGACCCCAAGCAATTCAGCACTATTTGGGTGCAATAAATCCCGTCAGAATTTACCCTACATTTCCTAATGCCAGCCCAGAACCGAACCGGGCTGGGTACACTGTAACGAGTGTCGCCTATCCGAAAGTTGTGCTTTGAGTTTGATTATGATTATGAAAAGTCGTTATTTGCATCATTAATCGATGATTCCTCTTCAATTTGCATCTGATGAAGCATCCAACTTACATACCTGGCTCCATTTAGGAGAACTGAGCACTTTTAAAGCGGCTGGAGGAGAAATAACGCCGTTACCGGTAAAGGCTCGGTATTTTGTTGCTATAGGTGTGCTTGTAGAAATCAGTATTGATCGTAGTTGCTTTTCACTTATCCCTGGACAGTAGCTCATTAACAGTGCAGCAACTGCGCTGACAACAGGTGTTGCACTTGAACTGCCTCCGGCTCGGGCCGTTTCTCGCAGTGGAGCTTTCGGTGAGCTGAAAAGGCTACTGATCATAGTGGGTGCTGAAATATCAATAAAGCTCCCTTTGACGGGGTTTGCTGCTTGCCTATTGTGGGTAACCGCAGCAACAATCAATGCGGAAGAGAAACCCACCAGCGCTTTGCTGCTGCTTTTGCTGCTTGCCTGGTTTCCGGCGGCGGCAACTAACAGAGTGCCCTTACCATCACGGCCTGAGCGACGAAGTTCTGTCAGTACTTGTCGGATGGGGTGCATCATATAGGTTAAATACCAGCTCATGTTGATGATATCCGCCTGGTGTTGCTGAGCAATAGCTAGGCTTTTTATGATGTCCGATGTAAAGCTTGCTTCAAGGCTGATTGCCAGTAACTTTACTTCCGGTGCAATCCCTTCAGTATCAATTTGATTATGTTGTGCAGCGATGATACCACTGACTTTTAATCCGTGGTTGGTATCGCGGTTGTCCGACTGACCAACTCTGAATAATTGCACATTAGCGCCTTGAAGATCGCGATGTTCGATGTGAAACCCTTTATCAATAACCGCGACAGTTACCCCTTGTCCACGGTTATGCTGCCACAGTTGCTCAACATTGAGTGCCTTGATTACCGAGTAGCCTTCCATATCGTAACGCTTGCTATTATCCAAAACAGTAGCACCGGTTTGTCCGGGCTTGATTAGCAGATCGGGCTGAGCACTGAGCACCTGCTTGTGGCTGAGTAAATGGATGAATGCCGGATACAGAGCTGCCTGATCTTGCGGCTTAACCAGCCAGAGTTGAGAGTCAGGAAGGTTAAAAAGCAGCTCAAAATGAATCTCAGTATCCAGGAGGGCAAACAGGAACTGGCTCAGCTCGGTTGCCTGTGTGCCATTTTGAGTCTCAATAATTAATCGTGGTGCGATACAGACTTGATAGTGGTCTTCAGGGTTATCCTGTTTACTTCGTTTGTAGTTATCCGTCAGATACACCTGCTGCTCTTTTACGTTGAGTTCCACCCAGGCATGGCCATTAGAAAAAGCATAAAAACCAAATGTTGCCATGCAATTAGCATTTCCAGGGGTGGCGTGAGTATTGGGTGCAGCCATAAGGAGCAGCCAGCCGACAATAAACGCAAAAGCGCCAGGCTGGAATAGTGTTTTTTTTTGCAGCAAATGGATCCCATCATCTCTAGTTGAAAAAGCAGAAATAATAATAGCTTAAAAGCAATTATGAAACCAAGTTCTGGTCATGTGGCGAGAAGTGGTCAACAAAGCCCGGAAACTTGTTGTCGGTGCTTGACTGACCATTTCTTGATTGATTATCCGACCTAATTGCCCCTCACAGAATAAATTTATTGTATTTCATTTGGTATCAATATTAGAGCTGTTATTCTATTGATGACCTAAGCAACGGTAAACATATGTGGGTTGTTTTTTATGCGCAACTAAGGCGGCTTAAAGCAACTAACTGATAGGTAGGTATATATGAACTCCAGGGCTCCAGGTTAGCACTTTAATAAAGTAAAAAAGCGGGTAAGGCACATTAATAATGAAAACAAGGTATAACCGCACTTTCGATGACTTTAAGGGCAGGGTATCTATTTGTAGGGAGCCTGAAAAGAAATCGAAGAGCAAAGGAGGGCGAGGTATGCTCCCCCGATATTTAACTATCGCTGTAGCACTAATGGTGCAGGGGGTTTGCGCACAGCAGTACAGTGAAGCTTCTTATTCTGAGCAACCTGAAAGTACTTCTGTTATAGAACAAAATACAAAGCAGTCGCAGAGTAGTACATATCGGTCAGAAAGCCAGGCTATGGCTCACTCTAATACTCCAACAGTACAATCATTTACCGCAGTGGGTAAGGCTGCGCAAGAAGCGAACACGCTAAAACCACATCAAGAGAAAATTGATGAGCTGTTGCGCACCTTTGAACAGAGCCGTAAAAGCAGCCAACGTTTGGCTCACAGGCTTGGTTTGTCAGGAGATACCAATACTGGCTTTGAGTACTTTAAACTTCCGGCCAGTGCTCAGCAAATATCGATACCAACTGATGGAATAGAGTTGGTTGCCGTTTGTTATTATGGCCGGTGTATGGGAGGCCCACACGCTGGTGAAGTATGTCAGACTGATGCATTTTGTGAGGTAGGAGATAACATCGCACCGAGTATTACCGCCGTAGCTATTCAGGATGTTAGCCATAAGGTTGGTGATACAGCCACCGCAACGATTACCGTTGATTCAGACTCTGATGATTACACTTCTGGTTCCGGTGGCGTTAGCGGCACTATTGCCGGATACACTGTAAGCACATTAACTAAAGTCAGTGATACTACCTACACGGTAAGCTTTACTATTACAGATGGTGGTACCAATATTGCGGCCGCGAGTACTATCCCGGTTAATATCTCGCTAACCGATTCCAGCGGCAATACCAGCTCGGCTTATACCACAGCTATCAGCCAGAATAACGACGCTATTTATGCTAATTTGCCAGATATTTCCCTGAGTGCAGATACCGATACTATTGCTGAAGATGGTGGTAGTGCTACGTTGACAGCTACGATTAGTGGTAGCCTGAACAATCAGTGGCCATCTGATATCACGGTGAATCTGGCCTATAGCGGCACCGCAACAGCAACAACCGACTATAGCAAGTCAGACAGCATCACTATTTCTGCAGGCAACACAACTGGTACCACAACGGTAACCGGTGTTGCCGATACCCTTTATGATGCTGCCAGTGCAGAAACAGTGATTGTTGATGTTTCTTCTGTATCGGTCGGCACTGAAGATGGTACTCAGCAACAGACAATTTCAATTACTGATGCTGAAGCAGCTCCTACTGTGTCTCTGTCTGTGGGCACGAATACCGTGGCCGAAAACGGCGGTACTGCCAGCATAATGGTGACATTGGATCATGCTACCTATGAAGATGTCACGGTTGGTCTGAGCTATTCGGGTACCGCGACAAGTGGTACCGACTTTGCGACACCGAGCAGTAACATCACTATTTCTAATGGCACTACTTCGGCCAATGCTGCAACGGGTATAACCAGCAGTGATGATGGTGACGAGGAAGGTGCTGAAACCATTATTATTGATGTCAGCAGTGTTGCAGGTGGTGGTGTTTCCGAACATGGCGCTCAGCGACAGACAATCACGATCAGTGATGATGATGATACAACTCAGCCTGTGATAATCAGCGTCTCTGTACCGGTCGATAATACCTATGTTACGGGCCAATCACTCAGTTTTACCGTCAACACCGATGAGATCGTAACTGTCAGCGGTTCGCCCAGCCTGACGCTGAATATTGGCGGCACCACAAAATTAGCTGCTTATGCGTCAGGTTCTGGTTCTCAGGCATTGGTCTTTACTTATTCTGTTGAAACCGGCCTGGTCGATAATGATGGTATTTCAGTCACAGCCTTGAGCATGAATGCGGACGAGATCCAGGATGCGGCAGGGAATGACTTAAATGTTGCACTTAATTCAGTCGGCTCGTTGACGAATGTTCGGGTCGATAGTGTGTCACCAACGGTAACAGGAGTGAGTGCCAGTACGGCTGATGGTCAATACAATGAAGGCGATAATATTGCCCTCAATGTAAGCTTTGATGAAGCGGTAACAGTAACTGGCACACCGCGTTTATTGTTGGAAACGGGTACCACAGGTCGTTATGCGACCTATACCTCTGGTTCGGGGAGTACGGCATTAGTCTTTCAATATTCAATACAGGCGGGTGATACTTCTAGTGATCTCGATTATGCCAGCACAACGGCGTTGGAACTTAACAGCGGTACCATTAATGACAGTAATGGCAATGCAGCAGATCTGACGCTGGCATCACCGGGTTCAGCCAATAGCCTGGGTGCCAACAAGGCGATTGTAATTGATACTACGCAACCTACAGTCACGATCAGTAGCAATAAGTCTGCGCTGAAGCGTGGTGAGACGGCCACCATTAGTTTTACGTTAAGTGAGAGCAGTAGTGACTTCATCAAAGACGATGTCACCGTGGTTGGCGGAACACTAAGTGCTCTTTCTGGTAGCGGAACAAGCTATACAGCGACTTTCACTCCTAGTGAGGATAACAACGTTACTGCCACGATTGACGTGGTAGCCGGTAAGTTTACGGATAGTGCTGGTAATAATAACGCTGCGGCTACCCAAGAAACGATTAGTGTAGATACGGCCGTGCCGACGGTGGCGATCAGCGATAACACTACCGGGACGGCGACGGGGGATGTGACCTACACCTTCACCTTTAGCGAAGACGTGACGGGCTTTACCGCGGACGACATCACC
>NZ_MJIL01000040.1 GCF_001939735.1 Photobacterium proteolyticum
TTCGAACCATCGAAGGCGGAGCCGTCAGATTTACAGTCTGATCCCTTTGGCCACTCGGGAACCCCTCCACGGGGTGTTGCTTTGGCAACAAGCCAACAAGGCTTGTTTAGGCCGGAAAGATGTACCTTACAACAAATAAGGAACAGCTTTCAAGAATAATGGTGGAGGGAGATGGATTCGAACCATCGAAGGCAGAGCCGTCAGATTTACAGTCTGATCCCTTTGGCCACTCGGGAACCCCTCCACAAGTGCGGTGCGGATAATATCAAACAATACGTTGCTGTAAACCCTTTTCCTGCGAAATTCTGTCTGCCTGCTGTAATTTTCATCATATTGTTGCTTGTCAGGACATTACCGACGATTTGTTCGCACCAGATTCCGGACAGATGAACGTATTATTGCGTAACTTTACATTTCTTTACCCCGTTAGCGCTCTGGTTTCGATATTATTCAACCAGTTTTCTTTAGGCGTTTTTTATTATGAAAAAAATCCTCGTAGCAGCATTGGTGACCGCTGCTCTGTCCGGTGGTGGTTTTTTGTATTTTCAGGGCGAGTCTCACGCGGCAGAGAAAAAAGCCGCCCCGGGTGCAGGCCGGTTTATCCCGGTGACAACCGGGGAGGTATCTTCTCATCCGGTTGCCCAGTCACTGTCACTGATCGGTAAATTGGAAGCCCAGCGCTCGGTGAATGTTGCTACTCAGGTTGCGGCCAAGGTCGATAGTATCGTTGTCGGTGTCAATAATAAGGTCGCCAAGGGCGAATTGCTGGTTCAGCTTGATGATGCCAAAGCACGGGCGGCTTACGAAGAGGCGTTGGCATACCTTAATGATGAAAAGCGAAAATTAAACGAGTTCAAAAGCCTGGTGAAGCGCGGTGCGATCACCCAAACTGAGATTGATGCCCAGCAGGCTAGCGTAAACATTGCAGATGCCAGATTGAAAGCGGCGAAAGCCGAACTTGATGATCATGCCATTCATGCCCCTTTCGCCGGTACCGTCGGACTGATTGATATCAGCCCGGGTTACATGTTGACGGTTGGCAGCGAGTTATTTTCTCTTGATGATCTCTCTTCGATGCGTCTCGATATTCAGGTACCCGAGCAGTACCTCTCTTTTATGAGTGAGGGAATGTCAGTCACGGCAACCAGTCAGGCCTGGCCCGGACGTGAGTTTATGGGAGAGATCCAAGCTATCGATTCCCGGGTGCAGGCAGACTCGCTCAATATCAAGGTGCGGGTGAATTTCGACAATAGCGACAACAAGCTTAAGCCGGGCATGCTGATGGCAGCAACCATTGGCTTTACCCCGCATGATGCCGCCATTATTCCCGTACAGGCACTGGAGTACTCCGGTACCAAGCGCTTTGTCTATCTGGTCGATGAGCAAAATATCGCCCGCCGCACCGAGGTAACACTCGGGGCCCGTGTCGAGAACGAGGTTGTGATTGAGTCCGGCATTAGTATTGGTGATCGTATTGTCGTGCAGGGGCTGGTTAACATGCGTGACGGTTCCAGGGTCAATGACTTAACCGCAAAGAAGCCGCTTAAATCGGGAGACAGTGCCTGATGTGGTTATCTGATGTTTCCGTTAAGCGCCCGGTTGTCGCAATCGTTTTAAGTTTGCTGCTATGTGTCTTCGGGATTGTCTCTTTTTCTAAGTTGGCAGTTCGGGAAATGCCGGATGTCGAAAATCCGGTGGTCAGTATCTCGACGCGCTATGAAGGGGCCTCGGCAACAATTATGGAAAGCCGGATCACCACGGTACTGGAGGATCAGTTATCGGGGATCAGCGGGATAGACAGCATTAAATCGACGACCCGCAATGGTATCTCGCGGATCAAGATTGAGTTCGAGATGGGCTGGAACCTGACTGAAGGCGTCAGTGATGTTCGTGATGCGGTTTCACGGGCACAGCGACGTCTGCCGGATGAAGCCGACGATCCGGTGGTGTCGAAAGACAATGGTTCCGACGAGCCGGCGCTGTATATCAACCTGACGTCGAGCATTATGGATCGGACCCAGCTGACTGATTACGCCGAGCGGGTGCTGATGGACCGCTTTAGCTTAATAAATGGTGTCAGTTCGGTGCAGCTAAGCGGCGCCCTGTATCGGGTTATGTATGTGAAGCTGATGCCGGAGCAGATGGCCGGTCGCGGGGTGACAACTAAAGATATCGTCAGTGCCCTTAATAGCGAGAATGTCGAGTTGCCGGGCGGGGAAGTGCGTAATGACACGACAACCATGTCGGTACGGACCGCGCGCCTGTACCGGACGCCTGATGACTTCGCCTATCTGGTTGTTCGTACGGCTGATGATGGCACACCGATTTATCTTAAAGATGTCGCCAGGGTGACAATTGGTGCCCAGAACGAGAATGCGACCTTTAAAAATAACGGTGTTTCTAACCTGAGCTTAGGCATGGTGACCATGACAGATGCCAACCCGCTGAATGTGGCTGCTGATGTTCATGCCGAAGTTGAGCGGATGCAGCGTTTTATTCCCGAAGGGACGTCGCTTTATGTCGATTATGATTCGACGGTGTTTATCGATCGCTCAATCAGCGAAGTTTACAGTACCTTGTTTGTCACCGGGATGCTGGTGGTACTGGTGCTCTATATTTTCATCGGGCAGGCAAGGGCAACCTTGATCCCCGCAATCACTGTACCGGTCTCACTGATATCTGCCTTTATGGTGGCCTACTTCCTGGGGTTCTCTATCAACCTGCTGACACTGATGGCGCTGATCCTGGCTATCGGACTGGTTGTGGATGACGCCATCGTGGTGGTGGAGAACATCTATCACCACATTGAAAAGGGCGAGCCGCCACTGCTTGCGGCGTACAAAGGAACACGTGAAGTTGGCTTTGCCGTCGTGGCTACAACCGTTGTGCTGGTGATGGTCTTCCTGCCTATTTCCTTTATGGACGGCATGGTCGGCCCGCTGTTTACCGAGTTTTCGGTGCTGTTGGCGGTCGCGGTTATCTTCTCGTCCCTGGTGGCTCTGACGCTGAGTCCGGTGTTGGGCAGCAAGCTGCTAAAGGCCAGTGTGAAGCCCGGCAAGTTTAACCTTTGGGTTGATAGTATGTTTGGCAGGCTGGAAGCACGATACCGCAAGGTAGTGAGCTTTTCGGTGCGCTACCGATATGTTGCGCCATTGATTGTGCTGGGTTTCATTGGCCTGAGTGTCGTGCTGATGAAGTCTGTCCCTTCTCAGCTGGCGCCGCAGGAAGATCGCGGGGTGATCTTTGCTTTTGTCAAAGGGGCTGAAGGAACCAGCTATAACCGTATGGTCGGTAATGTCGAAGAGGTTGAACGTCGGTTGCTGCCGATGGTCGGTGAGGGTGTGATTAAGTCGCTGTCGATCCAGACGCCAGCGTTTGGTGGCAACGCCGGGGATCAGACTGGCTTTGTGATCATGGCATTGGAGAACTGGGAAGATCGCACTGTCACTGCGACCGAGGCACTTGGTGTGGTTCGCAAGGCCTTACAGGGGATCCCGGATGTACGCGTATGGCCGTTTATGCCGGGCTTTCGTGGCGGGTCTTCCGAGCCGATCCAATTTGTCCTTAACGGGGCGGATTATGACGAGCTGTTCCAGTGGGCAAGTCAGTTGATGGATATTGCCGAAGCCAGTCCGATGATGGAAGGCGCTGATCTGGACTATGCGGAGACGACACCGGAGCTGGTGGTTACCGTAAACCGCCAGCGTGCGGGTGAACTGGGTATTCCAGTCTCCGAGATTGCCGAGACGCTTGAGATCATGTTGGGTGGTCGTACCGAAACGACGTTTGTTGATCGCGGTGAAGAATATGATGTCTACCTGCGCGGGGATGAGAACAGCTTTAACAATGCAACGGATCTGAGTCAGATTTATGTTCGCGCCCGTTCCGGTCAGCTGATCACCCTGGAGTCTGTCGCTGAGGTTGAGGAAGTGGTGTCTGCCCAGAAGCTGAGCCATAACCAGAAGCAGAAATCCATCACCCTGAAAGCGAGTCTGGTACCTGGGTATACCCTGGGTGAGGCCCTGGAGTTTCTTGATGCCAAGGCATTGGAAATATTGCCGAGCGATATCGTGATTGACTATGCCGGTGAGTCAAAGGATTTCCGTGAAAACCAGAGCAGTATCTTGTTGGTATTTGGTCTGGCCTTGCTGGTGGCATACCTGGTATTGGCTGCCCAGTTCGAGAGCTTCATCAACCCGATGGTGGTGATGCTGACAGTGCCGATGGGGATTTTCGGTGGCTTGGCAGGGCTGTTGATCTTAAACCAGAGTCTGAATATCTTCAGCCAGATCGGGATGATCATGCTGATTGGGATGGTAACCAAGAACGGTATCCTGATTGTTGAGTTTGCCAACCAGCTACGTGACAAGGGTGTTGCATTCGAGCAGGCAATTATCGATGCTTCTGAGCGTCGTTTGCGCCCGATTTTGATGACAGCCTTTACTACCTTGTTTGGCTCTGTTCCTTTGATTCTGTCGACAGGGGCGGGAGCTGAAAGCCGGATTGCTGTCGGAACAGTTGTCTTCTTCGGCATGGCGTTTGCTACCTTTGTGACCCTGTTGGTGATCCCTGCGATGTATCGATTGATGTCGGAGAAAACGGCATCACCGGGTCATGTTGCCGAACAGCTGGAAAAAGCCCTGCAGCAAGATTATGTCGGTCGCTCGAATCATGGTGAGCTGCCGACAGCAAAAGAGAGCTAATAGCCTTCTGCGCTGTTCTTTGACTGAAATGAAACCGCCCATCTGGGCGGTTTTTTTCGCTATTAAACATAATTTCTTTTCCAGCACCCTACGGGGTTGGTAGAATTAGAGGGTATAGCCAACTAACTGACCTTGATCGCGTTGTGAAACGCATAGCAAAGAAGAACACCATGTCTCAGAATCAGCCTCAGAATTCAACTGACAATGCCGACCAGAATCAGGCAAAAGCAGTACGTTTAAACAAATTTATCAGTGATACGGGCTTTTGCTCACGCCGTGAGGCGGACAAGCTTATTGATCAAGGCCGAGTGACCATCAATGGCCAAGAGCCGGAAATGGGCATGAAAGTACAACCGGGCGACGAAGTACTGGTCGATGACCGGCCTCTGCGTGCCAAAGAAAAGCCAATCTATATTGCGCTTAACAAGCCAACAGGCATAACCTGTACTACCGAGCGTCATATAAAAGATAATATTGTCGATTTTATTGGTCACCGTAAGCGTATCTTCCCGATTGGTCGTTTGGACAAGCCATCAGACGGTCTGATTTTTCTGACTAATGACGGTGATATCGTCAACAAAATCTTGCGTGCCGGTAACTCGCACGAGAAAGAATATGTGGTTCGGGTAGACAAGCCGATCACCCAGGAATTTATCGACAAGATGGCCTCGGGTGTCGCAATCCTCGACACCGTCACCTTGCCATGTAAAGTCACCAAGGAAACGACCTACTCGTTCCGTATTGTGCTGACACAGGGACTGAACCGCCAGATCCGCCGTATGTGTGAAGCACTGGGTTATGACGTGTTCAAGCTGCGCCGTGTTCGTATTATGAATATCAGCATCGATGGATTGCCGAATGGGAAATGGCGTTACCTGACAGAGGCAGAAATTGCTGAGATTCATAGCCTGATTTCCGATTCCAGCGGTACAGAGGAAGCCTCGCAGGTTGATGGCAAAGGCAAATCCATCAAAAAAGCGACGGATGCCAAGTTGTTTGACAGTCGTCAGCAAGATGCAGCTGAGCGTAATGGCGGCAAGATTCAGTACAAAACTTACAAGGGCAAAGGCGAGTTTAACCGCAAGCGCCGTTCAGGCGATCAAGAGGATTCACGCTCAGACGAACGCCGAGGCTCTCGCCCTGGGCGTGGCAACAAGCCTAGCCACAATAAGCCAAGTCAAGGAAAATCAGGCCAAGGTAAGTCAGGCGATGGCAGATCTAGCCGTGACAATGATTTCTCTCGTGGCCGCAATTCTGGCTCAAGCGGCATCAAGAAGTGGAAATCGAAAAAAGACGCGTAATTTCTGCTTGTATAGCGAGAGAGCCTTCTCTCGCTATATCCCCCCTTATATCCCCTTCACATTTTAATTGCCGATAATAAGCGTATTTCCCCTCTTGCATTCCCTGCGACTAATTTGCACTATGTACTCATTAACGAAAACACAACTATGATGATCCCGGCAAGGCAAATGTTGCGCGGGTATTTTAGAAACATCGAAAAGAACAGAGGAAGTAATGGCAGGCAATACGATAGGACAACTTTTTCGCGTCACTACCTTTGGTGAAAGCCATGGCCTGGCACTAGGCTGCATCATTGATGGCTGTCCTCCGGGGCTTGCACTGACAGAAGCGGACATGCAGCATGATTTGGACCGTCGACGTCCAGGTACTTCCAAGTACACAACTCAGCGTCGTGAACCCGATGAAGTAAAGATTCTGTCTGGCGTTTTTGAAGGCCAGACAACCGGTACCTCGATTGGTCTGCTGATTGAAAATACCGACCAGCGCTCAAAAGATTACTCCAACATCAAGGATAAGTTCCGCCCGGGACATGCTGATTATACCTACCACCAAAAGTACGGAGTTCGTGACTACCGCGGCGGTGGTCGTTCGTCAGCCCGTGAAACGGCGATGCGTGTAGCTGCTGGCGCTGTGGCCAAAAAGTACCTGAAGCAAGTGCATGGTATTGAGGTGCGTGCTTATCTCTCTCAGATGGGAGATGTCACCATTGATAAGGTTGACTGGGATCAGATTGAGCAAAATGCGTTTTTCTGTCCGGATGCCGACAAGGTTGAAGCCTTTGACGAGTTGATACGTAAACTGAAGAAAGAAGGCGACTCCATTGGTGCCAAGCTGACGGTTGTAGCCAGCAATGTACCGGTTGGTTTGGGAGAGCCTGTTTTTGACCGTCTTGACGCCGACATTGCCCACTCGCTAATGAGTATTAATGCGGTAAAAGGGGTTGAGATTGGTGATGGTTTTGATGTGGTTGAGCAGCGCGGCAGCGAACATCGTGATGCGATGACACCGGAAGGCTTTAAAACCAATCATGCCGGCGGTATTTTGGGTGGCATCTCGTCCGGTCAGGATGTGGTTGCACATATTGCCCTGAAGCCGACATCAAGTATTACGGTACCGGGCGAAACCATTAATCGTCAGGGCGAGAGCACGGAAGTGATCACCAAAGGTCGCCACGACCCGTGCGTCGGGATCCGCGCGGTGCCGATTGCTGAAGCGATGCTGGCGATCACACTGATGGATCATCTGCTGCGCCATCGTGGTCAGAACGCCGATGTGGTGACAGAAACACCGAAGATCTGATCATTATCGATTTGAGATTAAAAAGAGCGAGAGGTGAAAGCCTCTCGCTTTTTGTTTGCCTGCATATCCAACGGAATGTTTGATACCCGTTGTCAGGATTGTGAATCAAGCTCTTTGGCTTCAACCTTGCCGACTTCTTCGAACTTGAATATCGGCAGGCGCCAGCCAAACTGCACGGCAGCAACACGTACCATAAAGCCGACAACCAGAGTCATAATCGTCGTTATTGTTTCCGGTACGGCAAAATACATCATCGTGTAATACATTCCGCCAGCCATGAATGCGACAGATGCATACAGCTCTTTATGCAGCACCATGGGGGTACGACGACAGATTAAATCCCGTAGCAACCCACCGAAGACCCCAGTCACCACTGCGGCTACGATACAGATAAGCGGAGACAGGCCCATATCCATGGCTACCCGACAGCCGATGATACTGAATACAATCAGTCCCAGAGAATCGAGCAGAACAAATATTTTGTGAAAGCGGACAACCTGCGGAGCCACCATGGTTGTAAACAACCCGGCCAGGCAAGTAATCGCAAGGTATTGGGGATTTGCCACCCAGCCGAGCGGGTAGTGGCCCAGTAATATATCGCGTACTGTACCGCCGCCGATTGCAGTCGCGCTGGCAACCAGCATGACCCCGAACCAGTCCATATGACGCTTGCCGGCAGCCAGTGCGCCGGTCATAGCCTCGGCAGTTATTCCGATGATGTATAGTGTTGTTAAAAGCATGAGAAAAATTGATGAAATACTAAGAATGCTAAGAAAGATGCGATTCTATGAGGCAATTTTTGTGACGTCGAATGAAATTTCTTTCTTTATGGATTAATTGAATTCATGCATGCGGTGCGAGCAATAAAAAAGAGAGTGCATATCAATACACTCTCTTGATGGACGTAGCTAAAATCTAGTTTCTAGTTTCAGCCTGTCATTAAAACTTGTAGTTTGCCTGTACGCCAACTAGCCATACGTTGCCAGAGGTTTCACCGTTGAAGCTTAGGCCTGGAATGTCTTCGATTTCTTCTTTCATTTTCGCATCTTTAGCAAAGATGTAAGTGAAGCCGGCATCGAAGCTTAGATTTTTAGACCAGCTATAACCAGCACCAATGCTTAGCCATAAACGATCAGTTTCTGGAATAGTCTGGGTACGGTATTCTTCATCAACAGAAGAGGTATCGTATGCGACACCAGAACGAAGCGCCAGTTTGTTGTTTAGCTGGTAGGTTGTACCTACGGCAAGGCGGTAGTTGTCTTTCCAGTTTTCTACTTTAATCGTATCAGGGCTATCTGGATGGCCTGGAATGACTGCAACTAACTTTTCAAAACTGCTCCAGTCTGTCCAGTTGAAACTCGCATGCATCGCAAACTTGTCAGTTAGCTGGTGGAAGCTGGCAATTTCAGCTGTTGCTGGCAGGGTTAGCTCCATGCTACCAGGGAGTTTGGTACCTTTTTGGATCCCACTTATACCAGTGTATGACAGACCGGAAGCATCCCCTTCAAGGTTGAAATCAACTTCAGAGCGGTAGTTCACACCAATGCGGTGATCCTGGTTGATTTGCCAGGCAGCGCCTAGCTGCCAGCCCCATGCGGTATCATCACCTTCCATGTACTTAAGGTCTTTGCCCTTAAGCTGGGACAATAGCTGTCCAGCCTGCGGGTTTGACTGCAGAAGTGCTTCTGCACCTGCAGGCAAAGAGCTTGGCAGAGAGGCACCAAAATGACCTTCGCCCATCACATAGCGAACACCACCACCAATACTGAACTGATCATTGATCTTGTAAGCAAGGTTCGGGTTGATTTCGACAGATTTAACCATTGCCTCGTTGCCAAACAGTGTTCCGTAGAAGTTACCGTTTAGCTCTGTTTCCATACCATAGTTAGTCGCAATAGCTAAGCCTACAGTCCACTTGTCATTGACTTGATGTGAAAGATAAAAGTTAGGGATGACCGCTGAGTGAGCGACGTCACTAGCCTTAGTATTAGCTTTAAGTGGGCCGTATTCAATATTGCCATCGACATCGATATTCGGATCGACATAGATTGCACCAACAGAGAGCTGCGTTCCTTCTAGATAGGTCATCATTGCCGGGTTGCGGAACTGGGCGCTGGCATTGTCTGCCATTGCTGCTTCACCGGCAAACGCGCGGCCAAGGCCTGTTGCCGAGTATTCTGCCAGCTGGAAGCCTGCTGCCATTGCATTGGCACTCATGCCTAAAGTTGCTGCTGCTGCCAAAGAAAGAGTAATTTTATTTTTGTTCATCAGTCTATATGTTCGCTGAAACGTAATGCTGCGAATCATACGCTTTAGAGTAAAAGCTTTAAGTTATTCTTTGTTCTTGATAATAATTAAGTTGTTTATGCTGGTTAGTTTTATAATCCTGGTGTTATATCTGGTAAAAAATACTCATATCATTCTGGTCGGATGAGATTTCAGCGTACACATGTATATGAAATAGAGGGTTTCAGCGACGTAGTGTTCACTGAAAATAGCGAAGAAAAGTAGCGTTGAGTAGTAAAAGTTATAAATGACAAGTAGTTAGGGTTAAAATTAGAAAAGGGAGCCAAAGGCTCCCTTTTATAAACTCAAACGAAAAGGTTCGCTGAATTAGAATGAACGACTGTACTGGATACCGTATAGCCATGCATTAGCACGGGTAGTACCCGCAATGGTTGTTAGGCCATTGCTGTTTTCAACAACACTAACATCTTCACCAAGAAGATAAGTAACACCAACATCAATATTGGACTTGGCATCTAGGTGATAAGTGAAGCCACCAGAGAACCATTGACGGTCTGAATCAGGTACAGAGATTGATGTTTTCTGATCCTGTGCGCTGGTGTCATACATGTAACCGGTACGTAGCGTCCAGTCGTTGTTTAGGTAGTAAGTACCACCCAAAGCGTAGTGCCAACCATCCTGCCATTCGTAGGTGTTTAGCTCTTTATTGCCAGTTGTTTCTAGCTTGTCAAAAGCACTCCAGCCAATCCATTGCACACTATAGTGTACAGCGAATTTGTCATTTAGCTTATGGAAGCCAGAGAATTCCGCCATATCAGGCAGAGGCATCTTCAGTTTTTCGTTACTGATATCGCCGCCACCTGGCTGGTAGTACATATCGCCATCAGCTTCTAGCTCTGGGCTATAGCGGTAGGAAAAACCAAAGCGATTATTATCATTCAGTTCATAAACCGTACCCACGTTCCAGCCTAGAGCGACGCCGTCAGCATCAATATCAACCAGTGGTCCTGCGACTGTTGTCTGTTGTTCAACTAAACCTTCTAGCGTCTTGTTTGTACGCTGAAGTTTACCTGAACCATAAATAACATCCAGACCACCACCGACACTCCACTGCTGGTTGATGCGGTAAGAGGCACTCAGGGCAAAGTTGATACTCTTCACATCGGTCATGCCGCCATATTCGTTGGCTTCGTAATCACTACCAAATTCAGTTTTGGTACCGAAGTTAGAATAAATACCGGCACCTACCGCCCACTTGTCGTTGATTGGGTGGATATAGTAGATGTTAGGTACATATGAAATGTCTCCAATCTGCTCATCATCAATAGAGCTAGTTTGTTGAAGAACATTTGTATATTGTGCATTTTTAACTTTGATATCAGTATCAATAGCATTGATACCCAGCGAGATCGCCGGCGCATCAAATAACGACATTGCTGCTGCGTTACGAGCCATTGCTGATGCGTTATCAGCGATAACGGCATCACCGGCGAAAGCACGGCCAAGGCCGGTTGCAGATTGTGCGTTTAGCTGAAAACCGGCAGCCAGTGCTTGCTGCGATGCCATGGTGATTGCTACTGCAACCACAGATTTTGTAAACAGACGCTTCTTATTCATATTTATTGTTATTCCTAATCATATACTGCATTTATCTGCTATTTTTGCAGATTGCGCACGATTGTAGGTGGGTAGCCTGACGTATCAAATCAGACCAGTTAGTAACTTATTGGTTGTTATTGCAAAGTTAATAACTAGGGAAGGATTCTAGCGAATATTCATCGAGGAAAGGGATGGTAAAATCGAAAATATGCAACCAAGGTAACAAATTAAATTGCTTTATTTTTCAGGGGAATAGGTGCGGTCATTTCCATTATTCCAGGGAATGACCGCTATTGTGAGGCAAGTGGGTTAAATTTCCCAGTTAAGATCTGAGCCCAGGCTTTCGGCTATAGGGGCGACGTTTTGTCCTTTCTCGCCAACCACTATCAAGCTCGCATTTTGAACAGGCATCACCACCCCGTTCAAATTATTGTCACTGAACGATGACATTTTGGGTTGCTGCTCAGGCACGACGAATACAGTCACTTTGCCGTTTTCGGTTGCCATGACCATATGAAGCGCATTTTTATCGCCAAAACCACAATGGTTTACATAGTAAACATGACCGGGCAAGCTGGTCAGTTCTGAGCCAAAAGGCGTTAGTTTGGCATTGACCTGCTGTAGCGTGACCGATTCGTCTATACCTTCAATAAATGGGGCTTCGGTGTAGACATGCTCCATCGCGACCTGTGCAATTTCACTGGTGGCACCGGCCGGTACAATTTGAGAGTTGAACTGACCGACAAACAAACCGAAGACAAAAGCGATAGAGGCGGCTATAGCAAGATGGAATCGCGTTTTTCCTCGATTCTGCTCAGGCTGTCCGGATTGGTGAAACAAGATACGATCAGCAAGATCATCGGGCACATCGACTTTTAAAATACTTTCAAGCTTGGCATCGAGCTGCAATAGTTCATCCGATAGCTTTCGGTTGGCTATCGATGCATTCTTTGCTGCGATCATTTCCTGACTGGTATCGTTAGGATCTGCCAGGATACGACGACGGAATTCAAGATCGTCCATTTTGTTGGCCCCTCCGCTCGGATTGCTTTTCAATTTGCTCTTTTAATTGATTTCTGGCGCGGAACAAGCGTGTCATTACAGTATTGCGGTTTAGGTCGAGGATTTCGGCAATTTCATCGCCGCTAAACCCAGCCATAACCTGCAACACTAATGGTTCCCGGTATTCTGGTGCCAGCTTCATAATCTGCTTGTGCAAGATCTGCTGCTCGACATCCATCTCGGAGCCCTGATGCTTGGTATCTGCGATGGCATAGTCATCAATATCGACCAAATCCAGCTGTTTTCGCTCAAAACGACGCGCGTTTTCCCTGCGAAGGATTGTGATCAGCCAGGACTTGGCGGCTTTGTCATCATGTAGGCTGTCGAGAGAGCGCCACGCACGTAGACAGGTTTCCTGCACAAGATCCTCGGCGATATGAGGATCGTGGCATAACCAGTAGGCGTAGCGATATAAGTCCCGATGCCAGGCCCGGACAAGGGCTTCGTACCGTCTTTGCTTATTCATGTCTACAGAGACCGAGGCATCCGTCTTTTTCTTACGAAAAAATTGCTTAATCATAAATTTGCCCATCAAAAAGAAACCGCTGGGCCGTTATTCAGCTCGTTTTATTCAGCGATTGCATGATTCATCGGATTATCAGCACTAAAATTGATCTGGTTCAAATTGTGTCCCCGTGAGGAAGCTATAGTAGTTCACGTCATCTGATGGTAAGCATTGAATTCGGTTCTGTGGAACAGGTCTGTTTTTGTATGGTTACTATCTGTTGAGCAAGATGACAACTTCCTTTTGAAGGCTGACTTTACTTTCTCCTATCAGGCTCTGCCTGATTTGCAATTGGCTTTATGTTAATTGACTTATACCTTGCATGGATTTTATCCGTGTAAATTATAACCATACCATATCGGTATGGTTTTTTTTTGCCTTTTTCTCATAGTAAGCAACAAGTTGCTATTATTCTACTATGATAGAAAGCACATAATCCCGCCGTAATTTCCAACTCGTGTCCCGCTTCTTGTAAATACTTAAAACATTTGTTTGAAATAAGTAACAAGTTGATTACAATTGATGTGGTCAGACCTCTACCGTGCACATTGAGTGCCCTGCAAATCATAATAAGGAGTAGCGATGACACGTCTCCAGAATCTCACCACCCATCAAGGTGAGCGCATCGCCGTTGTAAGTGGATTACGAACCCCGTTTGCCCGTCAGGCCACGGCCTTTAATGGCGTTCCTGCTTTGGACATGGGGAAAATGGTGGTCAATGAAATGCTGCAGCAGATTGACTTTGATCCCCAACTGATTGATCAGGTGGTATTTGGACAGGTTGTCCAGATGCCGGAAGCACCGAATATTGCCCGTGAAATTGTTCTTGGTACCGGCATGAATATCGGCACTGATGCCTACAGTGTTACCCGGGCCTGTGCAACAAGTTTCCAGGCGGCGGCGAACGTGGCTGAGAGTATTATCTCGGGTACCGTTGATATCGGTATTGCCGGTGGAGCCGACTCTTCTTCGGTATTGCCGATTGGCGTTTCGAAAAAAATGGCGGCGACCTTGCTGGCACTGAGCAAGGCCAAAACCATGAGCAAGCGTTTAAAACTGCTTAGCAAACTCAGCATGAAAGATCTGATGCCGGTACCGCCGGCGGTGGCCGAATATTCAACTGGCTTGAGCATGGGCCAAACCGCAGAGCAGATGGCGAAAACACATGGCATTACCCGTGAGGAGCAGGATGCACTGGCTCACCGCTCTCATACGCTTGCTGCACAAGCATGGAAAGACGGCCTGATCCAGGGTGAGGTGATCACTGCCTTCCCGGAACCTTATCGTCAGTGGATAGATAAAGACAATAATATTCGTGAAGATTCGTCGCTTGAGTCTTATGCCAAGCTGCGTCCGGCGTTTGACCGCAAGTTTGGCTCAGTTACCGCAGCCAATGCGACACCACTGACAGACGGTGCGGCGGCGATCCTGCTGATGCGCGAAGGCAGGGCCAAAGAGCTTGGCCTCAAACCATTGGGTTATATCCGCTCCTATGCCTTCTCGGCGATCGGCGTAGAGAAAGACATGTTGATGGGGCCGTCTTATGCGACACCTATGGCTCTCGATCGTGCCGGTATCAGTCTGTCTGATCTTACTCTTATTGATATGCACGAAGCTTTCGCCGCACAGACGCTGGCCAACGTGAAGATGTTTGGTTCGAAGAAGTTTGCTGAAGAGAAGCTCGGTCGCAGCCAGGCAATTGGTGAGATTGATATGGACAAGTTCAATGTGCTTGGAGGCTCCATTGCTTATGGTCACCCGTTTGCCGCTACAGGGGCACGAATGATCACCCAGACACTGCGTGAACTGCAGCGTCGAGGAGGTGGTTTGGCATTGAATACCGCTTGCGCAGCGGGTGGCTTAGGCGCTGCAATGATCCTGGAGGCAGAATAATGACCCAACAAGAATCCGCATTTTCTTTATCTTACGGTGATAACGGCGTCGCTTGGCTGAAAATCGATGTGCCGGAAGAAAAAATGAATACGCTGCAGTCAGCGTTTGTCGAGCAGGTGTCCGATGTACTGGCTGAATTGAAGGCCAAGCAAAATATCAAAGGGCTGGTTGTCCATTCGGGTAAGCCGGACAACTTTATTGCCGGTGCTGATATTCGTATGCTGGCGGCCTGCACCACCGCCGAAGAAGCCCAACAATTAGCCGCTAAAGGCCAGGAGCTGTTTGCCGAGCTTGAAGCGTTGCCATTTCATGTGGTGGCAGCCATTCATGGCCCGTGTCTGGGTGGTGGTATGGAGTTGGCGCTGGCCTGTCATAGCCGAGTCTGCTCCGATGATGACAAGACCCGTTTGGGTCTGCCTGAAGTCCAGCTGGGTTTGCTGCCGGGTTCGGGCGGTACCCAGCGTTTGCCACGCCTTATCGGTGTCGCCAATGCCCTGGATATGATCCTGACCGGCAAGCAGTTGCGGGCCAAGAAGGCGAAAAAGCTAGGCGTTGTTGATGAGGCTGTTCCGCACAGTATTTTGCTTGATATTGCTGAAAAGCAGGCACTGAAAGCCAAACCTAAGCGTAAACATTCGTTCCAGGATTGGGCGATGGGCGGTAATGCCCTGGGGCGCTCGCTGGTGTTCGATCAGGCAGCCAAGAAAACCCATGAAAAAACCCGCGGCAACTATCCGGCGGCTGATGCCATATTGGAAGTCATCAAGTTCGGCTTGCAGTTTGGTATGGAAAAAGGCCTGAAGCAGGAGGCCAAGCGCTTTGGCGAGTTGGTCATGAGCCCGGAATCGGCCGCGCTGCGCAGCATCTTCTTTGCCACGACGGCAATGAAAAAAGAAACCGGATCGGATGCCAAACCGGGCGACATCAAACGAGTTGGCGTGTTGGGAGGCGGCCTGATGGGCGGTGGTATCAGCCATGTTACCGCATCCAAGGCCAAGTACCCTGTGCGGATCAAAGATATTGCCAATGACGGTATTTTAAACGCCATGGCTTATAACTATAAGCTGCTGGATAAAAAGCGTAAGCGCCGGATCATCAGCAAAGCTGAACTGCAAAAGCAGATGATGAGCATTACCGGTGGCACTGACTATACCGGTTTTGACTGTGTGGACGTGGTGGTAGAAGCGGTATTTGAAGATCTGAAACTCAAGCATCAGATGGTGAAGGAGATTGAGGATAATGCCAAGGCCGAGACTATTTTTGCCACTAACACTTCCTCGTTGCCGATCCACCAGATTGCCGAGGCTGCCGAGCGTCCGGAAAACGTCGTCGGTCTTCACTATTTCAGCCCGGTAGAAAAAATGCCGCTGGTAGAGGTGATCCCTCATGCCGGCACCTCTCCGGAAACAGTGGCCACAGTTGTTGCGCTGGCGAAGAAGCAGGGCAAAACTCCGATCGTTGTCGGCGACAAAGCCGGTTTTTATGTCAACCGTATTCTTGCTCCTTACATGAACGAGGCGGCATCGGTCTTGCTAAGCGGAGAGCCTATCGAGCATCTGGATGCAGCACTGCTGGATTTTGGTTTCCCGGTCGGGCCAATTACCTTGCTTGATGAGGTGGGTGTCGATATCGGTGCCAAAATCATGCCTATTATGGTCGAGGAACTGGGCGAGCGCTTCCGCGGGCCGGATGTGTTTGATGTGCTGCTTAACGACGACCGTAAAGGGCGCAAGAGCGGTAAAGGCTTCTATCTGTATAACAGCAAGAAAAAGTCTGTCGATAAGACCGTCTACAAACTGCTGAACATCAAACCGGAGAAGAAAGCGGAAGGGGCGGCTCTGGCCATGCGCTGTAGTCTGATGATGCTGAACGAAGCGGCCCGCTGTCTGGATGAGGGGGTTATTCAGTCGGCACGGGACGGTGATATCGGTGCTATCTTCGGTATCGGCTTCCCGCCATTCCTCGGTGGTCCGTTCCGCTATATGGATCAGTTGGGGATCAAGCGAGTGGTCGAATTGCTCAACGAACATGCTGATAAGTACGGCGAGCGCTTCAAGCCATGTGACAAGCTGATCGCGATGGCAAACGAAGGCCAGAGCTTCTATCAAGCCTGATAAGTGTAACCATTAAAAATGGCCTGCAAATGCAGGCCATTTTTTTATGTCTAAATACTGCTATCTGAGATGTTAGCGCGCTTTTTTCTGAAACTCATCGATTGATTCGATGGGCAGGCCGATGCTGAGCGGCTCAAGGTTGCTATGGGCATCGCCCTGGCAGTGCATGACCAGCCGGTTTGATGTGCGTGGCTTGATGATCTCGACAATGAAGCGAATCATATCGGCGCGGCTGAGTTCCTGCAGTTCCTGCACCACTTTCTGGCGCTGGTTAAATTCCGCATCCTTGTTGCCGATGCTGACCCAGAATCGCTGTGCCCGGGCACGCAGGTTCGTATCCGGCTCAGAGATTTGCGCGATCAGACCTTGTTTGCTGGCCTGCCATTGTGCTTCGGTCAGCTCCAGCAAAACCAGGGCAAAGGCATTAGTGAACTCGTCAATGGCCTCGGACAGCTGGGCTGGCGCGGCTACCGGCGATTGGATATATAAAATCAGCCCCGGATGCCGGTTCAGGGGGAGGTTTGCGGTGCCGACCATGTAACCCAATTGCTGGCGGGTACGCAGTTCATGGAAGAAGGTGGTCGACATCAGATGGTTTGCCAGGGTGTAGACGGCAATCTTCCTGGGGGTCGTCTTTCTCGACTGGTAGTACATCAGGATCGCAGAATCGGCATGATTGCAGTTGACTTCGTGACGCAGGGTGCCAACTTTGCCCAGACGAACCAGTGGTCTTTGTGATTCGCCATAGAGCTGGTCGGTAACCCGGAAGGCGTCCTTGAGAAGCTCTGCCAGTGCCAGTGCATCTTCCTTCAGCCAGTTGCCATAGATGAAGGTGTCGATGTGCAGTTCGGCAAACATCGCCTCGACAAACTCCGGAAGCTCGTCGACCTCAATGGTTTCCAGCTCTTCGATGAGCACCGGGTAAGGCGGGTTGTTAGGCTGCAATATCCCGGTCAGCTCGTTGAAAAGCTGAGATATCGGTTTGTCCTCGGCGGCATTGCGCCAGTTACGGAGCATTTGTGCCTTGATGTTCTGGAACCTCTCCGGGTTGAAGGTTCTTCCCTCGAAGCGCTCCAGCAATAGTTTCATCAAGAGTGGCTGTTTTTCGCTAAAACCCGATAGCTGCAGGGTAACACCACCCTGGTGGGCATAGAGGTTATAAGACATACCGGCGATTTCTGCCGGGTAGGCAGATTCGTTGATGGCTTCCAGCAACATCTCGACGCAAAGGCGAGTTTTGACAATGTTGCGCGGGGTATCGACGGCGTGCGGGCTATCGATGGCCACATACACCACACCTTTGGGTACCCGGAATTCATGCTCCTGCTTGTACCACAGGCGGAACCCCGGAAGATCCTGGATTAACTGGGGAGGAAGCTCGGCCCCGGCGACCAGCGGATGCGGATCGAGTTTCTCACAGATATAGGGGTTGACCTCGGGCAGGCTTAGATCGGGCGAGCTGTCTACCTGTCGCCAGCGTGCCAGTTGCCCGTCGGTAAAGGCCGAGATGGAGTAGGGAGTATGGTACCACTGAGCGATACGGTCGTACTCCTGTTCCTGGGCTACCAGTACCAGGCGCATATTGTCCGGGCTGAGGTAGGCAAGCAGCTCTTGCAACAGCGGCTCGTTATACTCAGTCATCATATAGTCACCGTAGATCACGTCTTCCGGTGCATAGTGGAACAGGTTCATGACCAGATAACTGACGGTATCTAGCGGGCGGCTTTTTTCCTGATATCGGAAAGCCTGCTCCAGTACGGCCTGCTTCTCTTTATAGCGCCACTCATTCAGTCCCTGTTGGCTAATGAGGTGGATATATTGAAAAACAGCCGTCACGATATCATCGATATTATCCAGTCCCTTCGGGGTCAGGTTTAGACTGATGGTGAATTCGCGAAAATTGCTGCCGTTGACTCCGCCACCGGCGGCGAGCGTATTGATCAGCCCTCGGCTTTTCAGTATCGACATCAGACTGCCGCAGCCTTCATTGCCCAGCAGGTGGGCAATATATGAAAGGGGCTTTTGGCGATAATATTGCTCGACAGAAGGCATAGCAAAAGACAGGGTGAGCTTTCGAACTTCTTTAATTGGCTCTATCTTAATGAATTTTGCGGTTTCGTTGGCGGTGACCAGCGGTTCGGTGATCGCCGGCTTGGCAATATCCGTATTAGGGATGTGGGCAAAGTAGGTATTGGTATAGCTTTCCAGTTCGTCCAGCGACTGCGGGCCGAGCAGTACCAGGCTCATCAGATCGGCTGAGTAATGGCTTTGGTAAAAGGCAATTAGCTCATCGCGGACCGGTTTGCCGTCCCTGTCATCTAATGTTGTGAGATCGCCGACGGAAAATTTGGAAAAAGGGTGCGCCGGGTTAATGGTTTCCTTATGGACCTGGTAAAGGCGGCGTACATCGTCTTTGACTTTGAGTTTGTACTCAGAATCGACGGCCTGGCGCTCTTTATCAACGGCTTCTTCATTAAACAGGGGAGCGGTGAAAAACTGGCCGAAGCGATCAAGTCCCTCGCTAAAGGCATGGGGGCTAACTTCGAAGAAAAAGGTCGTATTTTCTGTACCGGTCCATGCGTTGTTGCTGCCGCCGCTCTGGTTGATGAATGTCTGGAACTCGCCGACTTTGGGGTACTTCTCCGTGCCGAGAAACAGCATGTGCTCCAGGAAATGTGCCATGCCCTGTCGATCAACGGGATCATCGAAGTGACCGACCTTGACCGATAATGCCGCAGCTGAACGTGGGGCGTCTGCGTCATGTACCAATAGAACCTTAAGCTTATTATCTAAAGTCAGGTAGCGGTACTGCTTAGGATCATTAGGACTGATATGCACGTGAAGAGCCTATTTTCTTAGTAAATTAAGCTAATTATGACGCTCAATATAGAGGGTGGCAAATTAACTTCGCCGTGATTCTTATTCGCATCAGCCCTTACCGGGGCTGGGATGAGGCTAATTAAGCATTGTGTCGAGAATTGCTGATTTTTTTGCTCAGGCGTTTCACCGGTCACGGAACGGTAACAGAATATGCGGAATGGCTATTCAGTATCGGCAGGACTTGTTAGCATAACGGCTGATTGAACGTACTCTCTGGTCGTATTAACTCACCACAGGCAGCGGACGTGTGCAGGTTTGGCAAGATAATCTGGCGTCTACGGTCCGGTTAGTTAATAGGGCGGGTTTATTGGATAGGCTATATGCGAATTTATATCATGCGTCATGGCGAGGCGCAGAACTTCGCTCCCACTGATGCGGAGCGACCTCTGACAGCGCGTGGTGAGTCACACTCCGAACAGATGGCGCTCCAGCTGACAAGTCAGCTAAGTGATGGGCTGGATATGGTTTGGGTGAGCCCTTACCTCCGTGCCCAGCAGACATGGCAGGCGATGGCTGGGCATTTGCCAGAGCCCAAACGCCTGATGACTGTCGAAGAAATCACCCCTTACGGGCAGGCAGAGGAAGTGGCGGCCTATCTGAAGGCGGTGATTGCCGTCGAGCGTCCGGAAACTGTTCTGATTGTCTCTCACCTTCCTCTAGTTGGCTACCTGACTGCTGAGTTGGCACCGGGCCTGCAGCCGCCTATGTTCCGTACATCCGCGATTGCGGCTCTTGACTACCAGCCTGATGATGAAGAAGTCGAGTTTTTGTGGCAGGCCAATCCTGAAGGATGAACAACATTTAACCTTAAGCTTTGGGAATGGCTGCCGATACAAGTATCGAGAGCTGATTTAGGGCTCAGTTTTTATCAATTGAGGTTTCATCCCTAGCTGGATTGAGTATCATTCATCGAACGAGAATTAACAAAGTTACTGTTATGAAAGGTAAAATTTTTGCAATCCTCAGTGCCGTACTGTTAGCTGGCTGTATCCAGGGGCCTCGGGCTCCGAGCATTAATGCCAACGGTGCAATCAAGTGGGCCAATGGTGTCAGTGAAGAAATGCACATTTCCGCATCCGGCAGTACCCTGACGTTTGCCGCGCCGCAGAGCATTTTTAGTGCTGGTGGGATCACTATCTTTTCGCGTATTGACAGCGCCCGTAATGGTAACTGTGAACACTATTACAGCGAAGGTGCGGTAAAAACCCGTATGCAGATTTGCGACAGTGGTGAAGTGACGCTGATTGTTGAAGGTCAGGTGATCAATGTGGGAGCCCTGGCGAAATATGTATACTAGCCAAGTGGTTAGAATCTAGTATCGAGTGACGAGCAATAAACAGGTTGTTGTTTTTCTCGACACTCGTACCTGGGCTTTCGCCTCTTCTGTCTATCTCTCCGGAATATCAATTAAGACTAGTAACGCACCATCCCCCCCGAACTCCAGCGGAGCCTGGTGAAAAGCCATCACATCAGGGTGCTGTGCCAGCCATAGCGGCGCCTTTTGCTTCAAGATATGTTTGCCAATGCCATGCATCACACAGGCGCAGGACACACTTTCCTTGATACAGGCAGCAATCATAGCAGCCAGTTCGCGTTTGGCTTCCTGTTGCGTCATACCATGCATGTCCAGATACATATCGGGTACATACACCCCGCGGCGTAACTTTTTCACTTCATATTTCGATACACCGGTACGGGCATATTGCATCGGGCCATGCTCGTTGAGGAGGGGCTCGAATTCATCGGAGAAATAAAACTCGTGGTTTTGGGTTTCTTTTTCCGAGACTTTGGGCTTATCAGCCTTTGGGCTCTGTCGGCGTGGCGTGATTATGGTATCATGCGACAACTTTTTTACGCCTTTAACCGCATCCTGAAAGAGTGCCAGGTCATCTTCCAGGGTAAGATCTTTTTTACTCATAATGATATTCCAACAACTCTATAGCGGTATTGTAGCGTCATTCGGAGGCTATTTTGGATAAGATTTTTGTCGACGAGGCCGTCAACGAACTTCACACTTTGCAGGACATGCTACGTTGGACGGTAAGCCGTTTCAATGCTGCGGGTCTTTTTTATGGTCACGGCACGGATAATGCGTGGGACGAAGCGGTACAATTGGTACTGCCGACCCTGTATCTGCCATTGGATATTCCATCGGAAGTCCGCTTTTCACGGCTGACGAGCAGCGAGCGTCTGCGTATTGTCGAGCGCGTGATCCGTCGTATTAACGAACGTACCCCTGTCGCTTATATGACCAACAAAGCGTGGTTCTGCGGCATGGAATTCTTTGTCGACGAGCGTGTACTGGTGCCTCGCTCACCGATCGGCGAGTTGATCGAGAATGGTTTTGAACCGTTCCTGGCTGAGAGCCCGACTCGTATCATGGACCTGTGTACCGGCAGCGGTTGTATCGGTATCGCCTGTGCGCATGCCTTCCCGGAAGCCGAGGTTGACTTGGTTGATATCTCGACAGATGCGCTGGAAGTTGCCGAGCAGAACATTCAGGACCATGGTCTGGAGCAGCAGGTGATCCCGCTACGCTCTGATCTGTTGCGCGATGTACCAAAAGATCAGTACGACCTGATTGTGACCAACCCGCCGTATGTTGATCAGGAAGACATGAACAGCCTGCCGGATGAGTTCCGTCACGAGCCGGAGCTAGGCTTGGCAGCGGGTACCGATGGTCTGAAGCTGGTTCGTCGTATTCTTGCCAATGCACCGGATTATTTGAAAGAGAATGGTGTCTTGATCTGTGAAGTGGGTAACTCGATGATCCATATGGAAGAGCAGTATCCGCACATTCCGTTTACCTGGATTGAGTTCGAGAACGGTGGCCACGGCGTCTTTATGATGACCCGTGAGCAGCTGCTTGAATGTCAGGACGAGTTTTCACTTTACCGTGACTAATATCGAGTCGTTCCTGTAAGAAGCCAGATACCAGAAACTAGAAACCGGAGCACAAGCTCCGGTTTTTTTATGGGGTGACCTAGTCAGATATGACTGAGCGGGCGCTAGGCATTGCCTTTGGCCTGTTTGGCCTCAAGTTCAGCCATCACTGACTTTTTATTGCTCAGGTAGTCTTCGAGACCAGCACGGCGAAGATCGCAAGACGGACAGTCGCCACAGCCATCACCGATAATCCCGTTATAGCAGGTCAGTGTTTGCTGGCGGACGTAGTCCAGCTTGCTGTACTGATCGGCCAGCGCCCATGTTTCGGCCTTGTTCAGCCACATCAGCGGCGTTTCGATAGCCAGCGGACGATCCATACCCAGTACCAGAGACTGGTTGATGGATTTGACGAATTCGTCGCGACAGTCCGGGTAGCCGGAAAAGTCAGTTTCGCAGACGCCGGTGATCACAGCCTCGGCACCAATCTGGTAGGCATAGATCCCGGCCAGAGTCAGGAACAGGATGTTGCGACCGGGAACAAATGAGTTAGGCAGGCCGTTTTCCTGCAGCTCATGGGAGACGGCAATATTGTCGCGAGTCAGCGAGCTGATCGCCAGCTCGTTGAGCAATCCGACATCCATAACCTTGTGCGCGGCAACGCCCAGATCTTTGGCGACAGATTGTGCCACTTCAATTTCCAGCTTGTGACGCTGGCCATAATCAAAGGTGATGCAATGAACTTCATCGTAGTTGGCAAGTGCCTGGATCAGGCAGGTGGTGGAGTCTTGGCCGCCACTAAAAACGACTACGGCTTTACGCATACTTTGTCTTTCCTGTGTTATAGCCTTACCGAAAAACAGTCGGTGGCTTGAATGAACATACCAGCTTATTAATTATCTGATCGGCCAGTTAATTATAAGCAGGTATTACTACCATCAGCAGGTTCTCTGTTGGCACGGCAATGCTACCTCAGAGTTGTTGGTGAGGAAAGTTTCTCTGCTCAGCCGACAAACATAAGGTAAAAAAAAAGCCGCAGACAGGCTGCGGCAAACTAACGTGTAGATTGCAGGATAGAACAAAGAAAAATACACCCAAGCTATTTCATAATAGTTTGGGGTTACAGCGAACCGGTTTTCTCGAAGGTTTCCAGTTGGCTGAGGTAAGCAGAGATATCGCCGATGTTGTCGGCCACCCACTGCTCGTTGAAATAGGTATCAAGATAGCGTTCGCCACTGTCGCAAAGCAGGGTAACGATAGAGCCTTTCTCGCCGCGGGCCTTCATCTCGCAGGCCAGCTGCAACACGCCGTAGAGGTTGGTCCCCGTTGAGGCGCCGGCCTTGCGTCCCAGCAGTTTTTCCAACCAGTGGACGGTGGCGATACTGGCCGCATCGGCAATGGTGCGCATTTCATCAACCACATCAGGGATAAAGCTCGGCTCAACACGCGGGCGGCCGATGCCCTCGATCCGGCTGCCGACAGTGCCAGTCAGAGTCAGGTCGCGGGTCTTGTAATAGTCATGGAAGACCGAGTTCTCGGGATCGACCACGCAGAGTCTGGTCTGGTGCATCTGGTAGCGAATATAGCGGCCGATTGTCGCTGATGTGCCGCCGGTACCCGGGCTCATGACGATCCAGCTCGGGATCGGGTGCTCTTCAAGCTGCATCTGCTCGAAGATGCTGTTGGCGATATTGTTGTTGCCGCGCCAGTCAGTGGCACGCTCGGCAAAGGTGAACTGGTCCATATAATGGCCGTTGAGCTCTTTGGCCAGACGGCGCGACTCGGCGTAAATTTCGCCAGGGCTGTCGACGAAATGGGCACGGCCACCATAGAACTCGATTTGTTCGATTTTCTTGCGGGCTGTTTTGCGAGGCACAACTGCAATAAACGGCAGGCCAAGTAAGCGCGCAAAATAGGCTTCTGATACGGCGGTGCTGCCGGACGAGGATTCGATAACTGTTGTATCCTGACCGATCCAGCCATTACACAGGGCATACAAGAACAACGAACGGGCCAGGCGATGTTTCAGGCTGCCGGTCGGGTGCGTGCTCTCATCCTTTAGATAAATATCGATACCGTCAAGAGAAGGAAGATCCAGCTTGATGAGGTGGGTGTCTGCCGAACGCTGAAAGTCAGCTTCTATCTTACGGATGGCACTGTTAATCCACTGCGGGTCATGGCTCATGTCTCTTCCTCTTTCTCAGGCGGCTCGGTCGGTAATAGGGGGTGAATACCAACGGTTATTTTCTTATTGGAATGCTTAGCATAGTACTTGAAGCACGTGAAAAATCTTTGCTTTGTTTGCTTTTATAACGATAATGGGGAGAAAAATTTTCTCTATGTTGTAATTTAGGGGTAATACTTTGGCTGACTTAGATAACACTGACAGAACATTGCTACGGATGCTGCAACGAGACGGTACCTTGGCGCTGGCCGAACTGGCTGAGGCGGTAAACCTGACGACGACACCTTGCTGGAAGCGGTTAAAGCGACTGGAGGAGAGCGGGATCCTCAGACAGCGGGTAGCCTTGCTTGATCCGGTGAAGCTCGGTTTGTCGTTTACGGCATTCGTGCAGATCAAAACCAGTAATCACTCCAAGGAGTGGTACCACTGCTTTGTCGCAACGGTATCGGACTTTCCTGAAGTGATGGAGTTCTACCGAATGGCCGGTGAGTACGATTACATGATGAAGGTGCAGGTAGCTGATATGGCCGCATTTGATAAGTTCTACAAAAAGCTGGTCAACAGCATCGAAGGGCTGACCAATGTGACCTCGACCTTTGCCATGGAGCCGCTGAAATATACCACTGCTTTGCCGGTGTGAAATACTGTATAAAAAAGCAGATATAACTAATTTATAAATTATCATGGAGAAAGTGATTGTTTTGTATTTTGCTGCCTCCATTTGGTTGATTTATTAGTCAATTTTCCGATAATGGCTTTGTTTATAAGCAACAAGGCCAGCATGATACAACAGCCTTTCTTTTCTCTTTGATTGGTATCTCTTCTCCTGCAAATTGCATCCCGAGGTAATTGCTGCTCTGACTGACTTTGATTCGTCTTAAACTTTGGCTATGCCTGTTTCTGTGGAGGGACTATGCAGATTTTTTGGCAGTTGAGATGGTATTTCCGCCAACAATGGCGTCGTTACGGCGGCGCGATAGTAATTTTGATCCTGGTTTCTCTGTTCGAGCTATTGCCGCCACGGGCAATAGGCTGGATTGTCGATGGTGTCGTAACGGGAGAGATTACCCTGCCGGTAATGCTGAGCTGGTTAGCAGGCATTGCCGTCTTGTGGTTCGTGGTTTATATCCTGCGCATTATCTGGCGAGTCTGGTTATTCGGCGCTGCCGCCGAGCTTGGCACTGTGCTGCGTAACCGCCTGTACCGTCATTTTTCTTCCCACCCTCCGGTGTTTTTTGAACGCTATAAAACCGGCGATTTGATGGCGCGATCCACCAATGATGTCAATGCCGTGGTGATGACTGCCGGTGAAGGCGTGCTGACCGCGGCTGACTCCCTGATCATGGGGCTGGCGGTACTATTTGTGATGACCACAATGTTGAGCTGGGAGCTCACTGTTCTGGCTTTGCTGCCGATGCCCTTTATGGCGATGGCGGTCTTTCGTTTTGGTCGTCAGCTTCATAGTTGTTTTTCTGAGTCTCAGGCAGCATTTTCCGACTTGACGGACAAAACGCAGGAAACCCTCAATGGTGTGAGAATGATCCGTGCCTTTGGCCTGGAACAGCGTCAGCAGGCTGACTTTGCCGATGTGGTCGACAGGGTCGGGGAAAAGAACCTTGCGGTGGAAAAGGTCGATGCCAAGTTTGATCCTGTGATCCAGCTGACGATTGGGATGTCTTTCTTTCTCAGTATCGCCGGTGGCGGCTATATGGTCTCTCAGGGCCGTCTGACGTTGGGTGATCTGACGGCTTTTGCGCTTTATCAGGGGCTAATGATTTGGCCGATGCTGGCGATGGCCTGGCTGTTCAACATTCTCGAACGTGGCTCGGCAGCCTGGAAGCGCCTTCAGCATATTTTTGACGAGGCACCGGAAATTGTCAGCGGTGATGCCGCCCTGGCTGCAACGCAGCAGGACTTGCAGGTTGATATCGAGGCGTTTTACTGGAACGGGCAGACGCAACCAGCGCTGAGCGAGGTGAATGTGACCTTGCAACCGGGTCAGATGCTCGGCATTGCCGGGCCGATTGGTAGCGGTAAGTCCACCTTATTCTCTTTGCTGCTTCGTCAGCAGGAGTTAAAGCAGGGCAGTATCAGCTATGGTGGGATCAGTATTACTGAAGCCGATCTTCACCATTGGCGGAGCCGGTTTGCCGTTGTCAGTCAAAGCCCGTTTCTGTTCTCGCGTTCAATCGCCGAAAACATTGCCCTTGGCAGGCCGGACGCTTCTATGGCGCAGATCCGCGCGGCAGCTCAGGCGGCCTGTATCGATGAAGATATTATCCAGTTCCCGGATGGCTACGAGACCTTAGTCGGCGAGAAGGGGATCACCCTGTCGGGCGGACAAAAGCAACGTATTTCGATTGCCCGGGCCTTGTTGCTAGAGGCGGAAATTCTGGTTCTGGATGATGCGTTGTCTGCCGTTGACGGTAAGACAGAGCACCGGATCCTGGCCAATTTGAGGCAGCAACAGAAGCAGACGGTTATTGTTATTGCTCACCGCCTGACGGCATTGGAGCAGGCGGATACTGTTCTGGTGTTGCAGCATGGCCAGATAGCCGAGCAGGGCGATCACCAGACCTTGATTGGGGCGGGAAGCTGGTACGGTGAAATGTACCGCTATCAACAACTGGAGCAGGCAATTAAGGAGGCGAAATGACAGGGAAAGCCGTAAATAAAGCCGTCCTCAAACGGCTGCTGGGTTATGCCTTGCATGATAAGAAAAAACTGGCGATTGCCGTTGGCCTGCTGTTGGTGGCTTCGCTGGCGGATGTCTCTGGTCCCTGGATGATCCAGCACTTTATCGATAACTATATCGCCAAAGATGAGTACCCGCTGGATATGGTGGCAGGGCTGGCACTGGCCTATATCGCCCTGATGGGGATAGCGGCGTGGTTTAAGTATGTGCAGGCACTGAGATTTAACGAAATTGCTATCGGTGTGGTGCAGACCGTCCGCAAACAGTTGTTTGGCAAGGTGCTCAATCAGCCACTGTCGGCTTTTGATTATATGCCGACCGGTAAGTTGATCTCCCGGATCACCAATGATACCGAGGCGATCAAGGACTTTTATGTCTTCGTGATAGGCACGGTACTGAAGAATGTGATTTTTATCAGCGTGATGCTGGTGGTCATGAGCATGCTGAGCTGGCGCCTGACAATGGTGGTTTTGGTATTGCTGCCTGCGGTTGTTGCCGTGATGGTGCTCTATCAGCGCAAGAGTGCGGATGCATACCGGAAAATGCGTGATCTGCTGGCCGATATCAATGCCTCGATGAGTGAATCTATTCAGGGCATGAGTCTGATCCAGCTGATGCGCCAGGAGCAGGCGTTCAGCAAGCAGTTTTCCAGCCTGACCCGGCGCCATCTGGAGTCACAGATCGGGGTGATGAAACTTAACGGGCTGATGCTTCGGCCCTTGATTGATTTTCTCTCCGGGGTGGCGTTGCTGTCACTGGTTGCCCTGTTCGGTATCAGTGGTGCCGAGCTGGTCGGTGTCGGGGTGCTGTATGCCTTTATCAGCTATCTCGGCCGGGTTACCGAGCCATTGATTGAGCTTACCCAGCAGCTTTCTCTGTTGCAGCAGGCGTTAGTGGCCAGCGAGCGGATCTTCGGGTTTATCGATGCCAAGCAGCAGCGCTATGGCGATGATGCTCTGCCAATGGCGGCAGGCCGCCTGGAATGCCGTGATGTCGCGTTTAGCTATGATGGCAAGCAGCAGGTACTGAAGGGGATCAATGTCGAGTTGCCGCATCGGGGCTTTCTGGCCTTGGTCGGCCATACCGGCAGCGGTAAAAGTACCCTGGCCTCGCTCATGATGGGGTTCTATCCGATCACCAGTGGCGAGCTGAAGCTCGATGGCAGGCCGTTGGACTCGCTGGAGCATTCGGTATTGCGGGAAGGGATTGCCATGGTGCAGCAGGACCCGCATGTTCTTAACGATACCGTCAGAGAAAATGTCTGTCTCGGGCGGGATGTCAGTGACACTTTGATCTGGCAGGCATTGGAAAAGGTGGGGCTCTCCGAGCAGATACGGGCCTATCAACAAGGATTGGATACCCGTCTGGGCAGTGGCGAAGCCAACTTGTCTGCTGGTCAAAAGCAGCTGCTGGCCATGGCGCGGGTGCTGGTTGTGCAGCCTAAGATATTAATTCTTGACGAAGCAACCGCCAATATTGACTCGGGTACCGAGCATCATATTCAGCAGGCGCTCAATGCCTTGCGTCAGGATATGAGTATTGTTGTGATTGCGCACCGTTTGTCGACCATCATGGAGGCTGACGAGATATTGGTGCTAAGCCATGGTGCCGTGACGGAGCGGGGCAATCACCAGCAGTTACTGGCTCAGGAAGGGCACTACTGGCAAATGTACCAGTTGCAGCAGGCGGGCGAGCACTTGCACCAGATAGAAGAGCAGGGCGTTGCCGAACTATCTGCTTAAATGCTCGACTTAACAATATCTATCTAAGACAGGTGGCATGGAAGGCTACCTGCTTGTGATGGCTTACAACAGAGGTTGATTGCTCAACCTCTGTTGCGTTCCGGCTATTGGCCTTGCCGCATCAGTCCTTCCTGGACCGCCGAGGCCACCAGTTCACCTTTCTGGTTGTAAATCTCTCCGCGTACCAGCCCTCGTGCGCCACTGGCCGACGGGCTGTCAATGGCATAGAGCAGCCACTCGTCCATCCTGAACGGGCGGTGATACCACATCGAATGGTCGATAGTGGCAACCTTCATCTTCGGTGTCATCAAGGTTACCCCATGAGGCTGCAGTGCCGTGACCAAAAAGCCCCAGTCTGAGGCGTAGGCCAGTACATACTGGTGGATGCGGGGATCATCAGGCATGTCGCCGTTGGCCTTGATCCAAAGGTATTGCTTGGGGGCCTCTGGTTTGGGTGCCAGCGGGTTGACGACGGTGACCGGCCTCACCTCGATAGGCCTTTCGCGGCCAAATGTCTCGACGGCAGCTTTCGGCAGGTGCTCGGCGATTGACTGCACTAGAGCCTGTTCTGAAATTAGCGACTCGGGCGGCGGTACATCCGGCATGGTGGACTGGTGGCTCAGGCCGCTCTCTTCAGCCTGATAAGATGCCGTCAGATAAAAGATAGGGCGGCCATATTGAATCGCTTTTACCCGCCGGGTGCTAAAGCTTCTGCCGTCACGCAGGTTTTCGACATCATAGATGATAGGTTTTTGCGGATCGCCCGGACGCAGAAAGTAGCTGTGAAATGAGTGAACCTGGCGGTTTTCGTCAACCGTTTCTTTGGCGGCAGACAAAGACTGCCCAATAACCTGGCCACCATAAACCTGAGGCAAGCCTAGATGTTCACTCTGGCCGCGGAATAAACCTTGTTCAAGTTGCTCTAAGTGTAACAGAGTGAGAAGTTCATTCAGTTCTTTGCTCATCGGAGCTCCAAGTTCCATGATATGATTAGCTGATTTTTACGGATACTTGGTCACAAATTCAAGTGTAATTAACGGGTAATTGCAATGTTACGGGTTTGTGTCTGATTGCAAGGGGAGAGGGATGAAAAAGATATTTACACTGCTTTCAGCATTGATCGCGTTATTGGTTATTTCAGCTTGTACCAATTTAATCAAACAGGATGCGGATCTGGGAACAGTGGATGGCTCTTTGACTTATAAAGAGCGTGTTGCCTTACCGAATAATGCCCGTATTACGGTAACCCTATCTGATGTATCAAAAATGGATGTCCCTGCCGAGGTGATCAGCAGCCAGGCTTTCCTGTCTGAGGGCAAGCAGGTTCCGCTTGATTTTCAGCTTAACTTCATGAAAGAAGAAATTAAGCCGAACCATACCTATTCAGTCAGTGCCCGTATCGAAGTGAACGGCAAGTTGATGTTTATTACTGATACGTCCAATCCCGTTATTACCGATCCCTCTTTGACGACCAAGCTCAACCTGATGCTGGTAAAAGTTCAGTAATACGAGAATCCTCCACGGCGGAATCAGGCTGTGGAGGTGATTTGCCTACCTTCCGTCCCAGCGGTACTTGGCAAGCCTGAGCTTGCCAGATTCAGCCACCTCAATACCTTCCTGAAGTAGTCGCTCGCGCTGACGCTGCAGATCGTTCCCGGATAGGGAGATCATGCCTTTCGCATTGATGACGCGGTGCCAGGGCAGCTTCGAGCCTTCGGGCAGGGTCGCCATAAGCCGTCCTACCTGACGTGCATAACCAGGATAGCCTGCAAATTTGGCAATATCCCCATAAGTTGCCACTTTTCCGTGGGGAATTTGGTGAACCTGGCTATAGATTTGACTCGCAAAATCGTCCATATTTATACCTGAACCGAACAAAACATCCCGATAGTTGCTGAATTCTGTTTTTCTCCTTCGCACTATCGGATAACGCAAGGAGGTGCTGCCATGTTGTATGCCGCGTTACTTGTTGTGGTTAGCATTGCGCTGACCGTGTTGGGTGTCAGTGCTTTGGGTTACAGCCAAGGAGAGCTTCCCGCACTGGCATTGGCTATTCCCGCCTTGTGGTTGCTACCGCAAGGTGGTCTTCGCGCCTGGTTGTTACTCGTCGGACTCGGCGCATTCGGTGCCGTGCTGCCCGAACAACCTCTGGCCCTGTCTATCAGTATCTTTATGATGTTACCTGTTTTTTCTGTCAGTTTCTCGCCTAAGAGTGGTTGGCAGCTAGCAGCTTTGCTGATCTCTATCGTGCTGGCCATGGATGTTGGCCTGATGGCACTTCAGGGTGAAGGCAAACTGCCGGGGTATGCATCCTATACGGTGATCCAGGTTCTGGCTGTCACTCTGATCTGGTATGTGGCCCGCAGCTGGCGTCCGGTTGAGGGGAACACCTGGTGGCCACTGTTTCTGGTGATCCCGCTGTGGGTTGGCGGCATGGAGCATGCCGCGCTGGTGGCTCTGTGTGTCACAGGCCTGATAGCTTCGATGCAGGAGATGATGAAAGGCAAGCTGCGTGAGTGGGTGCCTCGTCTTGCCTGGGTCTTGCCGGCCGTCGGCTTTGCCACGCTGGTACTGGTGCCGTACTTTGAAGTACCGAACCCGGTACTGGTGGCCTGGTTGCTGGTTCTGGGTGGGGCGCTGCTGGGCGAGTTCTTGCTGGAAGAGCCGGAAGAAGAGCTGTAAACCTGCTTTCTATTCAGGCTGTTATGCTGGTTATTTTACCTAAGCGGTATTATCTGGGTAATAAATCAGCAGTCAGTCTAATAAGGGGGATTGCCCCCTTGCATTGTCGCAGGCGTTAGCGGATAATCACCCCCGTTCTCGAAACGAGACAACGAATCTATGGAGGCCCCCATTGGTCCTCCCGCAACACTAACCTGTGAACTCGGCCAGGCCCGGAAGGGAGCAACCGCAGCAGGCGACGTGTGTGCCGGGATGTGGCTGGTGGGGGCTTCCACCCATCTGGCGTTTGTAATCTGCACCATATCCCTGCATATCTTCCTTAATACCTTGCATAACTGGCATGATAAGCGTACATAAGCTATTTTTGTTGTAGTTTAACAACAAAAAGGGCGAGGTCATTATGTACCGTCGTCAGCTTAAACATTCACGTGTAAAGAACCTTTTCAAATTCGTTAGTGCCAAGATGAACCAAGTACTAACGGTCGAATCATACCTTGAGTTTGATACCTGTTTTCACCTCGAATATTCCACATCTATATCTTCATTTATTGCTCAACCTGAAGGTTTTACCTATTGCTTCGAAGGGCGCGAACGTTCTTACACGCCTGATTTCCATATTGTTGAAAATAAAGAAGTTAAGTGGATAGAAGTAAAGCCATTTGGAAAGACTCAGAATCCAGCGTTTCTAGAACTGTTCAGAGCTAAACAGGTCAAAGCTCAACAAATTGGCATTCCTTTACTGCTTGTGACAGAGAAGCAGATAAGAGTTAATCCTGTTCTCAATAATTTGAAGATCTTGCACCGCTACTCAGGATTTCAATCCTTCACTGATATACATATCAAGCTACTGTCGCTAGTAAAGTTAAATGGGAAAGTAAGCATATTTGATGCCGCTAGCTATTTGAATATCGATTTAGGTTTGATGATTAAAGTGTCGTTTAGTTTGGTATCGCAAGGGGTGTTGCACACTAATTTGGTAGATGAAGAACTTAGCTTTTCTTCGCTCATATGGAGTAAATGATATGAGTATCAACAAACCGCAACAAACTTTTTGGAATGAGATGCATGGCGAAGTAGATAGTCACAATAAAACTAATGACCTTGATCGTAAGTCAACTGAGTCAGAGTTATTTGAAAGAGATTTAGCGACATATCTTGATGATGTTCAAGTTGAAGTTCGACGTCGATATGAATATCTAACTTGGATAGAAAAGCATCTTGCTGGTGGTTGGACGCAAAATAACTTAGAGCCATTGCTTGTTGAGGCTGCAAAGGAGATAGAATATCCACCTCCAAAGTGGAGGACATTAGCGAAGTGGTGGAGTTTATACTCTTCATCTGGAAAAAAGATAACGTCTCTAGTACCAAAGGTGCATTTAAAGGGTAATCGAAAGCAAAAAGTTGAGAATGATACTGTTTTCTTTGAACGTGCTGTCGAACGTTATTTAGTACCTGAGCGCCCCTCTATTGCTGCAGTCTATGAATACTACTCTGACCTTATTCGTCGTGAGAACATGCAACTTGTTGGTGAGAAGATTCAAGCTCTATCTTATAAAGGCTTCTATAATCGAATAAAAAAACTTCCAGCCTATGAGGTCGCTGTCGCCAGGCATGGAAAGTATCTCGCTGATATTGAATTCAATAAGATTGATGCTCATTTGCCGCCAAGCCGTGTACTAGAGAAAGTTGAAATAGATCACTCTCCTTTAGATCTTATTCTACTTGATGATGAGCTTGATATACCGCTGGGGCGGCCGTATCTCACTCTACTTATCGATCAATACAGTAAGAGTATTGTTGGGTTTCACCTTGGTTTTAAAGACCCCAGCTATTACTCAGTTATGAAAGGGATATTAAATGCGATAAAGCCCAAAACGGATATTCATGAACGTTTTCCCAGCATTGAAAATGAATGGTATTGCCAAGGAAAGATGGAATCGTTGGTTGTGGATAATGGTGCTGAGTTTTGGAGTAAGAGTTTAGAACAATCTTGCTTGGAAGTTGGGATACATATTCAATATAACCCAGTTAGAAAGCCTTGGCTTAAGCCCTTAGTAGAGCGGTTGTTTCGGACAATCAGCAGTAAGTTGTTAGTCTCTATTCCCGGCAAGACCTTCTCTAATATTTTAGAGCGTGAAGAGTATGATTCACGCAAAGATGCCGTTATGCATTTCTCAACGTTCAATGAGCTATTTCATAAGTGGATTATTGATGTTTACCATTATGACTCAGACTCTAAGAAGCGAGCAATTCCGTATCTAAAATGGCAAGAAGGCGTTTCTGTTATGCCACCGATAACTTACAGCCATGATGAATTAGAAAAGCTCTCAGTCATTTTAGGCTTGAAAGAAAACCGTAAGCACCGCCGAGGTGGTATTCATCTTCATGGTTTACGTTATGACAGTGAAGAGTTAGCTGACTATCGTCGGATGAACCCAAGTGATATTGAAGTACTAACCAAGACAGACCCTGACGATATATCAAGTGTTTATGTTTACCTAGAACGAGAACAGAGATACTTGAAAGTACCCTGCATCGACCCTGTTGGATATACCAAGAAGCTATCTCTGACCCAGCATAATATCAATAAACGCCTGTGTCGGGACTTTATCAGTGACAAGTTAGACCTAGACGCGTTAGCTCGTGTGAGGTTATATATTCATGATCGTATAGAGCAAGAAGCTGAAGAGATAAATAACCTGAGTCGAGGAGCAACCAAGCGGAAAACAAAAGGAATGGCACGGCTAGCGAAGCATAACGGTGTTGCCAGCGATAGTAATGCTAATTGCGAACCTGAAGTGTTACCAGAGCTATCTTTAACCCATACAAAACCAGACTCTAAATTTTTTCCCGGTTCAGACGACTGGGATGAGTTTATATCAGAATTGGATCCTTATTGATGGCCTTATTGTCACCAGATAATGAATTTAAGTATCAACAGTTTGTTGATGTTTTTGTTGAAATGCCAATTGCTACAACTATCATGGCTGACTTCGACAGACTGAGGTATAACCATAAATTTGGTGGTGATCAGCAATGCATGCTGTTGACTGGGGATACTGGTTCAGGCAAGTCATATCTAGTTAATAAATATTGTGAACGTATATCTAAATCTGCTCCTAATAAACGTTTAGTGCTATCCACTCGTATCCCAAGTAAACCAACTATAGACTCAACGATCATTGAGTTACTCAAAGACATAGGACATTTCTCTGCAACATATCGGAAGGGAATAAGCAGAGATCAATTTCTGACAGAATCGCTGATTAGATGCTTAAAGTCATCAGAGGTTGAGCTGATTATTGTTAACGAGTTTCAAGAGTTAGTGGAGTTTAAATCTGGACAAGCCCTTAATGATATAGCGACTCAATTTAAATACATTAGTGAGGCTGCCACAGTTCCAATCGTGCTTGTCGGAATGCCTTGGTCTAAAAAGATTGCTGAAGTACCTGAATGGGCTTCAAGGCTCCTGATTCGAAGGGCTTTATCATACTTTACTCTTTCTAAAGAGCCAGAAGCTTTCATTCGTTTTGTTAAGGGGCTTGCGATGAGGATGCCTTTTGAGCAACCCCCAAAGCTAGATAGTAAACATACAATATTAGCTTTGTTTGCAGCATCTAAAGGACAAATTAGAACCCTTAAGCATTTGGTGAACGAAGCGGTAAAACAAGCTTTAGCTCAGAACTCACCAACACTATCAAATCAACATCTTGCCGATGCTTATCATCTGATGTTTTCTGATGCATCGAATCCGTTCCTCCTATCTATCGATCAGATTGAAGGGCAAGAGGTCAGTGAAGTTTCATATTATGACAGTGGTGCTGATAACGAGTTTGATGCAGTAATCCCCACTAAGTACACAGATCTCCTTCCTCTATCACAACTATTACGTCAAACTAGAAAAACTAAGTAATCCTTAGTATATTTAAAGTGTTCATACTAAGACAATCTTAGCTAAATCATTATTTTGCTAAGAGCTTGCTATGACAAACCCAATTCCTGTTCGCCTGAAATCCGCAAGAAAAGCAGCAGGGTACACTCAGCAACAATTAGGTATGGCTTTGGGTATGGAACCAAATACAGCAAGTGCGAGGATGAATCAGTACGAGAAGGGTAAGCATACTCCTGATTATCAGACCATGAAGCGTATCGCTGATGAGTTAGGTGTGCCTGTGGCTTACTTCTATTGTGATGATGATTTATTGGCTGAGTTGATTTGTGCTTTAGGAAAGATGGATAGCCAAAAGCAGAAAGAAATGTTGGAGTTGATTAAGAAAAAGAGTGAATAATGATGAGATTGTATTTCGTTTGTCTACCATAAAGTTAGTCAGTGTTCGTAACTTATCGCGCCTCAATATTCACATTATGTTTAATTGTACCAAGTATTGATCTTGTTTTTTACTCACAAGTTTCATACAAATCAATTGCTCAAGGTCGAGCTTAAAAAATATAATAGGCTGTAATCGGATAATGCAGAGCTATTTATATGACGGATACACTTGAGACGCTTGAGGTCGAAGAACAACTACAATCACAAGAACAACCCCCTGAACTTATTAAGGAGCTACACCTATTCGATGTAGATGAAGTTGGGGACTACTCCGAAAGTAACGTTGACCTAAAAAGCAAACCTGAACTCAAATCATTCCTAGTTGAACTATGCCGTCATACCTATGGCAGTAATTCTTCTCGCACGTACAAGTTTGTTGAGGGTAGCAAAGTCTCGACGTACGTGGACAAGATCATTGAATCTCCTGAAAGTAGCAAAACCTTTGCTCAAAAGATTGCTAATGCTTTAGGGACCGCTGAGAAAAAGCCATCTTTCGAGATCAAAGAGGGTACATTCATCTTCGCGCGAATCAATGCTGATGACCGAGACGTTATCATAATGTCCAAGCTGGATTTCGAGAATTATTTCTCTCGTGCTACTTACGAAAAAGAAGCTGGTCTTCCAGAAGAAAAAGGTATCCTCAAGTCTTGTATCATTGAGATAAATGAAGACAATACGCGTAAAGAAGAGATTCGACTATCTGACAAAAATGGTGATATCGCTGTCTTTTGGTATGACGGTTTCCTAGACGCTGAACCGTTACAAAAAGACGACGTCAACACAAAAACAGCTTACTCAGCTATAAAACGCGTAATATCTAGGTCTTGCGCAGACTCTAAAGAAGATATGTTCGGCCTCATAGAATGTATGAACGCTTACTTTATGACTCATAAAGAATTCATATTTGACGAATTTGTAGAACAATCAATTAAAACATTTACTCCTAGTAGCGAAACAGTTGACGTTAATGAAATTGCCACCAAGCTCACTTCCCTCAAAGAGAAAAGTAAGTTTGACGGTCAGTTTTCAATTGTCCTCTCCAGCATAAAAAGTAAGATCCGGAACAAAATCAAGTTAGATGATGGAATGGTTCTTCAATCAGACGGAAACATCGGAGACAAAGTTTTCAAAACTCAGCTTGATGACGAGAACTATCTGTTGATCAGAACTGACTCCGGTATAGACGGTTTCAAAGTGCGGAATATCGTTCAAAAATGAACATAACAATTAACGATACTGAAGAGTATTACTACCAAATAGTTTCATTAAATCAAGACACCGATGTGACAGCATTGGTGTCTAATTTTGTACAAAAATTCCACGGCATTGCCAAGAGCTTGGATTGCGAAATTCGAGAGAACGATAATTTTGTTGAAAGTATTTCGCTAACTGGAGATTATCTATCTGATCTTGATGTAGAACTTGGACTACTCGACAAAGGCGACGTAACTCTTGAACTGAAATGCGAGAAGACAGAAGACAAATGCCTAAGAGTAGTTAATGTCAAATCTTTCATTAGTAACTTAGCCAAAAGAGACCAACAAAACCAACTCAAGTTCTGGCTCAGAGATGTAAAAGACAACTACACAACTATTCAAGTTAATGGACAAACCTTTGAGCTGACCAGATACAAAGAACATGTTACCGCTGAAAGTATAGAACGTCACAAAAAGGATACTGTTGCTGATCTTGTTGGCATCAAGATGAACGTCTGCTACTTCGATTTTCTTTTGGAGGAGTTTTATGATTTCTCTAGTTTCTTTGATCATGTGCTTGAACTAAGGACTGTCTTATGCCTTTGCTTGATCTCCAGAGCCAGCAGCCTAAACGAAAAAACGTTCACTTTCGATGGAGAAAGCAAGCTTGATCTTAACCTAGTCGATGAGAATTTTTACTTTGATCAAGGTGAATCTATATATCGAGTATTCCAGTGGGCTTATACAGATGAAAGACTGTCAGCTAGGATTGGTATCATTAATCAAGCTATAGCTCAGAGCAAAAACATCATTTCAGTGTTTGATGCCAATATAATCAAAATTTTAGACTCAATTTATCAAGTCTACATTAAGGAAGATTTTGAGCATTATATTGAGGTCAGAAACCGAGTCAGCGACGCGACATTGGATTTATGCAACCGAATAAATGAAGCAGTATCCTCAAGCAGGGCCACTATCAAGCAATCCATTTTTGTTATTGTCTCTTACTTCTTCTCGATCATTGTGTTTACTGCGATAGACAAGGGTAAGATTGAAAACATATTCAGTATCGAACTGGCCGTGTTATCCAGCGTCTTCATTGTGGCTGCTTTTCTAAGCATATTTATTGCGAGCAAAGAATTAGATAAAACTGTTAAGATTCACAAGTATCAGCTAGATGAAATTAAAACTCGGAACAGAGTTTTCCTGAGTGAAAGTGAAATCAGTGATTTCTTCAATTCTCAATCACTTAGTGAGGCAATAAGCACTTCAGAGAGTAAGTCGTACTTGTATGTGGCATCAGGTATTCTTACTATCCTAGCAATTATACTGTGGGTTCTTCACTTCACTAGAGCTGAACTTGTTAGCATTCCGGTCTACTTGCATATAGTTTAACTCAGTTCTTAATTTCTGCTATACCTAAACTAAGTAATTCTTAGTTTGGGCTGGCTATGTTCCTGATTACACCAGATAAGCAATATCCTGATGAGTCCCTCGAAAGCTTCCTGATTCGACTCTGTGAATGTAATGGTTTTGAATCATTTCAATTGCTTAGTGGTGCGTTGTGGGAGTGGTTGGTTGATAACGATCATCAAGCGGCAGGGGCGTTACCTCGCCAACTCAGTCAGATAAACCTTTATCACTCCAAACATTCGAGTGGGTTTCGCCTGCGAGCCTTTCAGCTTTTGGATTCACTGTTTGATAGTGATGCCAGGCCGTTGATGCAGCATGCCTTGCTCCACTCTGCGGTAACATTCTCGCCCAGATTAGCTGCGTTGTTTCGCTATGGCATACATATTCCGCTTTGTTTTATTCGAAGTAGCTACACACCGGTATGCCCAACTTGCTTAGCTGAATCACCCTATATCCGCCAATACTGGCACTTCAAACCCTACCAGTCTTGCCATCATCATGGCGTTAGCATGCTTTTCCGTTGTCCTGCCTGCCAAGAAGCTTTGAATTATCAGCAATCAGAGCAAACTCTTTACTGCCACTGTGGTTATGATCTGCGAGATGCAGGAACTGAAAGTGCACCGCCTGAAAGTATCGTCATTAGCCAACTTGTTGTCGAAGGTGAAACTCAGAATGCACTTTCGATTACCAATTGGCTAGGGGCGTTACTTTGGCACTCAAGGATCAAGCATAATCAGATTGCTCATAATGAATTCGGTGAGCCTGAGTTTGACCAAGCGGTTGAGTACTTCTCAAATTGGCCTGAAGCCTTTGTACGTGATTTAGAAGAGGTTGTGAGTCAGGCAGAAGTTAAGCTTGTGAAAGGATTCAACCATACGCGTTTTTCTGATGTATTTGGAGAGCTGCTTGTTTCTTCCCGTAAATTGCCATCACGCGATTTACGGCAGAACTTTGTCCTTAAGGCTGTACTTGATTTCCTTCAGGAATTGGTTCGCGATAACCCGAAAACAAAAGAGGCCAATATTGCAGATTTGAAGTTAACAGTATTGGAGGCTGCCGCATTGCTAACCACCTCAATAGAGCAAGTCTATCGACTCTATGAAGAGGGATATTTACAGTCTGTAACAAGGTTAAAACTACATTCAAAGCTCTCGTCCAATGATGCGGTGTTTTTCCTGCGTCATGTAATGGAGCTGCGCTGGTCAGGTATGGCATCTGATTACAGTACCAATGATGTTTATCTTCCATCATGGTGAAGCCAATGCACTTATCGGAGTTACTGCAAGTTCAAGATATAGGTGAACGCAATCAGTTGTTGAGAAGGACGTTGGTTGCTTACACTGATGAGGTTGATGTGTCAGGCTGTGAGCTTCAGCTACTGATTATCGCCATTAACCTAACGTTGCCCAAAAAGGAAGTAGGCGACTTATTAGATAAGTCATTAGCAAAATCATTGCTGATGGACGAAAGTCACATTCAGCACTGTATTGATGAAGTTCAGTGGTTTCATACCCATAATGTGAAGTACCCTGATTCTCGAGTGAAAGGGCAACGTATAATCGCCCAAGTACAAAAGCCTGCTGATGGTGTTCTATGTAGCTCAAATCTATCTCAAGCTTTTGGTTGGTCGCATAATAGTTCACAGGTTAATCCCGCTAAGCTCTTCGGTATACGGTTTCATTGGCAAAATCAAGAAACCTCATTACTTGAGGTAGTGCTCGATAATATTGCTGAGTGGCAAGCTATGTTTCAGGCTTTGGGGATGACAAGAAAACAGTTGTCAGATATGAGGGAAAATCTTTCGGAGTGTCATACCTATAACCATTTACCGTCAGAAGTCAGTGAGTATTCCAAACAAATCCGAGTGCCATTTCAGGAGGCTTATTGCGCATTAACTCCTGTAATCAGCCATAGCGTCCAAGCCCAAATACAGAAGATGGTATTTAACCGGGAGGTTAGAGCTACCAATGTTGAGCATGGCCATCCTGCTAGTGTTGGGAACTTGGTGGCGGCGCTAGGGGGGAATATCAGGCTACTGAATTATCCCCCCACTGTTGCCCATAAAGTATCAGGGAAATTTGCTGAATATCGAGATGGCAGTACCAAGGATGTCTTTGACTATTCGGCAATAAAAGATAAACGTTTTTTGGATGCATTATGCCGAATTGCCGGAGAGAAACCCGCCCCAACGCTGAGGCAGCGACGACAGTTACGTATATCGGCATTACGTTTTGTTCGAAAGCAGCTTGCATTATGGTTAGCTCCGATGATGGAGTGGCGGGATAGTATAGAGACTCGGACTGCTTACAGCTCGCCTGTTGAAACACTGGAAGAGCAGTTGTTATACCTTCCTGTAAAAAGCTTGCCTGATGTGCTCAGTGACTTGAATGCACGTTTTCACAAGGCACTACAGTATCATCACAGAGGGGCGCAATACGCTTTTCATCCTGATATTTTGTATCCTATAAAGCAGCAGATGAAGTGGCTACTTAACTTTATCGCGAATCCAGAAGATCCCGTTATCAAGTCCCAATCAAGCTGTGTGTACCTGCATCTTAAGCAATTGAAGGTTCATGATGCATCGTTACTTTCTAACCCCTATGTTTCTGGTATTCCTTCCCTAACGGCTTTGGGAGGGGTAATGCATAACTACCAGAGAAAGCTCAGTGCATTGATTGGTCGTGAGTGCTCAATTAAACGAGGCGCATGGTTTATTGCTCAATACCACCGGCAAGCAGGTAAGAAGTTACCTGAACCGGACAAGGTGAGGTATCAAAATAAAGCATCAGATGTACAGCGACCAGGAATAGTTGATGGAATATATGGTGATTTAACAATGGACTTGGTGTTTGAATTACAGTTACCAGAGTCGCTCTCAATACCAGATATTACCATTTTACAAGCTGCTTTCCCCTCTCGATTTGCTGGTGGGACACTTCACCCGCCTTCATTGTTTGAGCAAACTGATTGGTTGTCGGTTTATTTCAGCCAAAGTGAATTGTTTGCTGTTTTAGCTCGTTTACCTCGAGGAGGGTGCTGGATTTATCCTGATAATAAAGGTGTTAGTTCGTTTGATAATCTGGTTACCAGGTTAGACAGCGAGCCGGATTTAAAACCTATCGGGCTTGGTTTCCTGCCACTTGAAGAGCCCCAGAACCGTGTAGGGAGCATAACTCCTTTTCATTGTTATGTTGAACCTTGTATCGGGGTTGTTCGGTGTATAAACCCCATTAACGTTAGGCTGTCAGGTAGTAAGCAATTTTACCAGTCAGCTTTTTGGCACTTTGATATTGCAAATAACGCTATGCTTATGAAAAAGGTATTTTGAGGTAAGCAGTATGCAGCTCTGCCGACACTTAAACTATATACGTTCCCTTTCTCCAGGTAAGGCTGTGTTCTATTACCAGGCCCCAGAGTGTGATTTTGTGCCGATTCAAGTGGAAACTAACAGGATCAGAGCGGCAAAAAGTGGTTTCACGGAAGCCTATGATAAAAATCAGAAGCTAAAGAATTTGGCACCCCAAGATCTTGCATACAGTAACCCTCAATGTATAGATGCCTGTTATGTCCCGCCAAATGTCCCAGAGTTTTCACTGAGGGTTGAGGCGAACTCATTGCAACCTGATTGCTGTGAAGATGAGAAGGTAAGGCGGTACTTAACTAAGTTAGCGGCAACCTATGCTCAAGTTGGTGGTTATCAAGAATTGGCTCGGCGTTACTGTAAAAACATTCTGTTGGGTACATGGTTATGGAGAAATGAGCATACGCTTGGTACACAGGTTGATGTACAAACCTCAAATGGTAACAGTTACGTTATTGTTGATGCTCGGCGTTTGGATTGGCTGTCTGTTTGGTCTGAAGAAGAACAAGCAGTGCTTAACGACTTAACTTCAGAGATGGCGATGGCGCTGTGTGAGCCTAAGCAGTATTGGTTTGCAGATATCAAAGCAACATTGAAAACAGGGTTCTGTCAGGAGCTACATCCAAGTCAGAAGTTTATTGATAACCATGGACAAGGTGAGTCATCAAAGCAGTACGCCACTGTGGGATGTGTCGATGGTAATCAGGCTGCGTGCTTCCATGCGGAGAAGGTAGGGGCTGCGTTACATCTAATTGATGATTGGTGGGATGAAGACGCGGATAAGCGATTAAGAACGCATGAGTATGGTGCTGATCGAGATTATCTTATTGCACGCCGTCATCCAGTAAAGAAGCAAGACTTTTACTCATTGCTGACGCTAACCGCAGTGTTTATAAGGCAGCTTCGGAACGTAAGAGATAAAGGTGGTGAGATCCCTCCTCAAATACATTATGTCATGGCTGTGCTGTGCAAGGCAGGTATGTTTCAGCGGGGTAAAAACTGATGAGCAACCGCTTTTACTTTCTAATTCGATATGTACCTGATGATGTCGATGATGGGTTATTAGCTGGCCGATGCATTAGCATTCTGCATGGTGTGTTGTCTTCAGAGCAGAATGATATTGATGGTGGTATTGGGGTTGCTTTTCCGCAATGGTGTAAAGAGTCTTTAGGGCGAAGTGTCGCATTTGTTTCAGAAAATAAGCAGCACTTAGAGCAGCTAAAACAGCAACAATACTTTAAAGTCATGAAGGCGGATAACCTCTTTGATATATCTATGGTTAAAGCCGTACCAACTGATGTGCCAGAGATACGCTTCAAACGAAATCAAGGGGTAGCTAAGTGTTTCGCAGGTGAAAAACGCCGAAGGCTAGCTAGGGCAAAGCGTCGTGTGGAGGCTAGAGGGGAAGCTTTTAAACCACAATTGTGTGAATTGGAGCGAGAAGTTGATCACTTCCATCGAGCATTCATGACAAGCAAGAGTAAAGGAACAAAGTTTCTACTTCATATTCAGAAAGATATTAATATAGCTCAACGTTCAAGTCAGTATTCCCAGTATGGTTTGGCAACGAATGATGAGCTTGAAGGAACCGTACCAGAGTTAAAAATTGTGATACCCCTTTTTTAGCTTGTGATAAATTATCCTTTAAAATTAGGTGGTTGATGTGGGCTGAAGAAAAAGGATATAACGGTTATTTTCACCATAATTCACCGTAAGTTAAATAAATATCTACTAAACTTTACAGTAACCTGCCGCATAGGCAGCTGAGAAAAGTGTGGACGGTGGGATAGGGACATCACGCACGTGACCTGCCGTATAGGCAGTTGAGATAAGGCCAAGAAGTGAACATCCGTAACAGGCAAAATTAGACCTGCCGAAAAGGTAGTATATAATGTAGGCACCCCAGTGATTACTGGGGTGTTTTGTTTGTATATCTGCGAGTGAGATATACCAAGTAAACTCGAAAATGCTCAACAGTTTTTGGTAATCGAAGACCTCTAACTTTGTTAGATTGTCAGTTAACCAATGTTTACTTATGTCTGTAATGTGCTTAAAACAATGACGGAAGAGAATACATAGCTATTCAATTATGTTTTCAATTTGTTTTATTGATAGTGTCGGAAGAGTTGATGATGTTCAAAGATTAGCTTAATGCGCATGCTTTCAAAAGTGATTTCTTAAAAAAGGAAATTTTCATTTAAAATGGTGACATGTATATCATTGATGGTATACATGGTGTTTACTCAGGAGAAATTCTCAACTTAATGCTATCATTACGTCAGAGATTGGTATGAAATAGTCGAATACAAAATAGCTTAGCGAATAGGAGTAACCGGTATTTATTGAGTAATGGAAAAGTTTGAATGGTAGAAAGCTGCAGAATAGTTGTTAAACATTAGATCAAGTGCTTCTTTTTTAGCAATAAAAACGCTTTGTATATTATTTGTTAGTCGTGTAGTAAGTTGGCTCCTCAATGAATATGTTAAAGAGCATGATAAGGGAGCAAGACTGTCACAGTTATCAAACCAGAGTAACCGTGGTTTAGTATCATCTTCAATAGCGTGAAGAAAGTTCATATTGTCGGGATTTTTTAATGCCTCTTCTGGACTATCATAACGACTAAAGTCAAGATATTGCACATCAACCCCCGCTTTTCTCGCTAATTCTGATGCTTCTTCAATAAATCCACTTCTCAGTAAGTAACTATCAGCTGATATAATCTGAAGGTTCATGTCCCAAGCATATTCAATGAGGCATTTAGCTGTAATTTTCATTGGAGGAGTTGGGTGTTCAGTAAATGGAGGAGACAAAGTAGAATCCTTAAAGGTAACAAGATCAGCTGTTTAACATATTATCATTACAACAGCCTTGGCACCATAGATATTGTTCTGTATTAAATCAATAGTATAATTACTTATTCAGGTTGTTGAAATGATAGAGCTTAGCGTTCAATTAATACTCAATGGGGTAGTAAAGGTGTTACTTTATATTTTCTGAAATTTAAGCTTATGTTTTATAATAAAATTTAGTATCTATCCAATTATTCAGGCGTATATGCGTTATAGATGCATGCGAGCATATGCAATTTTGCGAATCCAGCCAGATTGTTGGTATATCAAGCTTGTTTCTTATCCATAGTGCATATTCCGGAGTATTGCGACCCCTGATTCCGGGATTATCCGATCGCTCATTCCGGTTTAAACCGATCACCGATTCC
>NZ_MJIL01000041.1 GCF_001939735.1 Photobacterium proteolyticum
AGCGCTTTGCGACTGTTTTATTTGAAGAGTTCATTGATAAGTCTCCAAAGTGTCAACTTATCTCAGGACGGCACATTATTATTAGAATTTAAGCCGCTTGTTCAAGCGGCTTTTTTGATGCCGATCCTGCCTAATTTACAGATAGTGTTTTGCTTAACTAGATATCGGCGTTAGCTCTTACTCGGATGAATCGGGCGAAACGGGGTATGCCGCTGTCGGTATAGCCGTTGTAGCGGTAGTTGATGGTGGATCCGATAAGCGGTGGGTTTTTGCGAACAGCATCTTTAAAACCGGTACCGATTTTGAATTTTACATTGTCAGCGGTGAGGACCCAAAGTGCTCCCATTTTTCCGCTGAACTTACCTTTTCCCTCTTCATAACCAATAACGACGGCTTCCGCATCCTGATAACGCTTCATCTTAAGTAAACGGTCAGATCGGCCGTGAGAATAAAGGTTGTCTTTGTGGTGCAGCATTAAGCCCTCTCCGTTGCCGGCAGTGACTTCGTCAAGCTTGGTGTCGAGAGTGTTTCTGTCTGTATAGGTGTATTGCGGGACGGCTTGTAAGTGAGGGCGGTCGATGGTTGCAATCACTTCCGATAGTTGCTTCAGGCGGCGTTCAAATCGGTAGGGGCTGGAAGGGATATCAAAAACCATATAATGAATAGCCCGCCATTGCTTGTCGTTGGGTGAATGGTCCAATACCGTTGCGGCAACTTGCTGGAACAGACCCCGCCCGGCCCAGAGTTCTCCGTCGAGCTGTATGTCGGACGGTAGCGACTCAGTAAACCATTCAGGTGCGGCTATCGGTTTGCCAGTACGGGTTACCAACTGTTCACCGTTCCAGAAGGCGCGAACACCATCGAGTTTTTCGCTAGCGTAGTAGGCAGAAATTGTGTCCTGGTTCGATGAGAGATCAGGTGGAAGCTGCTTGCTGTATGGTTGTGCAGTCATAATTTGCGGCGCTGTTTTGGCATGTAGATGAAACGGGCTGAGAACCAGTGCAATGACAGCAGCGAGCCGTGTGAAGCTTGATGGCACCCGTGCCGGTGAAGAAGTTGTCATCGTGCGCTCCAAATTGCGAGTAAGGTTGGTGTATAACGGTATGTTCAGAATGAGACCGAGTAAATATTGCTGTACGGGGGAATCTCGAATATGTGTTGCGGGCTTGAATATATTGAAGAGATGGCAAAGAGAGGGCATTGCGAGTGCGAGCTATGTCCGTTGGGAATAATATCAATATCCTGGCTATATGTTCTCTAAGATGCTGGTGGTGCGGGTATAACTTGATTGAATATGGCTCGTATGGACGGAGTCATGTAAAATCAGCGACTTTGAGATTTTTGCTCACATCGATCCATCGCGATATACAGTGGCGTATTACCATGCAGCTAGCACAACACAAATTTGGTGACTTCCTTCAACGGAAAAACATAGACTTCTCTGCTCGGACATATTTTGTTCATGCCATGAGCTATATGGCATTAGGATTATTTTCTTCCCTGCTGATCGGCTCTATTCTGAATACTCTTGGAATGAAGCTGGGGATCCCGCTTTTTTCTGAAACGTTATGGCCTATCGCTAAACAGATGACCGGTCCGGCAATCGGTGTGGCCATTGCCTATGCCTTGAAAGCGCCACCCCTAGTACTGTTTTCGGCAACAACAGCAGGTGCTGCCGGGGCGGCATTAGGTGGGCCTGTGGGGGCCTATATTGCATCTGTTGCTGCTACTGAGTGCGGAAAGCTGGTCGCGAACGAAACGAAAATAGATATCTTGCTTACTCCGGCAGTAACTGTAGTGGTTGGTGTTATCGTCGGAACGTTAGTTGGTCCTCAGGTCGGTACGTTAATGACAGCGCTGGGCGATCTCATTATGTATGCAACACAATTACAGCCGCTGCTAATGGGGATGATTGTTGCTGTATTAATGGGAATGGCGCTGACGCTACCTATCAGCAGTGCGGCAATTGCTATCATGCTTAGTTTGAATGGTTTGGCCGCCGGTGCGGCAACCGTAGGCTGTTGTGCACAGATGGTCGGCTTTGCCGTAATGAGCTTTCGCGAAAACCGTTGGGCAGGCGTCGTGGCTCAGGGCTTGGGGACATCAATGCTGCAAATGCCAAATATCGTTAAGAATCATAAAGTCTGGTATCCGCCAATACTGGCTTCTGCCATTCTTGGCCCAATCGCGACTCTGGTCTTTGCTATGGAAAACACGCCGTTGGGTGCAGGGATGGGGACGTCAGGCTTTGTCGGCCAGATTCAGTCATTTATCGCACTAGATGCTGCCGGTTGGAGCAGCGGTGAAATTTATACCGCCGTCCTTATGATGCATTTGCTCCTTCCTGCGGTTATTACTCTGGTGATTGCTGAAGTGATGCGAAAGGCGGGGTGGATAAAGCCGGGGGATTTGACCCTCAACCTGACGTCAAAATAATCAATAAGGAGCATGAAGTTGCTCCTTTTTTATGTGTACGTGTAAAGTAACCAGATTTCTTGTTGGGTTTTATCACATTTATGCCTGTTTTGATGTAAACATGACACAAAGAGATTATCTAGCTGATATTATTCATATATTAAGAGTATTCTGAACTTTGCAAGAGGTTAATGCCTGACCGGGCAATGACGGGTGCAGAGCGACAAAGGCGAATTGTTTAGCAGGTTAAAAAGATATGATGTCATCTTGGAAAGTATCATTAGTGGTTGGGTTTGTACTGGGAAGTATTCTGGCTTCGGCTGTATGGAACCGCAATCCCGGCCCCAGCCAAGAAGAGTATGAGCTGCTATTACAGAAAAATGCCGTATTGGCCGAAAAGCAACAGGTGCTTCAGGAAAGCTTTGAAGAACTGGAAACCCAAAAGGCGCTAGAACTCGAGAAGGCCTTTGAGCAATTGACCAGCAAGCAGGCCGAGCTTGAGCAACAGAAGGCCGACTATGAGGAACAGTTGGCTCAACTGAAACAGCAGCAGAAAAAGTTGGTCGTGACCAAGAAGAAGCTGGATACCAAAGTGGTTGAACTGGAGACGGCGACAGAAAAACAGCAAGTGGTGCTGAGCCATTCGAAAGAGCTGTATCAACAACAGTTGCTGCTGCAAAAGCAGGTAGCCAAGGCAGAAGCGGATGTGAAGAAAGCCATACGTGTAGCTGAAGACTTTAAGAAGCCGTGTGACGAGTTTAAGTCAGGCACAAGCTGGAACTGGGTTTCGCAGGCAGATTGCGACAAGTACGATGCCAAGATAAAGGCTGTTGCTGATGAAGAAGCTCAACTGACTGCCCTGAAGACTGAACTGGAAGCTCTTAACCAAAAGATTGAAGTTAACTTACCTAAGAAATAGTAGGGCAATAGCAGTAAGTGTATTTTACAAGGCGGGGTGATACCTCGCCTTTTCATTATGAGAGAGTAAGGATGAACCTTTTTGACAACATTCCGGCTGAATTGCCAGAGGAAGTGTTTGAGGATATTGTCGACACACCGAGTGTTCGTATTGAACGGATTATTTCCAAAGGTCATACGACGCCAACGAATGAGTGGTACGACCAAGATGAGCATGAATGGGTTGTCGTGCTTAAAGGCGAAGCACGAATAATTTTTGAAGACGGCTGCCGGGAAGTGTACCTGAAGGAAGGGGACCACCTGAATATTCTTGCCCACCAACGCCATCAGGTGTCGTGGACGAGACCCGATCAAGAGACTATATGGTTAGCAGTGTTCTATCGCTAGCAAGCAGCTCGCCAAGGAGATTGCTATGTTGAGCTGCGTTTATCGGCCTTTGATTTGCTGAACCGATCTGGGCTGTAAATGATCACACTTCAAATCGAACAAGGCCTGCCAAGGCCTGCGGATAACCTCTCTCTGATGCTAATGCCTCGGCCTTGGTAACGATTTTCTCTTGGCTTAGTCCTGACGTTACCGGGAATTGCTGCTCTAAGGGGAAGCTATCGTCTTTCATATCAGGCACCAGGCCTTCAATAAAAAGCTGTTGAATCACGCCTTCAGCAGCCGACAAAGCAGATGAGGCCTTGACGATTTCTGTCCTGGCATAACGACGACCTGCAAAAGAGATATCCGCGGCTCTAAGAGAAGGATCATCCCCCGGGATCTGCTGAGCACCAAACAAGGGTTTTCCACCGACAGTCGCCGTCTGGTAGGCAGGTACAAACTGCGCCATATGTGAAATCGCCCTGTCGGTTCGTGTGTCTATGTCTGAGTTAGTCCAGCCATGCTTGAGTTTTCTAATAAAAGATCTTCCCAACGTTGGCTGGGCATTGTCCGCGGTGCTCCTGGCCAATCCTTGACGGAATAGCGTTATGTCTTCAGTCATGCCGTGAAGCTGGAAGAAACCGTCAGGGTAGGGTGTTAGCTGCGCCATGCCATTCGGTGTTCCCCGCTCGCCATGGAAAATCACTTCTGGCCACACGCCTTGACACTCTGCCCAATGGGTCACGTAGGCCGCCTTGAACTCAATCATACGATGTCGGGGTAACTTCGCCCAATTGTCCAGCGTACCGGTTCGGTAGCCACAGGCATTGATCAAGTAATCGACATTAACGGAATGGGTGATGTGATCGTCTATTGTCGGATCAAACTGCTGGTGGGTTACTGTCCAGCTGCCAGACTCATGGCTTTGTTGGATGTCTATAACCGTAGAGCGTGTATTGACTTTGCTCGAAGCTAGTTGTTCGAGGGCGAGATTGGCCGTTGCTGCCAACCGAAATACGCTAAGTCCATATTCTTGTACGAGGATCAGCGGAAACTTGAATTTATCCAGGTTGATATTCTTAGCTACGGGGATCATCCAGTCATCAGGCGAACCCGGTTTGGCGGGGATAGATGCACGTGCTAGCTGTTCGAGTTTGCTACGGTCATAGAGTTTGTAATATTGGCCAGGATCACCGAGAACTCGATTGTGGCTATCTGCTTCAACGAATTGACGGTAGGTATCCTGTAGCAGCTTTAATCGTGGAATAAGTGCCTCAGGATCGCCTTGGTCACGCTGGGGGACGGCAATAACTGTTGGGCGGATATTGGCTGTATGGGGAAAAACCCGAAGTGTATCAATCGACTCTTTGAGCAGGGTTAGGCATTGCTGGTCTGAAATTTCCCGGTAAAGGTTTCCGCCTGCATGCAAATGGCAAATTGGCGGGCCGTTAACCAGGCTCTTGCCTTCTTCGAATAATTCAACTTGAATACCAAGCTCAGCCAAACGAAGGGCTATTGTCGATCCAGCGATACCGCCACCGATCACGCCAACTTTGACAGGGGGATGGTTATCGGTGCGGTGGAAACTATGAACATTCATAATATGCTGATTTAGCCGTTTAAGTCATATCGTGATAATGGTTACCATTCTACGTTGCCTTGATCATGTTTAAAACACTTACTCTGTGTGGATTAGGTAAATCATTATACCCAAGTCACCTCAAGATGCTCTGAATCCTGCATCTTGAGGTAGCTTGGGTATACATTAAGAACAACATTTACAATGTAAATATTAGGCTCATTGTGTGGGGCTGCATGAGCAATGAATGCATGCTCAAAAAATTCAGCTGTGACGTTGTCACATCAGTGGTGATATTACGATGTTTATAAATAGGTGGTGACGGCATATTTCAGCAGACCAATAGCCTTTCTACTGTTATCATCATGAGGAAAGTTTATTAAAAAGAATATATAGCAGCGCTCCAACAGATAAGAAGCGCGAGGAGCACGCATGGCTACTTCAATTTTGATTTGTGATGATTCGGCATTAGCTCGAAAGCAGATGGCAAGGGCCTTACCGGCCTCCCTGAATGCTGAAGTTACTTTTGCTGTTAACGGTTTGGAAGCCTTGCAGCACCTTAAGAAAGAAAAGTTTGACCTGATGTTCCTGGATCTGACCATGCCGGAAATGGATGGATACCAGACATTGGAGGCAATTAAGCAACAAGGGATCGATATTAAAGTGATTGTGGTGTCGGGAGATATCCAGCCACAAGCACAGGCAAGGGTAAAAGCGCTTGGTGCGATTGAGTTTCTTAAGAAGCCTGTCGATAAAGCCTTTTTGAAAACATTCCTCAAAGAGCTAGCACCTTCTGAACCTGTCGCATTTGATGCGGTTATTCAGAGAGTGTCCACGCCCGCTCTCCGGCGCCGTGATGTTTACCTCGAGGTGGCTAATGTGGCAATTGGCCGTGCGGCTGATTCGTTGGCACGCCACTTTGACGTGTTCGTTAATTTGCCTCTGCCAAACGTCAATGTATTTGAAGTGAGTGAACTTCATATGACAATGCGTCACCTTGCCAGTAATAGTACGATGTCTGGTATTTGCCAGGGATTTAGCGGTGAGGGGATTGCCGGTGAGGCGCTGGTCTTGCTAAGTGACTCCAGCGTAAAAGATCTTATGGCAATGATGCAGTATCCGATAGAGGCTGATGGGGACTCAGAGCTGGAACTGCTGATGGATGTTAGTAATATCTTGGTTGGTTCGTTCCTGAAGGGATTAGGCCAGCAGGCAGAGGTGAAGTTTTTTCAGAGCCACCCGGTGCTATTAGGACAGCACATGCCGATTGAGCGGATGATTGCACAGACCGAAGGTAATTGGCGTAGAACGATGACATTCGAAGTCAGCTACGGTATTGAGAATACATCAATTAAATGTGATTTGTTGCTGATGTTTGTTGATGAGTCACTTCCTTTACTCGATAACAAATTGTCTTACTTGATGGACGAGGACTAGGCCATGTTTTCTTTACCTGCTGAATTTGAACAATTTCATTGGATGGTAGATATGGTGCAGCACGTTGATGTTGGCCTTGTCGTACTGGATAAAGATTTTACCATCCATGTCTGGAACGGATTCATGATCCATCATAGCGGCAAACAGGCGCATGAGGCGATCGGAAAGAGCTTATTTGAGGTATTTCCCGAGATCCCGTCTGAGTGGTTTACCGCAAAATCCAAGCCTGTATTTGAATTAGGGTGTCGGAGCTTCTTGATTTGGCGTCAGCGCCCCTACCTGTTTAAGTGCCGTAATGTCAGGCCAATCACTCAGCAAGCCCCATTTATGTACCAAAACGTTACGCTGAACCCGATGACATCGCCAAAAGGTGACGTTGATTATCTTTTTATGGCAGTGGAAGATGCCACGGCCGAAGCGCTGGCTGAAGGGCGGTTAGAAGACAAATAAATACTATAAAAAAGCTCATTTCGATGAGCTTTTTTATTATTCCAACAATGGACTCTTAATCTTACAAGTCAAAATATTGTCTACCTACTTAAGCAGCTCCTCTAAGTATATATGAACAAAGCCTTTTCTCTATTGTTGATATATGTACGACTTTCCTCATCAATTTGTTGTATTTCCCTTGTAAAAAAACAAATTCGGTTCTAAACACTAAAGTGGTAGTGGCAAAAAAGAATCAATAATAGGGATATCTAGATATGACAAAAATGTACAAAATCCTCCCATTGGCATTGTTAATTTCGGGAGTCGTTCATGCTGCAACAGATAACCCGTGGTATGCCGGTGCGCGTATTGGTGGCACCAACTTCGATAGCTTCGGTGGTGCTTTGGATGGTGCCGAGAGCAGTTTTGAACGCGATGACTGGGGCGGTGGTGCCTTTATAGGTTATACCTATAATTCTTGGTTTGGTGTTGAAGGTGGTTACACCTACCTAGGACAGGCCGACGCCAATACTGGCGGCGGTGGATTTGAAGTGCATGGCTTGGACCTGGTGGGCAAGTTCACGTGGCATGCCGCGCCGTCCTTTGATCTCTTTGGTAAGTTAGGTGGCTACGTTTTTGATGTTGATAACAGCGTAAATAATCAGGATGATAACGGCGTATCTGCAACTGCGGGGATCGGTGCTGAGTATTTCTTTAATGACGATCTGTCTGCTCGAGCGGAGTACCAATATTACAACCAGGTCGGAGGTAGCAGTCCGGGCGAAAGTGACGTCCATTTCTACGGTGTTAGCCTGGTCTACTACTGGGGAGCGCCAGAGCCAGTCGCCATTATTGAGCCAGAACCAGTTCCCGAGCCAGCGCCAGTTCCCGTTCAGCCGGAAGTGATGAAAGTGAAAGCGCTAAGTGTGAATTTGCCGTTTGCCTTTGATAGTAATGCTTTATCGCAGTCGGATATCGATCGGATCCAACCTATTGCCCAACGGCTGGTGGAGTACCCGGAAACAAAACTCTATGTCGTAGGCCATACCGATAGTCGAGGCTCTGAAGAATACAACCAGAAATTGTCTGAAGAGCGTGCAGCTGTAGTCGCCGGTTATCTTGGTGCGCACTTTGGCATTAATAAAAGCCGTATTGTTGCCCAGGGCAAAGGGGAGTCGGAGCCGCTGGCATCAAATGATACGGAAGAAGGTCGCGCTAAAAACCGTCGTGTAGAAGTGTATACGCCGGGTTTTGAGATTACGAAGTAACACGTTTGGAAACGGTGTTATTGAGTAAAAAAGCGCCTTCGGGCGCTTTTTTACTTAAGGGTATAGTTCGTCCTAAATAGGGCTAGGTCCAATTATAGCTGGCACTGAGGGCGCTCTGCATTGTAGCTAGGCAAGCGTCCAATTTCGGCTCTCAGATCATCAATTCGTGTCGAGTGAGACGGGTGAGTCGATAACAGCTCCGGTGGCTGGCTTCCTCCAGATGCTTTGGCCATGTTCTGCCACAAGCTGATGCTCTCATTCGGGTTAAAACCGGCCTCGGCCATCAGGCGCAAGCCAATGATATCGGACTCTGACTCTTGGGCACGGCCATATGGCATGAGTACACCGTATTGTACGCCGAGTCCTAACCCGGCCATTGCGGCATCATGATACTGCGTGCCACTGATAGCCATACTGGAAAGCTGTAGACCGGCATTGGCTAACTGGTTACGAGAAAGGCGTTCGTTGCTGTGCTGTGCCAACACGTGGCCGATTTCATGGCCAATGACGGTGGCGAGTTGATCCTGATTGTTTGCTACACCCAGTAAGCCGGTATAAACACCGATTTTCCCGCCCGGGAGGGCAAAGGCATTGATTTGTTCACTGTCAAATACCACCACTTCCCATTGACTGAAGCCGCTACCCGGGCTCAGCCTGGTTGTTAATGCGCGGGTGACACATTGTACATACTGATTGGTTTTTTGATCACGGTTGATTGTTTCTTGTTGTTTCAGTTGCTCAAAAGACTGCGCGCCAAGCTGCGACATGTCCTGGTTTGAGAAAAGCAGTACTTGCTGACGACCTGTCGGCGAACTGGAACAGGCCGTTAGTGCAAGGGCCGAGGCGATAAGCGCCGTACTGATAAGAGGTCGAAAGTAATTCATCTGAATGACTCCTTCCATTCAATTATAGGAAAAACTAATGCTTCGATCATACTACGGCAGGCGCAGAGTTAGTAGTCGGTAAGCATGGAGAATGGTATTCTAGCGACATAATGAACTATAGGTAACCTCATGAGTATTTGGAAAAAAGACTTCACCTTAGATAGCTTAAACCAGAGCTCGGTCAATACGCTGGTTGAACATCTCGGTATTGAATACAGTAGCTTCGATGACAATAGCCTGAGTGCTGTGATGCCGGTTGACGCACGAACTCACCAGCCGCTTGGGATGCTTCACGGTGGTGCGTCAGTCGTGTTGGCAGAAACACTTGGCTCACTGGCTGCCAATATGTGTGTCGACGAGACGAGGTATTGTGTCGGGTTGGATATTAATGCCAACCATGTACGTGCTGTTCGCAGCGGAATTGTTAAAGGAACCGCAACACCAGTTCATATCGGGATGACAACCCAGGTTTGGCAGATTGAAATTACGGAAGAGCGGGGACGTTTGGTGTGTACCAGTCGTTTGACGATGGCTGTAATGAAGCATAAGAAGAAAGACGCGTAACTCTATGAATTTATCTTTTTCTGAAGGACGTATTATTGCCAATCAGCACGAGTTGGTTGTTCGTATTAATGGTGTTTCTCGAGCCTCGTTGCAGGCAAGAGTTGACGATATTACCTTAATTGGCGGTGCCAACGTAGTTACCGCGACAGGAAGTGGTGTTAACTGGTCGATACGATTGGATAGTGAAGAGCAGCTCAATCAGATTGCTGAAGCGATAGGTATTGCGATCCAATAAGTTGTAGCTGCTGTGAGCCAGCGCCCCCATTTCTGTGTCAAATAACGTTGAAAGGGAATAGCCATTCCTTCCGTCATTTTCCTTGAACGGAGCTCTATGGTCTTACTCTTAATCCTGCATCTTGAGGTGGTTTGGGTATATAGGTATCACGTATATTCAATGTCTTCATGGTAAGTGATTGAAAACAATTAGCAACTCTTTGTTTTTTTAGAGTGAGTTGAGATCCTTTCCCATAACACTTCAATCTGCGAATTTTTACATCCGAAATGGCTCCCTGGATACAATTTTATGAGAGCACGTGCTCATTAATTACTATTTTGACCCAAAACTCTAGCGACGAAGTGTCATTTATTGCACTCTGGTTGTGAGTGATAATACTAAAATAATGAATTATTGACTGCGTATTTGTGTAGGGAATAAGTAACTGAATGATTTCAGTTTCTCAAGATAAAGGGGGGTGTTAATGATTCAACCTCAGCTTAAGAAAATTGCTGAAACAGCCTATTTGACTATGTATAGTCAGCGACCTGAACTGTGCAACATCCAAGAAACTTTTTATGGTTGGGTTGTATTTGTTGCATCGCCAAGAGGAAAAGCTGTCGTAAAGTTCTCGAGAGAGATAGGGCGGTTGGCGAAAGAAATTACCGGTTTAAAACGCTTATCTGATTGTCTTGATTGCTCAGTTCCAGAAATATTGTTTTTCGGCCGGGAAGAAGGCTATGACTACATAATGATGGAATGGCTAGACGGGATGTCGGCTCATGATTTGCCCAATGATCCCGTCGCACTTGAGAGTTTTCGTGAAAGTTATACAGATTTATTGCTTACTCTTCATGATAACCAGGCGCAACAAGGGTTTGAGCTGGCAGAAAATCAATATGAACCTTGCCTGATCAAGGCATTTGATAGCTGGATGGCACCAGTGCTGCGTTATGTTCAAAGTGGATGTTCGCCATTCTCGCCCAAACTTCAAGAAGCCTACGGCTCAATGTGGGAGAGGAAGGAGGAAATTCTCTCACCTATCAATGATAACTCATCATTAGTTCATGATGACTGCCACGTCGGTAACGTGCTATTTGATCCTCGGACATATAAAGTAGCAGCAATTCTAGACCCTTGTGATGCGGGTTATAAGCACCGCGAATTCGACCTATTTCACCTTTACGATGTGCGTCCTGATTTGAAGTTAGTTGAGCGTTATCAGGAAAAGCTGCCCTTAGCCGAAGGGTTCGAGCTCAGACGCTGGTACCTTAGTTTGTGGGATGACGCTAAGCATAGCCGCAACATGGGATGGTATGATGAGGCATGGCTAACGTCCAAGGTAAATCAATTTAACGAGATCTATGCCCATAGGTAGAACTTGCTAGCGGATGATTTATCAGCATATTATTGTGTTATAGGAATGATTTAAGGTTAACAGAATGAGAATAATTGCAGCCTGTGTTGCGGCAGTCATACTCGCTGGATGTGCACAGCAACAAGTTACCCGTGGGCCGGAACCTAAACCTCAACCAGAGGTTGGGGGAGAGGTGAAACCTGTTGAGCCCATTGTTAGTGAGCCTGTGATTGCCCCGGTTTCACAGCCAGAGCCTGTAGTAAAACCTGAACTCAAACCAGAGCCTAAACCTAAGCCTGCACCGGTTGTGACAAAGACCCAGGACGGAAAGTTAATTCTCGGTGCAGAAGAGTGGGTTTGGTTAGATTCAGCTAAGCAGCATGTAAGAGTGAAGGTTGACACCGATGTGAAGCTTTCTACGATTGGCGTGACGGATGTTCAGGAGTTTGAGCGAGATGGTAATGACTGGATTAAATTCAAAACCAGTGGCCACTCAGTCGAACTACCTGTTGAACGTTGGCTGAAAGGTAAAAATGGAAGCAAAGAGCGTCAGGCCGTTGTGAAGCTAAGGGCTAAGCTGGGCGAACTGAACGAGTTGACGGAGTTTGCGCTGACGGCAGGCAAGGGGATTGTGCTCGGAATTAACTTTATCCGGGACGTTGCTATTGTCGACGGGACGCGAAAATACGTACAGCCAAAGGCGAAGAAATAGTAAATTTTACTTGCAAAGAAAAAGGCGGTGATACCGCCTTTTTGTTCTGTACCGTCATCTCTTACGGTGTCTCAACCGTCACTTCGTAACTGGTAAACTTACGGATATTGATCACGCCGGTATCGAAGATCAGATATTGCCCCTTTATACCGACTAACGTTCCCTCTACGGTAGGGGTCTTGTCGAAATTGTGGGAGGTAATTTTAGTTGGGTATTGCGTTACCGGATACTGAATACTGACCAATTCTTCATTGAGCTGTTCGACAGCATTTTCACCATACAGTGCCAGAAGCTCATTGAGTCGAGATTCGATGGTAGGGAGTAATCTCTTAGCTTCCGCTTTCAGGTCAATGTTCTCGTTGTCCCCTTTGAGCATTGCCCGCCAGTTCGTTTTGTCAGCCACCATTTCGGCAAGGGCGATTTCAACAAGGCCAGAGATCTGACGGGTCTTTACCCTCAAAATAGGTAGAGCCTGTGTCGCCCCTTGATCTATCCAACGAGTCGGTAACTGGGTATGGCGTGTAATGCCGACCTTCAGGCCTGACGTATTCGAAAGATAGACGTAGTGAGGTACCATACAGTGGGTATCTCCCCACTCAGGCTCCCTGCAGGTTCCCTTGGCATAATGGCAAGTTTCTGGCTTCATGATACACATGTCACAGCGAGCCAGCTTTTTCATACAGGGAAAGCAATGCCCCTGTGAGTAGCTTTTCTTTGTTTTCTTGCCACAGGCATCGCAAAAGATATTACCGGTATAGGTCAGTTTTAGCGTTTTGCCAATCAGGGGATTTAGGGACAGATAATCATCGCCGACAGGCAGTTGATACTCAACTTCACTCCCTAGTGATGATTTCATTTTTTTTAATGTGCCTAGCATGACTTTGCTCATCTTGTATTTATATAGTAGAGATGATTTTATCATTATTAGGGCCTGCTTACCTTTCATCACTACGCCTGTAGAGACTAAAAATTTTTCAGACAATGCATGAAGAATGAAGTTTAGTCGGCTAAATGAGTTCTGAGAAACGTAGCAAAGGTTTGTTGCTGGTTACGGCATTGTAAATATTTGTAAGTTGCGGGTTGTATGTGTTTACTGTCTGTATTGTATTGGTATCATTTTGTTTAATAACAACAACTAGATGGAACTACAATGATGAAGAAAGTAATACTAGGCAGCGTACTGTTGGTTGCAACCGGAGTCTCGGCATCACCTTTTGAGAAGCCTGAAGATGCTATCCATTACCGTCAGTCTGCATTTTCCATGATTGCGACAAACTTTGGTGATATGGCTGAAATGGTTAAAGGCCGTAAGGACTGGGATCAGAAGCAATTTAGCCAACGCGCACAATTTATCTCTCAGCTATCGTTAATGCCGGAGGAAGCATTTAAGGAACCTGGTACGGAGTCTGGTGATACGAAAGCAAAACCTGAAATCTGGTCTGACTGGGATGGCTTCGCCGTGAAGCTCAATAAGTTTCAGACCGATCTGGCCCAGTTGGCAACGGTGTCTCTTGAAGGTGACGAGCGTGCAACGAAACGTGCGTTTGGCGTAGCAGCGAAAAACTGTAAATCCTGCCATAGCGATTATAAATTCCACTAGCGCCCATTGCAGAATAACAATCGGGGGTAAAGTGAAGACACTTTATCCCCGATGCGTGCATATCTCAGAAAAGATAACTCACAATCTCTTGTGCGAAGTAGATGTAGATCATCCCGCCAATCATGGCAAAAATCAGCCACCCAATCAGTCCGTTAGTTATTCTTGGCGCAATGCTTGCTGGAAGGGATTTGTTACCGCTGATCATAGGCTTGATAAGGTTTTCCTTACCTAGCAAATAGACGATGATAGCGAACAGGTGAAGACCTATTGCAGCCAAAATTAGATTGAAGTTAATCGCATGAATTTCCGTGAGTAAGCTGCTGGTTTCACCGCTTACATACATGGCGAATGGGCCTTCTGAAATAATGTCATCGTTGGCGAATAATCCAGATATAAGCTGGATGCTCAGCAAAGCAAAGAAGCAAAGCACCATATAGCCACCTGCCGGATTGTGTCCGGGATGCTGTGCTGGTTGACTGTGCTTATTATGTAATGACGTCAAATAATGGATGACAGCCTTTGGAGAGCGGACAAAATGACGAAACTGGGCTGTTTCACTACCAACCAGACCCCACACCAGGCGGGTGAGCAGAAGAGCAAATAAGAAATAGGCAAGTGCGAAGTGCCAGTCCATGAGACCTTCCGTACCGGTGTACCATAGACCGGCAACGGAACAGGCTTGCAACCAGTGATAACCTCTTACGAAGCCATCCCAGGTTCGCGTCGATACATTCATTGCTTATATCCTGTGATTGTTAATCAAGTGTGATTATTTTTACAGAATTAACAGTGTCATACCATGTCGTTTATGCCATCTTTTCAAACCTTTACAATTTAAACGGTGCGAGAGGTGACAGTCTATCTTTAGTTGGCTCCATATTGGAGCCAGCTTTCATCATCCAGTGTTAAGAAAGAGGATTTTCTGATTTCCAGAAGGGTTGTTCCTTGGTTTTGAGAGGCAATCCCGACTTCATCAAGGTTCTGAACAAGATCACTCAACTGAAAGGGTTTACCGGAAAAGACATCGGTGGCGATAATGTTTCCTAATAAATCGGAAATCGCAAGGTAACTATTGGGTTGGCTAAGCTGTATTTTATCGCCTTGAATATTGAGGTTGGGGCCAAAAAACTTAATGCCGACAGGAACATGTGTTATGGCCTTGGTCGGGACTTCTCGCATACCCTGGATTTGCATTTTGTCGCCTCGCATTGCAGCGCCGTGCTCGGGGACAAATATCACAACCAGATTACGATTTGACTTATTAAGCTGGTTTACAAATGCGTAGAGATCATCGAGAACATTTTTTTGCTGTTGCTTGTAGCTGATTAGGCTACTGCCTGAGTTGCCTCGAATGATCCGGTTTCCATCATGGGCAGAAATAGAATTGTACAGGGTGACTGTAGGGGTATTGCGAGTTTGGTTGGTTTGGGCAAGCCACTGATTTAATACAGTGGCATCTCGATAAATACTCGAGCCATCAAAGCTTTTCTGGTATGGCGACAACTTCGCAAGTTCGATGGCGGGAGAGAGAGCACCGATGTTGTTGCTTATGTGGGTCATGAAATTCCCAAACTCACCGTTGTGGTTCAAAAGCAATTCATTATTGAAACCAAGTTGCGCCAGGTTTTCAAATAGCAGACATTGTTTGTTGCTTACAGTTTCAAAGAGGCTGGTGTGTTCTTGTTGACCACAACTGGCCCGCAGAAGGCGAATAACTGCTGGGCCACTATAGGCTGTTGCAGAGTTGAAATTTTCAAACAAGATATCAAACTCTGCGAATAATGGATGGGTAGTTTGGCCTGTCAGGTCGAGATCGTCCCAGGATATCGAACAGATGTTCAACAGGAGGATATCAAAGTTATGATTAAGGCTGAGCTCGTTTTGTAAGCTGGAACTTTTTTTCGCTTCATTATCGAAAAAAGCCTTCCGATATTGATTCAGGCTGATATCGTCAATGATATCAGGAAGCTTTAATGTAGCGGCAGGCTGCTCTACGTATAAGGCTGTTGTTGTTTGGGTTGGAACGATAGGATCTTGATGTCTATCATTTAGCGAAACTTGGGCAGTAGGTACTTTGGCCTGTACATAGAGCGGTTTTTCACTATGGCTTAAGCTAAAAAAAATCATGGTGATCATCACAAGGCTCGTTACCCGAAAGACTTGATGAGCAAAGTAGTAAGCGATGAGGATAATGCTAAATAAAAGGATGATATCAAGAGAGATAAACCGGGTAAGCAGTTCAAGCAGATAGAGTGTATCGAATTGTAGCAGTTGAGAGAGTTGGGCGGTTAATCGGTTAAGCGGCGGTAAGAACGAATCATAGTGAAACAGCCATAGTCCGATAACCACGGCAATGATATTTTTGGCTGCCCTTAGCCCCTTGTTAGCCACAGGGATCAGCAGGAAAAAGAAAAAGGCAAAATTGTAGAGGGCTGAAAATCCAATCACCCCCTTAATCTTTAGGGCTATCTTGAGCAAAAAATAGATATTCCACCAGCCCAGAGACCAAGTTACTTTTTCACTGAGTTGTTTCGTTGTCATGATAAGCCATGTCCCTGCTTGAATTACAATACATCATCTTTGTTGTTGTATTTCTTGAAATAACTAAGATGCCTGTTTAGCCAGTGTCGACGCACTTGGGATACCATTGAATTGGTGAAAAAACCAAGCACAAAGCCGACAGCAGTCGCAATCGAGATTGTCAGGAAAAAGTCAGTCAGATTCATGGAAGTACCCTCTGAGATTTCCGTTCTAGAGGAACACGCTTGGCGTAGACGCGAGTCGTAGTCTTGTGGCTAGGTAACGGTTTGCTTGTGTGCCAGCGTGTTGGTTTGGTTTTGACGTTTTTGTTTAAGTGTGTAGCTGTTGCGTTGGTAAGTTCTTCAATAATGTCAACGGGGTTGATAAAAACGCAATAACTAGAAAATAGCTCATTGACCTTGAGATGAAAGATGCCGTTTAGAACGTTGTCTACATCATTGGCTCTGATAGCACTTAAAAAAACATAGATAACACCACCTCCGGTCGTAAGTAGATCGCCATCACGTCGCAACTTACATAATGAGGCACACTCTGTTATGTCTTGACTCGGGAGCATGTCGAGTCTTATCAGGGCAAAGTCTATTCTTAAGCTCATTAGCTGTGAAATAAGTGACTTAACGTGCTGAGTGAACAACGTTATATCGCTTTGACCCGAAAAATTGTAACGTGGCCGCAAGTTGAGAAGGTCTTCATATTTCTTCGGGAGCTGACCAACATACACTTGGTTCTGTATTGCGATCGTCTGGCTGATGAAGTGAGAGAATGAAAGCTCGGCGTGAACGATAAGATTGACGCCTGAGTCTAATAACAGGCGTTCATCAAAATAGCTGATACATTGGATGAGTTCCCTGACAATAATCTTCAGCTCAAGACCGCAAGATGCCCTTAGTTGGTAGGCGTGGCGTGATATCCTCTCAATTTCTTCGTAGGCAATACAAGGAAAAATGATGGTAGCTTTCCTGTTGGTTAAAGCGGCCTCAAGAATCTCTTCAGGTGAATCAAAGAAGCGAAATTGTGCAGGGGGGATTTCATTATCTCTTAGCAAAGAAGGCTGTGATAGGATATCTCGCTTGTCGTTGATAGTGTCAGTGATAGATAAATTGCTAAAATACGCTTTTTCATCTACTGGGGTATACGTTTTCTGGTTCGCATCAAAGTAATAGTCGGCATTAGTTAGAATGCCTTGTTTGGTGTGGGCAAATAGAAGCGTATATTGGTAGTTAGTTTCATCCGAAGCGCTCACGAGAGAGACACTGTCAATCTGGTTGCAATGAGACGATAACGTTGAAACGAGCGACTTATTTTGGTGAACGCCATAAATGCAAAAATACACAGTGATACTTGACTTAAGTTGCCAGATCTTCAAGCGTGATAACGCAGTGCTAAGCTGTTTGTTGTTATCAGTCGATAATAAGCTGCTATTTGACAGTACAAATAATGTAGTACCTGATGCAACGGGTATTTTTTCTATGTCATCAATTAGCTGAACGATATTTTTCAGACTGTTAGTGCTTTTTAAAAAGAATACCTCATTATAAAGTGCTAAGAGTTTTTCTTTATTTTTAATTGAAAGTTTCTTGTAGCAATCATAAGACGTATTAAACAGTAAGACGTGATAATTTGAATCTACTACATGTGGTCCTCGTACGGAGCAAGGATCAGTCTCAAGCAAACTTATCACATTATCATCTTCTGAAAGAATAAAATTAGTCATAATCTATATTGCTCATACTCTCTTACAGTCACTAAATTTACATTTAAGGCTAGTTAGAGTTGATTGGTATTCCAAGTAGAGAAGATACGGATGAAGTACAATCAAATTCTCTCAGTTTTGACTCTCACCAATCGATACTAAGCCTAGTACCAAAATCGCAATTTGGTCAATTTTCAGCAGGATAAACTCATTGTGATAGTATCTACCCGCAACCTGCTAGACTCAGACGTGTCTGAAACTGAGTCGAAGAGCGTTGCTACTTGGTCGTAAAGTCAAAGATGGGTTGATGTTTGCTTTTACAACCAGCTATCAACGAGAAGTAAAAAAATGCAATAAAAAAAGTCAGATTGTGGCTGTTTTATTAACTTCTGCTATTCTTATTATGTTGATAATTATGATTATAAGTAGATAAGCGAAATAATGAGCGTATTGTTGAACTGAGAGTTAAAATCAGTGATTAATTTTAAGGAATTACTGCTGATGTCTGTCATCAATACAATTTGTGTTCCTTAATATAACCTTATAGTGATATGGATATAGAATCAGATCTTTCTTACATAGCATCTTCGTACCATTTGGATGAGTTTAACTATGAAGAGTTTGCCGATAATGAAAGAGCTCGAATTATTAACGGGCGCTGGGGTGTTTTTGATGAAGTCAACGAACACCACCCGAAGTCTGCAAACGGAATAATAGAAACAAAAGAGCCATAACTTATTCTTCGAAAGGTCTAAATAGATGAAATTAATCGCTGTCTCTGGTGTGAAGGGCGGGGTTGGTGCATCGACGGTTGCTGCTAACCTGGCTGGTGGGCTTCATGATATTAATAAGAATGTCGTAATTGTAGATCTGGACCTCCGTAATTTTCTTCGTGTGTATTTCTCGATGAAAATGACAGATGGTGATGGTTGGGCTAGCCGCGAATATTGTGGTGAGGACTGGGCTCTTGCTTTTCATCAAAGTCCGGCCGGGGTGAATTTTCTTCCTTTTGGATCGCAAGCGAAACCAGTACTGTCCAGCAGGGAGAACAGTATTAGTAAGCAGCGTAGAGTCGATTTTTTTTCTGATCCCAAATCGGTATACAGGCTGTCCAATAGTTTTTTTTCTGAGATGCTGACAACGCTGGCTGATCAATTTGACTATGCCATCATTCATCTGCCATCCGTAAGTTTTACTCGCAGTTCCATGGAGCACCTGCGAGACTTACACGCCACTATTGACTTGCACTTAGTCGTGATGAACCCCGATACAGCTTGCTATTCCATTCTTGATACCCAGGGTAAAAGCGTTAGCCAGCTTTCAAAAATCAAATTGCTCGCGAATAAGTTCTATTCGACGAGTGAAGTCAGTAGTGATTTTTCCTTTTATATGAAAAAGATATGGGGAAAGACCTTAATTTCAAACCCAATTCATTTCGATGAGGCGCTTGCGGAAGCGACGGCTAATTTGCAAACCGTGGATTGCTACTCTCCTGATAGTCTTGCTGCCGCTGAGTTCAAAACTTTAGCGCTGTGGAGTATTGCGGCCCTCGGCAGTGATGAAGGCAGCTATGCTTAGCTTCATTGCAAGAGGGATTATCAAGCCCTCCGTGATCCGGAATTTCAGCAAACACCTGACAGCATATCCCGAGAGTGAGCAAGCGTCGAGCTCAGGCCGTTTTGTATTGTTCATTTGGTTTTGTATCTGCTCTTTTATTCTGCGGCCAACCGTTTTTGGGCTTCAAACTTGGACATTACCTCTAACGCTTTTCCCGCATATTAATTTTGCCAGACCACGATTCTTGGATTCGGTACGCTGTTTGATTCAGGCGCTTTGGTTGCTTGTGGTTAGGCAAAGCGGTGGTGGACGAACTCGACGGGAGACAGGTAAGCCGAGCAATGCCTTACGCGACGGCCTGTTGTGGTTTATCGGCCTTCCTATGGCCATCGTGCATTGGGCGGGTGCCTGGGTTGAAAAGGCAGCAGATAAATCCCAAACAGTAAACTGCCCCGAAAGAGTGAGCTTTTCAAAGCTGTTGCTGACAGTGTTGGTTGGTGTAGCTTCTGTATTTTGTCTTACTGTTCCTTTTGCCTGGCAGGCTCAGGTCATTTTCGTGCTGCTACTTTGGTTCATGGCGATGATGATACGGCGTTTGCCCGGCCGAGTGCCTAACTTATTGCTGATCATTCTTTCCGTTACGGTTTCGTGTCGATACATATGGTGGCGTTATACCTCGACACTTAATTGGGACAACTCCGTCGATTTGGCTCTGGGTATGGTGTTGCTGATGGCGGAGAGTTACTCCTGGCTCGTCTTGATGCTGGGCTATTTTCAGAATGCCTGGCCATTGAAGCGAAAGCCTATCCCGTTACCAAAAGATGTCTCTGAATGGCCAACAATTGATTTGATGATCCCGACTTACAATGAAAGTCTGGATGTGATTAAAACAACAGTGCTGGCAGCACTTGGTGTGGATTGGCCCAGGAATAAGCTCAATATTTATATATTGGACGATGGGGAGCGCGATGAGTTTAAGGCCTACGCAAAGGAAGTCGGGGTACATTATATTCGCAGGCCAACCCATGAACATGCCAAGGCAGGTAACCTCAATTATGCCATGAAACGTTCAAAGGGAGAGTATGTTGCTATTTTTGATTGTGATCATGTGCCAACACGGGCTTTTTTCCAGGTCACGATGGGCGGCTTCCTGAAGGATGACAAGCTGGCGCTGGTGCAGACACCACATCACTTTTTCTCACCTGATCCTTTTGAGCGTAATCTGGCTAATTTTCGAGATGTGCCAAATGAAGGAAACTTATTCTACGGCTTGGTTCAAGATGGCAATGATATGTGGGACGCGACTTTCTTCTGTGGGTCATGTGCAGTATTACGCCGTTCCGCGCTAGAAGAAATAGGTGGTGTTGCGGTCGAAACTGTCACTGAAGATGCCCATACTTTCTTGAAATTACATCGTCTCGGTTATCGTTCAGCATATCTACGTCAGCCAGTATCAGCAGGTTTAGCAACAGAAAGCCTCTCGGCACATGTCGGTCAGCGAATACGCTGGGCAAGGGGAATGGCGCAGATATTTCGGTTGGATAATCCATTGCGGGGGAAAGGATTGAAGTGGCCGCAGAGGCTCTGTTATCTCAATGCGATGCTGCATTTTTTATCGGGGATCCCCCGGATAATCTTCCTTGTCGCACCGTTAGCATTTTTAGTGTTTCATATGCAAATCATTTATGCCCCGGCGCTCGCAATTGTTCTGTATGTGTTGCCACATATGATCCACGCAGCGATAGCGAACTCAAGAATTCAGGGAAAATATAGGCACTCCTTTTGGGGGGATGTCTATGAAACGGTATTGGCCTGGTATATCGCTCGTCCGACAACCGTTGCATTGTTTGCTCCGGAAAAAGGTCGCTTCAATGTGACCGAGAAAGGCGGGCTGATCGAAGAGGCCTATTTTGACTGGAGTATTTCGAAACCTTATCTGGTGTTGATAGGAATGAATGTGGTTGGGGTGGGGTTTGGGATCTACCGGCTTGGCTGGGGACCAGGGGACGAGATCGCAACCACAGGGATTAATCTTGTTTGGGTCATGTATAACTTGTTTATTTTGGGGGGCGCAATTGCTGTTGCAGCCGAAGAGAAGCAGGTTCGCAAGAATCATCGTATTGGGGTGGAGATTCCCGCAATGGTCCGCCTTCAAAGCGACCATATGTTTCCGGCGACTTTGGTCGATTTCTCACTGGGAGGTTTGCGGGTCAAAACCGCGGACAACTCTATTTTTGACGGACAGCCTGAAATAGAAGTGACGTTGCACCGTTCGTCAGAGGAAATAACGTTTAAGTGCATGGTCATCTATCGTGACGAAGAATGCGTCGGCCTCAAGCTCAGCCCCCTGACAACTAAGCAAGAAATAGATTTTGTTCAGTGCACGTTTGCCCGTGCGGATAACTGGTTGATTTGGAAAAAGCAATATCAACCAGATAGACCAATGAATAGTTTCAAAAGCGTACTGGTGGTAGGCGTAAAAGGTTATGAAAAGCTGTTGGAAAATAGTCCGTCGGCCATAAATAAAACCTACCTCTCTTTTAAGTCAGTTATTGGGGCTTTACTTAGTTATCTGTCGTCATTTAGGCCAAGGTTTGTGCAGTTGAGGGATGATAAATGAAGCGACTAACCATCAAAATAATAACACTCATCGTTGGTTTACAGCTCTTCTGTTTTGCGGCTTTAGTACAGTCGTCTGAACCTGTTGTGGATATCGAGAATAAGGATATTAGCTTCTCGCAATTGGGTATCAACGGCTCAATCACTATGTCTGGAAGCGAAAGTGCGGCCTATCTGAGCTTCGGTTCACGGCTGGATGAAATCGTCTCGAAGGCGGTGTTAGAGTTTAGTTTTATTCCTTCTCCGGCGTTGCAGTCGGTCGTTTCTCATCTAAAAGTTTTTTTGAATGAAGAGCTGATGGGGGTGGTTCCCATTAATGAGGGTGAGCAGGGACAACGCGTGTCTGCCTCAATACCTCTAAACCCAAGGTTTATTAGTAACTTTAATCAGTTACGTTTTGAACTGATTGGATCAATCAACAGTACTTGCCGTGATCCGAATAGCCCGAGTATCTGGGCAGAAATCAGCAAGGCAGGCACCATCAAGCTGCAAGTTCACAATGCTGTTCTGGCTACGGATCTTGCTTTGCTGCCAGCACCTTTTTTTGATCAAAGAGACTTTTCACATTTAACGCTTCCTTTTGTTTTTCCACCTCAACGTGACATTGACGGCTTAACTGCTGCAGGTGTGATGGCTTCTTACTTTGGTACTCTGGCCAGTTGGCGCGGTGTCAATTTCCCTGTCTATTTTGACGATCTTCCTCAGCAGCACAATGCGATAGTCTTTGCAACGAATCAGCATCGACCTGCATTTATAAAAGACCTGCCAGAAGTGAGTGGCCCTGTGCTTCAGTTAATTACTCATCCAACCAACCGTTACCGAAAATTATTGCTTGTATTGGGGCGTGACAGCCGTGACCTGAATACTGCTGTACGAGGTTTGGTGCTAGGAGACAGTTTACTCTCAGGCCCTATAGCTCGAATCAATAATGTTACCGAACTAAAGCCTCGCAAGCCCTATGATGCGCCGAACTGGGTGAGAACGGACAGACCGGTGAGTTTTGCCGAGCTGGTTGAAGGGCCTTATCAGTTACAGCGAGAAGGGCGTAGTGCTGCACCTATTAATGTGGAATTCCATTTACCGCCGGATCTTTTTGCCTGGCAGTCGAGGGGGATACCGCTTGAGTTAGCCTATCGCTATTCCCCACCGTTAGGGAGTGCCGAATCGCGAATGAGCTTTTCGGTCAATGGGCAGTTTGTCGAAGCGTTTAATTTATCGGATACGGGAAAACATGCCAGTAGCAGCCCGATCAGAATACCGCTGCTGGACGATACACTGATCAGCGCGAATTCCACCTCTCGTATCCCGGCTTTTCGTATTGATAGCAGTAATATGATGCAGTTTGAGTTTAGCTTTATATCAGGGGCGGATGGTAACTGTCAGTCGGCACAACCCAGCCGCTACTACGCGGTGATGGACTCGGACTCAACGCTGGATTTTTCTGATTTTCCACATTACATAAAAATGCCCAATTTACGAGCATTTGCAAAATCAGGGTTTCCATATTCTAGAATGGCCGACTTATCGGAAACCGCGGTGGTTATGAAGCAAAATCCGCCAGCACCTGAAGTGGCGTTGATGCTCGATATGATGGGGGCGATAGGAGCCAAAACAGGCTATCCGGCAATAAAGGTAGCCATGTTGGATAGTTGGGATCCGGAACAGTTGATTGATAAAGATATTCTGACGATTGGGCGACTATCGCCACAGGCTGACAATGCCGTTTCTCAAGATGGCGCCAACCTGATTTTGGGGGAAATGACCAGGAAACTAGCCTTGCCTGCGAGTAATAACAAGCTGGGTTGGGCGAGCTGGTTACAGAGCAAACCTGATGATGCAGATGTTTTAGGAACCGTTGATGTAACGGCTCAAGGTGCATTTGCAAGCATGGTTGCTATGGAGTCACCCCTAACCAAGACACGTAGCCTCATTTCTCTAGTGGCATCGCAACCAAATGATTTTGCCTTAATTGGTGATGCGCTGAATGACAGTGGGAAGTTAGATCATATGTTTGGTTCGGTTGTCACAATCCAGGAAGGGCAAGTGGCTAGTTTTGAGGTAGGGAAGAGTTTTTACCTAGGGCAACTACCAGTAATGGACTTGGTTTGGTACCACTTCTCTTCTCATCCGGTATTGCTCGCCCTGTGCGTTGTATTCCTAGTTGTCTTGCTCACGATAATTTTCTGGCGTGTACTGCGACGAATTTCTGCCGACAGATTGGCTGATGGAGGTAAGTAATGAAACAGCTAATTGCTCTGCTAGTTTGCATTATGCTCAGCTCTCAGGTATTTGCCAAGCAATGTAACTGGCCACGATGGGATACGTTCAAGAATACCTACATTCTTGATGATGGCCGTGTGCTTGATGCATCCGATCCGAGGCAGATCACTACTTCTGAAGGGCAATCCTACGCATTATTCTTTTCGTTGATTGCCAATGATCCCGAGACCTTTGATTTACTCTTCAAGTGGACGCAAACACACCTGGCCAAAGGAGACTTAACGGCCCGGCTTCCTGCCTGGCTGTGGGGAAGAGATACACCGGGTACGTTTACTGTGCTCGATGCTAATTCAGCCTCAGATTCGGATCTATGGATAGCTTACACCCTGTATGAAGCCGGCCGGTTATGGGACAACTATTATTATCAGAGTGTTGCTTATTTCCTTGCCAGCAGGATTTTGCGCGAGGAGACCGTAGCGCTGAAACAAGGTGAGCGCTTTTTGCTACCGGCACCAAAAGGTTTTGTTATTGATGACCGCACTTATCGCCTCAATCCCAGCTATGTGCCGATCCAGCTGATTGAAAAAATGGCGACTTCCTTTCCTAACCAAGATTGGGCATCACTCAGGAAAGGGAGTGAACTGCTTATCGTTGAATCGATGCCAAAGGGCTTCAGCCCTGATTGGGTTGTTTATTCAGAGAAAGGTTATACGCGAGACAAGAAAACCAAAGGAGAAGGAAGCTATAACGCGATCCGTACCTATTTATGGGCGGGAATGCTGGCTGATGATGATCCATTTAAGCCTCAGGTTATCGAAGCTATGCAGCCTATGGTTACTGCGAATACCCGTAAAGGGTTACCACCACAAACGGTCAATACGCGTGACGGCTCTTATCGGGGCAAGGGGTCGGCTGGTTTTTCAGCCTCAATGTTGCCCTTGCTGGTGGCATCGGGTGAACGTGAATTTGCAAAGAGCCAGTATCAATCGGTGAAGGAGTCTCTGCTAAGCGAGCAGAAAAATTTCTACTACGATAACGTTCTGGCGCTTTTTGGCGAGGGATGGTTTGAAAATCGATACCGCTTCGATCGTGATGGCAGCTTGGTTACCTTTTGGGATACGCAATGTCAGTGACTTCGGTGCGCATGATAGCGAAAGTAAGCCTGTCTCTCTGTTGGCTCATTGTCGCCGGTTCAGCCTGGGCACTGAGCTCAGAGCAACGTGAGCAGGTCTATAGTTTGTCGCCGTCGTTACTGCACCAGGTTCCCCAGCATCAGGTGATAGATTCAGTAGATTGGCTTCATGGCCAGATTGTTACCGCAGAATTGATGAACCGTGATGACATTGTCCAGAGTGCTCTCGAGAGACTAATGGCCGTTTCGCCTAATGATATACAAGGACAAGCAGCACGTGCGCGCCTTAGTGCGCGTAAGAATGAGATCAAGCAGGCTGAGTTGATACTGAATCTGCTGCGGGTTCAACACTCCGGAACGAGTTCGGTGTTGTTGCTAGAGTCATATTTATCTATTTATACCCATAAACGTAATGAGTACAAACGACTTCAGCTCCTTGAAAAATTAGGTCGAACCGAGGAAGCCATTTCTAGCTACGATGCTCTGTTTCCGCATGGAATGCCAACATTTCAATTCCGACTTAATTATCTTTCCTTGCTTGGTGAAGATGACAACAACTGGGCGCGGGTCAAAGATCAGTTGGAGGAGATGAATTATCGATATCCGGATGTACCGGTTTTACAGCTCAGGCTTGCCAGTCATCTTAGAAAACGGGACTCAGCTAACCCCTGGATGTTGGCAACCGTTAAGAGGTTGGCCGCAAACCCGCATGTTGGGGAACAGGCCGCGGATACATGGCTAAGAGCACTTGCTGACCTGCCTGTTGATAAAAATTGGGCAAATCAACATGCGACTCTTGCTAGCTATTTTCCCTACAATTTCGCTATTCAGCAGGCCAACCTAGCAGCCCAGTCCCGCTGGAAACAGGAGCAAGAGTGGCTAGAAGATCCGACGTACCTTGCCAAGCTAAAGGGAATAGCTTTGGTGAAAACCGAGGATCCCGCCAACCTCCCAAATGCTTACGAGCAACTAAGCTATGCGATGTCGACCCGGCCTAATGATCCTCAGCTACTTGAGGCGTTGGGGAAGTATTATCTGCGTATAGGGGAATCTGAGCAGGCATTGTTGTATTTCAAACGGGCCGCATATTTTGATGATGATCCTGATAACGCCACAAAATACCAATCTCTAGTTCGAACAGCTCAGTACTGGACCTATATTGATCGTGGCGATCAGTTGATTGAAGAGGGGAATACTCAACAAGGCAGGGAATACTATGCAAAAGCGCAGATCCTCTTGCCAGACAAACCACAAAGTTATACCCGTCTCGCAGGTCTATCTCTAGCTGAGGGAGACTATTTAGCAGCAAGTGTTGGTTTTCGGAAGGCAAAGGAAAAGGATCCCTTGAATGCTGCAGCACTCAGAGGAATATTGGATATCTATGTGACGCAGCAGCAATCCGAAATTGCATTACAACAAGTGAGTTCGTTTACGCCAGAGCAGCAAGCGCTGGTGCGCAAGGAAATAAATGCGCTAACGATAGAGCAATTGGCATTGCGGCTTGAAATTTATACGAGTAGCGAAAAAAGCCTACACCTAGTACAGCAAACGCTCGATATGCTGGTTGAACTTAACCCTGGCGATCCCTGGTTAAGAAAAGAAGTGGCTGATTTGCTGGCAGGCCATCATCACCAAGCGGTGGCTGATCGCCTGATGGCGAACTGGGCTGAGAACTCTCAGGAGCCGGAAATGGTATATGCCTATGGTTTGTATTTATCCCAGCAAGACCGCTTGGCGGCTGCTATTGCAACGGTGGCCTCCATACCTGACGAAAAACGCACTGTCAGTATGGCGGTGACCCTGGAAAGGCTGAAACTCAAACAAGTTATCAATCAGGCGACAGCTCTTTATGAGCAAGCCCCTGACAAGGCAACCCGGTTGTTGCAGAGTTATCCGCGTCCCAAGTGGGTAGAAAGCCGGTTAACCCTGGCATTCGCTTGGATACGAATGGGGGACCTTGGCAAGGCTCGCTTAATTCTGGGTGCCCCGGAGCTTTCAACGTTGAATGACAATATGTTCATTCGTTACGGAGAAGCCGTGGTAGATCTGGATGATAGGTTTCTCTTCGATAGCTGGCGCATAGCTGCCCAGAACCGGAAATTAAACCAAGAGTTACAGGCGAAATACTATCAGACTGTGGCCAACTACGAATTATACGGCGCCAAAGCCGATTACGCCGTAGGAAACATCAATCAAGCACACCAGACGTTTCAGTTTTTACTTAACTCTGAAGTGGCCAGCCAAGATGAGATAGCACTTCGTCTTGTTCGGACCAGTCATAAACTGGCTGATGAAAAAACCTTTAGCTTTGTCACGCAGCGCTTGATCCAGCGCCAGCCTCTTCTTTCTTATTCACAGCAACTTAAATTGGCTGAGGTACTTTACGAGACCGATAATAGTCAAGATGCGACTCTGATGTTGGCCAAGCTTAGTGAACGCAATGATGGGACGGTCATTGATAAGTGGGAATCGTTGAACATTGCGATGGAAAAACAGCAATGGGAAACTGCCGAAAAGCTGGCGTACCAGACTTTGCTGGCCGATAGGCAGGCGAAACATCCTGTCAAAAAGGAAGAGCAGGAGCTTACACTAGAAACTATGTATCTTGAAGCCGATGACTATTGGCTGACGCGTAGGGTGAAAGCCGATATCGATACCCTGAGAGCCAGGGAGGATGGCTATATCAAGCTCGGTGTCGACTATGGCTTCCGCGAAGGTGAGAACCATGAGCTCAATGTGCCCTTGGAGGCCAAGATACCTTTCTCTGAGTATGATGGTCATTTGGTCGTAAAGGTAGACTATGTTGAGGTAGATTCAGGAGATCAAACTTTTTTTGATAGCGATGTCCGTTTTGACGATAAGCAGAGCGGCACAGCCATAGGGATTGGCTGGGAAGCCAAAGACTGGCGGATCGATATCGGAACTACGCCTCTGAGTTTTCTCAATACGGGTGTTGTCGGTGGCGTTGAGAAGGTATTTGATATCGACCAGTTTACCTTTCGGGCTGCTTTGTCACGCCGTCCTGAAACCAGTACAACCGTGTCTTACTCGGGCATAAAAGCGGCCGTACCTCCTGCGGCGCCAACTGAGCAAGAGTGGGGTGGGGTGTTAAAAACGGGTATTAATCTTGGCCTGTCCTGGGATGACGGCGGGCCGTATGGTTATTGGTCGAGTGCGCAGTTCCACTACCTGGATGGAAAAAATACCGTAGATAATACCCGGTTTGCTTTGATGGGAGGCGGCTACCGCAAGCTAATCGCCGAGGAAGATAAGCGGTTGAGTGCCGGGCTCAGTGCGTTTTATATGAGTTACGATAAGAACTTGGGTGAGTTTGCCGTTGGGCACGGTGGCTACTATAGCCCTCAGTCATATTTCTCGCTTTCGCTACCGGTCAGTTACTACGGTCGTTATCAAAATACCTGGGCCTATTCTGCCTATGCCTCGGTATCACATTCTTGGAGTGAGCTTGATGCGCCGTATGGGTTTGATGGTAGTGAAGAAAGGGGGGGGGATTTTGGTTATTCCCTTCGGTTGGCGGCAGAAAAAAGGGTAAGTTCGAAGTGGTATGTCGGGGTGTTGATGGATGCGGAGCGTTCAGAGTTCTATGAACCGAATCATTTTCAGCTGTATGTGAAATATACCTTTAATGAAGGCTGGCAACCGATAAAGACGCCACCTGAGCCGGTAGCTCTCTACGCGGATTACTATTAAATAGCTTGTATATGTCAATTAAGAAAAAAGCCTGCACGGAGCAGGCTTTTGGAGGAAGAAGGTGATCTAGTTATCGATTTTCCAGGCGGTTATAGTCCAGCAGCCCGGCCTCAATGGGATAACTATCTCGATATATCTGATTCAATTTGTCACTGAAAGACCAGAAGTCCGTACTTGTTCGGCGAACGGCATATTTGTCGAGTAGTTTGCGATAATCTTGTTCTGTATTCACTGTCTTTATTTGTTCAGCCAGTGCTGGAAGCTGCGATTCCTGTAGATACCAGAAGGCACCGGGGTAACTGCCAAGTATGCCTGAAACCAAAGTGACGTCGTCCTGTTCATACTGGCGATTAGATTCTTCATCAAACAGGCTTGAAATGTTCTTGTGGGCGCTGTTTCTAACCAGTGTGAACAGTTGCGGTTGGACGGTGCGATCATTTGGTTCTATGACGATAAATGTCAGCTCGGGGAACAGAGTTGCCTGCTTTCCTTTTAATTGGTTAATAGCATCAAGGGCTGCAATGCTTGTTGGTGCTAATTGTGTATTGGATAATACGAAACGGTCCGAATTCACAGTGTTTAAGCGTTCTTGCAACATATTAAACAGTTCTTTTTTAGGATTATCAGTGTTGAACTGGACACCTGTCGGTTGGTTAAAGGCATTGATATCACCCTGTATGAACTGGCTTAAATGTTGGCCGGAATCCTGATACCAGCTAGCTAACTCCTGACGCCTGGTATCTGTTGGTAGTAGTGACAAGAAGTTAGACTCTCCTTCCATACGCAGGAAGTCCATATACATCCGGGTAATAAGCTGGTGGCCGAAATTACCATAGACATCAAAACCGGCTACCAGCAAGTAATGGATTCGTTCTATTAATGAGTAATCAAGTACCCAGGCAGTTTTTGGATGCTCACCAACGAGTCCTTTTGTAACGGTGGCACTATCGAAGTGACGGAAAATGGTCAAAGTTGCATTGTCATTGTGGCCATCGCCATCCCAAATAAGGTCTGTGGTCAAATGTTCGCCATTCTCAAACGTTTGGTTTAGCAGTTCGTTTTTGGCACGCAAGAAGCGTCCCTGCTGCTTAGCGTAGGAAATCCAGTTTGTGAGCGGCAGGGTGTTGCTTTCCTTTTCCGCCGGCAAACGTAGGTTGTGCGCCTGTTCTGCATAGAATGTATTGACGCTAGGGACATTAGCCATTTCAGGATCAACGAAGAAGACCCAGAAGCGGTCATTAATGACATTTAAAGCCAGCTGGCCACGACATACAGGTCCTTTGATGAAGCCCATGATGGTGTTTTGTGCATTATCGATCATAAATCGATAGCGGGCATTGGCTGGAAGTTGACTGAACGCCATCAGAGGGTTGGCTGCGAGATCAGGCTCATAGCCCGGCAGCGTAGAAACTACGTAAGAGGGTTCGAAAAAGAGTTCGTCATACCTTGCCATCTTGCTCTTGTTGAGGGCGTAAGGCATGTGGGTTTTATCAACAATAGTTTCTCGTACCTGCTCGAAACGGTAGTAGACGCGAGATACTCCGGGATCATCAAACGGTCGACGGGTCGCGATTAAATCCACAGGGCTGCCAGGTGCATTTTTAGAGCGAACTAGTTTAAAGAAGACCGGCTTTTCTTCATCTGAAAAATAGAGATGAGAAACAAACAGATGTTCGTAGATATAACGGCTGACCAGTTGCTCTTTGAGAGAATCACCATTTAGGAAGGTTTCCCACTCGCGCACTTTGGCCAGGGTAGCTGCTGAAGGCGGTTGAACGCTGGTCATTGGGGCGCCAACGGCCAACCATTCCATGAGAGTGTCGTTTTCGCTTTTTGCGATTTGAGGTAAACCGTAAGGCATGCCCCATTTAGGGTAGGCTTGCTCGTACTGTTCCATTTCCTCTATTGTCGGGCATTGCTGATCCCGATCCAGGCTAAAGTCCCAGCTATCTGGATTAAGGACTGTATCGGATGGTAAGGGGTGCGCTTGTTTAAGCTGTAGCATTCTTGCCATCACCCCTGCTTGGGTATTGGCCTCCGGTGACTGCTCACGTTCGTTGAGCACAGGCGAAAAGCCCTTTTCACGCCATTGGGCTGTAGTTTGAGCATCAATAAACATACGCGTGGTATTAGCAGCCAGCAGACGCGTACCTTCGTAGACTTTCTCTTTATTGGCACCGCGGTCTATGCCTTCTGCTGAGCTTAACTTTAGTTGGCACGGCGCATCGTAACAGGCATGACAAACCACGCAGCGGTTTTCGATGATTGGTTTAACATCGGTGAGGTAGCGCTGAGCAATAGGCGTAGCTGCCGGTACTATCCGGTCTTTGGGCTCAGGCAGACCATAGAGTTGGTCATAATTGAAGCCGGCATATACAGCACAGCCTGAAAAAATCAGGGTGGCGAGGAGCACCACCACTCTTTTGCTCTGCTTAAAAAAAGGTAAGCGCATGGATGAATTATTAACTGGTTGACATCTCAATATTGTATAAGTAGCCACCGCGGTATAACAAGATTTTATTTTAACGTTGTTCAATTAGCGCTTTGCTGCTTGTACTCCGGTATATATTGCTTGTAATTAAACAGTTTGGTGTTTTTCACACTGTTATGGACCCAGTAGATCCCTACATTGGGATAGAAGATCAGATCCAAGTAGGGTTGTTGGTAAAGCAGGTAACTGTACGCGATACGTTTTGCTCTAAAATCGTCTCTCATCTTCGATTCTGTCATTAACGCCGTTGATTTTTCCTCTACAAATAAATCACTTGGCTGGTACGCCCAATGAAACATGTCTGGTTTTAGCTGGGCGGTTGAAAGAAAAGGCGACTTATTTTCGATGATCGACAAGGTGGCCGCACGCACCGACAGGGCGTGATGGAAGTCTGTGTCTTTTTCAGTAATGAAAGACATATAGGAGTAGTTGAGCGTGGCAGATTCACCTTTCGAGATATAGTGATGGACAACCTTCGACTGAATACCGGACTCATCGATATAGTTCATGAACACCTGTGCGGTTGGCTCTCGTGCCAGCTGGGTTTGGATAACCGGATCATCCCGGTAGGTCTTGGTTTCATGAACAAGAAGATCAGAAAATTGTTCCCAGTTGTGATAACCAAAAGTATATGAAAAATCGGTGTTTGACAGGCAGGCGCTTTCTTTGTCAACCCGGCACCAGGCAACAGAGTAGATTCCGTCACCCTTATAAGCAAAGGCTTTTACTTTGGTAATTTTGGGTGGTGAGACCACTTTTAGGTGTTGCCGGTAGGCAAGGTTGAGTTTTTGCCGCAGATCATCCAAATCGTCCTCATTAGTGGCAATGAGAGTAACTGAGTTATCTCCCCACTTTTCTGTTTGGGTTAAGTAGTTATTTTGTGCCGGTCGTTTGTAATGATTTAACCAGAAATAGGTACCAATACTGGCGATAAGCAGAAAACAAACAAACGAAAATGGGAAAAGAGGGTGATTAAAGAGGAACTTGGTTCTCTTTGTCAGCTCCGTGTCGAGTGGAACTTCCTGTCGTTCGAACTGAGTAACTTGATAACCAACACGAGGCAAGGTTTCAATGACCTCTCCTTTATGCCTTTCCTGCAGTTTTACCCGAAGCGCCCGTATAACCTGAAACAGTGATGCTTCGGTAACAACCCGATCAGGCCATCCTACTTTCAGTAATTCGCTCTTGGTAATCGGACGCTGGTGGTTATCGATTAAAAAAGTAAGGATGCTTTGTTCAGAGAGGTTGAGCTTTTGTATTGAGTCAGAAGATTTGATGATGCCTTGGCATGGAATGAAGTAAACGTCAGTTTGAAATTTAATCTGCTCACGGCTTGACATTAATACCTCGGATGACTTGTGACACAGTGGAACGTTACCTTTTAGAATTCAAAACGTTAATTACTAGAGATTTCATCAGACTAAAAGCACAGATAAAGTAATCTAGGACACTACGTTTAATTTTATGCTGGAAAGTAAGTCTACCATGAATAAGGGAAAAGAATAGGGAAGTTAGCTCGTTCGGGGAGGGGAATGACAGTGCTGTTCTGAAGGGGCTCAGGGAGGCGGATACCTCCCTGCCGGAACAATAAGATTACTTCTTAAAGATTTCCAGGAATTCACGCTTCATTGGTGGGTTGCGGCGTGCTTTTTTCAGCTGCTTGCACATGTCTTTTACGCAGTTATGCAGTACTTTGTCTAGCATAACGGCTTTGTATTCTGTGTATTCTTCGTCTGTCATGTCATCAGGCTTTTTCGATTCCTGTAGCTCACCCAGGAAGTCTACACCTGAGTAGCTCTGGCTAAGCGCGATAAGAGCATGAAACTGTTCGAAGTTGTCCAGCACATTTTGCGCACTCGCAGGAAGCTGGTCCCACGCTAGGCGAGATGTTCCTTCAGAAGCTTTGTAGACGTTGACTAGCATGCCCAATAGTTCTTCCGGCACTTCTTCAAACTCGACAACCTGGCGAAGTTCTGGTGAACAATCGTCAAGAGTAAAGGTTACTTCTTCGGCGATTTGTTCTTCTTTATTTTCAATCTCAGACATAGCTAATTCCTACAGCATGAATAGTTAAGGAGGGGAATCCTATAGCCCTACGTATAAATGTCAACTTTTCTCCGCGTAACCGTCTAATTTGGTTAGCCAGAGTAATATAGCTTGTTATCGGTAACAGATTGCCAGTCAGAATTGAAAACTTGCTAAGCAGGTCACGTTCGATCGCCTATAGTGAAAGTATGCTCATATTATCGTTAGGCAAATTTTCTAGCTGTGCTATAACTAAAGACAATACAAATGTTTCAATATCAATAGGATGCTTTCATGGAAGCAATGCGTATCTTACTGGTCGATGATGTTCACCTTGAACGTATGCAGCTCGCAATGAGGTTGCAGCGTCTTGGTCATATTGTCGAGGCTGTTGGTTCAGGACATGAAGCCATTGAAAAATATCCGTTGTTTGATCCGGACTTAGTGCTGCTTGATGTCAGCATGCCGGATATGAGTGGCACCGAGGTGGCGGAGCAAATTCGAATTCAGCACCCTGACTGGGTGCCGATCATCTTTCTGAGCGGTCATGATGAACCTGAAATGATTGCCAAAGCCATTGATATGGGCGGGGATGATTATTTGGTCAAGCCAGTGAACAAAATGGTTTTGGTCTCTAAATTAAAAGCCATGCAGCGTATTGCGCACATGAGACACCAACTGAAGGAGGCGTCGGAGCAACTTGAACTGGCTAATGAGCGCCTTTCGCAACAGGTTAATGAAGATGGCTTAACCAAGCTGGCCAACCGACGTTATCTTGATCAAAAGTTGGCTGAGTTTATTTCGTGGCATGGGCGCAATAACTTATCGTTGACCATCATCATGGTGGATGTGGATCACTTCAAACCGTTCAATGACCATTATGGGCACCTTGAAGGTGACCGCTGCCTGCAGGCGGTTGCCGGCGAGCTCAAGCAGACTTTTAGCCGGGCAGGGGAGCTTGCCGCCCGTTACGGTGGTGAAGAGTTTGTTGTCTTGATTAGTCATTGTGACAAAACCAAGGCCGTGAGGGAGTGTGAAAGGCTGAAGGCCTGCATTCAGCGGTTAGAAATCCCTCACTCGAAATCGACGACATCGGATGTGGTAACCGTTAGTCAGGGGATGGTTTCGTGGATCCCTACGGGCCTTGAAACGTCTGAGAATATGTATGAAATCGTTGACAAGGTGCTCTACAAAGCCAAGGAGCAGGGGCGTAATCGTTACGTTGCTGCAGAGTTTACCTGATTGCATTAACCTCCCTCCAATAGTCAAACCTGCTCGGCTGTTCTTTTTTGCTGTAAATTAGGCTTGAAAGGCAGTTGAGTACGTTGTGATACATCACTCCACTACCAGCTAACGCATTGATTGAGCCGAAGCTGTAAGTATAACATCGCAAGATTGAATGCTAATTGATTGATTTTCAAACACTCGGTTCGACAAACGCTTGTTGTTCAGGCTGCGCGTGCTAATCTGCCTACAGGTCAGTACTGATCCCAGTCTTGACATGACGAGGTCATGAAGAGTGGAATCAGTATTGGTATCAATAATAAGAAGGGTGAGGGAAGATCATGGATATTTGCTTTTCGCAGAATGAAGCGCGAGTGGTGGGTTGTTTGCTAGAGAAAGAAGTGACCACCCCGGATCAATACCCATTAACACTGAATGCATTGACGACAGCATGTAACCAGAAAAGTAATCGAGATCCTGTGATGTCACTGGACGAAGCGACCGTGCTGGATACTGTTGAAGCGCTGAAAGCTAAACGCATTATTCAGGAAGTCACGGCAGGTTTTGGTAGCCGTGTCGCTAAGTACCAGCACCGGTTTTGCAATACTGAATTCAGTACATTGCAGTTTACCAAGCAGGAGAAGGCTGCACTGTGTGTAATGTTGCTGCGTGGACCGCAAACACCTGGTGAGATCCGTACCAGAACGAACCGCCTGTGTGATCTTGCAGATGTAAAAGAGGCAGAAGCTGTACTAAATGGCCTGGCTGAACATAGCAAAGGTCCATATGTGGTGAAGCTGCCAAAAGAATCGGGCAAGCGTGATTTCCGTTACATGCATTTGTTCAGTGGTGAGGTTGATCTCGAAGCCTTGGCTGAGCAGGCTGCGGCGGCTCCGACTACGGGCGGTTCATCACCAACTTCTCAGCGCGTGGCAAAACTTGAAGAAGAGGTTGCTGCAATGAAAGAAGAGATAGCCGAGCTTAAAGAGCTGCTTGAATCATTGACATCTTAAGCGCAGAAATAATCGTGTAATTTACTAAAGTATGGCTCAGCACTGGCTGAGCCTTTTTATATGATGAAACAAACAGATAATACTTCTCAGGCTGAACATACAGCAAAGCAGACTGATGCAGAGTGTAATAAAGCCGCACAATGGTCGGTCTACTTAATCAGAACCGCTTCAAATCAGCTTTATTGTGGTGTGACGACAGATGTTGAACGACGTCTAAACGAACATAGTGGTAGTAAGAAAGGGGCCAAGTACCTGAAAGGGAAAGGTCCATTAAATTTGGTCTGGTCTGAGCAAGTCGGTGATAAGAAAACGGCTATGCGGTTGGAGTACAGAATCAAAAGGTTGTCGAAAGCCAAGAAAGAGTCAATTATTAACCGTACCCTTAAAATCAATACACTATTGGAATAAAACATTGTTTTAAATCTGAGTGCTAGATCACGAAAATCACACAGCACAATAGCAGTAATCACGTATCATGGAGTTAATAGTAAGTATGATAGGTTAATAGCTGTGTTCATTAGAACTTGGTGTTTTGGTTTTTCGTTAATTTTTGCCTCATTGGTAGCTCAGGCCTCAGAGGTGACGACCACTCCTAGTCCGAGAGGGCAAAGAGATGTGTTGAAAGATAAGCTAGTCGGGATATATACGACATATCAACTCAGAGGAACTCTGATTCAAGGCTGCAACCGGCTCGAAAATAGTATAAGTACAGATGTTCGAACAGCCTTTGATGATTATGCCATAGTAGCCAAAGATTATATCTTGGAGGGTAAAAGGCTGCTAAATGAAGAGTTATCTGCTGTAGATGTGGTCGAATGGGAAACGTTACTGGCTAAAGCCGGAAATCACTACAAGCAAAAGTTCAACCAGTTGACACTGACAGAGCTGAAGCAAGAATGTCAGCAGCTGGCAAGAGAAATGACCACCATTAACAAGCAAGTTATTGCTTTGAAAAGCCAATAGAAATTGAACTCTAGTCTTATTCTTACTACACTTCAGGCATCTTAAAATCAGGTGTTTTGTTATGGCACAGAAAGCCACCATTTATAAGGCCCAGTTCAATGTCGCTGATCTGGACCGTCACGTTTATATTGATAAATCGCACACATTAGCATGCCATCCTTCAGAAACAATCCAGCGATTTATGCTACGACTTGTTGCCTGGGGGTTGAATGCTGATGAAGAGCTGCAATTTACCAAAGGGCTATCAGAAACCGACGAGCCTGATCTGTGGACCAAGAACCTCAGTGATGAGATTGAGCTATGGATTGAGCTAGGTCTACCGGAAGAGAAGCGTTATCGTAAGGCTTCCCACCGTTCGCAGCAGGTTATTATTTTTGCCTATGGTGATAATGCTGCCTCGGTCTGGTGGCAGCAAAACAAGAGCAAGATCACTCAATATGCGAACGTTTCAGTCGTTTTCATCAACGATGAAACATTAGCCGAGCTGGAAGCGATGGTTGAGCGTACGATGCAGCTTCAACTGACTATTGAGGGAGAGCAGGGTTGGCTAAGCTCGGGTGAAGCCAGCTGTAACATCGTCCCGGACTGGTGGCATCGCGTCTAACCAGATCTCAAAGCGGTATTCGCTGATATTGTCATGCTAACTTCATTCTAGCTGTGCAAAGTAATACCCAAACTACCTCAATATGCTGGATTCATAGTGGGTCCAGCGGTTTCAGTTCAAGGACGGATATATGGCATCACAGGTTCACTCTCTGGCTAAGAAAGTCTGGAACTACCACTTACTCAATGATCAGCTTGAGAAAAGTGATTGTATTTTTGTTCTGTGCAGTAACGATATTCGTGTAGCCGAGCATGCAGCAAAGTTGTACCTAGATGGTTACGCACCTTATATTGTCTTTTCTGGCGGAGTCGGCGAACTAACGAGCGGTATGTTCAGTGGGTCGGAAGCTGAAGCGTTTGCCTTGGTTGCTGCAGATATGGGTGTACCCAAAGAATCTATTCTTATTGAACCCCAATCGACGAATACCGGTGAAAACATTCTTTTTACCAAGGCGCTATTGGAAGAAAAGGGGCTTGACCCTACAACGCTGATATTGGTTCAGAAGCCATTTATGGAGAGAAGAACCTACGCTACATTTATGCAGCAGTGGCCTGTCAAGCAAGTGATGGTGACATCGCCGCCTATCAGTTTCGATGAGTATCCAAATGAACTGATCACCTACAGCGATGTAATAAACGTTATGGTGGGCGATCTGCAGCGAATCAAAGAATACCCAGTGCTGGGGTATTCAATGCCTCAAGATATTCCTGACGATGTCTGGCAAGCATTTGAGTCGCTGGTCGAGTTGGGTTTCAACGAGCATTTAATTAATTCTCAGTAACCAGTATTATAGATTTTTATTTTGGGCCTGTATGTTGTGGGCCCCACAGTGGTCATTCAAGTACTGAGTAAAATGTTTTTTAGAAAATAATGTTCAGATTTCGGTCAATATCCATTGTTGTTGTGAACGATGCCAATTTTGTAATGCTGACTATCCAGCAAGTTATTCATTAACTTGTTCAATTGATCTACACTTTTTGAAAAAACGTTTTCCACCATTCTTCCATTGTTCATCAGTACCATTGATATGTAGAGTGGCTGATTTTATGTGAGACAAAGAATACATAGATATTACACACCCTTACAATATTTTGTAATATCATATGATATTATCCGCCCGAAGCAGTTTTATAACTATTTATACAATAATTATATTTTAGAAGTTTACTATTCAGGTGTTACCAATGGTTTATAGAAGTCTCTCATATAAGGCTAGATTGATTAAGTACCTGCTTTTAAGAAAGATCAGTTCACAAAAGCACGCTCTATCTCAGAACTTTAAGCTGGTAAGGCTTTATGCAAGGCTTGGCGATTATAGTAAGGCGGTTAAATATGCAGAAGAACTTTTTTATGAAGGGGGGAGAAAGGACTATTATTTTGTCCTAATGAACCTTTATATAATGACTAATAGATATGAAGCACTTTCAGATTTAGAGAAACAAAACCAGTATACTTCTGAAGGTGATAGCAATCTAATTGATCTTATTACTAACCTTAATAATAACTTATGCGATATTGATAAAGTTACCTTTATCAAAAACTATATATTAAGTAAAGGAGCCACTCCATCACTCATCCATGTAACGGGTAAGGGAAGCTTTCTGAAAAGAAAATCTTATCAAGAAAAAGAGTTGTTAAAGAATAGTCAACTTTATATCGGTGAGAGAGCCCAATGGAGCAGGAATAATACAGCCCCTAGTTACATCAAAGGTCTGTATTCAGACAGTAAAAACACCAATTATAATGAGTTGTTTAGCTACAGCACTCCAATTATAAGGGCAACAAAAGTTTTACTTTCAGATTTTGAGAATACGGTTGTTTCTGTTCGGAATGGATTGCGTACAACAGTATGTCAACCTGAAAAATCAAATCGAAAAATTATTTTCTTTGGTTCTTCAACAACCTTCTCTGTTGGTATGAGTGACGAAGAGACACTAGTTAGTGGCGTACAAAAGCAAATTAACAAAGTCTATACAGATACAAAGGTGGAGAACCATGGTGTTCTAGGCATGAATTTGCTGTTAGCAATGAATAACCTGGTGCAAACAGATATACAGCCTAATGATATTGTTGTTTTCTTTGACTTCGATGAATTCACAAGAATTAAAGATGATTGTATAACTAAATTAGACTTAAATAGATTGAATAGAGGTGATGATTTTTTCCTTGATTTGACAAAAAAACAATGTCACTTTTCACCGAAAGGCAATCAAATCTTAGCAGAAACGATAACAAGTGACATCCTTCTTCCTCTACTGGAAAGAAGTACTCGTTCAACGAAAGCCATTAACCTAGATAATAGAGTGTTAGATGTATTAGAAAAGTTTAAGTATTTTTTATATAAACAGACGGCTCAAGCTCTCGAGTCTAGTGAGATGAAAATCTATCTTGATCTGCTTAATAAACATGTTCCTAACCCAGATTTGGATATTGGCAGCGTGGCAGTCAATTGCAATCCTATAACTAATGGACACTTGCATTTGATAGAGTACGCAGCGAAGCAAGTAGATAAACTTTTTATCTTTGTTATAGAAGAAGATAAGTCGTTCTTTAAGTTTGAAGATCGGCTGAAATTAGTTTCAGAAAGCACAAAACATATCGATAACGTAACTGTTCTTCGTGGTGGTAAGTTTATTTGTACGGAGCTGACCTACCCTGATTACTTTGATAAAGAGACCACTGAAACAAAAGCAGATGCCTCAATGGAGGCATGGTTTTTTTGTGAGTATATTGCTAAGAAGTTAAACATTAGTACGATTTTTCTGGGTGATGAGCCAAAGTGCAAGATCACTAAGCAGTACAATGAGAAAATGCAAGAGTTGTTACCTATTTATAATATTGACGTTAAAATTATCGATAGGATTTCTACAAATGGTGAAGTGATTAGTGCATCAACAGTACGTAAATATCTACTGAATAAAGAATTCAAAGAAATTAGAGAAATGGTTCCAGAGCCTACCTATCTATTTTTAAGGGAGAATTACTAGTCTTTTTTGATACTGACATAAAAATACAATGTAATTACTTGAGCGAGAAAACACCGATATTTATCGGTGTTTTTTAACTAAACAGAGCAGTTGTGTCGTATGCAGGAGATGTTCGCTTGAAAGTTTAGGTTTCTGTGCACTGTAATAGAAATCCGATGAAGAGCAACAGACCCTGCCTTAGTTATCGGGTCACCATTTTTCTAATTTCAGCAGCCTTTTCTTCGTCACTCAGTTCTGATGGCGGTGGAACAAGAATACCTTTCTGGCAAGCTGGGCGTTCGGCAAGCTCATTGAGCCAGCGTTGCAGATGCTCCAGGCCGTCGATATCAATTCCGCTCCATTCATAGATTCGAACCCATGGCCAGGTTGCCATATCAGCGATGGTATATTCATCACCTGCAAGATAGGCATGTTTGGCTAGCTGTTTATCCATGACCTCGAACAAGCGACGGCCTTCGTGCTGGTATCTTTCTATTGCTGCCGGAATGGTCTCCGGAAAATAACGATAGAACACATTTGCCTGCCCCATCATTGGTCCCACACCGCCCATCTGAAACATCAGCCATTGAATAACCTGAGAGCGCTTTTTAGGATCCTCAGGCAAGAACTTTCCAGTTTTTTCTGCCAGATACAATAAGATGGCACCGGATTCAAAAACCGCGAAGTTGTCGTTTTCTGTGTCTACGATAGCTGGAATTCGACCGTTTGGGTTAATGGCGGTAAATTCTGGCAGTTTTTGTTCCGCCTCCATCAGGTCGAGTGGGTGGACTCGGTATTCAAGTCCCATTTCTTCCAGCGCAATAGAGATTTTATGGCCGTTTGGCGTGGCTGCTGTGTATAGATCTATCATATTAATTCCTTTTAGCTTTTAACGGAGGGACGGGCGCTAACTAGCTGATACCAACGTTGTAAGTTTGGTAAGTTTTCATCGATATGGATTTCTAGATTTTTCATGAAATCGCATAATATGACTGCAGTAATGTCAGCAATACTGAAACTGTCACCGGCAACATAGGTTGTTTTCGAAAGTTGTTTCTCAAGCGTAGGTAGGAAATCAACTAAGCGCTGGCGAGATTCTTCTCCCCAGGCCGTTATGCAGTTTTCTCTGTCTTGATAGATGCCGCTGATGTTACGGAAGGCTTGCATTGCCACCAGCAGACCGCGTAGTTCAACCAGGCGTTGCCACATTTCAATTTGGGCTTTCTCGAGTGCGCTGTTACCGAAGAGTGACTGTTCTGTCGGGAAGGCTTCATCAAAATAGCGACAAATTGCGACAGATTCGCAGATTGTTGTGCCGTCATCGAGCTCAAGTACAGGTATCTGCCCATTGAGACTTATTGCCCTGAATGTTTCGCTGAGGTTTTCGCCCCCACGAATGTCGACTTGCTGACGTTCAACATCAATTCCTATTTCGGCCAGAAAAATACTGACTCGGCGAGCACTTGGTGCTGGTCCTAGTTCATAAATTTTCATTACACTTCCTTTATCTGAACGATCGTTTAGTTTAAAATCTACTCAATAACGGAACGATCAGTCAAGTATGATTTGATCTTTTTTTGGCGAGGAATAGGAATGGCCAGATCGAAGAATTTTGACCGCGAGGAAAAACTGCTATTAGCGATGGAGCTCTTTTGGCAAAAAGGCTACTCGGAAACCTCTGTTGCAGACCTTGTTAATCACCTTGGAATAAATCGGTTCAGCCTTTACAACACGTATACCGACAAGGAGTCGTTGTATCGGGAAGCGCTGAACTATTACCTGAAAAAAATATCATTTCCGATGCTTTCAGATAGTTTGTCTGCCGATGCGGGTTACCAGGACATTGTTGCATATCTGACATGCTTCGCCGATTTGCAACGGGAGCAAAAATGCGGTTGTTTTATGCAGAATGCCATTTTGGAGCGGGCATACAGTGATAATGAAGTGCTGGAAGCCGGAAGTCTGCTTTATCAGACGCTATCAGATAGCTTTAAGAATGCGATTGAAAATGCGCAGCGACAGGGAGAGCTGAATACAAGTGTTGAACCGGCGAGGCTTAGCCATTTCTTGGTGATGCAGATGCAGGGAATAAGAGTACTGGGGAAAGCTCGGCAATACGAAATGATTGATGATGCCCTGTCTGTGTTACTGACTATGCTTGATGGACAAAAAGTATCAGGTGCCTGCGAATAGGCACCTGATACTGATAAGAATTGTTGAATGCTCGAATTAGCTATCAGAAGCGTTCAGGCCTTGTTGCCAAAAGGCAACCTCCATACGAGTCGCTGTTTTAAAGATTTCGCACAGTCTTTGACCGCGTTGGCTGCCTAGCGGAATTTCAGCCAACATCTCATCAAGGCGCTCAATTGTGTCGCGTACACCAGACTGGAACTCTTCACCGCTGTATAGTTGGATCCAGCTTTGGTAAGGGTTACCGTCAAGTTTTGTTTCAGGCCAGTTAAGGAGCTGAGTGCCGATCTCTGCATAACCGATTGCACAGGGGGCGAGGGCGGCAAAGAGATCAACACGATCTCCGGCCATCCCTGTATCAAGCACATAGCGGGTGTAGCTGACAGTACCAAAGTCCTCCGGTTCGCCTTCCATATCCGACTCAGTCAAACCCCATTTCGCGCAGTATTCGACGTGATGGGACATCTCGGAATCAAGCAAAGCCGTCAGGCTTGGCAACGGCTCACGCATTTCAGCAAGGGTACGCCCCTTGAAGATCGCAAGTGCGTAGGCTCGGGCATAGTGTTTGAGGAATAAAAAGTCCTGCTTAAGATAATGAAGGTAGGCACTTTTATTTAGTTCACCTTTAGCCAGTTGAGTAACAAAGCTATGTTCGGTGTAAGCCTGCCAGTCTTGCTGGCAGGCTTTGATAAGGTCTTGATGATTCACTGGGAGTCCTTGTTAAATAGAGCCATGAAGTGATTAGTACGTCAGTACGTAATCTTTAGCCTGCGGCAGGGTTGTGATGATTTTGTGTTTTTTCATGAATTCGGCATATTCGTCATATCGTTTCAGTTCAACAGCTCCCGGCCGCAATGCAAAACGGGTGAGGGTATCTTCCCAGGCATTACGGTTGAGATCGTTATTCAGTGTATCGGGAGAATAAGCTACGAATTCCTGCCAGGCCTTTTCAGGATGGTTGATCAGGTAGACAGTTGCTTTTTCGATAGCCTTGTTGAATTTACTAACCGTTTCCGGACTGTACTTGTGTTTGTTGGCAACGAAGATCAGCTCGTCATAGGGTGGAACACCGTGCTCTTCAGGGTAAAATGCCGTTGCTTTGTAGCCTTCCAGCTCAAGTTGGTTCAGCTCGAAGTTTCTCAATCCGCCCCAAATCGCATCCACTTTGCCGGAAGCGAGAGAAGATGAAAGCGCCCAGCCAACGTTAATGATTTTTACGCTCTCCATGCTGACATTGGCAGATCGAAGCATGGTGCCTATGGTTGCATCCTCGTTACCGCCAATCGCGACACCAATTTGTTTGCCTTTTAGATCCGCCAGACTCTTTACACCTGATTTATCAAGCACAATCAGAGAGTTTAGCGGACCCGAAATAAGGGTCGCGGAGCGTACGACCGGCAAACCGGCGGCAGTACTGGAGATAAGAGTGCTTTGGTATGAAACCGCCATATCAATCTTGCCTGCGGCAACAAGTTTGTCCGGAATACTTGGATCAGCCGGTTCCTGAATTTCTACTTCAAGGCCTTGTTCGGCAAACCAGCCTTTTTCCTGGGCCAAAATGATAGGGCCGTGATTGGGGTTGACGAACCAGTCCAGCATCAGGGTGACTTTTTCTGCTGCCGCATTGAATGAGGCCATAGATAGAGAAAGTGCAGCAAATCCAGGGAGTAAATGCTTTTTCATTGATTGTTCCTGTCCTTAAGGTGTTATCTTTATTGTTTATTCGCCTGATAGTCAGGCCTTTGTTGGTGTTATTTGCTTTGCCACGGAATTGCTTTTTTCAGCAATACATCGGCGGTGAAATAGAGGCTGACTGAAAAGAAAGCCAGGATAAAAAGGGCGGCAAACATTTCGTCGACAAACATTCGGGCGTTGGCTTGTAGCATCAAATAGCCAAGACCCTCGCTAGAGCCTACCCATTCACCAATTACAGCGCCGATTGGAGCGACGACAACGGCGACTCGAACGCCTGAGGCCAAAGCTGGCAGAGCCGCTGGTAACCGAATTTTCCATAGTAGTTGCCAGCGTGTTGCGCCCATGGTTTTGGCCAGATCCAGATATCCTGAAGGTGTATGGCGAAGGCCGTCATAACAGCAGGTTGTTACCGGGAAAAAGATAATCAGGGCGGCCATGACAACTTTCGAGGCAATACCATATCCCAGCCATAGCATCAGAATCGGAGCGATCGCAAAGACGGGAATAGCCTGACTGGTGATAAGAATTGGCAGCAGCCAGCGGCGTAACGGGGCAAAAAGCAACATTTGTAATGCAAAAAATAGCCCCATAAACAAACCAAGCAACAGTCCGAGTATAACTTCGGTACTGGTGACTATTGTGTGGTGCCATAACACCTCAGAGCGTTCGATTAACTTGCTTAAGACTGCAGCCGGGCCTGGCAAAATGAAGGCCGGCATGTCGAATGTTACGACAGAGGCCTGCCATAAACCCATAATCACAGCAAAGCTAATCAGAATGCGCATCAGGCTTTGTGATATCCCGCGGTGCTGTTCCGGTATTAAATACCGGATTTGGACTGACTCGGTCATGGTATTGGGTGTAGGTTGATCAGCCATAATCCTGCTCCAGTTGCTCGATAATGGCTTGCTGGTGGGCAGCCATTTGGGCATCGAATTGTCTTGGTGGTACCGATGGTGGTGTAGCCAGTTCAACCAACTTGGCCGGTTTGCCAGTCATGATGTAGATATTGTGCCCGAGGCGTAGTGCTTCTTGAGGATCATGGGTGATCAGCAATACAGTACGGTTTTTGAGAAGCTCGGCCGACAGAGTCTGCAACTTATGGCGTGTCACGGCATCAAGTGCCGAGAATGGCTCATCCATAAGCACTAGGGGCTTGTCCTGCATCAACGTTCTGGCCAGTGCTACCCGCTGGCGCATTCCACCTGAAAGTTGATCTGGCATTGCTGTCGCGTAGGATTCCAACCCAACTGCCTGAAGCAGCCTGACGGCTTTATCCTGATCCCGAAGGGAGGGAGACGAACCGAAACGGTGGCTCAGGCAAACGTTATCCATCACCGACAGCCATGGCAACAAAAGATCTTGCTGAGCCATATAGGCAATACGTTCAGACAGCGACTTATTATCGGATGTGACAAGGGTACCATGCCAATTGACACGATCTTCGTTAAGTCCTGCAAGTTGCCTTAGCAGTGTTGTTTTACCACAGCCACTTTTACCCAGCAGGCATGTCCACTCACCGGCAGGCAGTGTCAGATTCAGATCCGCGAACAGAGCATCGTTGGCATCTTTGTATGTCAGCGAAACATGCTGCATACGAACTTCGACAGCACGAGAGTGCTGGATTGTTGTGGATACGCACATAGCCAATACTCTTATTGTGGTTGGTAGTGACCGGCAAAGAAGTGGTGCACCGGCCCGTGTCCCGAGCCAATTTCAAGTTCGTCAGCATGGCTGATTGCCATCGTGATATAGGATTTTGCGTATTGGACGGCAGTTGTTAGCTCAATGCCCTGGGCAAGAAACGACGCGGTTGCCGAAGAAAGCGTGCATCCGGTTCCGTGGGTATTGCTAGTTGGAATTCGCGGTGTGCTCATTCGCACTACGTTATCAGCAAGAATGAGCAGGTCGGTACTGTTGGTGTCCTGTTCCAGGTGACCACCTTTGAGAAGAACGGATTCAGAGCCGAGTTCACGTAAACCGGCTATCATATTCGCCATTTCCTGCTCGCTTTGCGGGATGGCAACATTCAGAAGGGCTGCTGCTTCAGGTAGGTTAGGGGTAATCACATCAGCTAGCGGCAACAGTTCTGATTTCAGGCTTGAAATAGCATCTTGTTGCAGTAGGAGGTCACCGCTGGTCGCGACCATGACAGGATCGACAACCAGGTGTTTAGGCTGGTATTGGCGGAGCTTGGCGGCAACTACACGGATAATATTACTGTCACTTAGCATGCCAACTTTTACAGCTTTGACATCAAGGTCAGCAAAGACACTGTCTAGTTGTTGTTCGACAAACCCAGGCTCGACTGCAAGGATACCAGACACGCCTTGAGTATTTTGTGCCGTCAATGCAGTGATGACGGAACAGGCGTAGCTCCCTGTCGCCGAAATAGCCTTGATGTCTGCTTGAATGCCTGCACCGCCGCCACTATCAGAGCCGGCAATCGTTAGTGTGATTGGTGTTTTTGATGGAATCGCCATAACTACCCCTAAAAGTTGAGCGCAGGGTAGCAGGTGTCAAAGAAAGGCCACAGGAGATAAGGGCACAGAGAGACACGGTTGCTAGTTCCCTACGCCATTATTAAATGGATCAGGTTCAACGGGTCCCATCGAAATGGTCTCAGCCAAAGGCTCCCCGACTAACGTACTAAAATTCGTTTAATTTGGTTGACTAGACAGCAAATGATGCTGTTATTAATTTCCCGCTATTCTAACCATGTTTTTAATCATAGAGCAAACATGATTGTGAAAATTTCTGGATCAGGACCGTTTTCACTTGACCAGCCCCTGAGATTATAATCACCAATATGTGTAAGCTTTAGACAAATAATGATGGAGTGATCAATCTCAAGAGGTGAAATATGGATGATTCCCAAAAATAAACTCATGAAAGAATCAGTTATGTTGAATTCCCAGCGGTGGACCTTTCTGCGACAAAGGCATTTTTTACTCAGGCATTCGGCTGGGAGTTTATTGATTATGGTGAAGACTATTCCGCATTTTCCAATCAAGGGTTAGATGGCGGCGTTTTCATTTTACCGAGCCAAGTGGCAATGAGCTTGCGATATGGTCCGATAAATAATTTTGGCCTATCTATGATTTAAGCAGCCTTACAAACACCAAAGGCGCTATCTGGCGCCTTTGGTGTTTCATCGTTACTGCGAACTTAAATTACATCTTTTTGCAGTACGCGGCGATGATTACCATGTTGGTACCGGCTGCTTTGCCTGTGATGTGCAGAGGGTTGTCTGTTAGGCGAATGCCACGAACAGCAGTGCCTTGCTTAACAACCAGGCTAGACCCTTTAACAGGCAGGTCTTTGATGATAGTGACGTTGTCACCAGCCTGAAGCGGAGTGCCATTCACATCTAGTGTTTGAATAGAGTCTAGTGCTTCTAGTGCGATCCCTTTTTCAGCCCACTCAATTGTGTCTTCTTCTAGGTAAAGCATATCAAGAAGATCTTGCGCCCACGTTTCAGCCGAAAGACGTTTCAGCATACGGTAAGCCATAACCTGAACGGCAGGAACCTGGCTCCACATGCTATCGTTCAGGCAGCGCCAGTGATTCTGATCCATAGTATCAGCATCTTCAATTTGACCTCGGCAAGTACCACAGACCATCACACAGCTACCAGCAGTTGTGTCCGGAGAAGCAGGCACTTCATACACGCTCAAGTTATCTTCAGATGAACAAAGTTCACATTTTGCGTCAGCACGCTGCTTAACGATGTTTTCAATAGTCATAGGGATTTGTCCGTAGATTTGTTGTGGCATTATTATGCCAGCATTTTTCGATAAGGAAAGAAATCCTGCTTTAGGTCACACAAATAAGCCTAAGCTGATAGTGAATTGTATGGTAAGTGAACATCTTTATCAGCGGTGGTCGATTATTGCCCGATATCGAGCGGCCTAGTTGAAGAGAAATAACAGCCTTAAGCTATCATTTATTTGCTCATTGTTGTTAAAAGGCTGTAATAATGTAGAGATAAGGATAAAATCATAATTGCCTTAAATTAATATTATAAAACGATGTAGGGACGAGTGATGAAGAAGGCTGTTTTTTTACTATCTATACTGGCTCTGGCGGGCTGTGACGAAGATGATGTCAAAGATTTAGCGCAGGGAAATACAAAAGTGTTTACGGTTACGGGCGCACAGGTAGCCAGTAAACTAGGTACTTTAGACCCTGGTTATTATGACATTGCCACAATTACCAGTGCAAGCCAGGGGAATACGTCACCTGATGGGCTGCCTGTAGCTTCAAAGTCTACCCTTGAAAATTTAGGAATAACCGTTGAGGGTGAAACGTGTGGCAGAATTGATATTACCGATCAAGTTTGTTTTGAAAGTGGAAATTCCAGTAGTTGCCTGCCAAGTGAGATTGATATGCTGGGTCTGGCGGTTTATACGATTGATCTTGATAAAGTAAAAACAGCATCAAGTCATGGCTTTTATCCAAAACTTGCTGCTGAAGTTGGCGGGTTATACGTGGATATTGCTTACAACGAGGTAAGTTGTGCCTCACTCCAAGCGCTGTAACTGGGACAATTGAGGTCTAGCATTTAAAGGCTGGGTTTGTTTCACAAGCCCAGCCTTATTAATATTAGATACGTAAACAATAAAATTGGATCAGATTAACTGATATATGTTGCTTGTTTACGTTACTGGGTAAATTAATTCGAATACCCTCGCATAACATCTTTTTCCTCATATTCACTTTTATACCCATTGGTAAATTACTGCTTTTATTTACCAGAGAGTGAACGTGATGACAGTTAGGCACTTACTCGCCACGGTAGGCTTGTGCTTGTTATATATTGGTCAGGCAATAGCCTCAGATGTTACTGGCTATATCGTAGGTGGTACACCCGTCAAACCGAGTGATGATTATAGTTGGATTGCCTCGATTCGTCTAAGTTCAAATCAGCTAAGCCATACTTGCGGTGGAACCGTCGTCAACCAACGCTGGGTGCTTACTGCCGCACACTGTGTTGTTCAACAAGGGGATGATGGTAAGTTTATCGTAATTCCTCCCAGTCAGTTGAGTGTGATGGTAGGGACAACAAGCAGTGTTATTGAAGATGTCGCAACATTGTATGCGGTTTCTCATGTTGTGGTGTATCCGAAATATTCTCCCCAGGTAATTCTAAAGGAAGTTCTCAAGCCGGATGGCACTACTCTTACTGAGGTGATCAGTACTGCGTTAGAGAATGACCTAGCATTATTGCGAGTTGATGAGCCTTTTTCTGTGAATATTAATCATGTTGCTCTGGCAACGGATAAAGATGCAGATGAACTTGATGTTCGGTTAGGTTTGCAGTGGTCTGAGAAAGAGCGGCCTGAAAATACAAAAGTTTCCGGTTGGGGTTCAACTCAGACTAACGGAACAGGGGTATCGAAAAGATTGTTGGAAGCTAAGCTATCATTTGTCCCTATGGATGAATGTTTTACTCGTCTAGAACTTGGTAACGAGGCTCATTACATCATTGATAGTCCAATGAACCGAACAAAGATCTGTTCGCTGCCACCATCAGTTATTTTTGATAGCGATGGTACTTCGTTGGAATTTGGCTCGGATTCATGCAAGGGAGACAGTGGCGGGCCTCTAAGTGCACAGAATGAGCTAGGAGAATGGGTGCAGTTTGGTATTGTCAGCGGTGGCCCTATAGGCAAACTGGTTTGTGGTTCGCTTGTGCGTCCGAGTTTTTATACACGGATTGGCACCTATTACCCATGGATTCTATCGATTGTCGGTACCATCCCCGAAAAGCCAGTTACCAAGCCTGACTTTATTACAGCCGAAGAATCCGCTACGACTCCAGAGGGGGGGGCTGGAGGCTCAGGGGATGATACAGGTTCTGGTGATACGACTTCCGGCGATGGAAAAGAAGATGAACTTGATATTGGTGACTGTAACCCTAACTCTTCAGGTATTTCGCACACTAACTGCAATTTGAAGTCAGCCAGCGGCGGAGCAAGCATCTGGGGGACGATATTATTGATGATTTATGCTTGCTGGGTTCGTTGTAGGGCTGGGAATAAAGAAGGGTAAGTGATTCGAATAAAGCCTCCAGAGTGGAACGGTGGCTTTATTCGCAATAGTAGTTATCGGCAGAAAGTCACTTCTTCGCTGTGTTCTTCTAGGCAAATTTGTGTCGTTGCAGGTTGAGTTTGTGCAATGATCTTGCCTTGACGGATTGAATACCGCACCGGGACCAGGCGACGAACAGCATCAAAACCATTCTCAGCGGGTAAAATCAGCAGGTTACCTGGCTTGCCTTCTTCAATACCATAGTGGTGTTTGATATTAAGTGTACGTGCTGAGTTAGTGCTAATTAAAGCCAGTGAATTGTTGATTTGGTCGTAACCCATTATCTGGCATACATGTAACCCCATATGGAGTACTTGTATCATGTTTGCTGTACCAAGCGGATACCACGGGTCAAAGATGTCATCATGACCAAAACAGATATTGATATCAGCTGCCAGCATTTCTTTGACCCGGGTAATGCCGCGTCGTTTAGGGTAATCATCAAAGCGGCCCTGTAGGTGAATATTCACCAGAGGGTTGGCAACGAAGCTGATGCCTGACATTTTGAGCAGGCGGAACAGGCGTGATGCGTAAGCGCCATTGTATGAGTGCATCGCGGTAGTATGGCTAGCAGTTACCTTGTCACCCATTTCGAACTTATGCGCCAGGGCGGCCAATGTTTCGACAAAACGCGATTGCTCGTCATCAATTTCATCGCAGTGCACGTCGATGAGTCGATCATACTTGCGGGCGAGTTCAAACACGTAGTGTAGCGATTCAACCCCATACTCGCGTGTGAATTCAAAGTGGGGAATCGCGCCTATAACATCAGCGCCAAGTTTCACCGCTTCTTCGAGTAACTCTTTGCCGTTAGGGTAGGAGAGTATGCCCTCTTGAGGAAAGGCAACAATTTGGATATCAACCCATTGCTTCATCTCTTCTTTGACTTTAAGCATTGCTTTTAGCGCAACCAGTGTTGGATCAGAAACATCGACATGGGTGCGTACATGCTGGACACCATTGGCAATTTGCCATTTTAGCGTTTGCTTGGCACGCTGCTTTACATCCTCAAGAGATAGCTTGGACTTTCTTTCCGCCCAGCGCTCAATACCTTCGAACAAAGTTCCGGAAATATTCCAGCTTGGTTCACCTGCTGTTTGGGTGGTATCTAAGTGGACATGCGGCTCGCAAAATGGGGAAATTGCCATACCTCCTTCACCATCAAGTACTTTACAGGTATGGTTTAGCGCTTTACTCATTGGAGCTATTGTTTTGAACTGACCATTTTCGATTAGAATTTGATGCAGGTCTTCCTTGCCTTGTAGCGAAATATTTTGAATGAGCATATCTGAGGTTTGCATCTCAATGAATCCTTATACTATTGTCGCCAAGGGCAACACTGGCGATAGCTACCCGGTAGGCTGTTTTAATTCAGCATTAGCAAAGCCCTTATGACAATGATGGTTTTTAAGGAAATCTGCAATGAAATACCGTCAATTGTGAGATGGCACGTTGTATCTATTTTTATAGGGTAGAGTGTCAATCAGGCTAGAACTTGCTAAAAGTAGGTATTTAGCAACGTATTTTGCGTTGTACGACTTTAAAATTGGGCTGGGGATAAATTGTTTATCCACAGAAGCTGTGAATAACTCTGTGGGAAATGCCTTGAGCCTAATCACCATGCCGGATTCAACAAAGTCAATACTGTACGTAATGAAAAAGTCATGTAATCTCAGATAGATTGATTTAGTTCAATATCGAAAAAACGTCAATAATTTTTTTAAATAAGATGCTGTAAAATGAACGTTGAACGCTGAGTTTAGCTGGGTTTGTTAAGCTATCGAGCCGGATAAATCGGTATCGAGAAGTGGGGCCGAGTGCGGAGTTTTTGCTCACTTAAAAGGGGGGGAATAAGTATTTTTGTTATCATTATTGAACTAAATGACAATAAGGATAATAATGCGAATTGTTTTTCTTTGGGTATTAGTTTGTGTCCCAGATCCTTGTTGTTGATGATGATATTCAACTGTGCGAATTGCTAAAAGAAGTACTGACTGAAGAAGGCTATGATGTTCACTGCGAGCATTGTGGTGAAAATGCACTCGCATACATGCAGAGCAATGCAGTTGATCTTGTTTTGCTTGATGTGATGTTGCCTAACATTGATGGCCTGCAGGTTGCTCGCCGAGTTTGCCAGCGATTTGCTACACCAATAATGATGCTGACGGCGTTAGGCGATGAACCCTCAATGTTAGAAGGGTTGCAGGCCGGTGCCGATCAATATTTAGCCAAACCTTTTCGGGTACCTGAGTTATTGGCGCGCATTACCGTAATATTGAGGCGTGTCGGTCTAGAACGTCAGAGGCAGAGTATTAATCATTGCCAAACTGATCTTAGCCAGCAGATTTCTCGGTTGCCTTTAACGGGAACTGAGTCTGAACTTATCGAGTATTTGATAAGCCAGCATGGTGTTGTGGTATCAAAAGCAGAACTACAAAAGGAAGTGCTTAAAAAGGAGTTAAGCCCTTTCGATCGTAATCTTGATATGCACATAAGTAACATTCGCCGTAAGATGGTGCAGTCTGGCTTGTCTAAGCAGCATATTAAAACGGTTCGAGGAAGAGGATATAGTTTTCTTGAGTCAGTGGGTATAGTCTGAGCAAGCTAAATAAAAGGAGTGGCGCTAGAAGCGCCACTTTTTGATTTATTTGCTGTACGAACTCGCGATATTATCGATTCGCTGGTTCGCACGCATTGCTTCTTGATACGCTGCGTCAGAAGCAGCACGTGCATCATTAACTGCACCTGCCATTTGATCTTGCTGACTTTGCAGAGCACCTACCTGATCAGAGAGCATATCTACTTTGTTGGTAAGTTGCTGCATCTGATCAACTTCATCTGAGCTTGAGCAACCAATTAGAGTCGCACTCAGAATAATACCGGTAAGGATAGATAATGAACGGTTCATTTTTCTTTCTTCTCCTTTGTTTGCCACTACAGACCGAGTGTTAAATGTTATCAGTCGGCAGAATTAGTATGGCATATGCTGCTCAAATTTCTTCTTTGTCACCTATTTATCGCTAAAAAAGGCCTCTCAAAAACGAGAAAACCCGCCGGAGCGGGTATAAAAGCTTAGTAATTTGATTTTATGATGACTTGGATAAAAGTCGTTCTATCGTTTCGACAATAATCTGCGGGTTCAATGTGTGTTGAACTTTTTCAACCAATGTTCCGTCAGGCTTGAGGAAATAAAAATATGAGCTGTGGTCAACAGCGTATTCGAGAGCAGAGTCTTTTAACTCAGTTCGCATATAAAGAACACCATATTTCTCAGCGAGTGCCTTTGTTTGTTGTTCCGTCCCTGTCATTCCAATAATATTTTTGTGGAAATATTGTGCGTACTCGGCACTTTTCTCAGGAGTATCACGATCTGGATCCAGTGTAATAAAAATAGGCCAGAGATTTTCAAGTTGTTTATTATTGAGCTCTTTCAGCGCAGCAGAAAGTACAGCCAATGAGGTTGGACAGACATCAGGGCAGTGGGTATAGCCAAAGTAGATAACTCGTAGGCGTGAGTCTTCCTCGTCATAGAGGTCAACAGCTTCCTGACCGCTCTCAAGAATATTCATAGGGTAACTGGCTTCAGCTAAGGCCGGATCCTTGGAGCCAACAATATACTGGGTAATTAAACCTGCTGAAAGTGCGAGTGCGAGTACAATCCACTGAAACTTCACTTGACCATCCTTATTGAAACATTAATAGGTGCAATTTCTTCTTGGTCAGACAAGGGCTTAATATTCCCTTGCCAAGTCATTTCATCCGATGTGCAAAACGGGAGTGTCAGGTCGCCAGAAAACCCGCCGCTGGCGGTGCGTGATAATTGTAACTGATAGACGCCCATCATCATTTCATGTCCTTCTAATGTGAGTATTAAATGGTCGGTTTCAGCTGGTAAATCAGGCCATTGGACATTGATTTCAGTGTTTTGCATTGGGTTAATGATATCAGTAGCAAGTGTAACAGATGCGTTGTTTTGTTCACAAACTTGAGTGCTGAGCTGACAATAGTCAATTTGCTGTTGTTGCTGCTTTTCAGTTTTATTCTTACCGATTTCAGACACCTGGTATCCGCCCCAACCGACGGCTACGATAAATAAGAGATTGGCTATAGGCTTCCATGAGCTCTTGTTCATTCTTTACATTTGGTCCTTGCTTGTAATGAGTTTGTGAATGATATCACGATAACAAGGGCGGCTATTGGTGGTGAGAGAATTTTGTGAGGGGCGTTGAAGTTAAGCTGTTTGTTCGTGGAAATTGTGTAAACCTTGCCCCGGATAAGCAGGGCAAGATTAATTAAGTGGTTATTTTTCAGCGACTTTTTCAAGCCCCCAGACAATGCCAATTCCTACTAGCATTGCAGCAATGGCGTAGCCTAGCATCGCAGGTTGCCCTGTTACTTGCTCAAAGTTTAATGGCGAAAGGTTCTGCTCTAACAACGGAACCTGCTGGCCGCTAGAATTTGTTCTCCAGGTTAAGGTTTCTTTCCATGGCCAAATTTTGCTGAGCGTACCAATCATTAAACCCGTCAAGAATGTTAGGGCGATATCACGATGGCGGCGAAGTACCCAGGATAAAACGTGGGAGAAGCTCAATAGGCCCAGCAGACAACCGGAGGCAAATGTACCAAGCATTACGATATCTAGTGATTTGGCTGCAGCGAGGATAGGGGTGTACATCCCTAGTAGCAACAGGATAAAGCTGCCTGAAATACCGGGCAGGATCATGGCGCAAATAGCGATGGATCCCGCGATAAGGGTGTTCAGTAATGTTGGCTCTAAGCTAAGCGGGTGCAGGACTGTAATGCCGTAGGCAAATATTGCACCGGCAACAACCGAAAGAAACCGGTTGGGCTTCCAGTGCTTGATTTGTTTGAACATATGGTTTACCGATACGATGATGAGGCCAAAGAAAAATGACCACAGCGGGATCGGATGGGTATGCAGCATCCATGTAATAATGCGTGCCAGAGTAAAGATACTGGTTAGAATGCCTGATAATAACAAGATCAAGAATGTCCCGTTAATATGCTCGAAAGCGGCCTTGAAACCTTTGTCCCGCCAAATGCTAATTAGGCTTGGGTTAACACGTCGAATACTTTCAAGTAAAGTATCGTAGATCCCTGTAATAAAAGCGATTGTACCGCCTGAAACGCCAGGCACCACGTCAGCAGCACCCATCGCCATGCCTTTTAGAAAGGTAAAAACTTTGCTCATGGTTTTCCGTAATCTGAATAATTGAATAGCAGAACTTGCCGCCATTATACCGTGTGGCTGTGAAAAATAAGTGTTTTTTTGCTCTTTGGTGGCCTTGTTATATGGGTATGTATTAATGAGTCAGTTTTACCTTTTTTTGACTTGTATACGACTAGTCTTTGTCTGCGAGATAAGGTTACAGGTGTGTTTGAGATTCAATGGATAAAAAAATACTTAAATTCGCGGTGTCAGGTGGGCTTGGTTTCATTGTAGATGTTTCGGTAATGACATTGCTGTCTGTACTGTTGCCGGTAATACCAGCAAGGGCGGGAGCATTTTGGGTCGCGGCATCGTTTACCTGGTGGTGCAATCGTCAGTTTACTTTTAAAGGGGCTGATAGAAGTGCTCCACTTAGGCAATGGTTTAGGTTCCTCTTAACGGCATGTGTGGGGTTTATTCCAAACTGGGGATGCTACTGGGCGCTGATCTGGTGGGTAGATGATGCATGGATCACGCAACTGGTGGGTGAAAGTGGGCTTTATTTCTGGCCACTGGCTGCGATGATCCCCGGTATTCTTTTAGGTATGGTTGCTAATTTTATCCTTGCGGCTCGCTGGGTGTATCGCCCGGCGTTAGCATGATTTCTGCAATACAACCTTGCGAGCCGTTGTTGTAATGATTCAACTGCCAGCCATATTTCCGGCAAATGTCACCGGCAATAAGCAAACCAAGGCCAAAGCCTTCGACGCCACGAGGTTTACTCCCTAGCCCGATCCCGCTGTCGATCACCTTGATGCTATCAGGCGAGGTCTCGATAGTAACTGTCCCTTGTTCTGTACAAGCAAAGGCATTTTTGATTAGGTTGCCGATGAGTATTTTCATTGTGGTTTCAGGTGCTTTGACAGTTGTCTCACCGTTCATGGTCACACGCCATTCAACGGGTTTGTTTGCCAGTAAGTGCTGATGTTCGATGGCTATGCTGCTGAGTTCATCATGGCCTAAGGCTCGCGGACTGAGGTTGGTCAGGTTTTCTTCACGAGTTAGCGAGAGCAAGGTAGTGACGAAGTCGTTCATCTCATTACTAGCATGGAGTAGGCGTATACGTTGTTTTTCTATAAACGCGGGATCGTTCGACTGCCCAAGCAGAGAGATTGATCCCTTCATAACCATCAAAGGAGTACGTAGTTCATGACTGGCATAGCGATTGAAAGATCGCTCTCGCTCCAGTAGCTGATGGATCCGTTCGGAATAGAGGTTAAAGCTGGTGACAAGCTGCAAAAGCTCCTTTGAAACCACACCTCTGGGCGGCTGAATAGGGGATAAATCTGTGACAGAACGGTCCTCTAGTTCATTGGTTAGCTCTGACAAAGGGGCAGTCAGCCTTCGAGAAATACTTAAAATGACAAACAGGCTAATTAAAATTAAGAGTAATGTAATACATAGTTGTTTAGCTTGGTTTCGAAAGACTTGATTCTCACTAAGCTCATAGATGTCATCGTAATAAAGTAAATATACAGTCTTTTTATCGTTTCCAATTGTCAAATCACTTCGCATAATAAAATATTCGGATTCAATAGAAATTGAATCGTCACTTCCCACAGCAACAGCAGTATCCTTTGGCAAATTGTCTGGTATGTTAAGATCTGATGGTAGTAGTTCTTTTCCTATATAGGCATGGCTGAAAGGAGGAATCGAGATTGTCTGAACATCATTTTCACTGAGTACCTCCTTGGCGACTTCTTTAGCGTGCTGCAACCTGTTGGTTGCATTGATCAACTCGAAATCTTCAAGAGTCGTTTCGAGTAGGGCGAAATGAATACTTATGATGGCAAAGGCTACAATAGAAAAATAACTGAAGGTTAGCTGCTTGGCACTTTTAACCTGCTTGCTTGTAATCACTGCTCTTCCTCTGGGATCAACTGGTAGCCAACTTTTGGCACTGTTTTGATATAGCTATGTTTAAACGGTTTGTCTATTTGGTTTCTGAGTTGATAGATATGACTTCTTAATACATTTCCTTCAGGCTCGTCATCTCCCCATAGGGTCGAAATGATTTCTTCCTTGGTAACCAGCTTCGGAGCCCTAACCATGAGCAGCTTCAGGATGGTGAACAGCGTTGGGTTTAGAGAAAAGCTGCAGTTGCTTCGGTGAACAGTGTGACTGCCAAGATCTAATTCTAGCTGGCCAAAAGTCAGGGTAGTGGTTGCGGTTTCACCGGTTCGGCGCCGAGTCAAGGCCTTGATACGGGCTTCAAGGATTTCAAGATCAAACGGTTTGACCAGGTAGTCATCAGCTCCCTGAGAAAAACCTTCCAGGGTATCCTCCCGGGTATCTCGTGCTGTTAGCATCAGGATTGGGGTATCGACTCCATGCTCTCTCAACTTTTTGCATACCGTATAGCCATCCATGCGAGGAAGCATGACATCAAGAATAATCAGATCGTAGTGATTTTCGCATCCTAGATCATATCCCTGTTGGCCATTGCTAGCGTAATCCAGTGTGTATCCTTTAATTTCAAAAAAGTCAAAAATGATACCAGCAATATTTTGATGATCTTCAACTAACAGTAATTTCATAAAAGTTATTCGCAAGCTAGGAAATAAGTGTCATATGTTGACATACGTCAACGTGAAAAAAATGTCGATGACCTTTTTGTTACATGATACCCAATAAAATAATAATTAAGAACTAAGAAATAGGTCACAAATGGAGGTTAATTTTGTCATCTATTAGTTTGCTGTCACATCACCGTGAACAGCGTTGTAATCATGATGAGGAATTTTTCCTTTCTGTGATCGTGCCTATGTATAACGAAGAAGCCGTTATTGAAGATTGTCATGAACGCCTCTGTAATGCATTGGACCAGTTAGAAAAAAAATGTGAAATCATTTATGTCGACGATGGCAGCTCAGATCGTTGCTGGGATCTGGTTAGCCACATGACGAGCTCTAGTCACAGGGTGAGGACGATTAGGCTCAGTCGAAATTTCGGCAAAGAAGCGGCCATGACGGCAGGCTTGCAATCAGCATTAGGCCAGGCAGTTATTTTGATCGATGCTGATTTACAAGATCCCCCCGAATTGATTCCCGAGATGGTTGAACAATGGCAACGCGGATTTGATGTTGTTGATATGAAGCGAAGGGAGCGTTTTGGGGAGAGTTGGTTCAAGCGTTTTACCGCATCAATGTTTTACAAACTTATCAATCAGTTAACTGAAATGCCTATTCCTGAAAATGTGGGTGATTTTAGGTTGATTGATCGCCGAGTTGTCGACGAAATCAATAAGCTGCCAGAGAGAACCCGTTTCATGAAAGGGTTATTTGCCTGGCCCGGTTTTCGCCGTACAACCATGATGTTTGATCGGGACCCAAGGCTCGCGGGTGAAACAAAGTGGAATTATACCAAGCTTGTCCACCTGGCATTTGAAGGGATCACCTCGTTCAGTACTCGCCCGTTGCGACTGGCAACCGGTGCCGGCTTGCTTACCTCTATAGCAGCCATTGCAATGGCGTTTGTTGTCTTTACCAAAACCATGATTTGGGGAGATCCCGTGGCAGGGTATCCGTCCACTATCATGGTTGTTTTGTTACTTGGCGGGATCCAGCTGCTTTCTATCGGCTTGATGGGAGAGTATGTCGGTCGGTTATTTATTGAAGCGAAGCAGCGACCTTTATTTGTTGTTATGGATAACAACGTACAAGAAACAGTAAAAATGAATAAAGAAGTAAAAGCATGATTCAGTTACTAAAGAAACTTACACTCACTCAGTATGCATTAGCATTAACCGTTTTCGCAATGACTGTTCGGTTGCTAACTCTTGGTATTTATCCGTTGATGGATACCACAGAGGCGCGGTATGGCGAGATGGCTCGAATCATGTTCGAGACAGGAAACTGGATCACGCCGATGTTTGATTACAATGTCCCTTTTTGGGGTAAGCCGCCGTTATTTACGTGGTTAAGTGCGGCGGGTTTTGAATTACTCGGGGTGTCGGAGTTTGCTGCCCGAGTTCCTCACCTCATTGTTGGCTGTATGGTGTTAGGCTTGGTGTGGCTAATGGCTGCCAGAGGGAAAGGTAATCGAAACACGGCCTGGCTGGCTGTTGCGATTTTGGCAACTACAGCTGCATTCAGTGTTATTGCGGGCGCAGTCATGACGGATATGGCGTTAACTCTGGCCATAACCCTGAGCATGGTGAGCTTTTGGCTATCGTGGCAGCAAAAGTCCCGAGGTTGGGGCTATTTGTTCTTTGTCGGCCTTGCTATTGGTATGTTGGCAAAAGGGCCGCTGACGTTAGTACTGGTCGGGATTAGCCTGGTGTTATGGCTGGCTCAGGACAAGCGCTGGCAGCAAATTCCAACTTGCTTGCCATGGAAGGGAGGGGTGGCTTTATTTTTACTCATCTCATTGCCATGGTACTTGCTGGCAGAGTGGAAGACCCCGGGGTTTTTGAATTACTTCATCGTCGGCGAGCATATTAAGCGATTTGTTGTTAGCGGTTGGGAGGGGGATCTCTATGGCTCGGCCCACAAAGAGTTAAGAGGCACCATTTGGGTGTACTGGGTATTGGCTGCGTTACCTTGGACCCCGATTTTGATCTATCAGGTTTCACGATTTTTCAAAAATGGACAAGAGGGTGTTCAGTCTGAGTCAGGTTATCTTGGGTTTCTCTGGTGTTGGATGGTATCGCCATTACTTTTGTTTACGTTTGCCGGTAACATTTTGCCTAGCTACGTACTTCCTGGGTTACCTGCAATGGCCTTACTCATTACCGCGTATCACTATCAACAGCCTTTATCAGAAAGTGTGTTTAAGTTGGGACTGATTACCCCTGTCTTAATTGTTATTGTTGCTTTATTACTGAAGTTTAACCTGACAGGAAAAGAAGCGGAAAAGCACTTGATGGCCCAGTGGGCGTCGCAAGCAGAAGCGAGCCAGAGTGAGTTGCTCTACGTTAATCACAGGCCTTTTTCTGCCCAGTTTTATTCAAATGGCCAGGCTAAAGCGGTGAATGAACCCATTGTAAAGTTGATGAATAATGCAGAATCTGATGTCTTCATTGTTATCGAGAAAAAGCATATACCACAGGGTTTTTTATGGGATAAGCGCCGTTGTGAGCTACGTGGAGAGTCCAAAAAGCGTGAGCTTATCTATTGTAAATCGACAGCTCTATCACGTGTTAATGCTGTGCCTTAAATAACTGGTGCATAAAGAGTTTTATAATAAGCGTTAAATGTGACTAGATTTGTTGGTTGTTTTTTGAACTGTGATGGGACTAACTATATCCCTTTTAATGCTGTGGAAATATGACGTCAGGATTATTGAAAGTTGGAGCATCACTATGTACAAAGAGTTACTAGAGATACCCAGTAGTCATAGTTTCGTGCGCACAGACATGAAGTGGGATATCGGAAAGGAAACAGATATTGATACATTTTGGTACGATGAGAAAGATTTAGCCGGAAACATTGTTGCTAAATATGTGGTTAAAGTAACCAAGTTCATCTATCCGCCGCAGCGGTCTCAGATTTGTTACCAGAAGTTTACGCCAGACAGTTTGTCGTTACTCTCCACAGGAGAACTCAAACATTAAAGATTGATTAAAAAGTGGCCAGGGGCCACTTTTTGCTTTTTGTGCGCCGAGCATGGCGTTGTTCTAGGAGGTGAAAGTCCTCTACGGGCTCAGTCGAGCGAGAACCGTTAGCCTATGCA
>NZ_MJIL01000042.1 GCF_001939735.1 Photobacterium proteolyticum
TTATCGCTGGCATTCATGTTAATGTGGCTACCGATGTATTGTTGAACGCGAAATGTACAGCAAAGATCAACACGCCCTAGTAATGAGAAAGAAAGCATACACCATAACCTTGCTTTAGTCCGCTCCAGTATTGAAGCAAGCATATATAAAGATACTTACTTAGCCGATAGCCTTGCAACTGTAGTCTCTATTGATCCTAATTTTGTGAAAGAGAATTGGACGATTATTGCTGGAAAACTTCTTGGAAAAGCTCATTATGTTCGTAATGTCGGTCTTGCTCCCGACAATATCATCACGCATGTTTACCCATTAGAAGGGAATGAGGCAGCCATTGGTTTCGACTTCAGAACGCGTCCTGAGCAATTTAAAACGGTGATGTTTGCTAAAGAGTTACAGAGTGTCTACGTTGCAGGCCCTGTCGAGCTAGTACAAGGAGGTACCGCCATAATAGCTCGTTATCCTATTTTCTCTGATTATCCCACGAAAGGTAATTATTGGGGGAGTGTGAGTGTGGTGATGAACTATGAAAAAATACTGGATGACTCTGGACTATCAACCTTTGAAGGCGCGGAAATTTCGCTTCGAAAACAGAGGCTAGATGGCTCTATCGGAGACGTTTTTTATGGAAAAGCAAGCATATTTGACGATTCTGATATGGAGTTCCCGATCAATTTGCCAAGTGGTAAGTTGCTTTTAGCCGCAAATTTTCAACTTAGAAATATTGAACATATTCAATTCACAGAAGCTGTCGTCAGATCCCTCGGTGGTTTCGTAGCTCTTATTTGCTATTTTTCAGTCGCTCTTTTGTATCGAAACTATAAGAGTGCGCATAAGGATTCGTTGCATGATGAGTTGACGCGAATACCAAACCGTCGATTTATTATCACACTGCTGGAGCGATTGATGGCACCTGCGGATAATAAGCAGCCTTTCGCTTTACTGTACATTGACTTAAATGGGTTTAAGTTAGTGAATGATAATTTAGGTCATGAGGCTGGTGATGAATTATTAAAGTATGTCGCAAATCGGCTGGTGGATACAGTGCGTGCATCCGATACAGTTTCTCGGTTTGGCGGTGATGAGTTCATGGTAGTCCTGCGAGGGGTAACTAAACAAGAGCAGGTTAGAAAGATTGTTAAGCATATATACCAATCCGTTGAGTCAGATCCTCTTATTTGGTATGACAATAAGATTCAACCTTCTTTAAGTATCGGTTACTCTCTTTATCATGGTCAAGATATTAGTATTCAGCAGCTGTTTGCTAGTGCAGATAAATATATGTACGAGCAGAAAAAAAGGTTTAAAGATCTAACAAAGTGATTAACTGAATAACCCAAGAGTATTAGTCATTAACCAGTTCAATGGTAGTGGCAAACGGTGAATAATTGGTAATTAGAGTTTTAGTTATCTGGAAAAGCATTCACGATTTTAGTGAGCTTTGGTTGCTAATCTAGTGAATAGGTATCAATTATTTTGGCGAGACTATTTCTTAAGCATATGAGTTAAAAATACAAATCTGGTTGTTGACTCAATATAATAATGGCGTAAAGTACGCCTCGTTTCTAAGGCGACAAGCCTTAACAATGTAAAAGATGGCGCGTTGGCAGAGTGGCTATGCAGTGGATTGCAAATCCGTGGACCTCGGTTCGACTCCGGGACGCGCCTCCATATTGGATACGGTTCAGTCTGTATCACCGATGGTTTAACCATCGCATTGAAACCTGCCTAGAGCTGGTTTTTTCTGCCAGAAATTCAGATAAATTTACCCTCAAAGCTCTCCCATTTTCTTTCTATTTCCTGTCCCCTGCTCTAAAGCGTCGCGCGTACTAGTCAATCCAGCATAGCCAGAGTTTAAATTACTGGGTTTCAGTATTTTTTGCCTCAAAAGGCAACAAATTGTTTCAAATTATTACAAAGAAAGAATATATTATGTGCACAAATGAGTGGGGATGCATAGCTATCACATAACATCGAGAATATATCTTTTATTATCAGATGGTTAAGAGATTAAGCTTACGATTAAGAATAAGCTAACCGCATGATATGCAATAACGTGCTTATGGTGGGTGGTTTTTTCATTGTAAATCTTATGAACACTGAATAATCTGTGGTTGAAAAGGAAAAACTATTTTAATCAATAGGTTATGTGCTTCCCATCCCTCATTGAATAATGAGGGTTTTTCTGTGCAGATACGACATGGGTTGAGCCAATAAATAGCACCTTTAACCGTATGAGGGGCTTACAAGGGCTAAATATGAACCCGAATAACATAATAAAAAGTGATAATTATTCACTGAGGCTAGTATGCAATTTATAAAAAATTGGAAAATTGCGACCAAGATGCTGATTCTGGTTAGCATCCTACTTGTGCTTATGATGTGTATAGCGGGCTATGGATATCTCAAGCTGTCGCAAATTGGAGATGAGCTGAAAGGCATTACTTCTGAGGATATTCCCCTTACGGATATTGCTACCGTTATTTCAATTCAGCAGTTTGAATCTGCCGTGTTGGTCGAGCGGACGCTAAGGAATGCGGGGCTAAAGGATGCTGACGCAGAGAGTAATCTGACACATTTCAGGCAAAGCTTCGCAGCCATGAACGCTACGATCAATAACAAGATAAATGAGGCGGAAAAGCTGTTGGCACAGGCCATGCTGCACGCTACATCAGAACGCTTAAAGGATAAAGAAAAGTCGCTAAGCGCTAGTTTATCTCAGTTACGCTCCCAACATTTGCAATACGAACAGCATGTTGATGATTTAATTAAGCAGGTTGAGCGAGGCAACCTGGTTGAGGCAACAAATCGGCTTGCTGCACTTGAGTCGATTCAGAAGAAACTTAACCATAATCTGGAGCTGTTCCTTGTTGATGTAGAAGCGATGACTGAAGATGCGTTGCATATTGTTGAAGAACATGAACATGCAGCGATCATCGGTATGATCGCAATTGGTGTGGTTGCTCTTCTTTTTGGGGCAGCCTGCGGGTACGGCTTTACCATCACAATTACTCGTCCTTTGAAACAAGCTGTCGACGCATCAGATAAAATGGCAGATGGTGATCTTCGAGTTATGATTAATGCTGATCACAGCGATGAAACTGGTCAGTTATTAAAAGCTATGAATCATATGGCCAGAAAAATGGAGATGACCATTTTCCGAATTCTTCAGTCTTCTGATCTTATTGCAACTTCAGCTGCAGATATGGCCGCCGCCACTGAGCAGACTACTCAGGCAATGAATGCCCAACAACTAAACACTGAACATGTCGTGTCAGCAATGACTGAGATGTCAACAACTGTTCAGCAGGTTGCTGACAACGCGTTAAATACATCTCAGCTGACACAGACTGCCAGTGAAGAAGTGCAGAAAGGAAGTCAGATAGTAGCTGAGAATCAACAGGCTGTGATCGGATTGGTTAGCCAGGTTCAGAATGCATCTGGCAAGCTTGATGAGCTAAAGCTGGAGAGTAACAATATTGGAGATTTCGTTAACAGTATCACTGAAATAGCGGATCAGACCAACCTTCTGGCACTGAATGCTGCCATTGAGGCTGCCAGGGCTGGAGAGCAGGGAAGAGGTTTTGCTGTTGTTGCAGATGAAGTTCGTTCTCTGGCAATGCGTACGCAGGACGCGACTTCTCAAATTCACAAACTAATAGAGCAGTTACAAAATAAGGCTACATCAGCGGTAGAGGTTATGGAGCTTAGCCGTCAGATGGTAGAAGAGAGTTCGGATAAAGCTGTCATTGCCAGTGAATCTTTACAAATGCTCAATCAGTCTGTCGATGAAATTAATAGTAAAAATATAGAAGTTGCCACCATTTGTGAGCAGCAGTCGGTCGCTTCTGAAGAGATTAACCAGAGTATTGTCAGTATTAGCCAGTCAGGCAGAGAAGTGCTTGGCGGTGCAGAGCAGACGGCAAACTCGGGTCAGCAATTGGCTGAATTGGCCGAAGAGTTAAGGGCGTTGATGCTGCAATTTAAAGTAAGAGAACAGATAGGTTAAGAGTAAAAGAAGAGAGCAAACCCAGCTGAAGGGCTGGGTTTTTCGTTTGAATTGGATTAGTCAGCATGCTATCTGTCAGTTTCCATACCAGAATGTGGCTTGATCTGATAGATTAATCTAACACGAAAATGCCCCTATGTTTGTTAGTGCTAAAGCTTATTTGCATTCAGTTAATGCTGATTAGCTATATATTTTCTGAACCCTGTTCTCTTGTCAGGTCTTTTGCAGAAGCTTCGCCATTGCGTTGTTCACACCTTAATGTGGCGGTATGCTGCTAGGAGTTAATATGTTGAAGTTTGATCAAGGGAATGTTTGTTTTAACTTCCGAAGCGCTGCAGTAATAATTCATGATAACCATGTATTGCTTCATAGAACTGTTGGAGATTCTTTTTGGGCACTTCCCGGTGGAAGAGTGGAGTTCTTTGAAAACTCAGATACCACATTAAATAGAGAGTTGTTTGAAGAGTTGGGGGTTACAGCAGTTGTAAAACGTCATCTCTGGTACGTTGAAAACTTCTTTGAGTATTCAAATAAAAAGTTTCATGAAATTGCTAATTACTTTTTCGTCCAACTTGAGGAACCTCATCAATTTCCAATGAACGGGGTCTTCAGTGGTATCGAGTCAGACGCAGATCTTGAGTTTAAGTGGTTCCCTTTAAGTGAATTGTCGGATGTAAAGTTGAAACCAGAGTTTTTGCAGGTTGGACTTATAGATTTACCTTCAGAGACAAAGTACATCAAAGTCTGTGAGATCGCAGCATAACAAGCAGCTTAAGAGTGATTCGTAACGCGTGGGATTTTCAGTTTGAATCAGTTTTAGTGTTTACTGCACAATGGATTAGGTGTACTAATTCAGATCTGATCTGACAGTTACCTTAGTTTCTTGATATACACCTGAAACTGTTCCATATCTTGCTGAATTACGCATTTCCAGTTCATCTTCTCGCACAGAGTTGTCACCAGATACAGTCCGATACCGTAGCCATAGTCATCGGGTTCATTAATAGAACTGTCTTGGCTGGCGATTGGATTAATGAGTGTTAAACCGGAACCAGGTTTGAAATCAATATTGATATTGCCGTCAGCACTGTATTGCAGGGCATTTCTTACCAGATTTCTTACCAGCAATTGCACCAATACAGGGTTTGCTTCAATAAACGCCTCGTGTTCAAACAGGCTGATATTCACACTTTTGTTCGCTGCCAAATATTGATTGCATTCTAATTCTTGCTTGATGATTTCATTCAGATTGACCTGTTGAGTGTTAAATTGGGTTAAATCATCAGACCATAACCACAGCAGGACTTCGCTGGTGGCACACATATTGGTATTGGCTCGTTCAATCTTGTTGAGTTTATTGGCGAGCTTTGGATCTAACTGTGGTTTGGTTTTGTTGATTAACTCTAGTGAGGCTTTGGTAATTGCCAGAGGCGTTCTTAGCTCGTGGCTTAGAACCCGTAGAAACTGTTTTTCTTTATCGTTACGCTGATTGATTTCTACTATTGAGTGACGTATTTGTTCTGCCGTTTCATTCAGCTCATTAAAGCGAAAATCAGGCATGGGATCTGCGCTGGTTAAGGTCTGTTTTGTTGCTGATACCTGGCGGTTCCATTCGTGTAATGCATTGAGCGGTTTTATCAATGACCAACCTAAGTTGCGTATGACTCCGATGGTGAGTATGACTATGGTTAAAGCTAATAGTGAGGCGATTTCACCAACGGAAAGCCCAACCATTTCATTATTGGATAATTCGTAATTGGTGTGAAGAACAAATAGTAGCTGGTCAGCATTGGAGTTGTAGTAAGGCATTAAATAGAAGAACTGATCGTCTTGAGATTGAAAGTACAGCTCTTCCTCCTCCCAGACATGATTTCCAAATACGTGTTGGACAGGTTGGGGGAGTGACTCAAATGTAGGGTATACCACGATAGATGCATTGTTGGCAGCAGGATTGCCGTGTTCAATGTAGCTTTGTGCCTCTAATGTCATGAAGTAGTGAACGGAATCATCGAGTCCCCAGTCATACACCACAGTGATCATGTAATAAAACACGAGCAATATGACTGAGATTAGCAAGGCAATCTGCAGTGAGATATATCGGCTAATACTACGGCTTAACATTGAGCTTGATCCTCTGGTGACGCTATCAGCACACCACGTCCCCGAACGGTAGTGATTAACGGGCTGACCTCAGGTAAGTCGACTACTTTGCGTAATCTGTAAATCAGCATTTTGAGAGCGTCTTTGGAAGGTGCGTCGCTACCCCAGATATGGTTCTCAATGTCGACTTTAGATACAACGGCCGGGCTATGCTTGGCAAGCATTTCAAGCAGTTGCCATTCAGCAGCGCTTAGTGCTAATAGTTGTCCAGCCCGGTAAGCTTGGCGTTCCTTCAAATCGAGAACTAAATCGGCAATTTCTATTTTATGGCCTAGCGGTTGAGTACGCTGTGCCAAAACTTTGATGCGCGCAGTGAGCTCAGCCAATTCGAAAGGTTTGACGAGATAATCATCGGCCCCTTTTTCGAAGCCTGTGAGCTTGTCTTCGAGCTTATTGCGCGCGGTAAGCATCAGGCAAGGTATCTGAATGTTCTTGTTGCGCAGTTTATCCAACAGCGTAAAGCCGTCCATTTTTGGCATCATTACATCAGAGACAATGACTTGATAAGTATTCTCTTCAATAAGGTTGAGTGCCATGGAGCCGTTATATGCGATATCACATTCGATGGCTTCAGCTTCAAGATACTCGATTATCAATTCTGCCAAGTCCATATCATCTTCGACAAGTAATATCTGCATTGTTGCGGCTCCGTTTGATTAGATGACAGGTTGGTCGTTGGTCACACAGTGAATACCGCCCCCGGCGTTGGCAATATCGGAGGTCTCGATGAGGAAAACATCCCGCCCCGGATAGAAAGATTCAAGCTGGGTTTTAAGGCTGGCATTGTACTGTGTTTGCTCATCGGCCATGGCGGCAACAAACCCGTTACCGACTAACCAGTTAGGGTTGCCATCATAGCGCAGAACATTAAGCCCGGCAGCCTCTGCATCGTTAACCAACAGATCATCAGTTCTGCTGTCATCAAGAACGGTTACGACAAGGGTGTTGTTATTGACAAACCTTGCTGTGCCGTCAATGTGGCCAGTGGTCCCTTCACCGGGGTAGTGCCCGAAAGCCCAGATGATCGTATGCACCCCCAGTTTTTCCTTCAGAATAGCTTCATGCTCTTGCTGAGTCATACCTGGGTTGCGATTATCCTGACAGTCCCAGTTGATCACCAAAATACCATTTCCGTTAACCTCGACATTACCTTTTTCCAATATGTAATCAAGGTATTGTTCAGATTTGACATTGAGCTGCTCGGCGACATAGTCGGGAATGAGGTTATCTTTGGTATAACCGACGTCGCCGCCAAAGTTGCCGCCCCAGGCGTTAAATCCCCAGTTCTGGATCCAGGTGCTAGTGCCGTCAGTGACATAAATTGGTCCATTGTCACGCATCCAGGCATTGTCGATGGGAACGACATGCCATTCAAGGTTTGTTTCTGCAACGCCGAGGCTGGTCATTAGCTGCTGGGCTTGGTCATTTTCTTCTTGTGTACGGGTAAGCATATGCACTGGCTGATATTTCTGGATGACAGAAACGATCCGTGCAAACGCCGGGCGCATATTGGCTTCCCAATGATCTGGGTACTGCATCCAAACGGCAGCTTGCGGCTCCCATTCTGCAGGGACTCTTACATTCGTCGTTTTCGTTGAGTTCGCAGTGGAATTTGTTGAGGGTGTCGTCGAGTCGGTGGAACAAGCCACTAAAGCCGCTGTAGCACACAAGATAGCAATATTGAGAAGTTTGCGATGAGAACGGAACATAAGCCTTTCCTTTTATTTGTACCCAATAGACAAGGCTATGTTAAGAAAGGTCGGGTAACAGGAAGGTAACGCTGGGCTTATTGATGTAGAAAATGTCGATTACATCGTACAAGTCTTTTGGGAATGGAAATAATGTTATTTCAGGTGCGTTAAATGGCTATAAAGATATTTTAAATAGCTCATATTGTTTTATCTTTAGTAATAAGTTTTATTTTTGAAGATAATTTTTACTGTACTCATAAGACTTCGAAAATAAAATTAAAAATGGTACAGGTACTACCATTCCTAGTGAATATACTAGATTGTTGTGCTCTAATAACTGATATGCGCTGAATACTATTATAAATAGTAAAATCATCATTACAACTAGGTGTTGTAATGGGTGCTTTTGTGTGAATTTTGCGTAACGTCTAATCATTAGATGCTTCTATATTGGATGTTTCCTGCTGTATTCTTTACATTGTGACATTTCCTTCTTTGTCTTTCAAGTTGAAGTTATTCAAAGGCTTGTGACTTTCGTATCCTTTCATTTTGTTGTTTTGGTGATATAATTCCGCCTATTATTGCCTGATGCACATTAAGTTCAAAGGGTGCGTGTTACGAGCCTGTTAACGCGGTAGGTTGCCGATGGTGCATTTTCCCTTTGATTATGTTGAGAGTAATTGCTGTATGAATTTACTGTTATTGAATGCTGGAATCAATGAGTATGAATAAGAAAGATAATTTAAACTATGGTCGGTTAGTGCGAGAAATATTATCTGGTATCCGGGATGAATTTTTCCGTTTTTACGCTAATAAATATGGGTGAAACTCTGACTTCCAAAACTATCAAGACACTTGTGGCACTGGTTACCCTACTTAAATATCAGTGCTAGCCAAATGACTCTCCTTAAAAGGAGTTAACTTAATTTATAAATTATCAAACATTAAACTAGTTTTGAGAAAAAGATATACCTTGGTTACAAATTAACAACAATTTCAACATTAAAAATATAAGGGAGAGGACTATGAGTGCTAGGTATAAACTCATGCTGTCCATAGGAATATTGATTGCAGCAATCATTACCGTATTATCTGTATTGGGGTATTCTCAGATCCATAATTCATCAACTCGTGACTACCGTAACAGTTTGTCTAGTAAATCTTATCTCGTCGCAAAAGCTGTAGAGGGTAAAGTTGAGAGCTATTTTGTTGCATTGGATAGTTTGTCTTCAGCGCTAGAGGTGGAACAAGGTAAGGTTGTGATAAACGACAGAGTAATTGATCTTCTCGTCGGTAACATGCAGCAAATGAAAGTTCTTAATTTCTTTATTGGTATGCCTGATGGCAAAACGTATGATGCATCTAATAAAGGTGAAATACCTAATTTTAATGCTAAACAGAAACAGCGTGAGTGGTTTATTCAGGGAATGTCAGGTGCTGACAGGACAGTAACCAATCCATTTATGGCGACAACGGGCGATCTAACTATGGCCTTGGTTAAGCCACTGAAACTAGGAGGTCAGGTTATTGCGGTTATCGGTATGAGTATTAAAATGAGTGATATCACTGATTATGTAAATGAACTCTCCTCGACACCTAACCTTTTTGTTGCAAGAGAGGATGGATATTTGATGGCTGCCAGTTATCCTGAATTTGTTGGTGAAAATTTGTACAAGATGCGACCTAGCTATGAACAATACAGGAGTTCAAGCAGTAGTGAACATTCGTATACAGTACCTGAGAAAGGTGATTTTTTTGTTGTCTCATCAAGAATTGACTCGTTGCAGTGGACCGTTTGGGCTTGGGCAACATGGGATGATATAAATTCGACCTCCTATTCTGCGGTTCAGGCTAACGTGATTTCTGGTTTGATTTTTATTGTTTTGGGGATTGTCAGTGCTTACTACCTTGTCACTAAATTAATGTATGTGCCTATTGGTGGTGAACCGAAAGAAATTGAAGCTTTAGTAATGAAAATTGCTAATGGTGACTTAACCAATATCCCTGAAATTAATGTAAAAAATGCCGGTGTATATCGTTCTACACTTACAATGGCCAATAACCTCAAGAGTATTATTGGCGATATTAATCAATCTTCTCAAGAGCTCCTTCAAGTTTCAGCTCTGCTGGGGAGGACGTCAGGAAAAGTGGATAGTTCGTCTAAATCTCAAATGAACCAGTTGGAACAGGTTGCCACAGCGATGAATGAAATGACTGCGACTGTTTCAGAAGTTGCTCAAAATGCGGTTGAAGCATCGCGCTCTTCAAATGATGCAAGTCAAAGTTCAAAACAAGGGTTAGCCGTTGTCGCCCAAATGAATGAAGAGATTACACAGCTTGTTAGTGATATTGCCCACGTGCAGCAAGTGATTACAAATGTTCACCGTGAGACAGAAAATGTTGGTGGGATATTAGATGTAATTCGAGGGATTGCTGAACAGACTAATTTACTTGCACTAAATGCAGCCATTGAAGCGGCACGCGCAGGTGAACATGGCCGAGGGTTTGCTGTTGTAGCGGATGAAGTTAGAACGTTGGCGACAAAAACGCAAGCAAGTACTAATGAAATACAGTCGATGATAGAAAATCTTCAAGAGCAGGCATTCCGGTCAGTTAGCTTGATGAAAGAAAATGCATCCAGTGCTGAGCAGACATTAACTAAATCAGATGAGGCAAGTAGTTCATTGGCTGATATTGAAAATGATATACAGCTTATACAGGATATGAATAGTCAAATAGCAACTGCTGCAGAAGAGCAATCCCAAGTTGCGGACGAAATAAATAAAAGTGTTGTGAATGTAAATGATTTAGCGGCGAGTACAGCTGATGATGTACAGGTTAACGTGCATACAGCAAGTGACCTAGATGCTATGGCGACTCGGCTACGTGATGCTATAAGTATATTTAAGATATAGAGTAACAGGGTAGTACACAGTAGGGCTTAAATTTTAGCAATATTAGTCCAGATATGATCTGACAGTTAGTCCTTTAGCTATCGGCGTTTTTCAGGTTGTATCTGGGCTAAACTCTTCCTTGTTTGGTCTTAGCCTTTGTTCTGTAGCCATGTTGTATTTAGGTGTTAATGGTGGATAGTCGTCGACAGAAGGAAGCTAGAATATGCGATGACATATCAAGATCACTTATCTAACAATTTATCTAATACCAATATGCTTTTGTAACCAAGAGATATCAGTCCATCTGATTCTAACTTCTTAAGCTGTAATCCTGTAGCTTCTTTAGTAACTCCTAATAGAGAAGCTAACTCCTTTTGGCTGATATTTAAATTTTGTGTTTGCTGCCAAATACAAAGCTGCCTGAGCATAGACCATGTACGTTCAACTAAAGAATTAAATAATACTCCTTCAATTATGTTGTTGTAGTATTCGACATAAGATGCCAGCTGCTTAGTTATCGACTTCCATAAATCAGGATGCAAATCAGCTAAGTTTACAAATTCTTCTAATGAAATATGGCTGATTCTTGAGCCCTCTGTGGCTACAGCATCGTTGGGTCTAACTCCTAGGCCAAAACAACCAATAAAGCCAAACCATTCGCCGGCTTTTAGATCTCGTATGGTTAGCTCCTTGCCTTTATCACTCACTTTACTAATTCGAATGTTGCCATTTTCAACTAAGTAAATTCGATTGGCGGCATCGCCAGCATAGTGAATATACTGGCCTTCTTGGTAATTTCTCGTGTGCTTAAGCGAATGCAGCTTTTCTTTCAGTGTACTACTAAGGTCATGAAAATGAATAGACATAGAAAATTATTCAACCAAAAACAATCAAGATTGTAGAGTAAGCAGAGTTATAAACGGTATAAAAAACCTCCCAAACGACAAGGAGGCAAACATGTCCAGAAAACTAATTTACTTGGCAATACTCTATTTCATGTTAACACTACCAGTAAATGCAGCAGAGTTGCCAACAAAATATTTTCTTCCAACATCTACAGCGGAGTCAATTGCGAAAGCAGCGATAGCTGAATGTAATAAAATCAATGTTCCTATTTCTGTTTCTGTAGTGAATGACCAAGGAAGGTTAGTTTACTTCTATCGAGGAGAGAGCACTGGAAGCAATACGGTCCATACCAGTTACAGAAAAGCATATACGTCTGCAACACTTAAAGTACCAACCTCTCAGCTAACATTAGCCGTTGAATCAACGGGGTATAGTCAACTTGGAAAGATGGAAGATGACATTCTTCTTTTAACAGGAGGTTTGCCACTGTTATACGATGGGAGCGTCGTTGGAGCCATTGGCTTATCTGGTGCCCCAAACCCAATAATTGAGGAAGATTGCGGTAAGAAAGCACTGAGTCAGTTACTTCCTCAGTAGAAAACGTAATAGAACCACCTATTAACACGGATGGCTCTGATGTCTCGATTGTGGGTCGCCTGAGAGATATTAGTCTACATTATTGATAAAATCGCTCGAACTCAATCGAGCGGTTTTTTATAGGCTTTTATATTAATCAACTAATACCAATAGGCCATTAGCATTTCTCAATCGCAACAGGGATCCCGTGGCGGGCTGTTGAACCAAAGGTTACATCACGATAAAGGCTGGCTCCTTGGCGGGTAGGGTCTACGGCGTTAAAGGCATTAACAGCCATGCCTCCTTTTCTTTCTGGAAGCCCAGGTAGGGTGGTGCCGTCTATGGTAATGTCACTTGCACCAAAGGCGGTATGACCATATCCAAGCGGTACCGCTATACAGCCTTTCGCAACGGTATTGTCAGCCTGAACGATGCCTTCAATGAAAGTGCCTTTAGGGGACGTTAATCTTGCCTTGTCACCGGATTTGAGCCCGTGTTTTTTCGCATCAGATTCATTCATTTGAATAAAGTTTGACTCGCCCAGGGCTGTAATGCCCTTGAGCGTGACCGAGTATGGGCTGCGAAGCTGAGGTTTGAACGTCGAGAAATAGTACGGGTAGTCTTTCTCGTTCCAAAGCTCTCGAATGGCGGTGCCATCCCAGAACCTTTGCTTGTCATAGACCGGTAAACCGTCAAGGTACTCGCCGGAGTGGAAGTTGGTGATATGTGCAAGCCCTTCGTTGTAAATCTGGAACTGTGCATCCCACCGCATCATCTCGTTAAAGAATTCGCCTTCGTATCGGTTGTCTACCGGGTAATAGCGGCCCCCCCGGGTAAACAGGAACATGGTCGGCCCGATTTCCTCTGCACTTAATCGCTCTGTGAGTAGCGGGAAAATGCGATCGACACTGGTGAACTTGATGTCATCTTTTGTTGGGGCAGGTAATACCTCATCGCTGTGTGCCAGGTTGGCGAGTACTGGGATATAGTAGTCTTCAGGGGTATGGATCGCTTTTGTGTTCCCTTTTGCATCCTTGAATGCGTTCTCACCAAATCCGTGTAAATTGAGGTGCTTGGCAATATCAATCAGGAATTGCTCCATACAGACTCGGTTGCCTTCAGCATTGAGTGGTGTTCTCGGCGTGATAACCGGGAAGGAGACAACATCACCCATTAATTCACTTCCCCATTGGCGAGAAGCGCCCCACTGCTCGTACTGGGCCAAATCCGGAACAAAATAATCGGCGTAGATATTGGTTTCATTGATATACGGGTCTGATGCGATGATCAGGCCTAGTTGTTTAGGATCTTTGATGGACTCTTCAACCTGGTCCTTTAGGCCGGAGCAAGCATAGAGAGGGTTATTGGCCCATGCGATCCAGGCCTTGAACTGGAATGGATTCGCATTGGCATGTGCGACGAGCAATTCTCCGGCATTATCCTGAACGAACGTTTCGTTCCAGGGGTGATCCGATGGGAATGGATTGACTCCCTTGCTGACCTTTTCCTTGTATTCATTGCTTTGTCGGTAATCGCCCGAACGTTCAACATTAAAGCCGCTGACGTGTGCGTGTTCGAAGGCCATCATGTCGTAGAGCGGGGAGGTGTTCTCAAAGCCCATACTGCCAGTGTGTAGCATCCCGCCTTTGGCGTTATGGGCCCCGACAAGTGTGGCGAGCATGATCATGGCGAACCCGAACTGGCCACCGTCACTGGCGTTACAGCCGGTATTGGTTTCAATAGAGACACGACGGCCGTGTGAGCTGAACTCGTTGGCAAGCTCTTTGATTTTGTCTACTGGGATCTGGCACTCATTGGCGTATTCAGCCATAGAATGTTCATTGACACGTTTTGCCAGTAGTGAGAAGGCCGTTTCTACTTCAACGGTCTGGCCGTCCTCTGTCGCTATTGTGCCACTGAACTTAATGTTGCAAGGTTTTGTACTGTCAGATGTAGTTAGCTGCTGACTTGCAGCGTCTATCACCATTTTGGTATCCGCATTGCCTTTGCCGCAGGCTTCGGCTGTGAGGAATTTACGGTAAAGGGGATGTTTCTTGTCGGTGACGACCAGGTAGGGGGCATTGGTATAGTTGATTTCACCAGCTTTGTACGCGCCTTCCTGGCTACAGGAAGCCAGATAGGCTTTGTTGTAGCGCTCATTGTTGATGATGTGCTGCATCATGGCATGCATCAGTGCAGTATCGCCACCCGAACGGATAGGGACCCATTCACAGTTATCTGGCATTGATGATGTGGTGAGTGAGCGAAGGATAGGATCGACGACCACATAACGGAAGTTAGGGTTTTGTGTTCGCGCATCAGCCAATCGCTTGGAGGCGGAGTTCAGACTTATACCGCTGAGCCCGGGGTTGGTGCCGATAAATATTGCGAACTCGCAATGTTCAAAATCGGTTGTCGGAAGGGCTCCACTGTTGGCTCCGTATTCAACGCCCAATGCGCATCCGGCGACTTGCTGGTGGCCGCAGTATGAGTCTTTGTTACCAATATTTGGTGTCCCCCAGGACGCTTCTGAGAAACGTGTGTAAAAGTCCCACCGGGCTGGGTCTTCTGAACAACCTGTCATCAGTAGCTGATTTTTCTTCGGACCAAAGTCCGGATACTCTGGGTTGGCAATGGTTTTATCATCGTGGATCTTTGCCAGGCCTTCGACATGGCCTTCACCAAAGAGATCACCACCTTCAACGACCTCTTTTACAAGTTGCTCGTAGGAAATTGATTGCCAGCGGTTTTCGCCTCGTTTCCCAACACGTTTCAAACACTGAGTCACGCGTCGTGGGTCGGTGATAGCATCAGGAACCGCATTACCTCTGCCACAAAGTGTGGCTCGGTGTTCGTTACCCTTTTCGCCAATTAATTTCTGCATCGCATCCTGAGGCGAGACTTCCATGGCAATGGGGCTGCCCGACTGAGTGGATAAGGCGTAAGGGTTACCGCATACACGGAGAATCTTATCGGTTTTGTTGTCGATACGAATGCGAACACCGCAGACGTTATAGCAACCAAAACATTTGGTAAACGCAAAGCGTTGGTCCGGATTGTTGGTCAGCTCGTTATCAGGTCCTACTATGAATTCAGGCTCGGGGCTTAATGGAGCGTAGCGGCTGATGTCATGCTCGTGACTACCTGTCGCAGCGGTTGCTTTGCCTGCCAGTCCGCCAGTGATAGCTGTAGCAGCTCCTGCTTTTAAAAATTGTCTTCGGTCCATAATTAGCGCTGCCATGTTAGATTCGAGTTTAAGCTATACGGGTGATCACTTTCTGCTGCCGTTAAGCCAATATAGAAAACGTTAGGCTGGGTATTCTTGTCTGATTGCAGCACCAATGCTTCGTGTTGTTTGAGCAACCTGGTGACATTACTGTCGGGATTATTCAAGTCACCAAACACACGGGCGCCGCCGGTACAGGTTTCAACACAGGCGGGAAGAAAGCCTTTTGAAGTTCGCTGAATGCAGAAATTACATTTATCTACGGTTTTTGTTTTGCTATTGGTAAAGCGAACACCATCATACGGGCAGGTGTAGACGCAGAAATTGCAGTCGATGCAGCCCGTGGAGTCGACGACGACGATTCCGTCTTCTTTGCGCTTGAACGTGGCTCCGGTCGGGCATACCTTGGTACAAACTGGGTTGTCACACTGATTACAAAGCAGTGGAAGGTTGAGGGTATATTCTTTGCCGTTAATTTGAGTGCTGCTTTGATGTACCTGGGTCCGGTGTTCATCAGGTTCCGTGCCATTTTCTTGGCTACAGGCTGTGACACAGGCTTTACAGCCGTTACAGCGGCGCAGGTCGATGACCATTGCCAGCTTTTTGTTCTTGTTGTCAGAGTCGCTGGAGGCTATTGATGCAATGACGGGGGAGGCTGAAACCAATGAAACCGTGGTACCGCCAGCGAGTAACTTAATCGCTTTACGTCTATCCATTTTTTTCCACCTCATTGCTATTTTTATTTATTGCTTTGTACCAGCGATTGTGATGCTGCTTTGCCCAGTTTTCATCACATTTACCAGTGATCATGTTGCTCAAACCACCCTCGGAAATAACGGTTGCCATGAATATATGAACAATGGCAAATGCGCCGATAATCATCGCGGAAATAATATGAAGTGAAATGACCATAGGGGCATTTTCAGGAGCGGGGGCTATCTCTGAGAAAAAGAGCATTAATCCTGTTGCAGAGAGGATAATAAAATTAATGGTAAATACCCAGAACCAGAGTTTTTCGCCGCCATTAGCAAAATCTGCCTCAGGGTGCTGTTTTTTACCAAAATTTATATAGCCTCCTGCTTTAATAAACCAGTCAATATCATATTTTTTAAATAGCTGCTTCTTCCACCACATAATAACCATGAGGAGCGCACCGAATATAAAAGGGAAAACAGCTAACTCATGTAATGTTGAAGATAGTTTGACAGCGGCTGCCCAGTGAGTGCTTCCAGGCTCGAAAATGACTTTTCCAGCTCCAATTACTACACCTGTGAAAATCAATACTAAACAAGGGATTGCACCTAACCAGTGGACTATAACGCTTCGAATTGACCAGCGCTGGATTAGCCTGCCAGTAAAGCCACTCTCAAGTTTTGATGTTCCGTTGATAAACACAAACAGGCCCATTAGCAAGGCGACGCCCACAATGCTACCGATCAATAACCATGAAATTGCGGATTGATACGACAATATGCTTAACCATATAGAAGATTGTTCCATGTTGAACCTTCACTCTTATCTTTTAATTATGAGAATTAATTTTCGAAATGTACTCGTAAAATTTTATACTGTTAAATACCTCTTTATGCCTAAAAAGATGGCTAATATTCAATGTCTTATCTGCGGATTAATATCGGCATATAGGGGTTTAAGACAGGGAATATAGTCATATTACTAGTGGTAACTTAATTATTGCGAGTGATGTTACTACTGGTAACTTGTGAAAGGTGTGATTGGTATACTATTTTGGCGATATGAATAGGTTGAGTTATGCTTGTTGAGATGATTATTAATTAATCTTTGATCAACGTCATGATGATGCTTATATAAGAAGAGAAGTGAGTGTAATTTTATTTTTCAAAAACGTAGTTTGGCAAAGTAGGTTTAAGCCAGACGTACTTATAGTAGGCTCTTGATGAGCTTGAAGGTGCAATCAAGAGCGTTCGTTGATAGCTTGCAGTGGTTTACTTAGTCAGAATGTGGTGAACTTCTTCTTTTAAGTAGCTTAATGCAGCCTCTTGTGGGATTTGGCCAGTAATTGCAGCTTCACCTACTGATTCAATGAGTCCGTAAACAGAGATCAACTTCAAACGGTTTTGATAGTTATCACCTGTGACTGGCAGTTGAAAAAGTTCCGAGTAGGCTCTTACAAAGAAATTTTGTATGTTTTGCGAAAGGTCAACATTGCTTGGGTAACACTTTAGTGCAGCAATAGTAAGGCCGTAAATCTTAGAGTTGACTTGCATACAATCAAAGTAGGATTCACAAAGAATAGCAACAATATCGTCAATTGACTGGTTGCTTGATTCTTTCGCGGTTTGGATTGATTCAATTAAGCGGTTATCAATGTCTTGATAGATTTGTTTTAGCAGGTTTTCTTTAGTTTCAAAGTGGTTGTAGGCAATCGGTTTGGTGACTCCGGCCTCTTCCGCAACCGAGGCGAGTGTTAATGCATCTGCACCGCGGCTTTCTATAATCGATACTGCTATTGATAAAAGCTGCTCTCTTCTTGCCTCTTTACCCATACGTTTTGACATTGCGTACCTTAATACTGCTGAAAATCTATCGCTATAAATCATTCACCAAAACCTGGCACCATCAAGATAGATGAAGAACGTTCTTTCCCTGGTGACATTGATGAGAGTGAAGCAAGTCATGGTAACTTACTGATAGTAATTATACTTTTCGATATCTGTGCTTACAAGGCTATCATTGCTTATTAGCTGGTGACAGGAAGTCAGGAGAGGGGGCCTCTCCTGACAATGTAGTGCCTTTTGGGGCATGGTCGTGATTTATGCGACTTCTTTGATCGCTGCTCTCTGAGCTTTGGTTAACCCGAACAAGTCTTTTGGATTAGCTAGCTGAGGGATCAGCTCAATTTTCTCACCAACGCCAACCTCTACCGCCTGGTCGTAGATATAGCGAAGGGCAGAGAAGTCTTCTAGGGCAAAACCGACAGAATCAAAGATAGTGATCTGCTCTGCACTGTCACGTCCGTGTTCTAAACCGGCAATAACCTTCCATAGTGGATTAACCTTGTGTTCAGCAGGTAGCTGTTGAATATCGCCTTCCACGCGGGTTTGTGGCTCGTGCTCGACAAAAATCTTACCGGCCAGGAGTACATCTAAATGAAGCTCTGTTTTTCCCGGGCAGTCACCACCGACGCCGTTGATATGCATGCCAGGTTCAATCATATCCGGTGTCAGAATGGTTGCATACGCTTTGTCTGCTGTAACGGTTGTCACAATGTCAGCCCCCTTGACACAGGCCTTGGCGGAAGATGCCTTAATAACCGTCAGATCAGGATAGTCTTTCAGGTGTTCAACAACCTTCTCCATTGCCTCGGGATCGATATCGAAAATACGTAGTTCCTTGATCCCGAGAATAGTGTGAAATGCGATAGCCTGAAATTCACTCTGGGCGCCGCAACCAATCATACCCATCGATTCGGCGTGTGGGTTGGCCAGAGCCTGGGCTGCCATCACTGATGTCACCGCGGTACGTAAAGCCGTGGACAACGTTAGTTCCGAGAGCAGTCGTGGAAAACCAGTCGATACATCGGCAAGGGCACCAAAGGCCATTACCGTAGACATGCCCACTGACGGGTTTGAAGGATGTCCGTTTACAAACTTAAATCCATAGTTGATGTTATCGGCAACCGGCATCAATTCAATCACACCGATATCACTATGGGCTGCCGTTCGTGATGACTTGTCAAACTCTTCCCATCGGCAAAAATCACTCTTCATATAATCCAGAAGTCCGGCCATGAAGCCTTCAGTACCGTGCTCATCTACCAGTGAGCCTAACGTTGCTACATCTAGAAATAACGTCATCCCTTACTCCAATAATAAACTTTATTCATATTGATTTGATCGAGTGCATTTTACTGCTCAATTGAGCCAACAAAAAGTCAGCTATGTGTACAAAATATCAACTAATATTGACATAATGATGGGTAAAGGTGGCGATTTGTCACTTGGTGGAGAAAGGGAAAGCACGAATGAGTAAATTGGACGATACAGACAGGCAGCTGTTGTCACTGCTTAGGAAAAATGCCCGTATGCCGATAGTTAACCTTGCCAAGGAGCTGCGGGTTTCTCGGGCAACGGTTCAGAACCGGATCAGCAAACTTGAAAAAGAAGGCATTATTCTAGGCTATACCGTGAAGCTGAAAGCCGATGCGGATGAGAGTGTGGTCAAGGTGATCATGAGTATCAGTGTGGTGGCCAAGGATGAAAATAAAGTACTGGAGCAACTTCATCATTTTCCTGAGATTTTGTCACTTTACCATACCAACGGTCATTGGGATCTTATCGCTGAGATACAAGCCAAAAATCTGACGCTTCTGGGCGCCTTGCTAGGACGTATCCGCTCTATTGAAGGTATTGTCCAAACGGAAGCAAATTTGCTACTTGATTCTATTTTTTAGCTTTATTTGATGAATAGGTATGAAAGATAAATAAACTTGTTATCTTATCAATACATACCTAATTCTATGTGATTACAGTCGCTTGCTTAGAATTTCCGTACGGTTTGTGGTACATTCATTCACCTTGGCTATGCGATTGATGTAGGGAATGATAAAGCCTGATGTTTAGTTGATTTTTCGATGGAGCAGCAGGGTGCCTGAATCACATTTCTACTGAATTCAAATTACATTAGTTCAATGATCGATGCTTGACCAGAATAGAGCGACAATAAGTTGACATGTTCGGTCAAGGCTAAAACCCCTCGATATATTGAATGACAGTGAAGTTGTATCTAATTGTATAGCCGATTGTTTTTAATGCTCTCATGGAGTAACAATGATTCGCTTTGCTGATTTTCGCATTCGCCCCAAGCTGGTGGGGTTACTGGTAGTAACTGGTGTTATCCCTATGGTGATAGCGGTTTACTTCAGTAGCAAACTGGCTGCTGATGCTTTGATTCATAAATCCTTCGATGGATTGACCACTATTCAATCCATTAGAAAAGGCAATATTGAAGATTTCTTCAATGAACGTTTGGCTGATATTAGTGTCCTTGCAGATTCTGAACGTGTGACTGAACTGGTACAAAGGTTAAACCAGTATCAGCAAGATGTTGATACCCAGTCGACAGGCTCGTTCGATGTCCGGACTCGTGAATATGCCCTGCTAACCGAAAGCTATATCCCCCATTTTGAAGACTATGTTGAAGCTTACGATTACAGCGATCTCTATATTCTTGGTGCCGAACACGGCCATGTCATGTTCTCCCTTTCCGATACCGGAATCCAGGGTACAAACCTAACCAATGGCATCTACCGCCGTAGTGGATTGGCCGAAGCCTGGCGCAAAGTGACTGATACCGGAAAGGTTGCCTTTATTGACTTTTCGCCTTACGAACCGCTAAACGGTACTGAAACCTCCTTTATTGCCCAGCCGCTATCTGATCAAAACGGGAAAGTGACAGGTGTTCTGGTGCTACAGCTGTCGGCAGAGCTTATCACCCGTATTGTTGATTCTCGTATTGGAATGGGGCAGACCGGCGAATCTTATTTAATTGGTGTTAGCAAGAAAGATGGCAGCTACGAATTTCGCAGCAACATGGAAACCATGGGCAACGGTCGTCATGTCGTAGGCTACTCAGTCGATCCACCTCTTGACTATTGGCATGAGGCCGTGGAAAACGGTTTTAACGGTGGATTTGATACCTATGTTGACAGTGCTGGTGTGCCTGTATTAGTGAGCTATAACAAGGTCAATGCCCCAGGTGTAGATTGGTACCTGATCTCAAAGATGGATGAGAATGAGGTGACGCAACCTACCTTTAGGATTTATCAGATAATGCTTGTCGTGGGCGGGTTGTTGCTTACAGTAATCGTTATTGCTGCCTTTTTTATCTCCCGTGCTGTTACACAGCCTTTGATTGAAGGAATGCAGTTTGCTCAGGCTATTGCCAAAGGGGAGTTAACTACGAGCCTGACGCTGCCGCAAAAAGATGAACTGGGTGATTTGGCCAAAGCGCTGAATAATATGGCGAGTAATCTTCAGGAGCAGCATTGGCTTAAGTCAGGGAAAGAGTCCCTTGATGATCAGTTGCGTGGTGATCTGGAAACAACGGATCTTGCGACTCGATTCATTACCTTTTTTAGCAAGCATATGGGTGCCCAGCTAGGTGCTTTGTATTTGGCGAGTGAAGATACCCTTGAGCTTCAGGCCAGCTACGCATTTACTGATCGCCGCGGTAACTTTAATCACATTAAGCTGGGTGAAGGTATGATCGGTCAGGCTGCACTGGAAAAGGAAGTGATTACTTTTACCAATGTGGCTGATAACGTACCTGCTATCAATTTCGGGGCCGGTGAAGTGGTGCCGAACAACTTCATGGCAATCCCTATTAGCCTGGACGACAAGTTACTTGGCGCAGTGTTGCTCGGTTCCACTGAGCATTTTACTCAACTGCATCGGCAGTTTGTTGAGCAAGTGATCCTTAATACCGGCATCATGTTCAATGCCGCCAGCAACCGCCAGGTGATCCGTGATCTACTGGAAAAAGCCCAGCGCCAGCAAGAAGAATTGCGGGTAACCAATGAAGAGCTGGAAGAACAAACCTATGCGCTCAAGAAGTCCGAAGAAGTGCTGCAAACCCAGCAGGAAGAACTGCGTGTAAGCAACGAGGAGCTTGAAGAACAGGCTAAAGTACTCAAAGAGTCAGAAGCTGAGTTGCAGGCCCAGCAGGAAGAGCTGCGGGTGACCAACGAGGAACTGGAAGAGCGTACCAAGGCGTTGGAAGAGCAAAAAGGCGAGATGCTCACCAAGAACGAAAAGTTGGTGCAGGCGCAGGAAGTTGTCAAAGAGAAAGCCCGCGAGCTGGAAGTGGCGAGTAAATATAAGTCAGAGTTTCTGGCCAATATGTCTCACGAACTGAGAACGCCACTGAACAGTATCCTCATTCTTTCCCAGCTCTTTGCCAATAACAAAGAGGGTAACCTGACCGATAAGCAAATCGAATCAGCCAATGCGATCAATTCATCAGGCTCGGATCTTCTGTCTTTGATTAACGAGATTTTGGATCTGTCCAAGATAGAGGCAGGTAAGATCGATCTCTTTATTGAGGACGTGGGAATTGATGGCCTGATCAACGATCTTAATCGTATCTACAAAGATATCGCCGATGAAAAGGGCGTAGCGTTTGAGCTGAATATTGCTGATGACGTACCTAAATCGTTGCGAACCGATTCTCAGCGCCTGCAGCAGATTTTACGTAACCTGCTGACCAATGCCTTTAAATTTACCCATGAAGGAGCGGTACAGCTGGCAATATCACGGCCTTCAGCGCAAGTCTGCAAACCGCTCAATATGACACCTGAGTCTCTGATCCAGTTTTCGGTCAAAGATGACGGGATCGGTATTGCCAAGGAGAAACAGCTAGCCATCTTCCAGGCATTCCAGCAGGCCGATGGCAGTACCAGCCGAAATTACGGCGGTACAGGGCTAGGGTTATCTATCACTAAAGAACTGACCCATCTGCTGGGTGGTAGAATTTATCTTGAAAGTGAAGAAGGCAAAGGGAGTATCTTCTCTATCGTGCTGCCACTTGCCAAGGCAGAGCAAATGACGCAGATAGATGAGCTCCCGGAACCGGAAGTGAGCACTGAAATGGCGTCGGTTATTCACCTGGTCAAGGAACCAGAGACGGCTGAACCGCAAGTTGTGGAACACAGACCACAGCCACAACCTCTTCCACCAATACATGGTACAGAAGTGCTGCAATTGCACTCGCTGGAGAATGAGTTTGTCGATGACGACCGTAAAGAGATCACTGCAGATTCGAAGAGTTTGCTCATTATCGAAGATGATTGCGCTTTTGCCAAAGTGATGCGCGATTTCGGCAGGGAGCGGGGCTTTAAATGTATCGTTGCCGAAGATGGTGAATCTGGCCTTCATTATGCCGATTTCTACAAACCTAGCGCTATTATTCTCGATATCGGACTGCCGGGCATTGATGGCTGGACAGTCATGGAGCGTTTGAAGGACAACTCCGATCTGCGCCACATTCCTGTTCACTTTATGTCGGCCAATGACAGCACCTTGGATGCGATGCGAATGGGGGCTATTGGGTATCTGACCAAGCCTGTCGACATCAACAAGATGGATAAAGCATTCGGAAAAATTGAAGATATTATCTCCAAGCCGGTCAGTCGTTTGCTTATCGTCGAAGATGACGATGTCCAGCGAGAAAGTATCAGAGAGTTGATTGGCGACGGAGATGTCAGCATCACTGCTGTCGGATCGGGAGCAGAAGCCTTGCAGGAGTTGGAAAATGGTATGTATGACTGCATGGTGCTGGATCTCGGGTTGGGGGATATGTCTGGCTTTGATTTGCTAGAGTGCATTCGTAAAAGCGAAACGGCAGCCCGTGTCCCGATTATTATCTATACCGGCCGTGACTTGACCCGTGATGAGGAAAAAGAGCTCAACTACTACGCCGAAAGTATCATCATCAAAGGGGTAAAATCACCAGAGCGTTTGCTTGATGAGTCGGCGCTGTTCTTGCATCGTGTCGAAGCCAACCTGCCTGATGAGCAGCGAGACATGCTGAAGATGATCCATGACAAGGAAGCAGTGCTTAACGGCAAGACCATGTTGCTGGTGGATGATGATATGCGTAATGTCTTTGCGTTATCCAGCGTGCTGGAAGAGAAAGGTATGGAAGTGCTGATAGCTCGAAACGGACTAGAATGCCTCGATAAGCTCAAAGAAGAAAACGATATCGACGGTATATTGATGGACATTATGATGCCGAAGATGGATGGCTATGAAGCGATGCGAGAAATACGCAAACAGCGCGAGTTTGCTAAGTTGCCGATTATTGCGCTGACAGCCAAGGCAATGAAGGGGGACCGCAGTAAATGTATCGAGGCGGGGGCAAGTGATTACCTTGCTAAGCCAGTGGATACCGACAAGCTGCTATCTATGTTGAGGGTTTGGTTGTACTAATGTCTAACACAATAACAATTTCAGACGAGCAGCTGGAGATCCAGCTGCTGCTAGAGGCCATATTTCGTAAATATGGCTATGATTTCCGAAATTATGCCTTTGCACATACTAAGCGGAGGCTGGAGAACAGGCGAGCTCATGAGGGGCTGAGAAGTTTCTCTGAAATGCAGCACAGGGTGATCCGTGAAGAGCCGTTTTTTAACAAGGTACTGCTCGATCTGTCTATCAATGTCACTGAGATGTTCAGAGACCCCTGGTTCTACCAAAAAGTTCGCGATACCGTGATCCCTCACCTGAAAACCTACCCATTTATCAAAGTGTGGCATGCCGGTTGTTCGTCGGGGCAAGAGGTGTATTCAATGGGGATCTTGCTTGAGGAAGAAGGGGTTAAGGATCGCGTTCAGATCTATGCGACTGACTTCAACGAGCGGATCCTTGAAAAGGCGAAGCAGGGGATTTATCCGATGGATCTCGTTCGCGAGTATACCGCCAATTATCAGAAAGCGGGTGGAACAGGCTCTTTTTCGGACTATTACACCGCCGACTATGATAACGTGGCAATAAACAGCTCGCTTAAGGATAAAGTTCTCTTTTCGCCTCATAACCTGGTAACAGACGGTGTGTTCGGTGAGATGAACATTATCTTTTGCCGTAACGTATTGATATATTTCAATAGGGAGTTGCAGAACAGGGTGTTACAGTTGTTTTGCGATAGTTTGTGTCCAGGCGGTTTCCTCTGTCTGGGTTCCAAGGAAAGTATCAGGTTTTCTGATGTCGTTGATAAATTTGAAGTGGTATGTGAGCGCGAAAAAATATACCGGAAAAAACGCACATTTTAGGGAATGTTGAAATGAGCACGAGCAGGCATTATCGAGCAGTAGTCATTGGCGTTTCAGCCGGAGGCTTGGCTGCGCTAGATAAAATATTGCCAGCTCTTGACCGCACATTTTCGCTTCCTGTCTTGGTTGTTCAGCACGTCAGCCCGACATCAGAAAATTATCTACCCATTCACTTCAGCCAACGATGTTTGCTGGAAGTTAAAGAAGCGGAAGATAAAGAGCAGATAGAGGGAGGGGTGATTTACTTCGCTCCTCCCAATTATCATTTGCTGGTTGAATACAACCAGGCAATAGCGCTTTCGACAGAGGAACGGGTGAATTTTTCCCGCCCTTCCATTGACGTATTGTTTGAAACAGCAGCTGATGCTTATTTAGACGAGTTAGTCGGGGTGGTATTAACCGGCGCAAACTCAGATGGTGCTGCCGGAATGGCACGAATTAAGCAGTTTGGAGGGTTGGCTGTGGTTCAGTCTCCTGAGACCGCAGAGGCTGAAGCTATGCCAAGGGCGGCTATTGAGGCCGCAGACGTTGATTACATCCTTCCCTTGAACGAGATAGGCTGTTTTTTAAATTCACTTTGTACCACTGACTGATTATGGCTATTCCCAAGATACTGATTGTTGATGATAGACCAGAAAACCTGCTGGCTCTGGAAGGCTTACTTGAGCCTTTTAATGTTGAGCTGATAAAAGCCAACTCAGGCGAAGAAGCCTTGGCGCATACGTTGGATCATGACTTTGCATTGATATTGCTTGATGTACAGATGCCGGGAATGGATGGTTATGAAGTTGCCGAACTAATGCGGGGAAATAAAAAAAATAAACATATCCCGATTATTTTTGTTACCGCAGCCTCGAAGGCCCCTTCGCATATCTTCAGAGGTTATGAGTCAGGCGCTGTTGATTATTTGCTTAAGCCCCTTATTCCTGTGATGTTTCAGAGTAAAGTAGGTGTCTTTATCGAACTCTATGAACAGAAAGAAGCGTTGCGCGAAAAAACTCAGGAGTTTGACCGCAAGCTTGTTGAGCTTGAAGAGCTTCAGCAGCAACTTGAAGAAACAAACGAGCAGCTTCTGTTGCTTTCTACCACTGATGGTTTGACTGGATTGTTTAACCGTAGGCGTTTCGATGAAGTGCTTAATGAGGAGTGGAAGCGGGGAATACGTTCACAGCAGCCGCTTTCTTTTATCATTTTGGATATTGATCATTTCAAGGCCTATAACGACACCTACGGGCATCAGGCAGGAGACGACTGTCTCAGGGAGGTCGCTCGTACGCTGGCAAGTGTTCCATTGCGTGAGATGGATAAAATAGCCCGCATCGGCGGTGAAGAATTTGCCATTATACTTCCAGAAACTGACCGTGAAGGCGTCATGTTGGCGGCAGAGCGGATCAGGGAAAGTATCGATGAGCTGAATATTCCGCATAGCTCTTCGTTGTCACACCAGCATCTGACTATCAGCGTCGGCGTCTCTACTGTAGTTCCTGATTTGGCATTTTCATCACGAAAATTGCTGGAGGCTGCCGATGATGCCTTGTATGAAGCAAAGCGCCGTGGCCGGAACTGTTGTTGTAGCACGGAAGTAATAAATCAGGCCGTGAATTTGTAATAAGACAAACGTGTGCTGTAACAATGAGTAGTTCAAATTTAAGAGCCCTAATCAGCACCTGATTAGGGCTCTTCTCTGTGGCTTAGCTTTGCAACAGATTAGAGTATTAGGCAGTAGCTTGCGTTAATTCGACTGATTGTTTCTTATCACGTTTGGTGGCAAGACTATGCAAATGCAAGCCAGATAGTGTCAGGGCGATACCGGTAATAGAGCCAATAAGCGCGAGAGTGCCAAACCAGAATAAACCGACCAGCGTTAGTGTCTCTTTCTTGACGTCTTTATAGTGGCTGACATTATCGATATACGATGCCATTCGATACACTTGGTTAGAAAGTGCAAGAGTATTGGTTTCGATTTCTATAACGCGAATATCGTAGCGAAGCTTGTTATTGGCTTGCCTGATTTCGTTGATGTATTGCTTTTCGCTGGAAAAGGCAATGTCGATCTCATCAAGTTTGTTGTCTAAGTTCTGAAGTGCGGACTTCTTCTCTTTTAGTAATCGGGCTTCCCTAATGGCAAGGTTCTTGTTGCTGGCGCTTACGGCTTGATTATAGCTACGTGTAAGTGAGCTTATTTCATCTTCTTTTTGCTTGATGATGTCATCTTTGAGCGACAGTAAATCAGAATAATAACCATCGAGGAACTCGACAGACTCAAAGTCGGTCTTATTTTGTTTTCCGGTGATAGTCTTGTCGTTTATGTTGCTTAGCTGCTCTTCGACATAGCGTATCTTTTCATCATAATCTCTCCTGACTGAATCAGAAGTAAAGAAGTTCGCGTCGTCCAGCGCTTGCTGTTTCTCGATAGTGAGTGAGCTTATCTGCTCGAGTAGGCGGGTACGCTCCTTTTGTACCATATCAACAGAGCCTTGTGATCGCTCAAGACTAGATTTGAATCTTTCTTCTTTCTTAAGAGAGAGTTCTCTTAGTAACTCTGATTTTTCCAACTTCAGCTTAGTGAGCTCACTGCGTGCCGTATTCAAAGACCTTCTGAGATCCGGAACATTTTTAGATAGCCGCGCATTTTGTGCCACTAAGTTAGCATGTTGCTGCCGGTAGTTCTTATCAACCGCCTCTTTGTCAGTAGAGATTTCCTGCGTTTTTACTTCATAGTCTTGTAATGCAATTAGGATGTTTTCGTCGTTGTTCTTGATTTGGTTTTCAATTTTACTGATCTCAATCTCATTCAAATTGATTTGGTTATTAATTGAAGAGAATGCTCTTTCAAAGCCATTTAGAAGGGTTTCGAAGGTGATTAGGCATAAGAAGCAGAGCATGATCAGATACATAATAAACGATTTTCTTGAATGCCACAGCCCGATAACAAATGGAATTTTGGTCAGTTCTACCAGTGAGATCATGACGAACGGCGCTGAGAGGGTAAATGTACCGATTAGGTTATCGCCATTCAATATCAGCGATATTGAGATGCAAAGGCCGATGAACACAACAATAAGTTCAACGAACCAGGCTATTTTTCGAAGAAAACGGCTGTGTTTATGCAGGTTATTTAGATCATTGTCTAGATGTGATTCATTTATATTACTCATTGACAAGCAGACTCTCTCGATTAGGTTATAAGCTACTGGTTTTATATTATTTGATTAAGTTACATATTTATATTTACACCTAATAGAACAGTAAATATGAAACCAATTTAATACTTGGTTCTTAGTTAGTGGTAAAGGGTTGTTGTTAATGAAATTTTTTACGTTGTACTTTCTGGCTCACAACAGCGCAAGTTTAAAATGTCAAAAACGGGATACTCTTGTAAACATTTATAAAGCCAAGCGGTTTTTTTATCGTGAACGATATCAATCGAATAGGACTGCATTTGCATATGTTCTATCGATAGTATTGAAAGGTTTCGGCTCTGCTTGTCTCTGTAGTGACAAACAGTCGATAATATCAGGGCAATAAATATTTGCTTTATAGCCGCCTGTTTTTTTGTTGCACTCACTATGAAAAGTGATGATGAGTTAGATATCAGCAACAGTATTGAAATTAAGTGTTTGTTTTTATTGGTAATAAATAAGGTTTTTAGCCGTTCGAAAAATTCGAACAACTCTAGCTAATTTTTACGCTATCTTGATCTGTCTGCTGTCCCTATAGTTATTCCAACAGCAACAAGCATCGAATCTAGTAAGGATAGCAATATGTCTAAAGTTCTCGTTCTTAAATCAAGCATTCTAGGTGATTACTCTCAGTCAAATGGCCTGATTGATCATCTGGTAAATTCTCTTGAAGGCAGTGCCTCTGATATTACAGAGCGCGACTTAGCCGCTCAGCCTCTTCCTGTTCTGGATGGTGAAATTGCTGGTGGCCTGCGCGGTGGAGATGAGTTATCAGAGCGCCAGAAGGAAACATTGGCAAAATCTGATCAATTGATTAATGAGTTGAAAGCACACGATACGATTGTTATTGCCGCGCCAATGTATAACTTTCACATTCCTACTCAACTAAAGAACTGGATCGACTTGGTTGCGCGCGCAGGTGTTACGTTTAGTTATACAGAAACCGGGCCGGTTGGTTTAATCACAGGCAAGAAAGCCATTGTGGTTACTACTCGGGGCGGCATGCATAAAGATGGTCCAACAGATGTAATGATCCCATATTTGAAAACAGTACTTGGCTTTATCGGCATTACCGATGTCGAGGTGGTGTATGGTGAAGCGTTGGCCATGGGGCCTGAAATGGCAGAAAAAGCGATTTCAGAAGCAAAAACTGAGCTCGAGAATCTGAGCGCGGTTGACCGTAAGACCAGCCAGGAAGATGTCGCGCCACAAAAACCAATTTCAGCTTGGAAAAAGCTTTTGAGCAAGTTGGGAATTAATTAATAAAGCTTCGTTAAGTTATTGATAGGGACCGTAATTAGATTCAGTGCCCGAATTGATAGATGGTGATGTTGCGGTGTCTAAATATAACCAATGTGAATTTTTTCAAAAATTCTATACGTTCAACTTCTGTTTAGCTTCAGAGAGTAACCTAAGTCCAAAGCCGATTGTTTCTGAAGTATTACAAGGTAAATTTGTTTTACTTAAAGAAACTATTGGTGGATACAATATTATAAAGATGGAGAATTTAAGATGAAAAAGGTAAATATTGCGCTATCGTCTGTATTGATTGCATTTTCTTCAATGTCATTTGCTGATATAAGCATTTCTGATACACAAAATGGTGCTTGGATAAAAGTGACAGATAATGGAAAGCCATCTGCAAATGCTGTTGTTTCCGTTGAAAATCAACCACAAGTGAAAGGTACTTATCAGACTGATGATAGTGGTCGTGTATTTATTCCACTTTCTTTGAATAGCTCTAGATCTGTAAAATATAAAGCGGTAACTGAAGATGGTAGTGAATTTAACCGCTTTGCTTTCCATGGTGTTCAGAAGCGTTAATTAAAAGACGACCTTGCTGTCACCAAAGCCGCCTTTTCACGGAAGAGAGGGCTAGTTACGGCACTGGTAAAATATGTCCATTCCCGAATTATACACTTCCGTTTCTACATCCATGATGCCCAGCATCGAGTGAAAAATATTATCTTGCGAGTAGCTGTTCTTCTCGGCTGCCTGTTTAAGGCAGTCTGTATTAATCTTTTTACTCTTTGAAAAGCCACTTGAAAACCAAGCCATCATCGGCACTTGAGTTTGATGATCTGGTGCAAGGCTATACGGTGTCCCGTGTAAATATAAGCCATTTTCACCCAAGGACTCGCCATGATCAGAGATATAGAAAAGCGCTGTATTATATTTGTCTTCCAGCTGTTTTAGCTTGGCAATGGTTTGGCTTATTACGAAATCTGTATACAAAATAGTATTATCGTAAGTATTTATAATCTCTTCTCGGCTACAGTTTTCAATATCGCTGCGCGGGCAGTCTGGCATGAAGAAGCGTTTATCCTCAGGGTAGCGCTGATAATAGGTTGGTCCGTGACTACCTATAAGATGCAGGGTTAGCATACGGTTACCTTTCATGGCTGAGATATCGTTATCAAAGCTTTCCAGTAGTGCCATGTCGTAACAGGTACTTCCGTTGCAAAACTCATTCTTGACGTTACGCTGTATCTCTAATAGCGGAATACGCTTGGCTACATCTTTGTCGCCTCCGTCATTTTCTTTCCAAAGTAGCGAAATCCCTGCGCGTTGCATGATATCCAGAAAGTTATCCTGATTATTGGCCCGTTGTTTGTCATAGCTGCTTTGTGGCATGGCAGAATACATACACGGGACAGAAACCGCTGTAGCGGTGCCGCATGAACTGACATCCCGGAAAGAGATCATGCCCAAATCACGAGTATAGAGGTTGGTTGGGCGTTCATAACCATTGAGTTCATAGTTTTGAGCCCGAGCCGTTTCACCAAGGACAAAAACAAAAAGCGTAGGTTTAGATTGTGCTGCTGTTAAAGCTGTATCGCTTTGTTTAGCATCTAGGCCAATTTGTTTGTATTCGATAGGCTCAGCGAAATAGGTATTGTTGATGTATTTCGCGGCGCTGTATACATAATGAGTCGGAATGATCATTTTCTTTAGGTAGCTGTTGTTTCTCCCGACTGAGCTATAGTCTTTGTAAAAGAAAAAAGCGATGATGGCAATGATAAGTAGTGAGGTGGCCATTGAAGCAACTTTCATTACAACGAAGCGAACAGGACCTTTATCATTCTTGATTTTAACCTTCCACAGAAATAGAGCAGGCAGAACTCCCATTACCATTGTCCAGAAAATGGAGTAATGACTGAGGTATGATGTTGCTTCACTGGTATCTGTTTCAAAAATATTTTCGATCATACCGTAGTCAAAAATTACGCCGTAATTGTACATAGCGTAACTGACCATGCTGGATACAATAAGAAGAAGGGCAAAGAAGGGCCGCGACAAGTAAGGCCAGCTAAATAAATTGAATATAAAGTTAAAGGCGGCAAAAAAGAACACCGGAATTGAAATAATGAAGCCAACCTTTACGCTCTCTAACTTGCTTAAGATCGTGTTCAGTTCAGATAAAATTGGAAAGTTCACTATGAGTGAAAAGTAAAGTGCGAGAAATATTGGTAAGCTAACAAAGGTTATTTCTTTATAAGATAAGAAATTTTTGATTTTATTCATGGCGTTATCAAATCGCATAGTTTGGATTTATAGTAAAATTACTGCCCAGATAAGAGCCGCTAATATGAGCGTGACAAGAACAGCCGCAGAAGCAATATCTTTTGCTCGTCCACTTAGCTCATGCCATTCGGATCCTGTTCTGTCAACGACAGCTTCAATAGCGGAATTAATCAACTCGACAATAATCACTAAGGCAAGGCTCCCTATAAGGGCGAGTTGTTCATATTTATCTACGGGTAATATAAATGTGGCTGCCGAAAGCACAGCCAATAAAATAACCTCTTGTCGAAATGCGGCTTCATACTTCCATGCCGCTTTCAGGCCTTGCAGAGAATAACCTGTTGCATGAATAATGCGGGTTAACCCTTTTTCTCCTGGTTTCATAATATCTTCATTATTGTTAGGCAGCCCTGAAAAATAATCTCAATTCCGAACGATTTTAAGGGCTGCAAAGTGAATAAAACGTGAGAAATGTTGCTTTGGCAGCAAGTGAATCTGAACGAAATTAAAGACGAATTAAGAGAAATATTAAATATGCGATGTGTAAGGGTCTGTCATGGGGCTGTGCACAATGTATTGAAAAGTATTATTGAACTTTGGCTTGTCGGAGAAATCTAATTGAAATTTTCAGTCTGACCTGAACTTTTAATCCTTGCTTTTAGTCTTTTATTGGTATGATTTTTTAGATGTTAGTGAAACTATATGCCTATTATTTCCTTTGCGTATTAATGATATTTACTGAGTTTTCATTACATTTAATGGCTGTATTACTAAGCTGCGGGAAAATTTCCCGTTCTATTACTTCCATCACTGTTTGTATGGCATCACAGTTTATATATTGGTCGCTTGTCGTATGACCGCTTATGGAGAAAAGATGATGGAACAACAACGACAACAAGCGCAGCTCGATTTTGTCAGCAGCGGACAAAATATTACAGTCGGTACCTTGGATGACCTACCGGTATCTTTAGAGCAGCTCAAAGCGACGACACCTCAGTCCGATTATGTGGTCGACACGTTTAATTCGGGTCTGACTGCAGTGGTATACCATCTTAGAATTGGCGGTACTGACTGGACTTTAAAGCAAAAGAGGGAAGTGAGCTTAGTCAAAAATATTGACGGACAGACTTCATTTTTAAATGAGGTTCAGCGAAGACGAGATATTACGCAGCTAAAGCAACGTGACCCAGATAGTTTTAAGCATATTGTAGATACTCAATTTGCATCTTATCAAGATGGTATTATTCTCTCTCCGTGGATAAAGGGCGAACTGTTACACACCTTGTCGGCTGATGTCTTCAGTCAGATATTCTCAGCCATCGTTAGTCTCGAACTGAATGGGCTCTTTGAGTGGGATTTTTGCCCGGGGAACATCTTGCTAGGCCCTCAGGGGGAGGTAAAGTTATTTGATTTTGGCTATATGTATCAGTTCAATCCTCTGCAGCACTTTAATAGCAACGGCAGGGCAACACCGCTTTTCCATGGTATCGAGCGGTTTGAAACGCGCTTTTTGTTTGATTACTTTTTGAAGAACCCGACGAATTTATCAGCGAAAGCACAGTTTGAGTTATACCGGGTCGAAAAACAATGCGCTCTGTCTGCCTATCAGCACAAGTTGCAGCAGCTGTCAGCGCTTGAGCCTGCCCAGGCTGTGATTGAACATCTTGAAGGATTAACCCGGCGCTGGCAGCGTGCGCTGGATAATGACGATGCACTTCATGAGCTCTACCTTATTGAAAGCTATCGTTCGAGCCTGCTTGACCTGCTTGATGATCTTCATGGCCAGTCATGCAGTGTCTATACGCTTAAAAAAGCGGATTGGGTACTAGAGTTAGTCGAATGTCATTTCGAAAAGCTGAAGGCAAATGAGGCTTTCTTCTTTGGAGATGAAACATTGGAGAAGGGAGAATTAGTGGCCAAGTTGAGCCGTCTTCGTAAAGATGCCGAAAAGTATCAGTTAGGCAAGTTACAGGAAGCGGTCAATTAGCAAGAGGGCGAGGGGAAGGGCACAGGAGAGGCCGCACTAACAGTCCCTCGCTGTGCTATTCGCTAGAACGGCTTGATTTTTACCATTGTGTTTCGCTTGGTAGAGGGCTTTGTCCGCTCGTGAGAGCAAATGTATTACACTGTGATCGTCATGCGAGAGGGTCGCAACGCCCATACTGATGGTAAATCTAAGTTGTGTGTTGTTGGTTGTGATCGTCTGCCTGGACACGTCTTTGCGTAGTCGTTGTGCGATAATCTCTGCCTGTTCGATACTTGTGTCTGGAAGTAACAATACAAACTCCTCACCGCCCCAACGTCCAATGTGATCGCTTTGACGAATGTTATTGCGACAAGTGGCGGCAAACTGCTTCAGGACTTCGTCACCGATATGGTGCCCATGTTGATCATTGATCGATTTGAAGTCGTCAATATCGATCAATACGCAACATAAGGGTAGTGAAAGAGCCTGGTGGGTACGAAGTTGATGTTCAAGTAATTCGGACATAGCGCGGCGGTTTATGAGCTCAGTCAAACCGTCATAGTTGGCTCGGTGCTCGAGTTGCTCGCGAAGCCGGTGCTGCTTGGTGATATCCATTGTTGTTACCTGAACAACACACTCGCCGTTCCAGGTGACAGGCCGGGACAACAGCCCTAGCCAGACAACTGAGCCGTCAACTCGATAGCACTTCGCCTCGGTTTTTATCGCGCTTTTTTGCCCGGACAGGAGAGCCTGGTTATTGCGGTGCGCCTGTTCATGAAACGAAGGATCGTACAAGGGCAGGATAGAGCCATTGGTGATTAGCGCCTCTTCACTGCTAAAACCCAATGCCTGTGCGTAAGCCTGGTTGCAAAACAGTGGTTCGAAATTACGGTGGACCAGTATTCCTTGAATGGAGCCATCAACCAGTTCACGGTAGCGCTTTTCACTGGCATGAAGCTTTTTTAGCGTATCGACATGATTGCTCAGATCCACGACCGTTGTCTGGATAGCAGGCACCCCCTGCCAGTCAATAATGTGATCGACAGTTAATACAATGAACTCGTTACCTTCGGTGTCGATATTTCGGTAGGTCTTGATGCTAGGCTTTTCTTCACCAGACATGATGGCATTGTAGGTCTGGATGGCGTTTTGTCGCTGATGGGGGGCAATAAGATGCAGTAAACTGTCGAGTGCCAGCATTTCCTCGCCAGTGTGGTGGCCGAAGAATTGAGCATAGATATCATCGGCATATAAAGGTTTGAAGTTTCTGTGTATAACCACACCATAGTGGGAATCTATCAGAAACCTTTTGTCAAAAGTTGGAATAACGTTTACCTACTTAATTATTTCAGTTCGATCTCAGTGCACTTCTAACCTTGTCCATCATGTTCAGAATCCCACTCAATGAAATAAACTTCAAGTGACTGTCGATGTTAAAGGTTATTATTTGAAGGGCGTCGTGGAAATGTAAGAAATATCGCCTGTTGTTCTGGATGGGACTGTATGAAAATATTGTTTATCATATGGCAGCTATAGCATACCTATGCTAGTTGGTTATGTGATAATAAATGCTTAATGGCTGTAAAGGTACTCTCGGAAAGAAGGGAAAGGAAGACAGTAATTTTGTCGAAATGCTTGCGTTTATATTATGTGAAAGAGGATAAATATCCTCTTTCAGGCGCTTAGCTATTAGAGGACCGATTAGAACTTATAATCTACTGACAACATGATTTGTTGTGAATAATCGATGGACGTGTCATTTTGATCATAGTTTTGATCGATGTACCGGTAAGTAATATCGGTAGACCAGTTTTTATTGAGCTCGTAGATTGCACCTATCTGGCCGCCCCAGGCAAAATCTGTTGAGCTGGATTGCTGTATCTTGCTGTCGGCTAGACCTGCAGAGACACCAGCATATAGTTCAACACGTTTTGTTACCGGGTGAAGGTAGTCATACGAGGCTAAAAGCAGGTCTTGTGATGACTTATCTATATAACTATAGGTACCCATCAGGCGGTGATGATCATTAACAATGGCGCCACCACGTAATTGGAATGTACTGTCTTCTCCGTTCTGATCAAATTTGCCCTTGATGCTGTCTTCCTGATAACCGACACCTGCACCAACAAACCACTCGGTGCTCGCAGCGTAAACTGGCGATGCAGCAACAGTGACCAACGTTAGAGTTGAGATAATCGATAATTTCCTCATCAGTGAAGCTCCTAATTGAGCCGAGGCTCCAATCACAAAATTGAAGCCTTGAGTCGGCTTCGAATGAACTATAATTATGGCCCCAAAATCAGCATTTTTCCGCATCAGACCAGCCCTAGAGCCTAATCCACTGTTGGCTTTAGAAAGAAATGGCCACCCCAAAAATTTATTCGCAATCTATACTTGAACTGTATTTGCTAATAGAGATCAGAGATAGGATAAATGTACGCCAAACATCGTTCATACACGCTTGCAGGGAGCACGCACCATCATGCGCATCTTGCCGTCAGCCCGACCGGGATATTATCAGTTGAAATCGAGGAGGAACATAAGAAGCTTGAAGCGGACTTTGATGATTTGTGCTTTTCGACACATGGAAAGATAACGGGCCTGGATTGTGTAGAGCATTGCAAGCCATCACATACACTATGGCATATTGATCTTACACCCAGTGATGCCAGAGATTTGACTCAGCTAATTGATGCAGCCAAGGAAGAATATGAAATTATTATGCGAGATCTTTGTTAATCACCTACAAAATTGTATGCAAAGAGTTTAATGGCTCATGGAATGTTAATCGTTTAAATACAATCATCATACTCAGGTATGATGTTTTTTTATCTCTGTTTATATGAATATTTTTTATCTGCTACCCACATCTTAATAAAATGAATATGATAGAACGTAATAAGAATTTTAGAAGTGGGCGAATTGATGACAATGGACAATGCACGTCAGGATCATTCGGCATTAGTAGAGAAGTTTGTCAGCGAGTTGAAGTTAGCCTCTCAGTACGGTGCAGTGTTGGACTTGGCCTGTGGTAGTGGTCGTAACGGCTTATATCTGGCAAGAAAAGGGCTACCGGTGGTGTTTGCAGATCAAGATCAGGAAAAGCTTGCCCGGCTTGATGAGATAATTAGCAAAGAGCAACTAGATGCAAAGACATGGCTTGTTGATCTTGAGACCGGTCACCCACTTGAAGGCAAGCAGTTTGGTGCCATTATTGTTTTTCGTTACCTCTACCGCCCATTGTTTGCCGCCATTAGAGATAGCATTGTCCCTTCCGGGCTAATCGTTTACGAAACCTTCAATGTCGGGCAGAGAGCCTATGGCCGCCCCCATAACCCTGATTTCTTGCTCAGGGAGAATGAGTTGGCCACTGAGTTTAGAAACTGGCAGGTTCTGCATCAGTTCGAAGGTGTGGTAAGCAAACCCCAAAGCGCTATATCCCAACTTGTCGCGCGACAATAGTGGCTACCGTCTCTATTGGTTGCGGCGAATGTTTTTGGCTAGTCGGCTGACATAGGCTTCCATTTCTTTTATGGAAGTAACGGTGGTGTTCTCGATCTTGCTGCGCGCAGTATTGAAGTTGTGGACGATGTTATTTCCGGTCGCTTCCATAAAATCGTCAGCCTCCATTTTGGCGAGGTGGCTTTGCAGCGCAGCATGATCGAGTTCTGTCTTCGCCTGACGACTTGTTTTTTGTGCCAGCTTATCTACAGAACTGCTTATGTGCTGCCATTTATCATGGGCTTCCATAGCGGCTAAATGGGCTTGCAGCGTGGCTTCATCTGATTTCCCTGCAAGGTGGTCAGATGCTTCTCCTAGTTTCTGGTTTACTTCAGAAAGCCGCTCCTTGGCGCGATTCCATAGCTGCTTGGTTTCATCAGACAGTTCGTCAGATTTTTCGTCAATCGTTTGGGTTATCTCCCGGATTTTTTCGCGGGAGCTGTTTATTTTCTCATTCAGTTGCTTTTTCATGCTGATTCTATCCGCGGTTAGGTTTCAATAGGCCGCTTCAAGTATAGTCACTCAGGCTTTACATGTGCTTCTAACATAGACTCAGTAAATATAGTTGTCTAAATAAGAGTTAAACGGCGACACGCCAGCAATTTCTTCCATCTGATTTCGCTTGGTATAGTGACATATCTGCACGTTCAATAAGAGTTGTAATATCGGTATTTACAGCGTGCTCGCTGACGATACCCAGGCTGACAGTACACTGTATTTGTTGGTGCCTGTGAAGGATTGATATGGCCTCTATATTGGTTCGAATTTCTTCTGCAATTTCCTTGGCTCTGTCTACGCCCGTATCATTAAGCAGCACGACAAACTCTTCGCCTCCCAGGCGCGCAACATGGTCATTTTTTTTGAGGGTTGATTTAACGATTGCGGCAACTTCCGTAAGCACGCGATCACCTAGTCCATGCCCATGGCTGTCATTGATTCCCTTGAAGTGGTCTATATCAAATACAATAACACTAACATGTTGATTTTCATTAAAAGGTTGTAGAAGCAATGACTGGGCCTTTTCAGTAAATGCCCGGCGATTGAGTAATCCTGTAAGAGGATCAACTTCAGCCAGATGTTTAAGTTGCTCGCTCTGATTCTCATGGAATCTTACCCAGCGGTAACTGCCTGCAATGAAAAGCAAAAAACCAAGGGGCTTGAAGGTAGCTTCTAATGCGTCTAATAAGGCTAACGATATTGTGAATTCATCAATCACATCAAGGTAGTGTCCGCTGAAGAGGAGGCAAGACGAAATAATGAGGGTCCGGTAAACCTCACGGGAATCCTTTAACGTTTCAGTAAAAAACATAAGGAACAAGCAACTTATTGCCATAACCCCTTCAATTAATACGTCGATATAGATAGTGGGCTCATTAGAAGGGTAATACAAAATGACATAGGTAAATATTGCAGAAATAACAGCGATTATCGCAAATTGGATTTTGAATCTACCCATGCTGTACATCCTAGTACTCCCCACAACTTCTTCTATCTAGGCGCTACTATATCACAGGGGAATTTAAAATGGATATGATAAGGGGGTATGTTGCGCTACAGGTATATCGTTCAATTGTTGACCGGTGCTCAATAGCTATCAGAAAGACTCTACTCATAAAGCAGTGCAATTAACTAAATGTCAAAAAAATGAATATTTTTGTTAAATTTTGTTTTTTTGTTGATATGGCAGATCAAATACAGGGCTTAATACAATGACTAGTTGATGGGTCTGCAGTATTGTCATGTACTAGTGTTATAGGCTGAATATTTATGCCGGTATATGTGCTTTTTATTTCTTTTTCTTCAGCTCGCGTTTGAGTCCGAGATATTTTATTTGCTATAACCAAGCTTGTATCAGCTTGATACAAGCCAATTTACCAATAATAAAGGATACAAGGATGTTTATGCGCAAGTTATTCAGTGGTTTTGTCGCAGCTATGGCTTTGATGACAGCTTCAACAACGGTCTCCGCAGGACCGATTCTCGATGATATTGCCAAGTCAGGCGAGCTTCGAGTGTGTTTTGATGCTGGTTACATGCCGTTTGAAATGAAAAGTAAAAATGGTTCCTATATCGGATTTGACATTGATATCGGTAAAATCATGGCACGCCAGATGGGAGTGAAATATGTGCCTGTCAATACGGCCTGGGACGGTATTATCCCAACCCTTCTTACTGGTAAGTGTCACCTGATCAATGCCGGTATGACCATCAATGCCAAGCGTAACATGCGTGTGAATTTTGCAGACCCGTATATTGTCGTTGGCCAAAGTATTTTGCTAAACCCTGAGCTGGAAGGCAAAGTGACCAGCTATAGAGATTTGAACGACAAAAAATACACAATTGCAACCAAGCTGGGTACCACGGGCGAGCAAGCGATCAAGCGTATGATCAGCAAGGCTAAGCTGAATGTATTTGAAACACAGGCTGATGCCGTGCTGGAAGTGGCTAACGGTAAAGCAGATGCATTTATCTATGATATGCCGTTCAATGCAATCTATGCATCGCAAAATGCTGGCAAGGTTGTTCACCTTGAAAAGCCTTTTACCTTTGAACCTCTGGGATGGGCGATCGCACAAGGCGACATGGATATGTTGAACTTCCTGAATAACTTCCTGCGTCAGATCAAAGGCGACGGTAGCTACGATCGTATTTATGACAAATGGTTTAAGAACGATAAGTGGCTAAGCCAGGTTCAGTAATGCTTTTCTCGGAGCCGGGTATGCCTGCCCGGCTACCGATTTTGGCTTTTCAGACACGTTTCAATGCTCCTAATGGAAGATGTATATGCTTAGGAACTCGAGCCGGTGGCTTTGGCACGGCGTATTTGCGGCCATTCTGGCTGTCTTAGTTTTCGCCGTTTACCAGTCATCGCAAAAAATAAATTACAACTGGCAGTGGGAGCGGATCACGCCTTTTCTTGTTGATACCAGCCCACAAGAGATCCGTGCGAGTGGCAGCGGGACGGCTGTTATCAATGCCGATAACAGTATTACAATTAATTTTGATTATGGTGATGAACCGCAACTGATCACCACTTATGACGAACGTCTGGTAGAAGACGGCGACTTGATTTTTGAAGGGGATCTCATCGCTCGTAGCGAGCAATGGACCATGGGTCCTTTGGTGGTTGGCCTTTGGGTGACCATTGAAATATCGGTCATTTCACTGTTTTTTGCCATTATTCTTGGCTTAATTACCGGGCTGATGCGGATTTCACACAACCCGGTGACTAAAAACTTTGCCTATCTGTATGTTGAGGTGATCCGCGGCACTCCGCTGCTGGTACAGATTTTTATCGTCTATTTTTTCCTTGGAACCATTTTTGACTTAGACCGGTTTGCAGCAGGTATTGTTGCGTTGTCTATCTTCACCGGTGCCTATATCGCTGAAATCATTCGATCAGGCATCCAGTCTATTCCTCCGGGACAAATGGAGGCGGCACGTTCGCTTGGGATGAGTTACCCCAAGGCTATGGTATATGTCATTTTGCCTCAGGCGTTTAAGCGCACGCTACCGCCAATGGCAGGACAGTTGATCACGCTGATTAAGGATTCGTCCCTAGTCTCGGTCATTTCCATTACGGATCTCACCAAAGCTGGACGAGAAGTGATCAGCGGCAGTTTTGCCACATTCGAAGTATGGTTTGTTGTAGCCGGGTTATACCTGCTGTTAACCACTACCTTATCTTGGGGTGTTCAGCGTATAGAGAAGAGGTTGGCGACCAGTGACTAGGAACTATGATGGCGACGATATGATCGTTGCAACGAATGTAAACAAAATCTATCCGAACAACTGTCATGCGCTGAAGGATGTCAGTGCCACGATTAAACGTGGTGAAGTGGTGGTGATAATAGGACCGTCAGGATCCGGAAAGTCTACGTTTCTTCGTACGCTGAATCAGCTTGAAGTGGCTTCCTCTGGAGATATCTGGGTTGATGGTCTGGATATGTATGCCAAAGCGACCAATATCAATACGCTGCGTGAAAATGTCGGGATGGTGTTTCAGTCTTTTAATCTGTTTCCCCATAAGACAGTAAAGGGCAATGTGATGCTGGCGCCAGTTAAGGTGTTGGGGCGTGACTCTGCCGAGGTTGAAATTGAGGCTGAGCAGCTTTTGAAGCGGGTGGGGTTGGTCGAAAAAATGGATGTTTATCCGAGCCATTTGTCGGGTGGACAGCAACAGCGGGTTGCTATTGCCAGAGCATTGGCAATGAAGCCAGATGTGATGCTTTTTGATGAGCCGACATCGGCACTTGACCCGGAAATGGTCGGTGAAGTACTGGATGTGATGAAAGACTTGGCCGCCGAAGGGATGACGATGGTAGTCGTTACCCATGAAATGGGGTTTGCTCGTGAAGTGGCCGATCGCGTGCTCTTTATGGAAGATGGGGAGCTGCTAGTCGGTGATACCCCGGAGCACATCTTTGATTCACCTAAGCATCCGAGACTACAGCAGTTTTTATCGAAGATAATTTAACTAGCCAAGTAACACTCTTACAGCGTTACACTGTAGTGTTGTGCGGTATCAATTGTAGACAGCCTGTGTTCAGAGAACGTTCGTACTATTGGGACATATTATCTATTCACTCTCTGCATTGGATCTGCAAGTATGTATAACAATGAAAGGGTAAAACGGCTTGTCCGGGAAATATCCGAAAGTGTGAAGAAAAAACACTTGAAAAAGTCATAACAAAAAAGCCAACAGCATGCTGTTGGCTTTTTTCTAAATTCGATATTCAGTTTGTTGCTATGCTGATTCGCAAGCGAGGTCTGCTTGTTTGCTTCGTTCTTGCTGCATCTTCGCCAGGAAGTAAACATTAACACAAGCAATGAAACCATTCGTTACAACTACTGGCATTGCGTCAATCATGAAGCCGTATGTGGTGAAAAGTACACAGCCTACGAAGTTCAGAATACGTAGCCATACAATGTCTTTCATCATGAGTGAGATTGCCACCATCAATGAAGATGCATAGCCCAATAGTTCAACTGTGTTAAATTCCATAATAGTTACCCTCTAGTTTTGCCAATCACCTCATCATGAGTCTGTAATCAACCGAAGATTGATATAAAGGGGGAGATTCCTTGCCCCGAATGGTCTTGTATAAATTATGTTGTAATTATAACAACCATGAATGGGCTGTTGAACCGTTAAAATAAGGGAAAGGGATCGTAAGCGATTACGCAATCGTTTAATTTGTAGTTATATTACATTCATTAACACGGTTGTAATGCAATATTATGCTTGTGGTTTCTTATTGTTAAGTGTGTGTGCTGTTGCAGTGCTGGGGTGGAAATTACTTTGCAAGCTCTACAAAGTTGTAGACACCAAATAGACAGATCATCAATCCACCGAGTAGCTGCAGATAAAATGGAAAGGTGAGTGTGTCAAAGTGATCTTTGAAGAATGAGCCAGAAATGGCCAGTATGCACTGAATCACTAAGCTGCCGGTAAAAATAGCTCCTGCTAGTTGAAGCGAAAATAGCAGATCAACGTGATCGGTGGCATGGCCTATGAATGCAGAGAGGGCGATCACTGCGATTGGGTTGGCAAGAGTTAAATAAAAAGCTGCACGGAAGCCAAGCTTACGGGTTGGCTGGCTGAAATTAGTCAGTAGTCGGGTGTTTTGCAGCGCGCCGTACATCATGTAGAAGCCGACAAAGATAAGTCCCCAGGAAGAAAGCAAAATGATCTGGTAGTGATAATCGGTAAAAGAGGTGATGATCCAGGTTCCAACGATGAAACTAATCAGGGCATAGCAGTAATCTGCCAACGCGGCACCAATGGCGCTTCTCACTGCAACTGTATAACCGTGCTGGATACCGTTATTGAGCACCAGTAGGGCGATGGGCCCGATAGAAAGGGATAAGATGAAGCCGAATATGAATGCTTTTATTACTTCCATAAGCTCTCCTTTCAACCTCTGACAACTAGACTTTCAGGTGAGAAAAAATAATTGTTTTATATTAAGCATAGTAAGGGTTGCTAAAGATGTGCCACATCTAATCGATTGTTTCTTAAGCGCATAATCTTGCAATACCCAAAGAGTGAGGCATCAACTAAAATGGGGGCTCTCTGGTGATAAAGAGATAGCGTGATGTTTAGTTATTCGTTCATCGTGCATGGTTTGGTATTTTTGAAATGTGATATTTTTTATTATTTTTAATTAATTCAGAAGGTTAGGATTTTCATTCAGAGTTTGTTTGGCTGCTTAAGCCCGCTATTTCAGTTGAAATAAGGGCTTAGCAGATATCCGGTTAGCCAGGTAGAAGAGAAGGGGGCTCAACTCTCGTCTGGAATAAGGTTGGCGGCTTTGATGCCGGAAATTGCACACATTTCGTCAAGCTCTGACAGATCACCGCTTATTCCGACTGCCCCAAGGAGTTGCTTGTCATCATTGCGGATCAGGACGCCACCGGGTACGGGCAGCATATTGCCTTCTGCCAGTACGTTGACTGCGGAAATAAAGGCTGGACGTTGCTTGGCATCGTCGGCCAGTTTCCTTGACGAGCAGCCTAAAGCGAGCGCTCCCCATGCTTTGGCAATGGCGATGTCGGGTCGCATCATACTGGAGCCATCTTGTCGCTGGAGGGAAATGAGCTTTCCGCCGTTATCAAGTACAGCAATAGTCAATGGTGCTGAGCCTTTAGTTGTTCCGGCACTGAATGCGCCTTTGGTAATGGTTAACGCCTCATTGAGTGTCAAGTTCATCGTATGTTCCTCCAATCATGATGTAAAAATAGAGCCTGTAAGGTGATGGCTGTCTGATGCGTCTGATCGGTGACAATAGCCGCGATGATTCAGTTACCGCGGCCAGTGTTAGGCGAGACAATGCTGGTGGTTAGTACTTACTCTACCAGTAAGGAATAGCTTGGTAGCGTCAGAAAGTTTGCAAAGTGACTCGCGGTCGAGATGTCATCAAACAGTGTTGCCGTTTCTTCAAAACGTCGTTGGGAGTAACTTTCTTCACCGATTTCGAATTTAATGGTGTCGAGCTCTTGTGATAGCCACTCTCGAAATAGAGCCGCTGTAAATACTTGACCGTCGTCGAGTGTTATCCCGTGGTGTATCCATTGCCAGATGCTTGCCCGGGAAATCTCGGCCGTCGCGGCATCTTCCATCAGGCCATAAATAGGCACACAGCCAACCCCGCGGATCCATGCCTCGATATAATAGAGTGCGATGCGAATGTTCTTGCGTACGCCTTCCTCGTTACGTTTGCCTTCACAAGGGGTAAGCAGATCAGCGGCAGTAATGTCTGCTGCAGATGTTGGGAAATAATCCAGTTGATTTTGGCGATTGCCAAGGTGGTTGTCGAAAATCTCCATGGCGGTATGAACTAATCCCGGATGGGCAACCCAAGTACCGTCATGGCCATTTGTCGATTCACGTTGCTTGTCCTCGACAACCTTGGTTAGCACCTGAGCCATTTCGGTCGGATCTTTGCTCGGGATAAAGGCTGACATCCCCCCCATCGCAAGGGCACCTCGCTGGTGGCAGGTATTGATAAGTAGTTGGCTGTAGGCATTTAGGAATGTCTTGTCCATAGTCACGTCGTGCCTGTCAGGCAGGATCTTGTCTTTATGGTTTTTCAGCGTTTTGATGTAGCTGAAAATATAGTCCCAGCGTCCGCAGTTCATGGCGACAATATGGTCGCGCATGGCATAGAGGATCTCATCCATCTGGAACACTGCCGGTAATGTTTCTATCAGTACGGTTGCACGAATGGTTCCTCGATCTCGGTTGAAGTAGTTTTCGGTAAAGGTAAACACATCACTCCACCATTGTGCTTCCTCCATACTTTCCAGTTTAGGGAGGTAGTAATAGACGCCAAGCCCTTTGTCAGAACGGGGCTGATAGTTATGGTAGAAGTACAGGGCGAAATCCATCAGACAGCCTGGAATGGCTTTGCCATTTAATATTATGTGCTGTTCGGGCAGGTGAAGGCCACGCGGTCTGGCAATTAGCAGTGCCGGGTTGTTGTTGAGGCTGTAGCTTTTGTCTTTCTTCTCATCGTAATAGCTGATAGTCCCACGGTTGGCATCCCGTAGGTTGATCTGTCCCTGGATCATGTTCCCCCAAGACGGCGCGGTAGCATCCTCAAAACAGCACATGAAGACCTTGGCACCAGAGTTCAGCGCATTGATCACCATCTTTCGCTCTACCGGGCCGGTTATTTCCACCCGTCTGTCTTGCAGCGGGGCCGGAATAGGGGCAACACGCCAACTTTTATCATTACGTATTGCTTGGGTGTCTTCTCTGAAGTCAGGTAGCAACCCATTGTCATAGCCTGCTTGTTTTTCATCGCGCAAAGCCATCAAGGCATCGAGCCTGTCACCAAATGTCTCGACAAGTGATTGCAGGAAAGTCAGGGCGTCCGGGTTAAGAATGGTGCTGAACTCGTTCGCTGTGATATTTCCTGTTATCTGGATACATGATGATTGTCGCTCCATAGTGCTTTCCTGATTCATAGTCGTCTCCTTTAAACAATACTTCACATTGTTGTATACATAATTATTTGTGAGTGTATCTATCTATATCTCAATTTGTAAAACAAGGCAAAAATTAATTTACTCAATTGTTAATGCCTGGTTGAGGGTCTGTGGGTTATTACAAAGACTTAAGTGATTGTTTTTATATGAATAATATCTAGGTTTGTGCGTTTAGAAGTGGTTGTTTGTTTAAAAAATGTAAAATCACGCTTGCTTAAATTCCTGATGAGTGGAAATAATACAATAAAGCTTTAAATTGTATACAATATGACTGGAGACTGGCATGGCGAGAATGAAAGCAATAGAAGCAGCAGTAGAAGTGTTAAAACGAGAAGGTGTTGATCTGGTCTTTGGCGTTCCCGGCGCAGCGATCAATCCTATGTATGCAGCCCTAAAAAAATCAGGCGGGGTAAACCATGTTCTTGCCCGGCATGTCGAAGGGGCATCACATATGGCAGAAGGCTATACCCGTACCCGTGACGGCAATATCGGGGTATGTATCGGCACCTCAGGTCCGGCTGGTACCGATATGATCACCGGCTTGTATTCCGCCTCGGCCGATTCTATTCCTATTTTGTGTATCACCGGGCAGGCACCACGCGCACGTTTGCACAAGGAAGACTTCCAGGCCGTGGATATCGAGACGATTGCCGAGCCGGTTACGAAATGGGCAACAACAGTCTTGGAGCCTGCACAGGTTCCGCGGGCTTTCCAGCAGGCATTTCATCTGATGCGATCCGGACGTCCCGGTCCGGTACTGATTGACCTGCCGCTGGATGTACAGCTGGCGGAAATCGAATTTGATATCGATACCTATGAACCTCTCGAGGCGTATAAGCCAAAGGCAACCCGGGCACAGGTCGAGAAAGCTGTGAGCATGCTTAATGCCTCGGATAAACCATTGTTGGTAACTGGTGGCGGTGTTATCAACTCGGGTGCTTCAGCCTTGCTGCAGCAATTTGCCGAAATTACCGGTGTGCCGGTTATTCCGACGCTTATGGGGTGGGGCGCGTTGCCGGACGATCACGAATTGATGGCAGGAATGGTGGGACTACAAACTGCCCACAAATACGGTAATGCCACCATGCTAGAGTCAGATTTTGTGTTCGGGATCGGCAACCGTTGGGCAAATCGCCATACCGGTTCGATAGATGTATACACCAAAGGGCGGAAGTTCGTTCATATTGATATCGAGCCGACTCAGATTGGGCGTGTATTTTGTCCGGATTTGGGCATCGTTTCTGACGCCAAGGCTGCACTTGAGCTCTTGGTGGAAGTCGCCCGGGAAATGAAAGACAAGGTACTGCTTAAAGATCGCTCTGACTGGGTAGCGGAGTGCCAGCAGCGTAAGGCGACTATGCTGCGAAAGACACACTTTGATACCACTCCGGTTAAGCCGATGCGGGTTTATGAAGAGATGAACAAGGTGTTTGGTGAAGAAACCTGCTACGTCAGCACCATTGGTCTGTCACAGATTGCTGCTGCACAATTTCTGCATGTCTATAAACCGCGCCATTGGATCAATTGTGGCCAGGCAGGACCGCTGGGTTGGACAATTCCAGCCGCTTTGGGAGTAAGAGCAGCCGATCCGGAGCGCAAGATAGTGGCTATTTCCGGTGATTACGACTTTCAATTCATGATTGAAGAACTGGCCGTAGGCGCCCAGTTTAATCTTCCTTACATCCATGTATTGGTTAACAACTCCTATCTTGGTCTGATCCGCCAGGCCCAGCGCCAGTTCGATATCGATTACTGTGTTCAGCTGGCATTTGACAATCAGAATGCGCCGGAGCTGGAGGGGTATGGCGTTGATCATGTAGCCGTAGTTGAAGGATTAGGCTGCAAGGCGATCAGAGTGACCGACCCTAGCAAGATCTCAGAGGCCTTTATTACGGCACAAACTCTGATGGAGAAGCATCAGGTGCCAGTGGTGGTGGAAGTGATTCTTGAGCGGGTTACCAATATTGCCATGGGTGTCGAAATTGACAGCATCAACGAGTTTGAAGCACTTGCAGAAGGTGTGGATGACGCGCCGACTGCCATTACATTCAATCAGTAACCGGTTTATCGATATTGAAAGGGGGCCAAGATGCCGAAACTAGCTGCAAATCTATCCATGCTGTTTAACGAACTGCCTTTCCTGGACCGTTTTGAAGCGGCAGCCAATGCCGGATTCCATGGTGTGGAATATCTCTTTCCCTATGACTTTGATGCCATTGAGATTAAACAGCGCCTGACCCAGTTTGGGCTGACCCAAGTACTGTTTAACCTTCCGGCGGGTAACTGGGAAGAAGGTGACAGGGGAATTGCGGTTGACCCAGGCCGTGTAGAAGAATTTCGAGCCGGCGTGCCGGAAGCCGTTAGCTGTGCAAAAGCGCTTAACTGTTCACAAGTCAATTGCCTTGCGGGCATTGTTCCGGCTGGTGTGAGTGAAGAGGTTGCCAATGATACCTTTGTTGCCAACCTCAAGTTTGCAGCCGAGGCTCTGGCAGCCGAAGGTATCAGCCTGGTGATTGAGGCAATCAATACCCGTGACATTCCGGGCTTCTTTTTGAACAACACCAGCCAGGCACTCGATGTGTTGGAACAGGTCGGCAGCAACAACCTCAAGCTGCAATACGACATTTACCATATGCAGATTATGGAGGGAGATATCGCGACCACTGTCAGTCGAGAATTCGAGCATATTCAGCATGTCCAGTTGGCAGATAATCCAGGCCGCCATGAACCGGGAACCGGTGAGATTAACTACGCGTATATGTTCAAGCATTTGGATGAGCTTGGTTATCAGGGGTGGGTCGGCTGTGAGTACAAGCCGAAGACAACCACCGAAGCAGGCTTGCACTGGCTAAAAGACTTTAATCAAATCTAAGGAGAGAGTGATGAGTACGATTGCGTTTATTGGTACCGGGATCATGGGTAAGCCTATGGCACTGAACTTACAGCAGGCCGGTCACCAACTGGTCTTCTCCGAGCATTTCAGCCAGGCTCCGGCTGAGCTTATTGCCGGTGGAGGCGTTGCTTACGCCACCCCAAAAGAAGCGGCGGAAGCTGCAGAATACATCATCCTGATGGTCCCGAATACACCGCAGGTTGAAAGCGTTCTGTTTGACAATAATGGAGTCATCGAGGCACTTGAAGCAGGCAAGACCGTGATTGATATGAGCTCGATCTCGCCTATTGAAACCAAGTCGTTTGCGGCCAGAGTGAAAGAAACGGGAGCTCAGTACCTTGATGCACCGGTGTCGGGGGGCGAGGTCGGTGCGATAAATGGCGTCTTGACCATTATGGTGGGTGGTGATGAATCGGCCTTTGACGCAGCAAAACCCTTGTTTGAAATTATGGGGCAGAATATCACCCTGGTCGGTGACAATGGGGCCGGCCAAATTTGCAAGGTCGCCAACCAGATCATTGTTGCCCTAAATATCGAAGCGGTATCGGAAGCTCTGGTTTTCGCTTCCAAGGCAGGAGCCGATCCGGCTCGTGTAAGGGAAGCCCTGATGGGTGGGTTTGCCAACTCGAAGATTCTTGAAGTGCACGGTGAGCGGATGATCAAAGGAACGTTTGATCCTGGCTTTAAGATTGGACTTCACCAAAAGGATCTCAATCTGGCGATTACCGGAGCAGAGGCATTGGGGGTGAGTCTGCCAAGTACGGTGATGGCGCAAAAGCTGTTTGATGAGTGCGTGAAACTCGGAGGAGAGGGGTGGGACCATTCCGCGATGATCCGGGCTATCGAGAAGCTGGCCGATCATGACATTCGGCAATGAATAACACTGGTTACTGGCACATAACTTTAGTCTCCTTTGTTATGTGTTCCCGGAGTTTGATGAGTGTTATGGGTCATTGGTCGAATACGTCGAGACACAACTAAGTCACGGTTTTTCTGTTGGTGGTGTTTACACTTGTTTTGCTTCGGTTTTTTTATTTGCCTGATAGGTCCGAGTGTCAGCCGTTATCAGCTTGTCGACCAAAACGGTAGGCGCGGATCCACGGTGTCTGAGCCCTTTGGAATAGTACGGTCAGCGTACTATTCCTTTTTTTGCTTACTTTTTCTTGATCACATCCGAGAAAACCGCGTGAAGATCTTTTGTTATCGCTTCCTCGTCGAGGGCTAGCTTTGACTTGATATGTTCAAGGTGGGTTTTCATCAGGCTTATTGCCTTGGCTTTGTCGCCTGCCTCAATTGCATCTAGCAAGTCATTGTGTTCGTCAAACGAGCATTGGCTGCGTGTGCCAACTTCATACAGTGAAATAATCAGTGACGTCTGAGAGACAATGCTGCGCTGGAAAGAGAGTAGAGGAGAGTTGTTCGCCATATCACCAAGCTGGATATGGAACTCACCAGACAGGCGGATCCCGCGACCAATATCGCCTTGTTCAAAAGCCTGGTGCTCTTCTTCGACAAGCTGGCGCAAAGAGGCAATTTGTTCGTTGGTCGCATTATCAACCGCCAGCTCTGTGATTGCCAGTTCCAGTACTTCTCGGGCTTTCAGTACCTGTTTGGCTTCCTCGACGCTGGGGGCCGCGACGATAGCACCGCGGTTGGGTCGAATATTGACAATCTGCTCGACCGATAAACGGAGTAAGGCGCGACGGATAATGGTGCGGCTGACACCAAAGATTTCGCCGAGGGCTTCTTCATTGAGTTTGGTATTGGGTGGAAGGCGTTGCTCAAGAATGGCATCAAAGATATGCCCGTAAACAACATCATCCTGGGTTTGACCTGTTTGAGTCGCGGCTGTTTTTTTCAGCTCTGATTGTTTTTTCTCGGGCATGCTAACTATATGTCTCCTAATGGCTCATTCAGTTAGAACAATAATTGTTACCGGCTGAGAGAGCGATTCTATTATTAGTTACATAGAGTATGAGATTGAGAAATTATTACCACCATTTATCTCTAGTTTTGTATACAAACGTGCGAAGCATTTATCAGAATAGTGAACAGTGAGGTGGTTTGGGTAAAAGCAAGAAAGAAAGCACAAGGGCTTTCTTTCTTGTTGGTACTAAGGAGCATACATCAGTGCTACTTGCTTTCGGTGTTATCGCGCTTAACCCTAAGAGGCTGATCTCCTATTGTGGTTTTGCCCGGACAAACTCTCTTAACCGGGCATTTGGGGCAACCCCAAATAGCGGCGTAGGGACACAGTGCTATTTCCTTATTTTTTTTTGCCATGTTTACCTCTATCAGCTTGCTCACATTGACGGGCCGTTTACCGGCCTCTGAGTTCCGCGATAAGCAACCGCTGAGTCAACTTATCTTGGATACTGGTTGGGTTTTCCAAACCAATTCGTTTCAACAATGGCTGTATGGTCTTATCTGGCTTCGGTGTTGTGATCGCGTTCAGTATGCACTTGATTTTGCCTTTCGGTGTCGCCGTTTTAGCTTTCAGGGCTTTTAACGCTTTACCCAACTGAAGCTCTTCGGCCGTAAAGCTACAGCCAAACGGGAATGGGCCAAATATATTTTGCTGGGTAAACTTTTGGTAAATGCCTTGAATGGCCTCAGGCGTGTTGTTGCCAAACTCTACGGGGATTGTATAGTCTTTGGCGACTTTTCCAGCTGCTTTTGCCTGGTCTAGCAATTGTTGCTGGAAACGAGAGTCGGCGATTTTGATCAGCTCCGTGTATACAACGTGATCCGGCTTACCGCGTAAGTCTGCAATACCATATTCAGTAATGACAATATCCCTCAACTGACGTGGAATAGTAGTATGGCCATAGTTAAACATGATATTCGACTTCAACTTGCCATTTCGAACGCTACAGCTCCGAAGCTTCATTATAGAACGTGAATCAGGTAGCTGGTGGGATTGGGCTACAAAGTTGTACTGACCACCGACACCACTGACAACCTGACCGTTTTCCAGTGCATCGGAGATTGCCGAACCGTTCAGGGTAACCATCATTGCGGAGTTAATGAAACGTGCATGTTTGCGTTGTGCTTGTTTCAGTTGCTGGCTGCCAATGAAGTGGTCATAGAGATCATTGACATAGTTGACGCTGGTCATGCAGAACTTCTTATGGTCTTCATCACTCAGGTTATTGAGTGCTTCATAAAAGTCTTTCGGCCCGATAAAGAATGCACCGTGCATAACGGCACCACCGCTGAGTTTGTCCCCTAAGCAGAACTTGGTGATCCACTGCAGTGCTTCGGCGTCACCCAGGTTGGCCTTCATGGTCTGGTGCTGGGCCTGAAGCTGGCCATTGAAGAACTCGACGGAGCCGCGGAAGACACCGATGCGTTTCAGGTAGCCCACATCTTTTGCCGTCAACTGCTGATGAATCGCGCCATGCTCAAGCAAAGTCAGCAAGGTAGAGACGCTAACGTCTGTCGTGATTTTCTTCTTGTTGAGCAAAGTCTGAACGGTGAGATCTTCAAACACTTCTCGCTTAAGGATCCCTGCCTTGTAGAGGTTCATGAAACCATCGACCATCAGCTCACTACAGCCATAGAGACCTTCTTCGAAAATACCGCGATCGCCAACGAGACGGGTGACCGGGAACTTCTCGGCAACGTGCAGCTCGTCCACGATTTGGTTGTAGACAGCATTGTTCTGGTGTCGAAGCAAGGTACTGTAAATCAGTGCACTACTGAGTGAGCCGATCCCAACCTGCAGTGTTCCGCCATCCTTAACCAGCGTACTGGCGTAGAAGCCAATCATGTGGTCTTCCGGAGAGATACTGGCATGAGGCGCAGCGAATAAGGCGTAGTCCTTGTTGTCTGGCTTCAGGTTCTGGTCGAGGACAAAATCAAAAACATTATCGGCCACTTCAGCATGGTTTTGCATGAAAGGCATGTTGGAATTGACTTCCGCTATCATCGCAACAGGTTTACCACTGTCTTGCATCTCTTTGAGAACTGGAGCAAAGTCGAGAGCCAAGTCAGAGTTACTGCACAAGCTATAGGTGGTAACGCCATCTATCGTGCGTTTGGCGACAAGCTGGCCAACGACATTGACCCCTTTATCCAGCAAGTCACGTACGGCATGCGTGTAGTTGGTACTGGTATAGTTTTGCTGTTGCGGACTATTGAGGAAGCTTCCGGCCTTAAAGAAAAACTCACTGACGGTGATATTGGACGGAACCGCTCCTTTTCTCAGATCCATGATGTAGTCGATATCAGGGACACCTTCGAACTCGCGCTCGACAAAGGGTTCCAGAAAGTTTTTCTCCAGTTGACTTTTACCGACAGGCTTTTCCAGTGTGATTCCGGTTTCGATACGCAGAGTAATACTTGGATCTGCCTTGGCACGTTGGTACAACGCGTTGATAAAGGCGATGGGTTTACCTATTGCCAACGGTGCGCCAAGAACAATTTCCTTACCGACGACCTCAATGATGTGATCGACAAGCTTTTCGGCATCGGCGAATTCCGGTGCTGCTGGTTTGGCCTGTGAAGCCGCATTGGTGGCAACATGGGTAACATGGGTAACATGGGTATCAACTAACTCTAATACTGACATTTTGCATTCCTTGTTCGATTTTTTTATTGGAGACAGGCATTTTCTTATTATTATCGAATTGTATTGTTCGTGTTAAAACTAGAGTCGTCACTCTAGTTTTATAATTTGATGATTGTTCTATTTCAATAAATTGAACCTAGTCACAGTGAGCATATTTAGGATAAAAAAAATACAATTTGGTGGAGGATTCTAATTTTTGAGGTGAACGGTTTGTGTTTTTGTAACCCATTGAAATATAAGCGTTAATTGTTGGCTTGCAGTAATCTGTGATCTTGCTATCAGTTCATCCTCCAGATTAGAAAGAATGATCTAATTCTGATTGTTACGATTTGGCTTGGTTATAAATTCGCTTGAAATACCCAACGAGATATCAATAGGGAAAGAGTTATGATTAATCCGATGAATATGATGGGGAATATTAAATCTGTGGCCAATATGGGTGAGAAGTCCCTGAAAAATGTCGTACTGGCAGGTTTGGGTGCATACAGTAAAGGTATCGAGCAGGCCGGCATGGCTCAGCACTTAGCGACCAAGCGTTTTAATGACTTGGTTGAAAAAGGTCAGGAGGTGGAAACGGAAACCCTTGAACGCGTTAAAGTGACGCAATCTGCCATTATGAAACGCTCGGAATCACACTTTAATACCGCCTTAAATAAAACTTGTGGCCTGGATCGCAACCGACTGTCTGATTTTGAAGATAAAGTTGATCGACTGCAGCTTGCAGTGGAAAAGCTAGCGAAAGAAGTTAAATAGCAACAACCTGCGAGTGTTTTGATTCACCGATTATTGTTTGAGGCAAATTGGCCGCCAAGCAAGTTAGATAAGGAACATCATATGCCAAGTTTGTCTCTTCTTGACTTCAGCTTCATTGCCTTTGAAACGGCAAAAACACCAATGCACGTTACCGGATTGGTCATTCTAGAGCCGCCGGAAGAACATGCGGCGACATATGCTCAGGACTTATACAGTCACTTTTTGCAGCAGACAGAGACAGTTCCTCCGTTCAACTGGAAGTTAAATTGGTCGCTGACAGGAAAACCTCGTTGGGATGTCATGCGCAATGTTAATTTAGACGATCATTTGCGGATCACCATGCTGCCGTCGCCGGGAACGGAGCATCAGCTCCAGCAGGTTGTCGGCCGTCTTCACAGTCAGGTATTGGATCGCAGCCGCCCTATGTGGGAACTGTGGGTAGTCGGTGGACTTGAAAACAATCGTGTCGCCCTTGTGATGAAGATCCACCACTCAATGGCTGATGGTGTGCGTGCAAGCCGTATCTTTACCGATAGTTGTTCGGCCGATGTTGATAATTCGTTCGAGAATAAACCGTTTTGGCAATGTGACTTGCGCAAGAGCAGGTCTCAGCGCCGTGAAGAAACGCATCTGACTGACATGGTGATGAAGACGGCAATGGCTGCATCGAAGCAGATATCACTGATCCCGTCTATGTTCCGGCTGGGTAGCAAACTGGCGTTAAAAGCGGTGAAACTTGCTGACTGTGATTTGAAAGTGCCGTTTACCGCCCCCAAGACCCCGTTCAACCTGAGTCCGAAGCGAAGCCGGGCAGTGAGCCTAGGCAACTTTTCTATCGGCCAGCTAAAGCATATCAGCCGGATCACCGGTGCATCGATGAATGACATCTTGTTTACCGTGAGTGATATCGCGTTGAACCGCTATCTTATTGATCGTGCCATACCGCTGAGAAAACCGTTGGTAGCGATGATGCCTATAAACCTGCGTGGTAAAGGTAGCGGTGGTGTCGAAGTCAAGGGCAATAAAATGTCGGTTGGACATGTGGAGCTTGGCAAGCCCCACCTGAGTGCTTTGGAAAGGCTAGAAGCGATCCAGCACGCGACACTAGATCTGAAGAAAGAAGCTTTGAATATCTCACCGGATGCTTATGTAAACTATTCCTTGCTGGTCAATGGTGTTTCGCTGTTTAGTGGTAAGTTTGGCTTGAATAATTTTATTCCACCTGCGAGCAACCTGCTTATCTCTAACGTTCCCGGTGCGAAAGAGAAGCTCTATTTCATGGGCGCCAAAGTACAGGAGCAGTACCCGGTATCGCTTTTGATGCCAGGTCAGACGCTTAACATCACTTTCTTTAGTAATGCCGATACCATGTACTTCTCGCTGGTGGCTTGTAACCAGTCACTGCCTGGTTTTGAGGTGATAGCTGATTATATGGTTGAAGCGTTGGAAGATATTGAGGCAGAAGTGATGAATACTGCGGTATCAGCAGTTTCAGAGCAGCTTGAATTTCGCGAGGATGAAACGCTTGCGGTTGAGACGGCAGTAGAAGCGGCGAATTATTCATTAACGCCTGAAGATGAAGAGTTCGAGATCCTTTTTGCCGAGAAACAGAAAAAAGTCGAAGAGCTTGAGAAGCAACTGGCGAAGCTGACGGAGATGCTGTCGGCTACTGTCGAGGTTGATCCTCAGGCGACAGCGAAAAATCAGGATAGCCTTGAAGACTCAGAGAAGAAAGCAGCAAGTCTTCACTAGAATAGAAAGCAGTCACGTAAATAAAGGCCATATAACGCTATGTTGTATGGCTTTTTTAATGTTCGAGAGAATGATGCGGTTTTGTGGTTGAATTGAAAGAGGTCCAATGTAGTTCCTTACTTGGTTAAGGATTTTATCGATGAGACGGTATGGCGGGATAACAAAGGGATAATCAATCGTGATCGTAAGACTCAAAAATGGGATTACGAGCATTGGTATCGCAAGCCTGCAGTGAAGCAGTAATAATTGCGTTTATCAAAAAAGGCCGCAAAAGCGGCCTTTATACTGTCATTATCCGAAGGAATTATGCGTAAGCTGCAGTCAGCTCAGTGACCTTATCAACATATTGCTGCATTGCTGTTTCAGCATCCATGCCTTTCAGGCCTTCCCACGCCTCGTACTTGGCAGCGCCTTTGAAATCAAACATGCCAGGACGTTTACCGTGTACATCACCATCCGTTGCCTGCTTGTACAGAGAATACAGTGCGAGCAACTCTTCATTAGATGGGCGCTTGGTCAGTTTTTTTACGTCTAGTTGTGCTTGTTCAAAGTTTTCTTTTAGATCAGCCATGATTTTGTCCTTAAATAGTTGTTACCTAGCCACACCCTTGAGACGAGTGTTTGGTTGATTAAAGATGAATGCCTTTCAGCAGGGCAGAGAATGCAATGAGCTCTGCCGAAGAGGCTTTTTCGCTTCTTTGTTCTTTCCCTTGATCACTTTCTTTGGAGTCAGGGAACATTCGGAAACTGCTGTTCATGATGATTTCAGCCAGTTTCGGGAATAGTGCGTGAAGCAACGAACCAAAAATACCGAGGTTGGTCGCAATACGTTTTGGCTTGTCGATAATCGCAGTAGCCAGTAGATCGGCCGCTTCATCTGGTGTCAGTGTCGGTACGGACTTATAGATTTTGGTTGGTGCAATCATAGGTGTTGCAACCAGCGGCATGTTGATGGTGGTGAAGTTCACGTTCAGGTCTGAGTACTCAGATGCCGCACAGCGGGTGAATGCGTCCAGCGCTGCCTTTGAAGCCACATAGGCAGAAAAGCGCGGCGCATTGGTCAACACCCCGATAGACGAGATATTGATAACATGGCCGCCACCCTGGGCTTCCATGCTTGGTAGCAGACCAAGGGTCAGTTTCAGTGAACCGAAGTAGTTCAGCTGCATGGTTCGCTCGAAATCGTGGAAGCGATCGATTGAGTTAGCAATAGAGCGACGAATAGAGCGTCCGGCGTTATTGATGAGGATATCGACGCGGCCATGTGCTTCGAGTACATCTGCTACCAACTGCTCAACCTGATCGATAGCAGAAAGATCGCACTGGAAGGTGTGCGCAACGCCACCACGTTTCTCGACTTCAAGCTTGGTATTGGCCAGCTTTTCTTCATCACGGGCCACCAGAATCATTTCAGCGCCATTTTCAGCCAGTTTGAATGCTGTTGCCTGTCCGATCCCTGAGCTGGCACCGGTGATCATAATGATCTTGTTGCTGACGCGTGCGCTTAGGCTGCGATCTCCCGAGATCTCAGGATCAAGATGACGTTCCCAGTAGTCCCAGATAGCGGGCGCATATGTTGGCAGGCGAGGGCACTCGATACCAGAGCCTTTTAGCGCCTTCTGCGTTTCACGGCAATCGAACTCAGTCGGGTACGTGAAGAATTTGAGTACATCCGAAGGGATCCCTAAATCTCTCAGCGTCACGTCTGTGATTTGCTTGATGGTCGGCAGAGACAAAATGGCACTCTTGACCTGGTTCGGTACCAGACCGAATAATCTGGCATCAAGTCGAAGCGCCATACGCGGAGCGTGACCAGCCTCGGCAAAAATATTCATGATTTCGCCGGAGCGATAAGGTTTCGGATCGGTAAGATGGAAACACTGGCTGTCGAGCCCATCCTTATGGGCAATATGGTCCAGTGCGTTGACGACGTAGTCGACCGGCACAATGTTCAGGCTTCCGCCTTCAAGACCAATTGTCGGTACCCAGGCTGGCAGCACGGCGCGAATACGCTGGATCATTTTGAATAGGTAGTACGGACCGTCTACACGATCTGCAACACCTGTTTTGGAATCACCGATCACCATGCCTGGGCGGTAGATCCTAAACGGTATCTTACACTGTTCGCGGACCGTCTTTTCAGCCAGATGCTTGGTTGAAAAGTAAGGATGTTCGAGGTGTTCGGCTTCCTCAAACATATCTTCGCGAAAGTGCCCCTCGTATAACCCGGCAGCCGCGATTGAACTAATGTGATGGAAGCAACCCGCATCCAATGCTTCGGCGGCTTCTACTGCATTTTGAGTTCCTTCAATGTTCACTGCCTCTTGAGCCTCGGCAGTCGCATTCAGGTCATAAATTGCAGCTAGATGGAAGAAATGATGAATCTTTCCTTTTAATGCTGCGACTGTACTCTTGGTTAATCCTAGTTGAGGCTGTGTCAGATCACCCATGATTGGCACAATACGATCTGCCGGAACATCCCATTCCGATATACAGGTTGTCAGTTTTTCTTGGGCCTTTTCATTCCTGCAAAGGATATAGATAGTTCCTTCGCGCTTGAGTAGTTTGGTGATGAGATTGCGGCCTAAAAAACCCGTTCCACCTGTTAGAAAATATGCCATTCGCTCTCCTTAATTGATGGGCAATATTCTTTAATTCCTTTAAGAAATATAAGTTACACTGGTCAGAGTTGTTGTCTTTAGTTAATGGGCAATTTTATTAAATAGATCACCTTTTTATTTTGAAAAATGGCAAATATTTCAATTTCATTAAGGAAATAAATCAAAAATAGGTAAATTAATCTATGATTGATGGTGTGAGAAATAATCAATATCAATGACTGGTTTTTTATAAATTGGCTGGCAAATCATCGCGATTAACTTGAGAGGGTATTATGTATGATTTCATAATTGTGGGGGCAGGTTCGGCGGGTTGTGTACTTGCTAATAGGTTGTCTTCAGATCCGTCAATAAAGGTTTGCCTGGTTGAAGCCGGACCGAAAGATTCAAGTGTTATGGTTCATGTGCCACTTGGCATCATCGGCATGATGCATTCCAAGAAAATGAACTGGCGTTACTACACCGAGGAGGAATCAAACCTTAACAACAGGCAGCTATTCTGGCCGCGTGGAAAAACCCTTGGTGGTAGCAGCGCTTCAAACGCGATGTGTTATATACGTGGACACGCCTGTGACTACGATGAATGGGCGTCGTTCGGTAATGAAGGGTGGAGTTACAAGGAGGTCTTACCATATTTTAAGAAATCTCAGCATCAGGAGCGAGGTGGCGATGCCTATCATGGCTCACATGGCCCATTAAATGTGTCTGATTTGAGGATAAAAAATCCGCTGTCAGAGGCGTTTATTAAGGCGGCCAAACAAGCCGGGCATCGATATACAGAGGATTTTAATGGCGCTGATCAGGAAGGAGTTGGCTACTATCAGGTCACCCAGAAAAACGGCCAGCGCTGCAGTACTGCCGTAGGCTATCTGAGACCGGCAGAGGAGAGGGATAATCTAACTGTTATTACGGATGCGTTGACAACAAGAGTACTGTTTGAGGGAACCAAAGCGACGGGAATTGAATATCGCAAAGAGGGAACAACGCATACGCTTCGTTGTAGTGGTGAGGTGCTGCTCAGTGGCGGGGCCATAAACAGTCCACAGTTGCTGTTGCTTTCGGGGGTTGGAAAGAAAGAGCAGTTAGATCAACATGATATTCCTGTTGTGTGTGATCTGCCCGGCGTAGGAGAGAACATGCAGGATCACCTTGATGTGCTGGCAGTAACTCGTGAAAGAACCTTCTACTCTGTGGGCTTTTCCCCTGTTGCTTTGCTGCGCTCGATAAAAGGGATCTTCGATTATATCTTGTTTAGGAAAGGGAATTTCACCAGCAACATTGCTGAAGCCGGTGGCTTTGTGAAAAGCTCTCCAGAGCAGGCTGTGCCGGATGTACAGTTTCATTTCTCTCCCTGTTTTTTGGATAACCATGGCCTGAATCTGTGGCAAACGGTAAGGCATGGCTACTCGTTACATGCGTGTAATCTACGCCCGAAAAGCCGAGGAAGGCTGATGCTTCGGGATAGTGATCCGGCGACGCCGCCAGTTATCCAAGCGAACTATCTCGACAATGAAGAAGACATTGCTGTGATGGTAAAAGGGATTAAGCTCTCTCGTGAAATCCTGAAACAGCCTGCTTTTGATCACTACCGAGGTGAAGAAGTATTCCCCGGTAAAGAGGTGCAGACAGATGAAGAGCTTGAAGCTTTTATCCGTCGTAAAGCCGAATCGATTTATCATCCTGTTGGTACGTGTAAGATGGGACAAGATGAAATGGCTGTTGTGGATCCCAGGTTAAAAGTCCGGGGCGTTTCGGGCTTGCGTGTGGTCGATGCTTCAATAATGCCGACATTAATTGGCGGTAATACTAATGCACCAACAATAATGATTGCTGAGAAAGCGGCGGATATGATCTTGGAAGATTATATAAAAAAGTCCCTCAATGAAGAGCTGATAGCCGCCGAGGTTTTATAATTATTTATCATCGTAATTTCAGGCTGTAAATATATAGCCTGAAATTATTTTTATTTAAATTAATAATTAGAGTGATTTTTCTAATTTTTATTGTCATACTTGTTTTGCAATTTTCTATGATTTTATTTTGAACCCTTCATATTATATTTAACTTCTGACAAACACTCTCTTCAATATTTAAAAATAAGCCCTTCTTCTTGTGAAGTGCTTGATTTCAGTATTCAGCTAATCAATGATGGTTAGTAAATGTGGCTTAACAAAGGTTGAAGTATGATTTCTAGGAATAACCTAAGTCAGAAGTTTCAGGTGCTGATGGATGAGCTATCGTCAAAAGTGTCTGAAAACAGAGAGGTGGCGAAGGAAAAGCTTGGCGACTTCATAGAGCATGGCCTCCCGCCCGTTCAAAGTGACGCAGTCATTGCCACATTAAATGGCATTCTCGGTGATTATCTGGTTCAGCGAGACAGCCGTCTGAAGCAGGAAATGGCTATTCGTGATCAGCGCCAGACCCTGAGCCTTGAAACTGACATATTGAGTCAGCAGCTTTCCGACTGTAGTGAGCGCATTGTATTGTGTGTGCATGGCTGGTGTATGAATGATGTCCAGTGGAAGCGCAAGGATCACGATCATGGCCGAAGCTTGGCAAAATACGGATATACGCCGATTTATTTACGATATAACACCGGCTTGCATATCTCGACCAACGGCGAAGCATTTGCGTTAATGCTCGAACGACTTATTTCAGCCTGGCCGTGCCAAGTGAAGGAGCTGGTGATTATCGGCCATAGCATGGGCGGGCTGGTAACCCGAAGCGCGTGCTACTATGCCCAGCAACATGAACTTGACTGGCTATCGACTCTTCGCACTTTCATCACCCTTGGTACCCCGCATAATGGCGCTCCCTTGGCGCAGCTGGCCTGTTGGATAGATGGCAGACTTGCTGATGCTCCATACTTGAAGACACTTAATAAGTTGTCTGAAATTCGTAGTAGCGGGACGAAAGACTTGAGCCAGGGATTCGTTCGCCATGGGGATTGGGAGAGGGCAGGACAGGCTCCTCATTTGCCGGGACGTCCGTTATTACCTGAGGGCGTGGTTTGTTGTGCTATTGCGAGTTGCCTTGGCCAGAATTTAAAGGATGAGAATAATCTCAAGTTGGGTGATGGGCTGGTGCCGGTTTCAAGTGCTTTGGGCGAATCGACAGCTGATCAGCGAGCGCTGAACTATCTTGACGATAATAAGTGGGTAGGCGTCGGTATTAACCATCTGGACCTGTTAACGCACCCGCAGGTAACCGGAAAAGTAGAGCAGTGGGTACTGTCGAATAGCCCAGATACTCGTGACGAGCTCCCCCCCAGTAGCTAACAGCAGCAGGCGCCTCTATGCTGGGGCGCTGCACCGCTTCCGCTGATACTTCCCTTCCTTATTTTTTTCCGTTTTTAGATGTCTCTATATATGGCTATTGTTATATACAGATAATCATATATACTGACAGCGATTAAATTATTACAGAGATGATCATGAAGAAGAACATACTCTTTCTTTGTACCGGTAACTCTGCGCGTTCACAGCTGGCTGAGGCATTGATGCGTCACATGGCAGGAGAGCACTATCTGGTAATGAGTGCCGGTACGAAGCCGGAAGGCGTCGACCCGCGTGTCTATCAGGTGTTGGCTGAGCAAGGGGTATGTGCAGATAATCTGCAAAGCCTTTCTGCGAGTGATGTTCATGATCAACACTTTGATATCGTGATTACCTTGTGTGACAAGGCCAGCAACGAATGTGCCCTGTTCGCAGACTCAGATGCACTCATTCACTGGGATTTTAAAGATCCTAAGCCTGTGGCGGGGGTAGACAGTTTCCGAGAAACCTTCGAAGGGCTAAGAGACAGGATCGCGCTATTCCTCATGCTTAACGGCGAGGCGCAGGATAGTGTTGTGGGCCCGGTGGAGTTGTTCAAGATTATGAGCGACCCACTTCGTCTTCGGATCCTAATGCTGATTGAGGACGAGCAGGCGCTCAGTGTTGGCGATCTGACCAAGGTACTTGACGTGAGTCAGCCGAAAGTGTCGCGGCATCTTGCCTTATTACGTGATGGCGGGGTACTTCAAGATCAGCGCGAAGGGTTGTGGATCTTCTATCGCCTGGCCGATCATCTTCCGGTGTGGATACGTCACACGCTATCAACAGTACGAAACGGTAACCCGGGTATGATCAATCAGGAAAAACTAAAATTAACTCAGATCACCGACAGGAAAAAGCCCGGATTTAGCCTAAAAGCCAACAACCAGGTTGGCGTTTGAAATATTTAATTATATTAATTAACAGGAAAGAACTATGTCTAACACGCATCCATTTTGGACATTACCGCTAGTAGGTGGTGCTAAATTGTTACTTACGCCATGTCCGGGTACCAAAGAGGCCAACCTGAAAGATTCATTGGCTCAGTTGAAAGACGCCGGGGCAACAGCGGTACTGACAGCTTTGGAGCCGGGTGATCTACCGGGTGAAGGACTGAGTCAGCTGGCAGAAGAGTGCAAGGCTCTGGGGCTGAAGTGGTTCCACTTACCTATCGAAGATGACTGTGCTCCTGGTGACGAATTTAATGCTAACTGGCCTGAGGCCAACAAAGCGGCTCAGTCTATGTTAGATGAGGGTGGGGCATTAGTTATTCACTGCATGGGCGGATCTGGCAGAACGGGGCTGATTGCTGCCCGTATTATGCTGGACCGTGGTGTTGAGCTTGAAAGTGCGATTGAGCAGATCCAGGCGCTGCGCCCGGGGGCTTTCACGCGCCAGCCACATATTGACTATATCCAGCAGTATAAATAAATAGTCGACTAACGAGCTACAGTATCAATGAGCCTCACTTTAGTGGGGCTTTTTTATATCAGTTAATCAATGCCTTATCTTTCTTGGTTCCTTAGTAAGATCTTTGCTTTGTAATGGCAGCGTTGGTTATGCGATTTATTTCAAAAAGATCTAGCCAGATGAGCAAGAACTCGATACTATATCTGAAATTTCGTATATATGGTTTTCCGAATATTTGTTCGCTATATAGTCAGCTTTTTAACTATATTGCTTGTAGCACTATCAAAAAGGACAGTAACAATGGCAATTAAAGTGGGTATCAATGGTTTTGGTCGTATCGGTCGTCTGGCACTACGTGCAGCTTATGACTGGGATGACGTTGAGTTTGTTCAGATTAACGATGTCGCTGGCGATGCCCATACACTGGGTCACTTGCTTGAGTTCGATTCGGTGCAAGGACGTTGGCATCATGCGGTGAATACCGATGGTGATGCAATTGTAATTGGTGAGCACAGCATCCGTTGTACCAAAGAGCGCGATATTGATGCGGTTGATTGGTCTGGTTGTGATGTGGTTCTGGAAGCAACCGGCGTTCATCGCAAAACATCGTTCTTGCAGAAATACCTTGATCAGGGGGTAAAGCGTGTTGTCGTTTCTGCCCCGGTAAAAGAAGAAGGTGTGCTGAACGTTGTGGTAGGTGTTAACGATCACCTGTTTGATGCCGAGAAACATCGTATCGTGACGGCAGCATCTTGCACCACAAACTGTATTGCGCCTGTGGTCAAGGTTATCCACGAAAAACTGGGTATCGAGCAGTCTTCATTCACGACTATTCATGATTTGACTAATACCCAAACAATCCTTGATGCCCCGCACAAAGATCTGCGCCGTGCCCGTGCATGTGGTATGAGCCTGATCCCGACGACAACGGGTTCAGCTACAGCGATTGTTGAAATTTTCCCTGAGCTAAAAGGCAAAATTAACGGCCATGCCGTGCGCGTTCCGCTGGCAAATGCATCACTGACGGACATTATCTTTGACGTGAGCCGTGATACAACAGCCGAAGAAGTAAACGCTCTGTTGAAAGAGGCGGCTGAAGGTGAATTGGCAGGTGTCCTTGGCTTTGAAGACCGTCCGCTGGTATCGATCGACTATAAAGGCGATCAGCGCTCAACCGTCGTTGATGCGTTGTCGACCATGGTTGTTAATGACCGTATGGTGAAAGTTTACGCTTGGTATGATAACGAGATGGGCTACGCAACACGTACCTCTGAACTGATCCGCAAAGTTGGCCTGGCATAATTAGTTGTTGCCCCATAGTCACATAGCCACACCAATTAAGAGAACTGAGCATGTTAGCTGCTTTTTCAAATTTATCGAAAGATGTCCGTCAGTACATGTTAGTGACGTTCAATTACTGGAATTTCACTGTCACAGACGGTGCCTTGAGAATGCTGGTGGTATTGCACTTCCATCAGTTGGGGTATACCCCATTGCAAATCGCATCACTGTTCTTGTTCTACGAGTTTTTTGGTGTGGTTACCAACTTAATTGGCGGCTGGCTGGGGGCTAAACTCGGCCTTAACCGTACCATGAATATTGGCTTGGCCATGCAGGTGGTGGCTTTGTTAATGCTGGCTGTACCGTCAGTTCATCTGACCGTACCTTGGGTCATGCTGGCACAGGCGCTATCGGGGATTGCCAAGGACCTGAACAAAATGAGTGCCAAAAGCGCCATCAAAACTTTGGTTCCCGGTGATCGGCAGGGTGCACTGTATAAGTGGATAGCTATCCTGACAGGGTCAAAGAATGCCTTGAAAGGGGCCGGTTTCTTTGTCGGTGGTTTTCTACTTGCCACAGTTGGCTTCAAAGGTGCCGTAATTGCAATGGCAGCAGTGCTGTTTGTAGTTCTTGTTATGAGCCTGACTTGGCTTGAGAAAGACATGGGTAAGGCCAAGGCTAAGATAAAATTCAGCCATATCTTTTCTAAGAGCAGCAGCATTAATATCTTGTCGGCCGCGCGGATGTTCCTGTTTGGTGCCCGGGATGTTTGGTTTGTTGTTGCTCTGCCAATTTACATGGGGCAGGTGTTTGGCTGGGATCACACCTTGGTTGGTGGCTTTTTGGCGGTATGGGTTATTGGTTATGGATTCGTGCAGGGGTTCGCGCCGCGGATCACCGGGAAGGCTAGGGGAGTCGTTCCTGACGGTAAAGCTGCACTAGGCTGGGCAGGATTGCTATCAGTGATAACTGCGGCGGTTGCATTTGGTGTCCAGACTGGTTGGCAGCCAGAGATTACCATTGTGATCGGGCTGCTTATCTTTGGTGCTGTTTTTGCCGTTAACTCATCGTTGCACTCATACTTAATCGTGAGTTACGCCAAAGATGACGGAGTTTCGCTGGATGTCGGCTTCTATTATATGGCCAATGCGATGGGGCGCTTGATTGGTACTATCCTTTCAGGTTGGATATATCAAACCTCTGGCCTTGCGGCTTGCTTATGGGTTTCGTTTGCGTTTCTTGCGATTACAACCCTGATCTCAATACGCCTGCCTGCACACCCTAAAACTCAGGTTGCCAGTTAGCGACAGCAATGATGCTTTGGCTTTCACTGTTTGCGGTATAGTCAAATTGGGTCATTCCCCACGGGAATGGTCCGAATGCTTTTGCTGTATATAGTGATGTTTATCAACATTTTTGGATAATCGCATAAGCAACTTGTAGAGTTTCCTTTAATAAAGATAACCCATGTTGTAAAGTTTCAGGCGTTTCGCATATATAACCAGGCCATATTCCTGGAGTTGCATTATAGTTCAGAGTGTTGCTAAACCAGTGATGAATAAAACAATCGAAAAATCGCTACAAAATTTGCATGGAAATCAGTTTTTTGACCAAATTACTCATCTCCTGTTTGAGCTCCTTTCACCTAAGCATTGTTTTATTGGTTGCTTCGATGAATCACGCAAGTATGCGAAAACTCTTTCGTACCGTGAAGCCGGTAACCTAAAAGAGAACTTCACTTATCCGCTGGCAGGAACCCCCTGTCAAATCGTCAACGAAAAAAGTACTGCTTGTTACTACCCATCTGATGTGGTCAACCAATTTCCCGACGATATCGCATTGCAGGAGTTAGGGGCTGAGGCCTACTTGGGAATACCTGTTTTTTCTCAATGTGAGGAAGCCGTTGGCATTATTGTTTGTTTATTCGAAGAACGGTATGAACACACAGCGGAAGTACAAAGTTGGTGCGACGATCTTAGTTATCATCTTGGTGTCGAATTAAAGTATTCGGCCTTGTTATCCAAGCAAGAGAAGTTGCAGTGGGAGCTGGAAGAAGGCCAGCGAGTCGGTAAAGTCGGGAGCTGGTTCTGGGATTTAACATCAGATACGATTTCTTGGAGCCACGAGGTATACCGTATTTATGGCCTTGAGGATACGTCGATCACACCAACGATTGATTTATTATCTGAGTTTATACATCCCGAAGACCGCGACTGGGTGATCAGTACGCTCAATGGCTCAATAGAGTCAGAATCGATTAGCTATAACCTTGTCCACAGAGCACAATTGGCTGACGGTACGATTAAGTATCTGCGCAAACGGGCTGATGTGACACGAGACAGCAAAGGCAAACCACTCCTCATGCGCGGCACGGTACATGATGTTACTGATGTCTATCAAATCTCAGCCAAACTGACCAAAACCTCCCACAAGCTGAATACGACGTTCAATTCAGTCGAAGAAGGAATTTGGGAGTATGACCTTGTTAGCGGTGAGTTTTTTACCTCGCCGAAGTTCTGGAGCATTCTTGAGAGAGAAAAGCCGGCTGACGGCAGTGATTTTTCTGAATGGTTGGACTGTATCCACCCGGAAGATCGCATTGAGGGGCTGAACTTTTTTCAGCGTTTTATCCAGCAAAACTTCACAAGTGTATTTCAGTTTGAGTTCCGTTTAAGTGACAGCCATTATGCCCAGCTTACTGATGGCAAAGAGCGTTGGCTGAAGCTGAAAGGGAGCGTGATTGCCAAGGATGTAAAAGGCAACCCGATTCGGATTGCCGGTATTCAGCGAGACATAACCCATACAGTTGAGGCCAGGCGGCAGCTGAGCCGTGCCCAGGTTGTCTTTGATAATACGTCTGAATGTATCCTTATCACCGACAAGAACAACAATATCATTTCCGTTAACCGCGCATTTGAAGAAACAACAGGCTACCGGGAAAAAGAGCTTTTGGGCTTAACCCCTAGCGTATTGTCCTCTGGCCTTCACGAGAACGAGTATTATCAGTCGCTCTGGTTCAGCCTGAATACCAAAGGGCACTGGAAAGGGGAGGTGTGGAACAAGCGGAAAAACGGCGAAATATATCCCGAAGAAATGTCAATTAATGTGATACGCGACAGTAACGATGAGATCATCAACTACGTCGCAGTATTTCGAGACATCAGTCATTGGAAGAAAGCCGAAGAGCAACTGACATTCTTTGCTTATTATGATCCCCTAACTGGTTTGGTTAACCGTCGCAGCTTTATTCACCGTGTCGAACAGCTGATTAACTCGATCCATAAGAACAGCCATGTCTTCTCTTTGCTGTTTATTGATATGGATGACTTCAAGTCTATCAACGATCTATATGGCCATGATTTTGGAGACCGGGTACTGACCCGTATTGCCGAGCGACTGAAGAAGCTCTTTCATGAGAAAGACAACATATGTCGCTATGGTGGCGATGAATTCTGTATTTTGTTGCCAAACATCTCGGCAGCTGATGCCAAGGAGCGTGCCCAGGATATTGTCACCGCGATTTCCAAGCCACTATATATTGAAGGGATCGAAATCAATACCACGGTCAGTATTGGTATTTCGGCGTTTCCGGATAGCGGATTGACCCACCATGCCTTGCTCAAGAATGCCGACTATGCCATGTACAACATGAAGGGGCAGGGGCGGAATGGTTTCTGTGAATATGACAGCGAGCTTCAGTCGGAGTATATCCAAAAGCTCAAGTTGCGTGATCGCCTGAAAAAGGCCATTGCCGAGGAAGCGCTGACGGTTCACTATCAGCCAATAGTAAATGCTCAAACCGGTGAGATAAATAAACTTGAGGCCTTAGTGCGCTGGTATGACGAAGTCGAAGGGCACATTTCGCCGGTAGAATTTATTCCCGTCGCTGAAAAGTACGGTCTGATTAAGCAGATTGGTGCTTTTGTCCTTCATCAGGCTTGCCGGGATCTGAAAAAACTGCATGAGGCTGGCTTTAGTCACTTGAGTATTTCGGTCAACCGTTCGGTGAAAGAGTTCATTAATAGCACTGACGAGCCCCAGGTCTGGGAGGTGATTGAGCAATATGACCTGCCAGACAAATCAATTATCGTTGAAATCACGGAGTCCACGGCCTCCAAAGAAAGTAGTGATATCCAGAGTTTGCTGGGCTATTTCAAGCAACGGGATATTCAGGTAGCGCTGGACGATTTTGGTACAGGCTACTCATCGTTGAGCGCGGTGGTTGAACTGCGCCCGGATATCATCAAGATAGACAGGGGATTTATCAAAGAGCTTGGCTCAAGCCAAGATAGCCTGACATTGGTTTCTCTTATCATCGATCTTAGCCATAAGCTTGGTATCAAAGTGGTTGCCGAAGGTGTTGAAACAGAAGCGCAGCTAGAGATATTGCGAGAATTAAAGTGCAAGTATGTCCAGGGCTTCTATTTCAGCAAGCCGGTCCCGCTGGACTCATGTATTGCCTTTTTGGCATCTCGCTAACTTTATTTGCGTAAATAGAGGGGAGTCCCTACTATAGCGCCTCTGAAGTCGTTGTTAGCTAGGATGAAAGTATATGCAGGCTATTTGTTTTGACTTTGATGGCACCTTGGTAGACTCAGAAGTATTCCATGCCGACAACTGGTCAAATTATCTGGCGATAAACGGAATAGAAATGCCATCAGCACAGTTTCTTAGTGAGTTTGCCGGTGTTACCTGGGATAAAGTCGCCGCCGCATTACAAACCCGCTTTTCTTTAGATCTGTCTATTGAGCAGATGCTTGTTCAAATGGAACACCGAACACGTGATGCGCTCATGAAAGGGACGATTCCGGCCAAGACAGGTGTCGATAACATGCTTCACCAGTTACATGGCCAGTTGCCGCTGGCTGTTGTCACCGGAGCGCCAAGAGAATATGTCGAAGGAATTTTGCACCGCCACGGTTGGCTTGATCTGTTCGACTATGTCTTTTGTGGTGAAGATGTCGACAACAACAAGCCTGAACCAGATATCTATCACCATGCATGTAACACATTGGGATACTGCTCCTCACAGGTGATCGCAATCGAGGATAGTTTTACCGGTGTTCAATCAGCCTACAACGCTGGTTTGAAGGTTGTGTTGGTGAATACTGAGCAGCACGATTGGTATATCACGCCCGACTATCACTTCGAGACTATGACGCAGGCACATTCCGTTGTGGCTGACTTGATCCGCCGCCCTCGTGACGCCGCGGAAAAAAATGAAGTTGTATACGCTTAATGCCTACGATTACGCGTATAGTATAGAAAGCGAAACAAACAGGTTTAATTATGGAAAACGATGAAATCATGACTGGCGATATGCTGGTTGAAACTGTTGAAAATCAGTTGGCAGAAGGTAATCCGATTAAGGTCAAAGAGACCTTGATGCGCTTGATGATGACTGGCACGCCACGCGAAGAGGCGATTCAGATGATTGCCTGTGCATTATCTGTCGAGGTTTTTGATGTGGCCAAAAATGAAGGTAGCTTTGATCTGAAGCGTTACAGTGAAAACTTGAATGCTTTGCCGGAGATGCCTTGGGAGTTTGAAGACTGAATAACTGTTCTTCACAATATTTTATATAAGCCGCTTTAGCGGCTTTTTTTATACCTAGAAAATTGTGCACTACCACACGGAAATATCACCAATTTGTTTATTTTTTGTGATCGCGTGTTGTGTTTTGATCTGGTGTGTGCGCTTTTTTATATGTGCATATTTTATCTAAAAAAAGCCCGGATTCTGAATTTTATGCTTTATCGTAGATGATAAAACGTTGAATATAGCTGCTTTTTGCACGCGATTTCATATTTTCATGTAGGTGTTATCACTGCTTGGTCTTTTGTATTTGGTAAAAACGACTGGATGTTGGTAAAAAGCTGGTTTACTGGTCTAATTTCACTCAAGAATACAAACAAATGTTGTGTGAGCCAAGTCAAAAACAGATTATTGTGCCACAACAGAACAAAATCCTAGATTCATTTGTTGTAAATAGGTTAAAAAACGGACGCACATTCCAAGAGTTTTTCATTATTGTGTATATAACTTTTAAACAAGGCAGCAAGGATACAAAGATGATTATTGGTGTACCTAAGGAAATTAAAGTTCATGAGTACCGTGTAGGTATGGTTCCAGCTTCAGTGAGCGAAGCGGTAGCACATGGTCATACTGTGTATGTTGAAACACAGGCAGGTACAGGTATCGGTTTCAGCGATCAAGATTTCATTGATGCCGGTGCTCAAATTCTTCCAACTGCGGAAGCAGTTTTTGCCGAATCAGAAATGATTGTCAAAGTTAAGGAGCCGCAAGCTGTAGAGCGTGCAATGCTTCGCGAAGGTCAAATTCTGTTTACTTACCTTCACCTTGCCCCGGATCCTGAGCAGACAACTGATCTTGTGAACAGCAAAGCAGTATGTATTGCTTATGAAACAGTTACAGATGACAAAGGTCGTCTGCCTCTGCTAGCACCAATGTCAGAAGTTGCAGGTCGCATGTCAATCCAGGCTGGTGCATTTGCACTAGAGAAATCTAAAGGCGGCCGCGGCATGCTTCTAGCGGGCGTACCGGGTGTAGAGCCAGCTAAAGTTGTTGTCATTGGTGGCGGTGTTGTTGGTGCTAACGCGGCGCAGATGGCTGTCGGCCTGCGTGCGAACGTTGTTGTACTTGACCGTAACATCGACGTTCTACGTAACCTGGATGCACAGTTCGGTGGCACAGTACAGTGCGTATACTCAACGAAAGATGCTATCGAAAAACACGTACTGGAAGCTGACCTTGTTGTTGGTGGTGTACTGGTTGCAGGTGCAGCTGCACCGAAACTGGTTACTGCTGAAATGATTAAGAAAATGAAGCCAGGTGCTGCGATTGTTGATGTAGCAATCGACCAGGGCGGCTGTGTAGAAACATCTCACGCAACAACTCACAGTGACCCAACTTACATCGTCGACGATGTTGTTCACTACTGTGTTGCAAACATGCCGGGTGCCGTTGCTCGGACATCAACGTTTGCATTGAATAACGTAACACTGCCGTACATCCTGAAACTAGCTGACAAAGGCTACAAAGCTGCGCTACAGGAAGACAAGCACCTAATGAACGGTCTAAACGTATACCGCGGCCAAATCACTTGTGATGAAGTTGCTGTTGCTCTGGACTTGCCATATGTATCAGCTGAAGAAGCTCTTGCTTAATCGCAACAGCTTTAACTGACAATATTTAAATCCCTGCTCAGGCAGGGATTTTTTTTGTCTGGCTATAATTGCTTTATCTGAAGTCGGTAACTTCAGAAATCATCTAGTATCAAGAAGAACGCAGATTGGTTTGTACCCTGATTACTACTTCGCTTAACTTGGCAACGAGCCTGCTTAGCCTGAAGTATCAAAAGGGGTAATAGTTAGCCTATGAATACAATCGCCTTAGTTGTTTTTGTTATTGTGCAGATTCTTTTCATTCCTATGGCTTTGTTAGGAGTGGTGCTGATCTGCTACAAGCAGATTTACATCAGTAAACAGCTGGGTGTACCGTCTACTGCTATTGAAGTGATCAAAGGCCGCTGGCTGATGCATATCTTTGGCTTGAGGAAAGACCAAGCTTCGGTCAAGCTCATCAGTGTGTTACCGAACAGTTCAATATTAGGGCTATGGCTGGTTTTTCTGCCGAGCTATCTTCGCTATCGAATAAGCGGTAGTACCTATGGCTATCCTGCGATCCCGCCACCAGAACAGGAAGGGCTTTCCCATCTTGTTACCGCACGGACTGTGTATATTGACTCACTGATAGATAAACACCGATATAGTGTGGAGCAGTTTGTATGTATGGGCGCGGGTTTTGATACGCGATGCTACAACATGTTTCAAGCCTCTGAGGTAGCCTGTTTTGAGCTAGACATGTTAAAGATTCAGCAGCTTAAGATCGAGAGCCTGAATAAAGCTGGTATCGATATCAGTTCGGTGACATTTGTACCAGTAGATTTTTCTGAGTTTGGGTGGTACGAAGAGCTCGAGGACGCTGGGTATGATCCGAACAAAAAGACATTGTTTTTGTGGGAAGGTGTCACTTTGTATCTTGATGAACCATCGGTTCGACAAACGCTGAAGATGATGAAGCAATTCTCCGCTAAGGGAAGCGTCCTAATTTGTGATATTTATGCTGAGCGATTTGTAAAGGGAGAATATGCTTTCGGCATGAAGCTCCCTCAATTTATTTTGGGAACTAACAAAGGGAAAAACAGCTTTGGATTGCACCTGACGGCTGATGCTAAATTAACGCTATCTGATTTCATGGCAAGCGAAGGTGCAGTCGTTCAAGATACTTTTCTAATGGGTGCCAAAACAGAAAAAGGTACATTCATGACGGTTTTTGATGCGCTATTGGAGTAATGCAAATAATTGCGTTGAATGTTTTTGAATTTATTGCAAGCGGTGTTTAACTATTGGTTATATAAATAAACCTACACTTGATTTGGTCTTAAGTATTTGTTTTTAATTAACTCTGCTTACTGGTTACCATTGCTGTTGAAAGCAAGTAAGTGGCTGTTAAAAATATAACAGCCACTTATTAGAGTGTTTAATTAAGCGTGAGCGTAAATAACACTTCCGCCTTTAATCGTATCAATGATCTGTCGTGACAACCCTTTGGGTAGCGCAGGACAGCCCCAGCTTCGTCCTAAATATCCATGTCGCTGAATAAAGGATTCCGTAGCGTAGTCAGCACCATGAACGACAATATAACGCCTGCGTGCATTGTCGTTAACACCGTGTGTCATGCCATCAAGTCTTAACGAGTATCCGTTCCCACCGTAGTAGGTTGTGTCGGTTAGGAAGGTTCCCAAAGACGTTTGTCGGGAATTTACAATGTTTGAAAAACGTGTCGCTTCACGACCACCACTATTCACACCGTGTGATACGTATGTGTGGTAGACGAGCTTGTTCCTTTTCAGGTCAATAACAAAGAAGCGTTTCTCAGTAGAAGGCTTGCTGTAATCAATAATAGTCAGTAACTGTTTCTTTCTTCCCTTAGTATTATAGTAAGCGTTATAGCCTTCTTTAAATACTTGAAAATCAATAACTCCCTTTAAATTTGCTTCTTTATATACGTGCTTGATGACGACATCAGGACTATTAACATTACTATATGAGTTGCTGTGAGTACTACTGGCAGATACTTGCAGCGGCAAATAGCAAAAAACCAAGATGAACAGGTAAATCGCCTTCTTCATTGTTCTTCTTAAACACTCTATTGTTTGATTTATGACTAAGATGGCGAGACTTTACCATAAAATAATAAAAAGTTTAGGCTTGAATGATTGCTGTACCAGTGTGCTGATGCGCAAAAAAATCTGGTTTAATTGATGCGTTAAGTGATGTTTGTTTTTAAATACATTACGTTAAAATGAGAATTTATTATTATCAGCAGTCAGTGTCAGGATTGTGCAAAATATCCTAAAGCTGAGACTGTTACATTTGAAATGATTTTATATTCTTGTTTTATAATGTAAAGACAGTGAGTAGGATACACAAAGAATGAATTATCCTTCTTTGAACTGTTTGTCTGTTTTTTGAGCACAATATCGCATTTATTTTGAGCTTTTATAGGGGCGTCAAATTATTGTTAAGAGCTTGGTTGCACTCTGTGACGTTATTTTGACGCTTGGTTTTGCGAGGTGTAGGCAGGTAAGTGGTCGAAAAGTAGACAATTCCATAGAAAAAGCGCGGGAAATATCCCGCGCCTGGTTGCCAGGTTAACAACTGCTTAAATTGTACACACTGTCGACCATGTATTATCGCTACCGGGAACAGAATTTGTCCACCAGATGGCTTCGTACACAACGCCGTTGTGAATAATTTTGTCACCTTGGTTAGCGTGACTCGGGTTTCCTGCCCAGTCTGTTTGTGGCCAGTTAGGGTAGGTGTTGAGCCCGGTTGTTACACATTCGCCACCGCCATTGTCACCGCCACCTGTCGTGATATCACCGATAGGCAGGGCGGGTTGTTCGAACTTAAAGGCATAGTCTTTACCGTTTATATTCACGCTATAGTTTGCCGGTCCGGAAATCGGCAGGTAGTACACCATGTCCAGCTCGTACGTACCGCCTGCAGGTAGGCTCTTCCATGCTGGCAGGCTGAAGGCCACGCGATGCATAACGCCGTCCAAACCACCAATATTATTGGCTCGGCTATGGCCGGAGGCTATTACTTTCAGGCCGCCGCCAGACTGGTCTTTTGCGTTATCAGGGGCTGAAACAGGAATATCGAACTGGAACTCGGTACCTCCCGGTATTTCTTGCCCGGTATTGTTGGTGAAGGTTAACTTCGGATTGATAGGGTAGTTTTGATCGCCAACTTTAAAGCCGCCCACTGCAACTGTGATATCAAGCGCTTCAGTCGCAATTGCGCCGGTGGCAATCTTATTGCCATACGGAGTCGCAGACTTAAACTTATCGTAGATAGCCTTGGTCATGGTGTTACCCATATGGTACTCACCATTGCCGGTCTTACAGGCATTTTCTGTTGCATCAACTGTCGTACGGTTACCGTTGGCATCAAGGACATAACAGTTATAGTCACCGGCGAGTTCCCAGAACATGATGCCGCCGATTTCTTTGTTCATTACATAGTCAGCTTTGGCATTAATTGACTGCTCATCTTCTGTAGACAAGAATACTTTCTTCTCTGGGTTCCACAGCCAAGGTGCGACCGCGACAGAATCGTAATGACGGGTATAGCTACCGGTTAACGGATGGGTTGCCGGAGTGAGTCCGTAAGCGGCAGTATATGAACCGTAGACACCCTGAGTGAGGTTCATTGCGTGCCACATAGGGTTGGAGCCCGCGCCCATTTCATTACCTGCGGCGCCTTTGTCGTGCCACAAGTTATCGATGCCCATTGCGCCATTACCACAGTTATTCTTCTGCCCTTCACCGGTACCAGGCAGACATTCTGCCTGATTTGGCAGCGGAGCTAATCCCCATAGCCCGTTCTCACCACCATTAACCCCTTGCCAGCCGCGGGTATAGTAAGGTACACCAATGTTGATTCGACCTGCTGGCATTGAGCCGCGGAAATAGTGGTAGGCCCAGTCAGTATTAAGGTACCCAATTCCACCGTATTGAGCCGTGTTGTACACGTCCCACATCGCCAGCTCCGAATCTTTACCGGTGTCAAAGAGTGCCGCATTGTGGCCGACATGCTCGTTCCATGCTCCGTGCAAGTCATATGACATGATATTGACGTAGTCGAGGTACTTGGTGACATCAAACGTCTCCATGCCACGGAGTAGGTAACCAGATGAAGGTGCTGCAATGGTCAGCATATAGTGAATGCCATCTTGTGCCGAGGCCTGATCAAGCTTTTGGCGAAGAACCTTCATTAACTCTTGGTATGACGCCCATAGGTACTGGCGTCGAGGTTCCATAAACGCTTTGTCATCCGGGTTACCGGCACCTGCCATTGATGTCGGGTATTCATAATCGATATCAAGGCCATCAAATTTGTACTTGCGCATCATGTCGACGGCAGAGTCAGCAAACTTTTGAATGCCCGCATGATTGATACTGCCATCGGCATTTGTAGTCATGGTATAAAAGCCGCCGTCGGCAACACGTTTGCCGTCGGCTCCAAAGTGGCCGCCTGTTTCAGCCCAGCCGCCGATCGAAATCAGCGTCTTGACGTCATGTTTGGCTTTTGCTGTGGCCAGGGCACCAAAGTGGCCTTTGAAACCTAGTGCAGGATCTATCTCTACACCGTTCCACTCCATGCCGACCGCCGGGTTGGCCGGATCATTGATGTTCCCTATGTTTACCTTGCCGTCAGAGCCAATGCTGACGAAAGCGTAGTTAATGTGTGTCAGCTGTTCCCAGGGAATATCTTTGACAAGGTAGGACGTTTGAGGATCACCACCGGCACGCCAGCTGGTAAAGTAGCCGATAACACGTCTTGGGTGATCAGCCCCCATCAGTTCACGGCCCTGATCATCATAGATCGTACAGTATGGTACGTTAATGCCTTCGGTCTGGTAGAGGCCATCAGGACGACAGTCCTTGGCTGTTGCGCCACCGTTGACGACAAGCTGGATTGTTGTTGAGTTTGAGGTTGCACCTAAGTTATCTGTTGCGCGGGCATGAATGTTAAGCGTACCTGCCTGAGCCGGGGTATAGGCTAGGGTGAATGGGGCGGTAGCTGAAGTGCCGACTAGCGCACCGTTGACGAAAAAGTCGACTTTGTCGACGGTACCGTCAGGATCGTTGGCTTGAGATGTCAAGGTGACGGCGGTGCCAAGGTTGACAGAGGTGGCGGATAGAGCCAGGTCGACTGTCGGAGCAGTATTGCCTGTGTTGCCTTCCTGAACTGTAACAGCCGTCGCGGATTCCGAAACGCCGCCCTGATTATCAAATGCCTTGGCTTTAATGGTATGAGTGCCGACTATTGCAGTCCAGCTTGCCGTGTATGGAGCACTGGTGATTGTTGCGAGGAGAGTTTGACCGACATAGAACTCAACCTTGCTGATTGTGCCGTCTGAGTCTGAGGCATTGGCTGATACAGAAACGGAGTCACCCGCTGTGAGGTTGGCAGAGCCTGACGGTGATGTTAGTGATACACTTGGTAAGACGTTCTCGCCGCCTGCGCGACAGTTATCAACGAAGCTCCACTCTCCGGTATTGGCCGTTGGGTTATTGCCCTGGGTCCACCAGTTGGCCTTGTAAACTTTATTCGCTTCTTGTACCTGAGCTCCCCCGCTATAAGCAACGGCGCTATCCCAGTGCTTTACAGCGCTACAATCCATTGCGGCGTGGGCGTTGAAAGCGAGCAGGCATGAAACGGTGAGAGCACTTAACCTGAAGGTATGCTTTAACACCTTTCCGTGTTTCAAATGAGTCATTTTTCTTCATCCTTAAGTCTTTGTTCTATTATCGGTAAAGTTAAATTTTCGGCGTGTTTATACTTTGATTTTGCCGTGAAATAACTATAGAAAAATAACCAAAGAAGGAATCTATTATTGTTGTTTTTTACATGTCAACTCGCAAAAAACTGCTGGTAAAATGTAATAATCGCTCTCTTATTTCGCGTCATGAATCAATTGTTTTGTAGGATGATTAATTCGCTCTTAAAATAGCAGATGAAGTTACAGGTTAGATAATTGCAATATTATCTAACCTGTAGTGTTCCTGAATCAGGTTGCCGTTTGTTTTTGCATGTGGTTGCATATAAATCAGCTTGGAAGTTTGGCTGGATTACTGTGCGTTTGTATAAAAGTGATGGTATTCTCTCTGAGTAACTTTACGATGGAGTATTTACTCTAGGTACGAGCCAGTATTAGAGAGTAATAGAAATAAATGGAATTCTCTGCGGTTAGACAGCCGATATATAACGCAAGAAAAGTCAAGGTGGCATATCAAGTTAGTTTTATCAATAGGGAGCAGCTGAGTAATAAATGTATTCCTGCGGCAGTCTTCCAGGATAGGTCCGATCCCCGTAACCTCAGCGATCTTCTTGAGCGAGCAGGATTGGGTAGCTATTCAGATAATAAAACGATGATTATTACCTTTGATCGTGAGACGCTGAAGGGGATTATTGACTATTTTTTCTCTTCGAGAAGTTTGGTGCTGGAGCTTTCTCCTGATGAGGTTTTTGATGCAGAGCTTCTTAAACTAATTAGAACCGCCAGGAAGAGCCAATATCATATCGTGTTGAACGAGAAGGCTCTGCTAGGTGGAAATGAAAAGTTTCTTAAATATGCCAGTCACATCAAAGTAAATGCAGCAGGGAAAAGTCTGGAAATAATACAGCTGTTGGTAAATAAGGCACAAAAGTACGGTGTTCGAATAATTATTGAGAATATTGTTTCTGATGAGGAATTTAATCAATACCGCACTTTAAGTGTGGACTTCTTTAAAGGTAGTGTGTTTTCGAAGCAAGATTTATTCGAGGTTAGAAACAATAAACTTCAGGAAGGGTCATTACTGAACGTATTTCAGCATGTGATGACCGAAGATTATTGTTACCGGGAATTAACCGATATCCTTGCCTCTGATTCCAAGTTGACGCATAAGTTAATTTCATTATTAAATTCAGTCATGTATGGACGAGAAGGTAATATTTATTCAATCAAACAGGCTATTTGTTTTATTGGTGAAAATAAAATGCGTAAGTTCATTTCGTTACTGACGGCACAAGAGCTTACGGATACTCGTCCTGAAGATATCTACAATAAGGCGACCAGTCGTGCGCGTTTTTGTGAGTTGCTGGCTATTAAGATGGGTCGACGAAGGGCTGTTGTTGATAGGGCTTTTTTAAGTGGTTTGTTTTCAAACCTGCCGGATATCCTTGGCCTGGATATGGAAGAGGCTTTGGATATGCTCAAAATTCATGATGATATTAAGAAGGCGCTGACAGGTAACGGTGGAGAGCTTCAGCAATTGGTCGATATGGTTATTGCCTACGAATCTGCTGATTGGGAAAAACTGGCCAAGCTTACGGAGGGAAGCTGCGTTTCATTTGAACTGGTCCCTCGGCTCTACAGGCAAATGCTCAGGGAAATGAAGACTGACGCTTATTTGCTCAACTAAGGTGTAATCATGTCTAGTCCTAAAATAGGTTGACGCTTTTTTTATGAAGCCGGTAGGTACTCCCTGCTGGCTTTTTCATGCACCTCACTC
>NZ_MJIL01000043.1 GCF_001939735.1 Photobacterium proteolyticum
TCACTCAGTTCACTGATAAATCTTTTGACTAATCATTTCACGAGTGCCCACACAGATTGCATGGTCAAATTGTTAAAGAACAGACTGACTTATCGTTGCTGGCTTAGCGCCTTGCTCCGTGTCAGTGAGGTCGCATTATAGAGACTTCGATCACGTTGGCAAGGGGCTTTTTGAAATAAATCTGTCATTTTAGCTTAAGCGCGCAATTATCGAACAATCACGCACTTTTTGATGCAAATCACACCATGGCTTCGCTATTCTCATCTATATAAATAAGAAAAGGTCACTGTCATGCCATCTTCATTACGCCCCTATAAGGGAATTTACCCGACACGTGCTAATAATGTGTACGTTGACGACTCAGCAGTGTTAATCGGCGATATTCTATTAGAGGATGACGCCAGCATTTGGCCTTTGGTTGCCGCGCGCGGCGATGTAAACCACATCCGCATTGGTGCCCGTACCAATGTACAAGATGGTTCGGTGTTGCATGTTACTCGTAAATCAACGGAGACCCCACATGGCCACCCGTTAATTATAGGCGATGATGTGACAATCGGTCACAAGGCAATGTTGCATGGTTGTCAGGTCGGGAACCGGGTATTAGTCGGCATGGGCGCAATTTTACTCGATGGCGCTGTTATAGAAGATGATGTCATCATCGGAGCGGGAAGTTTAGTGCCGCCAGGGAAACGCCTGGCTAGCGGTTATTTGTATGTCGGCAGCCCAGTCAAACAAGCCCGTCCCCTCAGTGATAAGGAACGGGCTTTCTTGCCAGCTTCCGCCGACAACTATGTCCGGCTGAAAAACGAATATCTTGCCGAGCAATAATCAAGATTAGTTAATCTCGATATCCCCACCTTGATTGAACTCTTCATCTTCGATCATCGTCTCTGCCAACTCTTCCAAGTCAAAGCGGTTGGCAGCAAAGACACTAAGGATATCGGCTTCTTCGACCAGCGGTTGCGCCGCTTTTTTCTGAAGCCAGGAAAGGCTTACCCAACAAGTAATTAACGCCCCTGCCTGCTGGGCCGGAAAGTTAACCGCTTGTTTTTCGCTGTCCCACAACTGGATATCAGCAAATAATATATCTTGATTCATATTTATTCCTGCATTGCTCGGCGTAACTCATTTTTCACCTGCTTGGCTCCCGGGCGGATCCCCCGCCACAGCATAAAGCTCTCAGCCGCCTGGCCAACCAGCATACCCAGGCCATCTAATGTCTTGCCTGCGCCCAGATCTCGGGCCCACTGGTTGAAAGCCGTCAGCTTCGGGCCATATACCATGTCATAACAAGTCACAGCCGGCTTAATCAGTTTATCGGAAATACCTGGTAGCTGGCCGCTCAGTCCCGCTGATGTTGAATTGATGATCACATCAAAGTTTGGTTCTTCCAGCGCTTCCAGTGCCACGGCATCAATATTGCCATACCCTGAAAACAACTCGGCCAACTGCTCGGCTTTGGCCAATGTCCGGTTTGTCACGACCAGCAGTTCGGGCTGTTGCGCCAGAATAGGCAAAATCACCCCTCGAGCAGCACCACCAGCCCCGATTAACAGAATGCGTTTACCGGCCAGCTCTACTTGGTTTTGCAGCAGATCCTGCACTAAGCCTTCACCATCGGTGTTATCACCCAGAATCACACCATCATCCAGCTTCTTCAACGTATTCACAGCGCCCGCCAATTTAGCCCGCTCCGTCAATTGAGAAGCATACTGATAGGCATCTTCTTTAAAGGGAGCCGTAATATTGCAGCCGCGGCCACCTGAAGCAAAGAAGTCATCAGCAGCAGCCTTAAAACCATCAACAGGTGCAAGCTGTGCGGTATACGTCATGGCCTGAGCGGTCTGGCGAGCAAACAAAGTATGAATATAGGGGGATTTACTCTGGGCAATCGGATTGCCGAAAACAACGTACTTATCCATGTGGCTATGCATTCCAAATAAAACAGGGTCGATAAATCGACCCTATCATTGCTATATCACAAGCTCAAACGTTTCGTATTCTGTTACCACTCTCGCGGTTTGAGGTAATGTTGATACAAATCAGCCTCAGGCGTTCCCGGCTCTGGCTCGTAGCAATACTCCCAGCGGGCCAGCGGCGGCATGGACATCAAGATAGACTCTGTCCGGCCACCACTTTGAAGGCCAAACAAAGTACCGCGGTCATACACTAAGTTAAATTCAACATAACGCCCACGGCGATAAAGTTGAAAATTACGCTCTCGCTCACCAAACGGGGTAGGGTGGCGCTTTTCAACTATCGGCAGATACGCATCAATATAGCCATTGCCGACTGCCTGCATATAGCTAAAGCACTTTTCAAACCCCCATTGGTTGAGATCATCAAAGAACAATCCGCCAACACCGCGGGTTTCATTTCGGTGAGGCAAGAAGAAGTACTTGTCACACCATTCTTTATGCTGCTGATACACATCCTCGCCATAAGGGGCGCACAAGGCTTTTGCAGTATCGTGCCAGTGCTGGCAGTCTTCTTCGAAAGGGTAGAACGGGGTTAAATCAAAGCCACCGCCAAACCACCACACCGGGGCTTCACCTTCCTTTTCGGCGATAAAGAAACGGACATTGGCATGCGAGGTAGGCACATAAGGGTTATTAGGATGAATAACCAGAGATACCCCCATTGCCTCAAAGCTACGCCCCGCCAGTTCCGGCCTGTGGGCCGTAGCCGATGCCGGCATTTTGGTACCGAACACATGAGAGAAGTTGACGCCGGCCTGCTCAAACACCAGCCCCTGGCGCAATACCCGGCTGCGACCACCACCGCCTTCCTTTCGCTCCCACTGATCCTGTTCGAAAACAGCCGTACCGTCTTGCTGTTCTACAGCCTGACAAATACGGTCCTGCAGATCTAACAGAAACGCCTTTACCGCTTGTTTGCTGACATCTTGCATATTGTTTTTATCCTTGGCGGAAAACTTCCCCTGTCTGGGCGTCACGGATCTCAGAAGGATTTTGTCGTCCTCCTGTCTCCCCTTGTAAAATAGCCGGTAAATACTGGCCTAACTTTTCTTTCACTTCTTCTGCGCTGCGTCCCGGCTCCTGTCCTGTCAGGTTAGCACTGGTTGAGGTCAGCGGCTTACCAAACTGGCGACATAACTGCTGCACCAGCGGATGATCGGTCACCCGAACGGCTATGGTAGAAAACTGGCCGGTAAGAAAACTCGGTACTCCGGCCTTGGTTGGCATCACCCAGGTAACCGGCCCCGGCCAGGAGGATTGAATCCGCTGCATTTGCTCGGCAGTTAGCTGGCTATCATCAACATAAGGCTTCAACTGCTCATAGTCGGCAGCAATCAAGATCAGCCCTTTTTCGACCGGGCGTTGTTTCAGTGCCAGAAGCTTCTGTACCGCTTGCTCATTATCGGGGTCGCACCCTACACCAAAAACCGCCTCGGTAGGGTAGGCAACAACCTCACCTTGCTGAAGGGCAGCAACTACTTGCGCTAAATTTTCCACATTATCCTCATTATTGATCCCAGCTGACGCCAGATTTAACCATCTGTTTACCTATTTTACCCACTCCAACCTCGCAACTCCATGCTCGTAACATAATGAGACAAAATCACTGACGCAAACGTTTTCCTTCTGAAAAAATCACCGTATAATGCGCGCAAAAGTATTCACGCCTTCATATTATGCAACCCAAAGGAGATAGGGATGAAAGTTGGGATTATCATGGGCTCCAAGTCTGACTGGCCAACCATGCAGCATGCAGCTGAAATGCTAGATCGCTTCAACGTACCTTATGAAACCAAAGTGGTTTCTGCTCACCGTACTCCACATCTACTTGCCGAATATGCCGAAACAGCCCACGAGCGCGGGATCAAGGTCATTATTGCCGGTGCCGGCGGTGCTGCACACCTTCCCGGCATGACAGCAGCTTTCACTAGCGTACCGGTACTGGGGGTGCCTGTTCAGTCCCGTGCACTCAAAGGGATGGACTCACTACTTTCTATCGTCCAGATGCCAAAAGGCGTCGCAGTCGGTACCCTGGCTATTGGTGATGCCGGTGCGGCGAATGCCGGCCTGTTAGCCGCGCAAATCATTGGCACCCAGGATGCCACAGTGATGGCCGCCGTTGATGCGTTCCGCAAAGAACAAACCGACACAGTGTTGGACAATCCAAATCCAGCAGAGGATGCATAATGAAGGTTTTGGTACTTGGAGCCGGACAACTGGCGCGTATGATGGCACTGGCCGGGGCTCCGTTAAATATCGAAGTCTTCGCCTACGATGTCACCAGCGGTCATGTGGTCCACCCACTGACTCAGCAGCTAATGATGAAAGGGCTGGATACCGCCATCACCTATGCCAATGTCATTACCGCAGAGTTTGAGCATATCCCGCATGATATTCTTGACGCCTGTGCTGCCAGCGGAAAATTTCGACCGACCACCGAGGCCATCAAGGCTGGCGGTGACCGCCGTCTGGAAAAACACCTGCTTGATCGCGCTGGCGTTGCCAATGCAAAGTACCAACTCGTCAACACCCGTGACGATCTAGAGCGTGCCATCGACACGGTCGGACTTCCTATGGTGCTAAAGAGTGCCCTGGGCGGATATGACGGGAAAGGGCAGTGGCGCCTAAAATCCCAGGATGATGTTGAGCCTGTCTGGCAAGAGATAAGCAACTTCCTCGAAGAAACCCCTGATCAGGCGATTGTTGCCGAAGAATTCGTCTCGTTTGACCGCGAGGTCTCGCTGATCGGTGCCCGTGGCAAGAACGGCGAGATCGCCATCTATCCACTGACAGAAAATATTCACAGTAACGGTGTTCTCAGCCTGTCGGTTGCACAAGAAGGAAACCGCGAGCTGCAAGCCCAGGCTGAAACCATGTTCCGGGCACTGGCCGAGTCGCTCGACTACATCGGGGTACTGGCCATTGAGTTCTTTGATGTGGGCGGCAAGCTACTGGTCAATGAAATTGCTCCCCGAGTCCACAACTCCGGTCACTGGACCCAGCAAGGTGCTGAAACCTGCCAGTTCGAGAACCACCTCAGAGCCGTATGCAACATGCCGCTAGGCGATACAAGTCTGCTGCGCCCAACAGCTATGGTCAACATCCTCGGCGAAGACACATTGCCAGATACGGTGATGGAACAAGCGCAATGCCATATTCACTGGTATGGCAAAGAAAAACGTCCCGGACGAAAAATGGGCCACATCAATGTCTGCGCCAGCTCCACGGCAGATCTGAAAACCACATTGGAAACTCTCGCCGATCAATTAGATCCCGTCGCTTTTCCTGCTGTTCGCTATTAGGCAGCCGATACACCCCAATACTAAAAAAGCCAGCATCAGCTGGCTTTTTATATCAATAACCGTTTCTTAATCTTGATAGGCATGACACTTTCTGTCGGCACACTGGTACTTCACACCACTAGCCAGTTTCTTCTCAATCAGCAAGCCAAATCCACAAGCCTGGCACTGGCCTGCAACCGGCTTGTTATTCACTGCAAAGCGGCAGCCCGGGTATTGATCACAGGCATAAAACAGTTTTCCGTAGCGAGACTTACGCTCCATAAGGTGCCCCTTGCCACATTGCGGGCAAGTCAGCTTGGTATCCTCAGCCTTTTTCTCGGGCGATTCGATATGCTGACAGTCCGGATATCCCGCGCAGCCAATGAACATGCCATATCGCCCCTGGCGAAGCAGCAATTCGTCACCGCAATCCGGGCAGGGTTTGCCCAAGTATTTCACCACATGGCCATCATTGTGGTTCAGCGACTTGATGTAGTCGCACTCGGGATAACCAGAACACCCGAGAAAAGGACCGCGTTTGCTATTGCGGATAACCAGCTCCGCCCCACACTGGGGACAGCTCTGCTCCTGCTCCAACGCATGCTCATGAGCTGAAAACAATTGATCGTTAATTTTACCAGTCATACAACTCTTTATTCGCCAGCCAGAGAGGAGTCAATTAGTGGATATACCCGTCTTCCGCACCGTATAAAAGCTCTTCCATCTGACTATAGGCACTTTCATTGCCAGGCGCATTAAACAGCACCATCAAAATAATCCACTTCAGATCATCTAGGGCAAACTCAGAGGTTTCCAGCTCCATCACACGGTCAATAACCATCTCACGGGTATCGCCACTCAGTACATGGATCTGCTCAAGATAAGTAAGGAAGCCGCGGCAGGTAATATCCAGCCGAGCCATCTCCTGGGCGGTGTATACACGAATAGAAGTGACAGCACTGTTATTCATGTAAGGGGTATTCTCGGTGTCTTGCAATGCAGCCAGCTTCTCTAACCATGTCAGAGCTTTATAGATATCGTCCTGATGAAAGCCTGCACGCAGAAGTTCGTCTGAAAGTTCGTCCTGATCAACCAGCAACTCCACATCGCTGTGGATATAGGTTTCAAACAGGTACATAAGGATATCCATCATAACTAGCCCCTCCTCGTTCTGATATAGCCACCGGGCACTGTAGTGACAACACCTTGCAATTCTAATTCCAACAATTGCATCATAACTTCATGTACGGGTTGTTTACAGCGTTCAGCAACTACATCTACGGGTGTTGCTTCATTGCCTACGTTAGCCAACACCGATGAAAATGGCAATTCCTCATTTTCAGGTTGCGGTAACGATGAGTCTAACTGGTTGTTTTTCACACACTCCGTCAGCGTACCAACCTCTTCAAAAATATCGACCGGGCTTTCTACCAATTTAGCACCAGATTTAATTAATGCATTACATCCTCGGCTTCCCGGTGAATGAATCGACCCGGGAAGGGCAAAAACTTCCCGCCCTTGCTCCAGTGCGTAACGCGCTGTGATTAATGAACCGCTTCTTTCGGCAGCCTCTATCACTAATACGCCAACGGACAACCCGCTGATCACTCGATTACGGCGGGGAAAATTTTGCGGGCGCGGTTTTTCATCCGGCCAGAACTCCGACACCAAGGCGCCTTGCTCGATAATTTTGCCTGCTAACTCCCGGTGGCGGGCAGGGTAAATCTGTTCCAGTCCCGAGCCCAACACCGCAACAGTCGCCCCACCATTTTTTAATGCTCCGTAGTGCGCCTGCCCATCGACACCAAGCGCCAGACCGCTGGTGACAACATAATTAGCGGCGACCAGCGATGCAGCAAATTCATAGGCCGATTCACGACCATCAATACTGGCTGAACGACTGCCAATCACGGCTACCTGAGGTTCATGCAGCCAATGAGGTTCACCACGAACAAATAATAGGGGAGGGGCCGATGCTATTTCTCTCAGCAATGGCGGATAACCGGGCGAGTCCAGCGTCAAGATGGTATGCCGGTCGCATTCGGCCCACTCCAGACAACGTTCAATACGCAGGTACTGCGGCCGGAGCAAACTGGATACCTGCTTAGGCTTGAGTCCGATAGCCTGGAGTTGTTCGGCTGACATCCGGCAAAGCTGCTGTGGCGTTGCATGTTGCAGTAACTGACTGATACGGTTTCCCCCCAGATACGGCACTGCAGCCAGGGTTAGCCAACTCTCGAGATCACTCATCATAGCGGCGCATCGTTAGCAGGCGGTGGCAAGGCCAGTACGGTTGGCACAAAAGGTTCAGTCGCCTTCATGACTACTGCCAGGCTAAAGTGCTCATACGGCCGGATCACCATGACCTCCCCAAGCCCGATCTTGCTCAATGGATACTGATTGCTGATATAACGACTGCTTTTGTACTGATACCCGCCTTTGTCACCTTCCACCACAGCGCCGGACAGATACAGACGAAAGACATTACCCGCCGATACATTGTCCAGGTGACCGCGATCGATCACGACAACATCCGAGACGGCAATATAGCTCTGGTTGTCGAAGTGGCCTAACAGCATCGCCCGGATATCCCGTGGCGGCTCGGAGGGAACAAAACTGAGCGAGCCTTGCGTGCGGGACACAGACGCTGGAAGCAACACATCATTTTGACGGAGTTCCTGGCGAAATGACTCGAGACGGACCTGGCTGAGCTCCTCTGTTGTTCCAACGACGGTTACCTTGGCAATTTCTTTCAACCCCCTGACCGGATCGATATCCTCTCCCTGTGATAGCTGCCGGGTAAATACCTTGCCGGGTCGATACACCCGCCACTCACCAGGCTCCAACACCGAATCAACCCATATTGTATCGCCGGGTGACATGTAACTCTTTTCCTTGCTGTCCCCCAGTACTCTCGGCAAGCGCTCGACATCGCCCGAAGCCAACAGCTGGTGTTCGGCCAGATAGGGCAATAACACCGATGCCTGCAAGATCGTGATCGGCGATCGTTTGATCCGGATACTCGGTGAGAGCTTGACCACCTTTTTCTTCAGCAGGTGAGGCTGGCCATTGCGCCAGACTAGACGCAGCTGATCTCCGGGATAAATCAAATGCGGATTATCAATATAGGAATTGGCCTGCCATAGCTTGGGCCACAGCCACGGGTTGGCGAGGAAACGGGCAGAGATATCCCATAAGGTATCGCCTTCTTTGACGGTATATTCCGACGGCGCGCTGGCTATTACCTCTGGCTGAGAAGCATTGGCCCAGCTCAACACCGGCAGGATTAGCCCCCAGAGCAACACAAACAGCCTCACGCATTATCCTCCCGAAACATACACTTATAATCACTACCCATTAAAAAGTGGCACCTCTGACAACTGGTGTCTACGGCTGCCAGCAGCAATGGCACTGTTTTTCGGCGCACTTCACTGCCAACGGCCTCGCTTTACACCCGGGCACGCGTGATTGTGCTCCCGGCAGACAGTTTTGCGGAAAGATGAAAGCTCAAGAGTGCAAACATTCGTTGCCAATCAGCAAGACTCGCATCATCTAATCCCGTCAGGTGCTATTATTTGCGCTTTAAAATGACTAGAATTAGAGCAAATAAGCTACGTTAGTTTTCAGCACTGTCTATTTTTACGAGTACCTATGTCTGTATTGCAAGTATTAACATTCCCTGATGAGCGCCTGCGCACCGTCGCCAAACCTGTTGAAGCCGTAACACCTGAGATCCAAAAAGTTGTCGATGACATGCTGGAAACCATGTACGACGAAGAAGGCATAGGCCTCGCAGCGACTCAGGTTGATATCCATCAGCGTATCGTCGTGATCGATATCTCTGAAGAGCGCAATCAGCCAATGGTACTGATCAATCCTGAGATCACCGAAAAGCGCGGTGAAGACGGGATTGAAGAAGGCTGCCTGTCTGTTCCGGGTGCACGAGCACTTGTGCCGCGTGCCGCGGAAGTATCCGTCAAAGCCCTTGACCGCGACGGTAAAGAATTCACTTTCGACGCTGATGATTTACTCGCTATCTGCGTTCAGCACGAGCTGGATCACCTAGCCGGCAAACTGTTTGTTGACTACCTGTCGCCTCTGAAGCGTCAGCGCATCAAGCAAAAGCTAGAGAAAATTAAGCGTTTCAACGAAAAGAACCAATAATCGAGGTTACCTTGAGCAAACCGTTACGTATTGTATTTGCTGGTACCCCAGACTTCGCCGCCCGTCACCTGGCGGCGTTGTTGTCTTCACAGCATGATGTTATTGCGGTGTACAGCACACCAGACCGCCCAGCGGGGCGTGGTAAGAAACTCACAGCAAGCCCAGTGAAAAATCTGGCGCTTGAGCACGATATTCCAGTTCACCAACCAGAAAACTTCAAGTCAGACGAAGCAAAGCAAGCACTTGCTGATCTCAACGCTGACATCATGGTCGTTGTAGCTTACGGTCTATTGCTACCACAAGCGGTACTGGATACCCCGAAGCTGGGTTGTATCAATGTTCACGGTTCAATCTTGCCGCGCTGGCGTGGTGCCGCCCCGATCCAACGCTCAATTTGGGCGGGTGATGCCGAAACTGGCGTAACCATCATGCAGATGGATATCGGTCTTGATACCGGTGATATGTTGAAGATTGCGTCACTGCCAATCGAAGCCAACGATACCAGCGCCACCATGTATGAAAAACTGGCCGAGCTGGGACCGGATGCACTGGTTGACTGTCTGGCCGATATCGCGGCAGGTACCGCCGTACCCGAAAAGCAAAATGATGAGCTGGCCAACTACGCCAAGAAGCTCAGCAAAGAAGAGGCCAAAATCGACTGGTCGATGGACGCAGCTGCTATTGAGCGCTGTATCCGTGCCTTTAATCCTTGGCCGATGAGCTACTTTGCGGTTGCCGAGCAAAATGTCAAAGTGTGGCGAGCCGAAGTTGAAACCGACAACCAGGACAAAGCACCGGGCACCATCCTCAGTGCCGACAAGCAAGGCATCCTGGTTGCGACGGGGGAGGGCGCACTGCGTCTGGTCGAGCTGCAACCTCCGGGCAAAAAAGCCATGAAGGTGCAAGATTTACTCAACTCGCGCCGTGACTGGTTCGAGCCCGGTACCGTACTGTAATAACCCAAGCCAGTGCTTGCACTGGCTTTTCTTTTCCGCCAACGGAATCGAAACTATTCTGCCGCAGACATACCCGGTGAAGCATCGCGGTATGTCGACGGAAACAACTTCAGGAAATACGAATGAATGTAAGAGCCGCTGCAGCCAAGGTGGTCTATCAGGTTGTTGATCAGGGCCAATCCCTTTCTAACGCTCTGCCTGCTGCCCAGCAAGATATCAGAGAACGTGACCATGCCCTGTTACAGGAAATCTGTTATGGCGTACTGCGCTGGCTTCCTCGCCTGGAATCTGTCACCAACCAGCTGATGGACAAACCTCTCAAAGGCAAGCAACGGGTTTTCCATCACCTGATCCTTGTCGGCCTGTACCAGCTCGGTTACATGCGTATTCCGGCCCATGCCGCCGTGGCCGAAACCGTCAATGCCACCAAGAACCTGAAAAAGCCTCAGCTTCGCGGTTTGATCAATGCTGTCCTTCGCAACTACCAGCGCCAGCAAGACAGCCTTGACGAGCAATCACTCAGCCATGATGCCGGCAAATACGGCCACCCAGGCTGGCTGCTTAAACTGTTACGACAAAGCTATCCTACGCAATTCGAATCCGTCGTAGAGGCCAACAACACCAAGGCGCCAATGTGGCTACGCGTCAACCGCCGTCACCATAGCCGCGATGAATACCGTGAGCTATTGGATGCCGAAGGCATTGCCACCGACCTCCATCCCGAGGCCCAGGATGCCCTTCGCCTGCACCAGCCGTGTGATGTCAGCAAACTACCTGGTTTTGCCGATGGTTGGGTTTCGGTGCAGGATGCAGCGGCCCAGCTGTCTGTCGAATACCTCGCCCCGCAAGCCGGCGAGCTTATCCTAGACTGCTGCGCGGCCCCCGGCGGCAAAACGGCCCATATCATGGAGCGCCAGCCTGAGACTCAGGTCGTTGCTATCGATTGTGACGACAACCGCCTCAAGCGGGTCCATGACAACCTGCAACGCCTGAAACTCGATGCCAAGGTACTGTGTGCCGATGCCCGCTACCCGGAACAGTGGTGGCAGGGCGAACAGTTCGACCGCATTTTGCTGGATGCCCCTTGCTCGGCCACCGGGGTGATCCGACGCCACCCTGACATCAAGTGGCTGCGCCGTGCCGATGACATTGAGGCGTTGGCCCAGTTGCAGGCCGAAATTGTCGATGCCATGTGGCAGCAGCTCAAGCCTGGCGGGACCCTGGTGTATGCAACATGCTCAATCACCCCGCAGGAAAACAGCGAGCAGGTAAAAGCTTTCCTTGGCCGTACCAGTGATGCAGAGCTCATTGACAGCGACCCGGCCCAACCCGGTCGCCAGATCCTTCCCGGCGAGCACGATATGGACGGTTTTTACTACGCCGTCATACGTAAAGCCCTAATATAAAAAACTAAGTCCTTCGAAATCAGAGGTTATGAATGTAGCCTCTGACAAGAAACGTAGTAATCTAGGCAGAAAAGAATCATCAGGCATATGCTATGAAAATTATCATCCTTGGCGCAGGTCAGGTCGGTGGCACACTGGCGGAAAACCTGGTCGGCGAGAATAACGACATCACCATCGTCGACAAAGATCCCGAGCGTCTTCGAGAATTGCAGGACAAATACGATCTGCGAGTAGTACAAGGTTTTGCCAGCCACCCCCGTACCTTACGGGAAGCCGGTGCGCAGGATGCCGACATGCTGGTTTCGGTCACCAACTCCGACGAAACCAATATGATTGCCTGCCAGATTGCCTTCACCCTGTTTAATACCCCGAACAGGGTCGCACGTATTCGCTCTCCGGAATACCTGAAAGAAAAAGAGCACCTCTTCCAGTCCGATGCCGTGCCCGTCGATCACCTCATCGCTCCGGAGGAGCTGGTCACCGGCTATATCGAACGCCTGATCGAATACCCGGGCGCCCTACAGGTCGTCGGCTTTGCCGAAGACAAAGTCGGCCTGGTTGCCGTCAAAGCCTACTATGGCGGTCCGCTGGTAGGTAATGCCCTGTCTGCACTGCGCGAACATATGCCGCACGTCGATACCCGTGTTGCCGCGATTTTCCGCCAGGGGCGACCAATCCGCCCACGTGGAACCACCATTATCGAAGCCGATGACGAGGTCTTCTTCGTTGCAGCCAGCAACCATATCCGATCGGTAATGAGTGAGCTGCAGCGACTGGAGAAGCCCTACAAACGCCTGATGATCGTCGGCGGGGGTAACATCGGTGCCGGTCTGGCCCGCCGCCTGGAGCAGACCTACAGCGTCAAGCTGATCGAGCGTAATCCAGAACGGGCAGAAAACTTGTCCGAGATGCTGGAAAATACCATAGTCTTCTGTGGTGATGCCTCGGATCAGGAGCTGCTGAGCGAAGAGCATATCGAGCAAATCGATGTCTTCATTGCCGTGACCAACGACGACGAAGCCAACATTATGTCGGCGATGCTGGCCAAGCGGATGGGGGCCAAGAAAGTCATGGTGCTGATCCAGCGCGGGGCCTATGTCGATCTGGTACAGGGCGGTACCATCGATATTGCCATCTCGCCGCAGCAGGCAACCATCTCGGCACTCCTTACCCATGTGCGCAAAGCCGATATTGTCAACGTCTCGTCACTACGCCGCGGGGCGGCTGAAGCTATCGAGGCCATTGCCCATGGTGACTCGAGCACCTCGAAAGTGGTCGGCAAGGCTATCGGTGATATCAAACTGCCACCGGGCACGACCATTGGTGCCGTGGTTCGTGGTGACGAAGTTCTGATCGCCCACGACCGAACCGTTATCGAGCAAGATGATCACGTTGTGATGTTCCTGGTCGACAAGAAATATATCCCAGACGTAGAGCGCCTGTTCCAACCTAGTCCGTTCTTCCTGTAAAAAATTATGGTCAATTACCGTCCCATTTTATTTGTTATAGGGCTGGTCTTATCCAAGATCGCCCTATTCATGTATGTCCCCACTCTGGTGGCCTTCTTTACCGGCACCGGTGGTTTCATCGACTTTGCTACTGCCGTCCTGCTCACCCATTCGGTGGCTTTTCTGTGCCTGACGTTTGGCCGTACGGCTGAGTTCAAACTGGGGGTCAGGGAGATGTTCCTGATCACCACCTTCGTGTGGACCATTGCCAGCGCATTCGCCGCACTGCCGTTTGTATTCATCAACCATATCAGTTTTACCGATGCCTATTTCGAGACCATGTCGGGGATCACCACCACCGGCTCCACCGTACTCAGCGGGCTCGACACTATGGCCCCGAGCATTCTGCTGTGGCGTTCCACCCTGCAGTGGCTCGGCGGGATCGGGTTTATCGTCATGGGTGTAGCCATCCTGCCGATGCTCAACGTCGGTGGTATGCGGCTGTTCCAGACCGAATCGTCAGACTGGTCGGATAAAAGCTCGCCGCGAACCAAGAGCGTGGCCAAAAATATCGTCAACGTCTACCTGATCCTGACCGGACTTTGCGTGATCGGCTACCAGCTCACCGGGATGAATACCTTCGATGCCATCAACCACGCGTTTACCACCCTGTCGACCGGCGGCTACTCAACGTCTGACGGCTCGATGAACCACTTTTCCAACAGTGCCCACTGGGTCGCGATCGTGTTCATGTTTGCCGGCGGCCTGCCGTTTTTGCTGTTTGTCCAGGCTCTGCGCAAGAAAGAACCGACGGCCTTGCTGAGCGATGCCCAGGTACGTGGCTTCACCCTGCTGGTGTTCTCCGCCGGGCTGGCCGTCGCCCTGTGGCTGACCTGGCAGCTCGACTACCGTTTTATCGATGCCTTCAGGGTGTCGCTGTTCAATATTATCTCGGTCGTAACCACCACCGGCTTCGGACTGGAAGACTTTACCGCCTGGGGCCCGTTCCCGACGATTATTTTTGCCTTCATCATGCTGGTCGGCGGCTGCTCCGGCTCAACAGCCGGCGGGGTCAAGATTTTCCGCTTCCAGGTAGCGTTTGCCCTGCTACGCAAGCAGATGATGCAGCTTATCCATCCGTCCGGCGTCTTCATCCAGCGCTATAACGGCCGACCGGTCACAGACGGTATCGTCCGCTCTGTGGTGGCCTTCGCCTTAACCTTCATCATTACCATTGTGATTGTTGCCGCACTCCTTGGCATGATGGGACTCGATGCCATCACTAGTATTACCGGGGCGGTAACCGCAGTCGCCAATGTCGGACCGGGAATGGGAGAGGTCATTGGCCCGACCGGCAATTTTGCAACCTTGCCGGATATGGCCAAATGGACCCTGAGCTTTGGCATGTTGATGGGAAGGCTGGAGATCCTGACCGTACTGGTGGTCTTCTTCCCGGCCTTCTGGCGTAACTAATTACCCGCAGAGACCAATTACCTGCAGAAACCAAAAGAGAGCCTAAGGCTCTCTTTTTTCTATCGGCTGTATGCGCCCTAGACTGGTGTCACATAATAATAGACGGCCAAAAAGTGGCACACCGTTCCGCCCAGCACAAACAGATGCCAAATCGCATGGTTATAAGGCAGACGATCATTGACGTAAAAGATAACCCCCAGCGAATAAATCACCCCGCCGAGCCCCAGCAGCACCAACCCGCCTGTCGATAGCGACAGCGCCAGCGGGTAAACCGCCACCAGCGCCAGCCATCCCATCACCAGGTAGGTTGCCAGCGACAAACGCTTGAACCGATAGACAAAGGCTATCTTCAGCACAATACCAGCCAATGCTATGGTCCAGATCACGGCCATCAGGCCAATAGCCAGCGGTGTGCGCAGCGAGATCAGCAGGAAAGGGGTATAGGTACCGGCGATCAGCAAATAAATCGCGCAGTGATCAAAAGTTTTGAGCGCGCGCTTGGCCCGCTCAAACGGAATGGCGTGATACAGCGTCGATGCCAGATAGAGCAAAATCATACTGCCGCCATAGATGCTCAGGCTGGTAATGCTCAGCGCATCCGCATTGGCCTCAATGGCCTGGTTGAGCAACAATACCAGGCCCACGATGCCGAAAATCATGCCCAAGCCATGGCTCACGCTGTTTGCCACTTCTTCTGCCACAGAATATCCGGGGTCTGACGCCATACTCTTAGCCATCCGCAGTTGTCCTTACTAGAGTTAAAACTCAATAGATAGCTAGTATGGCACAGTTTAGCTTACAGGTGTAAGCTGAAATTTCAATTCAGCCTCGGTTCGACGCAAGCCGCATGGATTAGCCCCAGCGTTCTTGTCAGGTCGCCTGATCAAGATAGTCGAGTATCATCTCTCCCGCCTGTTGCGGACAGGTCGTGGCCGGCACATGGCATTGCCGCTTGAGCTCGCCACGACCGAGGAAACCAGATAGCATGCCGGACAAACCATTCAGTCGCCGGTCGACCTCGAACCATAGCTGCAGGCCGTCGCTGTCGCGGTAGGCAACGACTTCCAATTCTCGCCAGCGGCCATGAAACGGGCCGGACACCGGCACAAACTCAAACTCCTGGACAAAAGGCAGCTCAAACCCGTCAGCCGCCTCGCACTCGACCTGCCGGATCCGCAGGCCGGCTTGCTCCAGCGCGGTAAACACGCCATCCATCAAAGGATCCGGGCGCACCGTCAAGATATCTTTATCCTTGGGATCGAATGCCAGCGGAATATCCAGATGGGTTTCCAGCCAGACCTTGGCATCTCCGATGGTGATAGGCGTATTAAACGGCAGTGCCAGTTCGGCGTCGAACAGGCGTTCCTCACCGACTTCAATGGTAAACGCCTCAGGCAAAGACCAGGTGGCCAGCGTGCAGGTCTGGCTGACTTTCTCGGTGCGGTGCTGGCTGTCACCCCGGCTTGATGCCACTTCTTCTTCATAGCGGCAGCACAGGAACAAATGGATATTACTGACCGCCTGCGCAGTCTCTCCGCCATGAACATGGATAGACACAGGCAGGGCTTCTCCGGGGATCAACACGTCACGCTGCAAAACAGTATCAACTTTCGCCGCCCCAATCCCAAGGCTGGCGAGACTTTTCCGAAACAAAGACATAACGACTCCTCACTCCTGTAGCAAGCTATGAAACAGGTTTATAGTGCAGCGAATAGCATTATGCTGCAAGGAGTAACCGGAGATAAAACCAGGAACAAAAAGCGGAGCCTGGGCTCCGCTTCAAAAAGTCACTCGGTTTATTTCAGCTTATTTCAGCAATTCGATCGTTGCCTGACGGGCAGCCTCAGGATCCCGGGCCATAATGCCGTCCACTATCCGTTGATGAATGTCCAGTTTAAGCACCCGATCACGGGTGATGATTCTGAAGTAGCTTTCAAATACCGCCTTGAAGAGGTTACCGAACGGGCTGATAAAATGATTGCCCGAAGCAAAGTAAATCAGCTGATGATAGCGGGTATCGACTTCAATCCATTTTTCCTGATCAAACGTCTCGCCCAGTTTATACATCTCATCCATTAGCGACTGCAGTTCTTCACGATCCTCGTCGCTGGCATGAACGGCCGTCAGTGCCGCAGCCTCCGGCTCCAGGGTCATTCGAACCTGCTGGAATTCATTCACCAGTTCCGTATGATGATCGAAGCTCAGCCAGGCCAGCAAATCCTGATCCAGATAGTTCCAGTTGCGTTTCGGCAGCACCCGGGTACCGATCCGGGGGCGGGGAAGTACCATCCCCTTGGCCGCCAGCATTTTGATCGCTTCGCGAACCGCTGTCCGGCTCACGCCATACATTTCGCCCAATTCCACTTCTCCTGGCAAAATATCACCAGGAACCGTTTCTCCACGTAAAATCCGCTGGCCAATCGACTCTGCCAGTTTATAAGATAAATTACGGTTGGTGACCAACCGCTGCTGTTCCCGTTCCATTCAGTCCCTCCCGGGCTATTTTTTATAATAGTTGCCAGCTACGCGCATTAGACCACAAAGCTCCTGCCGAGAAACAGCTTATCTTCACAGATGCCGATTCAACTAACATTTTATTGCTTTAGACCCGCCGAATGCGGCCTGAAGCGCAATTTTTATTGGTTACTTTTCGCTCGACATCACAATAGGTTACTGCTATCCTCCCGGCGAAAAATATTCAACCAGACCAATATTTCCGCACAGGATCGGTTTTGCCAGCAAGAATAACTGCGGAGATATTTCGATTAATTTGGCCACGGATGCGCCTGACAATAGGTGAACCATGCGTCCAGCATCTCCCGTCAGGTATGTAAGTACCCATCGTAGTCCCTCTCGTTTGCGTGCAACCTCCCATGCGCCGACATTCAAGGCCAGGAAAGCGCCACAGCATGTCGCCGAGGTCCATACAATAACGACTGCAGAGCCCGTCATTGCCCAGCAATGTGCTGATAACGAGCAGGCAGCATAGACTCACTGCGTTCAATAGCAAAGACAGCCCTCTGCGGCTGTCTTTTCTTTTGGTGCCGGTGTTGCATCCCGTTTGTATCGTTGCCGGGTTTGGGGTAATTTACCCACAATAAAATTATGATTATAGAATCAAAATAGATTCACTCGGCCTAACTTGTGGAGAAAGAAATGAAAACCCATCGCGTCAACGAACTGATTGAACTATTGCATCCTGAATGGCAGAAAGAACCGGATCTCAACCTGGTCGAGTTTCTGCTCAAGCTGGCTGAGGAAGCAAAATATGAGGGCAAGCTGGAAGCACTTACCGATGATGTGCTGATTTACCACCTGAAAATGCGCAACAGTGACAAGGAGGAAATGATCCCGGGCATCGCCAAAGACTGTGAAGACGACTTTAAAACCGCCATCCTGCGCGCACGCGGCATCATCAAGTAACCGCGACGGTTAACCCCAACCTTTCCCGATGGCCGAGCCTGATGCTCCAGCGTTCGGCTATCAGAGTCCTTCTGTTATACCCCGCCAGCACCCTATCTGTATCTGTTTCTCAAACTATGACCTTGTTAGAGTTATAACAAAATCGTCTGTAATATAATCAGCTGATAACATCTGTTCGCTAATTACAACATTATCGGTCAGGCAATGTACCTGCCGACGCCCCTAGCTATATTTAAAAATATGGGGTAACCCAAGGAAAGTAATGTCATGAGCCATGAGAAAATCAAAATAAAGGATGTCACACCGCAACAATTCAACCCCAAAACCCACAAAGGCAACTCCGATCGCTTCAATCCTAGTAATCGAATCTATGTCCGTGCCGTCAAGGGGATCTATCAGAAGCTACGCCAGAAAATGGGCTGGCTGCTAATGATCCTGTTTATGGGGCTACCCTGGATCCCCTATGGCGATCGCCAGGCTATCTTGCTGGATATCGGCCAGCAGCAGTTTAACTTCTTCGGCACGACTCTGTGGCCACAGGATCTCACCCTGCTGGCAACCCTGTTTATGATCGCGGCCTTTGCCCTGTTTTTTGTTACCACCTTTTTGGGCCGGGTCTGGTGTGGTTATTTCTGTCCGCAAACCGTCTGGACCTTTATCTACATCTGGTTCGAGGAGAAGCTTGAAGGGCCGGCTAACAAAAGGCGCAAACAAGACAGCATGAAGCCGACCGGTAAGCTGCTGGGCAGAAAAGTCCTCAAGCATGCCGCCTGGCTGGCGGTCGCCCTTGCCACCGGCCTGACGTTTGTCGGCTACTTTTTTCCGGTCAAGACACTGGTCATTGACTTCTTTACCTTCAATGCCAGCTTCTGGGCAGGTTTCTGGGTATTGTTTTTTACTGCCTGCACCTATGCCAATGCCGGCTGGATGCGCTCGATTGTCTGCATCCACATGTGTCCGTACGCCCGCTTCCAGTCGGCGATGTTCGACAAGGACACCTATATTGTCGGCTATGACACCGAGCGCGGCGAAGCCCGTGGCCCTCGCTCACGCAAGAAAGATCCCAAGGAGCTGGGACTCGGTGACTGTATCGACTGTAACCTGTGTGTCCAGGTATGCCCGACCGGTATTGATATCCGTGACGGGCTGCAATACGAGTGCATCAACTGCGGTGCCTGTGTGGATGCCTGTGATGAAACCATGGACCGCATGGGTTATGAGAAGCGCCTGATCAGCTATACCACCGAGCACAAGCTTGAGGGGCACACAACCCATGTTATGCGACCGAAACTCATCGGCTACGGCGCGGTGATGATCGCCATGGTCGGGTTGTTCTTCTTCCTGCTGGCCTCGGTACAGCCAATGGGACTGGACGTGATCCGCGATCGCAACCAGCTGTTCAGAGTCAACACCGAAGGATTGGTTGAAAACACCTATACCCTGAAGATCCTCAACAAAACCCAGCAGCAGGCCGTCTACACTCTGAGCGTCAAGGGCATTGAAGAGATTGAATGGTACGGTCAGCAGCAGGTCACTGTCGAAGCCGGTGAAGTCTTCACCCTGCCGGTCAGCCTGGGGGTTGACCCCTACCTGTTGCAGTCGCCGATTGCCGATATCACCTTTATCATGGAGCGGGGAGAGGGTGAGGATAAAATAGAACTTCAGACCGAAAGCCGCTTTATCGGAGAGTTACGCTAACCTCTAGCAAAGTAAAGCAAAGTTATGTAAAGAAGGGCCGCTGACGGCCCTTTTTTATTATGATGCTATCCCCAAGTAATTCTCGCCGGAGCGAGCATCTTGAAGTCGCTTGGGTATATACTGACAGGCTCTGATACTGGCTGCGGAATTTTTCATATGACACAACAAGATGGTTTTAGCTTTTCTGATTTGACCCCCGAGCTGCTGCTCGATGCACTCGACAGCATCGGAGTCCGTGCCGAGTCAGGCCTGCTTCCCCTTAACAGCTATGAAAACCGGGTCTACCAGTTCAGTGCCGAAGACGGTGCCCGCTACGTCGCCAAGTTCTACCGTCCGCAGCGCTGGAGCAATGAGCAAATCCAGGAGGAGCATGACTTTACCCATGAACTGCTCGAGCAGGAGATACCGGTTGCTGCGCCAATCGCCTTTGAAGGCCGTACCCTGCAGCATTTCGGTGAGCACCGCCTGGCGCTCTTTCCCAGTATGGGCGGACGCCAGTTCGAGGTCGATAACTTTGACCAGCTGGAATGGGTCGGGCGCTACCTCGGCCGCATTCACCAGGTAGGCCGGCGACAGCCTTTTGCACACCGTCCGACCATCGGATTGGATGAATACCTTCACCAGCCACGACAGCTTCTAGAGCAAGCCGATTTCATCCCCGACCACCTGAAGACAGTTTTCTTTGCCGATCTCGACCTGCTTATTCGAGAGCTGGAGCAGCACTGGCACACCGACTGGCAGTCACTGCGCCTGCACGGCGACTGCCACCCCGGCAATATTCTCTGGCGTGACGGCCCGTTATTTGTCGACCTGGACGACGCCCGCAACGGCCCTGCCATACAGGATCTCTGGATGATGCTCAACGGCGAGCGCCATGACCAGCTCGCCCAGCTCGATACTATACTGGAGGCGTACAGCGAGTTTGCGGACTTCAATCAGAAAGAATTGCAACTAATTGAGCCTTTGCGCGGTCTTAGAATGGTGCACTATATGGCTTGGCTCGCCAAACGCTGGCAGGATCCGGCCTTCCCCCGCGCCTTCCCCTGGTTTGCCGATAACAAATACTGGGAAGGACAGGTGTTAGCGTTCAAAGAACAGCTCGCCGCTTTAAACGAACCTCCATTGCAGCTGATGCCGCAGTGGTAAGAAAACGAAAACACAAATGGAACAATAACCTTGGTTATTTCAGTCCTTTTTAAGGGAGTACCTCGCAACATGTTTAAGAAACTACTCGCGCTGGCAAGCGTCGCTTTACTGTCTTTCTCTGTTCAGGCAGCTAAATTCACAGAAGGTGATTACTACAAAGTGCTGGATCTGCCGCAGTCCACCAGCCCGGTTGTCACTGAGTATTTCTCATTTTTCTGTCCGCACTGTAATAGCTTTGAGCCAATGATCCAGCAGCTGAAGAAAACCCTGCCGGACAATGCCAAGCTGCAGAAAAACCATGTCTCTTTCATGGGTGGTTCTATGGGGCCATCAATGAGCAAGGCCTATGCCACTTCCGTGGTCCTTAATGTCGAGGACAAAATGGTGCCGGTCCTGTTCAACCGTGTCCATGGTATGCAAAAACCACCTCGCAATGACCAAGAGCTACGCCAGATCTTCATCGACGAGGGGATCAGTGCCGATGACTTCGATGGTGCCTTCAACAGCTTTGCCGTTAACTCTATGGTTAACCGTGCCAACAAAGCCTTCCAGGACAGCGGCCTGACCGGTGTACCAGCCGTTATCGTCAACAACAAGTACCTGGTACAGACCGGCAAAATCAAATCGGCCGATGAGTACTTCGAGCTGGTTAACTTCCTATTGAAAAAATAACCCGTTACACTTGAAAAGAAGGGCCGCTTGGCCCTTCTTTTTTTGGAGAGCAGGAAAGAGAGCGTGGAAAAAATCCTGATCAGTGCCTGCCTGTACGGCCATGCCGTACGGTATGACGGAAATGACAACCTCGTTACCCATCCGCTTCTTGATAAGTGGAAAAAACAGGGGCGGCTAGTCGTCATCTGCCCCGAGATCAGCGGCGGGCTGCCGACACCACGACCACCCGCCGAAATCCAGACCAACGGCAACGTCGCTACCATCACAGGCGATGATGCGACAGCCGCGTTTCAGGCCGGCGCCCAGGCAGCTGTTGCACTATGCCGACAGTACAACATCCATCTTGCGTTACTGAAGGAAAACAGCCCTTCCTGCGGCAGTCACTTTATCTATAACGGCCAGTTTGACGGCACCAGAATCACCGGACAAGGTCTGGCAGCAGCGGCCCTCACCGCACATGGCATCACAGTCTTTAGCGAATATCAGCTTGACGAGTTAGAGTGCACCCTCAACAGCCTTGAAGAGCCCCCCTAAAGCCGACGAAACCTCAGCCACTAGACAACCTGCGCCGTCAGCTGCTTCAACAGCCGATCCATCGCCCGGTAGCCCAGCGCCTCGGCCAGATGTCCCCGCTCTATCTGCGCGCAGCCAGCCAGATCAGCAATGGTCCGGGCAACCTTGATGATCCTGTGATAGGCACGAATAGACAGCCCAAGCTGATGCAGGGCCGTCTCGAGAAACTCGGCGTCTGCTTTGGCAAGTACGCAGTGTCGGTCCAGCTCCCGGGTCGATAGCAGGGCATTGACCTTGCCGGAACGTACCAGCATCTCTTCTCTGGCCTGCCAGACCCGCTTTTTGACGTCTGCCGTCGGTTCACCCCGATCGCCACCTTCGGCCAATGTGCCGCGCGGCAGGGCCGGGATTTCAATCGACATATCAAAACGGTCAAGCAACGGGCCGGAGAGGCGCCCGAGATAGCGCAGGATGGCCTGCGGATTGGTTCGGGCCTGGTTTCCCTCGTAATACCCGGTCGGACTCGGGTTCAGCGCCCCAATCAACTGAAAGCGTGCCGGAAAGCAGGTCTTGCTGGTCGCACGCGATATCACGATTTCCCCCGATTCCAGAGGCTCGCGCAGTGAGTCCAGCACCTTGCGCTCGAACTCCGGCATTTCATCCAAAAACAAGATCCCGTTATGGGCCAGAGAGATTTCTCCCGGCCTCGGCACCGAGCCGCCGCCAACCAGCGCCGCCATCGAACTTGAATGGTGCGGGGTCCGAAACGGCCGGGTGCGCCAGTTTCCCTCATGCAATGCCTGCTGGGTCAGCGATGCCACCGCCGCGGTTTCCAGCGCCTCATCGACAGTCATTTCCGGCAGCAAGTCACACAGCCGAGAAGCCAGCATCGTTTTACCGGTACCGGGTGGACCAAGAAACAGCAAGTTATGGCCTCCGGCAGCAGCAATCTCCAGGGCCCGCTTGCCCTGTTGCTGGCCAATAATATCTTGCATGTCACGGCCGGGAGAATGTGGTTCTGGCGTGTTTTTCACCTCGCTACGAATGCACAGTTCCAGCTGGTGCTGCCCACATAGCTGCCCGCAGACGGCCAGCAGATCCGGTGCCGATTTATGAATGTGCCTACCTACCAGGGCCACTTGATCCCCGTTGCTGTCGGGCACGACCAAACAGCGGCCAGCCTGCTTCGCCGCCAGGGCCGCAGGCAAGGTTCCCTTGACATGACGCAGCTCGCCAGAAAGCGCCAACTCGCCTAAAAATTCATAACTTTGTAGGCTATCTGCCGGTATTTGCTCAGAAGCGGCCAGGATCCCCAAGGCTATCGGCAAGTCGAAACGCCCGCCTTCCTTGGGCAGATCGGCCGGTGCCAGATTTACCGTGATACGCCGGGAGGGAAACTCGAAATTGGCATTCACAATCGCACTGCGTACCCGATCCCGGGCTTCCTTGACAGTGGTTTCCGGCAACCCGACCAACGTCAGTGCCGGCATTCCGTTACTGATGTGCACTTCAACCGTTACTGGCGGCGCATCGACACCGACGCAGGCGCGGCTATGGACAATCGCAAGAGTCATGATCTCTTTCCCCGGTGAAATATCACCCATTTAAGTTAATAAAAATAAGAAATTCCGTTTCACAAATAGCCTATTTATGCACAAAGATTGCTAATTAATTTTCATTTTTTACTTGTCATGCGACAGATGTCTGTGTTACCACTTAGGAAGAGCAACAAATAAACAATAAAACTGGACAGACAGTAGATGCCATTTAACGCCAACGCTATCGCACTCATTCTCATCGTCATCGTGGTGATTATTTCACCGCGAGAGGGGCTGGCAGGCGTAAAGTAGCAACAAACACAACAAACGCAGAAAGCCCCCGCACCGAACGGTCCGGGGGCTTTTTTTTAGACATTGGATGTAATTATGCTGGAAATACCACCAATACAGCTTTCAGCAACACACGAACAAGGAAAAGGGGAGCAGCGATGACAGGAGCAGAGTTAGTTGTTAAAGCGCTGCAACAGCAAGGGATATCCACGGTCTTCGGTTATCCTGGCGGGGCTATCATGCCCATCTATGACGCACTCTATGACGGCGGGGTCGAGCACATTCTCTGTCGCCACGAGCAAGGTGCCGCCATGGCGGCCATCGGCATGGCCAGAGCCTCCCAGGATGTCGCCGTCTGCATGGCCACCTCCGGACCGGGGGCGACCAACCTAGTCACCGGCCTGGCGGATGCCTTTCTTGACTCCATCCCGTTGGTGGCCATCACCGGACAGGTTGCCAGCTCGCACATAGGGACCGATGCGTTCCAGGAAATGGATGTCATCGGTATGTCGCTGTCCTGTACCAAGCACAGCTACCTGGTTACCGATATCCACGAGCTTGCTCCGACGCTGGCCGAGGCTTTCGAAGTCGCCAAAAGCGGCCGCCCCGGTCCGGTCATTGTCGATATCGCCAAAGATGTCCAGCTCGCCCAGGCGCCGGTCGAGACGCTGCCGTTTGTTGAGCCGCCGGCCATGCCGGTCGCCTCCGATGAATGCATCGCCAACGCCCAGCACATTTTGTCGCAAAGCCAGCGCCCGGTGCTCTATGTCGGCGGTGGGGTCCAGCTGGCCAAGGCAACCCAGACCGTACGCCATTTCCTGACCATGAATCCAATGCCTTCGGTAAGCACGCTAAAAGGGCTCGGCACCATCGAGCGCCACGATCCTCACTACCTGGGCATGCTCGGTATGCACGGCACCAAAGCCGCCAATCTGGTAGTACAGGAATCGGATCTGCTAATCGTAGTTGGTGCCCGCTTTGACGATCGGGTGACAGGCAAGCTGGATACCTTTGCTCCCCACGCCAAGGTCATTCACCTGGATATCGATGCTGCCGAGTTTAGCAAGTTACGCCACGCCCATGCTCCGCTACGAGGTGATATCAATGTGATCCTGCCGCAGCTAGAGCTTTCCCAGGACATTACGCCGTGGGTAGAGCGCAGCGAGAACCTGCGCTCCGAGTTCAAGTGGCACTATAACCATCCTGGCGATCTCATCTACGCCCCGCTGTTGCTGAAACAGCTGTCGGACATGATGCCCGACAGTGCGATAGTCTCGACCGATGTCGGCCAGCACCAGATGTGGGCCGCCCAGCATGTCCAGCCTCGCGAGCCGCAGAACTACATAACCTCGGCCGGACTGGGCACCATGGGTTTCGGCCTGCCGGCGGCCATGGGCGCCAAGGTAGCCAGGCCCGATGACGAGTCAATCCTGATCTCGGGCGACGGCTCCTTCATGATGAACGTCCAGGAGCTCGGCACCCTCAAGCGCAGACAGATCCCCGTCAAGATGGTCCTGATCAATAACCAGCGGCTGGGCATGGTACGGCAATGGCAGTCACTGTTCTTTGACGGCCGCCATAGCGAAACCATCCTCGATGACAACCCGGACTTCGTTACTCTGGCCAGTGCATTCGGCATTCCGGGAAAAACCATCACTACCAAGGCCGAGGTTGAGCCGGCTTTGAAAGAAATGCTGGAGAGCGAAACGTCGTACCTGCTTCACGTTCTGATCTCCGAAGAAGAAAATGTGTGGCCTCTCGTTCCGCCCGGCGCAGCAAACCAAGATATGCTGGAGAATACTTAATGGATAGATATTTACTCGACATCAAAGCGGATGATAAGCCAGTATTATTAGAGCGCGTACTACGCGTCATTCGTCACCGTGGTTTTATCATCAAGCAAGTCACGGCAACACAAAACCATGAAAGTAAGATAGCCAGTGTAGAAATAATCGTAGACAGTGACCGCCCCATCAGCACGCTTATCAATCAAATAGAAAAGCTATGGGATATCCGCACTGTCAAAACAACAATATTGGAACAGCGTGATTAGCGCATAAGGAAGGACACACAATGGCAAACACAGCAGATTATATTTGGTTCAATGGTGAGCTCGTTCCATGGCAAGATGCCAAAGTACACGTACTTACCCACGCAATGCATTATGGAACCTCTGTTTTTGAAGGGATCCGCTGCTACGACACCCCCAGCGGCCCGGTCGTATTCCGCCACAAGGAGCACATGCAACGCCTGAAGGATTCAGCGAAAATCTACCGCTTTCCAATTCCCTACTCAGTCGACGAACTGATGGCAGCCTGTCGCCAGACCCTAAGCGAAAACAAGCTGACATCGGCCTATATTCGCCCGCTCGGCTATGTGCCGAATGTCGGCCTTGGTGTCTGCCCGCCGCCGGAAACAGAGATGGACTTGATCATCGCGGCGTTCTCCTGGGGCACCTATCTGGGTGAAGATGCACTGGCCAACGGTGTCGATGCCATGATTTCCAGCTGGAACCGTGCCGCACCAAATACCATTCCGACTGCGGCCAAAGCCGGTGGTAACTACCTGTCCTCACTGCTGGTCGGCGGCGAGGCACGACGCCACGGCTATGCCGAGGGGATCGCCCTGAGCGTTGACGGTTACCTGTCCGAAGGGGCCGGCGAGAATATCTTTGTTGTTCGCAACGGGGTGATTTCTACGCCACCGGCCACCAGTGCCATTTTGCCGGGTATCACCCGTGACTCGATCATGACGCTGGCCAAAGAGCTCGGCTACGAAATCCGCGAAGAGAACATTGCCCGCGAAGCGCTGTATCTGGCCGACGAGGTGTTTATGACTGGTACTGCTGCTGAAATCGTACCGGTTCGCAGCGTTGACCAAATCACCGTCGGTGAAGGACGACGCGGTCCGGTGACCGAAAAGATCCAGTCGACCTTCTTTGGCCTGTTCAACGGCCAGACCGAAGACAAGTGGGGCTGGTTGGATCCGGTTTACCCAGCATCAGCCGATAAATAAGTTAACTCACATAGCCGCCCGGTCCTTCCTCCGGGCGGCTAGAAAAAGGAATTTGCAGTTATGCCTAAGTACCGTTCAGCCACCACGACCCACGGCCGCAATATGGCCGGCGCCCGCGCCCTATGGCGCGCAACCGGTGTAAAAGACGAAGATTTTGGTAAACCCATTATCGCGGTGGTGAACTCGTTTACCCAGTTCGTACCGGGCCACGTTCACCTGAAAGATATGGGGCAGCTGGTGGCCGGCGAGATTGAAAAAGCCGGCGGGATCGCCAAAGAATTTAACACCATCGCCGTCGATGACGGTATCGCGATGGGTCACGGCGGCATGCTGTACTCCCTGCCGTCACGCGAGCTGATCGCCGACTCTGTCGAATACATGGTCAACGCCCACTGCGCCGATGCGATGGTGTGCATTTCCAACTGCGACAAAATCACCCCGGGAATGCTGATGGCCGCGCTGCGGATCAATATTCCGGTGATCTTTGTGTCGGGCGGGCCGATGGAAGCCGGCAAGACCAAGCTATCTGATCAGATCCTCAAGCTCGATCTGGTTGATGCGATGATCCAGGGCGCGGATCCGACAGTGTCCGACGAGCAGAGCGAGCAAATTGAACGCTCGGCCTGTCCGACCTGCGGCTCCTGCTCGGGCATGTTCACCGCCAACTCGATGAACTGCCTCACCGAGGCATTGGGTTTAAGTCAGCCGGGCAACGGCTCGATGCTGGCCACCCATGCCGACCGCGAGCAGCTGTTCGTCAATGCCGGCAAGCGCATCGTCGATCTGACCCGCCGCTATTACGAACAGGATGATACCAGCGCCCTGCCGCGTAGCATTGCCACCAAGAAAGCGTTCGAGAATGCCATGGCACTGGATATCGCCATGGGCGGCTCGACCAATACGGTATTGCACCTGCTGGCAGCCGCACAGGAAGGCGAGATTGACTTTACCATGGATGACATCGACCGGATGTCACGTCTGGTACCGCACCTGTGCAAGGTCGCGCCGTCAACCCAACAATACCATATGGAGGACGTTCACCGTGCCGGCGGCGTCTACGGTATCCTGGGCGAGCTCAACCGAGCAGGCCTACTGCACAGCGACTGCTATAACGTATTAGGGCAGACCTTCGCCGACTCACTAGCCCATTATGATATTTCGGTAACGGGATCGCAGGAAGTCAAAGATTTCTATCGCGCAGGCCCTGCCGGTATTCGTACCACCAAGGCCTTCTCGCAAGACTGCCGCTGGGACAGCGTCGATGACGACCGCGAAAACGGCTGTATCCGCAGCAAAGAGCACGCCTTCAGTCAGGATGGCGGACTGGCGGTGCTTTCCGGCAACATGGCCGTTGACGGCTGTATCGTCAAAACCGCCGGTGTCGACGAAAGCTGCCTGACTTTCCGCGGCCCGGCGGTGGTGTTCGAAAGCCAGGATACCGCGGTCGAGGGGATCCTCGGCGGTAAGGTGAAAGCCGGCGATGTGGTCGTTATCCGCTATGAGGGCCCGAAAGGCGGACCGGGCATGCAGGAAATGCTGTATCCGACCACCTACCTCAAATCCATGGGTCTGGGCAAAGAGTGCGCCCTAATTACTGACGGCCGTTTTTCTGGCGGTACCAGTGGCCTGTCGATCGGTCATGTTTCTCCCGAAGCTGCTGCCGGCGGCACCATTGGTCTGATAAAAGACGGCGATATCATCGATATCGACATTCCGAACCGCAGCATTGAACTGCAGATCGACGAGCAGGAGCTGGCTCAGCGCCGTGAGGTGAACAACCAGCAGGGCTGGCAACCAGCCGACCGCCAGCGCGAGGTGTCTTACGCGTTACGTGCCTATGCACTACTTGCTACCAGCGCCGACAAAGGGGCTGTCCGAGATAAAACCAAGCTGGAAGGATAGAATGATGAGCGAAGTGAAACAGGCCGGGGATGTAGCGCTACCAAGCGGAGCCGACTACCTTCGCGATATTCTTCGGGCACCGGTTTACGAGGTGGCTCAGGTCACCCCGTTACAGACCATGAACCGGCTGGCCGCCAGGCTGGGCAACAGCGTCCAGCTTAAACGGGAGGACCGCCAGCCGGTCCATTCGTTCAAGCTGCGCGGTGCCTATACCATGATGGCCCAGCTTACCGAGGCGCAACGTCAGGCCGGGGTCATTGCCGCCTCGGCGGGCAACCACGCCCAGGGATTGGCATTGTCAGGCAAGCAGCTCGGGGTCAGTACCACTATCGTCATGCCGCGTACCACACCGGATATCAAGGTAGACGCCGTCAGAAGTTTTGGCGGCAAGGTCGTCCTGCACGGCGGCAACTTTGACGAGGCCAAGGCCCATGCCGAGGCACTGGCAGCTCAGCATAGCTATACCTTTATTCCCCCTTTTGATCACCCGGCTGTTATTGCCGGGCAGGGCACGATTGGGATTGAGCTGGTCCAGCAAAACGGCCATCTCAACTACGTCTTTGTGCCGGTCGGAGGCGGTGGTCTGGCTGCTGGGGTGTCTGTACTGCTCAAACAGCTGATGCCGGAGATCAAGGTTATCGGCGTCGAGGCAGAAGACTCGGCCTGTCTCAAGGCAGCACTTGATGCCGGCGAACCGGTCACGCTGGATCAGGTCGGTATGTTTGCCGACGGGGTTGCGGTAAAACGGATCGGTGAAGAGACGTTCCGACTCTGCCAGCAGTATATCGATGATGTGATCACCGTAACCAGTGACGAGATCTGCTCGGCGGTCAAAGATATCTTCGAAGATACCCGTGCTATTGCCGAACCCTCCGGGGCTCTGTCGCTGGCCGGACTGAAAAAGTATGCCGAAGTGAACCAGCTGCAAGACCAGCAACTTGCGGCCATTCTATCGGGGGCCAACCTGAACTTTCATGGCCTTCGCTATGTGTCGGAACGTTGCGAGCTGGGTGAGAAACGCGAGGGATTGCTGGCCGTCACAATCCCCGAGCGACCGGGGGCGTTTCTGGATTTCTGCCATATTATCGGCGGACGGGCAGTGACGGAGTTTAACTACCGCTACAACGACGATGCTCTGGCCAATGTCTTTGTCGGCGTCCGCTTGCTGCAGGGACAGGAAGAACTGGACAGCATCATCCACGACCTTCGCAAAGGCGGCTATCCGGTGGTTGATTTGTCTGACGATGAAATGGCCAAGGTCCACGTCCGCTACATGATTGGCGGCCGACCGTCGAAACCGCTGAAAGAGCGGCTGTACAGCTTTGAGTTTCCGGAATACCCGGGAGCGTTGCTGAAGTTTTTGAATACGCTCGGTACACATTGGAACATCAGTTTGTTCAACTACCGCAACCATGGTGCCGACTACGGCCGGGTATTATGCGGATTCGAACTGGAAGACCATGATTTGCTGTCATTCACCAGCCATCTCCGTGAGCTGGGGTACCAGTGGAAGGATGAAACGGATAACCCTGCCTATAAGTTTTTCCTGGCACAGTAACGCCGGAATAGCCCATTAAAATAGCAGCCTTCGGGCTGCTTTTTATTAGGTACCTATCATTTATTTCATTGAATCCAAGTGGTCAATATAGCTGCTTATCATGCCAATCTGATGGGCAATAAGCTTGGTTTTCAGCGGCTCCGGCACCTTGTCTAACAATTCGATCAACTGTTGGCTCTGGGTGTGTTGGTGTACAGACTGCGGGATCGTCCCCTCTTCAATAAACCAGGTCAATGGTCGCCCGGTGATCTCCGCAATCTTCAACAGGGTTGTTATCCTTGGCTCGGTTTTCCCCGACTCAAGGTCAAGGTACGTTTGCCTTGCAATATCAAGGCGTTTTGCCATTGCAACTTGCGAAATCTCTTTCCACTCTCTAGCATCTCGAACTCGCGCCGCAATGTGTGGTTTTGAGCTTTGCATTTAGCCACCATCTGTTAATTATGTCCCTAACTAACCTTCGTCTCAGACAAAGACAACAAGTTGTAATTGCAGGAAAAAGTGTCAAAGAACGGGAAATTATCTAACAGAACAGCATAAGTTCACTACAGAGCTGGCGAAACTGTGACCCTATACATTTAATGTCGAGCAAAGCAGACAACTTAAATCACTAATGTAAAACATTGTATACACACAAAAAGCATAGTAATTAAATGCGTATTAATATGGGATTTATTTGTCTTTCTGAGTCAGTGCCCGGGTGTATTCCGCCATAAAGCCGGCTAGATTGATACTTTGCTGCAAAATAACATTTCTGGCCGAGTGGGGAAGACGGCTAAAGTATTGCAATAAACGATCTATTTCCTCTTTGTACTCACTTTCCAAGATTTCTATCCCTTCGTCACCGTAGACAAACCAGGTCAGGGGACGCTCGGTGATTTCCGAAATCTCAGACAGCAGCCTGACTTTGGGCTCGGTCTTTCCGGTTTCCAAATCGAGATAGGTCTGGCGAGCGACACGCAACTGCTGCGCCATATGGACCTGGGTAAGTCCTTTCCACTCACGCGCTTCCTTAATTCGCGCCGCGATTTTCGCTTTGGGATCTGTCATGTCTAACCTCCAATACAGAATTAAATGAATACTGCCCAGCTTTCAATCCTAGGGGTGCATAACATAAGCCAACTTTACAAAAAGAAATAAAAAAATTAAAAATCAAACACTTAAAAACATTATTATTGATGAGATTCTTATTATGAGTTGCAGTTCGTCACAATGTAGGTCTTTTTTCCTATTTCGCAATAAAACTAGTCAGTCTTGTCTAGAGAGTAGCTTCTCCCATGCTCAAAAACGAGAAAAGACGCCAAAGTTGGCGCCTTTTCTCATTATTGAGACTATCAAAAAATCAGTTATTCAACCGTCACGGCCTTCGCCAGGTTACGCGGCTGATCCACATCGGTTCCCTTGATCAGCGCGACATGGTACGACAGCAGCTGCATCGGTACTGTGTAGAAAATAGGGGCAATCACTTCATCGACACGAGGCATGGTAATGATCTTCATCCCGTCAACCTCTTCGAAGCCTGCCTCGCTGTCGGCGAAGACATACAGTAAGCCGCCGCGGGCACGTACTTCCTCGATATTCGACTTCAGTTTCTCAAGCAAGTCATTGGTTGGTGCCACGACAATAACCGGCATATCAGCATCAATCAGTGCCAACGGACCGTGTTTTAGCTCACCTGCCGCATAGGCCTCTGCGTGAATGTAAGAGATCTCCTTCAGCTTCAGTGACGCTTCAATGGCAATCGGGTAAAACTCACCGCGACCAAGGAACAGGGCATGGTGCTTGTCGGCAAAATCTTCGGCTAGCTGCTCGATTGGCTTGTCGAATGCCAGAGCTTTCTCAACCTGGGTCGGTAGCGAATGCAGAGAATCGACAATCGCTTTCTCTTTGGCCGTATCAATCAGGCCTTTCTCTTTACCCAGAGCGGTCACAAACATCAGCAGCGTCACCAGCTGGGTCGTAAATGCCTTGGTGGATGCCACACCGATTTCTGTACCGGCACGGGTCATGAAGGCCAAATCGGATTCACGAACCAATGATGAGCCAGCAACGTTACAGATGGTCATTGCAGCCATGTAGCCTTTCTCTTTGGCCAGACGAAGGGCGGCAAGGGTATCGGCAGTCTCGCCCGACTGGGACAGGGTGATCAGCAGGCTATTTGGACGGGTCACAAACTTGCGGTAGCGGAACTCCGAGGCGATCTCGACATCACAGCTCACACCGGCCATCGCCTCGAACCAGTAGCGGGCAACCATACCGGCATTGTAGGAAGTACCACAGGCGACAATCTGTACATGCTCGACATTTTCCAGAATATCGGTCGCACCGTTGCCGATACTTTCAACAATCACGGAATCGCTGCCGATACGGCCTTCCATGGTGTTGATCAGTGCACTTGGCTGCTCGTAGATTTCTTTCTGCATGTAGTGACGGTACTGACCCTTGTCAGCGGCATCCTGCTGAAGATTAGATTCGTGTACCTCGCGAGTAGCCGGCTGACCGTCAACATCAAAGATATTTACTTCGCGGCGGGTGATTTCAGCCACGTCGCCTTCTTCAAGGAACATAAAGCGACGAGTTACATTCAGCAGCGCCAACTGATCCGAGGCCAGGAAGTTCTCGCCGACACCCAAGCCAATCACCAGCGGGCTACCCGAACGCGCAACTACAACACGCTCTGGGTCGCGGCGATCCATCACAACCGTCCCGTAGGCACCTTCAAGCTGAGCAGCTGTTTTTTGTACCGCCTCAAGCAAAGTAGCTGCAGTGCGCAACTCCCACTCAACCAAGTGAGCAATCACTTCGGTGTCAGTCTGCGAGACAAATGCGTAGCCGCGCTCTGTCAACAACTCGCGCAGTTCTTCATGATTTTCAATGATCCCGTTATGGACCAGCGCAATGTTGTCACCAGACATATGCGGATGGGCATTGGCTTCAGACGGCTCGCCATGCGTCGCCCAGCGCGTATGGGCAATACCGGTTCCACCGACAAGCGGTGACTGCTCGACAGCATCGGCCAGCTCCTGCACTTTACCCAGGCGGCGAACGCGAGTCAGGTTACTCTCGCTATCAACCACCGCCACACCGGCAGAGTCATAGCCGCGATATTCCAGACGACGCAGGCCTTCGACAAGAATTTCAGCCACATCACGTTGTGCTACTGCACCAACAATCCCACACATAATCGTTTCTCTCTAAAAGTTTATTCCGATGCCGTACAGATCACCTGTACACCATGCTGTTCAATCTGTTGTTTCGCTTCGTCACTCAAGCCGTCGTCGGTGATCAAGGTACTGATATTCGACCAGGGAAGCTCAAGGTTGGGGATCTTGCGTCCAACCTTGCTGGATTCGACCATCACCACGACCTCGCGTGACACCTCGGCCATCACTCGGCTCAGTCCGATCAGTTCATTAAACGTCGTTGTACCACGTGCAATATCAATACCGTCAGCACCGATAAACAGCTGATCAAAGTCGTAGGAGCGCAACACTGACTCCGCGACCTGGCCCTGAAACGCTTCCGAATGCGGATCCCAGGTACCGCCGGTCATCAACAAAGTCGGCTCGTCCTCCAACTCATTCAAGGCATTGGCGACGCTCAGCGAGTTAGTCATCACTATCAGCCCCTGCTTGCCACCCAGCAAACCAATCAGGCCTGCCGTGGTACTGCCGCTGTCGATGATGACCCGGTTATGATCACGGATCCTCTCAGCCGCCGCTTTGGCAATTGCTAACTTACGAACCGAAACATTTTCTTCTACCTCACTGACCATTTCGGTCGGCATCGCAATCGCGCCGCCATAACGGCGTAGCAATAAGCCGTTCTTTTCCAGGGCGGCAAGGTCTTTTCGAATGGTGACTTCCGAGGTGGAAAAAAACTTCGCCAGCTTATCAACGCTGACTTCACCCGCTTCATTGACCATGGAGACAATGGCATGACGGCGCTGCTGGGTATTTCGCTTCGACATAAATTACGAACTGATAGTTTAAAGTTTCGATTTGAAAGAAATGGTAGCAGATCAAAACTTTCTTGATCAAGATTGTGCAATTAATTTTTTATTAAAAAGAAGATGAGGTGGAAGAGAAGCAACGTAGTCACTCGGATACAAAAAAGGCAAGGAGAGCCCTTGCCTTTTATTACCCAATAACGGCCGTTACTTTTGTTTCACCGGACGTTTCCAGCCTTTGATAGTACGGGCAGGGGCGCGAGTAATGACTAACTCACCCTCACCGATATCACGGTTGATTGTCGCGCCGGCACCAATGGTAGCTCCCTTGGCTACTTTTACCGGGGCGATCAGCTGGGTATCAGAACCAATAAAGACATCATCTTCTATTTCGGTCTTGAACTTGTTGGCACCGTCGTAGTTACAGGTAATCGTACCGGCACCGATATTTACCCGATCGCCAATCTCGGCATCACCCAGATAGGTCAGGTGGTTGGCTTTGGAGCCCTGCCCCAATCGCGCTTTCTTCATTTCGACAAAGTTACCGACGTGCGAGTCACCCACCAGTTCGGCTCCCGGGCGCAAGCGAGTAAACGGCCCTACCGTACAATCTTCACCGACTGTCGCACCTTCAATCACGCTATACGGCCGTACAATTGTGTTGTCATCAATCTCACAGTCTTTCAGCACACAGCCGGTGCCGATCACCACGTTATCCCCCAGGGACACAGAGCCCTCGATAATAACATTGACATCAATTTCAACGTCGGTGCCGCACTGCAGCTCACCGCGTAAGTCAAAACGAGCCGGATCGCGCAGCATTACACCTTGTTCAAGCAGGCGCTCTGCCTGCATTGCCTGGTAGGCCCGCTCCAGTCTTGCCAGCTGAATGCGGTTGTTCACCCCTTCAACCTCAATCGCCTTTTCCGGGTGAACGGCTTCAACAGCGCGGCCTTCATTGTGGGCCGTCGCAATAATGTCGGTCAGGTAGTACTCACCCTGGGCGTTATCGTTTTTAAGCGCTGCCAGCCAGCGCTTGAGATCGCCACCGTTGGCAACCATTACCCCGGTATTAATCTCCTTGATCAGCTTCTGCTCTTCAGAAGCATCTTTCTGCTCAACAATGGCAACAACAGGACCGTTACGACGAACAATACGGCCATAACCTGTTGGGTCATCCAGTACCACGGTCAGCAGGGCAATACCGCCCTCAGGCTGGGCATCAAGAAGGTTTTCCAGGGTCTGGGCACTGATCAGCGGCACGTCCCCGTACAAGATCAGCACTTTCTCGTCATCGGCCAGATCCGGGCAGGCCTGGTTAACCGCGTGGCCTGTGCCCAACTGCTCAGCCTGCAATACCCAGTTCACCGACTCTTCAGCCAGGGCTGCCTGCATTTGATCACCGCCGTGACCATAAACCAGGTGAATATTCTCCGCCCCCAGCCCGCCACAGGTATCGATAACATGCTTGGCCATCGGCTTGCCTGCCAGTTTATGCAGCACCTTAGGTAAATTCGAGTACATGCGGGTTCCTTTACCCGCCGCCAGGATCACAGCACTGAAGCTCATGATAAATAATCCTTCTTGATGCATATTCAATGTTTAACTTCCCGCATTGTATCGGTTCACCCGGGAAGGTTTAAGGAAAATAGATTTTTTTTTGCGAGTAATAACCGTATATCGCCTGCAAATGAAACAAAACACACGGCGTACAGCAAACAATGACAAAGCTATCAGGTACTCATAAACGGACAGCCCGCCAGGTAGCAGGCATAAAAAAAGCGACCCTAGGGTCGCTTTTTGCGTCATGCGCCTGATTAACGCGCTTTTCGCGTCAGCTCGATAACTCGTAGCTGAGCGATTGCTTTAGCCAGGTCACTGGCCGCTTGAGCAAAGTCGATATCGCCGTGCTGATTGTGGATATGCTCCTCAGCCTGACGTTTCGCTTCTTCCGCCTTCGCAGCATCCAAATCTTCACCACGGATTGCAGTGTCAGCCAGCACCGTAACGGAGCTCGGCTGGACTTCCAGCATACCACCGGAAAGGTAGATGATCTCTTCCTCGCCGTGCTGTTTAGTGATTCGAACCATGCCCGGCGTGATAGCGGTCAGCAGCGGTGTGTGTCCTGCGTGAATACCCAGTTCACCTTCGCTACCGGTCACCTGAACGTTTTCAGCACGACCAGAGAACAGTTTTTTCTCTGCGCTGACTACGTCTAGATGGAAGGTTATCGCTGCCATGTCGCCTCCTACTCAGCTTAAAGCTTCTTCGCGTTTTCCAATACGTCTTCGATCGCGCCGCAGTACATGAATGCCTGCTCTGGGATGTCGTCGTATTCGCCAGCAAGAAGACCTTTAAAGCTACGTAGCGTGTCTTTCAGCGCTACGTAGATACCTGGGTCACCTGTGAAGACTTCAGCAACGTGGTAAGGCTGAGTTAGGAAACGCTCAATCTTACGTGCACGAGATACGGCCTGCTTATCTTCTTCAGACAGCTCATCCATACCCAGGATTGCAATGATGTCTTTCAGCTCTTTATAACGCTGCAGAAGGCTCTGCACGCCACGAGCGATCTCGTAGTGCTCCTGACCAACCACTAGCGGATCAAGCATACGAGATGTTGAATCTAGTGGGTCAATCGCTGGGTATAGACCCAGAGAAGCGATCTGACGAGAAAGTACAACTGTCGCATCCAAGTGGGCAAACGTTGTTGCCGGTGATGGATCCGTCAAGTCATCCGCAGGTACGTATACCGCCTGAACAGAGGTAATAGAACCTGTCTTCGTTGACGTGATACGTTCCTGAAGTACACCCATCTCTTCTGCAAGAGTTGGCTGGTAACCTACCGCAGATGGCATACGACCAAGAAGTGCCGATACCTCGGTACCCGCAAGGGTATAACGGTAGATGTTATCGATGAACAGCAGTACGTCACGACCTTCGTCACGGAAACGTTCAGCCATTGTCAGACCAGTCAATGCAACACGTAGACGGTTACCCGGTGGCTCGTTCATCTGGCCGTAAACCATTGCTACTTTAGACTCTTCAGGATTCTCAACGTTAACAACGCCTGCTTCCTGCATCTCGTAGTAGAAGTCGTTACCTTCACGAGTACGCTCACCAACACCAGCAAATACCGACAGACCTGAGTGCTGTAGGGCGATGTTGTTGATAAGTTCCATCATGTTTACGGTTTTACCTACACCGGCACCACCGAATAGACCGATTTTACCACCCTTGGCGAATGGACAAATCAGGTCGATAACTTTTACACCAGTCTCAAGCAACTCAGTTGCGTTTGACTGCTCTTCGTAGCTTGGTGCTTCACGGTGAATCGCGTAACGCTCTTCTTCACCGATATCACCACACTCGTCGATTGGCTGACCCAGAACGTTCATGATACGTCCTAGAGTAGCTGTACCAACTGGAACTTCAATTGGGCGGCCTGTGTTTTCAACAGACAAACCACGACGTAAGCCATCAGAAGTACCCATTGCGATACCACGTACAACACCGCCACCAAGCTGCTGCTGAACTTCAAGAACTAGCGTACCGTTCTCTTTTGCATCAACGTGAAGGGCGTCATATACCTGTGGTACAGAGTCCTGCGGAAACTCTACGTCGACTACCGCACCGATGATCTGTACGATCTTACCTGTAGCCATCGTTAATCCTCTAAACTTATTAATTCTTTGCCTTAAACAGCCGATGCACCAGAAACGATTTCTGACAGTTCTTGTGTAATCGCCGCCTGACGGGCTTTGTTGTACACAAGCTGTAGTTCGTCAATCAAGTTTCCAGCATTGTCTGTCGCTGCTTTCATCGCAACCATTCGAGCCGCTTGCTCACTGGCAAGATTCTCGACCACACCCTGGTATACCTGTGATTCGGCATAGCGAACCAGTAGGGTCTCGAGCAGGGCTTTCGGCTCGGGCTCATAGATATAGTCCCAAGAGTGGTTGCGCTGCATTTCTTCGTCTTCTGACTTAGGCAAAGGCAGCAATTGATCAATCACTGGTTCCTGAACCATGGTGTTTACAAATTTGTTGTAAACCAGGTACAGGCGATCCAATTGGCCTTCATCATATTTCTTCAGCATTACGCCAACGGTACCGATCAGCTCGTCAACCGTCGGGGAGTCTCCCAGACCTGACACCTGAGCGACCACGTTACCGCCGTAGCTGTTAAAGAATGCAGTCGCCTTTGCGCCAACAAGCGCCAAGTCAACGTCTGCACCTTTCTCTGACCAGCCTTGCACATCCGTCATGGCTTGTTTGAACAGGTTAATGTTCAAACCGCCACACAGACCGCGGTCAGTAGAAACAATGATGTAACCCACGCGCTTGGCTTCACGCTCTTCAAGATAAGGATGCTTATACTCGAGGCTACCAAGGGCGATATGACCGATCACTTTGCGCATAGTTTGTGCGTATGGACGTGATGATTCCATCGCGTCTTGCGTTTTACGCATTTTAGACGCGGCCACCATTTCCATCGCTTTTGTGATCTTCTGTGTGTTTTGCACACTGCCGATCTTGTTACGAATCTCTTTTGCGCTGGCCATCGTTACTCTCCGTTAGTAGGTGATCGCAAGCGATCACCAACCAATTACCAAGTCTGGGTCGCTTTGAAATCTTCAACCAGTTTTACAAACTGCTCTTCGATTTCGCCGTTCCAAGCACCCGTTTCATCTACCTGAGATACAAGCTCTACATAGTGAGCTTTGGCATATGAAAGCAACGCAGCTTCGAAGTCAGCAAGCTTTGTCAGCTCAACATCGTTCAGATAGCCTTTTTCCGCAGCAAAGATAACAAGCGCTTGCTCGAAAACAGACATTGGCGCGTACTGCTTCTGCTTCATCAGCTCTGTTACTTTCTGACCGTGGTCAAGCTGCTTCTTGGTTGCTTCATCAAGATCAGACGAGAACTGGGCAAACGCCGCTAGTTCACGATACTGTGCCAGTGCAGTACGGATACCGCCAGATAGCTTCTTGATGATCTTGGTCTGAGCAGAACCACCTACACGCGATACAGAGATACCTGGATCAACCGCTGGACGAATACCGGCGTTGAACAGCTCTGTCTGTAGGAAGATCTGACCATCAGTGATCGAGATAACGTTGGTCGGTACGAATGCTGATACGTCACCTGCCTGCGTTTCGATAATCGGCAGCGCAGTTAGGGAACCCGTTTGACCTTTCACTTCACCGTTAGTGAATTTTTCTACGTAGTTTTCGTTTACACGAGCAGCACGCTCCAGCAGACGAGAGTGTAAGTAGAAAACGTCACCAGGGAATGCTTCACGACCTGGTGGACGACGAAGAAGAAGTGAAATCTGACGGTACGCAACAGCCTGCTTAGACAGGTCATCATATACGATCAGGGCATCTTCACCGCGGTCACGGAAGTATTCACCCATTGCACAACCTGCGTATGGCGCAAGGTACTGCAATGCAGCGGCTTCAGACGCCGATGCTACAACCACAATTGTGTTTGCCAGTGCACCGTGCTCTTCCAGTTTGCGCACTACGTTAGCGATAGTTGACGCTTTCTGGCCGATAGCAACATAAACAGAGTAAATACCAGAGTTTTTCTGGTTGATGATCGCATCGATCGCCATCGCTGTTTTACCAGTCTGACGGTCACCGATGACTAGCTCACGCTGGCCACGGCCGATTGGGATCATTGAGTCAACCGCTTTATAACCAGTCTGAACTGGCTGGTCGACTGATTTACGGTCGATAACACCTGGTGCAATTACTTCAACCGGAGAGAATGTCTCGGTTTCAATTGGACCTTTACCATCGATAGGCTCACCCAGCGTGTTGACAACACGGCCAAGTAGCGCCGGGCCTACTGGTACTTCAAGAATACGACCAGTACCCGTTACTTTCATGCCTTCCTGTAGGTCGGCATATGGGCCCATTACAACCGCACCAACCGAGTCACGCTCAAGGTTAAGTGCCAGTGCAAAACGGCCACCAGGTAATTCAATCATTTCACCTTGCATTACGTCAGCAAGGCCATGGATACGAATAATACCGTCACTTACGGAAATGATAGTACCTTCGTTACGCGCTTCACTTACAACGTTGAATTTTTCAATACGCTGCTTGATCAGTGCGCTAATTTCCGTGGAATTAAGTTGCATGCTCCAATTCCCCAAATCAAGACTGCAAAGTATCGCTCAGGCGGTTTAGTTTTCCGCGTACTGAGTTATCGATGACTAAGTCTCCAGCTCTAATCACAACCCCGGCAATCAGGGTCTCGTCTACACTGCAATTCAGCTTAACCTTACGTTCCAGACGCTCTTCCAGTTTCGCGCTGATCGCGGCAAGTTGGCTATCGTCGAGGGTAACCGCCGAGGTTACTTCCGCATCGATAGTCTTTTCATGTTCATTTTTCAGGAACAGGAACTCGTCGCAGACATCAGGTAGCGCTTTCAGGCGTCCGTTCTCGGCCATCACTTTAATCAAGTTCTGACCGAATTCGTTGAGTTGCTCGCCGCAAACCGAAATAAAGATTTCAGTCAGCTTCTCGGCAGCATAACCACTGTCCAGGACATCCTGAATAGTGTCATTCGTTGCCACCTCAGCAGTAAAGGTGAGCATTTCAGCCCATTGGGCCAGCTCACCTTTCTCAACCGCAAAATCAAAGGCTGCTTTAGCGTAGGGGCGTGCGATAGTAGTCATATCAGACATGTGCTTGCCCCTTTAATTACAGTTCTGCAGTGACTTTGTTAAGAAGATCAGCATGGGCATCCTTATCGATAGAACGCTCAATGATTTTCTCAGCACCAATCACAGCTAGAGTTGCAACTTGTTTGCGCAGATCATCGCGCGCGCGGTTACGTTCTGCTTCAATCTCAGCAAGACCTTGAGCCAGAATTTTGTCACGCTCAGCAAGGGCTTCAGCCTTCGCTTCGTCGATGATTTGAGCTTTGCGTTTATTCGCTTGCTCAACAAGTTCAGTTGCAGTGTGTTTTGCTTCCTTTAATTGCTCAGAAGCATTTGCCTGCGCTAGGTTCAGGTCTTTGGCAGCACGATCAGCGGCTGCCAAACCGTCAGCAATTTTCTTCTGACGATCTTCAATCGCTTCCATAATTGGTGGCCATACATATTTCATGCAGAAAACCACGAATAGGAAGAAGGCGATTGCCTGACCCAGCAAAGTTGCATTCATATTCACAACGCATCTCCTTAAAAAGGGTTGCTATGGGTCCGTTCGTTTTTATTTATTAACCAGCTAGTTGGCCAACGAATGGGTTTGCGAATGTGAATAGTAGAGCGATTACGATACCGATCATTGGAACCGCATCAAGCAGACCTGCAATGATGAACATCTTAACTTGCAGCATAGGTGCCATTTCAGGTTGACGAGCTGCACCTTCAAGGAATTTACCACCTAGAAGTGCGAAGCCGATCGCTGTACCCAGTGCAGCAAGACCTACAATGATGCCCACGGCAATTGCAGAAAAGCTTAGTAAAGTTTCCATCACTATCTCCAGTTTATAGTTGTCGGCTAAAGTGCCAGTAAAAAATTAAAAATTTACAAATAATCGTTAATGATTGTCTTCATGCGCCTGAGACAGGTACACAATAGTCAACATCATAAACACGAATGATTGAATTGTAATGACCAGGATGTGGAAAATTGCCCACGGGACCGAGCCCAGCCATTGTGCCCACCACGGCATTAATGCCGCAATTAGGATAAACACCACCTCACCGGCAAACATGTTACCGAACAGACGCATACCAAGCGAAATAGGCTTCGCTAGCAACGACACTACTTCAAGCAGCAAGTTGAACGGGATCATTACCGGGTGATTGAACGGGTGAAGTGCCAGTTCTTTCGCAAAACCGCCAAGGCCTTTGATTTTGATGCTGTAATAAAGCATCAAAGCAAACACACCTAACGCCATTGCCATGGTGATGTTGACATCAGCACTCGGTACTACCTTAAGATAAGGAATACCTAACCAGTGCTCCGCCGGATACGGAAGAAAATCAATTGGCACTAAGTCCATGATGTTCATCAGCATGATCCAACAGAATATGGTCAGAGCCAAAGGAGCTATCAGTTTATTGCGGCCATGGAAGGTCTCTTTTACGCTGCTATCAACGAATTCGACCATAATCTCCACAAAACACTGTAGTTTTCCTGGAACTCCTGATGTCGCTGATTTCGCTGCCTTGTAGAATAGCCCTAAAAAGAGCAGTCCTGTGAAAGCAGAGAAAAACAGGCTATCTATATGAACCGTCCAGAAACCATCACCCACCGACAAGTTAGTCAGGTGGTGAGTAATGTAGCCTGACGGCGTTAGCGCTTCACCTGGCGCAGCCATAACTCATCCTATTTGTTGTTGTTAATGAATAAAACCGGCCCAAAGATATTAATCCCGAGAGCCAGCAAATAGGTCAGTTTGAGGGGAACAAGTTCCACCTCGACATACAGGTAAACAATGGCAAATAGGATGACCGTGATGAGGATTTTCAGCACTTCTCCACCGTAAAATGACGCCATGATCAGCCGGGCCCGGCGGGCTCCACTGAACAGAAAGGCGCATTTAGCAAAGACAGCATTGGCAATTACAAAAATGCCGCCACCTATTAATGCGGAGATTCCCCAGTCAACACTGACAGCAAACACTGCCAGTAATGCCGTTGTCAAAACGACGCCAGATTGTAGCAAGAGCAACCGTTTCGCCAGTTGGCGGCCCGGTCTAACTAGCGCCGATACCATGTATTCGTTCCTCGAGTCCATTCCACTACACAAACGTCGTGCTGGGAAAACTGCGAAAATTATACGGCTCATTAGATTGAATGCAATCTAATCGCAGCAAAAAAAAGTGTTAGATTTTACAACACAATAACCTGATCACGTCATTGTAAATTTTGCAACAAAATATCCACGTTTTATGTCACATTTCGTGACCAAACATTGCAATAAATTGCTTCAATTTGTGGGCTTCGTCAAAGCTGAAAACGATTTTTCCTTTACCGTTTTTCTGCTGATTAATCGCCACCTGGGTGCCAAAGTGTTCACTTAGGTGATTTTCTGCCGCTTCGAGCTGGGCATTCACGGCTTTCACTTTTGGCTCGGCTACAGGCTGTAAAAGTTTCTTCACCAGCTTCTCGGTATCACGAACCGTTAACAGCTTGGCAACAACTATTTGTGCCGCTTCCAGCTGCTGCTCGGACTCAAGCGCGAGCAGGGCACGGGCATGGCCCATTTCGAGTTGTCTCTGCTCGACCATGCGCTTAACCGGCTCCGACAGCTGGTTCAAACGCAACAGGTTTGATACGGCTGCCCGCGACTTACCCACGGCTTCGGCGACCTGCTGGTGGGTCAGCGAAAATTCATTCTGCAGCCGTTCCAATGCCTGCGCCTCTTCCATCGCATTGAGATCTTCCCGCTGGATATTCTCTATTAGTGCAATGGCGACCGTCGCCCGATCATTAACATCCTTAATAATACAAGGGACTTTCTGAAGCCCAGCTTGACGGGCCGCGCGCCAGCGTCGCTCGCCGGCAATAATCTCATACTGTTGCGATGCGATCTCACGCACCACAATCGGCTGAATCACCCCCTGGGCCCGAATCGAGTCTGACAGTTCAGCCAGCGCCTCATCCGACATATCTTTACGAGGCTGAAACTTACCGGCCTGCAGCGCCTGCACAGGAAGATCTTTCAGCATCCCTTCCTCAGAGAGCGATTGTGCCTGCTCGGCACTTTTTTGTTTCGCCTGGGCGACCGAACTGGTAGCCAGTAGCGCATCAAGGCCTTTCCCAAGGCCTCGCTTATTCATGTTCATTGTTTACCCTTATGCATCCACAGCGCCGGCATTGCGCTCGACCTCGTCACGACGAATAATCTCACCGGCCAGAGCCAGGTATGCCTTGGCGCCGCTGGAATACTTATCGTAGTACATTGCCGGACGCCCGTGACTAGGAGCTTCTGCCAAACGGACATTTCGTGGGATCACGGTACGGTAGACTTTCTCGCCAAAGTGCTTTTTCAGCTGTTGGGAGACTTCATTTGCCAACCGGTTACGCGGGTCATACATGGTACGAAGCAACCCTTCAATCTTCAGGTCGGCATTCACCACGGCGGTCAATTTGCTGATGGTATCCATCAATGCGGTCAGGCCTTCCAGCGCAAAATACTCACACTGCATAGGGACAAGCACAGAATCAGCTGCTGTCATAGCGTTGATTGTAAGAAGGTTTAATGCCGGAGGACAATCGATAAAGATGAAATCATAGTTATCACGAACTACCTCCAAAGCGTTACGCAGGCGAACTTCGCGGGCAAACACTTCCATCAGCTTGATTTCTGCGGCCGTCACATCACCGTTGGCGGCAATCAGGTGATAGCCGCCGGTCGTATCGGTGACCGCCACTTCGCTAAACGGGGTTTCTTCGACCAGAAGATCATAGGCTGTTGCATCAACCTGGTATTTATCCACGCCGCTGGCCATGGTGGCATTTCCCTGCGGATCCAGATCAATAACTAGAACTTTGCGCTGTGTCGCGGCCAGTGAAGCCGCTAGATTAACGCAAGTGGTGGTTTTACCCACGCCTCCTTTCTGGTTGGCAACCGCTATGACTCTTCCCACGAAAAAACCTCATCAATTAATCCTTTGCCGTCAAGATTACTAGATGACGCTCGCCTTCTAGCTCAGGGACTTGCAAAGATTTGACCTCAGTCACAGAACACCACTCCGGTAGCTCTACGACCTCTTGTTGATTAAATTGCCCTTTCAGCGCCATAAAGCACCCTTCGCTGTGCGGCAGGTGGTGGCACCAGGACACCATATCATTCATCGACGCAAATGCACGGCTCAATACTGCATCAAAGCCCGCTTCCGGCTGAAATTCCTCAACCCGGCTCTGCACCGGCGTCACATTCTCGATGCCCAGCTCATGGATCACCTGGCGAATAAAGCGAATTCGCTTGCCCAGGCTATCGAGCAGGGTAAAGTCCTTGTCCGGATTCATAATCGCCAGCGGGATCCCCGGCAAGCCCGGTCCCGTACCGACATCGATAAAGCGCTCACCGTCAAGGTGAGTGCTTACCACAATACTATCCATAATATGTTTCACCAACATATCCTGGGGATCGCGAACAGAGGTCAGATTATACGCTTTGTTCCACTTGTGCAGCAGGGCAACATAACCGACCAGTTGCTCCACTTGCTGATCTGTGACCTCAAGGTCAGTTTGCGCGATCAATTGCGCCAAACGTTGTTTCACCGGTGACTCCTATTCGCCTTTCTTAAGCATGCCTTGTTTTTTCAGGTAAACCAACAGCAGGGAAATTGCCGCTGGTGTAACGCCCGAGATCCGTGACGCCTGGCCGATGGTTTCCGGCTTGGCATCATTAAGTTTTGCAATGACCTCGTTAGACAGGCCCTTCACCACGCTGTAATCCAGCTCAAACGGTAGCTTGGTGTTTTCATGGCGCAGGGATTTTTCGACCTCGTCTTTCTGGCGATCGATATAACCCTGGTATTTCACCTGGATTTCAACTTGCTCGCTCGCCTGTGCATCATCATGAGCCGGAGCAAAAGCCTCGATGGCCGTCAGCTGCTCATAAGTCACCTCAGGACGGCGCAGAAGATCCTCACCGCTGGCCTCGCGGGCGATCGGTGTCTTGAGGATCTTGTTCAGCGCCTCGGCATGATCCGATGCCGGGTTGATCCAAATATCTTTCAGACGCTGGCGCTCCTGCGCCATGTTCTCGATCTTCTGGTTGAAACGAGCCCAGCGCTCGTCGTCGACCAGACCAAACTCACGGCCAATTTCGGTCAAACGCAAGTCGGCATTGTCTTCGCGCAGCAGCAGACGGTATTCGGCACGGGACGTAAACATCCGGTACGGCTCTTTGGTACCCATGGTCGAGAGATCGTCGATCAGAACGCCCATATAGGCCTGATCACGACGCGGGCTCCAACCTTCTTTGTCCTGTGCCAGCAGTGCGGCATTCATACCGGCCAGCAAGCCCTGCGCGGCAGCTTCTTCATAGCCTGTTGTACCGTTGATTTGTCCGGCAAAGAACAGGCCCTGGATAAACTTGGTTTCAAATGTCTGTTTCAAATCACGCGGATCGAAGAAATCATACTCAATCGCATAACCCGGGCGGACAATCGCCGCATTCTCGAAGCCCTTCATCGAACGGACGATTTGCATCTGGACATCAAACGGCAGGCTGGTCGAGATACCGTTCGGGTACAGCTCGTGTGTTGTCAGGCCTTCAGGCTCGATAAATATCTGGTGGCTGTTCTTGTCGGCAAACCGCATCACCTTGTCTTCAATCGACGGGCAGTAACGCGGGCCGATACCTTCAATCACACCGGAATACATCGGGCTGCGATCGAGGTTATTGCGGATCACCTCATGAGTCTGCTCGTTAGTATGGGTGATGTAGCACGGGATCTGGCGCGGATGATCCGATGCCTTGCCCATGAACGAGAACAGCGGCGTCGGGTTGTCACCGTGCTGGGCCTGTAGCTGGCTAAAATCAACGGTGCGGGCATCAATCCGTGGTGGTGTACCGGTTTTCAGGCGGTCAACACGGAACGGTAGTTCACGCAGGCGAGATGCCAGGGCGATCGACGGTGGATCCCCGGCACGGCCACCGCTGTAGTTTTCCAGCCCGATGTGGATCTTGCCGCCAAGGAAAGTGCCGACAGTCAGCACGACCGCCTTGCCGCGGAATTTCAGTCCCATTTCGGTGATCACACCGACAACACGATCGTTTTCAACGATCAGGTCATCCACGGACTGCTGGAACAACATCAGGTTCGGCTGGTTTTCCAGTTTTTCACGTACGGCAGCCTTGTACAGGGCACGGTCTGCCTGGGCACGCGTCGCTCGTACTGCCGGTCCTTTGGAGGAGTTCAGGGTTCTGAACTGGATCCCGCCCTTGTCAATTGCCTGAGCCATCAGGCCGCCGAGGGCATCAACTTCTTTAACCAGGTGTCCTTTCCCGATCCCGCCAATGGCTGGGTTGCAAGACATCTGTCCCAGCGTATCGATGTTATGCGTCAAAAGTAAGGTTTTTTGTCCCATTCGGGCTGCTGCCAACGCGGCCTCAGTGCCGGCATGGCCGCCACCAACCACGATGACATCAAAATTTTCCTGGTAAAACATGAAACTACCTCAGGTATTCGAAATTGCCAGTACGTATCTGCGAGCAAAGGTGGATCATTCTATCCTTTTTCCGAGGAAGAGAGAATCTTTAGTGAAGATCATTTGATCAAGAAGAAAGGCTTCTTTAAATATATATAAGATCTTTTAAAGAGATCTTCTGTTAGATCTATTATATAGATCCCCCGATCATGTGGATAACCGAGAAATGATCCTAATGATCATGATGTTAGGGAGGATCATTTGCTGTGGAGCAGCTTGGATCTCTACAAGGATTAGCTGGGATCAAAATAGCCACTTATCAACAGCCCGGTGAGGGGTATAAACTTATTCAATGGATAACTATGGGTTGATCACCGTTTAGATCTATAGTTATCCACAGAAAAAAGTTTAAAAAAGGCGAAAATATTGAGTAATTATCGCCGGAATTTTATTCACAGAGGGTGTTTTTCCAGGTTTCCAGCCACAGTTCGGCAGGATCTTCAGGGACGGGATCCTGGGAAACATCGATATCTAGCCGCTCTCCGAGACGGGTTGCCCCAAGCGATGCGAGCTGTTGATCGAGATTTTTGGCCGCGGCGCAGAAAGTGTCATAGCTGCTGTCGCCAAGCCCGACGATCCCATACTGCAATGTCGACAAATCGGGTTTCTGGCTGGTGAGCTGCTCGATAAACGGCTGGATGTTGTCCGGATACTCACCGGCACCATGGGTCGAGCAGACGAGTAGCCAGATATGGTCGGTGGAAAGCTGTTCGAGGTCGGCTTGATTGATGATTTCTGTGCTGTGGCCGTGTTGTTCCAGCAATTCGCTGAGGTGGTCGGCAACATATTCAGCACCGCCGAGGGTACTGCCGGTGATCAAGGTGATATAGCGCATGGTCTCTCTGTCCGTTTAGATATTCACAACAAATCTATACACAGCATTGTACTGCTTCAGAACAGGGAGGAAAGCATGATCTTACTGGAGAGGGGATCTTTATAGAAGGGTTATGCACAGCCTGTCCCGGGGATCCGGAACAGGCTACGGGTGTGATTGCTTTGTGGGATCTGCTATTTACCGATACAGAACGAGGTAAAGATCCGGCCGAGAAGATCGTCAGAGGTGAATTCGCCGGTGATCTCACTCAGGTGCTGCTGGGCGAGGCGCAGCTCCTCGGCCAGTATTTCTCCGGCCATGAAGCCTTCCAGCTGGTCTTTGCCGGTCTCAAGGTGTTCTGCCGCGCGTTCCAGGGCCTCCAGGTGGCGACGCCGGGCCATGAAGCCGCCTTCGGTGGTACCGGCATAGCCCATACATTCCTTCAGGTGCTCGCGCAGGCTGTCGACCCCGGCGCCGGTACGTGCTGAAAGGCGGATCAGGGTCGGGTTGTTGACATGGCAGATCCCGGCTTCTTCGTTGGTCAGCTCGACTTTGTTGCGGATAACCGTCAGGCCCATGCTGTCTGGCAGACGTTCGATGAAGTCCGGCCAAATTTCTTTGGGATCGGTGGCATCGGTGGTGGTACCGTCAACCATGAACAGCACGCGGTCGGCCTGCTGGATCTCCTCCCACGCACGCTCGATTCCGATACGCTCGACTTCGTCGGTTGCTTCGCGCAAGCCGGCGGTATCAATGATATGCAGTGGCATGCCATCAATATGGATATGCTCGCGCAGTACGTCACGGGTGGTGCCGGCGATATCGGTGACAATGGCTGAATCCTTGCCGGACAGGGCATTGAGCAGGCTGGACTTGCCGGCGTTAGGGCGACCGGCGATAACCACCTTCATCCCTTCGCGCATGATCGCTCCCTGATTGGCTTCGCGGCGCACGGCATCGAGGCGTTCGATGATACCGTTGAGATCGCCGCTGACCTTGCCGTCAGACAGGAAGTCGATTTCTTCTTCCGGAAAGTCGATAGCGGCCTCGACATAGATCCTCAGGTGGATGAGGGCCTCCACCAGCTCGTTGACACGGCCCGAGAAGGCGCCCTGGAGCGACTGGAAGGCACTTTTGGCGGCTTCCTCCGAGCTGGCGTCAATCAGGTCGGCAATCGCCTCTGCCTGTGCCAGGTCGAGCTTGTCGTTCATAAAAGCCCGTTCGGAAAATTCCCCCGGACGGGCCGGGCGGATGCCGTCAATTTTCAGGATACGCTTGATCATCATATCCATCAGTACCGGGCCGCCGTGGCCCTGTAGCTCCAGCACATCCTCACCGGTAAAGGAGTTCGGTCCCTTGAAGAATAAAGCGATGCCCTGATCCAGTGCGTTACCGTCTTCGTTTTTGAACGGTAGGTATTCGGCATAACGGGTTTTGAGTTCACGGCCGGCTACCGCGAGTGCGACCTCGTTGGCTTTTGGGCCCGAGACGCGAATAATGCCGACGCCGCCACGGCCCGGAGGGGTAGCTTGCGCAACAATGGTATCAGTATGTTCGATCATAATTTTGGCTTTGCTTTGTAAATTCGCTGCAATTGTAAACAGAGTCGGTGGGAAAACCTAGTAATAGCTTAGATGGTTGGCTGCGAGGCAGGTTTGCTTCGCTGCGACACCGTGGCATAACGTAAAAAGGCGGCCATTGGCCGCCTTTGGGGAGTTCATGGGGTTACATTACTTCGAATGCAGCCCTTTCTTCTCGAGTGAACGGTAGATCAGCGTTTGCTGGATCAGGGTCACGACGTTAGATACCAGCCAGTAAAGGACCAGACCTGACGGGAAGAACAGGAAGAAGAAGGTAAACATCACCGGCATGAAGGTCATGATCTTCTGCTGCATCGGATCGGTCACCGTCGTCGGGCTCATTTTCTGGATCATGAACATCGACACACCCATCAGGATCGGCAGGATGTAGTACGGGTCCTGTGCTGACAGGTCGTGAATCCAGCCAAAGAAAGGAGAATGACGCAGTTCGACAGATTCCATCAGTGACCAGTACAGGGCAATGAAGATAGGCATCTGTAGCAAGATTGGCAGACAGCCACCCAGCGGGTTCACTTTCTCTTTCTTGTACAGTTCCATCATTTCCTGGCTCATACGCTGGCGATCGTCGCCCAGACGCTCGCGCATTGCCTGCAGTTTAGGCTGCAGCATACGCATTTTGGCCATCGAGGTGTATTGAGCCTTGGTCAGCGGGTACATTGCACCACGGACAATAAAGGTCAGCATCATGATCGCCACACCCCAGTTCACAACGATGCCCTGGATGAACGACAATAGCATGTGAAGCGGGCTGGCGATAAACCATAGCCAGCCGTAGTCGACGGTCAGGTTCAGGTTAGGCGCGGTGGCTTCCATCTGATCCTGCAGTTTAGGACCGACCCACAGGGTGGCAGTTAGTGTCTGCTCGCTACCTGCAGGAACCGTGGTGGCAGGCATACGCACACCGATGTAACCCTGGCCGTTGCCGGTACGGGTGTACAGGTTGGTGGCTTCGTCGGTACGCGGGATCCACGCCGAGACGAAGTAGTGCTGCATCATTGCCGCCCAGCCCTGGTTGGCGATAGTCAGGTTCAGGTTCTTGTCCTGCATATCTTCAAAGCTGTACTTCTTGTATTTGGTATCGTCAGCCGAGTAAGCACCACCGCGGTAGGTCGGCATGGTCAGGCTGCCGCCGTCATCCATCAGGTTCTGCTTCAGCTGGGCATACATCTGAACGCTTGCCGGTGCTGCTGACTGGTTGTTGATGCTGTATTCAACATCAACGGCGTAGCTGCCGCGCTTAAGTACGAAAGTCTTAGTGTACTGGATGCCGTCTTTTTCATACGTCATTGGTACGCGCAGCTCATCCTGGCCGTCGGCAAGGGTAAAGCTGTCGGCATCAACCACTAGCTGGGCACGGCCGGCGGTGGTATCGATACCGTTGGCACCGATAAGGCCTGACTGTGCTGTATAGCTGTGGCCCTGCTCGTTTTTCAGAAGAACAAACGGGTCTTCTGAATTGAGTTCGTTGTCGTAAGCCAGCAATTGGGCTTCGATCACATCGCCACCAAGCGTATCGACAGTAAGCGCCAGTACATCTGTATTGATGGTGATTAGATTGTCGGATGTGCTTTGTTCAGTGATCGGCTGGCCGTCAGCTGAATGTGAAGGAACATCACCACTTGTGTTGACTTGTTGCGCTACACCCTGTCCTTGTGGTTGAGGGGCGTTGTCCATGTTCCACTGCTGATACAGCAGGAACGAGACGAACAGTAGGGCAATTAACAGAATATTGCGTTGGGAATCCATCGTTACTTATCTCTGTCGTTATGCTTGGTTGGCGGAACGGGGTCATAACCACCGTCGGTTAAAGGATGACATCTTAATAGACGTTTCGCTGCGAACCAACAACCTTTTATCGCTCCATGCGCTTTTATTGCTTCAATTGCGTATTGGGAACATGTTGGGGTATAGCGACAGCGTGGTCCAATAAGCGGACTTATTGCCAGTTGGTAAAAGCGGACTAGTCCAACGACTAGCCACGCGAAGGGCGAGACAGGCGATGCCATAGTTTATCTAGCAATTTAAAGAGCTCTTCGTTGCTCAGCTCACTGGCGCTTTTCCTGGCGATAACGACAAAATCTTTGGCTGGCAGATCGGCTTGCTTGAGGCGGAAGCTTTCACGCACGATGCGCTTGAACTTATTTCTGCCAACAGCAGTTTTGATCTGTTTTTTGGGAACAGCCAAGCCGAGACGGGGATGATTAAGGTCGTTGTTACGGGCAAGAATAGTTAAGTGGGGAGAGCCAGCACGGTGAGCTTGCTGGAAGACTTTTTTATAATGTTCGGGAGTTAACAAACGTAACTCCCGAGCGAAAGCGAGCTTATTCAAAATAATCAAAGATTACTTAGAAAGACGCTTACGGCCTTTAGCGCGACGTGCGTTGATTACAGCGCGACCGTTCTTAGTAGCCATGCGTGCACGGAAACCGTGGCTACGCTTGCGCTTTAGAACTGAAGGTTGAAAAGTGCGTTTCATGGTTTTACCTTAAATTAACTGATCAGTTTTTAAGTTTGTTACTGAGTTTCCGACTGCGAACAACCGGTACCTCTAAACAAAGAGGCGGAATTGTAATCACTGACCTCTAAATAGTCAATAATTATACCCGTTGTTAGCAACGGGCGCTGAATTATACTTCTTGTGTCGCTGAGTGCAAGGATCCTTCGCGGATCCCAACCTTATTCAGGAACTTTTGTAGCCGAGGATCCTGCGGGTTGGTGAAGATCTGCTCTGGCGGTCCTTGCTCGACGAATTCACCGTCGGCCATAAAGATCACCCTATCAGCGACTTCGCGGGCAAATTGCATCTCGTGAGTGACCACCAGCATGGTCTGGTGGCGGGTCGCCAGTTTCTGCATCAAGGTCAGTACTTCGCCGACCCATTCCGGGTCCAGCGCCGATGTCGGCTCGTCAAACAGCAGCAAATCGGCCTCCAGGGCCATAGCTCGACCGATACCGACCCGTTGCTGCTGGCCGCCGGACAGGGCGGCGGGATAGTGCTCTCCCTTGTCACCGAGGCCAATATCATCAAGGATTTGCTGCGCGCGCTGAAAGGCGTCGTCTTTTTTCCAGCCTTTTACCGTGATCAACCCTTCGGCGATGTTCTGCTTCGCCGTCAGGTGCGCAAACAAGGCATAGTTCTGAAACACAAACCCGGTTTTGCGGCGCAGGGCGATGATGTCGCTCTTGGCGGCCTGCTGGCTGTCAATGGTGACATCCCCGATAGTAATGTGGCCGCGGTTGGCTGTTTCAAGGAAGTTGATACAGCGTAGCAGGGTGGACTTCCCCGTACCCGAGGGACCGATAACCACGACGATTTCGCCTTTCTCTATGGTCAGGTCAATGCCGGAAAAGATGGTGGCGTCGCCAAAGCGCTTGGCGAGATTGTTTAGCTTGATCATCGTGTGTATGCCTTGTTGAGTTTTGCTTCTGCCCAGTTCTGGATCCGGGTCAGTACCAGTACCATCCCCCAGTAAATGAGGGCAACGGCCAGAAAAGCCTCGAAGAACTTGAAGCTCGAGGAGGCTTCCATCTGGGCCTTGGCCATAATTTCCGCCACACCCAGTGTAAAGGCCAGTGACGTTGATTTGATCATGTCGATGAAGTAGTTCATTAGCGAGGGTAGGGCGACCCGGGTTGCCTGCGGCAGAATGATCCGTCTCATGGCCTGCAGGCCGGTCATCCCGATCGACAGGCTTGCCTCCATCTGGCTGCGGTCAATCCCGATGATGGCAGCACGGATACTTTCCGCCTTGTACGCGGCAAAATGCAGGCTAAGGCCGATGACCGCGGCGCTGAAGGCGTCGAGGCCGACAAAAACTGGAAACACCTGCGGTAGGCCGTAGTAGAGCAAAAAAAGCTGAACCAGCAGCGGGGTACCGCGAAAGAAGCTGATGTAGAGCTGGCTGAGCTGATCCAGTACCGGCAGCTTGTATACTCTGACCAGCGCCAGCGTCACAGCAATGACCAAGGCAAAAAGCAAACCCCAGACAGCCATATTCAATGTCGTACCCAGGTACTTCAGGAGAATAGGCAGCAGCGATAACATGTAGTCAAAATCAAAGCCCATGTGGATAAGAGTTCCGTTATTGAGGGATGAATAAGCGACAAAGACCCACCTTGCGGTGAGCCTTTAAGTATATGGATATTTAGAGGGAAACGCCGTCAGCGATATTACTGGGTGATATCGGCATCAAACCATTTCACTGAAATTTCTGCCAGGGTACCGTCTTCTCGCATGCTCTTGAGGGCCTTGTTCACTTCACCACGTAGCTTTTCGCCTTTTTCGCCCTTGATGAACGGCCAGGCATTCTCGATACGCTCGAACGGTTCGCCGGCCAGCTGCAGCGGCAGGTTGGCTTTTTTGATCAGCTCGACGGATGACAGGCGGTCCATTACAAAGGCATCGGTACGGCCGAGGGCAACATCGTGCTCGATGCCGGTATCGTAAGTTTTGATATTGATCTTGCCGTCTTTGTCCAGCTCGCGCAGCAGCTGCTCGTAGTTAGAGCCCAGGTTGACCCCGACGGTCTTGCCGTTGAGATCATCGGTACTCTTGATGCTGTCATTTCCCTTGCGGACGACCAGCTGGGCACCATCGACCACATACGGATCGGCAAACAGATACTTGGCCTTGCGCTCGTCGGTCATGGTGATTTGGTTGGAGATAGTATCGATACGGCCGGTTTCCAGCAGACCGAACAGACCCGAGAAGCTGGCGGTCACAAATTCGACGTTATAGTCATTGCGTTTACCAATTTCGTTCCACAGGTCGACTTCAAAGCCCTGAAGCTGATCTTGTTTTACAAAGGTAAACGGGAAGTAGCGTCCTGACATGCCGACTTTCACGTCTGTGGCGGCCATGGCAGCCTGGCTTGCTGTCAAAGTCAGTGCGACAGCTGTGAATGTTGTTTTTATCCAGCTTTTCATCCTGTTTACTCCTCAGATGGCTGTGATGATGCTCTGTTTTTCACATCCTATATGCTGATATCTGCTTTTTTTAAATAACTTGGAGTTATTTCAAATAACCAATTGTTCGTAGGTAGCGGTTACATGCTGTTAATAGCTTTGTGGGTAAGGGCTGGTAAAATTGTGCTGATCTTAGGTTTTATTGTGCGATCTATGTGAATAAGTCTGATCTTATTCACCGGATCTGCGATCTCTTTGCTGGCGATCCTGAGCCAGCAGGTATAAAATTGCATCCCTTTTCGTGTTTTGTTATTCAGTGTGGAGTCGAGCTTGTCATCTTCGCTTTGGTTGCAGTGCCTTCAACGCCTTCAGGAAGAACTCCCTGCAACAGAATTCAGTATGTGGGTTCGACCGCTTCAGGCCGAGTTGAACGATAATACGCTGACCTTGTTTGCGCCTAACCGTTTTGTGCTTGATTGGGTACGGGATAAGTACCTCAACAATATTAACCGGCTGCTGAATGAATTTTGCGGCAACGATGTACCGATCCTGCGATTTGAGGTCGGTAGCCGCCCGGTTACCGCGCCGCCGCCACAGCCTGCGGTCTCGGTGCCGGTTGTCGAGCCGGCAGCCCCGCAGATGGTGGACGATACGCCTCCGCGTACCTGGGAGCCAGCACCGTCACCGGTCCAGCCCGAGTCTCAGTCCGGCTACCGGTCGAATGTGAACCCCAAGCATAACTTCAACAACTTTGTTGAGGGTAAATCAAACCAGCTGGGACTGGCCGCCTGCCGCCAGGTGGCGGATAACCCGGGTGCCGCCTATAACCCGCTGTTTTTATATGGCGGAACCGGTCTGGGTAAAACGCACCTTTTACATGCGGTTGGCAATGCCATTGCGGATCGCAAGCCCAATGCCCGGGTTGTCTATATGCATTCCGAGCGCTTTGTCCAGGATATGGTCAAGGCCCTGCAGAACAATGCGATTGAAGAGTTCAAGCGCTATTACCGTAGCGTCGATGCCCTGTTGATCGATGATATTCAGTTCTTTGCCAACAAAGAGCGATCGCAGGAAGAGTTTTTCCACACCTTTAATGCCCTGCTTGAAGGCAACCAGCAGATCATCCTGACCTCTGACCGCTATCCGCGCGAAATCAACGGTGTAGAGGATCGTCTGAAATCCCGCTTTGGCTGGGGACTGACAGTAGCGATTGAGCCGCCGGAGCTGGAAACGCGAGTGGCCATTTTGATGAAAAAGGCCGAAGACCACCATATCCGCCTGGCCGACGAAGTGGCTTTCTTTATTGCCAAGCGCCTGCGCTCCAATGTCCGTGAGCTGGAGGGGGCTCTGAACCGGGTGATAGCCAACGCCAACTTTACCGGCCGTGCCATTACCATTGACTTTGTCCGTGAGGCACTGCGCGATTTGCTGGCGCTGCAGGAAAAACTGGTAACGATCGATAATATCCAGAAGACCGTGGCCGAATACTATAAAATAAAGATGGCTGATATGCTGTCCAAACGCCGTTCCCGCTCCGTTGCCCGTCCGCGCCAGATGGCGATGGCACTGGCCAAGGAGCTGACCAACCACAGCCTGCCGGAAATCGGCGATGCCTTTGGTGGTCGCGACCATACAACGGTGCTCCATGCCTGCCGCAAAATTGAGCAGTTGCGTGAAGAAAGCCACGATATAAAAGAAGATTATTCAAACCTAATTAGAACATTGTCGTCTTGATATGAAATTTACCGTCGAACGCGAACATTTATTAAAGCCGCTGCAGCAGGTGTCTGGTGCACTTGGCGGCCGTCCTTCATTACCGATCCTGGGCAATATTCTGCTTCAGGTCGAAGAAGGCTGCCTGTCGATGACAGGCACTGATTTGGAAGTCGAGCTGGTTGCCAAGCTGGCACTGGACGCTGATTTTGAGCCTGGGGCGGTAACTGTCCCGTCGCGTAAGTTTCTCGACATTTGTCGCGGCCTGCCTGATAGCGCCAATATCGTTGTAGCCCTGGAAGGCGACCGGGTGATCATTCGCTCCGGCCGCAGCCGTTATTCCCTGTCGACGCTGCCTGCCGCGGATTTCCCGAATATTGATGACTGGCAGAGCGAGGTTGAGCTGACGCTACCGCAAGGGCGGATGCGCCAGCTGATCGACAGCACCCAGTTCTCGATGGCGCATCAGGATGTTCGTTATTACCTTAACGGCATGCTGTTTGAAACCGAGGGCAAGAACTTGCGTTCGGTCGCGACCGATGGCCACCGTATGGCGGTATGTGCCATTGAACTGGATCAGGAGCTGCCGTCCAAGCAGATCATTGTGCCGCGCAAAGGGGTACTGGAGCTGGTACGTTTGCTGGATACGCCGGATGCCATGGTAGATATCCAGATTGGCAACTCGAACCTGCGTGCGGTGGTGAATAACTTTGTCTTTACCTCCAAGCTGGTCGACGGACGTTTTCCTGACTATCGTCGCGTCATGCCGCAAAACAGTACCAAGTTTGTCGAGGCGAGCTGTGACGAGCTGAAAAAAGCGTTCTCCCGTGCGGCTATCTTGTCGAACGAAAAATTCCGCGGGGTTCGCGTTAACCTGTCCAACGGCGAGATGCGTATTACCGCCAATAACCCTGAGCAGGAAGAAGCCGAAGAGTTCCTTGATGTCGATTATCAGGGCGAGGATCTGGAGATCGGCTTCAACGTCAGCTATGTACTCGACGTGCTTAATACCCTTAAGTGCGAGCAGGTGCGTTGGTCGCTGACCGATGCCAACGCCAGTGCGCTGGTTGAAGACAGCGCCAGTGACGAAGCCATGTATGTCGTGATGCCAATCAGACTCTAGGGCATGGCACTTACTCGTCTTATTGTAAAAGACTTCCGCAATATTGAAGCTTGCGACTTATCCTTGTCGGCAAGCTTTAATTTTCTGGTCGGTGCCAACGGCAGTGGCAAAACTAGTGTGCTAGAAGCGTTACATTACCTCGGACATGGTCGCTCGTTTCGCAGCCACCTGACGGGGAGGGTGATCCGCCATGAACAGCAGGAGCTGTTTGTCCATGGCCGACTGCAAACCGATGGCGAGCTGGAGCTTCCGCTCGGGATCAATAAAAAGCGCGACGGCACTACCGAGGTCAAGATCGGTGGTGAAGGTGGACAGAAACTGGCGCAACTGGCGCAGGTGCTGCCGCTGCAGTTGATCACGCCGGAAGGGTTCGAATTGCTGATTGGTGGCCCCAAATACCGCCGCTCATTTATCGACTGGGGCGTTTTTCATGTCGAGCCCCAGTTTTATCATGCCTGGAGCCGGGTCAAGCGATTGACCAAGCAGCGCAATGCGCTGCTAAAGACAGCCCGCAGCTATCGCGAGCTGAGCTACTGGGATCAGGAACTGGCGGTACTGGCTGAAGAGATCAGCGAGTGGCGCAGCCAGTATCTTGAGGCAGTGAAGCGAAAGGCCGCAGAGATCTGTCAGGGCTTTTTGCCCGAATTTGATATCCAGCTGGGGTATTACCGCGGCTGGGAAAAAGACACCCCGTATGCTGAGCTGCTAACACGCAATTTTGAGCGTGATTGCCAGCTGGGCTATACCGCAAGCGGGCCGCACAAGGCTGACTTGCGGATCAAAGTTGCCGGTACTCCCGTCGAGGATGTTCTGTCTCGCGGGCAGCTGAAGCTGATGGTATGTGCCTTGCGCCTGGCGCAGGGGCTGCACCTCACAGAAGCAACCGGTAAGCAGTGTATATATTTAATTGATGATTTTGCTTCCGAGCTGGATAGCCATAGGCGTGCGCTTCTTGCGCAACGGTTAAAGGAAACCAACGCCCAGGTTTTCATTAGTGCAATTAGTCGCGACCAAATTGCGGAAATGCATGATGAAAATGGCAAGATGTTTCATGTGGAACACGGTAAAATAACCGCAGGATAATTTAAGCGAGAGTAACTCAATGTCCAACAACTACGATTCATCAAGTATTAAGGTACTAAAAGGCCTTGATGCGGTACGTAAGCGCCCAGGGATGTACATTGGCGATACCGATGACGGTACTGGCTTGCACCATATGGTGTTTGAGGTCGTCGATAACTCAATCGATGAAGCTCTTGCTGGCCACTGTGAAGATATCATTGTCACCATCCATGAAGACGGCTCTGTTTCAGTGAGTGATGATGGTCGTGGTATTCCGACAGATATGCACCCCGAGGAAGGGGTTTCAGCAGCAGAAGTTATCATGACCGTCCTGCACGCAGGCGGTAAGTTTGATGATAACTCTTATAAAGTCTCGGGCGGTCTGCACGGGGTAGGTGTCTCGGTGGTGAATGCGCTGTCCGAGAAAGTTGAACTGACTATCCACCGCAAGGGCTCTATTCACCAGCAGGTTTACCGCCATGGTGAACCGGAAGCGCCGTTGGCTGTGATCGGCGATACCGAGAAAACCGGTACCCGTATCCGTTTCTGGCCAAGTGATGAGACGTTCTCCAATATTGAATTTCAATATGAGATTCTGGCCAAGCGACTTCGTGAACTGTCTTTCCTGAACTCAGGCGTATCTATCAAGCTGAATGACGAGCGCGAGGAAGGCAAACAAGACCACTTTATGTATGAAGGTGGTATCCAGGCGTTTGTCGAGCACCTGAACCGTAACAAGACGCCAATTCATCCGAAAGTTTTCCATTTCGACTTCGAGCGTGAAGACGGCATTTCGGTAGAAGTCGCGATGCAGTGGAACGATGGTTTCCAGGAAAATATCTACTGCTTTACCAACAATATCCCGCAGCGCGATGGCGGTACCCACCTTGCCGGTTTCCGTGGCGCGCTGACGCGTACGTTGAATAACTTCATGGACAAGGAAGGGTATTCGAAGAAAGCCAAGACGGCCACGTCTGGCGATGATGCCCGCGAAGGTCTGACGGCTGTTGTATCGGTTAAAGTGCCGGATCCAAAATTCTCTAGCCAGACCAAAGACAAGCTGGTTTCGAGTGAAGTGAAGCCTGCTGTTGAATCAGCGATGGGTGAGAAACTTGGCGAGTTCTTGCTGGAAAACCCAAGCGATGCAAAGACGGTTTGTACCAAAATTATCGATGCCTCCCGTGCTCGTGAAGCGGCCCGTAAAGCACGCGAGATGACACGCCGTAAAGGTGCGTTGGACCTGGCTGGTCTGCCGGGCAAGCTGGCAGATTGCCAGGAGAAAGATCCTGCGCTGTCTGAACTCTACATAGTGGAGGGTGACTCTGCGGGCGGTTCCGCCAAGCAGGGCCGCAACCGTAAGAACCAGGCGATTTTGCCGCTTAAAGGTAAAATTCTGAACGTTGAGAAGGCACGCTTTGACAAGATGCTGTCTTCGCAGGAAGTCGCCACGCTGATCACTGCCATGGGCTGTGGTATCGGTCGCGATGAGTACAACCCGGACAAACTGCGTTACCACAACATCATCATCATGACCGATGCCGATGTCGATGGCTCACATATCCGTACCCTGTTATTGACCTTCTTCTATCGTCAAATGCCGGAGCTGATCGAGCGCGGCCATATCTACATTGCTCAGCCACCACTGTATAAAGTGAAGAAGGGCAAGCAAGAGCAGTACATCAAAGATGATGAAGACATGAACCAGTATCAGGTTGCCCTGGCGCTGGATAATGCCGCGCTGTTTGCCGCCGAAGGTGCGCCAGCAGTTTCTGGCCTGGCTCTTGAAGAGTTAGTGAAGCAGTTTAACAGTGCCAACAAGCTGGTGGATCGCATGAGCCGCCGCTACCCGACGTTGTTGCTGAACGAGTTTATCTACCAGCCACGCTTGAGCGTCGATGCCTTGAGCCAGCAAGCTGATGTTGAAGCCTGGACTCAGCCGTTAGTTGCTGCGCTGAACGACAAGCAGTCTGGTGAAAGCAAGTACAACTTCGAAGTGATCCGCGACGAAGAGAACAATGTGTGGTTACCGAAAGTGGTTGTTCGTACCCACGGTGTTGATCATGAATACGTATTGAGCTTTGATTTGCTGAACTCGAAAGAGTATAGCAAGCTGGCTGATTTGTCTGAGGCACTGCACAATCTGCTGGACGATACGGCATATGTTCAACGTGGTGAGCGTAAGCAGCCGGTGAGCAGCTTCAAGGAAGCACTGGACTGGCTGATTAAAGAGTCACGCCGTGGTCTGTCATTACAGCGATACAAAGGTCTGGGTGAGATGAACCCTGAGCAGCTATGGGAAACCACCATGGATCCTGAATCTCGCCGTATGATGCAGGTGACCATTAACGATGCTGTTGCGGCTGACGAGCTGTTCACGACGTTGATGGGTGATCAGGTTGAGCCTCGTCGCCACTTCATCGAAGAGAATGCACTGAACGCGAACTTGGATGTGTAGTCTGAGTTGTTGTTAGCTTTGTTAAAAACGCCGCGCAATGCGGCGTTTTTTTATACCTGTTGTTTTGTATAGAAGGCTGGAGAATATTTCGCGATACCGCCCATTTCTTTCTTGTTCACGGTGAGGTCTGTTTTGTTCTCGGCAACCATGGGTTGAAAAGGGCAGTCATCTTCCGTGGTTAAGAGCACTGAAAAATATTTCAAAAAAAAGAGGGCGAACACTTGGAAATTAAATTAGTTATCCCTATATCTAATAATGAAGCGCATGGTGCCAAAGATTGGGCCTGCAATCGGTTTGTCCCTCAGAGGGAAAACCACTTCAACGACAACATATCGTTATTTTATTGCTTCTAAAGAAGGATAGTTAATATGCGTAATCTAGATTTCACTCCTCTATACCGTTCTGCTATTGGTTTCGATCGTCTGTTTAACCAGATGGAAAAGAATGTCAGTAATGCCAATACGGGTTATCCTCCGTATAACATTGAGCAGCAGGATGAGAATCACTACCGTATCACCATGGCTGTCGCTGGCTTTGCCGAAGAGCAGTTGGATATCACCCAGCAACAGAACAAGCTGATTGTTCGTGGTACCCGAGAAGCCGAAAAGGATGAGCGTCAATACCTGTATCAGGGCATTGCCGAACGCGATTTCGAGCGTAAATTCCAGCTGGCTGACTACGTCAAAGTCATTGGTGCCGGAATGGAAAACGGTTTACTGCACATTGATCTCGAGCGCGAGATCCCGGAAGAGCAGAAGCCGCGCAAGATTGCGATCAACGGTCATCGTTTGCTTGAAAACGAGTAATATCGTTCCTATGTCCATCTGGTAACGGACATCGTGGTGCAACAGGAGTGAAGGTCAGCCAAGTGCTGGCCTTTTTGATGTTTGCCTCTCAGCTTTACACCATTATTGTTTTCGCGCTGTACTCAACGGTTATTTCTTCCTTTGGTTCTGGTGGTTGTGAGGATAGGAGTTCGTAGTGCTGGCTTGTCGAGGGGATCCTGTTTGCAGGCTTTACGCGCTATGATTACAAGAGTTGTTTCACGTGAAACGCTTTCATATTCCTATTTGTTCAGTCGAGATCGCTATGGCCGGAAAAACACGTTACATCACCACGGATCTGGATATTTTTTCGAATCGGGACTTGTCTGAGCTAGCGGCATTCTTTCAAGACGTAACCTGCATCCTTCATTGCGGATGGCGTAGTGATGATGTCTTTCATTTATGCCTTGAACCTAATTCTGATAGCGAGAACAAACTCGGGGAAGATTTGGAAAACCTGTTATCGGCTGTTGAGCAGTTGCCCGGTGAACTAAGCACTCTGTGGCGATCGGCAAGCGAAGTCGATTTCAATATTGGCGTCGAAACAGGGGACTGTCACGGCCACAACATGAAAGTCTCCGCTAAGCACCTTGAGCGTATTGCCAGACTGAACGGCACCTTGAGTATAACGACCTATCCGGCGGAGTGAGCATGAAATGATAAGCGCTGCCAGGTGGCAGCGCTAAATTTCCTAACGAGGTTTTGTTTTCTTGCCGGCTAGAGTAGGTCTGACGCTAGGTGCAAAGTAAGCCTTAGCTGGCTTATTGACCTTGGTAGGCTTTGGTCACTTCCTCTGCGATGACTGCAATACCTCTCTCCATGTCCTCGTCGTTCTGGACATAGTTCATTCTCAGGCATTCATGACCATGGCTCCAGTCATCATCAAGCCCGATAAAGAAATACTCTCCCGGCACAATGAGTACGCCGCGGGCTTTCAGTCGGCGGTAAAGTTCCATCGTGGTGATAGGTAGATCTTTAAACCATAACCACAGGAACATTGCTCCTTCGGGCTTGTGGATCCTGAAGCGCTCGTCAGTAATGGCTGACTGCAATAGCTCAACGGCATGTTGTGACTTACGCAGGTAGAACGGCTTGATAACCTGCTCACTGAGACGAAGCAGATCCTGCTTTTCGATCATCTTATTGACAATGGCCGGGCCGACGCTGCCGGGTGCCAGGCTGAGTACACCATTCATATTGGTGATGGCCGTGGTGATTTCCTCGCTAGCTACTACGATGCCACAACGTACCCCGGGCAGGCCAAGCTTGGACAGGCTCATACAGAGGATGGTGTTGTCATTCCAAAATGGTGTGACGTCCTCGAAAATGATGTCGGGGAACGGCATGCCGTAGGCGTTATCAATGATCAACGGAATGTTATGTTCGCGTGCTAACTCATCAAGGTGCTTGATCTCTTCATCCGTCAGTACATTCCCGGTTGGATTAGTTGGACGAGAGGCGCAAATAGCACCGATGCTGCTGTCGACTTTCAGCTCTTTGAAGTCGATGTGGTATTTGAACAAACCGTTCTCTAGCAGGGTGATTTCCGGGTGATAGGAGACGAACATGTCTTCACTGAGTCCTGAGTCACCATAGCCAATATATTCCGGGGCTAAAGGAAGCAGTATTTTCTTCCGGCTACCGTCACCAAATTCACCGGCGAGTAAATTGAATAAGTTAAAGAAAGCACTTTGGCTGCCATTGGTCAGCGAGATGTTTTTGGCACTGATATCCCAGCCATAGGTGTCACGCAGCAGGTCGGCGAGAGCACTGATAAAGGTATTCTTGCCTTGCGGACCATCATAGTTGGTCAGTGCCGCTGCCAGCTCGCCGGTTGTGACCATCTCTCCGCTCAGCTGGTTAAAGTACTCGACCATTTCTGGGATTTGAGCTGGGTTACCGCCACCGAGCATGATGGCGTCAGGGTTACGCAAGCCGTCGTTTAAATCATCCATTAGCTGGGTGATCCCAGAATAACGGGCAAACTTGTCTCCGAATGTAGAAAACTCCATGTTTACTTCCGACCTCAGTCTATTGTTCTTATCTTTGGTGATATTGCTACTGTATAGCTTATGTACAGATTTCAACATACCTCATTGTGCTGATAAGGGAAAGACTAAGCCAATTGCTTTATGTCTTGTGGGCTATCTTTAGTGTTGTAGAACGAATAGGTGAGGGCATGTGCTGTTCGGACGGTGTTTCACATGAAACGAAATGGGCTGGGATGACAAAGCCGGGGCGAATAACAGGTATAAAAAAACCCCACGCATGTGCATGGGGTTTGCGTATTTCGAATCAGGTTATTTCTGCAGAAGAGAAATATCCGCAACCTTCAGGAATTCGTTACGTAGCAGGCTAAGCATAGTCAGACGGTTCACTTTCAGTTTCTCGTCATCAGCCATTACCATTACGTTATCGAAGAAGGCATCGACGGCTTCACGCAGCGTTGCCAGCTCAGACAGAGCTTGCTGGTAGTTGCCTTCGGCAAAGACCGGCGCTAGCGCTGTTAGCTTGGCCTCGACTTTTTCCGCCAAAGCTTTTTCGGCGTCTTCAACCAACAGGCTGCTATCAATCGCGGCTGGTAGTTCACCATCGAATTTTGCCAGGATATTACCTACACGTTTGTTAGCTGCAGCCAGTGATTCGGCAGCTTCCAGTGAACGGAAGTGGGTAACGGCTTTGACACGCTTGTCGAAGTCAGCTGGTTGGGTAGGGCGACGAGCCAGAACGGCCTGAATCGCATCCACGCTATGGCCTTCATCTTGGTACCATGTACGGAAACGACCTAGCATGAAGTCGATAACATCAGCTTCAACGTTGTGGTTGGTGATCTTGGCACCGAACAGCTCTTTGGCCTTGGTGATCAGCGCTACCAGATCAAGGTTGTAGCCTTTCTCTACCATGATGCGTAGTGCACCAAGCGCAGCACGGCGAAGTGCGAACGGGTCGTTGGCACCTTTCGGGTGCTGACCGATACCGAAGATACCAACCAGAGTATCCATCTTGTCTGCCAGGGCTACTGCAGCAGCAACAGCAGACTGCGGAAGTTCGTCACCGGCGAAACGAGGCATGTACTGCTCGTTCAGTGCCACAGCAACATCTTCATGCTCACCGTCAAGGCGCGCATAGTGCATGCCCATCACACCCTGCGTATCGGTAAACTCGAATACCATAGAGGTCATCAGATCGCACTTGGACAGCAGGCCAGCGCGCTCTGCGTGCTCGACATCTGCACCAATCAGGTTGGCGATGAAGCCGGCCATGGCCGTGATGCGGTCAGTCTTGTCGCGCAGGGTACCCAGCTGTTTCTGGAACAGTACGGTTTCTAATTCTGGCAGGCGTTCAATCAGCGGACGCTTGCGGTCAGTGTTGAAGAAGAACTCGGCATCTGCCAGGCGAGGGCGTACAACCTTCTCGTTACCTTCGATGATCTGACGTGGGTCTTTCGACTCAATGTTAGAAACAAAGATAAACTTAGGAACCAGGTTGCCTTCGGCATCATAGACAGGGAAGTACTTCTGATCGCCTTTCATGGTGTAAACCAGGGCTTCAGAAGGAACGTTAAGGAAGTCTTCCTCGAAAGAGGCTGTCAGTACAACCGGCCACTCGACCAATGAAGTCACTTCTTCAACCAGCTCGTCTTCAAGGTCGGCAATTCCGCCAACTTCCTCTGCTGCTTTCTTGGCATCGGCGAGGATAATGGCTTTACGCGCTTCGTAATCTGCCATGACCTTTCCGCGTTCTTCGAGAATCGCAGGGTACTGATCTGCGTTGTCGATGGTAAACTCAGCTTCGCCCATAAAGCGGTGACCGCGGATAATACGGCCTGACTGTGCACCCAGGATCGTACCTTCAATCAGCTCTTCGCCCAGTAGCATTGTCAGGGTTTTAACCGGACGGATGAACTGGGTATCGCTGTCCCCCCAGCGCATTGGCTTAGGGATAGGTAGTTTGGCAAGTGCCGCAGCCGCAAGGTCACATAGTAATGCCTGAGCGGGTTGGCCTTTGACTTCCTGTTTGTACAGCAGCCATTCGCCTTTGTCTGTTTTCAGGCGCTCTGCCTGATCGACGCTGATGCCATTACCACGTGCCCAGCCTTGTGCGGCTTTGGTCGGGTTGCCTTCGGCATCAAACGCCGAGCTAATAGCCGGGCCGCGCTTCTCAACGATTTTATCGGCCTGACCTGCAGCCAGTGCAGTCACTTTCAATGCCAGACGACGAGGGGCGGCAAACCACTCAACGCCTTGATGCGCCAGATCAGCGCCTTTTAGTTCGGCTTCAAAGTTTGCCGCAAATGCTTCGGCAAGGGTACGCAGTGCTTTTGGTGGTAGCTCTTCGGTACCTAGCTCAATAAGGAAATTCTTGTCGGTCATGCGATACCCTTATTTGTCTTTTTTGCACATAGGGAAGCCAAGGGCTTCGCGAGATGCGTAGTAAGCTTCGGCAACCTGTTTGGTCAGGTTACGGATACGCAGGATATAGCGCTGACGCTCGGTCACCGAGATAGCTTTGCGTGCATCGAGTAGGTTAAAGGCATGACCTGCTTTTAGAATTCGCTCGTAGGCAGGCAATGGCAGCGGCTGCTCCAGTGCCAGAAGATCCTGACACTCTTTCTCGCACTGGTCGAAGAAGGTGAACAGGAAATCTACGTCTGCGTGTTCAAAGTTGTAGGTTGACTGTTCGACTTCGTTCTGGTGGAAAATGTCACCGTAAGTGACTTTACCCAGTGGACCGTCGGTCCATACAAGATCGTAAACAGAATCGACGCCCTGGATATACATTGCCAGACGCTCGATACCGTAAGTGATTTCACCGGTAACCGGCTTACATTCAAGGCCACCAACCTGCTGGAAGTAAGTGAACTGCGTCACTTCCATACCATTTAGCCAGACTTCCCAACCAAGTCCCCAGGCACCCAGGGTCGGGTTCTCCCAGTTATCCTCGACAAAACGGATGTCGTGAACTGTGGTGTCGATACCGAGTACTTCTAGTGAGCCTAGGTACAGTTCCTGGATATTGTCTGGTGATGGCTTGATGATCACCTGGAACTGATAGTAGTGCTGTAGGCGGTTCGGGTTTTCACCATAACGGCCGTCTGTCGGGCGGCGAGATGGTTGTACATACGCTGCTGCAATAGGTTCTGGACCCAGAGCTCGTAGACATGTCATCGGGTGAGAGGTACCTGCACCAACTTCCATGTCTAAAGGTTGCACAATGGTACAACCTTGCTGGCCCCAGTAATCCTGCAGCGCGAGGATCATGCCCTGAAAGGTTTTAATATCGTATTTCTGCATTGTCAGCTTCGCGAGATTAGTGGATTAAAAGTCATTTGAGTAACAATCCAGTATACCTCGCATGGCATTTGTCGAGTAGGGCCATTGCATGCTTTTTGCTCATCTTTGATTAATTTGCTTAAAATAGTTGGGAAATCCGGTAAGGTCGTTGCGGGATGATGAATTTGACATTGTCCTGATGTACTGGTTTTTTCTCTCTATACAATATTCAGGCTCCTGTCTGTGCCGTATGCTATACAGTTACAGTTTATGGCCGAAACAATCACATCGATACGAAATCGAGACTAAATGGACAAAACAATGGACTTCAATTTTTCGCTAGCATCCGGTAAATGGATGCGACATGTAATTTTTGCCACTGCGACAGCTATGGTTGCTTCCGGTTGTTCGACAGTGAACCCTTACACAGGGGAAGAGCAGACAGCCAAGGCGACGAGTGGTGCACTGATCGGTGCCGTTGCCGGTGCGGCAATTGGTGTGGCTTCTTCCGGTAAGAGTGACCGTGGTAAAGGTGCACTGATTGGTGCTGCGTCCGGTGCCGCACTGGGTGGTGGTATTGGTTACTATATGGATGTTCAGGAAGCTGAGCTTCGCCAGCAGCTGCAATCTACCGGTATCAGCGTGACGCGTGACGGTGACAATATTGTTCTGAATATGCCGAACGAGATTACGTTCGGTGTCGATCAGACTGATCTCAGTTCACGGGCCAAGAAAGCCTTATATAATGTAGCGCTGGTTGCCAAGGAATACGACAAGACCATCCTTAACGTATACGGGTTCACCGACAGCAGCGGTAAAGAGTCGTATAACTTGCGCCTGTCGCAGGTACGCGCCAGTGAAGTGAGCAATTACCTGATCCGCGAGGGTGTTGTGGCTAACCGAGTGGTGACCAAGGGGATGGGTGAGTCCCACCCGATTGCGTCTAACAGCACCAAGCAAGGCCGTGCAGAAAACCGCCGTGTTGAAATTGTGCTGACACCGGCATCGTAATTTTGCCTACCTCTATGTTGCTGGCGTATACTCGCCGGCAGCATTCTTGTTCTTCCCGCACTTCTGCCGACAACACTTGATCCGACCTATTTTAGTGGTTATTATTCCTGCTCCTTTGGGGAGTAGCCTCTCGATCTATCGAGATAATCGTCAACATAATTGAAGCAAAATCTTCATGGCGGTTATGACTCACATTAATCCTACTAGTGAGTTTGGCGAGACCATTGGCAAACCAGCATGAACCGGGGTGGGGCATGTGTGTTTGTCCGTGGTTGCTAACTATAATCCTCGCCCCAATGAGCATGCCGTGAGTGTTTTAGCTGTTTCAATTACTACTGTTGCCTTGGCCGAAATTGGTGATAAGACCCAATTACTATCGCTGTTGCTGGCGAGCCGATATCGCAAACCTGTGCCTATCATCTTGGCTATCTTTCTAGCAACTATTGCCAATCATGCCCTGGCAGCCTGGCTCGGTGTCGTTGTCGCTGATTATCTGACGCCGGATGTGTTGAAGTGGGTACTGGTTGTCAGTTTTGTGCTGATGGCAGGGTGGATCCTGATCCCCGACAAGCTTGAAGATGACGAAGAGATCTCTAACCGTGGCCCGTTCGTGGCAAGCTTTATTGCTTTCTTTGTGGCGGAGATTGGCGACAAAACGCAGGTCGCGACAACCATGCTTGGGGCAAAGTATCACGATGCGCTAATTTTGGTGGTGCTGGGCACGACTATCGGGATGCTACTGGCCAATGTGCCTGTGGTATTGATTGGCAAGCTTTCGGCGGAGCGTATGCCGCTGGGGATCATCCGGAAGGTGACCGCTGCGATGTTCGCCGGTCTGGCGGTTGCTGCAGTATTTGGACTGTAAGAATGATGACTGCCATGTTTCACATGGAACATTTAGCCACATCATCTAGATGACAAAGCGATGACAGCTTGATGAACTGTGACTTTGTTTACAGTGTGCAACTGGATGCCATGCTAAGGTGAAACCAGTGACGATAAGCTGTAAGTAGGAGGGAGTATGAACCGTTTTGTTGCTATTTCTCCGCAAAGCCAGTTTTGGCTGTTTAACGTGGCGTTGGCTCTCAATATTCTGGGAATGGTTCTCACGGATATGTGGCTGCCAATGGTGGTCGGTGCCATTGTGACTACCTACTTGTCTGTCGATGCCTTGGTTCGTTTGCGTTATGTGATCCCGATGAAAAAGGAGATCCGGGAGTTACGACACGAGTTAGAAAAAGCGCACAAGGCAATGCGTGATAACTACCAGTAGGCTGCTGCTCGACAGCAGACAGCGATAAATGAATAAGCAAAAGGCAGCTCGGTGAGCTGCCTTTTTTAATTGGTGCCTTTTTGGATCAGATACCGATAGGGAAGCTGCTCGGTGTCGGCGGCCAGCAGGGTATGGTCCATAAAGCGGCAAAAGCTGGGAATATCCCGGGTGGTTGACGGATCATCGGCCGTGACCAGAAGCGTGTCTCCCTCGGCCATCTTGCGGACGGTTTTGCGTACCATCATTACCGGCTCAGGGCAGCGCAGTCCCTGGGCTTCCAGGCTGTGAGTCGGGTTTTCAAAAATCGCTGTCATAACATGTACGTGTAGTTTCGAAGACTCTGATCATACTTATGGGTAAGAATTAATCAATAAGGCTTGGCAAATCAAAATAAAACGTGTAACGTATTTAACAAGTCATTAACGTTTATCTTCTGAAGGATTAGGAGGAACTATGTTGACTCAGATGGATCGCTTAACCATTTACTGTGTGCTGTGCTTTATTACCTTTTGCTCTCTGGTTCTGCGCAGCCCTGACAATACAAGTATTTTCGCGCTTGGTGGTTTAATTGCCGCCGCGCTCGGCCTCTGGTTTGAACTCACCAACTCACCAGAGCTCGAAGAGGAAGAACACTAACATTGCACATCTACTACACTCCCCCAGTTTTCTTGGGCTTCCCCGCTTTTATAGCGGGATTTTTTTTGTCTGGCGTTCCATAATATCTCTCCCTGTACTGCGGTTACCAAAAGAGTAAGGCCTGCTATGGAGCTGGAAGAAGTCTATCGTCGTGATTTAAATTTACTGGTGGCACTGAAAGTGTTGCTTGAAGAAGGCAGTGTCAGCCGGGCGGCGGTAAGGCTGAACCTGAGCCAGTCGGCAATGAGTCGTGTACTGGGGCGTTTGCGGGAACTGCTGGGCGATCCGCTCTTTACCCGCCAGGGGCAGCGCCTGCTGCCGACTCAGAGGGCGCTGGAGCTGAGTGAGTCACTTAACGAGCCCTTGGAGGCAATGCGAATTCTGCTTACGCCGAGTGATTTCAAGCCGGCGCTGTGCGAACAGCACTTTGTTATCGCAACGACCGACTATGCCATGCAGACGATTTTGCCGTTTGCCTTGCCGCGTATCTACGAAGAAGCGCCGAATATTTCATTGGAGTTTCCTCCGCTTCAGCATGATCATTTGCTGGAGCAGCTAACAACGGACGGTTGTGACATGGCCATCTGTCGGCCAATCGGTCCTATCGAGCCATTATGCCGCGACCACTTGGGGCTGGTGAGTGTGTTCTGCATGCTGTCAAAGAACCATCCCTTGGCAGATAAGGAGCTCACGCTAGAGGATTACCTGACTTTCCCCCATGCCATCATTGCAATCAGTGACGGGGTGAAGTCGTTGATTGATGATGCGCTACGGGGCTACCGTCCGCGGAAGATGGTATTGCGGGCCTATCACCTCGAAGCTGCCCTTGCCATAGTCGACAAGATGCCATTGCTCATAACCGTACCGGCAGACTTGGCCTATCTGGTAGCAGAAAAGCACAACCTGGTGATTAAGTCGTTGCCGTTTGAGTTTAAACCGTTTGACTACTCACTGATCTGGCACCCCCGCTGTGAGCACTCGGCGTCACAGATTTGGTTGCGTAACCTGCTTAAGGAAGAGTGCGGCAAACTTATCGACAAACGGATCTACGATATGGGATTGCTGTAGTTCGAGTTGCTTGCCGGATGGAATGAAAGTGAAATAAAAAAGGCCAGCATGATGCTGGCCAAGGTAGTCATCTGTTTCTTTTATAATGTTTTTGAGCTTATAGCTTAATCACGACACGACCGGTGATCTGGCCGTTGGTAATCGCTTCTGCACATTCAGCGACGCCTTCCAGGTTTACTTCACGACATGCCTGCTCGTAGTAGCTTGTTGGGAGCAGTTCTGTCAGGCGCTGCCATGCTTGCTGGCGCTTTTCAAACGGACAGGCAACAGAGTCCACGCCTTGAAGCCTTACATTACGCAGGATGAAAGGCATGACGGTGGTCGGCAGGTCAAAGCCACCGGCCAGGCCGCAAGCAGCAACGGCGCTGTTGTAATCCATTTGTGCCAATACTTTTGCCAGTACTTTGCTACCGACGGTATCTACGGCACCTGCCCATACCTGTTTTTCCAAAGGACGAGCCGGCTCTTCAAATACACTGCGCTCAATAACGCGTGCTGCGCCAAGCTGTTTTAGCAGCTCGCCATTTTCTTCAATGCGACCTGTGACTGCCGCGACTTGGTAACCCATTTGTGCCAGAAGCGTGACGGCAACAGAGCCAACACCACCGCTCGCGCCGGTTACCAGAATTTCTCCCGCTTCTGGTTTCACACCGGCATCAACCAGAGCCTGGACACAAAGCATGGCAGTCAGGCCGGCGGTACCGACCATCATGGCCTGCTTGCCATTGAGGCCGGATGGTAGTGGAACCAGCCAGTCGGCTTTCAGGCGCGCTTTTTCTGCCATGCCGCCCCAGTGGCCTTCGCCAACGCCCCAGCCAGTCAAAACCACTTTATCGCCTGCCTGATAGCGGCTGTCGCTTGATTCAGACACGGTACCGGTCAGATCAATACCTGGAACCATTGGAAACTGGCGGACAATTTTGCCTTTACCTGTGATGGCCAGGCCATCTTTGTAGTTCAGGGAAGAGTAATCGACATCAATGAGCACATCACCTTCCGGGAGTTGTGATTCGTCGACTTGCTGGATGCCAGCGATAGTTTTTTTCTCTTCTTGGTTTAGAACCAGTGCCTTAAACATAGGTATGCTCCGAGTTTATAAAAGGGGCGTTGCTGGATTACGAGTGTAGTCCGGTTGTTGTTATGAATAAAATGAAACTTTGTCATTTTATCTATGCTTGTTGTGCATTCATTTATGAGGGTAATTCAGAGGTGGGGCTGAAAGAATGAAGAGCCAGCAGGAGCTGGCTCTGGTTGAGTGGTGGTTACTCGACACGCTCAAAGACAGTCGCAATACCCTGACCGAGGCCGATACACATGGTCGCAAGGCCAAACTGCACATCCTGATGCTCCATCAGGTTAATTAACGTGGTGGAAATACGAGAACCCGAGCAGCCTAACGGGTGCCCGAGCGCGATAGCCCCGCCGTTAAGGTTGACCTTTTCGTCGACTTTGTCCAGAAGACCGAGGTCTTTGGCACATGGCAGTGACTGGGCGGCAAAGGCTTCGTTAAGTTCAACCATCCCGATATCGTCCATGGTCAACCCGGCACGCTTGAGCGCCTTCTGGGTCGCCGGTACCGGGCCATAACCCATGATTGACGGATCGCAACCGGCGATGGCCATGGATTTTACCCGGGCACGGATCGTCAGGCCGAGTGCCTTGGCTTTTTCCTCGCTCATTACCAGCATGGCAGAGGCACCGTCAGACAGGGCAGACGAGGTACCGGCAGTGACCGTACCGTTGGCTGGGTCAAAGACCGGGCGCAGGCCAGCCAGAGTCTCGACGGTTGTTTCCGGGCGGATTACCTCATCGTAGTCAAACAGCTTCAATGCGCCTGTTTCGTCATGGCCCTCGGTAGCCAGAATTTCATTGTTGAAGCGACCTTCCACGGTTGCAGCCTGGGCGCGTTGGTGGGATCGGGCGGCAAACTCATCTTGCATCTCCCGGCTGATACCATGCATCCGGCCCAGCATTTCAGCGGTCAGTCCCATCATTCCCGCTGCCTTGGCGACTGATTTTGATAGCCCTGGGTGGAAATCAACGCCGTGGTTCATCGGCACATGACCCATATGTTCGACGCCGCCAATCAGACAGGTATCGGCATCACCTACCATGATAGTGCGTGTGGCATCGTGCAAGGCCTGCATTGATGAACCGCATAGGCGGTTGACCGTGGTTGCCCCCACAGTGTGCGGGATACCAGCCAGCAGAGCCGCATTGCGGGCGACGTTAAAACCCTGCTCAAGGGTTTGCTGAACACAGCCCCAGTAGATATCCTCAATTGATGACGGATCGACCTGCGGGTTACGGGCCAGCAGGCCTTGCATCAGATGGGCGGAGAGATCTTCCGCCCTGACATTTCTGAACGCACCGCCTTTAGATCGCCCCATCGGGGTACGGATACAATCAACAATTACGACATTATTCATTTTCTGTTCCTCATCCTTAAGCCGTCTTAAGCATCGTGCTGTGCGTTGTAGTAGGTTTCGCCTTGGCTGGCTTTCTGGCGGAGACCTTCCGGAACCTGATAAACCGCACCGAGGTGGGCATATTGATCTGCCATTGCCACATATTCAGCCAGACCAAGCGTATCAAGGTAGCGGAAAACACCGCCGCGGAATGGTGGGAAGCCCAGGCCATATACCAATGCCATATCGGCTTCTGCCGGGCTGGCTATGATGTCTTCTTCCAGACAGCGGACGACTTCGTTAATCATCGGAATCATGATGCGGGCGATGACTTCTTCGCTGCTGTACTCGGTGGCTTTACCGGCGACAGGTGCCAGTAGTTCGGCAACCTCCGGATCCAGGGTTTTCTTCGGCTTGCCCTTGCGGTCAATCGAGTAGGCAAAGAAACCCTTGCCGTTTTTCTGGCCGAAGCGCTTGGCCTCGAACATGACATCGACGGCATCTTTGTAGTCTTTGCCCATGCGCTCAGGGAAGCCTTCTGCCATGACTGCCTGGGCATGGTGGGCAGTATCAATACCGACAACATCCAGCAGGTAGGCAGGCCCCATTGGCCAGCCGAACTGTTTCTCCATGATCTTGTCGACCTTGGTGAAATCGGCACCGTCGCGCAGCAACATGCTAAAGCCGGCAAAGTATGGGAAAAGAACACGGTTGACGAAAAAGCCCGGGCAGTCATTGACGACGATAGGGGATTTGCCCATTTTGGCAGCATAGGCAACCACGCGGGAGATGGTTTCTTCCGATGTCTTTTCGCCTCGGATGATTTCGACCAGCGGCATACGGTGCACAGGGTTAAAGAAGTGCATACCGCAGAATTTTTCAGGGCGCTTGAGTGACTTGGCCAGCTGGTTGATTGGGATGGTGGAGGTATTTGACGTGATGACTGTTTCGTCACTTACTTTGTCTTCGACCTCAGCCAGCACGGCTGCTTTGACTTTCGGGTTTTCAACGACCGCTTCGACGATAACGTCGCTGTCTTCGATACCGGTATAGTGCAGGCTTGGCTGAATAGCCGATAGCACCTTGGCCATTTTCAGGCCGTCGATGCGGCCGCGCTCCAGTTGCTTGTTAAGCAGTTTGGCGGCTTCTGACATACCGAGCTCTAATGACGGCTCGGCAATATCTTTCATCATAACAGGCACCCCTTTCAGGGCTGACTGGTAGGCGATCCCACCACCCATGATTCCGGCACCCAGGACGGCACCTTTGCTGGTGGCTTTTCCTTCCTTGGCCGCTTGCTTGGCTTTTCCTTTGATCAGCTGATCATTGAGGAAGATACCGACTAGTGCCTGGGCAACATCTGTTTTGGCCAGTTTGATAAAGTGTTTGTTCTCGATAGCAAGTGCTTCGTCTCTCGATAACCGGGCTGCTTCTTCAATAGTAATAACCGAGGTAATCGGCGCTGGGTAGTGCGGGCCGGCAATCTGGCTAACCATCCCTTTGGCCATGGTAAAGCTCATGGTCGCTTCAATTTTATTGAGCGGCAGAGGGGCCTTCTTCTGGGCTCGACGCTGTTGCCAGTCAAGCTTGCCGGCAATGGCATCCTTCATCATGGCAACCGCTGCATTTTTTAATTCTTCCGGGGCAACAACGGCATCAACCAGGCCCAGTTTTAGTGCGTCCTGGGCTTTTTTGTCTTTGCCTGCGGTGATGATTTCCATCGCCGAGTCGGCACCGATAAGGCGGGGAAGGCGAACCGTGCCGCCAAAGCCGGGCATAATACCCAGCTTGGTTTCAGGCAAACCGATGCGGGCAGTGTTGTCTGCGAGACGGAAATCGGTGGCGAGAACACATTCACAGCCACCGCCCAGGGCGTGGCCGTTAATGGCGGAAAGCGTAGGTACGGGTAGATCTTCTAATTTATTGAAGATGTCGTTGGCATGGGCAAGCCATTGTGACAGCTCTTCGGCAGGTTTGGCGAATAGGCCAAGAAACTCTTTAATATCAGCACCGACAACAAATGCATCTTTATCTGATGTCAGCACCAGGCCTTTGAGGTCGCTTTGCTGATAAAGGGCATTCAGGGCTTCATTGAAGCTTTCCAGGGTTTTCAAATCAAATTTGTTGATTGGGCCTGGGGCGTTGAGGTTGAGCTCCGCAATGCCATCATCCAGATAGCTGACGGATAGGGTTTCACCTTGGTAAATCATGTTCTATCTCCGTGAATTCCGGTTCTTTGCCGAATTTGATTTAACTGGTTTGACCTGTTGCCAGGTTAAATCTAGTCTGAACCTGTTATGCAACGATTACAACACCTATTTTAAACAAATGTTTAACTTTTTGCTGCGTGTTGATTGATGTTTTTACCAGTTATGTGATGTTTTCCTATATCAAACAATTGTTTGTGGTTTTGGGGGGATGGTGGGGTAGAAAAGGTTTTTGTTGCAGTTTTGTTGTCTTTTGCCGAGGCTTAAACTTAGCCGAAGGGAAAGTGTGGCATTTGCCGGTTAGTTTGCTTGTGAGCACATCGTAGATGGCAGATAGCACCGAAATCGTAACAGGTTATAGATAACAACTCGTTATCGCGCCTGTTGTGGTATCCTTCGCTCTTATTTTCCTGATTTTGTTTGTGGCTTTTTGATGACAGCAACAGAACCCTATTTTGTGCCAGCAAATGAAGCCTGCTTTGAAGAAGAGATAAAAAAGAGTCGCTTCATTACATACCTTGCCCATACGCCGAATGTCGAGGCGGCGAAAGCATTTGTTCAGCATATAAAGAGCAAGCACAGTGATGCTCGCCATAACTGCTGGGCTTTTGTTGCCGGTCGCCCTTCAGATTCGATGAAGTGGGGCTTTAGTGATGACGGTGAACCATCCGGTACTGCCGGTAAACCAATCTTGGCGCAGTTGACGGGATCGGGAATAGGTGAGATCACAGCAGTGGTCACTCGCTACTCTGGCGGTATCAAGCTAGGTACCGGTGGGCTGGTGAAAGCCTACGGAGGAGGGGTTCAGCAGGCATTAACTGTGTTGCAAACCAAAGAAAAAGTAATAACTTCGGAACTTAGACTGCGCTGTGAGTATAATCAGGTGTCACTAGTCGAGTCGTTGCTTGCCGAATATGCAGGGATTCAGCTTCATGCTGATTATGGAAACCAGGTTCAAATGACCGTGGAGATTGACAGCCGAGTGGTGGATGAGTTTGTGGCCAAGCTCACCAACCGCAGTGGTGGTCGTATTGTCCCGCTATCTGATTCCAATTAATCGCACGAATAATCATAACTACAAGATGAGAGCCGGCTAAGGCATGCAATTTCGTTCCATCATCAGAATTGTCGGGCTTTTGCTCGCGCTATTTAGTGTCACGATGCTGGCACCCGCACTGGTTGCGTTTATTTACCGTGACGGTGCAGGGCTTCCCTTTGTGGTCACCTTCTTTCTTCTTTTTGCGGGCGGTGCCATGCTGTGGCTGCCGAACCGCCATTATCGCCGTGAACTCAAAGCCAGAGATGGTTTCTTGATTGTGGTATTGTTCTGGACCGTTATCGGCAGTGCCGGTGCGGTGCCTTTTATATTGGCCGAAACCCCTGACTTATCCGTAACCGATTCCTTTTTTGAGGCTTTCTCGGCGCTCACAACAACCGGCGCGACAGTCATTGTCGGCTTGGATGAGCTACCGAAGGCGATTCTTTTTTATCGCCAGCTACTGCAATGGTTTGGTGGTATGGGGATCATTGTCTTGGCCGTCGCGATTCTTCCTGTTCTGGGGATCGGGGGTATGCAGCTATACCGGGCAGAAATTCCCGGCCCGGTGAAAGATAGCAAGATGACTCCTCGGATAGCCGAGACTGCGAAAACGTTATGGTATATCTATCTGGCTCTGACGATTAGCTGTGCAGTTGCGTTCTGGATGGCAGGAATGAGTGTATTTGATGCCATTTCTCATAGCTTCTCTACGGTTGCGATTGGTGGTTTCTCTACCCATGATGCCAGCATGGGATATTTTGAGAGCCCGACAATCAATATGATCACGGTTGTTTTCCTGTTGATTTCAGCTTGTAACTTTTCGCTTCACTTTGCAGCTTTTGCCAATGGCGGCATTCACCTGCGTACCTATTGGCGAGATCCTGAATTTAGAGCGTTTCTGGCGACACAGTTTATCCTGCTACTTATCTGTTTTGGTCTGCTGCTTAAGCATCATTCGTATGACTCACTATATGATGCTTTTGATCAGGCGTTGTTCCAGACCGTCTCTATCTCAACGACAGCGGGTTTTACGACTACCAGCTTCTCGGAATGGCCGTTATTTCTGCCGGTATTATTACTTTTCTCTTCCTTTGTCGGTGGCTGTGCAGGTTCGACAGGCGGTGGGATAAAAGTGATCCGGATGCTGCTTCTATTGTTACAAGGTGTGCGTGAACTCAAACGTCTAGTCCACCCGAGAGCGGTTTACACCATCAAAGTGGGCAATAAGGCACTGCCGCAGCGGGTTGTTGATGCGGTATGGGGCTTTTTCTCGGCCTATGCGCTTGTTTTTGTAATTTGTATGTTGGGGCTAATTGCAACTGGGCTTGATGAATTAACGGCTTTTTCTGCGGTAGCGGCGACGTTGAACAACCTTGGCCCGGGGCTGGGTGAGGTGGCTGTACACTTCGGTGAAATCAACGACCCGGCAAAATGGGTACTGGTGATCTCTATGTTATTTGGTCGTCTGGAAGTGTTCACTTTGTTAGTACTGTTCACCCCGACGTTCTGGCGGAATTAATCTCTATATAAAAGGAGAAAACGTGGAAAAGGTATTATTGCTTCACTCGAGCAGTGATGGACAGACGATTAAGATCCTTCGTCATATTGAATCTGCTTTAGGCGAAGGGTACCAGTGTGAGCTAATGGACTTGAATGGACTGCCAACGGTTGATTTCTCTTCTTATAATAGGGTGTTGATCGGTGCATCTATTCGTTATGGCCATTTAAATAAGCAGCTCTATCGCTTTATTGCAGCCAATCAGGCTGCACTGGATAAGTATAAGGTTGGTTTTTTCTGTGTAAACCTGACCGCGAGGAAGGAAGGTAAGAACACACCAGAGACCAGTGCCTATATGAAGACATTCCTGAAAAAGTCCCCATGGGAGCCGAAATTACAGGCCGTATTTGCTGGCGCATTGCGTTATCCCCGTTACGGCTGGTTTGACCGCGTTATGATCCAGTTCATTATGCGTATCACCGGGGGTGAAACGGATACCTCAAAAGAGGTTGAATACACGGATTGGCATAAAGTGGAAGAGTTTGCAGGCCGTTTTAGCCAGTTTTAAGTGGCTTTTTTGATGCTTTCGGGTGTTTTTTGTTCGAACTGTCAATTAGTGCTGTTTTTTTTCAAAAAGCCCCTTGCCAATGTGATCGAAGTCTCTATAATGCGACCCCACTGACACGGAACACGGCAACTTAGCCGGTAACCAGTCAGTTTGTTCTTTAACAATTTGACCATGCAATCTGTGTGGGCACTCGTGAAATGATTAGTCAAACCTTTTGTCTTCACTTTTTAA
>NZ_MJIL01000044.1 GCF_001939735.1 Photobacterium proteolyticum
CGGAATCGGTGATCGGTTTAAACCGGAATGAGCGATCGGATAATCCCGGAATCAGGGGTCGCAATACTCCGGAATATGCACCATAAATGCAATAAGCTCATCATATTGCTTGTCAGAGGTAATACCCTGTAGCCAAGGCATTACGTTTCTGTTTTCAATGGACAAGGCTTTCAGGGCTTCGATATTCATAGGTTATCCCTTTTTGTTTTCTCGATGTTAATCAGTGCCGTTCACCCCACCACACTAGGGGAACACCAAATAGAAATAATCCAGTCCACTGTAAGAGGCATATGGTTAAGGAAGAAACTGAATACTATCGCCTTGCGTGTCAGAGAGCTAAATCATCGCTTGTTGCTGCTTAACAATGATTACTAGTTGAGTGCTCTATGGGGTGACTGGTACGCTGGAACGACAAAGTCCCTCGGTAATTAAATAAATAGATAGTTGCCCAGATTACCGGTTGTTACAGCAGCCGTTTCTGAAAATTAGTAGCGTCGTCCTCACACTATTTTTATCGCTGCCTGCTTCGTAATTTTTAGTGATGCTTTGCCGGGTGCAAGACAAGGAACTGTAAATGGCTCGTTTATATTTCCCGCCCCTTTTGCTGGAAGCTTGTTGCCTTCATCATCTTTTGTAAACTTTGCGACACGACGAACAGCTATCTTTTTTCCAAAAATAGGAATACCAAGGTAACTGTTCCATCCTTTAAATATTGCTGACAAACGACAAAGTAATGAGTATGACGCAGCTTCTCCAATCAACGTTTGCAAATAGTTTCTCACTTGATATTCGATGTCTTCTTCACTTTTAATGCCAATCCCCGAAATTATTTTTGTTAAATAATATTCAGGTGTAACTGAAAACTCTTCGATTTCTGACACCTCGATTTGCTTTTTAATCAGGTAATGCGCAAAGGCGTATGTCGCTGGCGAGGCCTGTATCTCCTGCCGATATTTTTTAGCCAGACTTTCAACTAGCGCTACAGAGTGAAGAATTTCTTGATTCTGTTTTACGTAGTCCACTGTCTCCATCTGTTGGTATTTATTACCCTGTGTACCACGAAAATGATATTTATTGGCTGTGTTATCAAAGCATTGGGCTAGTAGCGCTGCCTGGGCTAGTATGCGTGCATTTACCTGCACACCGGACATTTCAAGCACTTCCGCTCGAGAACGTGTGTTTCCAACATCAATATGTGCGAAGCTAAGTTGATCGGAGACTCCCCATATAATTACTGCAATAAATCCGTATTGGGATTGAGATGCAGCCTCTAATCTTGTGTGACCATCCATAATTTCGCCATCGAATCCAATAATTATTGGCTCGCCAGTGAGGCACCACTTTCGCTCGTTCATATCATTAGTAAAACGCTTAACCGTGGTTGCCTTTATACGCCGATTTTTTAGTCCTTCATTGATAGCTCCGCGTCTTGAGAATCGAAGCATATCTCGTGCGACAGTTGGGGTTATGTGAACTACTTCGTGACGTATAGGTAAATCAATTGCCTTGAGCTGCGGATAATACTTGGCTTTTGATTTGAAGATCTCACTCATTGTTTCTACGGAGAGTTTTCTCGTTGAATTGTCCATCAACTCTTCTGAGCTAGCTATGTAGGTTTCTGGCAAGGCAGCGTATTCTTCAAGAAACACTTGTACAAGAGAGTCTTCATGCAGGTTTGGGGCGTTTTTCATACTGCTTATTCTTTAGCTTACTATGAGGCGAGCAATTATTGATCGGACGCAGCGTCCGATCAAGTCTGGAAAGAGAAAAAATGCGAGAATATGCGAAAATAAAATTAACTTTACGTGGTATCAGTGGAGAAAGTTTCAATCACAGGTCTTAGCCCAGATGTTGGTGATTTGTTGGACCAAAGTTTAGTCACACATCTTACGGCTATTGAGCTTCCGAGTTACTTTGATTTGGCATCGGCTCCTTATGTTTCTGAGATGGAAGCAACATTTAAAGCTATTCATAACAGAGCAAATTCATCAAGGATTACAAGGATATGCGACATCATTACACGGGGTTTGCTTGGAAAAGACAAAATCCCTGTGTTGTCTCTTACTTTCGTTGTTGGGGAGAAGCCAACCGTAGAGAAGAAAAGTAACGGTATAATCAAGTTATCGTATTACGCAAGTAACACGCTCATCGTTGATGGGGTTCTAAGTCTTTTTGCAATTATGACACTCCTTGGTTTTGAGCATCCTTTTGAAAAGAAAAGAAAACTTTCTAAGCAGTCGATCGTCGACAACAGTGAAATAAGACAACTGCTATCGAAACTTCCAATCCAATTAACATTGCTTTTCAATTCAACTAGCGGGATCAACCGCTGCGATATGATTTCTTACTACAGTATATATAATCAAAAGAACGAGCAATTACACGCACCGCTACCCGGAACCTTAGTTACCGAAGATCCAATAAAGCAATATGTTAAAGAGATTACCAATGCTATCAATCTGGATGAGTATGGCGGAATGGTTTCGTCGGTTAGGCTGGCTAAATCTGATTTAGCCATCACGACAGAGTCAACTATGATTCGTGTGATCCTTGGTGCTATAGCGGGAGCCAGTGCCCAAGACAAAAACCGGATAAGTGATTTCAATTCCGGGAAAGCCCCTTTTACCGATGAAGCAAAAGCTAACGCTAAGAACCTAGTTATCTTATTTTTTTCTGAGTGGTTATATCGCATGAAAAAGCAATTTGATAACGACAGGGATGGGCTTCATTATTCTCCGTCTGTTTGGCTAGCACTCAGTCTGGTTATCCATGAGATTATATACACGGGTGGTAGCAAGAATGATGTGATGACCGCAGCTCAAAAGCTTTCTTGTTTAGACTATTCGAACAAAGCTGCTCATTGGGCTGAAAGTGGGGTTATGGAGCTTGATGTTACTGGAAGTTATTATATAAACGCTGCTGGCGGGGGAAGGCGTTTCCGGAAAGGGCTCGCCAAGTATTTTATTAAGCTAGTAAGAGAGCATGAGCAGAGCATATGATGGTTCGTTTTTTGAGTTAGTCTCGACCAAATCTCTGTTATTTGGATTAGTCTGGATGTAGAAAACCCAAGCATTGGACTTTCAACTACTTTAGTTACAGTTAAATATGAACACAAATAATATAATTTTTCCTCATGTTAGGCGGTTTAGGGACGGTGCTTGAAAATTCCAAGAAACGCGCAGAAAGCGTACTTTGGGCGAGAAGTTTCCACATGCATGGCCATGCAAAAACCACTTTCCGTTACAACTCAGATCGGGACAGAAACGTGTCAGTGAGGTTGCTAAATTAGTAATCTATGAATTACCTCAAGTATCGCAAAGAGATTGTTACTTGTGGCGAATATGACACCTCTCTAATATGACACCTCTCTAATGAGGTGGCCTGATTTACCAAACCACCATAGTTTGTTGCCAGAGGTAACAGAGGTACAAAACACCTCTGGTCATTATGGTCGCTCTGCTGCCTTTAGCCAGTCGTCTATACCTCTGACACCCAAAGCAAGTAACACATCTTGCAGGGCAACTACACGCTGCAGCATCTGGCCATCATCTAACTCCTCTTGCTCTTCAGCCTCAGCGAACAAGCGAGTTAAAAATTGTGTGAGGTGATGGTCCCGATCGTAAAGGTAACCATTAGAACTCCGGATATGAGCTAGATACAGTTCAGCAGCATTAAGAGTCAGCATCGGATCGTGCTGAGATTTTGCATTGAGCCACTCGCTAAAGCCCCACAACTCGCCTTTGTGTTGCTCTTCGCCTTCCTTTAATACAGAAAAATAGTGCTCTAGCAATTGGTGAGGAACAGAAAGCATTTGAGCTTTATCTCGGAATAGCCCTTCAATTTCCTTAGCAACTACTTTGGCTATGTGGTTTTGCGTTGAAAGTCCATGTTCTAGTCCTGTGAAGCATTGATCAGGATGTGCTTTAGCGTTCCCGGAATGAGTCCATACACCAGAAGCACCACGCCAGGCGCTAGCTGAGCCTAACGCCTTTAAGTCCGTCAGTAGATCGGAATAGGTGATATGGTTTGCCATCGCGCAGAGTGCTGAGAGTCGGCCCCATATCTCAAGGTCACTTTCTTCGCCTTCATGGCGTAAGCGCAGCAGATAGGGGGCGACAAGCTCATATTTGTGGTAATAGGCGTAATACAAGCAGCGTTCGGCCAGTTTCCAAAGCCCATGAGTGGAATTACTCATCGCCATCTCAAATAAGGCCCATCCCAGTTCGGGATAGCGACTTTGCAAGTACGGTAAACTGCGCAATATCACGGCACAGATAGCCTGGTGTTGATCCGATGCCCACTGTTTCAGCGCATCGGCTAGAGCTCCAGGCCATGGTATTCCAGTTTCCTCTAGCTGATTGGCTAGGATGACCATCGCTTCAGCAGCTCTACCACGCCTCATATTGATCCCCTTCGTGAGCCAATCAACAGAGTCGCCCGAAACGGAGCTATTTTCCTCCTGTAGCGACAAAAACGTGTTAGCAATGGAAATAACTCTATCTGAATCATTGCTGACAACATGTGCGCAACTCTCAATCGCGTTGGCAGTAGAACGTTTGTGCATCCAGCGCTGACTGTGGCGCTCTAGCTCGTCGAGAATTGCCCCAGCTAAATCCTGGCCCTCCGGAACTTCTAAAGGCGCCCAATTGCTGTCACTCGGACTTAAGTTGCCAAATCGGTGAGCTAGATGATTGGCGCAACCGTTCAAAATGTCATCCCGGAAGCGCTCCGACAATTCCTCCCAACGATTAGAAAGCAGCCATAAAAAGCGAATTGGTTGATAAGAGGCCGCGATAGACAATTGATGACCGACCTCACTCTCCCCACCAATAAGATGCTCATCCAAGCAGTGTCTGTTGTATCCGTGATAGTGGCTTAGCAATCGCATGACAGCTTTGTTGTCGGCGTCGAGAAAGACCTGATAGGAAAATGGCGCACACACTGTACCTCCCCATGATGTAATCTCGGCTTTACGTAGTAATGGCCAGCACGCTTTTTCGTGCTCCCTCAGGATGGATAGTATCGCAGTAGTACGCATATGACATGGAACAGCCAAGCTCATTTCAGCTTGTTCCTGTATCATCCATTGTCGACGTTCTGGGTTGTCGGCATCCTCCTGACGGATCGATAGGATGTTTGAGACAACTGCATTCTGCACACTTGGTGCTAGATGAATATATGCAGTCTGGATTAGCGTCCCTAGCTCATAGGCTATAGCAGAACTGTATAATTTCGGTTCGCTTAGTATACGGCCTATCATCTCTAGGTTGTTTTCTGGAGCGGTTGTACAGGCAAGTAGACCAAAGTAGCACAGCGCCCCTTCGTTGCTGAGACATATACGCTCTTGGTTGGCCCTCCACCAGGCAGAACCCTCTTTACTGTGCTGTAAAATAGATGCCTCAACAGCGTCCATCAACGACCGTATGCTATCGATATGCCGAAAGTCTCGCTCTGAATGCGAATCTTCATAGGACGTTTTGTCTAAAAATCCATGCCGAAACACATTTGTTGGAGTGCGGTATCTAGCCGACTCAAGAGTGCTCCAGCGCTCAATATCTGAAACCACCAACTCGAGTAGCTTAGTAGAGTCCTTGAGCTGTTTTGGCAAAAAGCTGTCGTCGTTGCCAAACTCATGCGGGCGGCAGCGCAACTTATCTTCCCAGTTATACCTGTTCAAGTCCTGGTCTTGGATATCACCGGCGATATAGCCCCAAAGCTTAGAGGCACACAGACCTCCATATTGAATGCCATAGGCCAATGCATTGCCGACAAAACTGTGATCAGAAACCGGCATCTCAAGTATCTTTTCAATCAACGCAGAGCATTGAGTAACTCGACCTTTTGGAAATCGAGTAACTTCATGAGCTAGAGAATGTAGGAGCTGGCTTCTCTCATTGAAATCCTGTGACAGAATGTCTAGCCAAAACGCTAGCACACCTGAAGTATCTTCGATTTTCCATCGTGATACTTGATAAGCATGCTGCACTATGCCAGTAGAATCTTGAGCCAGCTTGAGGTAGGGGACTAGGTGCCTCATCCAGAAGTGATGCCACTCAATGCTGTTAGCACGGCTGTAGATCGCTTGGAAAACATCCTTGTTCTGATTGCGTAGTTCGCGGAGCATAGACCAGTCATCATCATGTGGTGGCCTTTCTGCATAGGTTTCTGCTACAAGTCTGCTGATATGGAAAGCGTGATTACCAATCAAGACGGTCCGTATTTGCTTCCTAAACTCTCGCCGATCACCATTAGCTATCTGTTCCACAAAATTGCGAATGGTGGGGCGGACGAAAGGGACTGGGGGTAACTGCTGAATAAAGGCATTGAGTGTTACTCCATCGCGTTTTGCACCACTGATTACTAATACATCTAGCAGTGTTTGGTGGCCGAACTCTAGCTGTTTGTCTTGTCTTTCATGCAGAATATTGCAGCTGAGCAGAGTACGCACAGTCTGATCACTGACATCTAGTCGCTGAGGAGGAAGTGAAAGACTGCGTGATACCAACATTGCACAGGCAAACTTTTCCAAGGCCTCCAAGGCCGGTCTGCCTAGCAAGGGGTTACCTTCTACGATCGTGTTTAGGTAACGAGTAGATAGTGATTGGCTCGTAACGATGTTAAAGCTGCCACCTTGCTGTGCGAGCTCAACAAAGAGTGCCAGTTCGCGCGGATTGCAGAGCAGATCTTGGGTAACAGGCTCAATATTCGAGGTCTCGATACCGAGTCGATTGAGTAGAGGGATGATCTCTGTTTCCCAGCCTAAAGGTTGGCAGGAGATCTGCTCCTCCCATTGGCGTTGTGCAATACGCCGATCGTATCGACTGTCGAACTCACGGCAAGCAGTCACCACTGTGGCATTTGGGATCTTTGTTAGACGATCTATCTGGGCAAGGAAGTAGCTGAGAACGGTGTGCTCACGGGCTATAGATAAGACATCCAGCGAGTCGATCAGTACTACGACATGGGTTTCGTCAGCCAAGCGCGCAGCTTCTTCAACCCAGTGTTCATCGAGCCCCTGTGCTCGCCGCTCTTGCGCTGTGGGGAGGTCAACAAACTCTCTGGCTTGAATGAATAACGGTTGCAGATCTGTATTTTCTTGTGCGTAACGTTCTAACTCTTCTTGTACTGATAGCATCACGCAGGTTTTTCCCGAGCCGGGCTGCCCAGTCAGCAATATCGATCGTCTCTTTTCTTTGATGGCTTCGATTACAGAGTGAACTGTATGGCTAGGGAGACGTTCTGGACCGATCTCTCTGCACCAGGAACGGCCGATTGATGAAATACTTTCAAAAGATGAGCGGATCCGCTGTATTTCTATAGGTGGAACGAAAAGAGAGCCAGACTTGAGGAGCAGCTCTTTTATGTCATCTTTGGTTAGTCGATGCTGCGCTGCGACAGTCAATCCTTGTCCCTGAGCACGCATGCCAAGTTGATCCAATCGCCTCCACAGTGCGTCGAAGGCCACATCGTGCTGGCTTACCAGAACTCGTAAGCGTTCCTTCAGTAACTCTTGCATTCGCTCTAATTCGGGACTGACCTCAAACACAATACACTGAAGGACATGATAAGTTGTTAGGTGTGCTCCTTGCTTTTGAAGCAAGGTGTGGAGTTTGTCGTCGGTAACTCGATGGGCCTTTGTCAGGAGTGCTTGGTAGCTATGAGCATCTGAGTAGTTGGCGCTGAACTCTTTCAGGGCTTTCAAGTCACCAAATGAATCTCGAGAATAAAAACGGACTTCGGCATTAGGCTCTTCAGCCAGCAAGTTGATCGCATTTTGCAGTTCATCTTCAAGGTCACTGAAAGACCAACTCTTGTGTAAGGATTGGTTTTTCTTACACTGGCAGCAAATCCGTTTACCGCTAGTTTTGCCAATCACAACGTCATCAACTGGAGTAGATACAGAATCAACCTCGATCCACTGGTAATCAGGGTCCGACAATACAGTTAAAGCTAAATCCATCGCAACCAATGTTTGATAACCGTCTCCTCGATTAGATTGAATGCCAGCCTTACTCATAGATGACTTCCTTTACCTTGCATAAAACTATATATATCAATGACATTAGTGAAGTATAACAAGACACTAAACTTCAATGTATTGATTTGAACAGTTAACCGACGTCGAATGATCTAATTTCAGTTGAGTCGTGAGTTAGCGGTAATACCGGATTGTCTGCCATATCATCATCCTTGTTCCCTAACCTGCCTTTTGCCAAATTCAGATAAGACAGCAGGTTATGAAACCAAGCACGCATCCTGGGGATTAGATAAATTTGGTCAAACTGAAGTTACAGAAAGTGTTTCGAACAACAGCTCTATGAAGCAATGGAGCAGAAGCATGTTGGATCAACCTGTCAACTCTAGTCAAATAGGTGCAATGAAACTGACAGGCTTTATTCATACTAACGATATAAAACTAGACCTAAACATTGATGACCTCTCATATTTTCAACCACCCTCTTCTTCTCATACTTGATAGTCGTTCAAATTTTTCAAACAAGCTGTTCGTTTTTTCCCCCTGTTTGCTTCGCACGTTGCTTTCTACACTACAGAAAAGAAAGAAATTTGGAGGCGACTATGGCAATCCGACGTATCAAACAAGTCATTCAATCTCACCCATCATCTGATGGCGATGGCGTAAAAATCCAGCGTGTACATGGATTTAATAACACCAGCTTTTCACCATTCTTAATGATCGATGAATTGAAATCGATTAGCCCTGATGACTACATTGGTGGATTTCCAGATCACCCGCATCGCGGCATAGAAACTCTCACGTATATGCTCAATGGCCATTTCCAACATAAAGACCATATGGGCAACGTAGGTGAATTACAGGATGGTGGCGCGCAATGGATGTCTGCAGGTAAAGGCGTCATCCACAGTGAAATGCCGATGATGACTGACGGCTTGCTACACGGCTTCCAAATCTGGATTAACTTGCCAGCTGCCAAGAAGATGCAGCCAGCTCAATACACTGACTTTCAGCCTGAGATGATCACTGAAAAGGCATTAGGCCAAAATAACCTAGTTCGGTTAATTTCAGGTGATCTCACCATTCAAGGCGATACAATCAAAGGGCCCTTGCAGCAAACTGGTGTTCCAACCACAATCGCAGACTGGCAAGCCACCAAAGGGGCGAAATTTACCAGTTGCCTAAATCCCGACTTCCAAGCGATGCTCTATGTCTACAAAGGTACAATTGAAGTGGAAGGACAAACCGTCAAAACCGGACAGTTGGCGTTACTCGATCACGGTGAGGGGCTAGCCATCACAAACACCGAAGACAGCGGTGTGCTGTTACTTTCGGGCATCCCAATCAATGAGCCTGTGGTGCATTACGGCCCGTTTGTAATGAATAGCATGGAAGAGATTGAGCAAGCCATACAAGACTACCAGCAAGGTCAATTGGTATAACAGACAACCATATTTTATAGAGATCAGGTGAATTAGCATTAACTCCTGATCTCTATAGGCATAGTCAACTCTAATCACTTTATGTCAAGTGAATGGTCATATTTGCTCATCGTAGGGCTAAATTTAGCACGGCAGCGTAAAACGTGATCAAGCACTATAATATGGACAATTTTTTTTGTAGCTCTTGAAAACACAGAGGCATCGAGACCCTTACCTATATGCTGCAAGGCCATTTCCAGCATAAGGATCATATGGGAAATATCGGTGAGCTTCGCGATAGTGGCGCACAATGGATGTCAGCCGGACGTGGTGTTATTCACAGTGAAATGCCTGTCATGACCGACGGCAATCTGCATGGCTTTCAAATATGGATTAACCTGCCGGCAACCAAGAAAATGCAACCGGCTCAGTATCATGACTTCCAGCCTGAAGTGATCACTGAAAAATCACTTGCTGAGAATAGTTTGGTTCGGGTTATCTCCGGTGATTTAACCATCAAGGGTGAAACACTAACCGGCCCGTTACAGAAAACCGGCGTACCAACAACCGTTGCTGACTGGCGAGCCGCCAAAGGTGAATTATTCAACAGTTGCCTCAACCCGGACTTTCAGGCCATGCTGTATGTTTACCAGGGCGCTATAGAAATTGAGGGAGTCACCGCTCAGGCTGGTCAACTGGCTATTCTAGAAAGCGGTGAAGGACTGTCGATCAAAGCTGCCGAGGATACAGGCGTCTTGCTACTTTCAGGCTTACCCATCGATGAACCTGTCGTTCACTATGGCCCTTTTGTAATGAATAGCATGGAAGAAATTGAGCAGGCAATATCCGATTATCAGCAAGGTAAGCTAGTCGGTTAAGTTAAAAGTGTAAGGAAAGCACCCCGCCGTGCTATTCCCTACACTTTACTTATTCACGATTGAGAGTTAGTAAAGAGACTCTTCGCCTTCAGGTCGCGTCTTGAAGCGGCGATGAAGCCACATATACTGTTCTGGCGCTTCCATTATTGAGCGTTCAATAGCTTTATTTACATAAGCCGCGGCCGCATCAGGATCATTATTCGGAAACGCTTCCAGTGGTGGGAAAACCTTCAACGTGTAGCGACCCGTATCTGTATTGCGAACCATCGCGAATGGTACAACGGCACAATCAGAGGCATCCACCAGCAAACTCGTACCTGTTGTGGTGCAAGCCTTTTCAACCGCAAATAGCGGCGCAAAAGTCGAACGGCGTCGACCATAATCATGATCGGGTGCATACCAAACGCGCTCACCATTTCGCAATGCACGCAGCATTCCTTTGACATCCCGGCGATCAACCATGTATTTGTTCGAGCGAATACGGCCGTTAAACTGGAAATAATCAAAACAAGGATTCGTATTTGGTCGATAGACACCTACGCCCGGAGTCTTCAAACCAAATGCCCGAGCGCCGAGTTCAAGATTCAGTGAGTGTACCGCGATCAATAGAGCACCCTTTCCCTGCTCTTCAAGTTGATGAAGGTACTCCAAACCTTCATACGTCACGTGACGCTCAACACGCAAATCAGGCCAAAACCAAGCCATGCCCGTCTCAAACATCGCCAAACCGGTATTGTCGATGTTCTTTTGCGTCAACGTCTCTCGCTCGTCAGCTGGCATATCCGGAAAACAAAGTTCAAGATTACGTTCAATCGTCTTTCGGCGTTTTTTAACTATCCCCATCGCCAGACGTCCAAGCCCCTGACCAAGGCGGAACTGGATAAAATACGGCAACCAGCTGATTAGATACATCACACCAATCATGGTCAACGTTAGCCAATAGCGAGGATGAAGAAATGCTATTTTAAATGCAGGCGCTGTTAAATTACTCATATCAGAAAAACATTCCCATGGTTATTATTATGGCTTCATCATGGTCAATAAAAGCAAGGGATTACTCCTATCGAACATCGTATTTTATTAATTAGTAACCAATCATGCAAGACTGTAACAAGACTTCTAGCTATCCATACAGGCTATATTAAGAAAACTATACTTAAATCCGATAGTTAGCCCTGTAAGTTTACAGCAATACGGAGAACAAATAATACCCAAGAGGAATGAGTGACATGTTTAACGAGGAAAGAAAAGCCCACATGAGCGGGCTTTTGGAAAGATAGGTGCGTTAGGCTTACTTAGGCAATAAGTCTCTCACTAGGACGATGATTTAGCATATAAGCAAGTCTCTCCTTCCGGGCGAGTCTTAAAGCGACGGTGAAGCCACATATATTGCTCGGGAGCTTCCATGATGGAACGCTCAACGGCTTTGTTGATGTACTCTGCCGCAGCCTGTTCATCTTTATGAGGAAAGGCTTCCAAAGGCTCATGAATTTTCAGGGTGTATTGGCCGGATTCTGTATTTCTGACAATTGTAAACGGCACTACGGCGCATTCAGATGCATCAGCCAATAAACTTGTTCCCGTTGTCGTACACGCTTTTTCAACGGCAAAAAGCGGAGCAAAGGTTGAACGACGACGACCATAGTCATGATCCGGGGCATACCATACGATTTTACCGGTACGCAAAGCATGAATCATCCCTTTTACATCTCTGCGATCTATCAAGGTACGGTTTGAGCGAGAGCGGCCTTGATACTGGAAATAATCAAAACAGGGATTGCTATTCGGTCGGTAAACCCCCATCCCCGCTTTAGTTATCCCAAACGCACGCGCCCCCAATTCCAGGTTCATCGAGTGAACCGCCATCATCAACATCCCCTTTCCTTGGCTTTCTAGCTTGTAGATATGCTCCATACCTTCAAGGGTTACATGGCGGCGAACACGCAGATCAGGCCAAAACCAGGCCATTCCGGTTTCAAACAGTGCCAGCCCGGCATTCTTGATATTCATTTCAACAAGATGATTACGTTCCTGTTCTGGCATGTCAGGAAAACAAAGCGAAAGGTTCTTCTCAATGGTCTGGCGACGTTTCGGCAAAACCCGCATAACTGCCTGCCCAATCCATTGCCCTAGGCGAAACTGGATAAAATATGGCAGCCAGCTAAGCAGGTACATGATCAATACCATCACTAATGTTGGCCAATAGCGAGGCAGGAGAAACTTATAACTAAAAGTTGGTGCTTCAGATTTGCTCATAGCGTTTATTGTTCGCAGTGCTAATTGTTGTTATGTACACACTGTAAAAACAATGGATACCCATGCTATAAAAAGCAAAGCATTTTATTACCTCTGCTTTACAAGTAATAGAGATATTTACTTTTCATAACAATTATTGACCTGATGTCACCTTTTCAGAAAAAATAAGGAAAGATGTAGCCATTTTTGACGATTTTTACACCAGTAAAATCTATTTAAGGTGCCTGTACAGCTCGAAACCAAAAAGGGTAACAAGTACCTTGTTACCCTTTGGCTATATCACGACAGAAGAGTTAAAATCCTTCAACGCCATGCATATCTGGCAACTTATGGGCGATACCTTTATGGCAGTCAATACAGGTTTTTTCTCCACTGGCCAAAGCTGTCGAGTGTTGATTAGACGCCCGCTGAGACTGGCGGGTAAAATCCATATAGACAAACTCATGACAGTTACGGCACTCCAGCGAGTCGTTTTTCTTCATCCTTGTCCACTCTCTGTCCGCCATTTCACGCCGCCTTTCGTTAAATTTATCTAGCGTCGAAATAGCGCCGGTAACCCAGGCATACACCTCTTTTGAAGCCTGCATCTTACGCGCCATCTTATCTGTCCAGTCATGGGGAACATGACAGTCAGAGCAAATAGCCCGCACACCGGTACGGTTGGTAAAGTGGATGGTGCCTTGAATTTCCTGATAGACATTATCTCTATGGCAGCTCACACAAAATGGCTCGCTGTTGGTAAATTCCATACCTGTATTAAAAGCCCCCCAGAAAATGATCCCGGCAATGAACCCGCCTAAAGTTAAAAAACCGAGGCTGAAATACTTCGATGGAGAACGAACCAGCTGCCACCATTTCTTTATCCAGTTCCACATGCTGGCTACCTCCTCACTGCTCTTGATCAATCAAGGTGTCAAGATCTGTGAAATCAGTACCGACCAGTTGCTTCGCATCGGTTTGTACCACATGACACTGCTGACAGAAGTACCTTCGCGGAGAAAGCTCTGCTAGGAAGTTACCATCACGATCCATATAGTGGGTCACACTGATCATGCGGGCCTGCGTTTCCTCTACCCGGCTCCGAGCATGGCAAGACATGCACTTATTCACATTCAGATCAACTTGGTAATTGTCAATCTTGTGCGGAATAACTGGCGGCTGCATCGGATAACTTCGCTTCGGAATAATGTCAGTATTGAGAGGATGGCTCATCACCGGAGGCTCGGGCTGGGTATCTAGCGCCGACATACGCAGTGTCGCCAACTCCTCATCAACAATTGCAGTAGCCGCAACCACTACCGCGGCAGAAAGTGACAAAGCGGCCGTTAGCAAAAGAAGTACGGAAATTAAACCCTTCATTATTCAGACTCCTATGCTTTCATTATTTTAATTGCGCACTTCTTGAAGTCAGTCTGCTTGGACAGCGGATCGGTTGCATCCAATGTCACCTTATTAATGAGCTGACTGGCATCAAACCAGGGTACAAACACCAAACCTTTCGGCGGCTTATTACGGCCCCGGGTTTCCACTCGTGTGATGATTTCTCCGCGACGGGAAACAACCTTGACCGCATCACCACGTCGTAATCCGCGGGACTTAGCATCCTCAGGATGCATAAAGACTTGGGCATTCGGATAAGACTTAAATAACTCTGGAACCCGTTGTGTCATAGAACCGGAGTGCCAATGCTCAAGCACCCGCCCGGTAACAAGCCAGAGATCATAGTCTTTATCCGGCGCTTCAGCCGCTGGCTCAAAAGGAAGTCCAAAGATGATCGCCTTACCGTCAGGCTTGCCGTAGAACTCAAAACCCGCGCCTTTTTTCACATATGGATCTGAGCCTTCACGATAGCGCCATAGGGTTTCCTTGCCGTCGACAACCGGCCAGCGTAACCCGCGAGACTGGTGATACATCTCAAACGGTGCCAGGTCATGGCCGTGGCCACGGCCGAACTCGGCATATTCCTCAAACAACCCTTTTTGCACATAGAAACCATATTCTGTCGCTTCATCATTAATCTGTCCTTCCGGCAGATCGGACAGCGGGAACTTGTTGACCTGGCCGTTGATGAACAACACATCAAATAGCGTTTTACCCTTGTAACTCGGGTTTGCATCCAGCAGTTCTTTCGGCCACACTTCCTCGGTTTTGAAGCGTTTTGAAAACTCCATCAACTGCCAAAGATCGGATTTTGACTCACCGGGTGCTTTAACCATCTGATACCAAAGCTGTGTTCGGCGCTCTGCGTTTCCGTACGCACCTTCTTTCTCGACCCACATCGCCGTAGGCAAGATCAGATCGGCAGCCTGAGCCGTCACCGTTGGATAAGCCTCGGAAACAACAATAAAGTTATCCGGGTTGCGATAACCTGGCAGGGTCTCCTCGTTGATATTGGCCGCAGCCTGGAGATTGTTATTTACCTGGATCCAATACGCATTAATCTTTCCGTCTCGTAACAGACGGTTTTGCAATACTGCATGGGCACCGACTTTAGCCGGGATAGTCCCGTCTGGTAGTTTCCAGATCTTTTCCGCTGTTTTACGATGTTCAGGGTTAGCACTACCAAGTCTGCAGGCAAACGGTGGGCGAAAGTCCCCACTTCACGAGCAGTACCACAAGCCGATGGCTGACCGGTTAATGAAAATGGACTATTACCGGGAGTGGAAATCTTCCCGGTCAGCAGGTGAATGTTGTAGACCAGATTATTACACCACACCCCGCGAGTATGCTGGTTGAAACCCATGGTCCAGAACGACACGACTTTGGTATCAGGGTTGGCATATAGCTCTGCCAGCTCAATAAGCTTGTCCGGTTTCACACCTGAAAGCTCACTGGCTTTTTCTACCGTGTATTCCGATACAAACTCTTTGAATTCGTCAAATGTCATTGGATCAGAGGCGCCGCTGTCCGGGTTCTTCGCTTTTTGTTGCAGTGGGTGCTCGGGGCGCAGTCCGTAACCGATATCTGTCGCCCCCCGGCGGAAGTTAACATGCTTGCTGACAAAGTCTTGGTTTACCTTGTTGTTGGTAATGATGTAGTTGGCAATAAAGTTAAGGATGGCAAGATCAGATTGAGGAGTAAAAACAATAGGGATATCTGCCAGCTCAAAACTACGATGCTCAAAAGTCGATAGAACCGATACTTTCACATGCGGGCTCGACAAACGTCGGTCAGTCACCCGGGTCCACAAAATGGGGTGCATCTCCGCCATATTAGAGCCCCAGAGAACAAAAGCGTCAGCCGCTTCGATATCGTCATAACACCCCATCGGCTCATCAATACCAAACGTCCTGATAAAGCCAACAACAGCAGACGCCATACAGTGCCTGGCATTCGGCTCAATATTGTTTGACCTAAAGCCCGCTTTCATCAGTTTCGAGGCGGCATAGCCTTCATAAACCGTCCATTGCCCCGAGCCAAACATACCGATCCCTTCCGGTCCTTTATCCTTCAGGGTACCCTTCCACTTTTCAGCCATAATATCAAAGGCCTGATCCCAACTCACCGGAGTGAACTCTCCGTTCTTGTCGTACTTGCCGCTTTTCATACGCAGCATTGGTTGAGTCAGGCGATCATCACCGTACATAATCTTAGAGAGGAAATAACCCTTCACACAATTCAGGCCACGGTTCACCGGTGACTTGATATCTCCATGGGTCGCAACAACTTTGTCATCCTTCACCCCAACGTTTACCGAGCACCCTGTTCCGCAAAAACGGCACGGTGCTTTTTGCCATTTCAACTGAGTCTTAGATGCATCCGTCACCACATTACTGGCCTTCACCGGGATCGTCATTCCAATCGCTGCCGCTGCGGATGCTGCTGCCTGCGCTTTAATAAACTTCCGTCGTGAACATTTCATTACGACCTCTCTGCATACTTCACTTACGGCCATCTCTACAACGCGGCCTGTTTTAACTGGTAATTAGCCTGTAAGTACCTGTAAAAACCACACCAAAAAGCCATAGCCACCAACAACGGCTACAGCAAGGATTGGAAACATGATTACGGTAATAAACAGGAAAGCTTTGAGCTCAGCTCGGCGTTGATTCTCATCTTGCATCCGCCTACTCCAAGACTATTTCGATATGTTAACTCTAGTCAGCTTCTGAGAAATTGATAACTCTGATAGCAGCAGGAGGCGTTACAAAAATGGGAAGAAAAACAGACATCGTATCGGAAACTATTGAAGAGGCTACTGAAGTCCAGAGATACAGCCAGTCGCTGGCTGTTGCCGGCCCCCCTTTAGTGTTACTCTCGAAGATGAGGACAAAATAAAAAGGATTTATGTAACGTCTATGGCTACCAGCAAAACGAAAAGCAGTTTTTATCGCCGCCTGTATCTTGCTCACCTGATTGACAGCGGCATCTCGACAGTGCCCGGCATTCTCGAATACACCGGCATGCCTAGGCGAACAGCCCAGGACACAATTAAAAGCCTTGCTGACTTGGATATCATCTGTACCTTCGTCCAAACCAAGGGTGAGCGTAACCGCAGTGGCCACTATAAGATTACTGATTGGGGAGCGATTAACAAACAGTGGATTATTGATAATCTGACAGAGATAAAACTGGTCCTCGACTACCCCTGAGACATGATCCCTCTAATTTACCTTGCTCTACCCATCACGTAACACGTCACCAAGTGTGTTTACCCTCTTTACGTGTCTGTTGTGGGAAAGCATAATCCCGGATCTATTGTTACTCTGCACAAACGGAATTTTCCTTGGAACTACTATCAATTGATTTTCTTGGCCGCCCATTGCGACTGGAAGGGTCGATGGCGGGCTGGCAGCAGCTTTTTTGGAATAACACTCTGGTATCCCAAATCAATGCCGATGCTGATCATACCAACCAGCATATCCACCAGTTCGAACTGAGTAACGGCGAAGAAGTGATTCAATGCCGTGTCGAGGTGTCATTGAGCTGGCAGCCTTTCTTGATTGAATATCGCCTGTGTGCCAACGAACAACTCATTGCCGACGGTTCAAGAAACACCAAAGATATAGAGCAACAGACGCCGGTAGCCCCACCGTCTCCCGAACGAAAGTTTAGCTTAATCGGCTTGGCATCTCTGGGCATGAAGCTGCTGAAAAGTGCCAAGGTAATCAAAGGAATATTAGCTGCGGCCAGTCTAGCGGCCTACTCCTGGCTATTTTCCGTCCAGTTTGCCCTCGCTCTGGTTGCCTGTTTGGTCTTTCACGAGTATGGCCACATCAGAGCAATGAAATACTTTGGTATGAAAACCAAAGGTATTTACCTGATACCTTTTCTTGGCGGCCTGGCTCTGAGTGACGAAAAGATAAATACGCGGTGGCAGGATGTGGTGATTTCGATCATGGGCCCGTTCTTTGGCCTTATTATGTCTCTCATCTGCACTCTGGCCTACTGGGCAACCGGCGAGATGTTCTTTGCCGGTCTGGCTGTATTCAATGCCTTGCTCAACCTGTTTAACCTGCTGCCAATCTTGCCTCTTGATGGCGGACATGTTCTAAAGAGCATCAGCTTTTCAATGAACAGCATAGTCGGCATCAGCTTATGTGCCTTGGCTGCGGTAGGCGGTGTCATGCTGAGTTACTCGCTCGGGCTAGCACTGTTTGGCTTTCTGCTCATCATGGGCTCTATCGAGATTCTGATCGAATGGAAATATCGCCACAATAGTCACCTTCTCCCGCTTGATCGCTATGGGCAAATCGTTTCCTTCGTGTGGTATGTCGGGTTGGTCGGTGCATTGGTTGCAATAATCTGGTATTTCGCAGGCACAGGCAATGCCATGCTGGGGCTGCCACTGAAAGTGTTAGGATCTTAGATTGGAATACTCCTCCCTCTTTTCAAGGGGGAGGCTGGGAGGGGGTTAACATAACGACCCCACCCTAGCCCTCCCCTTCATAAGAGGAGGGAACAAGAACCTACTTCTTTTTCTCCATCATTGCTTTTAGATCAGCAAATGGATTAAACGTCGCCGCTTCGTGATCATCTTCACCCGCTTTGATCACACTGCCAGTCTGCTGATCATGCTCGGTATATTTTTCATGCTCGTGATCATGGCAAAACAGACACAGCAACTCCCAGTTACTGCCGTCTTCCGGGTTATTGGTATGATCATGATCGACATGGTGTACCGTCAGTTCACGAAGGTTTGAGTAAACAAACTCTCTGGTACAACGACCGCAAACCCAGGGATAAAGCTTCAGCGCTTTTTCACGGTAACCTTGTTCTTTGCGGGCATAAGCGGCACTAGTGCCGTAATAATCTGATGACATAATTCAGCCTGATGGTTCGTTAAAGCAATTATCTAAATCTACCGCAAGTGTACCCAAAATACATCGCAATAACCGGACAAAACACACATTGTAATGATTTTCCACTGGCTCTGGTTACCAATACGCACCGCTTCCGGCGCATAATTACGCAAAACTCCCCCATGAAGCCAGCCTCGGCTCAATCTGATTGAACAAAATTAGCCAAAGGATCTGCAGAATACTGACAAAGTCGTGAAAAATAGACTAAAAATGAAAGGAAGCAATCAAAGATTTCATGAATATTAATATGGGCGTTGTAGAATAACATCTTGATAGACATACAATGACAGAGTTATGTCAAACCCTTGATTGGTTGCAAATTAATCTAAGGCATCAATTCTTGCATAATTTGAAGTAAAAAAAGGTCCACCCTAGATGTAATGCAGGATGAGTATGTTAGTATTCAGCCCAAATTGTTCATAGTGAATCGATTTTTCACTGTAAAGAGAAGACGGATATGGCTTTTGATTTTTCTAAAATGACTGTGGATTTATCGGCAATGCCGACAACAATTGATATGGGACACGCTTGGTTAGGCGGTCTGGTATTAGTGTTACTGGTTTTATATATCGCCAAAAAAGGCAAACCAGTTGAAGTCGAGAAAGTTGTCGAGAAAGAAGTCGAAGTAGAGAAAATCGTTGAGGTTGAAAAACCTGTAGAGAAGATCGTAGAAGTTGAAAAGATCGTTGAGAAAATTGTTGAAGTTGAGCCGAAGCTAAAAACAGCGACTCCGGATGCAGCCCTTCAGCTACTTTCTTTGCTTCAGCAAGAAGCCCGTTTTATTGATTTCATGCAGGAAGACCTGAAAGGTTTTGCCGATGCAGAAATCGGCGCTGCCGCTCGTGTTATTCACGAAGGTGGCCAGAAAGTCCTAAACGAATACTTCAGCTTTGCACCTGTTCGTTCTGAAGACGAAGAGACACGCATTACCCTGCCACAAGGCTTCAATGCCTCAGAAGTGCGCCTAACAGGTAATGTTATTGGCGAAGCACCTTTCACCGGAACCCTTATCCATCGCGGCTGGAAAGTGACCGACGTTAAATTGCCTAAGCTGGCAGACGGTCATGATGCAAGTATTGTAGCCGCCGCTGAGGTAGAACTGTAATGCAAGATACACAAGAACATCGTTTTAGCGTTGGTATCGACTTAGGTACCACTCACTGCGTACTGTCTTATGTCGATCTGCAAGATGAAGAAGCAAAAGTCAACGTCATGCCGATCGCCCAACTTACCACACCGGGTAATGTTGAAGAAAAAGATCAGCTGCCATCATTTATGTATCAGGCTCACGAGTCTGAACTCGCAGAAGGCGATACCGCCCTGCCATGGAATGCGCAGCCGAAAGCAATTGTCGGTGCAATGGCACGAACGCTTGGCAGCAAAACGCCAATCCGCCTTATCGCCAGTGCTAAGAGCTGGCTATGCCACGGTGGTATAAACCGTCGTGATGCTTTCCTGCCGCTAAACAGCCCTGAAGAAGTTGCAAAGGCATCCCCTATCGATGCCACTCGTAACTATCTTGAACATCTGGCAGAAGCCTGGAACAACCAGCACCCTGACACGCCACTGTTTGATCAGGATGTCACCATCACGGTACCGGCCTCTTTCGACCCTGCAGCACGCGAACTGACAGCAGAAGCGGCACGTAGCGTCGGCTTCAAGCACATGACCCTGCTAGAGGAGCCACAGGCAGCCGTATACAGCTGGCTGAAGAACAACGATGACACCTGGCGCGACCAAGTGTCTGTCGGTGATGTGATTCTGGTGGTTGATATCGGTGGTGGTACCACAGACCTTTCACTTGTTGCGGTAACCGAAGAAGAAGGTAACCTGACATTGAACCGAGTCGCGGTTGGTGACCACATCCTACTGGGTGGTGACAACATGGATTTGGCGCTGGCTTATCGCTTGAAGATGAAGCTGGCTCAGGAAGGCAAACAGCTTCAGCCATGGCAGATCCAGGCGATTACTCATGCTTGCCGTGATGCCAAAGAAGCCCTGCTAAGCGATACAGAATTGCAAGCGGTGCCTATTGTTGTCCCAAGCCGCGGCTCCAAGCTTCTGGGCGGCACGCTGCAAACCGAACTGACACAAGAAGAAGTCCAGCAGACACTGGTAGAGGGCTTCTTCCCTCAGAACAGCATTGAAGAGCACCCTGTTGAAATGCAGCGCGGCGCCCTAACTCAGATGGGCCTGCCATACGCACAAGATGCAGCCGTATCGCGTCATGTTGCCGGCTTCCTGAGTCGCCAGTCTTCAGCAGTTGACGAACTGTTTGAGAAATACGATCAGCTACACGAAGACTTTATTCGCCCAACGGCTATTCTGTTTAACGGCGGTGTACTGAAGTCTGAACTGCTATCTCAGCGTCTGCTGTCTATCATTAACAGCTGGCTAGCGGCGGGTGGCAGCAACGAAGCTAAACTGCTTGAAGGTTTGGATCTCGATCTGGCTGTTGCAAGCGGTGCCTCTTACTACGGTTCAGTACGAAAAGGTAAAGGCGTTCGAATCCGTGGTGGTATTGCAAGCAGCTACTATGTGGGTATCGAAAGTTCTATGCCGGCAATCCCAGGTATGGAGCCGCCTCTTGAAGCACTGTGTGTCGCACCATTCGGTATGGAAGAAGGTACACACGCTGACGTTCCTAGCCGCGAATTTGGCCTGGTCATTGGTCAGCCGGTACAATTCAAGTTCTTTGGTTCCACAGTGCGCCGTGAAGACCCAGCCGGTACCCATCTTGACTGGTGGCAACCGGAAGAACTGGAAGAACTGCCTGCCATTCAGGTAACACTACCTGTTTCAGACGGTCGTACTGCAGGTGAGGTTGTGCCTGTACGTCTTGCGTCCCGTGTTACCGAACTTGGCACACTATGCCTTGAAGCCATCCCTACCGATGGCGGCCAGAAATGGCAGGTCGAATTCGACGTTCGCGAAAAGTAATCCCTACCCTGTTACGGCGCATCCTAGATGCGCCGTAATTTTAACGGAGTAACCAATGTCTTCCCCTCGTTATCTAGTCGGTATCGATTTAGGTACAACCCACACTGTTGTCGCTTATACCCCTATCACCGACGAACTCGAAACAAGTCCAATCAGCATCTTCGAAATTGACCAGCTTATTGCGCCGGGTGAAGTTGCCCGCAAACCTCTGCTGCCATCATTTCGCTATCACCCGGCTGAAGGTGAAATAAGTCCATCAGAGCTGGTATTGCCATGGGATATCCAACCGGTTAAAGGCGATATCAGCAACGCCATTATCGGAGAGTTTGCCCGCGAACTTGGTGCCAAAGTGGAAGGCCGTCAGGTGGTCAGTGCCAAGAGTTGGCTTTCGCACACCGGTGTCGATCGCAGCGAGGCCATTCTGCCATGGTCTTCAAATAGTAGTGTCGAAAAAGTCTCACCAGTCGTGGCCAGTGCCAGCTACCTGAACCATGTTCGACAGGCGTGGGACTATCACCACCAAGATGCCAAGCTTGCCGATCAGGAAGTTGTAGTAACGGTTCCAGCCTCTTTCGATGAAGGTGCACGCGCTTTAACACTAGAGGCCGCTGCAATGGCTGGTCTACCGAAAATTTTGCTATTGGAAGAGCCTCAGGCCGTCTGTTATGACTGGTACGCAAAAAACAAAGACACTGCCGAAGCTCAGCTTAAAGATATTCCGCTACTGATGGTGTGTGATGTTGGCGGTGGTACCACTGATCTCAGCCTTATCAAGGTCAGCACAGAAAATGAAAAGCTGACCCTTGACCGTATCGGCGTTGGTGACCACCTTATGCTTGGCGGTGACAACCTGGATTTAGCTCTTGCCCACAAAGCCGAACAGCGCCTTCACGGTGGTGCTAAGAAGCTCAGCGCAGCCGGCTTATCAAAACTTATCCAACAAACCCGTAAGGTCAAAGAACAGTTGCTTTCAGGCAATGCACCTGAATCGGCCAAAGTCACCTTGCTGGGTAGCGGCTCTCGCCTGATCGGTGGCTCGAAAAGTATCGAGCTAACCCGAGAGGAAGTTCACAGCATAGCACTCGACGGTTTCTTCCCACAAACGGAATACAGTGATCAGCCAAGTCATCGCCAGGCCGCTGTGGTCGAGTTCGGCCTGCCTTATGCGGCCGATCCGGCAATCAGCAAACACCTGGCTCAATTTATTGACCTGCATGACTCAGTCTGCCGTGAAGCTCTTGAAAACAATGGTGCAGATCTCGCGGCAAGCCTGCCAGCAATTCCTTCCGCTGTATTGCTTAATGGTGGAGTGTTCAACAGCCCGTTATTGTCTGAGCGTGTACTCTCGACCTTCTCCCACTGGAGAGGTGACAGCGTCACTGAGCTTCAAAACCCTCATCCTGACCTTGCGGTTGCCTATGGAGCTGTTGCGTACGCCAAAGCACGACACGGCGCGCAACTAAAGATCGGTGGTGGTTCTGCACGATCTTTCTTCCTGACTCTTGAAGACAAGAGAAAAGGTAAACAAGGGATCTGCATCCTGCCTAAAGGGATCGATGAAGGCACAGAGGTACGCTTAACCGATCGCAAGTTTGCCCTGACGCTTGGGGAACCGGTTCGCTTTAACCTTGTTTCATCAACCGATGACAGCCACACTGAAGCCGGTGAACTGTTTGCTATCGACTCTGACAGCTTCGTTACCCTCCCCCCATTCATTGCAACGCTGGACAGCGATCGAGATCGTGCCGAACTGGCTGCCAACCAAAAGGACCGCGAAGAAGTCACGCTAGCTTGTCAGCTGACCGAAGTGGGTACCCTGCAGATTGAATGTGTCAGTGTGAACGATGACAGCAAGCGCTGGAAAGTAGAATTTGCCATTCGTAAAGATTTGGCCAAGCTTAATCGTGGTAGCGATGACGCCACCATGGCAGAGTCGATTCTGCCCGCTCGCATGGATGATGCCATCAGCGCAATCAAACAAGTTTACGGTGGCAGCACCAAAAATGCTGATAACAAAGCCATCAAAACCCTTCGTAGCAATCTTGAAAAAATGCTGGGTAAACGCGATAGCTGGGAAACACCCTGTCTACGCGAGCTGGCTAATGCCCTGCTAGAGAGTAAGAAACGCCGTCGCCGCTCTGATATTCATGAGCGAAACTGGCTCAAGTTGGCAGGTTTTGCCATGCGACCAGGCTTTGGCTACCCATCCGATGACTGGCGAATGGAACAAGTTTGGGCTCTCTACCAGCACGGGATCCAATTTGACAGCAAAACACAGACATGGAGCGACTGGTGGACATTCTGGCGTCGTATCGCCGGTGGCCTTAGCCAAGAGCAGCAACTGGTGATTTTCAAAGATATTGCCAAATACATTAATCCTGGCGCGACACGCAACAGCAAGCTGAACAAAGAGCTTCAAGAGCGTAGCTATGAAGATATGGTCCGCCTTGCAGCCACGCTTGAGCATTTACCTTTTGAGAAGAAGCTGCAGCTTATCGAGTGGATATTTGGACGCCTGCAAAAGACCCAGTACTCTCAGGCGCACTGGTGGGCCATCGGGCGTATTGCAAGCCGCAGTCCGTTTTATGGCAGTGCGCACAACCTGCTGACACCGCAGCATGTCGCCTACTGTTTGCCCGAGCTTATGGATTACGACTGGCGCAAAGATCCAAACATCGCTTTTGCCGCTGTTATGATGTGCAGAATGACAGGTGACCGCGCTCTGGATATTGACGATCAGAACCGTGCCGATGTCATAGCCAAACTAAAGGCAAGCAAGGCTCCGGATAGCTGGATTCAAATGGTCTCAGAAGTGAAGGTACTTACAGAAGCTGAAACCAAGCGAGTATTCGGAGATGCATTACCGACAGGGCTTCGTCTAATCGATTAAGGTTCTGTTAGGGTTTAGGCTGGTAATCTCATTTTTATAAAGTATTTCATATTCTCTGCCACGGTATTCTTGCAGAGAACGCAATATACCTAGTGAGTATTACAATGAACCGTACCCAATATAAGATAATTGCTCAGCGGATTTTTAAATCGGAAAATCAGCGCATCGCTGTTGAGGCGGTGATCTTTGACGGCTTGTCCAGCTATGAAGCTGAGAAGCGCTTCGATGTTCCAAAGGGAACACTTTCTCGCAATGTCAGAAAGTATAAAAACGAAGTCGATTACCTTAAGAACATTGTTGCTGCGTAATCATTTCTACATATCGTAATCAAAAACGGAGAGCTATGCTCTCCGTTTTTATACCCAAGCTACCTCAAGATGCTAAAGACACCGTCATCAGTCGATCTCTGCTTGCTACACAGATGAAATAAACCTGCACTTACCAGCAACAGAGCTAAGTGGGTCACTATACCTAAACTCAGATAGGCATCGAACGGATTCTCTTCGGTCAGGACAGTCAGAGGCAGTGAGTAAATATCACTCATAAAATCACCAATGACACTCGTACCGAATACTAAATAGGACATAACTTTTATCGCTATTACCGCCACGACAACCGCAGCCATCGGGTAAGATATCAGCTGAGACACAACCAACAACACGCAAGCTATCGGTAATAAAGACAAGCTCATCAATGTTACCCTGCCGATAAAACCAAACCAGTGCCAAAGCATGTCAGGAACAGTTATCGCAAAAGACACCATCGTATCCATAGGCATCCATAGCTTCGCCAGTAACCAAACCAGTACATCAGAAAAAAGCAGCAGCATAGATGTAATGAGTGGAATAATCACAAGCGCAAACAATAATTTTGCGGCTATGGCCAGATGATCAGAAACAGGGACGGCCCGCCAGAACATTAAGCTGCCTTCATTACGCTCTTTACGTAACGTTTTGGGAACATAAATCAAGAAAAGCAATAAATAAACACAACCGGCAACAACCTCATTGAGTTTGCCGACATAACTGGCAAAACCGAGCGAGTCAGTCCCTAGCACCCACTCCCCGGCTCCCGAAGATTGAATATAGAAGCTAACGTTGTCGCCGCTCATTAGCAATGCAAAATTCAGGACGGCAAACAATGCAATAAAAAGCGGTAACTTTACGACGATACGATATTCTATCACCTCTTTTTCAAGCAGATGTATTAAAGATCTCACAGCCTGGCCTCCTGCTGAGTAGCAATAAATATATCAGCAAGACTCGCAGATGACACTTCACCCAGAGATTCAAGCTGTGAACGTTCGGCAGCTTCGAATATCAATTCATGCTTGTTGCTTCCTGGCCTGTGATAAAGCGGAGCCAATGATAAGGCTGCATCCAATGTTTCAGGGGTAACAGTCAGCTTTGCAAAACGAGACTCAAGCTCATCGACCTTTGCCTGAAGAACCGTTTTCCCTTTCCGCAGTATCAAAACATCAGTAAGCAAATGTTCTATTTCCGCTACTTCGTGGCTCGCAATAATCAATGCCCGTTCACCATCTCTGAACCACGACATTAAACTGCGATAGAATACTTCTCTGTACATCAAGTCCAAGCCGAGCGTTGGCTCATCAAGAATTAGAACTCTGACATTTGTAGCCATCACGATTGCCAGATGCAACTGGACTTTCATTCCCTTGGATAAGCTTGCGATTTTAGCCGAAAAGTGAATATCGGTGTCGTTCAAATACTGTTCAGCAATGTGTCGCTCAAATGAAGGGTGAACACCCGCCATATATTTCAGGATCTGTTTTACCGTCATCCAATCTGGCAATACCGCCACGTCAGAAATATAGGCCAGATCATTAACTACTTTTACCCGATCCTTTTGCGGATGGAGACCAAATACGGATAACTTTCCGTCAAATGCCTGTGTTCCTAGCAACGATTTGATTAACGTCGATTTTCCAGCTCCATTATGCCCCAATAAACCAAATATCTGGCCAGTATGGAGCTCAAAGCTAACATCATATAGCGCCTGATGCTGCTGATATGATTTATATAGCCGTTCAGCTTTGATCAATATTCCCACGGGATCTACCTATTGCAGATTGATTGTATTCAGTTTGAAAATGATACCAAACGATCAGGAGAAAGAATAAGCACCAACTGAATATACCCAAGCTAGCGCATCACTCGGTAACGAGCAAAAGAAATGGAATACGGGCAAGGAATAGCCAAGGCGAACCGACTTGGCATATTCAAAGCAAAGCACATAAATTCGACACTGAATAATTGCTTAACAATGCTTTCTCATTCGAGCTGAAAATTCAGAAAACAATACTAAAGGCTTATTGATCACCTCTGTTTAAGGCAATGGTATTCATGCTAGATATCGCATTATTCAAACGAAAGAAAGTTTATGCTCCCCAACTAGGTAGAGATTTTTAATGCCATGGCATCACTATGTTAATAAGCAATTATATTTTTAAGGCAAAAAAATCCTATCACTCAGTAGCACATATGATGCACTGCCTGAATGTCATACCTATCCATCACTCGAATATCGAGCGGTTATGTGTTTTGTTTGATAATGATATAATACTATTTATGCATTACTCTTCTTTTTCGACTAAGTCTTCTGGATGAACGCCATCTTTTTCCATCAATGCCAGAATCTCAGTCATACGAACTTGGCGCGCTTCGTCTTTAAATTCATGCAATACTGCAATTAAATCATTAATTTTTTGAAGTGGAATACGTTTAATTACGGCTTTCTGGCGTCCTGGCACTTCATCAGCAAAATCAATTAACATCTGACGATAATCAACACGCTCTTCTTTAATCGTTCCCGTTGTTGAATCAACATTCTTTAACATTGCGGTCAGTGCTTTTTCAGCAGCTGCAAAACTATCCATGAAACATACCTCTTAAATCATATACCAGCATGTTATTACTCAGGCTTCTGTATGGAAAACCAATACAAGATTTATTTTGCCTATATGCAATAGCCGGGCAATTGAAACTTTCAGCTCAAAAAAGAAAACAACCTCAAAGGAATCGTAGAGGTCGATAACTGTCTGTCAATTAACATCAGTAACGATTGCGATATCTATTCACACTCTAATTATAATGGAAATTGACGGCACATGTGGCCCGCAAGACAGTTTAACAGGCAAATAATACCTCTAGAAAGCAATCTTGTGAACTCAATTTTAAACAAAAACATCATTTCCGCGAGCGAAATGCCCTATCGCAAAGTTGTTACTCAGTGTGACATTGATATTTTGGTTCAATAGCAGCCATTTAGCAACAGTCACTATTAATAAAAGTAACAATTTCCTTTCGTCAACAGTGAGTCAAATGGTCGATAACGCAATATAATTGCGAGATATACCCAAGCTACCTCAAGATGCAGGATTCAAAGTGAGACCAGCGAGCTCAGTTCAAGAAAAATGACGGTAGGAATGGCTTTTCCTTGTGACCCTGCTTCTCCCCCCGTCTTCATATGCTTCCAGCAAGGTTGAAGGCACGCTCGCCGCAACAAAAAGCTGTCTGGCATATCAATCAATCCATAAGAAAACTAATCCTGGAAACATATCTGTTCAATCAGGTAAAGGTTACGAGGCAAAGTCAGCAAAATAGAAGAATGGAACTCGCTTCAGCAAAAGCAGCCACATGCCAAGCCAGAAGCGATGACGATGACGATGACGATGACTTCAAAACTGCCGTGAATATTGTTCAGCGATCAATACCGTGCTTTTTCGCAACACATTAATAATGTTCGCTAAGAGTCACGCCGCAAATAAGATTCAGTTTTCCTGTAGCAATGAGCGCTACCTACAGGAGATCAGGTTCAAACTGAGCAAAGGCTTTGAACAATATACCATGCTTACTGATAAACTGAATGATTCCCCTGCTAGCGGACCGTTTCGTGGCAATAGTGGCAATCACCTATATAGAGGAAGCAGACTATAAATAGAGGGAAGTTTGTGGATTTGAAACCACGCATACCCTTTTCTTATTTCTGCTATACCGATCAAGGTTTTGATTTTGCTTTAAACGAACTTTGTTGTTACCCTTATCGCCGTTAGTAAGATTTTGAATATAATGGCCTTTTGGCGGACATTAGCGCAGTTTGGTAGCGCACTACTCTGGGGGAGTAGGGGTCGCTGGTTCGAATCCAGTATGTCCGACCAAAGGGCCATTTTTATTTCCTGTAAACAACACTTCTCTCGCACCATCTCTCTGTAAACTACACAAACCTCCCTCTTATTTTTACGCACACCAAATTGGGTTGATTATCAAATGATAGTTATGTGCTAGCGGTCAAAAACTTGCGATGAATCCAATTTTCTATTTCATATGATATGCAATTGATCTGTATCAAAGTACTATAGCCAGGTAAGACTTTGAGGAGACAATAATGAAAATCAATCCAACTTGTAGTAAGTGCGGACAGTCTGATGAGTTCCTTATCACAGAAGATGATGTCTATATCTGTATTTGTGGTCACAAGTGTACAAAGATTGATGAGATAAAGAGTGTTCAAGTTCTTCAGCCAGCCGAAGAACACTACCAAAACCTGCAAAAGCCAGCTTACATGCACTGATATTTACGCCTATATAAAGCTAACAACACAACCTTTCTTATTTCACGCTTTACTGCCCCTTTTAAAGTTCAGCTCCCGGCCCGGGAGCTGCTCATTCTTCCCTCTAATACTTCATTAGAATAGTTATTAACTCGCTATTCATTTGCCCAAGACGCTTAATTAGAGATTATCCCACGCACTTTTTGTACAAGATTCAGCCAGTTGTTAATTTTTCTTAAAATCCACCAACATTAAATCAGTTAAATTTTCTACAAATTAAGTTAAATTCAGGTTAAATTGCTTTTTTAAAGCAATTGAACATCGTACAGAATTTCAAATAATTATCATCGCCATACTAAATCTAATTACTTGAATTTAGTCGATAATTTTTATAGGCAGCCATTCTGTAAGCTTCTGGCTCACAAATCTCATTTGGGAAACGTGAGCAAGATCACACTGCATTCAAAGAATTTCGTGCTAACTTGCAGCGCCTTCTTTGGGCAATACATCCGATTCTATGTTTCACAATTGTGAATGCAACAAGTTACTGATACTGATGCATTTGTGAGCAAAAAAAAAATATAAATCCAGAATCGTATTCAAGAACTGTCACATATATGGACGTTCCGGTTCGCTCAGCCAGCTTTACTTGGTTGAGCCTGATATACAGGAAAATTTTATGAGTGTTACTAACGAAACTTGGTTAACATCGCTAAACGATGGCCTGCTGGCTGTGATCGGCGAAGTTAATGGTGTTTTATGGGGCTGGCTACTTATTTACCTGCTGGTTGCAGTAGGCGTGTACTTCACTTTACGGCTAGGCTTCATTCAAATCCGCCAATTCAAGCATGCTGTTGCTGTTCTTAAAAGCGGCAAAGATGTTGATAACGGCATCAGCTCGTACCAAGTATTTTGTACTTCAATGGCAGCCCGTGTCGGTACGGGTAACATGGCCGGTGTCGCCGTGGCCCTTACGGTAGGTGGCCCAGGTGCCATCTTCTGGATGTGGGTTATTGCCCTGTTCGGTATGTCGACTGCATTTATCGAATCAACACTGGCTCAGATCTACAAAACCAAAGACGTTGACGGTCAATACCGTGGCGGACCTGCATACTACATGGAAAAAGGCCTGGGTATGCGCTGGATGGGTTCACTTTTCTCAGTGTGCCTGATCATTGCATTTGGTCTAGTGTTCAACGCTGTACAGGCCAATACGATTACAGATGCCCTGAACCACTCTTTCGGTTTTGACGAAACTGTAATGGGCGTAATCATTGTTGCGGCCTCTGCGTTCTTCATCATGGGTGGCCTACGCAAAGTAGCCGCTGCATCAGCTCGTATTGTGCCGGTAATGGCAATTGGTTATCTTGCAATCGCTCTGATTATTGTTGTGATGAACATTACTGAACTACCAGCAGTAGTCGCTCTAATTGTTAAAAGTGCATTTGGCTGGCAAGAAGCTGCGGCAGGTGGTGTGGCCTACACTATCGCACAAGCTATGCAAAGTGGTATTGCACGTGGTTTGTTCTCAAACGAAGCCGGTATGGGTTCTGCTGCTAACGTAGCAGCAAGTGCGACGCCAAACCCTAACCACCCTGCCTCTCAAGGCTTTGTTCAAATGCTTGGCGTATTTGCAGATACACTAGTTATTTGTACGGCTTCTGCAGCGATGATCATGCTGTCAGGTGTTATGGACCAGCCAGATGCTGCATCAGGTATCGGTCTACTACAACAGGCACTAACCAATGAGCTAGGTGGCTGGACGACTTACTTTATGGCAGCAGCTATTCTGCTATTCTGCTTCTCGTCTATCATTGCGAACTACACCTATGCAGAAACAAACATCATGTTCCTTAACGGTAATACCAAAAAAGGCTTGTTTGTATTCCGTCTGATTGTTCTGGCTATGGTAATGTTCGGCTCTGTCGCTTCCCTGCCGGTAGTTTGGAACCTTGCAGATGCTTCTATGGGCTTCATGGCACTGATCAACATCATTGCGCTGGTTATGCTGTCTAAGCTGGCTATCAAAGTCATCAAAGACTACGAGCAGCAGCTTAAAGCCGGCAAAACGCCTGAGTTTGACCGCTCTAAGTTCCCTGAGCTAGACGAGCTGGATGGTGCATGGCACCCAGAAGGTACTGAGCCTGTTGCGGCTTCAGTGACTAAGTAATCCAGCACAATAAACTAATGCAGTGAGATAATTTATCTCCTACTTGGAATAACAAAAAGCCAGCAAATGCTGGCTTTTTCTTTTATTGTTCGGCGGAATTACTGAGGATTACTCAAACTCTACCGAAACTGTTAATTGCTTCTCTACCGGCAACGCAGCGCTCTCTATCACTATCCCGCCTTCTTGCTGTTTCCAGCCAGTCATCGGCTTGCCGTTGAGTTTTACTGTCTTCACCTTGCCTTCAAGACCAAACCATTCAAGATGTAGCGGACGTGCCGCCGGTGCATTTGCATACTCACCTTCAGATGAAATCAGCAACTGAACACCATTGGTCATCCCTTTTGTTTTCAGAGTTGTTTTACGTAACTCTCCCTTAAGGTATGCATTGGTGGCACCATCATCTTCATAAAGCGTAAACTCCCCGTTGCTACCGTAAATTCTTGCTCCAAGAACGACCGGCACATCACTGGTTAATGGCATTTCTTGCTGTGCATTGACCGGTATAATGGCGCCTTGGCGAGCAAATAGCGGCAAGGTCAACACGTCATTATCGATAACAGAAAGCTGTTTGAACCACTCCCCTTTACTGACAACTTGTTTACCAGTGCGGTAGTCAAACCAGGTTCCACTCGGTAAGTAGACATCTGTCGCTGTTTGACCTCTTTTCGCAATAGCAGCCCCCAGCAAATCTTTACCCATCATTTTCTGGGCCGGAAGATTCTTGGCCATAGGATCGCCGCCGAAGTAGTAATCCATTGACGGATAAACAGGCTCTGCTGCAATATTGGCACGGTGAGCCAATGAGTATAGGTACGGAATTAACTGGTAGCGCAACTTAATGCTGGCTTTGTTACTTGCAAGATCACCAACACGATCCGGCGCCGTTTCTTTACAGTTACATAGGTTTTCGGTGTGCGGGCGAACAGGCACCTCAAACAAAGAACTGTAGGCGAACCACTGTGTATAGGTTTCATCCAGAGCCGCTTCTTGCTCTTCAGGCAAAACACTGAGCGCACGGCGGTGGAAACCACCAATATCTGAACTGTAGTAGTCGATTCCAGACAGCACCATATTTGGCTGCATGCTGAACTGGGTGGCCAGGCTCTCGAGGTTGGTACCAATATCCGCCGACCACATAGTCGCACCAAAGCGCTGAATACCAGGCGCCCCTGAGCGCGACATCATAAACGGACGCACGTCAGTCTCATTGCGCTGATAGCCGTTGTAGATACTTTCCAACCACTTGTAGTTATAAATATTGTGGACATCATTCTGCTTTTTCCCACCAGCATATACGCTTAGCGGGTTATACATTTCAGGCTCACCCAAGTCAGTCCAGTGACCAATCACGCCCATCTCGATGAGTGGTTTACGTTTCCAGTCGTGCCAATGGTCACCTGCTTCTGGATTAGTCCAGTCGATCATGCCACCTTTGCCCCACCAGTAGCCGTAGCCATTCGGATCGGAGTCAATAGGCTTATCGGTTTGTGGGCCCATCACTAAGTGTCCGTTTTCGGCTAGGTCTGCGTGCTCCTCCAAGCCATCGCTGACGTAGGACTCCTCTATCAGCATCATGCCAACACCCTGCTCTTTGAGTGCCTTAATTTTCTGCTCTGGTGCCGGGAAATGTTCGAGATCCCAGGTCAGAGTTCCCATCGGACTGGTTGCGCTAAATGCTTCGACGTTACCGAACCACTGCAGATCCATTACCACACCGTCGATAGGAAAATCCTGCTGCTTTAGCGTACTTAATTTATCATCAAGCTCCTGCCAGTTATCAAAACCATATTCCGACAGCCACATCCCAAACAGCTTACGCGGCGGTACAAGCGGGTTCCCCACCAACGCCATATATTGCTGTCTTAGATCAGGCAGATCATCACCAGCCATAAACAAAAAGCTCGGCTTACCTTCAAGCTGTGATACTTTCCAAGGTGCTTTGGTGAAATCCCAGTTCGCTGAATACACCGTATCCAGGTACAACGCGTAATTCTGCTGCTTCGAGTTCAATGCATACAACACAGGAAACTGGGTGTTACCAGTACCGCCGCCCTGGTAGCCTTCCATCTTATTGCCGCCCTGGCGCTTGAACCCAAGCCAGTTAGCATTAAGCTTACCAGGGGCATGAAATTCCTGTCCCAGCCCGTTTAGCTGATAATCACCTTCTGAATTGAGGGTAAAGCTGTTGCTCTTCTCAGGGCAAATCTCGCTAAGCTGGCCTTTTGCTTTCGATGTAACCGTCATGCAGAGGGTTTGCGGATCAACACCTACCTTCAAATTGGCCGTTTCAAAGCCACCTTGGATACGGTTTAGTGCCGACGGTCCGCTAAATTCATCAAGCTTAATTAACTCGGTGGAAGGTAGCGCCTGATCTTTAGACTGCGCTTTAAAGGCAATATGAAGAACATCATCATCAAGCACGTCGATAGCTAAATCACGTACCGGTTGGCGGGCCTTGTCGAGAATTCTCGTTTGATGCTGCGCGACAACATCATTGCCCAGTTGCTCAGTGAGCGAAGAAAGAAAGGCTTGCTGACTATAATATGTCTTGCCGATCATAGGCTTCAGAGCTTTGCGCAGGTTCACCTCAGGAATTGCTTTGCGCATCCTGAATATCTGGGCGGCTTCCAATCGGTAGCTTTCGCTGTTCTGATAGCGAAAATGTTCGACCTCTGCAAAGGCCGAGCAACTTATTGCCAGTAAGCTAGGCACAGCAATCCCCAACATCAAATGCTGTAATGGTTTCTTTCCCGTCATGGTTCTTCCTTTAAATGGTACCGGGCAGCTAGTCACGCATTATTAATAGTTTCAGTAATAACGCTGATCTCTTTGCTAATGGTATTTTCAATATAATTAATGGGAATATACGTCGAGGAAAAACCACTGAAAAGTGATTGTTATCAATAATTTATTTGTACTGGTTACGTCACTAAATGTGCAATCAAAAGTAAACCGCAGTCACAGAATGTGATGATGGTTATGGTTTAGTATGAAGCCACCATTGGCATACTCCTTTTTGGATCCATTTCCATCGCAAGCAAAATCCTCGCACAGAACTAACGAGCAATAATCACTCAGCAAGACGGTTAAATTCCCGACAATTAAACCAGCAGAGTTATCATTTCTTTTATTAAGCCTTCTGCCCGTTTATTGCTTTTCTTCCTACAACCTATTAATTATCAGTTAGCTACGAAAACGTTGTCATAACCTTCATCTTATTCATAATGCAACTGTATGTATTTCGTCATTGCTCATACTAGTAATCTTGGCTATATTGCGCCCGCCTCGCCATTTGCGGGGCATTTTTTTATCTGAGTTTTACTTTTTAGGTAGTTATATGACCTTTTCTAAGCCTCTCGTCGCATTATCTGTCACGCTGGCCTTGGCTGGCTGTACGCAAACAGCGAATCAATCAGAATCGAATCAACAGGACCATACCTTCACGCTAACCGTTGCCCATATCAACGACACGCATTCCAATTTCGATCCGGTTAAATCCAGCTTCAAAGCCGACGAAAAACTGGTTTATAACGAGTTTGGTGGCTTCCCTCGCCTGCAAACGATGGCTGAAGAATACAAACAGGCTGCCAAACAACAAGACAACAGTTTTCTATTCCTGCACGGCGGCGATGCATGGCAAGGTAGTGCCTATTTCAAGCTCAACGAAGGGGCTATGAATGCCGAGCTTCTAAGCAAAATGAGCCTGGAGCTATGGCACTGGGCAACCACGAGTTCGACCTGAACAATGCCAAGCTCAACCAGTTCATCAGTGATATCAACTTCCCGGTTGTTGCCGCTAATATCGATACCAGCCACGATGCCGATCTAAAAGATCAAACAAACCTTAAACCTTTTGTTGTCTTCACTTTCGACGGAAACAGCAAAACAGTGATCAATGATCTGGATAACTTGCCTGAGAATAAAGACCTGGTTGCAGTATTCGGTATCGCCCTTGACGACATGCCTAACCTGGCACCGAATACCGGTAAGGTGATATTCCATGACATGGTTGAATCCTCTCAGGCCACTGTCGATATGCTTGAAGAAAAGGGAATCAATAACATTGTTGCTCTCACCCACATTGGTAATGCCGTTGATCTGGAGATCGCATCGAAAGTAAACGGTATCGATCTAATTGTCGGCGGTCACTCTCACACACTCCTTGGTGATTTCACCAATATCGGCCATGACCACAATGGTGTCTATGCGCAGATGGTACAAAACCCCAATGGCCAGAGCCAAACCTGTGTGGTTCAGGCCGGCCAATATGCGCAGGCAATTGGCCGACTTGCTGTTAGTTTCGATACCAATGGCGAAGTAACAGCCTGTAACGGTCTCAATACCCTACTGAGCAATGACGAATACTTCCACTCCCCGACCCGAGAAACGGAAAGCCAGTTCAATAAGGCTGATACAGCCAAAGTGGTTGATTTCATCGATGACGAAGACAATATCACCATCACCGAGGAAGAACCGGCGATGCGTGGTCTGATAGACAGCAAGTACAAGCCTGCCGTCGACCAGGCGTACGGAAACGTGATTGCTCAGGTTACTGAAGAAATTACCCACGAGCGCCGCCCGGGTGATCGTGGAACAGACAAACATGGCTCGGATGTTGCTGCAATTATTGCCGAAGGGCAGTACTACTGGGCGAATACCGCAGAAGTTCAGCAAGTCACCGGGATGAGAGTCGACTTTGCCCTCATCGGGGCTGGTGGTATCCGTACCAATATCGAAGCTGGTGAATACCGTGAAGGCAACGTCTCACTCGAAATGCTACCATTCTCAAACTTCATGTCAGTGCTGCCGGTGAAGGGGGCTGATATCAAAGCTCTCATCGAAGGCGCTATTTCCGCTACCTTGCCTGAAGGTTCACATGCCGGCAAGTTCCCGTACGGCGGCCATATTCGCTATCAATACTCAGAAACCATCGCTAACCAGGCTGGTAAGCTGGATTATGTTGAAGTAATGACGGGACCAGCTGAAAACCCAACCTGGACAGCACTTGATGACAACAAAACCTACAACGTTGCAATCAACAACTACAACGCAACAGGTAATGACGGCTGGACACCGCTATTCAAGGCACAGAAAAACAGCTCAGGCCGCGTTGATCTTGCCTATGTCGACGGCAAGCTAACAAGCTTTACAGTGAAGAATATCGAGGACGTTGGCGGAAAATATAAAGTTCGCTACAAGACCCAGGGACCGGACTGCAAGGCAGATAACGTCCGTTGTAATACCGACGCCCAGTCAGTTATCGACTTCATTGCCAATGAGCGACCGGCGCTTACACCGCTCGACTATCAAGTCGTGACTTTCGAGCGAATCAAGTAAGTCGTTAAGAGGTAAAGCTCAGCAGTTACTGCCGAAACAAACCGCTAACTACCCAAGGGCTTTCTGTTCGAAAGCCCTTTCTATTTCAAGTCTTGCAATAACCATGATCTCTTTTCCAGCTCTCACTCATTTTTTCGAGTACACAAGGCGGTAGCGGACGGTGGGCCCTTGCTGGCTTAGTCGCGATAGTGCGGTATCCGGCAGCGATCAGGCGTAAATCAAACGCCCTGTCGATAGGCATCCCGGCACGACCTAAATCCCAGCGAAATACCCTTAACGACATATATTCATACGGCGCTAACTCTCCGCCATATGGATACTTTAAAACCTTGCCATAGGCATGTTTTGCCAGTTCGAAGTTAACTTCAATCATAAGCACCTCCAAACACACTGGTTATAATAACAGTAGTCCGTTACAGGGTAGCTTGCAAAAAAGATTAAGTAAAACCATACCTAAATCAAACCTAGGTCAAAAAAATACTACTATTGCATCAGGTTAATGCTATTTCTCCCCTTACGTAATGGCAGCATATTGGCCGATTCCCTTTTTACCGTGAATTATTAGCATCTTGTCCTATGCTTAGGCTATGACAAATTAATGCTATTCAGCAGTGAAGGGACGCAATTTGTTCGTAGATACGTTAAGGCATTATGGCGATCTTCCCGCTATCGTCACAGACACAGGCTTAACACTGAGTTATGGTGAACTGGCCGACAAGGTTGATGCCTTCACCGACAACTTAGGTTCACACCGACAATTGCTCATCGTCGAAACGCTGAATGAGTTACACCCATTAATCGCCTATCTAGGCGCATTACGGGCACGACACCCGGTCATATTGGTTGCAGCTGGCTCGACAGAAAAAGACACCAATATACTCGACACCTTCAATCCATTTGCCGTCTACCGACACACTCCTATTGGTAGCTGGACACTTGAGAAAAACCCTAAGTACAAGAAAGTGCAGCTTCACCCTGATCTATGCGTCCTGTTATCGACATCCGGTACCACCGGCAGTGCCAAACTGGTTCGACTTTCACAAGAAAACATAGAAGCGAATGCCCGTTCGATAGCCCAATACCTAGAGCTGGACACCAGACAGACAGCCATTACCACACTGCCTTTTCATTACTCATTCGGTATGTCTGTTATTAACTCTCACCTTGCTGTTGGCGCTACTTTGTTGTTAACAGAACGTTCTGTTTCCGAACCGGGATTCTGGGCGCTCTTCCGTGAAGAACAAGCAACCAGCCTTTATGGCGTCCCCTATACATTCGAGTTACTGGAGAGAATCCGGTTCAGAGACAAGCAATTTCCGTCACTGCAATATATCGCCCAGGCGGGAGGGCGGCTTTCAACAGATATCATCACTCAATATCTCGGCTGGGGCGAGCAACAACGCAAACGCCTGATTGTGATGTACGGCCAGACTGAAGCCTCCCCACGTATGGCCTATGTGCCGCCTCATGAGCTTAAGCAAAACCGGGACTGTATCGGCATAGCCATACCGGGCGGGCACTTTTCACTCATCAACGAGCAAGGAGTGGAAATTCACGGCCCCGAGCAAAGTGGAGAGCTAGTTTACCGAGGCCCAAATGTCATGATGGGTTATGCCACCAGCCCTGGTGATTTAGCCAAAGGCAACGAGCTTGAGCTATTGCGAACAGGTGATCTGGCTTGCCGAAATGTAGCAGGCCTTTACCGAATTGTTGGTCGAATGAATCGCTTCTGCAAGCTGTATGGTTTGCGTATCAGTCTTGACGAGGTTGAACTTTTCCTGCAAAAGTCGGGCTTCTCTACCGTTGTTGTCGGCAATGACTCAGCATTGCTGATCGCGACGCTACAGAAGCATTCCAGCTCGGCAATCATCAATGTGCTTACCAACCGCTATCAACTTGGCGCGAACGCCTTTATTGTCAAAGAGATGGACGAGTATCCGCTTCTCCCTTCAGGCAAAGTCGACAATCGCTCACTAACATCCCTTATCGAACCAGCCGCAGGCAGCAACAACCACTACGACAACCTCTATCAGGCCTATAGTGACATCCTCGGTAATAATGATATTCGTGAAAGTGATAGCTTCCTAAGCCTGGGCGGTGACTCGCTGTGCTACGTTGCAGTATCTGTCGCAATTGAAGACTACCTGGGCCAGCTTCCCGACAACTGGGAAGCCATGACCGTCAGTGAGCTGGAAGATTTTCATGAGGTCGAGCAATCTCCACTCCAGACAACACCGATAGCAGAACAGCGCCAGCCCCGAGCCTGGCTGACGATCTGTTTCATCATCGGTATCCTGTTGTTCGGCGAGATCTTTCTGCATATCCGCACCTATATTAAAACCGGACGCAACGTCCTATCGTTATTAACAGATAACAGTGCCATTGTGGTCGACGACAAACTTCAGACGCGTACCTACCGCCCGAACCTCGTCATCAAAGATACAAACACACAGCAAGACCGCATGGTCATTAACTCATATGGTTTACGTAGCCCCGAAATCCCCCCGGAGCGCCTGCCTGACGAAATCCGTTATGCCGTTGTCGGTGCCTCAACGGTTGCTGGCATCTATGCCAAATCCAATGAACAGACTTTCTCTCAACTACTGGCAAGCGCAATTAAAGATAAATACCAGCATCGCCCGGTGAATATTATCAATGCCGGGATAGAAGGCAGTTCACTAAGCGAAACCCACCTGATTACTGAAAACATTGTCTACAAGCTGTCGCCCTCGGCAATTATTATCTACCCGGGGTTTAACGATATAACGATGCTGTGCCCCAAAAAAGGGGCAAACAACAGTAACCAATTGGCTCAGTCACCGAACGTATTACAGCCGCTGGGCTACCCGACACTACCTAATTGGCTGATGAGCAAAGACATGATCCAGAAGAACACCATCTTTCTCAGAACGCCGAAGGCCACCAGCGTTAGCTCACTCGATCCGGAAACCATCAACCCCACTGATTATCGCAACAGAATAGAGTCCCTTGTTAAAAGCATCATCGCGCAAGGGATCAAGCCTGTTCTGGTTACGGTTGCCCGCTCCTATATCAACGTTGCCAAAGAGCAACAGGAAAGCCTGGCCGCGACCTCGATGTATTATTATCACTGCCTGGACCTGAATGGCATTATCCGCGTTGGGGAGATCTATAACGATCAAATCCGATCCGTTGCCCGGCAATACAATACGCCCTTTGTCGATCTCGCGGAGTTAATGCCCGGAGGCAGTCAGTATTTTGTCGATGGCGGGCATTTTACCTACAAGGGTGAACAGTATGTAGCGAAGACACTGAATGACAAATTAGCAAGCCAGTTGATGGAGCGTTAATATGGCAATTACCTCCCTGTCCTATTTCATTTTTGCGCTCTTTGCACTGATCGGCTGCGCGGCACTGCAGCGACAGAACGAGTACAAAAAGAGCTTTCTTCTCATCATCAGCTATTACTTCTACATGACGTTTGACTGGCGTTTTTCAGCTCTGCTATTGCTCCTTACCGGGATCAACTTCCTAGCTGGACATATCATTATGCACCACCAGCAAAAATTGATGAAGAAAGCCGCGCTGGCGGGTGCCATTAGCAGTAGCCTGCTGATTCTGTTCTACTTCAAGTACAGCAACTTTTTCATCGAATCCCTGTACGATTTTCTTCAGCTTTTCGGGCTATCCGGTCGAAGCCCGTTTGTCGACGTTATCTTGCCGATTGGCATCTCATTTATGACGTTCCAGGCTATTACCTATCCACTTGATCTCTATCAGCAGCGATTAGCAAAGCCCAGTTCCCTCAAAGATTTCGCCCTGTTTATGGCGTTCTTCCCGCAGCTGCTCTCAGGCCCTATCGTCCGGGCCTCCTACTTTATGCCCCAACTTGAATCGAGCCAAAAGCTGTGTGGCCAGGATATGATGGAAGGGTTAACCCTGATTATCCGTGGGCTTATCAAGAAAATAATGATTGCCGACATACTCGCACTGCACATCGTGGATCCGGCCTTTGGCAATCCATCAGGCTTTTCCTCACTATTTCTTGTCATAGCACTGTTTGCCTACAGTTTTCAGGTCTATATGGATCTCAGCGGTTATACCGATATTGCCATCGGGGTAGCTAAAATGATGGGCTTTAAACTACCCATCAACTTCAATCGCCCCTACATGGCAACCAGTGTGGCCAATTTCTGGCAACGCTGGCACATCACCATGTCCTCGTTCTTTCGAGATTACTTGTACGAAGCCGTCAAAAACTGGCGCTGGAGCAATATCTATTTCAACTTACTGATTGTGTTTGTCGCCATCGGGATCTGGCACGGCGCAGGCTGGAACTTCGTCTTATATGGGCTGATCCACGGTAGCCTTGTCGGCATCGAACACTATCGCAGCCGCATGAGAGAACAACAAGGCCTGCCTCCCGTTGTATTTCGAGGTGTGTCGCTGGTTATTCGGATCCTTCAAATTTTCACCATCATCACCCTGACCCGTCTGTTGTTCAGAGCCGATGATCTTGAAACCAGCTGGCACTATCTTCAGACAATCGTCAGTACCACAAACTCTGGCTTGCCGATAGCTCCTATTGCGGGCGTAGCCCTTCTGTTAGCGGCTTTACTTCACTTCACGCCAATTCGCTGGCGTGATCAGCTAATGAAATCTGCCGTCAGGATCCCAGAATACGGCTACGCCGCTGTCACCGTAGTGTTCATTTACCTGATGGCGGCTCTTGGCTCCGATCAGGCTGCCTTTATTTATTTCCAGTTTTAAATAGCATTTGCCAGCCAAAGCCATAAACGTTTACTTTTTGTCCAGCCGGGCACGTGAGTAAATGTTATGGCTTTAAACTCCCCTTTCACTCATTTACTATTCCCTTTCTTCCAATCCCCAAGGACATACACCCAATGCAACAAGTAAACATCGCTCCGAACCCACAAATCGCCGTTATCTTCAAAGGTTGGGCGGCAGACTGGGCAAAAGAAGGCCAGGAAAACAAGAAAGACATGGCGACGAAGTTTCACACTGTCTATAGCATTGCGGCTAAGGTGTTTACCGAGGGTGGTGAAGTAGAACTAACCTTCCTTTCAGCACTATTTCAAGACTGCAAGCAGAAGCTAGAAATGGCCGAAGCCATGAACGAGAAAGTAAAGGCGAGCCTGAAAGACGATGATGAGCGTGCCCAGGCGATCATTGCCAAGGTAAACAGCGCCGCTCAAGATGCAGCCCATGTTGTTCGCTATCTTGGCCAGCTGCTGATGCCTTCTGCGTAAGCCAATGCCAGAAAACCCAAACCGCCTTAAGACGGTTTGGGTATATACCCACAACACACGTTAGCGCATTTTAAAGATCTCGGAATGAAAGTGCTCGGGTCCAATCCCTGCGACAGCTAACCCCGTACTCAATCTCTCACCAAATGCCGTGGGCCCACAAAAGCTAACATCAAACGTATTGCTATTCGTTCTGTCCAGGATAGCCTCTACACTAAGGAACTCTCCTTTATCAGCATCAAGCACTTCAAGCTCAATGAAATCTAAGCCTCTTAAAATTAAGAGAATCTCTTTTTCAAAGAACGCTTCCTTTCTCGAATTGACACAGTAGAAAAGATGAATTTTTTTATACTGACTATTTTCCTGATTAGCCTTTCGTGCCAGCCAATACAGTCTGGAAAGAAACGGAACAATGCCTATACCGGCTCCAATCCAAACTTGCGTTGCTTTCTCCGGTATCTGAAAACACCCATACCCCCCTTCAACCGTCACCTTTTGGCCCACAGTTAATTGACTGACCATTTGATGGGTATAATCACCTAAGTCTTTAATACCAAACTCAATGAGTTGGGTTTTCTCATTGTAGTTAAGAATTGAGAATGGATGCGGCGCTTCACCATCATGAAAGTTCAAATAAGCAAATTGACCTTCTTGATATTCAATGGACGAATCTAATTTAATCGCCAGCCGAATGACGCCAGGGCTTTCCATATCGTTATTAAATCGCTCAACTGACACCACCTCTCCTGGTGATTTATTACTCGCGCCAATCTTTCCGGTTAACGATAAATAGCTACACCAAACACCAACAACGGCAACCCCGGCAATAGCGATATTCATCGGTATCGACTGGCTATTCCAGTCAAGCAGCAAAACGGTATGAATAACGCCTGCGATAACCAGCAAGCCGCCTATTTTATGGGTAAATTTAAACCGTTTATAACTAATAGCCTGAACCAGGCTGATAAAACTAAAGAGCAAGAAGACATAGAACGCGATTTCTCCTATCTCACTGGCAATATGATGCCAGTTCACCCCTTCTATTTCAGGCCGTCCTCTTTCTGGCCTTGCTAACTGTCCAGCTTGCACAAGCCACTTGGCACTTTGGACACAAAGCCAGTGCAACACTAAAACGACTGTCGCACCTATACCCAGCTTTTTATGCAGCGCATAACCTTTATCTAACCCATTCAACCGACGTTCAACCCAATCAAATCTGGCCGCAATCAGTACCGCAAGGCTCATATAACCGAGCCCTATCATGCCAGACAGCATAGTTAACTGGTGACGCCAAAAAAAGAAGTCTCCCATTTCTTCATAGCCCATCAACAAGGCCGGAGACCATAGCAGTACAAGTATCAGTGTAAATTTCAACATAGCGGCAGCTTCTAGTAGAAAAGTGGAAATAAATCATTATTAGTATCTATGAAATACATAATACCCACTTCTCACAGCTATATAAGCGGCTTTACTTAGCTTCAAATTAGTTTACGTCAGTTTACACAATCCCCCTCAAACCATAGCTATATTACTCTATGGTGAACGGCGTTCTTTCTTGCAACCACTAGTAATCATTAGTTCTGCAATGCATCAGTATGCAATTACAAAATACATTTCTTTACATTGAAAACAGTCAGTTTTGACATTTCCCTGAAATTCGACGCCTCAAAAAGTGATTAACTATCACCATAAACAGTTAGCACTATGCATTTTTTCAACGTTATTCAGCGAGGTGGTTATGGCTCAAGTACTAATGGATCAAGCAAGCGGACTACGAGACGCGTTTTCGCGTCAACAGTGTATTAGCCGGGTTAAGAGTTACCAGAGCAGAATTCGCAAAGCAATCAGTAACAACAGAATCAGCGATGCTTCAATGCTATTGACTCAACTTGAAATTGCACAGCAACAACTTGAGGCGACGTATAAATAATATGACCAGCCTTTTTTCATCATTGCGTTGAATGGCCTAATCACCAGGCCATTCAAGCATTCGATCATTTGCTCGCCACAAACAACACTATCTATTTAGCATTAGTCAACAGTATAATGTGCGTTGATCCCGCCATATACATCTGTCACAGGAACAGCAATGCTAGAAGAACAGCAAAACAACCCGCTACACGGCCTTAAACTAGAAACATTACTGACCGAGCTTGTCGATCATTACGGCTGGGAGATCCTCGACACAGCAATGCGTTTTAACTGTTTCCATACCAACCCGACCATTGCTGGTAGCCTGAAGTTTCTTCGTAAAACAGAGTGGGCCCGTGAAAAATTAGAAGCGTTTTATCTATCCCGTTTCAAGCGAATGCCTAAGCCAACCGCAGAGGAGCGCGATCTACCGCCCCGTAAGCGTACTTTCCCTGTCGGTATTGTGCCAAGAGAGCCAATGGAGCTGACTGTTGAGTCCATTTTACTTTCTCAGGCAAAGGCGGCATCTGCCTATAAAGCCAGATCATCACGCAAGCATCCTCGACGCCGATAGGAAGAAAGCATATTCTGAAGGTTCGGCCTTGAGTACCAGCTCGAACCTTCTTGCCTCGTGCTCACTCACTAGGGCGATTGTTCTCACACACCGTACTTTTCAGCTTCACTTCATAACGACTCAGCAGTTTATTGTATTCTCCGCTTTGACACAGCTTGCCCAGTGCCTGGTTGAAGCTATCTCGTACCTTGGCTTCTTTAAAGCTGGCCTGAAAGCTCGTTACTGACGGGAACACATAATGAAACGTCGCATCATCCGCTACATAACCCAACGCTTTGGTGAAGTAGATAAAAATACTCCTATCAATCACTGCAATACGGTTATTGCCCTGCCAGAAAATTCGAACCTGATCTGCCTGATCGGCAACCTCGATATAGTTCTCCCGCTCCGGCGACTGAGGTGAGTAAAGTTGCTCAAATGCATCGCCTAACTCCAAGTAGGCATTCTGCCAGGTCAACACCAGATGGTCTTTCAAGTCAGCCACCTGTTCAATCTTTTTACTACTGGCCTTTTTACTCACGGCAACATTGGCGAAAGTGATGAAATGATCCGAGTAAAACACCCCGCTATCATCCTCCAGAACACCAACACCAACGTCTGCAATCCCTTTCTGAACCGCAGTCTGGATCTCACCAAAAGGCATCTGTACAAAACGAACGTCATAGTCATCCAGTGCCAACTTGATGATGTCGACCTGCAAGCCACTTATCGCCTGGTTAATAACATAGGGAGGCATATCAACTGAAATCGCCACGGAAAGTGGAGGCTTTGCTGCAAGTGATTGTGGACCAAACACTATCGAGATTGAAATCGCTAACAGCTTGATAAAACAACGAGCTTTTCTGAATGAAACGAATAACGAAGCAGACATTCGTTGTATTGTAACCATCATCACAGACTCCCGGCAGGATAAACTGAAAGTATTATGAAGTTTAACACCTGCTCGGGAAGTGGGAGGGGTTAGTTAAAGGATCCCTAAATTAGGTTTTATTGGTTGCTTTAACCTTTTCAACCTACCACTCCCTCACAAGTAACCGGCTCTTAACACCCTTTACCTGTAACCCCATTGCTTCAAATACATCCTCGAAATTTCGGCATTGTGATGGCAAATTAGGCAATGACAAAACAGCTTCATCAAAAAAGCGGGTTTGCTCCTGCTCGCTCTGCCAGGCAGTTTGCCACCACTCCAAAATACGCTCTTTGGACTCATTCAATCGCTTATTTTTTGGCAGCCTGTCTTTCTTGTTCAGATTCTCTGTTGTTGTCGTCGGCAGTAAGTTCCAACGATCATTGTTCGGCCAGTAGGCAAACGGCAAGCAATGATCAACATGGTATTGATTACGAAGCTTTTTTCCACTCCATACGCTATGGATTTCAGTACCGCACTGCCGTAGCGCATCGACTTTCTTTCGTACTTCTCGGGTATCGTGATCTTTATCTACCCAAATCAAGCAGTCATGATACTGTTGCAACCCGATGTTTCGCGCTTTGTTACTTTCAAACCGTTGCATTTCAAGTACCCATTGGTTCACTACCAATGGCTCAATCCAGCTATTATATAAGCGTAAACACTCCCACAAACTTTCATCCAAAATAAACGTGCCGAAACTTCCTAAAAAGTCACTGTCGATAAAGAAAGAAGAAAGTAAATTTCTTCGTTTAGAAGGTGGCATCATTTCAAACAGCCTATTATCATTGGCTCCTTGATAAATAAACTTCACAGGTCCTTGCTTAATTGTCGACAAAGCATCTTTCAAAGCCTTCTGTAGCGCTTTGGCATCTTCACCTGTAAATAATGAACCGATTGCCAAGTCATCGGCCGACAAATGAGTCAGCTTTTGCCAGCCGTCCTCTTTGACAAAACCAAGCCCTTTACTGGTATTACTGTTTTGCTGGATCCCTTTTAAACCATCAATGTCTATATCAATTAAGCGCTTAAACTGACGAATCCAGTAAAGGCCAACAAGGCCAAGCGGAATAGCTACCTTTCCATCAGTTCTGTCCATGACTGCACCGGGGTGGGCATCTGCAATTCGTAACAAGGTTCGAAGCAATGCTAATTTATAGGTTGCAGATTTGCTGTCGTTGACAATGATGTGGCGTACTTTGGTCAAATCACCTGAACCATCATCTGGCAAGTTGAACACAATTGTCTGCCACTGGACATAGTCCCGCCCCATTGTGTCCTTACTAAGATCACTTTTATGACAAACATGAAGTGCATGATCCGTTGCTAATTGCTCAAGTTCTTCAACAGAAACACCATGAGTCGAACGACCATCATTAAAACTACCATGGCGTAGTGTAATAACTAGTTTTCCGTTAGCTGCCAGTAAATTTGCTAATTTCCGAAACGCTCGCTTTCGCTTAGATTTAGCGAGATGCATCCAAACTGCAGATACAAGAATTAAATCATAACGCATCCCCAAATCAGTCACTTTCGCTAAATCAGGGAGAACATCATCAATCCAAGTCACCTCCACACTGTCAGTATACTGGCGGCCAAAAGCTCTTAGCGATTTTGCAGGTTCCACTGCAAACACTTCACAACCACATTGAGCAAACCATTTTGCATCTCGCCCCGAACCAGCACCAATATCCAACACCCGAGCAGGTTGGAGATCATTATTCAGCACTGGCCAATACGGTTTCCAGCTAGCATGAACATCCTCAAAAGATACTTGCCGGTAATTATCAGCCAGCTTTAAGGCGTTGTTATGATAATACTCAATATTTTTGTTCACTGAAGACACATTTACTTTATGCAACTACGCGTATTTTAGTCTCAATAATTATTAATTGCATCAACATGATAGGTAAAGTTATAACAAGCGCACTCTTTGCTCATTTAGAGATGGGGTCATACCCTCCTCGTTGAAAAGGTTAAGATAAAGAAAGGAACTTCTATGCCACGCCCAACAACTCATCACTACAGCAATTACAAACCTGATCATGACCCAGGTATCCTGCTGGTCGTATCGTGTTACAGGTTACGCACTGTTTAAAGAAGCCGTCGTTGCTGAGTGTCTCGAGTAACGCATCAATTGCACCAACAATATCATCACACCGGAATGTGCCAACCGTATGCCAGCGATGAACCGGTTTATGCTCATTCTGGATAACGGTGCAGAGCTTCAGGCTAATCGGCTTAAAACTTTGATCATTGCAGGCCGCCATTGAGCATGGGGAATCGACATTGAAAAAGTCGATAGGCATGTAAGAGCCCATGCAAACATAAGGATAATGGCCATTGAGGTCATCAAGTGACAGATACTTTTCTCGCTTTATTCCTTGCTCCAGCATCAGACTCTCGATATACACCAATACGCCCTGTCTCAAGTTGTCATCGAGACTTACCAAGCCCTGAAGCATTACACCATACGCCTGCGTAAGCTGTTTTGTTGTCAATATCACTTTCTACCACTACCTAATCTGCTGTGTCGCTATGCTGATGACATAGACGTAACTGTCTACATGTCACACTGCTAATCACTCACACTGCAATGTTTCTCATTCACTCGCTATTCTCCATAATCAAAGCAACTTTTCACTATTGGTTTAACTTTTATTTCAATTACTTCGACGGCATCGATTGCTATTTGATACCTCACGACACTCTGTGCATATTCACGCTGCGGTCCAGTTCAAAATCGGCCAAATCACGAGCACCCCTAATCAAGCCGGCGTGATGTTGTACTCAAAATAAGTAGATAAGAAATACGTGTACCTTATCACCGAATAAAATGCTCAATGGTGGTTTCAGGTCTTGCATCTACTTATTTTAGGTATATATTTGTCTGCATATGGAATACTGGATAAATAACCATGTCTTTACATCAACTCGGTCACATTATGGATATCACCAAGAAGTTAGACGCCATCGGTTCTGCACAACGCGAACGGCTTGCCTTCATTGACTTTGCACTCTATTTCCTGGGCGAGGTCACCCGTAAGGATCTAATTGATCGCTTTGCTGTCGGGCATGCTGCTACAACACGCGACTTTGCATTGTATAAAGAGATTGCTCCCGACAATCTGAAGTTGGATATGCGATCAAAGAAATATTACAAGCAAGCAACGTTTACCCCGTTGTTTAATCTGGATCTCAAGAAAACTCTGGCTACCGTATCACTAGGCTACGGTGATGGCTTTTCCGGGTTTCAGGAGTTTCCGATCAGCTGCGAATCACCTGAATCACTGACTATTCCGAAAACGGCAATTATGGCAGTGCTGTGTGAGGGCATTTATCGCAACAAAGCGGTTGAAATTGAATACATCTCAACATCCAGCGGTAAAGGACAACGTGAAATTGTGCCGCACAGCCTAGTCGATTCAGGCAATCGATGGCATGTCCGCTCTTATGACCGCAAGAATGCACGGTTTATGGATGTCGTTTGCAACCGCGTTGTATCAGCGCGCATTATCGACGAATCGCCAGCCAACCATGAGCAATCGAGTGAAGATCGCCAGTGGCAAAAATTTATCGAGCTTGAACTTATCCCCCACCCTCAGCAGGATAACCCTGAAGCCATTGAGCTTGATTACGAAATGAAGGATGGCAAAAGAATCATCGAAGCGCGTGCGGCGCTTGCCGGATACCTTCTACGTAAATGGGAAGTCGACTGCAGCAAAGACGGCAAACTTCACAAGTGTGTAGGTTATCAGCTGGCACTGGCAAACCCTCAAGCGCTATACCAGGTTAACAGTGCTATGCTAGCTCCGGGTTATGAAGCATAGAGCACCTTGCTGCTAAGTGCTTCTGACATACACGAACAAACTACAGGGAAAGAAACATGTTCGAGCCAATCATTGATGACGATAAATACGCATTTGCATTTATTGGTCCGCACTGGCCAAGCTTTATCAACTTGAAGCAATGCGATCCAGAGGTTATTCATCGCCTTGAGAAGGCTCCAGATAAACAGGGCCAGTTTGACTTAATTTTTACCCTCGAGAAAGAGCTGTCTGATAACGATCCTAGCGATGCCTATCGCCTGACGATTGAAGACAGAACCAATCACGGCGCATCGGCTAACTTTCTGACTTTCGCATCAAAGGATAAAAATAAGGTGAAGCAATTTATCTTAGCTATTGTTCAGGGGCTTACCCAACAACAACTGATTGGCGTTAGTGTTATTGATATTCAGTGGGCATTGGAAACAGGAGGCAGGGAGCTGTCTTTAATGACTGTTGAAGCAGAATCGAAACTAAAAAGTACGGTCAATAACGCCCTGTTTGTTTACACCAACAATCAGGGCAATATAAATCATTTTGAAGCAACGGTTCAGCGGGTTCAGGAATCGCTTACACCCAACGCAACCCTGGTTGCAATGATTGCACCAGTAGAGGGCCCTGCCGACGCCTTCCGCTTAACAAAGGTTGACGCTTAATACATCCTAATATTGAAGTTACTTAGGAATGTTAAAGCTTTTCTCATCCTTGCAGGTAAATGTGTAGTAGTTACTACGCTCGTTGAAAACAGAGAAGCCTTTGCCGTAACAATATGCGCCATTTAACTCGTTCATATAGGCAAGTGTTTCTTTGTCTTTTACTAGGAAGTAACTGTCATTTTCACAGATAACCCTGATCTTGCCATCATCTCCCTGAGAGTAGGTTTTTACCTTGGCGCCACACAATGTGAAGCTCAAATCAACATACTCATCGGCGCGCTCGTCCACTGTTTGTGAACAGCCAACAAGAAGCAATGGTAGTAGAATAATGCTCAGTAATGGTTTCAAAGCCAAATCCTTGACAAATAAAGTTTTATAATCAGTGTAATAGCAATATTATGCTGAATTATAGCAGCCAGTGCAATAAACTTCAGGGTACGATAGTGCTTACATTGTCGATATGCTTCGAAGAATTTCCATTCAGCGTTTTTTCTTGCCTTGCTTTTCATCAATACGGCGTCGATGCCAAATAGAATAGTGGCGCAACCCTGCCGGTCCATGTGCGATAAACACTGACATTAACAAGACAGTAATAAACAACATAGGTTTGTGCTGCGGAATAATAAAGAAAGAGCCAAGCAACATCAGCTTCACCAGCGTCAGCACACCTTTTAGCTGAATTAACCATAATTTGGATCGACTGATTTCCAGCGTCATCAGAATAACGCCAGTCACCATTGCCAAAACCCACCAGTTCAGCCATAACTCGCGCTCGACGCCATACAAAATACCGCCGGCTGAGCCTGCGATCCCTAAGATATGCAAAGCCCTCACCCCTGTTTTACTCAGGCGTTGAATCCAAAAACGGGTCTCTGATATTGGGTATTGATCTTTAGACGCTGTGCGGTGATCGGATGATTTTCTTTCGGCGTGTACTTGTTGCTGTTCTGCGGTTGCTTTTTTCATCTTGTTGTCAGGGTATTCATTCAGTACATGGAAGAATACCCTTTCTTTGCCAAGGTGTAATCTGATTCTTTAACGAGTACTTGCCTTCGTCAGGGTCGTGATTTCACCATCGACCACCAGCACGCAATCCATTCCGGCTGCCAGGGCAGCGGTTTTACCTAGTTCAGTATCTTCAAATACCAAACACTCACTGGGCTCAACACCGATGCGCTGTGCAGCCTGTAAGAAGGTATCAGGGTTGGGTTTATGCTTTTCTACGTCATCGGCGGTAACCAGCGCATCTAGCAATGGCAGGATGTTTGTTTCGCCAAGCAATGGTAACGCGTTCAACTGACGGCACCCGGTGCCAACGGCAATCTTCTTTGATGGTTTATTATCGAGCAGCAACCGATAGGTGGAAGATATCACTTCTCCCTTAAAATCCAGCGTTTCAAAAAACTCGCTTTTGGTATTCGCCAAACGCTTGGTATCAAAGTTCTGCTGATAGCGGTGGTTAATTGCCTGCGCCGTTTTTATCGTCGGCATACCACCCAGGCTGTAAAACCACTCCTCGTCGAACGGGATCTCGAAGAGTACGCATGTTTTTTTCCACGCCTCGACATGAGCCGGCATTGAATCTATCAGGGTGCCATCCATGTCAAAAATAAGTCCTTTATAGGGTGTTAAGTCCATATTGCTCCTTTAACTTGCGGGTATCTATTCCTGTTTTCTCCTAAAACCTATCAACCCACCATGTCACTTTTATTGCATATGTTCAAGCTGTATGGCTGCACGATCTCGTCAAATCGTTACCTTTCCCTCAGGCAAACGTTTAGGTGGAAATGAATTATGGGATTTAACGAACATCCAACCTAACTAGTCCCCACTTTCTGGCTATCCGATCAAAAAATCCCTGCGTTTTCTTCAGCTCGATCCAATGGTTGATGTAATTTATCCAAATCTGATCCTCTTTGGGCAACAACATAGCCACAGGTGTCGGGCGGCGCATGCCGTTGACTTTGGCAACAGTTAGCTGGGGAAATCGATTGGTGATTGTTGCAGCTTCGATATTCGATGTCACAATGACGGTTGCTTTATTGGCCAGTAACTGCTGATAGTCACGGAGGGGAGCTTGAATGACACTATGGCGCGCTTTGGGAAATAGTTCTTGTACCAGCGCCTCTTGAACCGTTCCTCTGGTCGAAATGATCGTCACAGAGCTCGAATTGAAGTCACTCCATTTACGAAATCGTTTAAAATTCTGCTTTTGAATAACGGGAACGAAAGCGAGATTAAAATACGGCTGGCTATAACCGGCGACTCGCGCCCGCTTCATGTTCAGCGCCGCGCTGCCTGTCATGTCATATTTGTCGGTTACGACACCGCTGACCAAGGTTTTCCAGTCGGTCGCGACATACTCCACTGTCACCCCCAAATCCTTCGCCAGCTCGGTGGTAATGTCGATATCAAAGCCTTTATAAAAATTGGTCGCAGGATCACGGATAGTCATCGGATTCCAGTCACCCGTGGTCCCGACTCGCAGCACGCCACGATCAATTATTTCCTGCAAACGACTAGGAGCAGCATGAGAGGGAACTGAAAACACCGACACCAAAGCAAAAACAACAACGACAACTTTCTTCAGGGCGTACAACGCTCTCATAGATACCTCTCCCCCAATCTACCTGAATACACAAGCGCATACGTTTAAAGATAGCAGTAATTTGATCAGGCATTTCGCAAAGAAGTGATACCCCAAAAGTTGTCGTTCCGTGTCGTCCCTTGCTGGGTTATGACGAAGAAGCCATTTCCTGGCAATCATATCCTTTAAGAAAGAGATCCACGCATCGCTCCAGATACACACGGCGTTCTTCATCCGACTCGCCGCTATCCTGACCGAGGTATTTCCAGTACACAGCTTTGCCATGAAGCATCAATAGCAGCTGCAGGGCAGCATCACGCATATCGATATCAATGGCTATGACCCCTTTTTCTACATTGTGCCCCAAGTATTCGGCCACCATATCCGTTGTCGCTTTTGGCCCGGCATTGAGATACACCAGGGCAAGTTCAGGGTGTGTATCGGCCTGGCTGACTGACGTCTTGTAAGTATGCTGCGCCTCATCACTCATCAGCATACTCTGGAACCGCCAGGCAAACTCACAAAGCACTTGTCTCATCGTACTTGAGTCATCAATTAAACTCCCGTCCAACTGGTTTGCCGTACACTTTGCGCGAATACAAGTGTCAAACAGATCATCTTTGGTTTTAAAGTGAGCGTACACCGTTTGTTTGGAAACCTTAGCCCTAACAGCAATAGCATCCATACTGATGGCATACCCCTGCTCAGCAAACAGCTCACCGGCGGCTTCTAGGATCTGCTCTCTCTTCTTTGCACTTCTCGGATTCAATACTGGCCCACTCACAATTAACATCCTTACATCACAATTGACAGTTTTGACACAATCAAACTGGACAGTCTAGTTTGCTTGAGTTATTTTTAACTCATATGGACTAGACAGTCTAGTTTTAGCATATACCCAAACTACCTCAAGATGCTCGTTTCAGCGAGAATTACTTGGGTTTTAGGCTAGGCACCGATTTGAAGATCTAGTGGTTCTAAATCAATAATCGGTAACAACGCATAGAAGCCAAGTAAACTCGCCCTTTGGGAGTGAGCCAGCGAACTCATTTCTGTGTCAAATAACGTTGAAAGGGGTAGCCATTCCTACCGTTATTTTCCTTGAACTGAGCACGCTGGTCTCACTCTGAATCCTGCATCTTGAGGTAGCTTGGGTATAAACCCTAATCAGGATGAATTACCATGCGACGGAAATTAAAGTTCACAGCCTGCAGCTTACTGGTTGCATCAGCACTACTAAGCGGCTGCAACACATCAAATACCGAAGCAAGTCAAACACATGAAACCCAGCAGATACCAAGGGTTAATACCGTTACCCTCGCTCCATCAGATCATTATCTGGTAGAACGGGAATATGTCGGCACTGTCCAGGCTGGCCAGCAGGCCAACCTCGGGTTAGAACTGGGTGGCAAGATTGCGCAGATCCTTGTTGATGTCGGTGACAAGGTAACTGCCGGCGATCCGCTGATCATCCTCGACAAACAGCTTCTTCAAACCCAGGCTGACGAGCTAAGTGCCCAACAGGCGCAAATTACTGCCCAGCTAGAATTGATTGAGGCCAACCTGAAACGGCAAAAAGCCCTTAAAAAGAAAGGCTTTAGTGCCGAATCTGAAATCGACAACCTAAACAGTCAGAGAAACGCCCTACGGGCAAATTTCCGCCAGCTCGCAGCCTCTTCGGCGGCCAATCAGCTCCAGCAGAAAAAATCGACTGTGTTTGCCCCGTATGACGGCACTATCAGTGCCCGGTTTGTTTCGAAAGGCGACGTAGTCAATACCGGCGCTCCAACACTGACATTGCTTGCCAGTACCAATAAAGAAGCGCACATAGGCATTCCGGCCAAACAACTGACCAAGATGAGTGGAGAGGCGGACTGGACATTACGTATCGGCAACCGCTCCTACCAAGCCAGCTTGCTCAACCCAGGAGCACGGGTAGACACCGGCTCCCGTACCGTGAAGCTACGGTTTGGCCTGCCGCAAAATGCTGACGTTATTGACGGTGAACTGGCCTACCTGCAGTTTGATGATATTCGCGAAAAGCCGGGATACTGGATCCCACTGTCTGCAATGACTGATGGCATTCGTGGGGTTTGGAATGTGTTTGCCCTCAACGAAAACAATCAGGAACTGCGCATCGAACGTCGCTCAGTTCAGGTACTTTATGCCAATAACGATCACGCCTTCGTGACCGGGGCGATCAGCAATGGCGAGCGTCTGGTTTCCGACGGACTTCACCGCTTGGTACCGGGACAGGCTGTGATGCCGGTAAAGAAGTTGCCTTTGCCTCTGAATAATTCGGATGACGAGGCGTAACCCATGAAGATAAACCACATTATCAGCAACACGCGGCTATTGGTATTGGCAGTGGCACTGCTCATTGTCAGTGGCCTTTCCGCAATCAATACCCTACCCCGCGCTGAAGATCCGGTGATCCATAACCGTTTTGCCAGTGTGATCACCCATTTCCCCGGTGCAACTGCCGAACGTGTCGAAGCGTTGGTGACGGAAAAGATTGAAACTAGCCTGCGGCAGCTTGATGAAGTAAAGCTGCTCGCATCTGTTTCTCGGCCGGGGATCTCCGTTGTAAGGGTTGAATTAAAAGATGAGGTAAACAACGCCGAGCCCGTATGGTCTCGGGCAAGGGACAAACTGGCCGATGCACAGCCTTTACTGCCACAAGGTACTTCTGTGCCCGAGCTGGATGATGACCATGGCTATGCCTTTACGGTGATCACCGCCTTGAGATGGCAAGGACCGACCAAGCCGGATTTGCTGACTCTGCGTCGCTATGCCATCGAGCTGGGTAACCGCCTGCGGGTATTGAACGGTACTGAGTTCGTCGATCTGTACGGGCTACCGGACGAAGAGATCCTGGTTACCATGGATCCTAGCGTCACAAGTGCCCTGGGCCGCTCAGCGATTTCCTTATCCAATGCAATCAACAATGCCGATGCAAAGAACTCCGCGGGTGAGCTGGTCAACGGTGCCAATCGCTTTACGCTGGAAGTGTCAGATTCACTGGATTCACTCGACAGAGTAAGGCGGGTACCGGTAGCCATTGACGAAAGTGGCTATATGATCCGGTTGGAAGATATTGCCGAAGTCGAGCGCACACACGCCTCACCACCTGCTGAGTTAGCCGTCATTGACGGGAAACCCGCCATTCTTGTTGCGGCCAGAATGCAGCCAACACTTCGTGTTGATCAATGGACCCAGCGGGTCAAAAAACTGCTTGATAATTATCAGCAAGAGGTTCCTTCCAATATCAGCGTTGACCTTGTTTTTGAACAGCAAAGCTATACCGAGACTCGTCTATCAGAGCTCAATGAAAGCCTGTTGCTAGGCTTCTCCATTATTCTGGTTGTTCTGCTGCTGACGCTGGGAATACGCTCGGCCATCATTGTTGCACTCTCTCTGCCATTAACCAGTCTGGTTACACTGACAATGATGAAGTTTACCGGGTTGCCGATTAACCAAATGTCAGTTACTGGGCTGATTGTGGCACTAGGGATCATGGTCGATAACGCTATCGTCATGGTCGACACTATTCAGCACTATCGCCAACAAGGTGTTGCCAAGCTCACTGCAGCCGTGAAAGCAGTCAACCACCTCTGGATCCCACTGTTGGGCTCGACGCTGACCACTGTACTGGCATTTGCACCAATCTTCCTGATGCCCGGCCCGGCAGGAGAATTTGTTGGCGCCATCGCCATCACCGTCTGCTTCTCGCTGATCGGTTCATACCTGATATCCCACACCATCGTGGCAGGATTCGCCTCCCGCTGGCTGCCCGCACAAAAAAGCGCACAGCGTTGGTACCACACTGGCATCTCGTTCCCGGCACTCAGTGCCCGGTTTGAAAAGTCAGTAAAGTTCGCGATTAAGCACCCGGCGATTACCGCGTTGCTTGTTTGTATATTGCCATTTACCGGTTTCTGGAGTGCATCGCAGCTAACCGAACAATTTTTCCCGCCTTCGGATCGGGATATGTTCGAGATTCAGGTCTTCTTACCGCCTCAGGCCAGCATTTATGCGACACTCGATGCCACCAGACAAGTTGACGAGATCATGGCGGAATACGACACTGTCGAACAAATCAGCTGGTTGGCCGGCGGTAATTTCCCGTCATTCTATTATAACCTTGTCAGCGGTCAGCAAGGTGCGCCCTACTTCGCCCAAGCAATGGTAAAGGTCACCGATTTCCAGGCCGCCAACAGCTTGATCCCGGAGCTACAAATCAGGCTTGATCAGGCCATGCCTCAAGCCCAGATATTAGTCAGGAAGCTTGAACAAGGGCCTCCGTTCAATGCACCGCTAGAAGTACGTTTGTATGGTCCGAATCTGGATCGGTTAAAATCGATTGGTGAAGATATTCGCCTGATCATGGCCGAAACGCCAGATGTCACCCATACCCGCGAGACCTTGCAACCCGGCACACCTAAGGTCTGGATCAATGTGAACGAAGAAGCCAGCCAACTTAGCGGCCTCTCCCTGAGCGAGCTGGCTGATTTGCTACAGGCTTCACTCACCGGACGCGTCAGCGGCAATGTGATTGAAGCGACAGAGTCCATTCCTGTGCGTGTCCGGGTGAAAGACGAACACCGGGAGAATATGGCCAACTTAAGTAGCCTTCGCCTGCCGGTTCGCTCAGGCGAAGGGCTGACGGGCCTTCCGGTCTTTGCCTTGGCTGATCTCAAGCTCACGCCTACCCGAGGAGCCATTCCCCGTCGTAACGGACAACGGGTGAATGTTATCGAAGGGTATATCCGGGCTGGTGTTTTACCACAAACGGCGCTCGATCACTTCCAGGAAAATCTCGAAGCCTACGCCCAGACACTTCCGTCAGGCTACACCATCGAATTTGGCGGTGAGTCGGCAGAGCGAAATGAGTCCGTCGGCAACCTGATGGCGAATCTCACTATGGTCATGACCTTATTAGTGATGGTGGTTGTGATCTCGTTTAACTCGTTCCGGCTTAGCCTGATCATTTTCTCCGTTGGCCTATTAGCAGCCGGACTGGGCATACTGTCGGTATGGATATTCAGTTATCCGTTTGGCTTTACTGTAATTATCGGCCTGCTTGGCCTTGTCGGACTGGCTATCAATGCGGCTATTGTCATCTTGGCCGAGCTCAAGGCCAGCCCGAAAGCCTTGCACGGTGATACGGATGCCATTCTGGTCGCGGTGATGAGCTGTACCCGCCACATCACCTCTACCACCATTACCACAATCGGTGGCTTTATGCCGTTAATTCTGGCAGGTGGTGGATTCTGGCCCCCCTTTGCAGTCGCCATCGCTGGCGGTACACTACTAACGACTATCGTCTCTTTCTACTTCGTGCCGGCGGCCTACCGGCTTGCCGTCATCAAGAAACCACTTTGTGACGGAAAGCTTGTAGAGGCTTAATAGCTCACAGCAATAAACCGATAAACGAAAGCGTCCACACCGGACGCCTCATCATCGGAAAACAATAAAAAAGGCACGTAAAGTGCCTTTTTTACTATCTCTATGCTAATACCGCATACATAGCATCTCTAACTCTTGGTATACTGCGGAAAACCCTTCATTTGGAAAGTACTCTCCGTTTATCAGCAAGCTTTTACTTTCCGCCCAGTTCCCGGCGAATGAACCATTACCATAGGGGATGTTATAGACAAGGAAATGGCGCTCCTTCCTGTCAAAAATCAGGTTAGCAGCCATTCTGCCTGAGCGCAGATTCGAATTGCGGTAATACTGGAATTTAGCATCACAGCCTCTGACGATATAGGATCCCTTCTCACTTCGAACTGCGATATAGGGACGATTATTCTCTTCAAAATAACGCAGCTGCCACACACCAACCGCTCTTTCCAGCTGGATACGTGGGACAAGTACAGGCTTTGCTGGAGCCGCGCTAATCAACGTCACCGCAGGCTGAGCTTGTAGCTGAAGATCATCAGCTGGATTATTGTTAACAATCGTCACCTTTACTTCAGGTTTCGGCTGAGGCTCTTCAAACAGTGTCATCATCGCCAGCAAAGGCTCTTTGCCCAAAGTAAACAGCAGGCCAGCAATAACCACAGGCATCATCAGCATTAGCCCAAAACGACGGAGATTAACGCGGCCAAGTGCTTTTATTTGGTTAATCACCTTAGGAGATATTTCGCTCAGGGGAGATGGAGATGGCGCTGTCTTCGTTCTCGGCGACACGGTTGTTACCGTCCGGTTTGTATCACTAAGTTTCCGGCGAGCTTCTTCAAGCTGACTGTTCAGACGCTTGTTTTCCCGACGCAACCATTTGAGCTCATCCTCCGAGGCGCTCATATAGCGCTCGCTTTCCTCGGCCAATAATTTGCTTTTCTGCTGCTCTAGCTTAAACTGACGGTCAAGATCTTCATTGATTCGCCTAAGCGCCTGACAGTCTCGTTCAAGTTGCTGTAATTTTTGCTTGTCTGCTTCCGACGTCGCATTCCTGGAATGAATCGTTCTGACCGCTTCTTCGTGCCCCTTGCCCTGACCTATTTTTTCGTATGCTTGAACAAGCAATTGCATGATTGCTTTTGAGCCGCCTTTATCGGGATGGAGGCGGCTGGAAAGTAACTTGTAACGTCGCTTTACGTCAGCGCTTGGAGTATTGCTGTCTGTGCCTAATATATCGTGAAAAGATGTCATTGTATCTGCAGATGCCGTTAACTACTGATTGTCTACGCAATACCGCGCATGTCCTGGAAAATATGCAGCTTGCCTAAGTCCATATGCAATCAATATAGTCTAATTATGTTTGCGCGAGCTGATAATATACAGACATGAAAACCGTATGTAGTCTGTTATCGGCAGATTTCTGCTAACTTGATACCTCTAGCACACAAATTTGAAGAAAAACACAACGATGCTTCGTCCTTGAACCTCTTTAAGTGTTCAAGTTGTGCTTTCTCATTCTGAACTCTCCCGGTGAGCACCCCATATGCTTCTTAAAAACACGGGAAAAATAGGAAACATCCTTAAAGCCTGCTGAGTTTGCAACCTGAGAGATTTTTTCCCGGTCCGAGCTCAGCAACCCACAGGCCAGATCTAACCGCTTTTTGATGATGTATTGCTTTAGGGTGACACCCATTATGCTATGGAACAGGCGTGAGAAGTACGTAGGCGAATACTGGCAGGCATTCGCCAGATCTTCTTCTCGCAGCGGTGCGCTAATATTCTCATCAATGATCTTGAGCGCGGGCCGTATCGACAACTCCCGGTGCTCGAACCCCGTATCGGCATCCGCTTCTACCTGATGGGTATGCAAACGACTGAAGCACTCATCGAGCTCTTGTCTTGTCGCACTGGCTTCAATCACATCTTCGCCCCCGGCCCGAAGTACATTCAGTGCCAGATTGGCATCCAGGCTGTGATAAACAATAACAACCTTTGCCAGCGGAAAACGGTTCTTGATAGATCGCAATAACTCAAAACCTTCCGATGTGGAATCTACAACCTCAAGGAAAATCAATTCCTGTCCGGTCATTGTCGAAAGTAACTCAAAGGGCGAAACATCAACGACGTTATGTGATAGCTTAAGATTTTCTCTGGCGTCTGCCATTTTGTCGTAATGACTGCAACTAACCCAAATCACAAATTCACCTTACTACTAGTGTCATAAGTACATACAAAAACTCTGTATGCTGCGGTGAAACACTCCTTGTCGATGAATACCTGAACCTTTATAAGAATTGTTATGACCGCAACGTCAAAAAATTGACTTGCTATGAATAATTAACGTTCAGAAACCTAAATAATTCCAGCAGGGCGCTTTTGTTTCAAATTTAAGCAACAACGATCAGATTCTATGCTAGCTCCTGTACATCAATAAGTTAGCCGAAAAAATAAGCAGGAAACGCTTTTCTAATATTACCTTTAGCAATTACAACCAGTTTTTAATTTCAATTTATTCTATATTTTCTCCGTCACAAGCTGCCTACAAAATAGTATAGGTGAGCATAAAAAAATAACACTGCAACATTTTTCCCTTCAAGCTGGGTGCAAATTAAGCGTTAAGTAGCGTATTCATATATAGCTCCATACAGCAGAAAAATGACTTAGCTACATTGCTATGAAAAATTTATCGTTTGATGCGATTTTTTTGCAGACAATCACATTTTTATCATTTAGTATGTCGCCCGAAAATGAGTTCCGATGAAGACAGCAGGAGAGTGGCAAGATACGTTATTGTATCCGCCCGCCGAAGAAGTAAGCAGTTTAACCAACCAGAATTATTCTGTTATTAAGTTGTAAATCTTTCAGGCACCGCAATGTTAATTCCTTGAGTTGATATTAGGTATGGACTGTTGTTGGAGGAGCCTCTGGAGAGATCCGTTAAATCGGACGCCGAAGGAGCAAGCTTCCACCCTCTGCCTTGCAGGAGTGGTTAGTGAAACTCTCAGGCAAAAGGACAGAGGAGATAAGATCAACAGCTCAGAAAAAAACTGAAAACAGCTTTTCTGTAACACCACCTTTCTGTTGTTTTTTATCTCTTCCTTTGATGTTTAAGGGGAGAAGAATAATGAATCCGCTACACAATTTACTACAAACTATTGATAACTTCGTCTGGGGTCCGCCTCTACTTATTCTATTGGTTGGTACCGGTTTATACCTGACTATCCGCCTTGGTTTTATCCAGGTTCGCCACCTGCCACTCGCGCTTAGCTATGTTTTCTCAAACAAGAAAAATCGCAATGGCAGCGGGGATGTTTCCAGCTTTGCCGCCTTGTGTACTGCGCTGTCTGCCACTATCGGTACAGGTAACATTGTCGGTGTTGCGACAGCGATCAAGCTGGGTGGTCCGGGTGCACTTTTCTGGATGTGGCTTGCGGCACTGTTTGGTATGGCGACCAAGTACGCCGAGTGTCTACTGGCGGTCAAATACCGTGATACGGACTCTAACGGCCAGATGATTGGTGGTCCAATGTACTACCTGGAAAAAGGCGTCGGAAGTAAATGGCTGGCCAAACTCTTTGCAATCTTTGCACTTGGTGTTGCCTGTTTCGGTATCGGTACCTTTCCGCAGGCCAATGCAATCGTAGATGCTGCCTACCTGTCGTTTGAAATGCCACGAGAGATCACTGTCATTATCCTTACGGTTCTTGTCGCGACAGTTACCCTTGGCGGGATTAAATCGATTGCAAGTGTAGCCAGTAAAGTCGTACCTGTTATGGCCGCATTCTACATTGTGGCTTGTATCACTGTACTGACCTCTCAGGCTGATGCACTGCCGGCCGCAGTCGAGCTGGTAATTACCTCGGCCTTTACCGGTCATGCTGCCGCGGGTGGCTTTATCGGTGCCGGTATTATGCTTGCCATCCAGTCAGGTATCGCCCGCGGTGTTTTCTCGAACGAATCAGGTTTGGGTAGCGCACCAATGGCGGCGGCAGCAGCCAAGACTGACTCTTGTGTGAAGCAAGGCCTGACATCAATGACAGGTACATTCTTCGACACTATTATCATTTGTACCATGACAGGTTTGACCCTGGTTGTAACCGGTGCATGGCAAAGCGATTACGCCGGTGCCGAGATGACGACTTTCGCATTTGCAAGCGGCCTGGACTCTGCATACTGGGGACCGTTGATGGTATCTGTCGGCCTGATGTTCTTCGCCTTTACCACTATTCTTGGCTGGAACTACTATGGTGAGCGCTGTGTTACTTACCTATTTGGTGTAAAAGCGATTCTGCCTTATAAGCTATTTTTCCTTGTCCTTGTTGCAGGCGGTGCCTTCATCAAGCTGGATATGATCTGGCTGATCGCAGACATTGTTAATGGCCTGATGGCTGTTCCGAACCTGATTGGTTTGATCCTGCTAAGAGAAGTCATTGTTAGCGAGACCAAACAGTTCTTCGAACAACTTAAGCTCTCTCAGGCACAAAATATCCAGACAGCCTAATATTGCTTGAGCTAAACCTAAAAAGGCGGTATCGATAGATATCGCCTTTCTTTTTGCTAGTCATTTACCTAGTCGAGATATCGCGTTAGCTGCTGATACAAGTCAAAGCTACTGTCTTCGAGCCAACAATCGGTGATCATCCCCTCCTCTCGTTTGAAAAACACCATGCCTGTCATCTCTACATGCTGCTTTCTGGCCGGAATCCTCGCCCAGCCACCGTTATAGGTCGCACTGCAATGGTACAGAGCTACAGTCTTCGTTCCGTCGTTTATCACATCTTTAACTGTAAAATTTACGTTCTTAAACCGCTGGCACCAGATGGATATAAAGTTCAGGTAATCGACATGGCTAAGAGTTAGTACCCTTCCGCCGGGCAAATGAAAGTTAAAAGGATCAGTAGCATATTCTGCGAGTAAACCGCCATCTGCCCTGCTCCAAACATCCGCAAACCAGCGAACTACCCATTCGTTATCATTCATCATGCACGATATCACTCCAACTGCTTTTTCTTGCGCTTCCATAGGCAAGACTAGACAAAAAAATGACACTTTGCTCATGTCTTAACTCTTTTGCCTTTCACATTATTGGAAAAAATACCATGACAATGTTTCAACATTAACGCAGCCTAGGCTGGTTCTCACTAATCCATTACCGACCACTAGTACGCCAAAGGATCCCCCCAGCCCAAATAGCCAGGGATCAGACATGAAGGGAATTGTGTGTTGGTGTTCAGAATTATTGTAAAGCCAACTGTGAAAACGCGGCCTGATAGTGAACAAGATTAGGAATGTGATGATGATGCTGGCCTTTATCGCCTATCTCGACAAAATCATACCCCAGCTCTTGCGAGGCATGCTTGTTCCATGATCCATGTCCGAACAAGACCCGACGTTGGAACGTCGCACCTGAATCTTGCTTGGCCCTGAATGCTGCCAGCGCCATGATCTCAGTCCGGCTCATAGCATCAGAAGAAGAAGCAAACGTCATATTAGCAATATCAATACCCGCAGCTCGCAGCTTCAGCTTGGCTGCGGATTCCCAACCGCCTGTGGCAATCGCTACATGAGTATCTTCTCTTTCTCGCATCTGATCGATAAAATCTTTGGCTCCCTGAATCTGGCTAACTTCTGTAGGGTTCTTGACCAGATACTCCTGGATCAATTGTAGGTATCTCGCTTCGACCTGACGGTGAATCAGTGAGCGGCTGGCAGTGATCTTATGCTTGGAAATAATTTCATCCAATACACCAGAATCAGTCACATTCCGGTAGTGGCTCCAATCTGCCTCAATGTGGATTCCCAACACATCCTGCACGGCCTGGGTATAACACTTCATATCAACACTTTCTGAATCAACCAGGGTGCCATCAATATCAATAAGGAATAAGTTCATTTTCTCTACCTTTGTTCTTTTCGTCTTTGGTAAGGCGGTCATAGCATGCGCTTGTAAAGGAAATGTTGCAATAGTGAGATTGCTACATTTTGTGTTTTTTTGCTCAGACTCAAACCTTTGCTAGTCAAATACTTATTCTTCACCAGGCGACACAACTTTTATTAATAATTTGTTAATAAATGTAATCCATTTCAACTGGGTCTCTTACCCTCCGTATTCGCTCTTATTGCTAACTAATTAAGCACTTTCGCAAAAAGGAAAATGACGCCCGGCTATTTGCCTTCCAAACTTATCTAGCCAGCTTTGCCTAGTATCTAAATACAGGTGCCCGTCGCCTCATAATAAAAACGAGAAGCAATGTCGAAAGCACAAGAAGGAAGTCACAATGAATGATCAATCGAATCGAAGAAGGTTCTTAAAATTCACCCTCGCGGGTGTCATCGGAGTTACACTGGGAGGGAAAAACCTAATCAAGCCAGCTCAGGCTTCTGAGCTCCCCCACCTGGATGAGGACGATGCACAGGCATCAGCACTTAAGTACACCCATAAGTCACCGTACGAAGATAGAAACTGTTCGAACTGCGTATTGCTACAAGGTGAGGCGGGTGATGAATGGCGTCCGTGTCAACTATTCCCTGGTAAGCTAGTCTCATCCAAAGGCTGGTGTTCAGCCTGGGCAGGCTGATCAGCACCTTTGATGAGTCGTGTTTAGAGCCTTCGAGCGTAATAAGCCCGACATTAGCGGGCTTATTCCTAGGCAAAACAGCGTTCTGCCCACCTGGCCAGACCGGCAGTCACTGAGCCAAAGTAGCTTCCGCTGACCACAGGGACATCAGGCAATTGTTGCTCGATACAGGCTCTGAGGATAGGCGAACGGGCCGTCCCTCCCGTCATATAGATGACATCGGGCTTTTTACCACTTTGCTGTATTGCTTCAGTTACCAGTTGGCTCATTTTGACTCTCGGCGACTCAATGGCTGTGGCCATATCTTGCTGCGTGACAGAAACATCAAGCAATTCCGATAACCCATCAAGCTCAACATGGCAGGATGCTGCATCCGATAGAGCAATCTTGCACTCTTCCGCCTTTCTAACCAATTGATAGCCCAGTGTTTCGTGATATACACGTAACAAGTGAAGCAGCTTCTCCGGCTCAGCAGCATCACGTCGCAGCTGATCCAATACCGTTAGGTTAGACGCACTGTAGAACTCAGTCTGGGCAACAATGTTATTGATTGCTATCGGGTTCCAAAACTGGCTGATCGGCATATCAATCCCGTTGCGGGTTTTGCTGCCAAGGCCGAGCATCGGCATCAACTGGCGAAATGCAAGGTGGATATCCAGATCATTACCGCCGACCCGAAGGCCGCTGTGCGCCAGCAGGCTTTCCTGACGGTCGGCCTTTCCTTGCCAATCCGGTCCCATCTCGATGATCGAGCAGTCTGTTGTGCCGCCGCCGATATCGACCACCAGCACGGTTTTGTTTTCCGTCAGTGTACTTTCATACTCCAGCCCTGCTGCTACCGGTTCATACTGGAACTCAATGTGCTTAAACCCGGCACGTTTGGCAGCCTGGCTCAGGATCATTTCAGCCTGCTGATTGGCTCGTTCGCCTCCGGTGCCCTGAAAGTTCACCGGTCGCCCAATCACAGTGCTCTCGATGGAGCTATCGAGCGACAGCTCCGACTGCATCTTGATGTTGCTCATCATGGCGCAAACCAGGTCTTCGAAGAAACTGATTTGCACATCGCGCAGGCCATTTGCACCAAGAAACGATTTGGGTGATTTTACGTAATAGACCTCTTCGGGATCATCGAGGTATAAATCAAGCGCCGCTTGTCCAAAGAGTAGATCACCCTTCTCGACAATAATGTCTTCATCACGGTTAAGAGCGATAGCCCGGCGAAGCACCTGCTCGCCCACCGTATCTCCCGGCTTCACCCCCATATGGCGGTAGAGGTATTCGCTAACCGCTTCACGAGTTGGTGCACACAGTGTGGAAGGTATGTACTTGTTGCCCTTTTCAAGCGAAAGCAGTTGCGGTTTTCCCTGCGCCATCATAGCGACAGAGCAATTTGCTGTTCCGTAATCAAAACCTATGTACATGCTGTACCTCCACACAGAAAAAAGCCGCTCATCATACAGAAATTTAAAAATTCTACAATCACTTAAGTACACACATAACAGCAGCCCGGTATCTAACCCTAATAGGTAAAACTATGTAAGTTTTGATGTGTTACCACGTATTTTCCCCCGGATTCAGCCATAATTAATGATTATTTTTAACTGGTTAGTCCCTAAACAATGCTTAAATCAATAATTCCTCTATTTATCGCCCTACTAGCCCTAGCTGGCTGTAATGATGCTGCGACTCCGAAAGAAGGTGTCAAATACAAAGTCGTTACAGAAACTGTCGAGAATGCCGCTCATGTTATCGAAGTCTTCTCGCTGGCTTGCGGGCACTGTCGCAGCATGGAGACAATGCTGCCTGAGATCAAAAAGCTAGCAGGCGTCGATATCGACAAAGTTCACGTCACTTTCAATAAAAGTGCTCAGATCGCAGCTTATATCTACTACACTGTCGCGATTCAGAGCGATGGAGTGCCTGATGCTGCGCTAATGGAATCACTGTTCGCCTACGTACAAGACACTGGTGACACTGTCACTGAAGATGAGCGAAAAACACTGCTGACCAAAATTTTCGCCACACACAACCTGACTAGCCCGTTTGAACTAACCGAAGAACAGCACAAACAAGTGTATAAGAAGCTAACTGAAGCTGAGCAAGTCGTCACAAACGCCGAAATCGCCTCTGTCCCGGCCTTCCTTGTCCAGGGCAAGTATCTGGTTGAAAGCAGCGCACATGAAAGCCTGGAAGACATGGCCAATACAATTAGCTATCTTACAAAGCTAGACAACAAATAAGCACCCCGGGGTAACACCTGGCAACCAAGAAGCAGCCTCATTCGGGGCTGTTTTTTGTATCTCAGACTAAAAATTAAAATCTCATAGCCGACAGATATTCAAACGTAAAGGTAACGAATTGATTAGGCGGAGAATGAATCGATGGGAAAATGCGAAACTAAGATACCAGGGAGCAAATATTGATTGATGAGTTTAACGAGAGAAGATGGAGGCGCGTCCCGGAGTCGAACCGAGGTCCACGGATTTGCAATCCGCTGCATAGCCACTCTGCCAACGCGCCATGTTGTTTCGAGGAAACAAGACAGAAAGTGAGGGCTGGCCACTCTCTGAAGACGAGGCGCATTATCCATATCCTGACGTTGAGCACAACCCTTTTTTCACGCGCTTAACCACCTTTAGATCTGAACGTTCAAGCTTTGCACTAACTGTTTTCTTATCCCCCTGCCCGTAAGTGTAAAAAGAGATTTCAATACCATTGCAAAACAATTTTCACACAAGTTGATCTTTACACTTAACACTAGGATCACATGGGTAGATAATGTGACTGTCAAGACTTGAAGATCATCATATATAGTGTTTTGATCTGCCACCTTGCCACAACATATGACGTTCAGGCTCAACGAACGTCATGTGGATATAAAGCAGTTTTTTATGAATCTGGGTTATATCAATCGTGCTGGACTAAATGACAAACATTAAGGTGCATTCATAATGGCGAAAACCCCAACAGCTTCTGAAGTATCTCAAGCAATCGATATTGAATACCAATCTACCTCAATGGAGATCTGGGATAGCAAATATCGTCTTAAATCAAAGCATGGAGAAGCTATTGATGTCACGCTTGACGACACCTTCAAACGTGTTGCTCGCGCGTTAGCTGATTTAGAAGAAGATAAAGTCAAAGAACACTGGTACAACGAATTCCTGTGGGCACTTCGTAACGGCGCTATCCCGGCTGGCCGTATTACCTCCAATGCCGGCGCATTTGAACACAAGCCTGCCACGTCGACAATCAACTGTACTGTCTCCGGTACTATCCAGGACTCAATGGATGACATTCTTGGCAAGGTGCACGAGGCTGGTCTTACACTGAAAGCAGGCTGTGGTATCGGCTACGACTTCTCTACCCTGCGTCCGCGCGGTGCGTTTGTCTCTGGTGCTGGTGCCTATACCTCCGGCCCGCTGTCGTTCATGGATATCTATGACAAGATGTGTTTCACCGTTTCGTCTGCCGGTGGTCGCCGCGGTGCGCAGATGGGCACCATGGACATCCGCCACCCGGATATCATCGACTTTATCCGCGCCAAGCGAGAAGATGGTCGCCTGCGCCAGTTCAACTTGTCTCTGCTGATCACCGAAGAATTTATCGAAGCCGTTAAGAATGATCGCGAGTGGCGGCTGATGTTCCCTGTTACGGCCAAAGAAGCCAAGCAAGACGGACTGGATCTGCAAAATGATGAGTCTATCGTCTGGACTGACTGGCCGACAAAAGAAGATCTTGTCGAAGATAGCGAAGGTCGAGTTGCATGTAAGGTATTCCGCACCATGCCTGCCCGCAACCTGTGGAATGTTATCATGACGTCTACCTATGACTATGCCGAACCGGGTTTCATCCTGATCGACAAGGTCAACCAAATGAACAACAACTGGTTCTGCGAAGAAATCCGCGCAACCAACCCATGTGGTGAGCAGCCGCTACCACCTTACGGTGCGTGTCTGCTGGGCTCGGTGAACCTAACTAAATTTGTTCGTGAACCATTTACCAATAATGCCCACTTCGACTGGGATGCCTACCGTCGTGTTGTGGCTATTTTCACCCGTATGCTAGACAACGTGGTCGAAATCAACAAGCTGCCTCTTGAAAAGCAACGCCATGAGATCGAGCACAAACGCCGCCACGGTATGGGCTTTTTGGGCCTAGGCTCGACAACCACTATGCTGAAGCACAAATACGGCAGCGCAGCCTCTGTTGCCTTCACAGAGCAAATTGCCCAGGAAATGGCCATCACAGGCTGGAAAGAAGCCCTTAGCCTTGCCAAAGAGAAAGGCGTTGCACCAGTGATGAATGAAGAATTTGAGATCACCGGCAAGATGATGCGTCTGCGCCCGGAAATGGCAAAGGACGGTATCAAGGTTGGCGACAAGGTTAAAGGCAAGGTGCTACATGCAAAATACAGCCGCTACATGCAGCAAGTTGCTGAAGTCGAGCCAGCCCTTGTCGCGGAGCTAGCCAAGCACGGTGCGCGTTTTACCCACCACAGCTCCATCGCCCCGACAGGCACAATCTCGCTGTCGCTGGCAAACAACGCCAGTAACGGTATCGAGCCAAGCTTTGCCCACCACTACACACGAAACGTGATTGTGACGGGCAAGAAAACGAAAGAAAGTGTTGATGTGTACAGCTTTGAGCTGCTTGCCTACCGCGAGCTGATCAATGACAAAGCCATGCCATACAGCACCGACGAAGAAGCAAAACTACCGGAGTACTTCATCACCGCCGATGATATAACCCCAAGCCAACATGTCGAGGTTCAGGCCGCGGCACAACGCTGGATTGACTCGTCTATCTCTAAAACCGCCAACGTGCCGACAGACTTCCCGTTCGAGGATTTCAAAGACATCTACATGGATGCCTATGACAAAGGTCTGAAAGGCTGTACGACGTTCCGCTTCAATCCAGAAGTGTTCCAGGGCGTACTGGTTAAAGAGCAGGATCTGGAGAACACCACCTATGTGTTCAACCTTGAAGACGGCTCAACCTTCGAAGCAAAGGGCAACGAAGAAATTGAATATGACGGCGAAACCCACACTGCAGCAAACCTTTATGATGCGCTGAAAGAAGGTTACTACGGTAAATTTTAAGGTTAGAGAATCATGGTCAAAAAGATTGACAGCAAAATTGTTGGTTTCAAAGTAAAAAGCCAGGAGCAAGATGCTCAGCCAGAGGCACCAGCAAAACCAGAAGTTGAAGTTGTGCACATGCATGAAGATATGCCGCGGCCAGAAAAGCTGTTGGGCACAACCTACAAGCTAAAGACTCCGGAGCATATCTCTGAGCACTCCCTGTTCATTACCATCAATGATGTTGTCCTGAATGAAGGCACAGAATACGAAGTGCGCCGTCCGTTCGAAGTGTTTATCAACTCGAAGAGCCTTGAACACTATCAGTGGATTGTTGCGCTGACGCGTATAATGTCGGCGGTATTCCGTAAAGGCGGCGACTGTACCTTCCTGGTTGAAGAGCTACGCTCGGTATTCGACCCGCGCGGCGGATACTGGAACAAAGGCAAGTATGTCCCGTCTCTGATTGCAGAGATTGGCAATGTCATTGAGCAGCACCTGACAGAAATTGGCATGTTAGGCAAACCTGAGGTCGACGAACACCAGCAGGCTTTTCTTGATGCAAAAAAAGCCGAGCTAGCGGCAGCACAAGAAGAAAAAGAAGAAGACAAAGGTAACTTCCCGCCAAGCGCGACCCTTTGCTACAAATGCCACACCAAGGCAGTCATCGTCAAAGACGGCTGCCAGACCTGCCTGAACTGCGGCGACTCTAAATGTGGTTAGGTTATACAGCTAATTAGACGCTAATAATTCGCGCTTTTTGCTGTAAAACAAGAAGGCTCACACAACATGCCATGCGTGATTAGTGTGAGCCTTCAGACTGCAGGCATTTAACTGCGCCCCATCTATACAGATTTAGGTATAGACACAGTAAAACGCGCACCACCATACTGACTGTCAGAGACGTCAATCATCCAGCCCAGCAAACCAGCAGCGCTTCCGGCTATCGCCAGCCCAAGCCCAAAACCACCTGTACTTGCAGTTCGGCTTTTATCCAAACGAGAGAATGCATAAAAGATCTCATCATATTTGTCTTTAGGGATCCCTGGCCCATCATCTTCAACATCAACCTGCCAGTACCCACCCTCATCAGACAAGTTCACCCATACCTGTTCAATTGCATACTTGTCGGCATTTTTAACCAAATTATCAATAACTAATCTTGCTAACGTTCGATCAAACAATGCATGCTTTGAGTCTGTCAAAGCTGAATTGAGTTTTCCTTTTCCCGGCGCCATTGCTACCAGGCGTTTATGGCAAAATCCCTCAATATCGACAGATTCTCTGTTCAATAGTTCCTGAGGGTTATTTTCCGGAGCTAACCGGTAAAGAGTGATAATGTCAGATGCTAAGCCATTAACATCATCAATGTAACCATCAATATCATCGAACAATGGTTGCTCTTCTTTCCTTGCGTGAAGCCTAGCCAGATCTGACGCCAACTGAATACGGTTTAAAGGAGTACGAATTTCATGAGGGATTGCATGGGCAAAAATCTGGCTTTGTCGTACGCGAGTTTCGATATCACTCGCCATATCATTGAAGCTCTTTGCCAGAGAGGCTACAGGCTCGGGTATATTCGTTTGTGCCCTAACCTGCAACTTGCCCTGACCAAACGCCACCTGAGTATGCTGTAGAGTCTGTATCTGACTTTGTAATTTCCGTAATAAAACATAAACAGGCAAAGATAGAGACAAACAGACGAAGAGTACCAAGCCCATTAAAAACAGGTTTTCTGTATGTTTGTACCATTCAACTTCAGGACTGAAAAAGTCCTGGTTCTCGCTGAACACAAGCAACTGACCACTACCAGAGAGCGGAAAAACAGTAACGTAGACTTGTCCGTCTTTCAAATAAATCGGTGAAGAATCTATTTCGTATAAAAATTCACATCCAGCACAGTAAAAATCTTCTACGGTGCTTTTCTCTAACGAAAGATCGAAAATATAAAATGTCTGTTTATTGCTTGTTGTTAATTCTTTATACAAAGAATCAGGATTATCATACTGTTCTAGATACTGTTTAAAAAAGAAACGTCCGTCATTAAGGAATATACTGGCTTCAGTTCTACGCATATAACCATCACCAATAGTGATAAAGCTATATAGCGCTAAAATGAGCGCAACAACAATTCCAGTATATAACCGAAGAAACATTGACGAGCCAAAATTAAGCATCAGAAAGCATATAACCTTTATTTCGAATTGTTCTGACCACCGCCTTATTAACATTGTGAGTAGACAGTTTTCTTCTTAAGCCCGAAATCCGCATATCTATGGAACGGTCATTCACATTATAGTCAATGCCGCGAATATGCTTACAACACTCTTCACGGGAGACAACTTCACCACTATGTTCAAACAGCAACTGCAGCACTTCATATTCAGACACGGTCAAATCTAACTGTTTATTGTTGAAAAAAGCTCTCTGGCTAGAGTTGTGTAACGATATACCAAATTTTTCAACAACACCTTCTGCTAGCTTAAATTTCTTGGGACGTGATCGTCTCAGCAGAGCTTCAATCCTCGCCAATAAAATATGCCCGCGAACAGGCTTGGTGACATAATCGTCCGCACCGAGCTTAAATAATGTGACTTCACTCATTTCATCGGCAGAGGCTGTCAGTACTAAAATCATTCCGGTATAAAACTCCCGTGCTCTTCGGCAAATTTCAGCACCATCCAGACCTGGCAGCATTAAATCCAACAGAACAACATCTGGTGCAAACTCTTTTATACCATCAAGTGCTACATCTCCACTGTCAATGACCTTTGTTTCATAACCTTCAGTTTCAAGATACATCTTTGTCAGACGAGCTATCTCACTATCATCTTCGATAAGGAGTATTTTATTTTCCGACTCAATCATATTTATTTTCTTTGACAAACGACTATCTATAAATCAAGTCAATATTAACCCATCACCTCTGCAATTGGTAATTTTGATATTATTTAAGCAAGCTTATGATTTTCTACTAATAACCTGAAATATGTAACAAAACCATTACAAGGCGGCCTGTTTTAACGGCAAATTAACCACCAACTCTTACAAAAGCTTACATACAGGATCTATCGTCAGACAAATCGCCACTCCGCAGTCAATTACACCAGAACGTACCAACAAGACAGCTCATGATCAACCTAGAATCACAAATTAAAGAATAAACAACCAGATCAGTATGCTTTTATTACTTTTAAACTCGCTTACATTTCTTTATTCACGTCAATAGTACATTTATTGCATTAATGACCTTATTAATTCAACTGATTACAATTCCACAAAACATGGCTACCCGCCAGAATGAAAAAGCTCATCTAATCCAACAATAAAAAGAGAAAATGATGTATAAGAATGCCCGAAAACTCTCATATCTGGCCGTATCCTTAGCTGTAATCTTTACAGCAGGCTGTAACAGTGACTCTGGTGGTAACTCAGGGGCAACACCGACCCCTACACCAACCAGCAGTACAAAGGTGGATGTCTTCAGCAATATTTCTAACTGCAGTTCGGCTTCTGACGTCCCAAACTGTGGCTTCAAAAACGGAATTTATGTACTGAATATCGGCCCGAATGTCAGTTCAGCTCAACAAGAACGCGTCATCACTCAGGTTAACAACCTGCTGAAATGGGCCCATGATGATGTTCGTAAACAGTTTGCTCAAAAACGGGTTGTGATCGGCGTAATTGAAAAAGAACCAGAGACTAACGAAGCACATAACCAGTTTGTACTTAAGCTTGCAGAAAACATGTACAGCAATGCTCAAGTGCTAGACGCAATTGAGCTCATTTACACTAATATTGGCGGTAAAGACGAAACAACCTCAACTACCGCTTATCAAAAGCTACTTCAGGTTTTTGATTACTATGTTGATGGCGATAACCAAGCTCAAGTTGGCGCAGAACTAACCCAAAGTTATAGCGGTTTCAAAGTACTGATTAACAACAAAATGGGGACAGGCTCTCAGGCAGATGGCTACCTCAAATATGATGAGTGTAACTACGGTAACGGCCAGCTTGATAGCAACCGTATTGATGGGACACCAAATCCATGTACTGAAGGTGGCAGTACAACCAATGATGATGGTGAAGACATTTCCAAAGGAAAGAAAGATCCCATCCACACCAAACCCATCAATCTTAACCCGGGTGCGCTACTGGGGTCACTCTATGAGTACAAAGTTGCACCAGCGAATAAGAAATATCCCGGTGAACTAAAGGATGTAAACGGCGATCAATTTACAGGCATCGGAAAGGTTGCCAGCGGTGATACAGCATCCGCAAACTACCCATTCAACTGGAGCAACCGAGGCTTTGCTCCGCTGAATGATTACCTGAACAAATGGTTCTTTACCAACAACACGCAAGTTCAAAATCATTAATTCGATCCGGACACCACAATGAAAAAGACAACAACAGCCCTGCTTTTGACCACTATGTCACTTACTGGCGGTAGCGGCTATTGCCAGTGCACTAAGCTGGCGTCCGGAAGAGTAATCAGCCCACGAGACTATAAATAACTTCGTGTAATTACTTATTATTAAAGCCAGTAATACCCTTGGCTCACACGCTAGATTAAAACCGTGTGAGCCTTTTCTTTTTAGCCTCTACGAGTCATCGCAATCATCCAGCTCCACTTCGGTCAACCCATCTGGCGTCTGGTTATAACCAAAGATGCCACTTTCAGTAATAAACACGGCTTTCATACGCTCTACGTTCAACTCAACCAACAATAAAATAAGCTTCTGACGGCTGAAAATCTTATCTGGTGAGAAGCGCCAGCCGATACTATGAAAGCCTTCTCCTTCATTCATCGCTCTTAGCACACCACTCTCTGGCATCGATTCTTCTGAAGCGAGAGGCTTATTATGACCATTTAGTACTGTCACTAATTTCTAGCTCACCTAAATGTATTAAACCCCAAAAGGGCTGACACTTGGCCAGCCCATCTCTACATTTTTATCTATTACTCATAGTCAGATGAGTATGTCTCTTCATACGTATGAGAGTACAACTCGAAAAGATTGCCAAACGGGTCTTCCAAGTACACCATTTTCGCAGGTTTGCTATCATCCTCCGGGTGGTAGCGCATAATATCCATGCGTACTTTTCCGCCAAACTTTTCAGTACGCTCGATAGCACCCTGGAAGTCATCAGTCTGAAGGCAAAAATGGAAGATGCCGATACGAGAGAAATCAACGTTATGGCGCTCCTGGCGCTCCTTCATTTCAAACAACTCAACGCCAATACCGTCAGTCGTGACAAGGTGCGCAATGTTAAACCCTTTAAAACCTTCGCCAAAAACGGCCACACACATTCTGCCGATTGCTGTTTCACGCTCTTCTTCAACTTTGGTATTGCCCATAACGACTTCAAGGCTAAGTGCATTGGTATAAAACTCAACAGCTTTATCCATATCGCCGACCATAATACCCACATGATTCATTTTCATAACGTACCCCAAACTCGGTTGATTAAATCGTCACTTGTTTTGATGGGGTCATTATATAGTGCCATTGATATAACCTAAAATTATCAATAATTATTAAAATAATAACTTAATTTTATTATCAACAATGGAGACTGGAAGCACCTCGGCAACTTCATTGTCCAGCTGTGCCAGCACGCTGTTGTAACCATAGCGAGGCTGCCATCCGAGCACCTGTTGTGCCTGCGATGAGTCGTATACCCGATCGAGCGTTTTGGGCAATGTCCATCCCCGACGCTGAAACGCCGCGGCGAGTTCAGGCTCGTACTGGCTGATCACGGCATCAGCCTGCTGATATAACGATGAACAGTCCTGGCGGCGGAACGGTGTTTTTGCCGACAGGATATAGCGGTTAAAACCCTCAGGACGTGTATTAATGGCACATCCATGGGCCGAGGCGACATCTCTGGCATCGATACCACGGGTCAGGCGATAGACGGCCATCATATCGGCGGGTTCGGGAAAGCACCGCGACATCTGTAACACGGTAACAGGCAGTGAGGTCTCCCTTGAGATACGCTGTAGCAGGTTCTCAGCCTGGATTTTGGTACGATGGTAGACGGTTCTTGGCTGCGGTGTCACTGTTTCGGTGATCCAACCGGTTCGGCCATTTGGCGTCGACGCATAACCGTATAGTGCGGTCGTACTAGTATAAATAAAGTGGCTGATGCCAAGCTCGATCCCCATTGTGACTAATTGCTCTGTCACCTCTATGTTGATCTCGGCAAACTCTTGATCAGAGCGTAAGCCGACATGGGGCGCATGCAAAGATGCCGCATGCACAATGACATTAACCCCTTGCAGTGCCGAGCGAACAAAGTCGCGATCCCGAAAATCGCCAACAAAGTCGGCCGTTGAGCAGGGGACCATATCCAGTCCCACTACCTGGTGATGACGCATTAGGTGGATATAGATATGACGTCCAATCCGACCGGCAGAGCCGGTAACTAAAATTTTCATAATTGACTAGGGCGTGTTGATAGACAGGAATGGCGGCAATTATCGAATGACGAGATAGGCACCGGCAAATAAAAGTGCGATACCAAGCATCCGATACATCTCTAGCCCTCGAGCAATCGTGCCGAAAGCACCCAGATAATCAATAACGACACCCGCAAGAAGCTGGCCGACAATGATTAAGGTGATGGCAGAAACGGCACCAAGTTTCGGGATGGTGTGGCTAATAGACAGATACAATACCAGGCCAAAGGCTCCGCAGCCCAACATATACCATGGCAGTTCACGCCATTGGGCGATATCTTCTCCCCGTCGGGAGAGCAGGAGGATCAGCGAGGCGATTAATCCGCCCAGATGGACGATAAAGCTGCTTGCCGCGCCACCGACACGTTGTGACATGGCGCCTGCGATCGGGGCCTGGGTGCCAACGGCGATCCCGCCGAGCAAACCGATACCAATCGTTAATGCCAGTTCAAACATAATTCCTCCTTCTGGGTAGCTCTGTGCTCAGCGTGTACTGAGGTAATTTTATTCGTGATACGTGGACGATGTTTGTCGTCATTAGAAGTGTAGAAAAATAGATGTATGAACAAAAATGGTTTAAATTCACCATATGTATTCCCAGCAAGAATAGATAAGGAATTAATGAGATGTCTTTTGAGAAATTAGCGAGACTCGATCTAAATCTGCTGGTTTGCCTGCATGTTCTGCTGGAGCATAACAATGTCAGCAAGGCGTCCGAGCATCTGAATCTGAGCCAGTCGGCGATCAGCAAAAGCTTGGCCAGGCTCAGAGAGCTATTTGACGATCCGTTACTGCAACGTGCCGGTTACGGTATGGAGCCAACACCCCGGGCCAAAGAGCTGAAACCTATGCTGGCAAAACTATTGTTTGACATCGAAAAGATGACAGCACCCACGACGTTTGAGCCATCGCAAAGTACACGAAGCTTTCAGATGGCGGTAGTCGAAAGTATCTATACCCTGCTGTTTCCCCATTTTATTGGTGAAGTATTCTCAACCGCTCCCCATCTCACTATTGATACCTGTAACTGGGGCTCTGATACGTTCGGGCAACTTCAAAGAGGCGAGCTGGATTTTGCCATTACAGGCAAGGATCTAAACCCGGAAGATGCAGAGCGTACACTCACCCCGCCCAAAGGAATACTCTCTGCCGAGCTGTATCAGGACAAACTGTGCTGCATCGTCAACTCGCGTCACCCGGTGCTGTCAGAAAAATGGGATTTAGAGGCCTACATTGCCCAGCGGCATATAGTGACTAAATACTATAAAAATGAACGCTGGTTGTTAGATGTCAAACTAGCAGAAAGCCAGCTGGAGCGGGATGTTGCCCTGTTCGTGCCCGATTTTAATAGCGCGGCGGAATTGTGCAGCCACACCGATTTGATCCTGACCGCGCCCAGTCTATATGCCAGCCATATTGCCACCCAGTTGGATTTGACGGTGATCCCTCTGCCCTATCCGCTTCCCCCACTCTCCTATACGCTTTTCTGGCATGAAAACAGGGAGAATGATCTAGCCCACCTCTGGTTAAAGAAACTCTTGATATCCCGTTGCCAGAAACTGGCGGCAGAGCCAAAAGTATCACCTTGACCAAAGCCATCTTTAATCACATCGATAACCGGATTAGAGCGCAATTGAGACAACCTATAATCGGTTAAAAGGGTTCCTATGCCTCAATACAGCTGTCTCGGTGTTGCTTTGTATACTGCCGAATGTCCATTTTTTCCTTGTCAGGCTTTTTCTACAATAAGGTAAGCATGAAGCTCTGGGTGTTGATCAAACTCTAAGTGCCTGATAACACAGCCAAGCTCAATAAATAGCTGCAAGAAACTATTCGTACCCAGCGATGAGTAGTACACCTCGGGCCCCATAAAGCTATCGGTGTGATAGCCTTCGTTAGCAGTACCACCAAAAGAAAAGATAAACACCCCACCCACATTCAGGCTTGCGACGATTTTGGTAAGCACATTGCGTTGCTCAGCCAAAGGTATGTGCCAGATACTGTCCCATGCCGTGATAAAATCGTACTTTTCATCCAGTGAATACTCGCAAATATCTGCCTGAACAAAATTAATGTTCGGGTGCCGCTTACGAGCAATGTCCAACATGTCTGCTGATACATCTATACCAGAGGGGCTAAAGCCCTCGTCTAACAGCAACTCGATAAACCGCCCCGTGCAACCACAACCGATATCTAACGCATTCCCACGCCCCTTGGCAAAAGTAATCGCTCTCTTGTGCTGTTCAATACCATTGTTGATATCAAAGTCATTACTTTCCCAAAGATGAGTAATTTGGTTATATGCTTTTCCTATCTCTGTTGGTTTCACTCGAAAATCTCCTTGAGGCCTAATACCAAACATCATTTGCGCGACAGTGAGCGAACCAGGTACACCGCACTTTATTACATAGCCGATAAGTACAACCGGACGCTAGGGTTGTTGTACGAAGCTGAAACCTGACGGATAAGAATGAAGCCCATCAAAATCGGCCTTACTTAGCACTACGCCTTTAGATTTTGCTATCGCATATACCATACTGATATGAAAGTAAAAATTAGGAAGTATATACTGATGGATGAACGCTGGTTGAGACAAGTTTATTTCAGCAAACCCCGCTTTGTCAGTAACGGTTATCTGGCTATTCAGATTGTTGACTTCTCTTGACTCATCAAGGTAGTTGAGTGTTTTCGATATTTGTTCCAGAACAGCTGTCTTATCAACGCCTTCACTATCAAATGAAACAACGTCAAGTCCCAATAAAGGACAATAACCCCGTAATGCAAAGTTTGTCGCTATCTTTGCATTCATCGCTAACGAAAACATGTCATCGGTTAAAGACGCCGAAAAATCGTCCTGTGGGATTTTTGTGACAATTATCTCGAGCTGCTTTAAATAATGCTGAAATAACGATTTGATACTTATATCCACTTTTACTCCTGAGCCCTAACACAAGCAATATGGTGTGCCCCTCTAAACCACCAAAACACTCCGAACTATACATCCAGCGCCTATGAGTGTGGCGGGTTGCCTTGATTGCTTAGTTAGCTATTTTTTCCATAACAAAGTTACAGAGCTTTTGACCTCTTACTTCAACGAGTTGTTCTTGAACAACAGAAAAGCCAAAACGCTCGTAAAATGGTCTCGCAGTTATACTGACTTCTGAATAGAATCGCGTGATGCCTACTTGCTTGCCAGAGGCAAACACATGCTCCATTAATGCTCTTCCAACACCTTGCCCTTGGCATTTATGATGGCAGAAGAAATGGTCAATGAGTCCGTTGCTTTGTAGATCCGTATAACCGACTACATTTCCATTGATTTCTGCAACAAAAGGGTCAAGACTTTTCATCCGTTTTTTCCAAACATCAAAGTCAAATGATTCTGGTGCCCACGCTTCTACCTGCTCCTGGGAATAATCACGGGAATTGATATGTAGTACAGTGTGGAAAAATATATCCCATAATGCTCTCGCGTCACTTTCTTTATAGTTTCGAATTATTACCATTGATGATTCCTCAACTCGGTAAACACCTGCGATAATGTGCGCTACGCAAAGCCGACGAGTGTCATGGGACACCTGAAGTGCTTAGCGCCTATTCTACATGCTTATGAACAAAGTCGTTTAATTCTGAAACTGTCTGAACTATGTATACCGTTTTGCTGTTCGACTTTTCTCTTAGCCTACGCATGAAGTCGTCGTTCCAGAATTTAGGGCATAGCCTTAATACTTTGTAGCTTTCCAAAGTACCTTTCAACACTGAGCTACCATCAGGCCAACCTTCAGGTTTTACGACGAGCCCTTTTAGAAGTCGCTTGGTGACAAACCAGTAGCTAGTCAGGTATGGCAGATCAATGTAAACCAAGGTGTCAGCCGCTTCCAAACGCTTATTAAATGAATCCATGGGGCCGAACCCATCAATTATCCAGCTGTCAGAAGACAAGATGTTTTGGTGTGCTTCATCGAATGCCTTGCGTTCTACTTGTTCACCATTCTTCTTATACACTATTGAATCTAGTTGGTATAACTGTATCCCAGTCACTGACGCAAGCGCTTTGCTCATAGTGGATTTTCCGCTGCCGGGCTTACCGAAAACTGCAATTTTCTTCATGATATCTCCTTCCAATGAGAGTAATCCCATGAGGCAGATACAGAAAACCCACCTCTTCTGGGTGGGCTCGACAAATAAAACGCATCAACAATCCCACCATTCCTATGGAATGATGATAATTCGTACTTGGTAGTGCGTGATATTCGTTTTCATGCAATCATCGTCATATATGGAAATCTGATTGTCAATCAGTAATTTTTTTGAAAACTAGGGAGGCTTTCACCTCCCTATATCTAAGTCCGCTTCATTCGCGTGTTGACTGAACTTCGCAGACCCAATCGCATTTAATTCCTGCCTTCTCATGATGCTTATGGATCGCTTCTGCATTCGGGGCATCTAAAACACAATATATCTTGTTGTCTTTCTCGCTAAACAAGATGTCATGATGAGTTACCCCGAATTCATCTGGGGCCGCATTTTGTAACTTCTTCAGCTCATCTGCGGTGAATGGTTCCATTGGATGAGTATCTATGAACTTAGGCATTATTTTCACCTCCTCCCGCCTGAATAATACAGATCTTACGAGCGCCTAGCGGCGGAAGATGAAAGGCGTTCTACTCTTGTTTCCTATAACGTCTGTACTCCCGTTAGAACAACTATAGAAAGGATATGAGATATAAGCGAACATGTTATTTTTCAAGACATTATCTAATGCGCAACCTATTTCAAAAAACATCGTTTACAAAGCTATCGTAAAACGAGATGCCGAACATCCGTGGATATTTGAAGTCGTTGTGATGAGATTTCTAAACTCTATTCTGGCAATATCTCACCCAAACATGCAAACTATTCTCATTATCACCATGAGGTAAATATGAAAACTATCGCAATTTGGGGAGTGGCTAGCGGCCTGGGCGCAACAATGGCCGAGTATTTCCACAACCACGGCTTTAAGGTTATTGGCATCGCCAGAAATCCCGACAAAAACGCGCGCCTGGCTGAGCTGGGCATTCAGACAATATCCTGTGATGCAACCGTTCAGCACGAGGTACAGGCAGCTGTCGAGAGCTTACCGACGGGCAGTTGGGTTGTCTCAACTATGGGCAGTTTCCGGGCCGATGTACCGGTCGATTATATCGGCCACCGATACCTGATTGACGCACTCGAAAGCCGTGGCATTTCGCGCTTTCTGCTTGTGACATCATTAGGCTGCGGCGAATCATGGCAATACCTGTCGGATGGTGCCAAAGCGGCGTTCGGGGCTGCCGTAAGAGAAAAATCTCTGGCCGAAGCCTGGTTAAAGAGCAGCAAGCTTGATTTTACTATCCTGCGACCTGGCGGTTTGAAAGATGGCGCGGCGACGGGGCAAGCGCAGCTATCTCAGGGCACCGAGGTTCACGGGTTAATCAACCGCATTGATGTTGCTGACTTAACCCGTCAGCTGCTAGAACGTATTAACAGCATTGGACAAACCTACCAGTGTGTTGACCCTAGCTTAACGTATTAAAGTAACGGCTAGATTGAGGGGCTTCTAAGCGAAGTCCCTCCGAACCAGTAAAGCACATCTCAATTTGGTTATGTTTCTGACCATTTTGCTATCGCTTTTGCTTCTGAATTAGTCAAGGTATAGAACTTACGTTTGGCAGTAACATTAACCTGTTTGCTGAGTTTCCTGACATTGCTGATTTCCCAGGCAAGATACCCTGAAATAAACTCTGATTCATCACAACCGCCTTGCCTGCTGTCTTCTATTATCCATGGTTTGCAACCAACAATATCTATGATTGCAACCACATACCCATTGGGATCTTCCTGACCATCTTGATGCAAAGGAGCCTTGTTTTGGACTAACGCAACGTCCATCATCGGGATAACGTCTGGTTTCCACGAACGTATTTCCAGTGTTTTTTCACCACTTGCAATCATATCTCCCCAGGGGGACACCACAGATATCGCTTTCAATATTCCTCCTTGAAACATGACGTCAGCTCGGTGTGTTCAACATGCCATTCAATTTCTGAATAGCTTCATTAAGCACAACATCTTGTTCTGATTTTAAGTGCTCTGGCATTTGTTCAATGAGTATATTAGGGCTGATTGCATATTCCGGAGTATTGCGACCCCTGATTCCGGGATTATCCGATCGCTCATTCCGGTTTAAACCGATCACCGATTCC
>NZ_MJIL01000045.1 GCF_001939735.1 Photobacterium proteolyticum
ATATTATTGAGGCTATCCATAGCGATTTGATCATCTGAAAGACAATCCTCAATTAGATCATATTTTTACTTAGATTGGTATGACTCGGTCTATTAATTGTTAACTGATTGTTTTGTTTGTGTTTCTTGTTATCATTTTGTACCTATAACGTATCAATAACAGGCTCTGAATAAAGGCCGAAAACTACAAAGTAAAGTCAATGAGGTTCAACTATGTCTGAGTTCGAAATGTTGGTAATGACAGCACTTGCCTGTCTGGGAATGGGAATGCTGGTTGTCGGTCCTGCTGTTGTGGCGTTCGCTGTCTACAAGAAGAAAAAGGCACAAGCGGCACTGTAGTCAGTGGATGAGCACCTAGGGAAAATCAGAGATTGAACGCTAAATGAATGATTTGATTGTTATCCGTGCATTTGGATGTAAATTTTAATTATTCTTGAATTAACTCTGGTAATTCTCTGCTAGCTGTATAAAATACTCATCACTTCCTAAGGAATGAGTTAAATTCTGGGAAGTCGCTGAAAACAGCACTACAGGGGTGTAGCTCCAATTGGCAGAGCAGCGGATTCCAAATCCGCGTGTTGGGAGTTCGAATCTCTCCACCCCTGCCACATATAAAAGCCTCGACAGAAATGTCGGGGCTTTGCTGTATCTGGATGATGTGAAAGTTGTTCAAGGTCAACCCAAATGGGTAAACATGCATTTTACGCTTGTTGCTTCTGATAATTACCGATAGCATACGACAGTTGTTACTGACAGCCATTGTTAGTAACGGGTGATGGAGTTCCACCTTTAACCGCTCGACTGAGATGATGACTCCTGCTGTAGTAGGATAGATCCGTCTATGGTGGGGCCCGGTCATTTGCCATAGCATCTATCCTTGAACATATTCCCAAATGAGATAGAAACTTGGTATGGCACACCCATTAAGCGCTAATCCTAAAATTTTTGTCCAGATCCTGAGATGGACGCTTCTTATTATCCCTGTTGCCGTTATTGTCGGCTCTCTAAATGCCTTTTTTCTGTGGATCCTAAATCTTGCCAATGAAACACGAATCGATAATGCGTGGTTGATTTATTTGCTGCCGCTGGCCGGTATTGTCATTGTCTATTGTTACCGTAATTTGGGTAAGAACTCCGAAGGTGGCAATAATCTGATCATGGATGAGATCCATGAACCTGGCGCTGGTATCCCTACACGCATGGGGCCGCTGGTTTTAATCACAACAGTGATCACCCATTTATTCGGCGGTTCAGCGGGGCGTGAAGGAACCGCAGTGCAGATTGGTGGGGCGACAACACATTGGCTAGCCCGAGTGTTCAAGCTCAACGAAGCTGATACGCGTCTGATATTAATTGCAGGTGTGGCTGCCGGCTTTGGCGCGGTGTTTGGTACGCCGCTGACAGGGGCGATATTTGCCCTTGAGGTACTGGCGATAGGACGTCTGCGCTACGATGCCATCATTCCTGCCTTGTTTGCCGCTATTCTTGCAGATGTTGTATGCAGCGCGTGGGGAGCTCACCATACGCATTACCGGATAGACTTTCTTGAGACCATTACGTTGTTCGAGCATGCCATCAAAGTCGATATCGTGATGATAGCGAAGATTGTGTTGGCAGCCGTTGCTTTTGGTTTGGCGGGGTACCTGTTTGGCGAGCTGACCCATGTGTTTAAGGACATCTTCAAAGCAACATTGAAAAACCCCTATCTTATTGTTGTCGTTGGCGGCCTGATTGTTATCGCTGCGGTTCAGCTAATAGGTAACTATGACTACATCGGCCTCGGTGTTTATTCAAGCCGGGAAGGGGGAGTTAGTATCCTCAGTGCGTTTACCGAAGGTGGCGCGGAATGGTACAGCTGGTTGCTAAAACTACTGCTGACGGCGATTACTCTGGCTGCCGGTTATAAAGGCGGTGAGGTAACTCCGCTGTTCTTTGTCGGGGCGACACTCGGCAATACCATGGCCTGGCTGTTGGGTGCCCCTGTCGATCTGTTTGCTGCGTTAGGGTTCCTGGCGGTGTTTGCCGCGGCCACTAATACACCACTGGCGTGTACCATTATGGGGATTGAACTGTTTGGTGCCGAGCATATGCTGTATTTCGCTATTGCTTGTTATACCGCCTATTACTTTAGCGGTCATACCGGTATCTATTCTTCTCAGAGAGTGGCTGTGCCGAAATTGTTCGATCTGGATGGAGCGCCGACAATCACCCATAAGTTAGGTGAGCTAAGAGATACGCATTCGTCCTTGCTTAAGACGGTGGTGAAAAAGTACACCAAATAATTATCGGGCCGCATGACAGTGCGGCCCGAGTTGTTTTTACATTCGTTAAACATTTTCTGTCGATTGCACTTGCTGCTGATAGCCGGCTTACCTATACTCTTCACTCAACTTGTCGGAGTGCCAACTGGCTGAGACCGCATTGCGGGATCCGTAGAACCTGATCGGGCTAATACCTGCGAAGGGAACAAGAGAAAAATCTTCTGTTTAGCTGCACCTTTATGATCCATAAAACTGTAGCTGCGGTACCAGATGACGCTGCACACCCTACGTGTACGCCTCTTGTTTAAGCACCAATCCGTCAAGCAACTTCCCCCTATATGGAATATAAAGGAAATTGCTATGTCGAGTCGCAAACAAGCGAGACTGGAAGCTAAACAATTTATTGATTCACTGACTGCCCAACCTTACCCCAACTCCCAGAAAGTCTATGTGCAAGGGAGCCGTTCTGATCTCCAGGTGCCAATGCGCGAGATATCGCTGTCGGATAGTTTGGTCGGCGGTACAAAACAAGAACCTGTCTTCGAGCCGAATGAGCCGGTGCGTGTTTATGACACCTCGGGCTATTACACCGATCCGGCGCAGGCGGTTGATATCTATGCCGGGCTACCGAAAGTGCGCGAAAACTGGATTGCCGAGCGTGCCGATACCGAGTTGCTTGATGAGCTTAGCTCCGCTTATTCCAAAGAGCGTCTGGCTGATGAAACGCTGGATGAACTGCGTTTTGCCGAAGCAAACCGTATACGCCGCGCCAAAGCTGGCAAATGCGTGACCCAATTGCACTATGCTCGCCAGGGGATCATTACACCGGAAATGGAGTTCATCGCAATCCGCGAAAACATGGGCCGGGCCAAGTATCGTGACGAAGTCCTGAACCAACAGCACCCGGGGATCAGCTTTGGGGCCAACTTGCCGGAAGAGATCACGCCGGAATTTGTTCGCCGAGAAGTGGCAGAAGGTCGCGCCATTATTCCTGCCAATATCAACCACCCGGAAACCGAGCCGATGATCATTGGCCGTAACTTTCTGGTAAAGGTGAATGCCAATATTGGTAATTCCGCCGTGAGCTCGTCTATCGAGGAAGAGGTGGAGAAGCTGGTATGGTCGACCCGCTGGGGCGGCGATACTGTGATGGATCTGTCTACCGGTCGTAACATCCATGAAACCCGTGAGTGGATCATCCGCAATAGCCCGGTACCGATCGGTACGGTTCCTATGTATCAGGCATTGGAGAAGGTGAACGGGATCGCCGAGAACCTGAACTGGGAAGTCTTCCGCGACACGCTGCTGGAGCAGGCTGAGCAAGGGGTCGATTACTTTACGATCCATGCCGGAGTCTTGCTGCGTTATGTCCCGATGACTGCCAAGCGAGTGACGGGGATTGTCTCCCGTGGTGGTTCTATCATGGCCAAGTGGTGTCTGGCCCACCATCAGGAAAGCTTCCTGTATGAGCATTTTCGCGAGATTTGCGAAATCTGTGCCCAGTACGATATTGCCCTGTCGTTGGGTGACGGCTTGCGTCCGGGATCTGTTGCCGATGCCAATGACGAAGCTCAGTTTAGTGAATTACGCACCCTCGGTGAGCTGACCAAGATTGCCTGGGAATACGATGTGCAGGTGATGATTGAAGGCCCGGGCCATGTGCCGATGCACATGATCAAAGAAAATATGGAAGAGCAGCTCAAGCATTGCCATGAAGCGCCTTTTTATACCCTTGGCCCGCTAACGACCGATATTGCTCCTGGCTATGACCACATCACCTCGGGGATTGGTGCGGCGATGATTGGCTGGTACGGTTGTGCCATGCTTTGTTATGTCACACCGAAGGAACATTTGGGATTACCAAATAAAGACGATGTAAAAGTGGGTCTGATCACGTACAAGCTATGTGCTCATGCGGCAGACTTGGCAAAAGGTCATCCGGGGGCCCAAGTTCGTGATAATGCATTGTCTAAAGCGCGCTTTGAATTTCGCTGGGAAGATCAATTTAACCTAGGTTTAGACCCGGATACGGCGCGCGCCTATCATGATGAAACTCTACCTCAGGAGTCCGGAAAAGTGGCTCACTTCTGTTCAATGTGTGGACCCAAATTCTGTTCGATGAAGATCTCGCAGGAAGTGCGGGATTATGCCAGCGATCTGGAAAAGAACGAGGAGCTGGCCATCAAGCTGCTTGAAGATCCTCTCGAAGGTATGCAGCAGAAAGCCGATGAATTCCGGGCTCGAGGTAGTGAGTTATATCACCCTGTTCAAGAGGATAGTTAATGAGCTCTTTATGTTTACCCGATAGTTTAACGCCACTGCTGATGCATGTGGAACCTTTGCTTGCTGCGGCTGATAAATATCAGTTGGGCGAGCAGGTGAGTGTGGAGTGGAGCGAGTCGGAGACTGTCGATATTCAAATCGAAGAGCGTCAGTTCAGCCTGGTGTTTAATCAGGCTGAGGCTGATATTGCCGGCTATAAGGTGCTGGATCAGTGGATTGCACCTTATCCGGAACTTTGCGAGATACAGCAGAAAGTGGCTGCTGATCCGTCTTTGGTTGTTTGTGGTTTACCGACCGAGAAGGGCTGCGTCGATATTTGGCACCACAATGGCGAGGCGAGGGCCGTCTATTGCCATCATGCCGGTGCCAGTGAACCACAGCGTGCCATGCTGCTGGCAGCGTTGGCGTTGGACTACCCGCTGGAAGATGCGGTCACGCTGTCCCGAGCCCATGCCCGAGGCTACTTTGAAAGTCATGCGGATGGCTATGGTGAAACGGGTTGGCCAATGACGCGAGAGCTGTTCCCGCGTCCGCTCACGGCCAATCATCAGGAAGTGGATGAACTGGGCTGGAGCAGCAAGGAAGTGGCCGTCGCGCCCTTTGTCGCGACAGATCCTGCCCAGTTGGCACTGTATCCGGTAGTGGATTCGGCGGAGTGGGTGGAGCGCTTGCTATCGATGGGAGTGACCACCACTCAGCTGCGGATCAAGGATCCGGCCGAGCCGACTCTGGAAGCCCAGGTTAAGCAAATCATTACTGCCGGAAACCAGCATCAGGCCCAGGTGTATGTGAATGATTACTGGCAGTTGGCCATCAAACATCAGGCCTACGGGGTCCACCTTGGGCAGGAAGATTTGGAAACGGCCGATTTGCAGGCAATCCAGCAGGCCGGTTTGCGCCTGGGTCTGTCGACCCATGGCTATTATGAAATTTTGCGGGCGGTCGAGTTCGCGCCGAGTTATATCGCGCTGGGACATATCTTCCCGACCACGACCAAAGAGATGCCGTCCAAGCCACAGGGGCTGAACCGGCTGGCGCTATATCAGAAGCTGATTGGTGATCAGTTCCCTACCGTGGCCATTGGCGGCATTGACTTGGCCCGGGCTGAAAAAGTCTGGCGCACCGGTGTCAGCAGCGTGGCGGTGGTTCGCGCGGTGACTCAGGCCGACGATACCCAGGCTGCGGTTGACGCCTTTAATCAGTTGTTGGTTCGCCATGAGCATACCAAGGATGGCGATGATGCTCAGTGATCAGGCGTTTCTACGCTATAACCGCCAGATCATGCTACCCGAGATCGGCGAGCAGGGTCAGCAGTTATTGGCTGAAGCGCAGGTGTTACTGGTCGGTGCCGGCGGGCTGGGTTCGGCGGCTGCGCTGTATCTGGCCGGGGCCGGTGTCGGCAATATTATTATCGCTGACGATGACGAGGTCGACAGTTCGAACTTGCAGCGGCAGGTGATCTACCGTGATAACCATCAGGGACAGAGTAAGGCGCAGGCGGCGGCAGAGCAGCTAAAGGCGCTGAATCCTGATATCCGGGTTCGTCCGGTCCAGGCTCGGCTTGCTGATCAGAGACTGGCGATGGAAGTGGCGCTGGCCGATGTGGTGCTTGATTGCTCTGACAACCTTGAGACGCGCCATGCCGTAAACCGTGCCTGTTTTCGTGCCAACAAAGCATTGATTTCAGGCGCTGCTATTCGCTGGCAGGGACAGCTGATGGCTTTTGATTTTCGTCAGGGCCGGGGGCCTTGTTATCACTGCCTGTTTCCCTGGCAGGTGGATGACCCGCAAGAGCCACAGAACTGCAGCAACTCCGGTATTGCCGGCCCGGTTGTCGGCATGATGGGAACCATGCAGGCGCTGGAGGCTATCAAGTTGATTACCGGCGCCGGAGAAGTTGCCTTTGGCGCTTTGCAGCAGTTCGACGGGCTGATGATGGCATGGCACAGGTTCAATCTTGCTCAAGATAAAGGGTGCCCGGTATGTGGCACAGGAGAATAACGAATTATGACAGACACAACATCCGTCATTCAGGTTCAGGTCAATGACAAACCTGTGAGATGCCCGGAAGGACAGAGCCTGACAGCGTTGCTAACCACGTTGGAAATGCCGTTGCAGGCAACGGCGGTGGCGCTGAATGACGATATTGTTGCCCGCAGCGAGTGGGACAGCACATTACTTAATACGGGCGATCGTATTGCCTTATTCCAAGCTATTGCCGGAGGCTAAATGCTTACTATTGCAGACAAGACGTTTTCATCCCGCCTGTTTACCGGCACGGGAAAATATGCCAACAGTCAGGCAATGGCGGACTCTATTATTGCTTCCGGGTCAGAGCTGGTCACCATGGCCTTAAAGCGGGTCGATATCGAAAATCGTGACGATGATATTTTGGCTCCACTTGTGGCTGCCGGGGTGAACTTGCTACCTAATACCTCGGGCGCAAAGAATGCAAAAGAAGCCGTATTTGCCGCAAAACTGGCGCGCGAAGCGCTGGGAACAAATTGGCTGAAGCTGGAAATTCACCCGGACCCGAAATACCTGATGCCCGATCCGATTGAAACCCTGGCAGCCGCTGAAGAACTGGTGCGTGAAGGCTTTATCGTATTGCCTTATTGCCATGCCGATCCGGTGTTGTGTAAACGACTGGAAGAGGCCGGCTGTGCGGCGGTGATGCCGCTTGGGGCACCGATAGGTTCCAATAAAGGACTGGCATCGCGTGATTTTTTGGAAATCATCATCGATCAGGCGCGGGTGCCGGTAATAGTCGATGCCGGTATTGGTGCTCCTTCTCATGCCGCCGAAGCGATGGAGATGGGGGCCGATGCGGTGTTGGTGAATACCGCGATTGCGGCCGCGGCCGATCCGGTAGCCATGGGCAAGGCCTTTAAGCTGGCTGTTGAGAGCGGCCGCATGGCCTATGAAGCAGGGCTGGCCGGTACGGTTAACCATGCGATTGCTTCCAGCCCGCTGACGGCTTTTTTGGATCAGAGCGCATAGGGGTTCGACATGAGTTACGTTGATGTCTGGAAGCAGCTTGAGTGGGATGATATCCGGCTGTCGATTTACAGCAAAACGGCGTCGGATGTTGAGCGTGCCCTGCGCAAACCCAAGCGCGATCTGGAGGATTTCAAGGCCTTGATTTCTCCTGCGGCCGAGCCTTATCTGGAACAAATGGCGCAGCAGTCGGCTGCGCTGACCCGCAAGCGGTTCGGCCATACGATTTCCTTTTATGTGCCGCTCTATCTGTCGAACCTGTGTGCCAATGCCTGTACCTATTGCGGTTTTTCGATGGAGAACCGGATCAAGCGCCGGACATTGAATAAGTCTGAAATCGCCCGAGAATGTCAGGCTATCAAAGCGATGAATTTTGATAGCGTGCTGCTGGTGACCGGCGAGCATGAGCGTAAGGTCGGGATGGCGTATTTTCGTGAAGCGGTGCCGGCGGTCAAAGAGCAGTTCAGCTACCTGGCCATGGAAGTTCAGCCGCTGGATCAGGATGAGTATGCCGAGTTGAAAGCCTTGGGACTGGACGCCGTGATGGTATACCAGGAGACCTACAGCGCATCAACTTATGCCGAGCATCATTTGCGGGGCAACAAAATGGACTTTGAATTCCGGCTGGAAACACCGGATCGCCTGGCGAAAGCCGGGATTGATAAGATAGGCATTGGCGCCCTGATTGGATTGGAAGAGTGGCGCACGGACTGTTTCTATGTCGCCAGTCACCTCGACTACCTTGAGCGCACCTACTGGCAGACCCGCTATTCCATCTCGTTTCCGCGGCTAAGGCCTTGTGAAGGGGGCCTGCAGCCCAAGTCCGTTATGGATGATCGCCAATTGGTACAGCTGATCTGTGCCTACCGCCTGTTTAACCCGGAAGTGGAGTTGTCGCTATCGACCCGTGAGTCGCCACAGTTTCGAGATAATGCCTTGCCGTTAGGGGTAACCAGCATGTCGGCCGGATCGAAAACACAGCCGGGCGGCTATGCCGATGACGAGCCGGAACTGGAGCAGTTCTCGATCAGTGATGAGCGCTCGGCCGCTGCCGTGGCAGAGGCGGTCAAAAAGCACGGTTTCGAGGTGGTGTGGAAGGACTGGCACCATGCCTACTCGGGCTAGCGGACTGTTGATATTTGGCTCTATATCTATAAACTCCGCGCTTTCTCTTTGCTCTAGAGCCAAATCCTGAACAGTCTATATGATAACGCCCGCGAGGATGCGGGCGTTGTGGTATCTACAGCTTGAGATGAGCTGTTAGCGCTTGAGCGGTGTTGTTGCCTGTGCCAGCCAAGCCAGATCATCACCTTCCAGTGCCGGGCTGATAACCTCGAACACTGTCTTGTGGTAGTTGTTTAGCCATGCCAGTTCGACATCTGTCAGCAGACTCATATCGACTAGACGACGGTCAATCGGAGCGCGGGTCAGTGACTCAAAGCCCATCACCGTCATATCGCCAGCAGTTTCCACTTCAACAACCAGTTCTAGGTTCTCGATACGGATACCAAAGGCATCGGCGCGGTAGTAACCCGGCTCGTTCGATAACACCATGCCCGGTAGCAGGGCGGTTGGGTTATGGACCTTGGCAATGCGTTGCGGGCCCTCATGGACGCTCAGGAAGTGGCCGACACCGTGGCCGGTACCGTGGTCGTAGTCAAAGCCGTGTGCCCATAGGTGCTGGCGAGCCAGTGCATCGAGCTGAGAGCCGGTGGTGCCTTTCGGGAAACGGGCGGTCGCCAGGGCAATATGGCCTTTCAGTACCAGGGTGAAGGTTTGCTTGACCTCGTCGCCCGGCTGGCCGATAGCGATGGTACGGGTAATGTCCGTTGTACCGTCTGGGTACTGGCCGCCTGAATCAACCAGGTAAACATTGTCCATTTCCAGAACGCTTGGCTCCGGCTGGTTCTGGTGGTTGTAGTGGCACATGGCAGCGTTGCCGCCGGCAGCCGAAATCGTATCGAAGCTGACATCGGTGCAGCTGGTGTCCTGAATGCGGAACTGCCACAGCTTGTCAGACAGCGTACCTTCGTCTAGCAGGTTACCTGCTGCAACTTGGGCATCAACCCATGCCAGGAACTTGGAGACAGCGACACCATCGCGAATATGGCAGGCTTTCATGCCGGCAATTTCAGTCGGGTTTTTCGCCGCTTTTGGTAGCAGACAAGGATCCGCAGCTTCAATCAGGCTGGCACCTGCTGTACGCAGTACCTGAGCTGCCCAGGCATTGCTGGTGGCCGGGTCAATCAATACCGGTTTGCCGTTCAGAGACTGAAGTCCTGCTTCCAGTGCTTCTGGCTTATGGATACGGACACCTTCACCGACATGGGCGGCAAACTCTGCAGGCAGACGCGCCGGGTCGATGTAGAAGTCAACGCTCTCGTCAGCATGGATGATCGCTGTTGATAGCAATACCGGCAGGCTCGGTACATCGCTGCCGCGGACATTCAGCAGCCAGGCAATGCTGTCTACCTGAGTCAGCAGGGCCGCTTCGGCTTTTTGTTTTTTTAGCTCGGTTGCAATGTTGCTGCGCTTGTCGGCGCTGCTCTGGCCAACGAAATCCAGACCCATTAGTTTTGCATCGGACAGTGTCGCTGCCGGACGGTCATGCCAAAGGGTATCGATAGGGTTGGCATCAACACAAACAAGCTCAAGGGCTCCGGCCAGGCTTTCGGTGGTTCGAGCCAGCCAGGCGCCGCTATGCAGGCGGGCATCAACAGCCACTTTGCTGCCGGCGGCCAGATTATCCTGGGTCCACTGGACTGGCGGTTCGTCAATCAGATGGCGGTATTCGAAAACGTCGCCCGGTACTTGCTTACGGACCTGAACAACATAGCGACCGTCGACAAATACAGCTGCTTTTTCACGCGTGATCACCGCCATACCGGCCGATCCCGTAAAACCTGTTGCCCACAGCAAACGTTCGTTATGGGCCGGGATATATTCGCCGAGGTATTCATCTTCATGAGGAATAAGCAAAGCGTCTAGCTGGTTGTCGGCCAACCATTGGCGGATCTGCTCAACACGTTGTGAGATAACTTCTTGCATGTTTTGAGGTTCCTTGTTTTTGCCGCCGTCTGAATGACGGAATGAATGCCAACCTGAAGAAATCAAAGCAAGGCGACGAGTAATGAGACAGGTTGCCTTGCACTGAGTTGTTCAGGCTGCGGCCATAACGTTAGCGCTTTTGCAAGTCGGCTGCAATTAGGTGGTAGACAAATCACGACATCGGCTGATGATTAACTCCCTTAACCAACTGTGCCCGAGGTCTTTTTCTTGATGTTGATGCCAGAAAAGCGTGTATGCCATAGCAGGAAGTTCTGGCGGAAGCGGTAATACCACGAGATCGAGCTGGGCGGTGATGTAATGGGCAAAGTGACTCGGGGCGGTAAATACGAGATCGGTATGGGTGCATAAACTGGCAGCACTGTTGAAGTCCGGCACGTACATCGCGATGTCACGGTGCAAGCCTTTCTCGGCCAGTTTGTAGTCCAGCAGCCAGCGATCGTCCTGCCCGCAGCGGACCTGGATATGGCGTTGTTCGAGGTAGTAGTCCTGATCCCACTCCCTGTCGGTCTGGCACAGGATCGGGTGGCCCTGGCGGACAATACAGCGCTGGGTATCACGGCATAACTCCTGGAACACAATTCCTTTTGGCGGCATCAGGGTCAGCATTGCGTCCTTGGGGTTGAGATCCTTGCCGGTGATCCCGAAATCAATTTCGCCCCGCTGGAGCCGATCAAAGGTATTAGGCTCCCATGCCTGGGTATCGAGAATGATATTGGGTCCTTTGGCAAAAATCTCCCCCAAGAACTGCGGCAGAAAAAGCGGGTAGGCGCTCTCGACCAGGGCCATTTTGAAATGGCGTTCGCTGGTCTCGGGAATAAACTCTGCCGGGGCAGTGAGCAGTTCGATTTCTCGCAGCAGGTGATCGAGCAGGGGAAGCAGAGCCTGCGCCCGGGGAGTTGGTGCCATACCGTGGGCGGTACGGGTAAAGAGCGGATCGCTAAATTGCTCGCGAAGTCTCGTCAGGCTTTTGCTGACCGCCGACTGGCTGAGGTTCAGCCGTCTGGCGGCATGGGTCACACTGCGCTCTTCCAGCAGGACATGGAGGCAAACCAGCAAGTTGAGATCGATACGGGCAAGTTTTTCAAAAGACACAACAAAACCTCAGGCAGAGTGATATTCCAGAATGGAAATTCTGATTTGAATATAAACCATTTCTGTTCATATCTCTAAGGGCTTAGACTGCCGCCATAACAAGAGAGGAAAGTCACATGAAGCCTGAAAAAACGCAGTCCGGAACAAGATTGGTCGCCCTGATGGTCACCCTTGTCCTGTTTAGCCCATTGGCTATCGATATCTACCTGCCCGCCCTGCCGGCGATGGCAGAGACCTTTGCGGTTGATGCCACCCGGGTTCAGGATACGGTGACCTGGTTTATGTTTAGCCTCGGCCTGGGACAGCTATTGGCAGGCCCGCTGGCTGACCGTTTTGGACGTCGCCCTATTGCCCTGGGCGGAGTAAGTATTTATGCCCTCAGTGCGGCGATGGCGTACTGGGCGCAGACACTGGATTTATTGCTGGTGGCTAGACTGCTGCAGGGGTTCGGTGCCTGTGCAACCTCGGTGGCTGCCTTTGCCGCCGTTCGCGACAGCTTCGGGCCTGAGCGTAGCGGCCGAATGATCAGCTACCTCAATGGGGCGATCTGCTTTATTCCGGCATTGGCACCGCTGCTGGGCTCGTGGCTGACCCATGAATTTGGCTGGCGTTCGAACTTCAGCTTTATGGCTGGCTTTGCCCTGGTAGCCGGTACCTTCCTGGCGGTCTTTTTCAAGGAAACACGCCCGGCGGAAACCAAGGCTGATGGTGTGCTGTTCAGTGCTGAACGCTATATGTCGGTGTTGCGCGAACCGGTGTTTTTGTTCCACGCCACGCTTTGTATGCTGTCGATGGCGGTGATTCTGGCCTATGTGACCTCGGCGCCGGTATGGCTGATGGTGGAGCAGGGACAGAGCATGGGACAGTTTACAATGTGGTTCGGAGTGAATGCTGTCCTGAATATTCTGGCCTGCATGGTGGCACCCAAATACATGGATAAGTTTGGTACCCGTAACACCCTAAATCTCGGTTTGCTGATGCTGATTGGCTCCGGAGCGGCGATGCTGGTACTGAGCAGCATTCATCAGGCATGGGCCTTTATGGTGCCTATCTTTATGTCGTCTTTTGGTTTTGCCTTTGTCTTGGGCTCGGCGGCAGGCAAGGCGCTGGCACCGTTCGGTGACCGTGCCGGCACGGCTGCGGCATTGCTGGGGCTGTTCCAGATGAGCGGTGCCGGCATGATGGTGAGCCTGACTCAGCGTTTGGATTTAACCCCGCCGATGCTGCTGACGCTGCAGATGTGGCTATTGGTTCCCGGCCTGTTGATCCTGTGGTCAAAGTTGGGTCGCCGCTGGCATGCTGTCGCAACAACCAGCTAAGAATACTGAATTTATAACTAGACGCCTTTTCCCTGCAGGGCGCTGGGTCTCGACAACCCTTCTATGATTTGCCTGTCACGCTGTGGCAGGTTTTTTTTTGCCTTTCCATTGCTGGATCAACAGTCCGCAGACAATCAGCACCAGCCCGGCAAGGGTCGAGGGATGGATTTCTTCGCCGATGATGGTTGCCAGCAACAGCAGGGAGATAAATGGCGAAATGAAGATCAGGTTGCTGATCCGGGCTGTGTTGCGGGTGAGTCTCAGGGCATTGAGCCACAGGACAAACGTCACGCCCATCTCAAACAGCCCGACATAGCCGACGGCAAGCCAGCCTTGCCACGGCACGCTTGGCCAGTTGCCGAGATAAAGGCTGAGGCCGATCGAAAAAGGCAGCGAAACCAAAAAGCCGAGCAATACGCCCAGTACGGGATCGGCCTGGTTCTTGGCATTGAGGATCCAGTACATGGCCCACAGCAGCGTGGATAACAGTGCCAGTGCGACTCCGGTAGGGTTATCAAACTGCAATGCCATGATATCGCCCTTGGTCGCGATCACCACTACACCCAGGTAGCCTAAGCCACAGGCTACCCAGTCCTGCTTGCGAATTTTCTGGCCGAGAAACACCGCGGCCATCAGAGTCAGGGTAATGGCCCAGCTGTAATTGAGGGGTTGGGCCTGCGAGGCTGGCAATAGGTCATAGGCCTTGAACAGGATCAGATAATAGGCAAAGGGATTGATCAAGCCGAGCAGCAGATAATAGAAAGGACGGGCCATGAACGTGCGACCAAGCAGATGTAGCTTGCCCTGAAAGAAAGCGATAATTATCAGCGCGAAAGCGGAGACCGCACTGGCTGCCACCATCATTTGGATCGGGCTGAAGAAATCAAGGGTGATCTTAAATGCCGTGGCAACCGTCGACCAGAGTAGAACTGCTGCCAACCCATATCCGAGAGCGTAACGTTCGTTCATTATTCATCCATCATCTTTTTGTCTGCTTTTATATCAGAAGTCGCAGCACGGGTTATTCATAATATTTAGGTCAATAGGCCTAGAGCGCAGTCTATTCGATTGTCGATAGCCCGACCAGATCGCGGTTTCTCAGGCTGTGACAGCAAGCCCAATCATTCTGCCTGATGGGTTGCAGCTCCCCTTTCAGGCCGCTTTACCGGCCATAATGGCTGGACATTTATCCAGTATCCACTTAGCCTTTAGCACAGAATAAATCGAGAATGAGCTCGTCTGACAGCCATCATTCTTGCTATTAATTAGGGTTGGAAATCATGATAACTGAGTGGCTCACAGGAGCGGAGCTGGCTGTTGTTGCAGCGCTGTCCGGAGCAACCGTAGCCAGTGTGATCACGGCATTATGGATGAAAGGCCGCTGGCAGCAACAAGCGCAACTGCTCCGCCAGCAGGCAGAAGCGGATGCCCGCCTGGCCCAAAGCCAGGAACAGCATTATCAGGCTCAGCTTGCAGAGCGAAACCAGGATCTCGATGAACTGGATGTCGAACGGGACCGCCTGACGTCCGAGTTGCGTCAGATGCATGCCCGTTTGGCGGCGGCATTGGAAAAAATGCGCCATTTCGAAGCGCTGAAAAATGAGAAACAGTACCTGACTGAACAGCTGGAGAATGCCCGGCTGGCTAATGCCGGGTTAGAGGCGGATCTGCGCGAGCAGGAGGCCCGTCATTTCGAAGAGCAAAGAGCAGCAGATGACAAGATTACCTTGCTGGAAAATGCCGAAGAGCGGTTGCGGGTCCAGTTTGAAAGTCTGGCCAACCGGTTGTTCGAACAGAAAACCCGAACCGTTGACGAGCAGAACAAGCTCAGCCTGGAACACCTGCTCAGCCCGCTCAAAGAGCAGCTGGAGGGCTTTAAAAAGCAGGTGACCGACAATTTCAGTCAGGAAGCCCGTGAGCGCCACACTCTGGTGCATGAGATCAATAACCTGAAGCAGCTAAACGAACAGATGGCCCGTGAGGCGATCAACCTGACCCAGGCCCTGAAAGGGGACAACAAGGCGCAGGGGAACTGGGGCGAAGTGGTGCTGGCCCGGGTACTGAGCGAATCCGGGTTGCGGGAAGGCCATGAGTACCAGACCCAGATCAGCCTGGAAAACGAAGAGGGCAAGCGCTACCAGCCGGATGTGGTTGTGCGCCTGCCACAGGAGAAGGACGTGGTGGTCGATGCCAAGATGTCGCTGGTTGCCTACGAACGTTTCTTCAATGCAGATACCAAGGCCGAACAGGAGCTGGCCCTGAGCGAGCATGTGGCATCGGTGCGAAGTCATATGCGCGGCTTGAGCCGTAAGGACTATCACCAGTTGCATGGTATTCGCAGCCTGGACTACGTGCTGATGTTCATCCCGGTCGAACCGGCCTTTCAGGCGGCAGTCGAAGCCGATCCTAGCCTGATCCGTGATGCCATGGATCAAAATATCATGCTGGTCAGCCCGACAACCCTGCTGGTGACCCTGCGTACGATCAACAACCTGTGGCGTAACGAGCGCCAGAATCAGAATGCCAAGCAAATTGCCGAGCGGGCCAGCAAGCTCTATGACAAATTGCGTTTGTTTGTTACCGATATGGAAGCCGTCGGGGCATCGCTCGACAAAGCTAACCTGAGCTACCAGGGAGCAATGAATAAATTGGCGACAGGGCGCGGCAATGTGATCCGCCAGGCTGAAAGCTTCAAGTTGCTGGGTGTTGAGGTTAAGCGGGATATCAACCCTGCTCTGGCCGAGCAGGCACAAGCAGCGGTCGCTGCCACGGAAGAAAACATACCGTCGGTATTATCGCCCGCTGCCTCGGTTGCAAATGATTTACCGTAGTGCTTTGAGCAAACCGCAGCCATCAAGTACACTAAGCCGGATAATTAAACACATATAGTATGACGGATATAGCATGACGGACACCACACAAGATACGACCCATTTTGGCTATCGTACTGTAGCCAAGGAAGACAAAGCGGATCTGGTCGCGGAAGTATTTCATTCCGTAGCCGCGAAATACGACATTATGAACGACATGATGTCGATGGGTATCCATCGGGTATGGAAGCGCTTTACCATTGATTGCAGTGGTGTTCGCCGTGGCCATCGTGTGTTGGATCTCGGTGGTGGTACGGGTGATCTGACGGCTAAGTTTTCCCGTATCGTCGGTGAAGATGGTCAGGTTGTACTGGCGGATATCAACAACTCGATGCTGAAAGTCGGTCGCAGCAAGCTGCGTGATATCGGCATCGTCGGTAACGTCGGTTATGTGCAGGCCAATGCCGAAGAGCTGCCGTTCCCGGATGATTACTTTGACTGTATTACTATTAGCTTTTGTCTGCGTAACGTGACTGACAAAGACAAGGCACTGCGCTCGATGTTCCGGGTACTGAAGCCGGGTGGCCGCCTGTTGGTGCTGGAGTTTTCCAAGCCGCAGCTTGAGCCGCTGTCTAAGGTCTACGATGCCTATTCTTTTCATCTGTTACCGAAAATGGGCGAACTGATTGCCAATGATGCGGAAAGCTATCGCTATCTGGCTGAGTCTATCCGGATGCACCCGGATCAGGATACGCTGGAAGGCATGATGAAGGATGCCGGTTTCGAGCAGACCCAGTACTACAACCTGACGGGCGGTATTGTTGCCCTGCACCGCGGCTACAAGTTCTGAGGACATTATGCCATTCGATGCTTTTGTTACCGGCGCGGTAGAAACCTCGCTAAATACCCTGTTAAAGGACGACGCCGAGAGTCAGCGTCGTTTGGGACGTCTGCGCGGCAAAGTCATTAGCGTAACCATTAATGAGTTTGGCAAGAAGCTGATCTTTATTTTCAGTCAGCAAATAGACGTACTGGCAGTCTATGAAGGTGAGGTGGACTGCGAACTTGCACTGAACCTGACCGTGCTGCCGGAGCTGCGTCAGCAGGCTAACCTGACCCAGTTGATCAAGGCCGATAAGCTGGCGCTGGAAGGAGATATCCAGCTGGCCCAGCAGTTCTCGGCATTGCTGAGCGGGCTAAAACCGGATGTGGAAGAGAAGCTGTCGCAATATACCGGTGATATTGTTGCCCACACCCTGGTCAGCGGGCTGAAAACTGGCGCGCAACGTATTCGTCAGGAAGCGAAGCGACGTCAGCGCGATTTGGCAGAAGTGATCACCGAAGAATGGAAGCTTGCGCCGCAGGCGCTGGAGATTGCCCACTTTGCCGATCAGGTCGATGATTTGAAATCGGATGTTGCCCGCTTCGAGGCCCGCCTTGATCAGCTGCTGGGGCGACGTTAAATCATGATGACCTATTCGGAGTTTAAACGCCTCTACCAAATAACCACGGTGAAGCTGCGCTACGGGCTGGATGAGTTTTTGCCTGACGACCCGCGGGTTAAAGCACCGAAAATGGCTCGCAAGTCACTGTTTTGGATCAAGAACCAGCATGCCGACAAACCGCTGGGTGTCCGCCTGAGGCTGGCGCTGCAGGAGCTGGGACCGGTGTGGATCAAGTTCGGCCAGATGATGTCGACCCGCCGGGATTTGTTTCCGCCGCATATCGCCGATCAGCTGGCGATGCTGCAGGATCAGGTTGCCCCGTTTGACGGCAAGCTGGCAAAGCAGCAGATGGAGCAGTCGCTGGGTGGACCGCTGGAAACCTGGTTTGATGACTTTGACGAAACACCGCTGGCATCCGCCTCTATTGCCCAGGTTCATACCGCGACGCTGAAATCGGATGGTCGCAAGGTCGTACTCAAGGTGATCCGTCCGGATATTCTGCCGGTGATTCAGGCCGATATTAAGCTGATGTACCGGATGGCGCGCATTTTGTCGCGGGCGTTGCCGGAAGCCCGTCGCCTGCGTCCGGTCGAGGTGGTACGGGAGTACGAGAAGACCCTGCTGGACGAGCTGAACCTGATGCGCGAGGCGGCTAACGGTATTCAGTTGCGCCGCAACTTTGAAGACAGCGAGATGCTGTATGTGCCTGAGGTATATACCGATCTCAGCAGCGAGCGCTTGCTGGTGATGGAGCGAATTTACGGCATTCAGGTCTCTGATGTCGATGCCCTGGTGGCCAATGGCACAGATTTGAAGCTGCTGTCCGAAAACGCAGTGAACATCTTCTTTACCCAGGTGTTCCGCGACAGTTTCTTCCATGCCGACATGCACCCCGGTAATATTTTTGTTGCACGAGAAAACCCGGAAAATCCGCAGTGGATTGCGCTCGATTGTGGTATCGTCGGCACCCTCAACCGGGAAGACAAGCGCTACCTGGCTGAAAACTTGCTGGCCTTTTTTAACCGAGACTATCGGAAAGTGGCCGAGTTGCACGTTGATTCAGGCTGGGTACCGAAAGACACCAACATCGATGATTTCGAGTTCGCGATCCGCACGGTGTGCGAGCCTATTTTTGAAAAGCCACTGGCTGAAATATCGTTTGGCCATGTGCTGCTGAACCTGTTTAATACCGCACGTCGCTTCAATATGGAAGTACAGCCGCAACTGGTGCTGCTGCAGAAAACCCTGTTGTATGTCGAAGGGTTAGGGCGCCAACTCTACCCGCAGCTGGACTTGTGGGATACGGCCAAACCCTTCCTGGAAGACTGGATGTCCCGACAGGTTGGACCACAGGCTGTGATTGATGGTGTTAAAAGTAGGGCTCCGTTCTGGGCAGAAAAATTGCCGGAGTTGCCGGAATTACTGTATGACAGTTTGCGCCAGGGCAATGCACTGAACCAACGGATTGATACACTCTACGACAACTTTATGGACAGTCGGCGTGATCAGAGCCTGGCAAGGTTCTATTTTGGTATAGGTGCAACCTTGGTTGTATGTTCTGCCATACTTTTTAGTAATCATATTGAAACTTATCCAGCGGTCTCGGCCGTTACGGGGGTCACGTTTTGGTTACTTGGGTGGCGTGCTTGCCGCAAATAGCAGGTAAAGTATGCAGCCTAAACATATCGTTTTTGTTATCAACCACAATTAGCTGAGGTAAAACAAGCATGGGTGGTATTAGTATCTGGCAATTGCTTATCATTGCATTGATCATTGTGCTTCTTTTCGGTACCAAGAAACTTCGCTCGCTGGGCGGTGATCTGGGTTCTGCCGTGAAGGGCTTTAAGAAAGCGATCGGTGAAGATGACTCGGCAGCCAAGAAAGACGCTGACGCGGATTTCGAGCAAAAGAAACTTGCTGATGATCAGCAGGGTGAGTCGGCTCAAAAGAGTCAGAAAGACAAAGAGCAGGTTTAACGCGTGTTTGATATCGGGTTCTGGGAGTTAATACTGATCTCGGTGGTGGGATTGGTAGTACTGGGGCCGGAACGCCTTCCCGTCGCGATCCGTTCGGTATCGCGCTGGGTTGGCGCTGCTCGTAATATGGCTAATTCGGTGAAAGATGAACTGTCGCAAGAGCTGAAAATTCAGGAATTGCAGGAGAATCTGAAGAAGGCCGAGCAGATGGGAATGAAGGACTTGTCGCCTGAACTGCGTGATTCGGTGGAAGAGCTGAAACAAGCCGCCGCGGATGTGCAGCGTCCCTATGCTGAGAAAAACGAGCACACCTCAGCAACGACTTCTCAAAAGCAGGATTAAATTACATCACTATGTCTACAGTCGAAGAAACGCAACCGTTATTCAGCCATTTGGTAGAGCTGCGTAATCGGCTGCTGCGTTCCATTTTGAGTGTCTTAGTGGTTTTTCTTGGTCTGGTCTGGTTTGCCAACGACATTTATGCGTTTTTGTCGGCACCTTTGGTCGAGCGTCTGCCCGACGGGGCGACGATGATTGCAACGGATGTGGCATCGCCTTTCTTTACACCAATAAAACTCACTTTGGTTACCTCAGTGTTTGTTGCTGTACCGATGATTTTGTATCAGGTGTGGGGCTTTATTGCACCTGGCCTGTACAAGCATGAACGTAAGCTGATCATGCCGTTGCTGTTTTCCAGCTCGTTGCTGTTCTACGCCGGGGTGTCTTTTGCTTATTTTGTCGTGTTCCCGCTCGTGTTTGGTTTCTTTACCAGCATTGCGCCGGACGGGGTACAGGTTGCAACAGACATTGCCAGCTACCTCGACTTTGTTCTGGCACTGTTTATGGCCTTCGGTATTGCCTTTGAGATCCCGGTTGCCATTATTCTGCTGTGCTGGACCGGAGCGACCGATCCGCAGAGCCTGAAGCAGAAGCGGCCATATATCATTGTGGCAGCCTTTGTGGTGGGGATGATGCTGACGCCGCCGGACATTATTTCGCAGACATTGCTGGCCATTCCGATGTGCTTGTTGTTTGAGGTTGGCTTGTTCTTCTCGCGTTTCTATATTCGCGACGGAGAAGAGGAAAACGCGGAACATGACGAGCAGTAAGCGTAATGCATGACAGAAGAACCGGCCGCTGGCCGGTTTTTTTATACAATTTTCAGAGATGGATGATCACATGATAGATATCGGGGTCAACTTGACCAATAGTCGTTTTGACAAGGATCGCGAGGCGGTGATTGAGCGGGCGAAGGAGGCTGGTGTCATAGGCCTGGTGTTGACCGGAACCTGTATCGAAGAAAGCCGTCAGGCGCAGGCGATGGCCCGCCAATGGCCTCAATATTGTTACAGTACGGCCGGGGTACATCCGCATGATGCCAAAATGGTCTCCGATTTGGCTCTGCCGGCTATCCGCCAGTTGGCGGCAGAGCCGGAAGTGGTGGCAATCGGTGAATGCGGGCTGGACTTTAATCGTGATTTCTCGCCACGGCCGCAGCAGGAAGCAGTTTTTGAGGCGCAGCTGGCCTTGGCGGCGGAGCTCAATATGCCCGTCTTCATGCACTGCCGTGATGCCCATGAGCGCTTTCTGGCCATCTTGAAACCGTGGCGTGACCGGCTTCCGGCCGCAGTGCTGCACTGCTTTACCGGTAGCGAGGCGGAGCTGAAAGAGTGTCTGGACATGGATCTGCATATTGGCATTACCGGCTGGGTATGTGACGAGCGCCGGGGCACTGAGTTGCGCGAGATCGTGCGTCATATACCGGACAACCGCCTGATGATCGAGACGGACTGCCCTTATTTGCTGCCGCGGGACTACCGGCCGAAGCCCAAGTCCAGCCGTAATGAACCTAAGTTTTTGCCGCATATCGCGTCTGTGATTGCCCAGTGTCGCAATCAGGAAACGGCTGAAGTGATTGCCCATTCTTATACTACGACTCAGGCATTTTTTGCGATCGGATCGCCCGAAGCCTGACAGAGTGGTATCATCAGCATAAAGCGAACCAACCCATACAAGGAGTATGCAGTGTCTGTATCTATCCAGGGCGCGTTTCCAGCCCGCCGTATGCGTCGCATGCGTAAGCATGATTTTAGCCGTCGTCTAATGGCAGAAAACCAGATTTCTGTGAATGATCTGATTTACCCGATGTTTATCCTGATGGGTAAAAACCGTCGTGAAACGGTGGAGTCAATGCCTGGCGTTGAACGCCTGTCTATTGATCTGATGCTGGAGGAAGCGGAGTATCTGTCAAAGTTGGGTGTACCGGCGATTGCATTGTTCCCGGTGATTTCGCAGGATTTCAAAAGCACCTGTGCCGCAGAGGCGTATAACCCGGAAGGCTTGGTACAGCGTGCTGTCCGCCTGCTGAAAGAGCATGTGCCGCAGATGGGGGTGATCACTGATGTGGCACTGGATCCGTTTACGATTCACGGTCAGGACGGCATTATTGACGAGACCGGCTACGTGATGAATGACGTGACGACCGAGGTGCTGATCAAGCAGGCCTTGTCACATGCCGAAGCTGGTGCCGATGTGGTTGCACCGTCCGATATGATGGATGGTCGTATCGGCGCAATCCGTGAAGCCCTGGAAGAGGCGGGTTACATTCATACCCAGATCATGGCCTATTCTGCCAAGTATGCCTCGAACTACTATGGCCCGTTCCGTGATGCGGTCGGCTCGGCAGGTAACCTCAAAGGTGGTGACAAGAAGACCTATCAGATGGATCCGGCCAACAGCGATGAAGCTCTTCACGAAGTGGCCATGGATGTCAACGAAGGGGCAGATATGGTGATGGTGAAGCCGGGTATGCCGTATCTGGATGTGGTACGCCGGGTGAAGAGTGAGCTTCAGGTACCGACGTTTGCCTATCAGGTATCAGGCGAATACGCGATGCACATGGCGGCCATCCAAAACGGCTGGCTCAAAGAGCGCGAGACAGTATTGGAATCGCTGTTGTGCTTCAAGCGTGCCGGTGCTGACGGTATTCTGACCTACTTTGCCAAGCCGGTTGCCGAGTGGCTGGCTGAAGAGGCGGCCTCCCGCCAGGCAGACAGCGACAATAAAGCCTAAGACTCCACGGAGTATTGGCTAGCCACAGGGGCGGGATAGGAGTATCTCGCCTCTTGTTTTATGGCTGTACGTTGCGGTTGATGGGGTTCTGCAGCGAAATCAGGGTCTCGGTAGACTGCACCTCATCAATCGCCTGCAGCTTGTCGATCAGCACATACTGCAGCTCCTCAATCGACTTGCACATCAACTTGACGAAAATATTGTACGCGCCGGTGGTGTAATAGGCTTCGACGACCTCGTCCAGCTCGTTGAGCTTGGCAAGAGCCGAATGATAGTCACGGGCGGCATTTAGATTGATACCGATAAAGCAGCAGACGTCATAGCCGAGCAGCTTCGGGTTTACGACCACTTCGGTACCGGTAATAATTTCGGCTGCCCGCATTTTTTCCACCCGGACATGCACCGTGGCAGGGCTGACATTGAACCGCTTGGCCATTTCTGCATAAGGGATCCTGGCATCATTCATCAGGGCGTTGAGGATATCGCGATCTAAATCGTCTATCCGTGGTGGCTGGGTCATGGTTTTGTATTATCCCTTGTTTATCCGATACAGCTCATATCTTATACTGAGCTGGCTTCAGTATCGAATAATCAGACTTAATTGCGCTGTATTTAGACAGCTGCGCCGGCAGCTAGGCCTGCGCATTCGATGGACTTTGACGATAGGGATATTTCTACGTTCTATGCGCTTTCTAGCTTTGTTTTTGGTGCTGCTGGTGGCACCTGCCTATGCCCATGTTTATGCCCAGGTCAAAGATACCCTGGTTATTCATTCCTACCACCAGGGCATGCAATGGACGGATTCGTTGCAGGCAGGGCTGGAGTCAGCCTCGAAGCCGCATGATATTCCCCTTCATGTCAGCTATATGGACAGCAAACGCTATCAGTCTGAAAGTTACCTCAATGAACTGCTCGATATCTACCGGGCCAAATTGACCCGGGAAAAGTACCGGGCAATTGTGGTGACGGATGATCATGCCTTGTGGCTGGTGAATCAGCTGTCTGAGGAAGTGGGCGAGACGCCGGTATTGATGGTGGGGATCAATAACTACCAGCCAGAGAAACATGATCAGTTGTCGCAGGTTGCGGGTGTGCTGGAAGTGAACAACCCGGTAGACAATATTTCCCTGGCCCTGTCGCAGCAGCCTGACTTAAAGCAAATCTATGTGATAGCTGACGAGACCTATACCGGACAGGCGATGTGGCAGGAGATCAATGACTACCAGACACTGAACCCGTCTGATTTGGACGTGCACCGATTTACCCCCGGTAAGTTTGACGACATCTTTTCACGTGCCGCACAACTGCCTGACCAGTCTGCGATTATCTACTTAAGCTATTACTTTGACAGTAATGGCGAGTATATGGGAAGCCGCGCTTTCGTTGATGCGCTGACCAAGGTTGCCTCGGCACCTGTATATGCTTCCTACCGTTACTTGCTGGAGCATGGTGTGGTCGGGGGCGTCATGAGCAGTGGCTATGAGCAGGGGCAGCAAATCGGCCAGATGCTGGTGGCGGTTATCGATGGCGAAATCAGCGAGCTGCCGATGTTTACCTATAGTGCGGGCAAGGAGATGTTTAACCACCAGGTTTTACAACGCTGGGGGTTGGGCGTGCCGGATGATGTGGTGGTGATCAATAAACCGCAGAGCTGGTTTGAGCGCTATAGCAAAGAGCTGCGGGCGATTACCGTGGCTGTGGTGATTATGGGCGCAATCATTGTTTTTCTTAGCTTGATCATTCGCCGGCTACGCAAGAGCGAGCGCAAACTGCAACAGAGCCGGGCCCTATTTGAAGGGGTGTTTGATCAGAGCTTTCAGTATATCGGCATCCTTGATTATAACGGGGTGTTAATTTCGGGTAACCTGGCTCTCCAGAACCTGGTCGGTCGCTCAATTATCAAATATGACAGCCCGATGTGGCGCTGGCACTGCTGGGATCAGGATACGGTATCTCGCCTGAGCAAGGCCTTTTATGCCGCCTGGCAGGATCAGCGGGTCCGCTTTGAGGTCGAGGTCCAGAGTAGTGAGGACGGCCGGCGGGTATTGGATATTGCAATGAAGCGTATGCCGGAGTCGGTCGGTGAGGCGGAGCAGTTGCTGTTTGAGGCCCGTGATGTGACCTCCCGTCACCAGATGGAAGAAAAGCTGCGTGAGCGGGAAGTCAGTTACCGTCTGCTGTACGAGCAGCAGCCGGTTATCCTGCTGGCTGTTGATAGTCAGGCTCGCATTCAGTCGGTTAACCAGTTTGCGGCCGATCTGCTGGGCTACAGCAAGCGTCAGATGCTGGGGCATAAGGTAACGGATTTCTATTTCGATGATGTGCCGTTGCCGCAGCAATATATCTCGGGGGTTCGTGAGAGCAATGCGCAAAAGGTCTGGCGCCGGCAGCTCAGGTACAAATGTGCTGACGGCCATACCGTCTGGATCCGCGAGACGATTCGTCCTACCCAGTCAAAACTTCAGCTGCTGCTGGTTGGCGAGGATATTACTTCGACCCGTGAACTGGAGGCGCAGCTGGAGTATCAGGCCTGCCATGACTACCTGACGGACTTGTTTAATCGCAACCATTTTGAACAGCAGCTGGAAGAGGTGTTGCTCGAAGCCAGGGAGCTGGAAGCCCGGCATGCCATGCTGTATATCGATCTTGACCAGTTCAAGGTGATTAACGATACCGCGGGCCATGAAGCCGGTGATGAAGCGTTGAAGCAAGTAGCCCTGTTGCTGCGGGGGATCACCCCGGAGAAGGCTACGCTGTCTCGGCTGGGGGGCGATGAGTTTGCCATCATACTGCGTCACTGTAGTTCAGATGAGGCGGTGCAGTTTGGTAATGAAATTCTGCACCTGCTGGAAGAGGCTGAGTTTTACTGGCAGAACTCCCGGTTTAGCTTTAGCGGCTCGATTGGGATCCGGCTTATCGACGAGACGGCCGGTTCGACACAGCAGGTTCATGCCCAGGCGGATACCGCTTGTTATGCGGCCAAGGACGAGGGACGAAACCGTCTGCACCTTTACCATCCGGATGACGAAGAGCTCAAGCGCCGTGAGCTGGAAATGGAGTGCGTTAACCTGATCCGCAAGGCACTGGCCGAGAAGCGGCTGGAGTTGCACGCCCAGCAAATAGCCCCGCTAACCTCCACGAGTAACAAACAGCATTACGAGATCCTAGTCAGGATCCGCGAAAGTGACGGCTCCATGATATCCCCCGGGCTATTTATGCCTGCGGCTGAGCGTTATAACCTGGCACACCTGATTGACCGCTACGTGGTCAATGCTGTTATTGACTGGCTTGTCGCCCATCCTGAGGCGGTCGAGCAACTGGAGCTGTGCTCGATTAACCTCTCTGGGCAGTCGATGGGCAACCGGGACTTTATCCAGTTCATGGTGGAGAAAATCAGTAGCTCCGGCCTGCCGACCAACAAGCTGTGTCTGGAAATCACCGAAACGGCGGCCATCGGCAACATGAGCGAGGCGATACTGCTCTTTACCCAGCTGAAGTCATTGGGCTGTCTGATTTCGCTGGATGATTTCGGATCCGGGCTGTCTTCGTTTGGCTACCTGAAGCGGATGCCGGTGGATATTATCAAGATTGACGGCATGTTTGTGCGTGACATCGCTGACGACGAGATGGATTATTCCATGGTGAAGGCCATCAATGAGCTGGCGAAGAAAATGGGCAAGCAGACTGTGGCCGAGTTTGTCGAAAACGAAGCTATCCTCACGAAGCTTGATGATCTCGGTGTCGACTATGCTCAGGGGTATCTGTTTGGCAAACCGCAGCCACTGGCCGATCTGGTGAGCGAGTTGCGCCAATCCTCGGAGGCAGTGGTATAATCTTGCCCCTTATATCCCCAGATCGCTCGGTGCGAGCCGTATCGCCGGGGCTTATTGATTGATTACCGGAGAATTCTGTGCAACTCGCTTTAATCTGTGACACGCCTGACCGTCAGCATGAACTGGATGAATTGGCCCTGCGCTGGGGGCTGAGCCATGATGAAGACAGTACCTTTGCCCTGGTACTGACGAGCGAGAGGCTTGAGCTGCACAAACGTGACGAGCCAAAGCTGGGCGCTGTGTATGTCGATCTGGCGGGTGGGGCAGCGTCTCACCGGCGTAAGTTTGGTGGCGGCCGGGGCCAGGCCATCGCCAAGGCGGTTGGGTTGAAGGGCGGCGTGACGCCGACTGTGGTTGACGGTACGGCCGGGCTGGGTCGCGATGCCTTCGTTCTTGCTTCCCTGGGTTGCAAGGTGCAAATGGTCGAGCGTCACCCGGTGGTGGCAGCGCTGCTTGATGACGGTCTGCGCCGTGCACAGCAGGATCCCGACATTGGCGGCTGGATCAGTGAGCGGCTGACCTTGCTCCATGCCTCAAGCCATGATGCCCTGGAGAAGCTGACTGCGGATCCTGAGTTTGCCGCGCCGGATGTGGTCTACCTTGACCCTATGTATCCGCACAAGAAAAAGTCGGCGTTGGTGAAGAAAGAAATGCGAGTGTTCCAGACTCTGGTTGGTGCAGACAACGATGCAGACAGCTTGTTGGCACCGGCGATGGCACTGGCAACCAAACGGGTGGTGGTCAAGCGTCCTGACTACGCCGAATTCTTGGCCGGTCAAAAGCCGTCAACGGCGATAGAGACCAAGAAAAACCGGTTTGATGTCTACGTTTTGGCTGCCATGAAATAGAACTGAGCCGATCACTGCTATCACTTTCCTGACTGTTGCTTGCTGCTATGCGGTGATACCCTTAGAAAGAAGAATAATCATTGGCTTTGGCTGAAGGAGTGGTTAATGGCAAAGTCTTTATGTAAATATCGCCGAGTTGAAATTGTCGATCAGTTTGCCAACATCAGCAAAATAGTCAGTACGCCTAATTTTGTCTGCAGCAGCTGTGCACGCTCGGCCAGCAGCAAGGAGTACCTGTGCAAACCCAGCGCCCTTAAGAAAGCTGCGTTATTGGCTCCAGTTTCCAAAGTGGCTCCTGCTCCAAAAATGGCTTCTGAGACAGAAAGGCAGGGCACCAACGTCAGGCCGCTCCCGGCATTGCCTGCTGTGGCTCGCGCCCAGCTGGATGCGGTTGCCACCGTTGAGCAGGAGAGTGTGGCTTTGTTGCCGGCTGTGACCAAAAAACAGGTCAAGCGGCTGAAGAAGCTGGCTAAGAAGAAAAACAAGCGGTTGAAGAAAGCCGCCAAGGCGGTTAAGCGCTATGAGAAGGCGCTGCAGAAGACCAAAAAAGCGTTAAAGCTCTAGCCGCCTGTAATACCAATTGACAATGACACCATTAAAAAAGCCTCCGAGTACGGAGGCTTTTTTAATTTCCGGCCGATTATGATTCTTTGATCAAAACCGCTGTCATCAGGCAAGTGATCACAGAAACAACAATCCCAGAAACGATTAACCAAGGAAGCATATCCATAGTTAGTTATCCACCTGTTAGCGACTAGAGATGGCATTGAATAACTTTTACATAATGCTAGCAATAGGTCAGATATAAGATGAAATGCCTGTTAACACTTGGATACAAACTATCGCGAATAGACACATAAGGTGCTGAATTTAAGAATAAAAAAGCACCCAAATGGGTGCTTTTTGTCTCAAAATATCATATTGCTTAAATGTTAATTTTTGGCAGGTAGAGCCAGTGTCAGGGCCTGACGGGAAAGATCCGCGGCAGCCTTGCTGTCGTTCAGTTTTTCCATTACATCAACCAGGTAGCCGTAGTCAGCCATATTCGGTCGTAGCTCGATAGCCTTCTCGAAGTGCTGCTTGGCTTCCTCCCATTTTTCCTCGCGCATGTACAGCTGTCCCAGTGCACTGTAGGTGCTTGGGTTGCTGCTGTCATAGCGAAGCAGATCTGTCAGGCGGACAATGGCCGGGTGGTAGTCGGCCAGGTTCAGTGCCGGTACCAGCTCAATCAGATCTTCGTCGTTGTTTTTCTTCAGCGCGTCACGAAGCACGGTGTACGCCTCGCTGTCGGCACTGTGGCTGCTCATTAGCCTTACAAAGCAGGCAATAAGCTCTGGACGTTGCTTGGTTTTACGGTTGAGGCTGTTCCAGTGGCCCATCAGGCCCTCGCTGCCGCTTTGCTGGGTAATGTGGGTCATCAGCCCGCATTCGGCTTTGATTTGCAGCTCTGCGGCTTCCTCGGCGGTGATCACACCAAGTTTCTCAAGCTGAGGAAGCTGTGCCAGTAGCGGTTTCCAGTCTTCCAGTTTCAGGTAACAGTCTTTTAGCAGCGCCAGTAGTACCGGGTTACGGCTGTGCTCGTGCTGAATATCCTGCAAAGTCGCCACGGCCTGCTCGTACTGCTGCTGACGGAACTGCAGCTTGGCGCGAGTCAGGGCTACAGCCAGGTTTTGACCATCGATATCGGCAGCCAGCTTCAGGTACTCGTCACGCTGGTTGGCGTCGCCCTGGCTTTGTGCGGCTTCTGCGGCGGCCAGGTAGTTAAGCAGTGGCGCATCGCTGTGTTTGGCGGCTTTGACAACCAGCTTCTCGGCCTGTTTCCAGTCGCCTTCGATGACCTTCATCAAGCCTGTTGATGTCAGCTGACGAGCTTTACGTGCTTTGCGGCCAGACAGCCAGCCACGGGTCGAGCTGCCGACAGACAGGATACGCTTGAGAATGGTCTCCAGCAGGAAGAAAGAGCCGAACAGGATCACGACAATCAGGATCAAGGTGGTCAGGCTCATTTCCAGGGTCTGGTTGGCAACGGAAATCAGCACATAGCCCTGATTGCCCGCCAGCATCGGGCCGGCAACAATACCGGCAATCAGCGCAGCAACCAGCAATAATAGTTTGATCATGCTGGGTTCTCCTCTGTGCTAAGTGGTTTCACTTGCTGGCGCAGGCGCTCGCTGATGGCATTGGTGATCAGAGGCTGTGACTTCAGCGTGCTTGGGTAGCTCGCTTCAATATTTTCCTGAGCAAGTTTATCCAGGGTGCTGATGAAGCTTTGCGCGGCAGGATCTTCCATGTCGTAGAACTGCTCGGCCCACTCTTTGGCCATCATCAGTGACTTGGTGTATAGCTCGCCCTGCTCGCGGTAAACCGACTTGATCGCGGTTTCCAGCTTCGACTTGATGTTTTCCTGCAGGTAGAAGTCCTGCTTAGGCGAAAGTAGCGGGATAACGCTGCCGTCGCGGGTACGGTAGGTAACAAAGTGTTCGCTGAAGTTTTTCAGGGATGTCTTCAGGTTTTCTTTCCAGTCGTCAACAGAAGTTGACACTGTGCCCGACTCGGTCGCTGTCGCTTCCGGCACGATGGCATTGGCCAGCGGCAGTGTTGCAACGGCTTCCTGCAGGCTGGTCAGACGAAGCACCAGGCCGTCGCGGTCAACACGGGCAACGGCTTTCAGTGCGGTGATGTCACTGTGCATGGCTTCGCGGATCGGCGTCATGCTTGGATCGTTCAGCTCGGCAATACGGTGATCGGCAGATTCAAGCAGGATGGTGGCACTGGCCGTGTCATGCTCCAGCCATAGTTTGCGTCCGGCCATTTTGACCAGGTAATCCGCTTCGGCCAGCAGCCAGTCGTTTGGACGGCGTCCTTTCATTTCCGACAGCGCCATTTGCAGGCCGGTAATTGATTTGCCCTGCTGCGAGATAGAGACACCGGTACGTTGCAGGCTCTTCTCTACTTGGTTGAGGGTTTCTTGTTTGGTGGCGGCAATGCTGTTGGTCAGGTTGCTTTTTACGCCTGCCAGCTGTTGCTGAAGTTCAGCCATTTTGGCGTTCTGGGCCAGGGTTTGCTGGTGACCGTGGTAGTACAGGCCGGCACCCAGTGCGATGACGAGGGCAATGGCGATAGCCCCCATTTTACTGCCGCTTTGCTTTTCGGCTGGCTGAGGAGCAGGCGCTGGCTGGCTGGCTTCCGCCTTGGCTGCTGTTTCCTTCGGTGCAGAGGTTTCAGGTGCCTGGGCTTTGGCACTTGATTGACCTTGCTTGTCCGTTGTTTTTGACACTGCCGATTGTTTGTTATCTGCAGAGGTTTCGTTATTGGTTTTTTTGTCAGTCATCCGATTATCCCATCGTGCCTATCTTGCTTAGGGTCGTGAAAAGGCAGTTGTTGGCCGCACTCCCCACGGTGGAAATTGTACAAAAACCAAGCGTTGTAGCCTGGTCCGCGATTCGTTGGCTTGGTACGAAAAGGTGGCGCTGAAGAAACCAAGCCTTGTTGTCATCAGGAATTAAACTACTTAGGTATGCCAGCTGCTCGCCACTGGTGACAACCAGTGCCGACACCTGCCTCGACTGCCATGTCCGGCACAGCTGCTCGCCATCGAGTGGGTTCCAGCTGCGCAGGTAGGTCTCGCAGTAGCTGACCTCGGCCTTGCGCTGTTGCAAGGTTTGGTAGATCAATTCACGACCGCCGTTGCCGCGTAAAATCAGTATCCGGCGGTTTTGTATCCGAGCTTGAGCCAGTGCCGGTAATTCCAGTAATCCTTCACTGTCACAGCGCGACTGAGGTGATTGCACGTCGCTGCCTGTGCACTCGGAGAGTGCTGCGGCAGTTTTGTGCCCAACGGCCATATAATGCACGTTTTTTGGCCAGCTGGCACCTTGTGTTGTTAAGTAATTGTGCGCCAGGTTCACTGCATGAACACTGACAGCAATCAGAAAATCGCCTGATTGCAGCTGATTTAGCTGGGAAATCAACGTAGGAAGTTGTTTTCCCGGCTGAATATCGAGCAATGGTTGGGCAATAGCACTGATCCCCGCTGCATTGAGCTGCTGCGCAAGCTGGTGGCATTCTGGGGCCGGGCGGGTGATCAGTATGGTCATCAGGCGTTGCCGTATAGCTTATCCAGGATGTCCTTGGCACCGTCGTCGAGCAGCTGCTCTGCCAGCTGGGTGCCCAGAGCTTCGGCATCAGCGGCCGGTCCGCTGATCTCGCCGCTAACAATCTTGCTGCCGTCAGGTTCGCCAACCAGGGCGCGTAGCCAGATTTGATCGCCTTTGAGTTCCGAGTAGCTACCGATAGGGACCTGGCAGCCACCCTGCAGGCGGTTGTTCATTGCACGCTCGCAGAGTACGCGGGTCGCGGTTTCCTGGTGGTTCAGGGCATCAAGTAGCTTCCGGACGCGGGTGTCATCCAGACGGCATTCGATGCCGACAGCTCCCTGGCCGACCGCTGGCAGGCTGGTCTCTGGTGCGATGGCATCACGGATGCGGTCATCCATTTTTAGTCGCATCAGACCGGCACAGGCGAGGATAATGGCATCGTATTCGCCGTCATCAAGCTTGCGCAGACGGGTATTGACGTTGCCGCGCAGGTCTTTGACAACCAGATCAGGGCGCTGGGCGCGAAGCTGGCATTGACGGCGCAGGCTCGAGGTGCCGACTACGGCACCGGCCGGAAGTTCGTCAATCGTATTGAACGTGTTGGAGACAAAGGCATCACGCGGGTCTTCGCGTTCGCAAATAGTGACCAGCCCTAAGCCTTCGGGGAACTCGACAGGGACATCTTTCATCGAGTGTACGGCGATGTCGGCGCGGTCTTCGAGCATGGCCACTTCGAGTTCTTTTACGAATAGACCCTTACCACCGACCTTGGCGAGCGGGGTATCCAGAATGATGTCGCCTTTGGTAACCATTGGTACCAGCTCGACAATCAGGCCTGGATGAGCCTGCTCCAGTGCATCTTTTACAAATTCTGCTTGCCACATTGCCAGCGGGCTTTTGCGGGTGGCAATGCGGATCGGTTTATCGGTCATAGAATAGGGTCCATTAAATCGCTTGCATTTATACACGGTAATCGTATCACTACTGCGCCATGATGGTAATTCACTTGTTGCCCTCAGTGCGGTGAAGCAGTATTGTCTTGATATGTGTTGTAATTAATGTGATATTTCTCACATAACCTTTAAGTGGAAAATTCATTACAATACCGCTGCTGGCGGATTATTGAGTTTGTACTAGCTTGAGGGAATCGGGACAAGGATGGGCTGTATCGCCAATTTGCCAAAAAGCGAGCCATTCATAAGCTGTCATAAATCGTCACTATCTTTACGGTTAAAGTAAAAACTGTTACATTGATCACGTTTTTGCTCGCGTGTAGGACACTATCTACACTAATAATGACAAGATTTGGGCCGCTCTCTAGCTGGTAGCTCTTGGAAGAGTAATTTGCATAATTATATCGAGACGCTTAAAAGTAGACTGGATAAGCACAACCAGCTAAGGCTGGAGCGTGCCCGCGCAGCCATGAATGCGCAGTCCGAGCAGGTATTCAACCTGCTGACCGTGTTACTCCACTACAATCACCCGGCGGTACCCGGCTACCTTGATCAGGCTGTGCCTGTGGGCATTGCCGCGTTTGACGTTTCCGAACAGCAGCAACAGCTGATCGACGATTGTGCGTTAACCAGCCAGTCGACCATCACTCCTCCTCAGCTACCTAACGATGAATACCCGATCCTTGGCCTGTATGCCATGGGCAGTACCTCTTCGCTGGGTCAGAGTCTGACCAGTGATCTCGATATCTGGGTCTGTATTCGTACCGATATGGCGGCGGACGATCGCAAGGCGCTTGAGAGCAAGTGTTCGCTGATCTCCGACTGGGCGATGGCACAGGGCGTCGAGGCCAACTTTTTCCTGATTGACGAAAATCGTTTCCGCGATAATTTTTCCGAGCAGATGACCGGTGATAACTGCGGCTCGAGCCAGCACCTGCTGCTGCTTGACGAGTTTTACCGCTCGGCGGTCCAGCTTGCCGGCCAGCGCCTGATGTGGTTCATGGTGCCGCCGGAAATGGAAGAGTGTTACGACGAATATATCGATTACCTTGATTCGAATGGGTATATCCGTCGTGAAGAGTGGATTGATTTCGGTGGCCTGACCCGAATTCCGGCCGAGGAATACTTTGGCTCCAGCCTGTGGCAGCTCTACAAGAGTATCGATTCACCGTATAAATCAGTGCTGAAAGCGATTTTGCTCGAGGCATACTCATGGGAATACCCGCACACCCAGCTGCTCAGTGTCGACGGCAAGCGCCGCTTCTTTTCGGAAGATCGCACCGAGTACTGTATGGATGCGTATTACCTGATGCTTGAGAAGGTGACGCTTTACCTGGAGCGTATTGACGATCACCGCCGCTTGGACTTGGTCCGTCGCTGCTTCTACCTCAAGACACATGAGAAGCTGACCCGTGAGCCGGCCTCCGGCTCGGTGGCGTGGCGTCGTAAGGTCCTGGACAAGCTGACGTCTGACTGGCAGTGGCCACAAGAGGTGCTGCTTGAGCTGGACAACCGCCGTGACTGGAAGGTAGAGCAGGTCAAGCGGGCGCACAATGAGCTGCTCGATGCCCTGATGCTTAGCTACCGTAACCTGATCCGCTTTGCCCGTCGTAATAACATCACTTCGGCAATTAGCCCGGAAGACATCAGTATTCTGGCGCGTAAGCTGTACGCCGCGTTTGAGGTTCTGCCGGGCAAGGTCACTTTGCTCAACCCGCAGATCTCCCCTGACTTGCATGAGCCGAACCTGAGCCTGATCCAGGTGCCGGCCGGACGAACCAATGCCGCAGGTTGGTATCTGTACAAGCATTCGCTCGATCCGTATGCCATTTTGGGCCAGCCGTCGCTGGAACATAACCGTTACCTGAGTAAGCTGGTTGCCTGGGCATACTTTAACGGCCTGCTGACCGAATCGACCTGTCTGCACAATGTGGTACGCGATGCAGCGATGGATATCGACAAGCTCTACCAGCTGGTCAGCGATATCCGCAATACGTTCCCGATCCGCCGTCCGCAGCCGGGCCTGCAGGCGCTGTCGAGCCCGTGCGAAATTCGCCAGCTCGGGTTGTTTGTCAACTTGGAAAATGATCCGACGACCGAGCTGAAAAACCGTTCGGTCCGTTTTGACTTTAAAAATACCGACATCTTTAGCTATGGCCCCGAGCAGACTTGCTTGGTGGGCAGTGTGGATCTGGTCTACCGTAATTCGTGGAACGAGGTGCGTACCCTGAACTTCAGCGGTGAAAATGCCATGCTGGATGCGCTTAAGACGGTACTGGGCAAGATGCACCAGGATGCAATCCCGCCGGAGTCGGTTGATGTGTTCTGCTATAGCAAGCACATGCGCGGCCTGATCCGCAACCTGGTCTATCAGCTGGTAGCCGAGTGTATCGAAATGCGCCTCAAGCCGGTTGAGCAGGAGAAACGCCGTCGCTTCAAGGCGATTCGCATTGGCGAACAGACCCATGGCCTGTTTTTCGAGCGCCGTGGGGTGTCAGTCCAGAAGCTGGAAAACTCGGTTGATTTCTATAGCTGTATTTCGACCAACAAGCTGTTTGGCTCGGCCAATCTGGTGATGGGTAAGGCTGATGAGCCGCACCCGCCGGAAATTGTCGATGCCTATGCCAGCGAAGGCCTGATCCAGTTTTTCTTCGAAGACTGCGATGCCGGCTACAATATCTATATTCTCGACGAGTCGAACCGGGTGGAAGTCTACCGCCAGTGCAGCGGTGACAAAGATGAGATGGTCCATGGGGTAAACCGCTTCTACACCTCGGCCCAGGATCGCTTCAGTTATAGCGCCAACTTCATCAATTTTAACCTGCCGCAGTTTTACGACATCGTGCACAACGATGGCGGTGAGCCGCAGGTGATCCCGTTCAAGAGTGGCCAGCAAATCCCGCGACCCGCGGCGGCTGGAGCCGCCCCCAACATGATGTCGCTGTCGACACGGTAGTTGGGTTTTGGGGCCGAATAACAAAAAGCGAGAGTCTGTCGGCTCTCGCTTTTTCGTTTCGGGCTGTTTGCCTAGTCGTCGTGCCGGCCTATGACCAGTCCACTGGCTCTTCGGCATGTAGCGAGCATTCCTGCTTCACCAGCGAAATCAGCTCGGCCCCGCTGCGGGTACAGTGCCACAGGCCGTCTTTGTATTTGAAGTGGTAACCACCTGATTTTGAAGCCAGCCAGATTTCGTGCAACGGCTCCTGGCGGTTAATGACGATTTGGCTGCGGTTCTCGAATTCCAGTGTCAGTACGTTGCCGGTCGTCTCATATTCAATGTCTGCACCGGATTCGTCGATGCCTTCCTCGATGCTCATAAGAACCTCATCGGCTAACTTATGAAATTCTGTATCATTCATCCCATTGCGTCCTATTGCTTTTCCTAGTGTTGGTGCGATTATAGAGGGCAATGAAATGATAATCACTGGCTTTGAAAAATGCGTAAAGGTTTATTGGCAATTTTAGTACTGGGTGTATTGGCACTTAATGGCTGTGGTCAGAGCGGGCCGCTATATATGCCGGACGACTCCGAGCAGCAGCAACAACAGCAGTAACGACAGCGATCAGACAGGGAAGAGACAACTTTGGATTATTTTAACTACCAGCAAGACGGCCAGCTTTGGGCCGAAGACATTGTACTTACCGACCTCGCTGAGCGTTACGGTACCCCTTTGTATGTGTACTCCAGGGCAACACTGGAGCGACACTGGAATGCGTTTGATCAGGCGGTGGCCAACCACCCGCACCTGATTTGTTATGCCGTGAAGGCCAACTCCAATATCGGGGTACTCAATGTGCTAGCCCGGCTGGGTTCCGGGTTCGATATTGTCTCGCAGGGCGAGCTGGAGCGGGTTATCGCCGCCGGTGGCGATCCGGCCAAGGTTGTTTTCTCCGGTGTCGGCAAGACGGCCGCGGAGATGAAGCGGGCGCTGGAGCTGGGTATTAAATGCTTCAATGTTGAATCCGAGCCTGAGCTTGAGCGCCTGAATGAGGTGGCAGGCGAGCTGGGCAAAGTGGCGCCGGTGTCCTTGCGGATCAACCCGGATGTTGATGCCAAGACCCACCCGTATATCTCGACCGGCCTGCGTGACAATAAATTTGGTATTGTGTTTGACCGTGCGCCGGAGGTTTACCGTCTGGCACAGAGCCTGCCAAACCTGAAAGTGACCGGTATGGACTGTCATATCGGCTCCCAGCTGACGGATATTGAACCGTTTATCGATGCCACCGACCGCCTGCTGGCCCTGATTGATACCCTCAAGGCTGAAGGCATTGAAATCGAGCACCTCGATGTCGGCGGTGGACTGGGCGTGACATACAGTGACGAGCAGCCACCACAGCCTTCTGACTATGCCACCGAGCTGCTGGCTCGCCTCAAGGACCACCCCGAGCTGGAACTGGTTTTTGAACCGGGCCGTGCAATTGCCGCTAATGCCGGTGTGATGTTGACCCGAATTGAGTATCTCAAGCACACCGAGCACAAAAATTTTGCTATTGTCGACGCGGCAATGAACGATCTGATCCGTCCGACCCTCTATCAGGCATGGCAGGACATTGTGCCGGTATGCCCGCGCGAGGGTGAGAAGCAGACCTATGACTTTGTCGGACCTATCTGTGAGACCGGCGATTTCATCGGCAAGGAGCGAACCTTGTGCCTCGAACCGGGCGATCTGCTGGCGGTACGTTCGGCAGGAGCCTATGGGTTTGTGATGGCGTCAAACTATAATACCCGTACACGCGCTGCCGAAATCATGGTTGACGGTCAAGATGCCTATGTGGTCCGCGAGCGTGAAACGCTGGAGCAATTGTGGCAGTCTGAGCACCTGTTGCCAGAATAACAAGAAGGGACATCATGCAGATCAATTTTTCAAAAATGCATGGCTTAGGCAATGATTTCATGGTGGTGGATTGCGTGACGCAGAATGCGTTCTTCTCGCCTGACGCCATCAAGCGGCTGGCCGATCGCCATCGGGGGATCGGTTTTGACCAGTTGCTGGTGGTAGAACCGCCCTATGATCCGGAGACAGATTTTCACTACCGGATCTTCAATGCCGACGGTAGCGAGGTTGAGCAGTGTGGCAACGGTGCCCGCTGTTTTGCCCGTTTTGTCTGGATGAAAGGGCTCACCAACAAATACCATATTTCCGTCAGCACCAAGGGCGGGAAAATGATCCTGAAGCTGGAAAATGACAACCAGGTGACGGTCAATATGGGGGCGCCGGAGTTCGAGCCGGGCAAGATCCCGTTTCGTGCCAAGCAAAGTGAAAAAACCTATATTTTGCGAGCCGGTGATAACACGGTATTCTGTGGCGCGGTAAGCATGGGGAATCCGCATTGCGTGACTGTGGTGGACGATGTCGATACGGCTGACGTCGAGACGATGGGTCCGTTGCTGGAATCCCACGAGCGGTTTCCTGAGCGGGTCAACGCGGGCTTTATGCAGATAGTGAACCGTCGCGAAATCAAGCTGCGGGTCTACGAGCGTGGAGCCGGTGAAACCCAGGCTTGTGGCAGTGGTGCCTGTGCCGCTGTCGCGATTGGTCAGCAGCAGGGGCTGCTGGATGAAAATGTAAAAGTGAGCCTTCCGGGCGGCGATTTGCATATTCGCTGGGCCGGAGAAGGCAAGCCATTGTATATGACTGGCCCTGTAGCACATGTCTTTGATGGACAAATAGTATTATGACAGATGTATCCCAACTGGGTGAGCTGCCCGTAGTGGCAGACACCCCGTTGTCCGATCAGGATGTGGCTGAGTTTCTGCTCGACAACCCTGATTTTTTTATCCGCCAGTCGGAATTACTGACCCAGCTGCGCGTGGCCCACAGTGAGCGTGGTGCGGTGTCGCTGGTGGAAATTCAGCTCGACAGGCTACGAGGCCGGGTGCGTGAACTTGAGGGGGAAATTAATACCCTGGTAACCGCCGCCGGTAAGAACAGCGAGCTGTTTGAAATCTTTGCCCGCGCCCAGCAGCAGTTGTTTCAGACCCACAATATCTATCAGGCGCTGGTGATCCTTGAAGAGCTCAGCAGCCAGCTGCAGCTGGACTTCAGCCTGAAGCTGTTCGATAGCTTTGATGATAACCTCTATTTACCGCGTAAGGCTTTTGAGGGCTTTCGTGTTGCCCATTTGTCGCATCGGCCGGTTTACATGGGACGGTTGCGCAGGCAAGAGAGCGAGCTGCTCTTTAGCCATCCGCCGCACCTAGGCTCCTATGTGGTGCTGCCGCTGGGGATCGAGCATCCTATCGGGGTGTTGAGCTTTGCCAGTGCCGATGGCGGTCATTTCCAGCCTGCGATGGATACCTTGTTTGTCGAGCAGTTGGCCCTGGTGCTGACTCGCCTGATCCATCACTGGGAATATACCCGCGAGGTAATTGATTGAGTCAGTTGCCTTCCGGGCTGGACAAGCCCCTGCAGCGTTTTTACGAGTACCTGCGTAGCGAACGTGAGCTCAGTCTGCACACTCAGCAGAACTACAAGCGTCAGCTGACAACGCTGGCCGAGCAGCTGGTTGAGCTGGAGGTCACGGACTGGCGCGTGGTCGATGCCGGCTGGGTACGCCAGTTGGCAAGCAAGGGGATGCGTGACGGCCTGAAGGCCAGCAGCTTGTCGATGCGCCTGTCGGCGCTGCGCAGCTTTTTTGATTATCTGGTACGCCAGGGCGTGTTGAAGGCCAACCCCGCCAAGGGGGTGTCTGCGCCACGCAAAGCCAGGCCGCTGCCCAAGAATCTCGATGTTGACGAGATGGATCAGCTACTTAGCGTTGATGAGGATGATCCGCTGTCAATTCGGGATCGGGCGATGATGGAACTGATGTACGGAGCCGGACTGCGTCTGTCGGAGCTGGTAAACCTGGATGTGCGCGATATTAGCCTGAGCAAGGGTGATATCCGGGTGATCGGTAAAGGGGATAAGGAGCGAATTGTGCCTTTTGCCGGGTTGGCTCGCGACTGGGTTGGCCATTGGCTCAAGGTCCGCGGACAGCTGGCGGCCAGCGGTGAACCTGGTTTGTTTGTCTCCAAGCTGGGGCAGCGGATTTCCAACCGCAACGTCCAGAAACGGATGGCGGAATGGGGCCAGAAACAGGCCGTATCCAGCCATATTAATCCGCACAAGCTACGCCATAGCTTTGCCACCCATATGCTCGAGTCGAGCGGGGACTTACGGGCGGTGCAGGAGCTACTCGGCCATGCCAACCTGTCGACCACCCAAATTTATACCCACCTCGATTTTCAGCACCTGGCACAGGTGTATGATGAAGCACATCCGAGGGCAAAACGAAACAAACGCTAGTGCGTCTTGCCACCTATTCTGCTGATGTAACCGAGGGCTGATATGCAGTTTTATCGCAACCTCCAGTCGCCTAAGGCGCTGACTTTTGATTTGGATGATACCCTGTACGATAACCGCCCGGTGATCCGGCGGGCCGAGCAGGCGATGCATGACTGGCTGGCTGAGTACCATCCGTGCAGCCACAGTATGGCCAGGGAAGACTGGCTGCGGCTGAAAATGCGTTTGGCGGAGCAGACGCCTTATTTGCGCCATGATGTAAGCCTTTGGCGCTATGAGGTGCTTAAAGTCGGACTGATGCAGCTTGGTTATTCACAGGAGAAGGCCGAGCTGGCCGCCCGGGAAGGACTGGAGCGGGTACTGGTTGTCCGCAATCAGGTTGATGTCCCGGAGGAAACCCATCGGGTACTGGCCGTGCTGGGTCAGACGCTGCCCTTGCTGGCTATTACCAACGGCAATGTTGATGCGGACAAGATAGGTCTCGGCCAGTATTTTTCTCGGGTGCTGGTGGCAGGCCGGGACGGCTTGGCGAAACCCGAGCCGGATATGTTTGCCCAGGCTGCTGCGTTATTGGGCACGGCGGCACAGGACATTCTCCATGTCGGCGATCATCTGGTCACGGATGTCGGCGGCGCGAAACGAAATGGCTTTCAGGCTTGTTGGTATAACGACCAGCAGCGTCAGCTGCATCGTGAACCCAAAGCAAAATGGCTGCCGGATGTCGAAATCTGTCGCCTGTCACAGTTGCTTGACTTGGTGTAGTGCTGGCTGGGAAGAACAAAAAGGCGATCTCGGTGATCGCCTTTTTTGATCCGATTGGAACCGATAAATCTATCGCGGCTCTAGCCGTGCTATTCCAGCAGGCTCTGCTTTGGCTCGTTGCTGATCAGCCTGTCGACCGAGATTAGTCCCGCGCCCCAGAACACATTCACCAGCATCATCATGCCCCATAGCTGGTGGTCGAAAAAGCCTTTCTCCCACAGCAACGGGTAGGACACCACGGCAATGATGTTGAAGACGAACAGTACCAGTGCCATCGGACGGGTGAATAACCCCAGTGCCAGAAAGACCGGCAGGATCAGTTCGGCGGCCGTTCCCATATAGGCGGCGAGCTGCCATGGCAGCAAGGGCACCTGATACTCATACTCGAAGAGGTAGAGGGTGCTGTCCCAGCTGGAGTATTTGACCATGCCGGATTTGAAGAATACCCAGGCCACCCAGAGTCGGGTGAATAGCAGCAGCAACGGGATCAGAGGCTCCGTAATACGCTGTGCCAGGCCGTCGATTTGTTTGATAAAAATCAGCATGCTCACTCTCCCTCTGGCAAACCATGAATGTCGGTAAAAATGTGTCGCTGGACGAGCTCGCCGAGCATCGCCAGCATTTCGTCGGAGGCGTCGCCAAGGCGGCCTTGCTGCTGGCTGAGCCGGATAAGCCCGGTGGCACCCGGCGTAGTATTTAGTACCATCATCTGATCCGGGCGTCGCTGGATCACCGCAGATTCCGGCTGGCTAAGATCAATCTCTTCAACGGCGTTGTCGGTGATCATCTGCCAGATGGTAGCGACCGGGTAGTCGGAGTCGATACAAAATGTTGGTTCGGGTACCTCAAGCTGCAGCTGGGGCAAATTGGCCTCGGTCAGTTGTCCCAGCTTGGCAAACGGGAACTGGCTGTCGGTGGCCGGCGCATGGGCGGCGCGATCGAGGTGCCATTCCAGGCTGGCTAGATCCGTCAGGTACGGCACGGCTTCTGTCAGTGCCGGTTGGCTGTTGATGGTCTCACATAACCCGTGGCCGTAATGGCTGACATCGCCTTGCTGCAGCGGGTGAGTCAGAACATGCTGGCGCGCAAGCTGGCTAAAGCACTCGTCACCGACCACGGCTTTGACGCAGGGATAGACCACCTCAAGGATTTCCGACAGGCTGATAATAAAGTTGTTGCGGTAAATCTGGATCAGCTGCTCGGCCGGAAACTGGCCATCGGCAATGTTTGTTGCCACGGTGCTGGGCTGGTAGTGCAGGGCTGCCGCAAAGTCTTGCTGCAGTTGGTGCAGCTTGCCGTCTTTGTCCCGGTCAGGGGGTAAGGATTTGTCCATCTTGCGCCTCCTGCATGATAATGTTGCGTGCCTTGTCGGCTTCCCCGAGCAGGACAGAGAGTGGCGGAATATCCAAATCCCACTCAATCAGGGTCGGTGTCCTGCCGTGCTGCTGTACCCAACGGCGATAGAGTTGCCATACCGGTTCGCTGACGGGTTTGCTATGGGTATCAATCCAGATCTCGCCGTCTTCGAACTGTTTGACGGTAAAGCCGGCCAGGTGGATCTCTTTGACCGCCGAGGCATCCAGCGCAGCAATGTACTGATCACAGTCAAAGCCATGGTTGAAGGCGCTGACGTAGATATTGTTCAGGTCGAGCAGCAGGCCACAACCGGTGCGTTGTTGTACCTGATGAAGAAACTCCCATTCCGGAATCGCCGAGCTGGCAAAGCTCAGGTAGCTGGACGGGTTCTCGATCAGCATCTGGCGACCGAGATAGTCCTGCACCTGTTCGACCTTGTGACAAAAGTGCTCAAGCGCTTCCTCGGTATAGGGCAGTGGCAGCAGATCATTGAAAAACTGCCCGTCGACAGAGCTCCAGCTGAGATGATCCGAGACGGCAATCGGGTCGATTTCATCAACTAGCTGTTTGAGCTGGCTCAGGTGCTGGCGATCCAGGGGATCGGCCGAACCGAGGGACAAGCCGATACCGTGGCAGCTAATCGGATAGTGCTCGGCAATCTGCCGTAGCTGCTGTCGGGCGGTAGAGGTTGTGGTGAAGTAGTTCTCACTGTGGATCTCCAGCCAGCCGATATCCGGTTTCTGCTCCAGAACCTGGGTGATGTGGGGGGAGCGTAACCCCACCCCAACCACTTGGCGCTGTGTCAGGCCGCCCACTTATTTTGCCTCTGGCGAGCTGCCGGCCAGGCGGCTACACAGGCCTTTTGGCACCATGATAAAGGCATCTTTCTGGCCGTCGACCTTGGAGGTGCCGGCACATGAACTGGTTTTGGTGGCGCAGTCGTTTTTACCGGCTTTGGCAACGCCGTAGCATTTCTCTTTGGCTTCAGCGGCAACAGCGGTCGAGGCAGTCATCGCGGTACCGGCCAGGGCAAGCAGGCCGGAAACAGCAGTGGCAAGGGCTACGTTGGTTTTCTTCATAATCATTCCTTAGATTGAACTAACAGTACAAGGTGTCGGGGTCATTAAGACGATGAAGTAGAGCCACCGGCCAGGCGGTCACACAAACCTTTTGGTACCATGATGAAAGCATCTTTCTGGTTGTCCGTTTTGGACGTACCGGCACATGAGCTGGTCTTGGTTGCGCAGTCGTTCTTACCGGCCTTGGCTACGCCGTAGCATTTCTCTTTGGCTTCGGCTGCCACCGCGGTTGAGGTGGTCATTGCGGTACCTGCAAGCGCAATAAGACCGGTAACGGCTGATGCTAGAGCGATATTGGTTGTCTTTTTCATAATCATTCCTCTTTAATTTGCTGACTGTTGCTGCATGGAGCAACGTTTCCTTTTGTTATTGTTGGCGCTTCTTATTGCGCTCTCGGAACATAAGAAAGGGCGAACCGGTTTTTTATTTCACTCTTTCTTAACTTTTTTTTCTGGTGCGTAACATCCCGCCATTTCCAAGCATAGAACAAATAATAAAAGGCAAGCGTTTGAAACTGGTGACTTATCAAACGGCTGTGTCGTCGGAAAGCCGGTTTGTCTGAATCTCCGGGGAGGGCGAAGATATCGAGGCATTCTTGAATTGAGCTGGTATAATCCCCAGCATTGTATAAATAACCAGTAGGTAACGATGGACGCTTCACTCCTGTTAGATGGCCTTAATGACAAGCAAAGAGAGGCGGTGGCTGCGCCGCTAGGTAATCACCTGGTCCTGGCGGGTGCGGGCAGCGGCAAGACCCGCGTACTGGTCCATCGTATCGCCTGGTTGATGCAGATTGAGCAGGCCTCGCCGTATTCAATCATGTCGGTGACCTTTACCAACAAGGCGGCGGCCGAGATGCGCGGCCGGATCAACGAGCTGATGCAGGGCTCGTCGGCCGGTATGTGGAACGGCACCTTCCACGGCCTGTGCCATCGCATGCTGCGTGCCCACTATCTGGATGCACGCCTGCCCGATGACTTCAACATTCTGGACTCCGACGATCAGATGCGTCTGCTCCGCCGTCTGATCAAGGCGCAGAACCTGGACGAGAAACATTGGCCGGCGCGCCAGGCGGCCTGGTATATCAATGGCAAGAAGGACGAGGGGCTGCGACCTGCCAACATCGATACCTTCAATGATCCCGTCGAGCAAACCTGGCTGAGGGTGTATACCGCCTATCAGGAAGCCTGTGATCGTGCCGGGCTGGTGGATTTTGCCGAACTGCTGCTGCGTGCCTTTGAGCTGATCCGCGACAACAAGCACATTCGCGAGCATTATCAGGCGCGCTTCAAACATATTCTGGTCGACGAGTTCCAGGATACCAACAACATCCAGTTTGCCTGGCTGCGCCTGATGGCCGGCCCGGACTGTAACGTGATGATTGTCGGCGATGATGACCAGTCGATTTACGGCTGGCGTGGTGCCCAGGTAGAAAATATCCAGCGCTTCCTGCGGGATTTCACCAATGCCTCGTCGATCTTCCTTGAGCAGAATTACCGCTCGACTGGCAATATCCTGAATGCGGCCAACGAACTGATTGCCAACAACAACGAGCGAATGGGCAAGAACCTGTGGACCGAAGGGGCCGAGGGCGAGCCAATCTCGCTGTATTCGGCCTTTAACGAGCTGGACGAGGCGCGTTTTGCAGTCGGCAAGATCAAGGAATGGCGCGATCAGGGCGGTACCCTGAACGAGACTGCCTTCCTGTATCGTAGTAATGCCCAGTCGCGGGTACTGGAAGAGGCGCTTATTCAGGCAGGACTGCCATACCGCATTTACGGCGGAATGCGCTTCTTCGAGCGTCAGGAAATCAAAGATTCGCTGGCCTACCTACGCCTGATGTCGAACCGCAATGACGATGCTTCTTTCGAGCGGGTGGTCAATACTCCGACCCGTGGCCTGGGTGACCGGACACTGGAAACTATTCGTATGGCGGCGCGCGATCGCGGTGCGACGATGTGGCAGGCCAGTGTCGCCCTGCTGGAAGAGCAGGTGCTGGCAGGCCGTGCGGCCAATTCGCTGCGCCGTTTCATTGAGCTGATCAATGCCCTTGAGGATGATACCCGTGATCTGCCGCTGTTCCAGCAAACCGACGAGGTGATCCGTAATTCGGGACTGCGGGCGATGTACGAGCAGGAAAAGGGCGAGAAGGCGCAGGCACGAATCGAAAACCTCGAAGAGCTGGTGACCGCCACCCGTCAGTTTGAGGTGCCGGAAGAAGCGGAAGAGATGACCCCGCTGGCAGCCTTCCTGTCGCATGCGGCGCTGGAAGCCGGTGAAGGGCAGGCCGATGATTTCGAGGATGCAGTGCAGCTGATGACGATGCACAGCGCCAAGGGGCTGGAGTTTCCTGTCGTCTTTATGGTCGGTGTCGAAGAGGGGATGTTCCCGAGTTCGCGGACGACCGAGGAGGTGGGACGCCTGGAGGAGGAGCGCCGTCTGTGTTACGTGGGGATGACCCGTGCAATGCAGAAGCTGTATATCACCTATGCGGAAATGCGTCGCCTGTACGGCAAGGACAATTTCCATAAACCGTCACGCTTTATTCGTGAGATCCCGACTGAATACGTCGAGGAAGTCCGGATGAAGGCGCAGGTCTCGCGGCCAGCGAGCAGCGGTCGTTTCAGCCAGACCCAGGTGAGTGACAACTTCAACCAGACGGGCTTCAGCCTCGGTCAGCGGGTGCAGCATCCGAAGTTTGGTGAAGGGACGATTATCAATTTTGAAGGTAGCGGTGCACAGAGCCGGGTCCAGGTCGCGTTCAATGGCGAAGGGATTAAGTGGCTGGTAACCCAGTACGCCAAGCTGGAGCCGATGTAATAGTCCACTGCTGACAGGCCGTTAAAGACAAAGCCCGCCATGCTGATGCATTGGCGGGCTTTTGTTTTTGAGGCTAGGTTAATGTTCAGTAGTTTACTGGGCGATAACCTTGCCTTCCCGGCGTGGATCGGCAGCACCGGAAAGCTGCTTGCCGTCAATCCGAATAGCCTGTACTCCCGAGTTGAGATCTTTGATTTTTATCTCGAACCCGAGTTGCTCAAGCTTGGGGGCCCATTGTTCTGCCGTGGTCCCTTTTTCCAGCTCGAAGGCACCGAAGCGGTTATTCATGTTGGGCAGGTTGATGGCCTGTTGTAGATCCAGTCCCCAGTCGAGATGGCCCACAAGGGTTTTGGCGACATAGCCGATAATTTGGCTGCCGCCCGGCGAGCCGACGGCCAGATACGGCTGCTCGTCCTTCATCACGATGGTTGGGGCCATTGACGAGCGCGGGCGTTTGCCCGGCTCAATCCGGTTGGCAATCGGGTTACCGCCGATATGGCTGCGGAAGGAAAAGTCGGTCAGTTCGTTGTTGAGCAGAAAGCCACGCACCATCAAGCGTGAGCCGAAACCGTTTTCGATGGTGGTGGTGATTGAAACAACATTGCGATCACGGTCGACAATCGAAAAGTGGCTGGTGGAAGGCAGTTCTAGCGACTCGTCCATGGCGTAGCGCATCGCATGGGACCAGACCGGCAGGCCCGGTTCGGCTGTGGCAAGGGCTTTGTCGCCTTTTAGCAGCGCAGCACGTTGCTTGAGATAGCCGGGATCGAGCAGGCCATCTGTCGGCATGGGGACATAGTCACTGTCGGCCATGTAGCGGCCGCGATCGGCAAAGGCCAGGCGGGAGGCATCACCCAGCAGGCGCCAGCTGTTGACGTCATTCGGGCCCATTTTGTCGATCGGGTATTGGTTCAGCATCCCCATGATCTGGCCGAGGGTCAGGGCGCCGGAGCTTGGTGGCCCCATGCCGCAAATCTCAAACTGGCGGTACGGTGCACAGATCGGCTCTCGTTCCTTGACCTGATAGGTGGCCAGATCCATCACGCTGAGTACGCCGGGGTTCCCCTCTGCATTGCGGACGGTTTTGACAATGTCCTTGGCAATGTCGCCATGGTAGAACGCGCTGGCGCCACGCTCGGCAATTTGCGTGAGGGTGTCGGCATAGGCCGGGTTGGTCAGACGCTGTCCGGCCCGGATAGGGCTTTCGTCGTCATTGAAGAAATAGGCTTTGGTGGCCTGCCAGCGCTGGAGATTTTTCTGATCTTTGGCGACCAGTGCCGCGAGGCGCGGGCTGACCGTAAAGCCTTCGGTGGCGAGTTTTATTGCCGGGGCAAACAGATCGCTCCAGGGCAGTTTGCCGTGACGCTGGTGGGTATACCACATCAGCTTGACCGTTCCCGGGGTTCCGACTGAGCGGCCGCCGACCACGGCATCGTAGAAGGCCAGCGGCTTACCGTTTTCATCTTGAAACAGGCGCGGCGTCACCGCAAAAGGGGCAGTTTCACGACCGTCGAAGGTGGTAAGGGCTTCTTTTTCTGCATCCCAGAACACCATGAATGCTCCGCCGCCGATGCCGGAGGACTGCGGCTCGGTCAGCCCGAGAACCAGCTGGGTGGCCACCATGGCATCAATCGCATTGCCTTCCTGGCGAAGCATTGCTGCGCCCGCTTCGCTGGCATAGGGGTTGGCGCTGGCGACCATCCAGTCTTTGCCGCTTACTTGCTGCTGTTGGCTGATCCCGGTAGCAGCCTCGGGGGCAACCTGATCGGCCGTTTGCTTGCTGGTATCCTTGCTCAGGGCGGCAGGGGCAAGCAAGCAGGCTGCCAGTGCCACAGCCAGGCGGGACGTATTCCACTCCATGGTTCATTCCTCTTTCGCATACGGGGTGCTTCGATAGCGTAAGAGCAGAATCCGTAGCTGTCTAATTGTTGAGCAGGTTTTGTGCTCGTAATCAACAATTTATTACAGGTTTCCCATCAGGCCGGCAGGACCAGGCGGAGCAGGATCATACTGCCGATACTGACAAACAGCAGGCCGCAGAGTCCGTCAATGTAAGGTGTCCACTGTTGGATTTTTTGCTGCAGCCGCTGTCCGGTTAGCAGCCAGGCCAGCGTGGCAAACCATAGGAAGGAGGTTACCCACAATAGGCTGATGGCAGTGGCTTTTCCTGCCACGGACATATCTGCCGGCACCAGGGTCGATAGCAGGCTCAGGAAGAATACCAGTGCCTTGGGATTGAGGATGTTGGTGGTAAACCCCTTGGCCAGCGCCTGTTTGCGGTTACCTATCAACTGCTGGGCAGGGCTTGGAGAGGCATGAGATTCGCTTTTGCGCCAGAGTAACTCCAGTGCGCTCTTGGTAGCGCCGATGCCCAGCCAGAGCAGGTAGCCGCCGCCTGCGGCCTGTAGCATGGCAAACAGGGCGGGCTGCTCGCGGATCAGCAGGCTGGCACCGGTAATGCTCAGAATGGAGTGAAGCAGGATCCCCAGCGATAGGCCGAGTGCAATGGTGACACCGGTCTGGCGTCCGTAGCGCCCTGCGTTTTGGACGACGAGGGCAAAATCTGGCCCCGGGCTTAGCAGGGCAATAACATGGACGGTAAGCAGGGTGACAAATGGGGTAAGTTCGTGCATTTCATTTTATCCGGTGGTGGTATAACACGGGTTAGCATGCCTGGGTGAGCGTGGGAGCGCTTGTAAAAAATTGACAGGCTGGCTAGATTTCCGAGGGCGCGACGCCAAAGGCTTGTTTGAAGGTCCGGGTGAAATGGGCCTGATCATAAAAACCGACATAATAGGCGACATCGGTACTGCAGTAGCCTGCTTTGAGCAGGGCCATGGCATGCTCCAGCCGCAGGCGGGCCAGCCAGGCATAGGGCGTCATGCCGGTGGCTTTTTTAAATTGGCGCAGCAGCTGGGAAGGGCTCAGATCACACAGCCTGGCCAGGTCGTCGAGGCTAATTTTCTGATCCAGGTTAGCCATCAGGTAGTCCCGGAGCTGGTGGAGATCTTTGCTACCCAGTGCTACCACTGGTTGGGGACGGAGCTGGCTGTATCGGCCGAGTAGCTGCGAGAAGTACTCGATCGGCATGCAGTCCTTGGCGAGCTGGGGAAAGTGTGGATTGCCCAGCTGGGCGTGTAGCTGGCTAAGCTGAAAAAAGAGCTGGCTGTCGGTCACGTTGTGCTGCGGAAAGTGCACCTGGCAGTTGCCCGACAGTTCGCTGGCCTGGTGGTCGAGCCATTCCGGGGAAATGCTGAACACTTTGACTTTGTAGCCTTGCTGCTGGGGTTGGCCGTCATGAATTTCATCCGGCGGCATGATCACCAGCTGACCGGCACCAGCCTGATGACGAGCACCGTTGAAATAGTATTGCTGCTGCCCATCGGTGATCAGCCCCAGATGGTAATCAAGATGGTAGTGGCGCTTGAAGGCAAAGCTTTGGTAATGCGCATCAATCAGGTTGATGTCATCAATGCCGGATTTTCGGTGGTTGACTTTGTTCATCCTGATCCTTCTAACCGCCGGCAGGCTGAGAGTGCATGGTGCCGTCTAATACGGGGCTGTTTAATATAGAGCCGTTAAATATAGCGCCGTTAAATATGATGCAGGTAAATTGGGCGCCGTCAAAAAATATGGCTATCAGTAGAACATAAATGACAGATGGCGGCTTGTAAAAAACTGACAAGCCGCCAGTTACCCTTTGTGGCAGGTAGTGAGCCGGACTAGCTTGCCTGAATCCGTTTTTTGGCCCGGCGATGGCCCTTGATGCCATCGAAGCTAAACAGCACCAGTGCTCCCCAGATGAAGGCGAAGGTATAGCCTTTGTCGGCGGTAAAGCTTTCGCCGTAGACCGTAATGGCCAGCAGGAACATCAGGCTTGGGCCGATATACTGGAAAAATCCCAGTGTAGACAGTTTCAGTTTGGTGGCAGCTCCGGTAAAGCACAGCAGCGGAAGCGTGGTAACAATCCCGGCGGCCATCAGCAGCAAGTTGGTCGTGGCTGGATTTGCCGCCCAGTCAGCCGTTGGGCTGTCAGCGATCAGCAATACGTAGATGGTAGCCAGTGGCAGCAGAATACAGGTTTCCATGAACAGGCCGGTTTGGGCATCCAGATTGACTTTTTTCCGCAGCAGCCCGTAGAGACCAAAGCTGCACGCCAGGGCCAGGGCAATCACCGGCAGGGAGCCGAACTGGATCAGCTGTACGGCAACCCCGCAGGCCGCCAGCGCGACGGCGAGCCATTGCAGCGGGCGTAGCCGCTCTCCCAGAAAGAACATTCCCAGAAGGACATTGAGCAACGGGTTGATGTAATAGCCCAGGCTGGCATCAAGCATATAGTTGTTGTTCACGGCCCAGATGAAAATCAGCCAGTTGCCACCAACCAGCAGGGCAGTGGCCGTCAATACCAGTAGTGTTTTGGGCTGGCGAAGCACAGCCCTGACCTTGCTCCAGCGCTTGCCGATGAAGATCAGCGCTGCCAGAAAAAAGAATGACCAGATCACCCGGTGGCTGAGAATCTCCAGCGGACTGACATGCTGGAGAGACTTAAAGTAAATTGGTGCAATGCCCCACATGGTGTAGGCGCCAAGGGCGAGCATGACCCCTCGCTGGGTATCTTTAGCTTGCTGGTCCATCTTATCCTTAGGTTTATTTTATAAAATTCAGAGAAAATAATGACATTTTCTAAAAAGGTATGCGGGAGCAGTATAAATCGTGTTCAGGTTGGATGTCATCCAGAACTTTTGATGATTTTGTTAGCACCGGACATGATAAGAAAATCCTGCCCGAAGGCTGGTGGGGATTTGCGAGAAGTTTTCCAGGAAACAACATTTTGCCGGCTTGGCTGGGGGAAGCTGCTGTAAGTGTCGTTCACATCGGCGATCTGATTGGTATAGAATAGCCAGCTCGTCAACTACAGAGTCGATTTATGTCATCTTGCAGCGCCGCCGTTTGTCAGCCAGCTTCTCTCGCGACCAGCGAACAGATCTTACAGGATGTGTTCGGCTATCAGGCCTTTCGTGTTGGCCAGCAAGAGGTGATTGAGGCGATAGCGGAAGGCCGCGACAGCCTGGTGATCATGCCAACCGGTGGCGGTAAGTCGCTCTGTTATCAAATACCGGCCCTGATGCGTGACGGGCTGACACTGGTGATCTCTCCGCTGATCTCGCTGATGAAGGATCAGGTTGACCAGCTCAAGGCTAACGGAGTGGCGGCCGACTACCTCAACTCGACCATGTCCCGCGAGGCTATGCAGGATACCTACCGCGCGATGCAGAGCGGCGAGGTTAAGCTGGTGTATGTTTCGCCGGAGCGGGTACTGACCCGTGATTTTCTCGAGCGTCTTTATGACATGCCACTGAGCCTGGTTGCCGTTGATGAAGCGCACTGTATTTCTCAGTGGGGGCATGACTTCCGCCCTGAATATGCGTCTCTGGGCACGCTGAAACAGCACTTTGACCAGCTGCCAATTATGGCCCTGACCGCAACGGCGGATGAAACGACCCGCAATGATATTGTCTCCCGGCTCGGTCTGGTTGAGCCGCATGTTTACCTGGGTAGTTTTGACCGCCCGAATATCCGCTATACCCTGCAGGAGAAGTACAAACCGATGTCGCAGCTGACCCGCTACCTGGGCGGCGTTCGCGGGCAGTGCGGGATTGTATATTGCAATAGCCGTAAACGGGTGGAGCAAATTACCGAAAAGTTGTGTGATAACGGGCTCCGGGCGGCGGCATATCATGCCGGTCTGGAGCATGCCGAGCGAGTGAGGGTGCAAGAGGACTTTCAGCGGGACGATATTCATATCGTCGTCGCCACCGTGGCGTTCGGAATGGGCATCAACAAGCCCAATGTCCGTTTTGTGGTGCATTACGATATCCCCCGTAATATCGAGTCCTATTATCAGGAAACCGGGCGGGCCGGCCGTGATGGTCTGCCGGCAGAAGCGGTGATGTTCTATGATCCGTCGGATTTGGCCTGGCTGCGCCGTTGTCTGGATGAAAAAGAGGAAGGGCCTCAGAAGCAGGTGGAAAGCCACAAGCTCAATGCAATGGGGGCGTTTGCTGAGGCGCAGACCTGTCGCCGCCAGGTATTGCTCAACTATTTTGGTGAATATCGGGAAGAGTCGTGCGGTAACTGTGATATCTGCCTCGACCCGCCCAAGCGCTTTGCGGCGGTTGAAGCGGCTCAGAAAGCCCTGTCCTGCGTTTATCGGGTCAACCAGAGCTTTGGTATCAACCATGTGGTGGATGTGATGCGTGGTATGCAGAACCAGCGTATCCGCGAGCACGGCCACGATAAGCTGAGCACCTATGGTATTGGCCGCGAGCATAGCCACGAGTTTTGGGTGAGTATTTTGCGCCAGCTGGTTCACCGGGGCTTTCTTACCCAGAGTATTGTCCGTAGCTCAACGTTGCAGCTGACCGAAAAGGCACGAGCGGTACTGCGCGCCGAAGTGGAGCTGGAGCTGGCGGTACCGCGATTGGATATTGCGACCCGCAGTGCGAAAAATGACAAGCTGGCCAACCGTCATTATGACAAAAAGCTGTTTGCCAAATTACGCAAGTTGCGCAAGGCCATTGCCGACGAGGAAGACTTGCCGCCGTATGTGGTGTTTAACGATGCCAGCCTGATGGAAATGGCGGAGATGCTGCCGACCTCGGCGGGTGAAATGCTGGCGGTGAACGGTGTCGGCCACCGTAAGCTGGAAAAGTACGGCAATGTATTTTTGAACGTGATCGAAGATCACCTGATGGCGGGTACCGGCGAGTAGTAGATAAAAAAATACCGGACATTCCGAGTCCGGTATAAATGCGTTTAAGAAACATAACGAGTATGTTCTGTTCGCTACAAAACAGCTTGCGTATTTGGTGAGAATGTTAATATCACCTGTTGCTAGGGAATCGGAAACCGACGGGATGTGTTTCCAGCGACTAGGCAACGAGCTTATAAAAACATGGATCAGCCGTGCTGGCTATAGCCCCTTTATTGCTTGATACGCATAGAAACACTTGGTTACAGGAAAGCCGCCTAGACCGTATGGGAGGTGGGCTTGTCGTAGATAAAAAGGAATATGTAATGACTGTCTCTTCCTCGCCGTTTGTTTGTCGGGAGCTTGATTTGGAGCAGGGGCTACTGCTGATCGGTGGCCCTGAATTCGATTTTGATAGTTTTCCTGCGCTAGCCGAACAGTTCCTGACACAGATCGATGCGACGGTTGTCGAACGAGAGCTTAATGCCGATCTGCATGTGTGGCTGATTGATTTCGAAGGTTGCCGGCTGATGCTCAAGGGCGAACATTATGCCGGAGCTCTGTGGCTGGAGTGGCTGTCGCCTAATGATAGCGAGACGCTGGCCTTTCTGGCTACCCTGCTTACAGGCTGATCAAATTGCTTTTTTTGTCAGCAAACGATTGCACAGATTGAAAGCCATGATCAGGGCTAGGCAACCTGGGCGGTTAATGTATAATCGCCGCTTCGGTTGCTGCGGGCAGGTATGAGAGCCTGGCTGTAGTGTTTTGGGTTCCCTCTCCCCCAATGACAAAAAGGTCTGACAATGACTGCATCTCAATTTTCTCTCGCGCAGCAGCGCAAAGCCTTATCGTTCCTTGTTGTATTCCACCTGCTGATTATTGCCTCGAGCAATTATCTGGTACAACTGCCGTTTACCATTTTTGGTTTTCATACCACCTGGGGCGCCTTTACCTTTCCGTTCATCTTTCTGGCCACTGATCTGACAGTAAGAATTTTTGGCGCGGCTATGGCACGACAGATCATACTGCGGGTGATGCTGCCGGCACTGGCCATTTCCTATGTGTTGTCGGTGCTGTTCTATCAGGGTGAGTATCAGGGCTGGTCCCATTTAGGTGAGTTTAATCTGTTTGTAGCCCGTATCGCGATAGCCAGCTTCATGGCCTATCTGCTGGGACAGATCATGGATGTCTCGGTGTTTAACCGCCTGCGCCAGACCAAGCAGTGGTGGGTGGCACCAAGCTGCTCGACTATTTTTGGTAATGCCCTGGATACGGTAGCGTTTTTTGCCATTGCGTTTTATAACAGCCCGGATCCGTTTATGGCGGAAAACTGGGTCGAGATCGCGCTGGTGGATTACAGCTTTAAACTGATCATCAGTCTTGGCTTGTTTGTGCCTATGTACGGGGTACTGCTCAATTACCTGATCAAGCGCCTGACGACGATTACCCCCAAGCTGGAGTCTCAGCAGGGGCTTATCTGATACAATAAAGGGTATAGACTTACAGCCGACGCCATGTCGGCTTTTTTGTACCCTAAGAAGTAGGAGCAGGAGTGATGAAGATACGCCAGGCAAGTTTGACTGAAGCCGCACAGGTGCTGGCTCAGATCAGTGAGTTTGCCCAGCCAGCCGATGAACATGCGCTTGAAGTTCGATTGAAAGGCAGAGCACCGTTGATCCTCGTGGCTGAACTGGATGAGCAGCTGGTCGGGGTAAAAATCGGCTACCGCCTGTCCGAGACGTGTTTTTATAGCTGGTTGGGGGGCGTGGCACCCGAGGGGCGGTGTAGCGGGGTGGCGCAGGCGCTGTTGGAGGCACAGGAAACCTGGGTGAAACAGCAGGGCTTTGAGGAACTGCGGGTCAAATCGCGTAACCGCTTCCCAGCGATGTTGAGGTTATTGCTAAGAAATGGCTATCTGATTGAACATATGGAGAAAAAAGACGGGCTTGAAGACTATAGGCTGCATTTTGTGAAGAACCTGGCAATTAAATGACAATTATTCGCGATAAAATACTTGCATCTTAAATGAGAATGGTTATTATTAACTTGCACTCAGCGAGGGAGAACAGCAAAAGGTTCCCTTGTTTGAAGGCACGACATTGCTCACATTGCTTCCAGTGTACTTCAGCGACGGTCTGTGTTTTTAGTGTAGGGCTGAAAACGAACACCAATTCTGCTGAGCGGCGCTTACCGGGTACTCATAACCTCAGGTAACGCCGCTTTTTCTTTTCTGGCGCCTAGGCCAGCTTCACCAGTTCCTTCACCAGCTTGTTGATACCGCTTGCCGCCTCCGAGATACTGCCTGCCAGCATATAGGCTGGGGTCGTCAGGATGCGTCGCTTTTGATCCAGTACGAAGTCGTTAACCGGACAATTGATGTGTTCGCCTCCCATCTTGTTGAAGGCGATGGCGGTATCCTGATCGGTACCAATGGTCCCTTTGGCTCCCGGGCCGTAGATTGTTGGGATCAGGGTTGGGGCAATACACAAATAGGCGGCAGGCTTTTCTTCTTTGGCAAAGGCCTGGCAGGCTCTTTTCACTTCCGGATTTACTTCGCAACCGGCCCCGGTGAACGCGAAATCGGAGAGATTTTTGGCGGCGCCAAATCCGCCCGGCAGTAACAGGGCATCGTAGTCGGCGGCATTGAGGTTGACGATATCGTCAATATTGCCTCGGGCAATACGGGCAGCCTCGACCAGTACGTTGCGGGTTTCATCCATTTCTGCGCCGGTGATGTGGTTAATGACATGGTGCTGGGCAATATTGGGGGCGAAACAGTGCCAGGTTGCGCCTTCTTGCTCGATGGCATGCAGCGCCAATACGGCCTCGTGGATTTCAGCTCCGTCAAATACTCCTGAGCCGCTTAAAATAACTGCGATTCTCTTCATTTTGGCTTCCTTTATGGTCAGATATGTCTGTTTTTGCATTCAGATATTCTTATTTCAGATCGATATGTTAACTTTTTCCACAATTAATGATCATTTTAGGATCGAGGATCCATTTTTGCTTAAGATCTTAAGTTGTTGATTTATATTGAGTTGAATGAAAATTGCATAATTTTCATGTTTTTTGATCAACTGTTTGATTTTAAATACTAACAAAGTTATCCACAGATAATGGTGGCTTGGTGGAAAACATCAGTTAACACTTGCTGGCTGTCATGGCATTCTAGTGCCCTAACTCTTTCATCCCCCGGATATAAGAATATCGTTATGGCAACTATCCCTGAAAATCCACTTATCCTGATTGATGGATCCTCTTATCTCTATCGCGCCTATCACGCAGCACCAAACTTCACGAACTCGGACGGTGAGCCGACGGGAGCAGTATTTGGTGTCGTGAATATGTTGCGTAGTCTTCTGCGCCAGTTTTCAACCGAGCATATTGCGGTGATCTTTGATGCCAAGGGCAAAACCTTCCGTGATGATATGTATCCGGAATATAAGGCCAACCGCCCGCCGATGCCGGACGATCTTCGGGGGCAGATTGAGCCGCTGCATGCTGTGATCAAGGCAATGGGACTGCCGTTGATCTCGATTTCTGGGGTTGAGGCGGACGATGTGATCGGCACCCTGGCTACTCAGGCATCGAAAGAGAACATGCCGGTATTGATCAGCACCGGTGATAAAGACATGGCCCAGCTGGTGGATCAGAACATTACCCTGATCAATACCATGACCGATGTCGTGATGGATCCGGCCGGTGTTGTTGATAAGTTCGGGATCGGTCCTGAGCTGATCATCGACTACCTGGCCTTGATGGGCGATAAAGTGGATAACATTCCGGGTGTACCCGGGGTCGGTGAAAAGACGGCCAAGGCGCTGCTGACCGGGATCGGTGGTCTGGATGCATTGTATGACAACCTGGAGGCGATCCCGCCATTGGGTTTCCGTGGCTCGAAGACGATGCCGAAGAAACTGGAAGAACATAAAGAGGCGGCGTACCTGTCCTACGAGCTGGCAACGATCAAGCTGGATGTCGAGCTGGATGTGACCCCGGATCAACTGCGTAAAGGTGAGCCTGATACCGACGAGCTGATAAAGCTGTTCGGCAAACTGCAGTTCCGCCGCTGGCTGGCAGAAATGCTCGATGGCGGTGACGGCAAGATTGTGGCCGAGGAACAGTCTGCTCAGCCTGCGGCTGAGAAAAAAGCAGTGGCACCGACCATTGATCGCAGCGGTTATGAAACCGTACTCGATGAAGCGGCGTTTACCGGCTGGCTGGAGCAGCTTAAGGGCGCTGAGGTCGTGGCATTCGATACCGAGACCGACGGTCTGGATTATATGACGGCCAATTTGGTCGGGTTATCGTTTGCCGTCGAGGAAGGCAAGGCGGCCTATGTGCCTGTTGCCCATGATTACCTTGATGCACCGGCTCAGCTGGATCGCGACTGGGTACTGGAGCAGCTCAAGCCGTTGCTGGAAGATCCGCAGCAAGCCAAGGTCGGGCAGAACCTTAAATTTGATGCCAGCATTCTGGCTCGCTATGGCATCGAGATGCAAGGTATTCGCTACGACACTATGCTGGAGTCTTATGTCTACAACAGTGTGGTCGGCCGTCACGATATGGACAGCCTGTCCCTTCGCTACCTCGAACACAAGACCATTAGCTTTGAAGAGATTGCCGGCAAGGGCAAGAAGCAGCTGACGTTCAACCAGATTGATTTGGAACAGGCCGGGCCATATGCCGCAGAAGATGCCGACATTACGCTGCGTCTGCACAATTTACTGATAGAGAAAGTGAGCGCCGACGAGAAGCTGAAATCGGTGTTTGACGATATCGAGATGCCGCTGGTACCTGTATTGTCACGCATGGAGCGTACCGGGGTCTTGATTGACAGCATGCTGCTTAGCGCACAGTCGAGTGAAATTGCCGTTCGCCTTGATGAGTTGGAAAAGAAAGCCTTCGAGATTGCTGATCAGGAATTCAATCTCAGCTCGCCAAAGCAGCTGCAGGCTATCCTGTTTGAGAAGATGGGGCTGCCGGTACTGAAGAAAACACCGTCAGGTGCGCCTTCCACCAATGAAGAGGTGCTGCAGGAGCTGGCACTGGACTATCCGCTGCCGAAACTGATCCTGGAGTATCGCGGCTTGGCCAAGCTGAAATCGACCTACACGGACAAGCTGCCTAAGATGGTCAACCCGGCGACAGGGCGTGTGCATACCTCTTATCATCAGGCTGTGACTGCGACCGGGCGTCTGTCATCCAGTGATCCGAACTTGCAGAACATTCCGGTTCGTAACGAAGAAGGTCGCCGGATCCGCCAGGCATTTATCGCTCCGACGGGGTATAAAGTGTTGGCTGTCGACTACTCGCAAATCGAGCTTCGGATCATGGCACACCTCTCCGGGGATCAGGCGCTGCTTGATGCGTTCAGACACGGCAAAGATATTCACGCCGCGACGGCGGCAGAAATTCTGGGCCTGCCAATTGAGTCGGTGACCAGCGAACAGCGTCGCCGCGCCAAGGCCATCAACTTTGGCCTGATTTACGGTATGAGTGCCTTTGGCCTGGCGAAACAGCTTGATATGGGCCGTAATGAAGCGCAGGACTATATGAACCTGTATTTCGAGCGCTACCCGGGCGTGTTGGAATATATGGAAAGCACTCGCACGACAGCAAGCGAGCAGGGATATGTAGAAACCCTGTTCGGTCGTCGTTTGTATCTGCCGGACATCAAGTCCCGCAACGGTATGCGTCGCAAGGCGGCTGAACGCGCTGCGATCAATGCCCCGATGCAGGGAACGGCTGCCGATATTATCAAGCGCGCGATGGTGCTGGTCGATCAGTGGGTTGCAGAACAAGAGACTGGTCGGGTTCGACTTCTGATGCAAGTTCATGACGAACTTGTCTTTGAAGTACAGGAGTCGGAACTGGAAAGCGTGAGTGCGGAAATCCGCCGCCTGATGGAATCAGCGGCTGAACTGGATGTCCCATTGATTGCTGATGCCGGTACTGGCGATAACTGGGACCAGGCACACTAAACATTAGCCTGCTCGGCTTTGTGGTTTAGAAAAGGATAGCTGGCGGTATGCCAGCTATTTTTTTATGAAAATTAAAGAATGGTAAAATTACTATTAGGTAAAGTTAGTTACGAATTTCTGAAAAAAAATTACAAAAATGACTTTTCAAATCTGTGCAATTGATATACAGTTATCGGCGTAGGGTACAGAGGTAAGATGTTCTATCTTTCAGACCTTTTGTTTCACGTTATTGGATTTGGCTGATTCAGCCGCCCTGGTCTTTTGACCAGGGCGTTTTTTATTTTGGCGTCCAAAAAAATCCCGCCTGTTGTTTTTTCTTGCTTTGATTTCCTGCTTTGCCTACTCATATCGTTATATTGCTCAATAAATATGCGTATTGTTGCTTGTGTGTTTAATATCAACCAACTTTGGCAGAGTGGTCTATTGCCTGTCGGAAATAAAGGTAAGCTTTAAGTGTTTTTGATTTTAGAGTAATTACTTTAATTTTTGTCAATAGAGCGGTATAATCATGCACGCTTCTTGTTCATATTTGTTTTTGGTAGCGGGTCGATGAACCGGCTAGCCAACACATCCATGAAAATGCCACCCCCGATTTGGGGTGGCTTTTTTTTCGCCTTCTTATTCATAGAAATGTAATTTACTTCCATATGCAGCAGTATGCGCCTGTGTTTTGATCGTCATTAATTTGCGACAAAAAACAACTGGTGCTGTTTTTGCGGCCAAACGGCTAAAAACTGGAGTTTAGGGTGAGGCAACGCGGGCGGGAAGCTGATAGATGTGATTAAAAAGCAGACAAAATCGGGATAAAAAACTTGCGTTGGTGAGGGAATTCATTGATCCTTTTAGGACAAAAATAAAAACCTCCTATTTCTCTCCCGTTGCCCCACCTGGAAGGTGGGGAATTTTTATGGCCCTGTCCATAGAGCCATACACACTCGCTTACGTTAGTTACTCGGCATCGTTGCCGGAAGCTTCCTCTTGTTGTTCCAATAACGCTTGCTGACGCGCCAGTTCAGGGGCAAACCAGCTATCTAGCTTGCGGCGCACCTGATCAACACCAATACCCTTCAGTGAAGAGAATACCTCCACCTGCACATCACCGCCGAAGCTGAGTGCAGTGTTACGTACTGTCATGAGTTGCTTCTTGCGGGCACCGCTTTTCAGCTTGTCTGCTTTGGTCAGCAATACCAGGACCGGCAACCGGCTTTCGACAGCCCAGCTGATCATTTGCTGATCGAGGTCTTTCATCGGATGACGAATATCCATCAGTACCACCAGACCCTGCAGGCACTCGCGCTTTTGCAGGTACTCACCCAGGGATTTCTGCCATTTCAGCTTCATTTCCAGCGGAACCTGGGCAAAACCGTAGCCTGGCAGATCGATCAGGTTGCAGCCGTCCACGACCTCGAACATGTTAATGAGCTGGGTACGCCCCGGTGTTTTGGAGGTGCGTGCTAGACTTTTCTGATCGGTAATACGGTTAAGGGCACTTGACTTACCTGCATTGGAGCGGCCAGCAAATGCGATCTCAACGCCTGTGTCGTTTGGCAAGTGACGAATATCCGGTGCACTTGTGATGAAGCCTGTATTTCTATAGTTGAGAGGTTGATTCACTGTTAACTCCGTCAAGTCTTCATGTAGTCGACTGATTACTTTTATGTGAAATTGTGTAAAATGTACGAAAACCGTGCTTGGTTTGTGGTCGCATTGTATACCATGTAACTGAGCATTACCTGTGGTACTGGAAGCTCTATAATTATAAACGGAATGTCATGAAGAAATTAGCACTGATATTGACTCTTCTTGCCAGTTGCTCAGCCTGGGCCCAAGGAGATGCAGAAGCTGGAAAAGCGAAAGCCGCGACCTGTGCTGCCTGCCATGGTGCAGACGGTAACAGCATAATGGCGCAATACCCGAAAATTGCCGGTCAGCACCCTGGTTATCTTGAAAAACAGCTCAAGGATTTCAAGCTAGCGATGACGACGGGCGGCAAGCAAGGCCGTAACGATCCGGTAATGGGCGGTATGGCGATGCCGCTGACCGAACAGGATATGGCGGATCTGGCAGCATACTACGCAACCCTGCCTATCTCTGACAATACAACACCGGAATCCTCGATCGAAGTTGGCCAGCAGTTGTATCGCTTTGGTGATGCCGAGCGAGGTATTGCCGCGTGTACTGCCTGTCACGGTCCTCGTGGTAACGGTACCAGCTTATCTGGCTTCCCTAAGATTTCTGGCCAGAATGGTGAATACGTCAAACTGCAGCTGGAGAAATTCCGTGCAGGCCAGCGTAGCAATGATTTGAATGCGATGATGCGTTCAGTAGCAGCAAAACTGTCTGATGACGAAATTACCGCCCTGTCACAGTACGTAGGTGGCTTACACTAAACAAACCGCAGTATTCCAGTATTGAGTAATCCAAAGGCAGCCTCGGCTGCCTTTTTTACTTTTTAGAAGCGGCTAAGGCTGTCGGGGGGGGGGCCAGCTAAATGACAGCTAACACTGAAAAACGCGGATGGCTGAGTAGCTTGTAAGAGATCTGCCATTCCTTGTTGACGATGATGATGAAAGTTTTTAGAGGAATAGCAACTAAGTTCTTATTCATCAATGCCTTACTATTGTTGAAATAATGTTCCAAAAAAATAACCGTCAGAGGCAATCTTGTATCGGGGCTGAATCAGCGTAAAGTATGCGGTGTCGACAGGGAGTGCGGCAAGGAATGGGAAGCGCCATAGACGGCATAGGCAGGTAGCCAGAAGGATTCACAGGACGTCTGGCCAGGAGGCCGGAAAGTTCGCATGATGCGTAGGGAACGTCATGGTAGACACTTACGGAAAAGGCTTCGTATAGAAGAATCAGGTGTGCGACGGAAGGCACGCCCACAGGGATGGTGAATTGTGTTGTCAGGACGGCAACAAGCTTTACGGATAAGCCGGTCATGGAATGATCGACGTGACAGGGAACAGTAACACGGAAGGTAAGAATTCATCAGGACGATGAAGAACAAGCAACGTTGGCAGGGAAAGCACCAATAACAAAAGGACTATTGTCAGACCGGGATGTTTACATACTGGTTAAGGACAGACTAGACAGGATAAAGCCAGCAATGGCGGCCCATAGAGCGACAGGTGATCACCTGTCGCTTTTTTCTTTTCAGCCAGCCTCACCTTGGTCTCCCCGGCCAGTTTGCTGCGAAAGTGCACATTTCTCGATCGAATCTGCTATTATACCCGGCTTCATTTTAAGCCCGCTTGCCATATGTAGTGTGTTGCATTTTGGCTAATAGGAGACAGTTTTTCATGCAGCCCTGCCCGTTATGCCAAAGCCATTCGGCCGATACTTTCCACCAGGACAAGCGCCGGGTGTACTTTCGCTGTCAGGAGTGTGCGCTGGTATTCGCTGATCCGGAGGCCTTGCTGGCACCGGACGATGAGAAGGCGGTCTACGACAAGCATGAAAACAACCCTGATGATCCAGGTTACCGTCGCTTTCTGGGCCGGCTTGCCGATCCGCTGGTCGAACGGCTGGGGACGTCATCCTGTTCCGGGCTGGACTTTGGCAGTGGTCCGGGGCCGACCCTATCCGTGATGCTCGCAGAGATGGGGTATAATATGGCTATATATGATCCGTATTTTGCCCATGATCCGGCCGTGCTGGACCGGCAATATGACTTTGTTACCTGCACAGAGGCAATCGAACACTTTTATACGCCTGCAAAGGAATGGGGGCTGCTGACGGCGATGGTAAAACCCGGCGGATGGCTGGGGTTTATGACCAAGTTAGCAACAGATGCCGATGCCTTTGCGCATTGGCATTACAAGAACGACCCAACCCACGTGAGCTTTTTTAGCCGCGAGACTTTCCGTTACCTGGCAAAGCGCGATGGCCTGGAAGTCGAGTTTGTTGGAAATGATGTAATTTTGCTGAGGAAAACCCAGTAATGACCCGTAAGAAAAGAAGCCGTAAGCCAGGATCAGAAGGTCCTGCTGAATTTACAAAAAAATCAACAACTCAGATTGATTTAGAAGCCCGTAAACGCCAGAAAGACAAAAAGCGCAAGGGACTGAAGTCTGGTAGCCGCCACTCGGAAGCGCAGACGACGGATGCCAGAACGCTGGCGAAACGTAAAGACCCACGTCATGGCAGCAAGAAGCCGGTTCCGTTGATTGTAGAAGCCAAGAAGCCTGCGACCAAGAAAGAGCGCCGCCTGAGTGCCGAGCAAGAGCTGGCGATGCTGGAAAATGATGCTCAGCTAATGGTGTTGCTGGATCGCATTGAAGCGGGTGAAAGCCTGGGTGCGGGCCTGCAGAAGCAAGTTGACCAGAAACTGGATCGTATTGAGCAGCTAATGAACCAGCTAGGTTTGCTGGAAGATGACGAACCGCAAACGGCTGATGATTTTGCACCGGCTGCCAAAGTCTCTTCTGACGATGATCTGCTTGAGCAGTTTGAAAACGCAGACTTCGGTCTGTTCGAGGACTCGGCTGAGAACTCGGACGAGAAGTAAGACAGACACTCTTTCTAGAAACCCGTTCGATAAGGAGTAACCCTTGCAGGATATGACGCTTTGGCTAGGACTGGCCGGCAGTGTGATCGCCGTACTGGCGGCATATGCTGGGTATTTGCTGTATAAACTTTATCGGCAAACGACACGCCACAAGGCTTTTATGGCGCGGGCTGAGCTTCACCAGGCTGAAAAGATCAAAGAGCGCAATACCAACATTATGGGTAGCGTGTTCATTATCGCTGAGGCTGGCAAGCAGGATCAGTGCGATATGTCGGAAATCTCCATTCGCCTGTATAAGCTGATGGAAGTGCTGCAAGGCGAGCAGCAGGTTGATTTTGCCAGCCAGTATCCGGCGATGAACGAGCTTTATCTGGTGGTTAAAGATATGCACCGAGGTGATGCCCGCAAGGCGTTGCAGAAGAAAGAACGTATGAAGCAGGACCTTCTGCGAATGAAGGCCGAAGCTCGGCTGGGTGATGACATCAAGCGCGAGCTGGATGTTATTTTGACCCTGAAGACCTAGATTACGCCTGCCTTTCATAGGATTGAAAGACCTCATCTATACTGAAGCTAACAGATGGATGAGGTTTTTTGCTCGGTGCCAGGGAAGAATCTGAGCTAGTCATCATTTCAGTTAGCTGAAAAAAGTAAAACGTCTACATCTTTACCAAGTTATGGCACACTTGGCATTCGCAATTCACCCCAAGACCTTGAGTGGAAGTAAGTCATGTCACATGAGCAGATTATTTGGGATCAGGCACTGATAGAAAAATATAATTACTCAGGCCCCCGTTATACCTCATACCCGACCGCCCTCGAATTTCATGAGGCCTTTACGCCGGCGGAATTTGATATGGCGTGTGCGCAGTATCCGGAACGCAACCTTTCACTTTATGTCCATATCCCGTTTTGTCACAAGCTTTGCTATTACTGCGGCTGTAATAAGATCATTACCCGCCATCAGCACAAGGCTGACCAGTACCTGGATGCCCTGGAGCAGGAAATCCGCCAGCGGGCGGCGTTGCTGGGTGAGCGTAATGTCAGCCAGCTGCACTGGGGCGGGGGTACCCCGACGTTTCTGACCAAGCCTCAGGTAAGCCGCCTGATGGGCTTGCTACGTGAGCTGTTTAACTTTGCGCCGGATGCCGAAATCAGTATCGAGGTGGATCCGCGCGAAATTGACCTTGATATGCTGGATCACCTGCGGGCAGAAGGGTTCAACCGATTGAGCATCGGGGTCCAGGACTTCAACAAGGAAGTGCAGAAGCTGGTTAACCGCGAGCAGGATGAAGAATTCATTTTTGCCATGGTAGAAAGGGCCAAAGAGCTGGGATTCCGTTCGACCAACCTGGACCTGATATATGGTCTGCCGAAACAGAACCGGGAGCTGTTTGCCAAAACACTGGAGCAGGTACTGGCCATGAAGCCGGGCCGGTTGTCGATTTTCAACTATGCCCATATGCCGAAACTGTTTGCCGCTCAGCGCAAGATTAACGAGGCCGATTTGCCGGCCGCGAAAGAGAAGCTGGCTATTTTGCAAGATACCATCGCGACCCTGACGGGCGTGGGCTACCAGTTTATCGGTATGGATCACTTTGCCCTGCCGGATGACGAGCTGGCCGTGGCGCAGCGCAACGGTATCCTGCATCGTAACTTCCAGGGCTATACCACCCAGGGCGACTGTGATCTGCTGGGACTTGGGGTGTCGGCTATCTCGATGATTGGTGATTGCTATGCCCAAAACCAGAAAGAGCTGAAAAAATACTATGCCAGCGTGAACGACAAGCGTGAAGCGTTGTGGAAAGGTGTCTCGCTGGATGCCGACGACTTGCTGCGCCGTGAAGTGATCAAGGCGCTGATATGTAACTTCCAGCTGGACAAGCGTGATATCGAGCAGCGTTTCAACCTCGATTTTAATACTTACTTTGCCGAAGATCTGGAGTTGCTGCAGACCTTTATCAACGATGAGCTGGTGACCGTGGACGAGCGCTATATCCAGGTGGAGCTGAAAGGCCGCTTGCTGATCCGCAATATTTGTATGTGTTTTGACAAATATCTTCGTGATCGGGCGCGTCAGCAGCAGTTCTCCCGCGTGATTTAATTTTTGCCGGAACGGTTATAACAAAAGCCCCCGTACTTTGGCTCTTGGCCTGGGTACGGGGGCTTTTGCGTAATACCGCCCCGAGACGGGGGCGATATAACAGCTTAGCTGTTAAACATATTGACGGTAGCTAACAAGGTCAGAATACCCGCAGCAAAATGGCCTGAACCATTGGCTGCAAGTTCACTGACGGCAGGTATAGCCACACTGAATGAGAGAATACTTTCCAGCATGGTGGTTGATCCCACAGTGTTATTGTTGGTGTTATCGCGGATGGTATAAAGCAGCGTGCTGTTTTATCCCGCTCAAAAGCCATGAGAGCGAGAGTCCGAGAGGACTAAGCTGGCGCGGTTTGGCTTTGAAGTGGGCGTATTCTACGCAAAATTAGCCAAAATGGAATTGTTTTTGCTCAAAAAACGAGCGGAAATATCCATATGGCCAATCTTTCTTTCTAACCCTCTGAATCGGCAGTTGGCTGATCTCGCTCTGAGTGCATCTTTTTCGGACTCTGGCATGAAGGCAGGCCAGTAAACGTAGAGAGGAAACACTAATCAGTATCGTTAGTGCTGATAATTGTCGATGTCGGCAGAAACTGGGTCGATGCTTACCCGAGCTGTTGACCATTCACTGAGCGGCTGGGGTCTGGCGTAGTAAAAGCCCTGGGCATAGCGACAGCCGAGGGCTTTCAGCTGTTGGGTTTGCTCCTGGGTTTCAACGCCCTCGGCAACGATATCGGCATTAAAGTTCTCTGCCAGGGTAATGATCGCGGCGATAACCGGGGTGTAGTTGTTGCTCTCGGTCATCTGGTTGACGAAAGAACGGTCGATTTTCAGGCTGTCAAACGGCAGCTGGGCCAGATAGGACAGCGAGGAATAGCCGGTCCCGAAGTCATCGATGGCAATATGGATGCCGAGCTGGCGTAGCTGTTGCAGGGCCTCGGTGGCCTGCTGGGGCTGGCTTATCAGTCTGGACTCGGTGATTTCCAGCGTGAGGTTGGCTGCCAGTAACCCCGACTCTGCCAGGATAGCTTCGACCTGCTCGACAAAGTCGGCCTGCAGTAACTGGCGAACCGACAAGTTGACGTGGAGCATAAAGGATTGCGGCCAATGCTGCCGGGCTATCATCTGGCTGGTTTGCTGACAGGCCAGGCGCAGGATTTGCTGGCCCATCTCGATGATCATCCCGTTCTCTTCCGCCAGCGGTATAAACTGATTCGGGGGAACCAGGCCCCGAGTCGGGCTGCGCCAGCGAACCAGAGCCTCGGCCCCGCAGGTTGTTTCACTGGCCAAATCAATCAGAGGCTGGAAATGCACTTCAAGCTCGTTGTGCTCGAGAGCCCGGTTGAGCTCGGCGGCCAGCCGTGTTTTTTCCAGCGAGGCCTCAAGCATTTTCGGCTCGAAATAGTGAACCGGTGTATCTTCCTGCATCTTGGCCTTGTTGAGTGCCAGACTGGCATTGCGCAGCCACTCGGCCATGCCGGCTTGCGGCAGTATTCCCTGGACAGCGCCGATGCTCGCCGACACCATGACCTCGACACCATTGACGATGAATGGAAAAGAGAAAGGGCTCAGTAGCTGGTTGGCGATTAGTTCTGCCTTTTCATGGGTATCGAGGCCGGGAATAAATACCGCGAACTCGTCCCGGCCGACTCGACTCAGCAAGGCTCCCTGAGGCAAATCCCGCTCGAGGCGGCGGGCAATAAGTACCAGAAGCTGATCGCCATTGAGGTGGCCGATACTGTCGTTGATATGGCTAAAGGCTTTCAGGCCGATGATCATCAGGGTGGCCTGCTGCTTGGCATGCGGGCTTGACGTCGCCTCGCTAATGCCTTCCCGGCTCAAAAGCCCGGTCAGATTGTCATAGAGAACCTGCTTGCGCAGCGAGTTAAACGAATGCTGAAGGCGGGAGGACATTGCCTGGAAGGCCTGAGCGAGCTGGTCTGTCTCGTGCAGCCTGAATCCCTGCCGGATATCCACACTCCAATTGTTCTCGGTGATTTTCTGTGAGGCTTTTGCAATGTCGGTGATCGGCTGGGTTAATCGGTTTAGCACCAGCAGGCCGACCAGCAGGCCGAAACCAGCCAGCATTGCGGCCGCCAGCAGGCCCGATTTCTGATGCTGTGGTAGCTGTCCCAGCAGCTCTTTCTCGGGCATGATAACGACGATTTTCCATTTGAGGCTGTATTCGTCCTGGTAAGGGGTTATCCGGCTGAAATAGCGGGTGTTGTCGTGTTCGAACTCAAATTCTGTTCCCTGGCTGGCAAGGGGCAGCTGGGTCTGCGTCATGAAGGCCTGGCTGGCGGCGATGAGAGAGTCGGGCTGCGGCAACTGGGTGGCGGGCTGCTCTGCCGGTGGCAGCACCGAGCTGGCAATGAGGGTGCCCTCTTCGTTGATGATGTAGGTGCTGCCGGAAAAGTCTTTGCTTTCTCTTTGCAAGAACTTGTTGATGTAGTTGAGGTTTATGTCTGTCACCATCACCCCGAGCAAGGTATGGTGGCTATCGTCAATCACCGGGCTGACGGCGGAAATGGTCAGCGATTGCGTTTCGTCCTGGTTGGTATATACCCCGGCCCATCCTGGGCTGAGGCTGCGGGCAAAGGGCTCGTACCAGGGACGCCGGGTCGGGTCGTACTTGCTGATCCTGTGGGTGGTCGTGCCGAAGTGTGTCGAACCGTTATAGATATGGAGCTCGTTGTCGGTACGCCGGTCCTTCAGGATTAATGAAAGCTGGTGCTGGTTCTTTTTGCGAAAGCCGACGAAGTACTTGTCTTCACTGCCGAAGCCGATGGTGGTGATCTGGGGCTGGTGGATATACAGGGTCGAGATGGCGTCTTTCAGGTACGCTTCCAGCCCCGTTAGCCGTGGTGGCTGGTATAGCTGGTGACGCTGGATACTATCGGCGATGGTCAGGTTGGTATTGAAAGGGTCGCCAAGAAATACCCGCAAGTCGTTGCTGATGCTTCGGGTGTAGGAGCCCAGAAGCTTGCCGCTGACTTCGGACAGCATACGCTCGTAGCTGTTCTGCTGGGCGATGGCGATCACTCCGACAGTTAACAACAATAATGAGGTAAACGGCACCATGACCGCTAAGCGCAGTGTTAGCAGGCGAGACTTAAGCATTTTCTGTGATAGTAGATACGTCGTACTGTAATTCTTATCTTCTGATAGTCAGGTAAATTGGCAGAACTTGCAAATGATCTTTTCAGGAATGTTATATCCATGCCGCTAAATTGAGAGTTCAGTCGATGAGGGCAGGCCTGCCAGGGCTTGCGCGCCCCCATGGGGTGTTACTGAACTGTCATTTAATCCGCCACGACATTGAGCTCTTTTAGTTTTCTGGTCAGGGTATTCCGTCCCCAACCAAGCAGCCTGGCGGCTTCCTGTTTGTGGCCGTGGGTATGTTCCAGCGCCGTCTCGAGCAAGATTTTCTCAAACACCGGCAAGGCCTCTCCCAATAGGTTCTGGTTACCCTGCTGCAGGGTATCTTTAGCCCATTGCTCGAGTGCATGGTGCCAGTGTCCCTGACCGTTATGGGGTTCGGTGTGGGTATCGTTGGTCAGTAGCTCCGGCGGCAGATCGGTCGGCAGAATTTCGTTGCCGCTGGCCATCACCGTCAGCCAGCGACAGGTATTTTCCAGCTGGCGAACGTTACCTGGCCAGTTAAGGTCGGTCAGAGTGGCTTCCGTGGTCGGGTGGAGAGTCTTCACCTCGACGCCAAGCTCATCGGAGGCTCGCTGGAGAAAATGGCGGGTCAGCTGCGGGATATCCTGGCGTCGGTCTTTCAGCGCCGGCAGGTGGACCCTGATGACATTGAGGCGGTGAAACAAGTCTTCCCGGAAGTCGCCGTTGGCCACAAGCCGTTCAAGATCCTGGTGGGTGGCGGCGATGATCCGCACATCGACGTTAACCGGTGAGTGGCCGCCGACCCGATAAAACTGGCCGTCTGCCAGTACCCTTAGCAGGCGGGTCTGGATATCGAGCGGCATATCCCCAATTTCATCCAGAAACAGGGTACCGCCGTTGGCTTGTTCGAAACGCCCCTGGCGGACGCTGTTGGCACCGGTGAATGCCCCTTTCTCGTGGCCGAACAATTCGGACTCAATCAAGTCTTTAGGGATCGCTGCCATATTGAGGGCAATAAACTCCTTGTGGCTCCGCGGGCTATGCCGGTGCAGGGCGTGGGCAACCAGCTCTTTACCTGTCCCGGATTCACCATTGATCAGCACCGAGATGGAAGAGCGTGACAGGCGGCCGATGGCCCGGAAGACTTCCTGCATTGCCGGCGCCTCGCCGATGATTTCAGGGGCATTTTTCTCTTCCTGTTCTGGCTGCTGCTGACGTTTTTGTTCCTGACTGTGGGTGACGGCACGCTCGACAAGATTGACCGCCTCATCGATATCAAAGGGTTTGGGCAGGTATTCGAAAGCGCCTTCCTGGTAGGCATTGACTGCAGCGTCGAGGTCGGAATGCGCGGTCATGATGATCACGGGCAGAGCCGGGTAATCCTGCTGCAGCGACTTGAGTAAGGTCAGCCCGTCCATCCCCGGCATCCGGATATCGGAGACCAGGACGTCAGGTACACTGCGCTCCAGTGACTCGATGACACTGTCAGCGTTGGCAAAGGTTTCACACTTTAATCCGGCCGCATTGAGGGTACGTTCCAGCACCCAGCGAATTGAGCTGTCATCATCGACAACCCAAATTAATCCTTTGCTCATATCACGTCCTCTCTCGTTATCGTTCATCGGTGATGTGTCTGCTACCCATCATTTTATCGGTAGATAAATGGTGAACTTGGTATGGCCAGGCCAGCTGACAACTTCAATCTTTCCCTGGTGCTGATCAATCAGGTTCTGGGCGATAGAAAGCCCCAGTCCGGTTCCCCCTTCCCGGCCTGTCACCATGGGGTAGAACAGGGTGTCCTGAATGTCGCCGGGGATCCCCGGTCCGTCATCAATGATGTCGACCTTGGCGGCGATACGATAGCGCTTGCCATGGATCAGGGTCTGATGGGCGGTCCGGGTTTTTAGGGTAATGTTCCCGCCGCCGTGCTGCTGCAGGGCCTGGGCGGCATTGCTGACTATATTGAGTATGGCTTGTTCCAGCTGCTCCGGATCCATGGTGAAGTCCGGCAGGCTCGGATCGTAGTCACGGTGAAGCCGGATATTGCTGCCGCTGTCGATGGCGACCAGCTGGCGAACTTTTTCCAGTACCACATGAATATTATCTACCTGGCGTGAGCCCGGTCGTTGCGGACCCAGCAGCCGGTCAACCAGGTTACGCAGCCGGTCGGCTTGCTCGATGATCATCTGGGTATATTCGGTGTAGCTAGGATCCGGCAGGGTCTTTTCCAGCAACTGGGCAGCGCCGCGCAACCCGCCGAGCGGATTCTTGATTTCGTGCGCCAGCCCGCGCACCAGCTCCTTGGCGGCCTGTTGCTGGGCATGCTGACTCAGTTCCTGGCTGATCCGGCGTTGTTGATCGATAGGTTTGAGCTCTAGCAGGATCAACAGCTCCTTTTGCCATGACAGCGGACTGGCATTGACTTCCAGGGTGTAGTGTCTGCCGTCAATGACAAAGGTGACATCGCTGTCTGCCAGCCCTTGTCCACTTTGCAGGGTGTCCTGGATCAGGCCAAGGTCGAGCGAGGAATGCTGAAGCAACTCCGGGAAGCAAGTATTGTTGAGGCGACGCTTGCTAAACGACAACAATTGCTCCGCAGCCGGATTGACATAGCGGATCGTCAACCCTTCGTCGAGCAGCAGTATCGCAGTAACCAAATTGTCCAGGATCAGAGGGGTAAAAGAGGCTGTCACGATTATCATCCTTGTATTGCCCGTTCACTTTGGTGCAGCGCACAAGTGATGCACCAACTTGGTGCAATCAAGTGTAGCCTGTCTACGCTACATCGTGAACCGAAAATCGCGCCAGCTCAGTGTTACTTGGGTGTTATCGCCGGCGGTTGAGGCTGGAGACGTGAAGCCCGATGTAGATAAACAGTGATTACTTCTGATGATGCAATAACCTTGCCGTTATTTGATATTTGGACCTGTAGGGTATGACTGCCGCGGTCAATATTGCTCAGGTGCCAGTTGAGCCGGGATTGCGGCGAGCCATAGGGGGTGCCGTTGAGCAGCAACTGGGCACGGTGGTGCTTCTTCAGTGTCTGGCTGGTGGCGGCTGCCACCTTGATGATCCCCTGATTGTCGCGCAATGTCTGTTGGTCGTGAGGTGACAGCAGACGGACGGTGATTGGTTGGCTGGACTGGATATCCTGCTTGTCCGCGCCCGGCGGGCTTGCCGGGTTTGGCTGGAGTTCAATGGCAGGCAGGACGTCTAGATCAACGATATTGGCGTTCGGATTGGACTGGTCGGAAAAGTGTACGACGCCCCGGTCATCCTCCCAGGTATAAATCGGGCTGGCTTGTAGCCATGGTGCAGTGGTGAGTCCGAGCAGCAGGCAGGTAGCCAGTTGCTGAAAGGGGATGTATTTCATCAGTTTGTGTGAGAAGGCTGCAGATAGTCATCGGGTGACTATGAGTGTTTCAGCTGCTGGGGAGACGGCAAGATCAAAAAGGCCTGCTTGTGAAGCAGGCCTAAATCTTAATCGTTAAGTAATGTATGAATTACTTATACAGAGTAGTAAAGGTCAAACTCAAGTGGGTGGGTTGTCATGTTAACCTTCTCTACATCCTGAGATTTCAGCTCGATGTAAGAATCGATGAAGTCATCAGAGAACACGCCGCCCGCAGTCAGGAAGTCACGGTCTTCGTTCAGGCTCTGTAGTGCGCCCTGCAGTGACTCGGCAACTGTTGGGATTTCTGCTGCTTCTTCTGCCGGTAGGTCATACAGATCCTTGTCCATCGCTTCGCCTGGGTGGATCTTGTTCTGGATACCGTCAAGACCAGCCATCAGCATCGCTGCAAACGCCAGGTATGGGTTAGCTGCCGGATCACCGAAGCGAACTTCGATACGACGTGCTTTCGGGCTTGGTACCACAGGGATACGGATAGAAGCTGAGCGGTTACGAGCCGAGTAGGCCAGCATAACAGGTGCTTCGAAGCCAGGTACCAGACGCTTGTACGAGTTAGTCGCCGGGTTGGCAAAGGCGTTGATTGCACGTGCGTGCTTGATGATACCGCCGATGTAGTAAAGCGCCATTTCAGACAGGCCGCCGTACTTGTCGCCGGCAAACAGGTTCTGACCATCTTTGGCCAGAGACTGGTGGACGTGCATACCAGAGCCGTTATCGCCTACAAGTGGCTTCGGCATAAAGGTTGCTGTTTTACCAAATGCGTGCGCAACGTTGTGCACCACGTACTTGTAAACCTGGATTTCATCGGCTTTAGTTGTCAGGGTGTTGAAACGGGTCGCGATTTCGTTCTGACCTGCAGTTGCCACTTCGTGGTGGTGCGCTTCAACAACTAGGCCCATTTCTTCCATAATCAGACACATGGCTGAACGGATGTCTTGTGACGAGTCAACCGGAGCTACTGGGAAGTAACCGCCTTTAACGCCCGGACGGTGACCTTTGTTACCGCCTTCGAAATCAGAGCCTGTGTTCCAGGCCGCTTCCACATCATCAATCTTGAAGAATGAACCTGACATGTCGGTGCTGAACTTCACGTCATCAAACAGGAAGAACTCTGGTTCAGGACCAATCAGAACGGTGTCTGCAATACCAGTGGCACGCATGAACTCTTCAGCGCGCTTGGCGATAGAACGTGGGTCACGGTCGTAGCCTTGCATAGTTGCAGGCTCAAGGATGTCACAACGAACGTTCAGGGTTGCATCTTCAGTAAACGGGTCCAATACCGCGCTTGCTGCGTCTGGCATCATAACCATGTCTGATTCGTTGATACCTTTCCAGCCAGCAACCGAAGAACCATCGAACATTTTGCCTTCTTCAAAGAAATCAGCATCGATCTGGTGAGCTGGGATAGAGATGTGCTGCTCTTTACCTTTGGTGTCGGTAAAGCGTAGGTCAACAAACTTAACTTCGTTTTCCTGGATCAGCGCTAGTACGTTTTCTACTGACATCTTGAGTAACCTCCGGTGTTAGATTGGGCAACTGGCCGCAAAAATAAGTGATGAACAGTTATGTTGTTCAGCTGAAATTATCTTTGCGAGAACCGTGCCAACTTTTAAAAGCCCCAAAATCGCCCATTTAGCGCAGGTTGGGGCCCAATAATTCCATTAAATTGCACTGTTTTGGTGAATTTGCGCACCAATTTGGTGCGTTGGTGCGTCGATTCACAATCTTGGTGCGTCTCTACTATTAGCCGATGACGGTATATTGTCAAACGAAAGACTGCATAATTACGCCGAAATAGTGGGTGAAATGCTAGCTGTCAAGGCTAAGGATATGGCTGCAAAGAGGAAAAAGCGAGTTGGGTGCTGGCAGGAAATCGGTAGGTAATGCCTGTGCGGAATCAGCTATTACGGGCTTTATTAAAAAAGCTGGTGATATAAATCACATATTTCGTGGGTTTTGGCGTAAAATCTGTTAGATTATGAGCCGTTTTTTTAACCAAGTAGCCGCCATAGGGTCGCTGCATGTTCTGAGTGAATGTGAAATCCATGTCTAATCCACAGATCGATAAACTAAGAAATATCGCAATTATTGCGCACGTTGACCACGGTAAAACCACCCTGGTCGATAAGCTGCTTCAGCAGTCTGGTACGTTAGAGTCTCGCGGTGAAGCTGAAGAGCGCGTAATGGATTCCAACGATATCGAAAAAGAGCGTGGTATCACCATTCTTGCCAAGAACACAGCGATTAACTGGAATGATTACCGCATCAACATCGTTGATACCCCGGGACACGCCGACTTCGGTGGTGAGGTTGAGCGTATCATGTCGATGGTAGACTCTGTACTTCTTATCGTTGATGCCGTTGATGGTCCGATGCCGCAAACTCGTTTCGTTACCCAGAAAGCGTTTGCCCACGGCCTGAAGCCAATCGTTGTAATTAACAAGATTGACCGCCCAGGCGCTCGTCCTGAGTGGGTTATGGATCAGGTGTTCGATCTGTTCGACAACCTGGGTGCAACTGACGAGCAGCTGGATTTCCAGGTTGTTTACGCATCGGCACTAAACGGTTGGGCGACCCAGGAAGAGGGTGTGACCGGCGACAACATGGAACCGCTGTTCCAGGCTATCGTTGATAACGTTGAGGCACCGGCTGTTGATGTTGAAGGCGCACTGCAGATGCAGGTTTCTCAGCTAGACTACAGCTCTTACGTGGGTGTTATCGGTGTTGCGCGTGTAACGCGTGGTTCTGTGGCCCCTAACCAGCAGGTCACTGTAATTAGTGCCGATGGTAAGAAGCGTAACGGTAAAGTCGGTACTGTACTTGGCTACCTGGGCCTTGAGCGCCATGAAGTTGAAAAAGCAACGGCGGGTGACATCATTGCGATCACCGGTCTTGGCGAGCTGAAAATCTCTGACACTATCTGTGACGTTAACACTGTTGAAGCACTTCCTGCTCTGTCTGTTGATGAGCCAACAGTAACCATGACTTTCCAGGTGAACACTTCTCCGTTCGCAGGTAAAGAAGGTAAGTTCGTTACATCACGTAACATCCTTGAGCGTCTGCAGAAAGAACTGGTACACAACGTTGCCCTGCGCGTTGAAGAAACGGAAGACCCGGATAAATTCCGCGTTTCTGGCCGTGGTGAGCTTCACCTGTCTATCCTGATTGAAAACATGCGCCGTGAAGGCTTCGAGCTGGCAGTATCGCGTCCTGAAGTAATCATCAAAGAAGAAGATGGTCAGCTAATGGAACCGTTCGAAGTTGTGACTATCGACGTGCTGGAAGAGCATCAGGGCGGTATCATGGAGAACATCGGTCTGCGTAAAGGTGAGCTGACTGATATGGCACCGGATGGCAAGGGCCGTGTTCGCATGGACTTCATGATGCCTTCTCGTGGTCTTATCGGTTTCCAGACTGAGTTCATGACGCTGACTTCAGGTTCTGGTCTGCTTTACCATACTTATGATCACTACGGTCCGCACAAAGGCGGCGAAATCGGCCAGCGTAACAACGGCGTGCTGATCTCGAACGCAACCGGTAAGGCACTGACCTACGCCCTGTTCAACCTTCAGGAGCGTGGCCGCCTGTTTACTGAGCACGCGGACGAAGTATACGAAGGTCAGATCATCGGTATTCACAACCGTTCTAACGACTTGACTGTTAACTGTCTGAAGGGCAAGCAGCTGACCAACGTACGTGCTTCTGGTACTGATGAGGCGCAGGTACTGACACCGGCTATCAAGTATACCCTTGAGCAGGCGCTGGAGTTCATCGATGATGACGAGCTGGTAGAAGTGACGCCACAAAGCATCCGTATCCGTAAGAAGCTACTGACGGAAACGGATCGTAAACGTGCGAGCCGCGCTGCAAAATAATCAGCAAGCGTTAGCATTAACGTCTTGCCGTTAATTCATCCCCCCATCGGTGCTACCATGGGGGGATTGTTGTATCTGAGCCCTATAAAATCAAAAGAATACCCCTATGCAGCCTATTATTATTACTGGTGGCCCGGGAGCCGGGAAAACCACTTTGCTAAATGCGATGGGAAAGAAAGGCTATCTGGTATTTCCGGAAGCCTCCCGAGCATTGATCCAGCAGCAATCGCAGCTTGAAGGTGGCGTGCTGCCCTGGACAGATTTGCCGGCTTTTGCGCAGCTGTGTCTGGAGATGATGACCGAGCAGCGCAATCTGGCGGGCAAAGGTACGATACCGGCGATGGTTGATCGGGCTGTCGGCGATATTTGTGCCTATCTGGAAATTGGTGGTGAACCGGTGGCCGAGCGCTACCTTGAGGCGGCGAAGGGCTATTATCCGACTGTCTTTTGCTGTGCCCCGAACCGGGACATTTATGTACAGGACGAAGAGCGCCCGCATAGCTTTGCCGAAGCGGAGCAGATCCACCGGCAGCTGGTTGAGACGTATTTGGCGCTGGGTTATCGCGTCGAGGAGGTGCCCTGGGGCAGCGTCGAGGAGCGGGCCTGCTGGGTGCAGACCCGGCTAAGGCAAGGCTAGGCTTTTTTCAGCTGGGCGATAAAGCGCTCAGATTCGGCGATGGCAGCCTGCATATCGGAAATCGCGCGCTGGATGTCGCGTTGTAGTGAGTCGAACTCGCCCTGCAGGGAGCCGATAGCGGCGGCATTGAGGTTATGCTTCAGGTACAGGGTATTATCACGCAGGGTATTGAGAACCGGGGCCATTTTTTGTTCTGCCCGGTGCATGGCACCCAGCATCTGGCGGTATGATGCTTTGGTGCTGCTGAGCTTTTTTTCACTTTCGCGCTTGAGGTTGCTGCTGGTATAGAGCGACAGTTCATCCTGCCATTCGTCAAACAGGGCATCGGCGACATCTTCGATGGCGGCAATACGGCTGCTGACTTTCTCGGCCGCATCAGAGCTGGCCTCGTATTGATCGTTGATGGTGTTGTAGGCCGCCTCCAGCTCGCCGCCATCAAACTGGTTCAGGGCCTTGAGAGCATCAAGGGCACTGGTGAACTGCTGCTGGGCATCCTGTTGGGCTTCCGTCGCCTCCTCGACTCTGTCGACCATGATCTCGCGCTTATGGACGCCGACGGTTTCCATGGCAGAATAGTAGGCGCTCTGGCACCCGGACAGCAGAGTAAGGCTGAGCATTGCAACAAGCAAGTAAGGCATAACAGGCTCCTGATCAGTTGGTAAGGCCAGCGGTCACAGAGTTGCCAGCGCCAACTGAACCAACTATTTTGACTATTAAAAACAGATAAATAAAACAGAATATGGCTGACAAAAAGATAACTGGCAAGTGGAATTGGCGACGGCCTGTGTTTCTCGGTATCGCCTATCTGAAATACCTTAATCGGCGAATTGGCCATGATCGGCTGACGGTGGCGGCAGGGTCGATGGCCTATGTGACCTTGCTGTCGCTGGTACCGCTGCTGACCGTGGTACTGTCTGCGCTCTCGAGCTTTCCGGTGTTTGCCGGCCTGGGCGAGGTACTGCAAAACTTTGTGATCGAAAATTTTGTGCCGGCAGCCGGTGAAGTGGTCAAGCAATACCTCAATGAGTTCGTCGCCAATGCCGGCAAGATGACGGCGGTGGGGGTTGCGGCATTGTTTGTGGTGGCCTTGATGCTGATCTCGTCCATCGACAAGTCACTCAACTATATCTGGCGGGTGCATGAAAAACGCCGCCCGGTGATTTCGTTTTCTATTTACTGGATGGTCTTGACCCTGGGGCCGATCCTGGTCGGTACCAGTATTGCGGTGAGCTCTTATCTCGGCTCGCTCAACTTGCTTGATAGCGAAGCCGTTAGCGGGGTCTTTCAGCAGGCGTTGCGCGGATTGCCGGTGATTATGTCCAGCTGCGCGTTTCTGGGGCTGTACTTGCTGGTGCCGAATACCAAGGTGCGGTTTAACCACGCGCTGATCGGTGCCCTTATTGCCAGTATGCTGTTCGAGCTGAGCAAGAAGGGCTTTGCCCTCTATATTACCAATTTCCCGTCCTATCAGGTGATTTACGGGGCGCTGGCAGTGATCCCGATTTTGTTTGTCTGGGTCTACCTGTGCTGGTGTATCGTGTTGCTGGGGGCGGAAATTACCGCCAGCCTGGGAGAACGTGTACACTGGCTGCCGACGACGAAGAAAGATACGCCGCCGCAAGCCCCGGCGGTCTCTCCGTCGAATGATGAAAAAAGTGAACTCAAGGAGCCAAAAGAATGATTGCGCTTATTCAACGTGTAAGTGAAGCCAGTGTGACTGTCGAGGGACAGGCGACCGGTACGATAGGCAAGGGCCTGCTGGTACTGCTGGGCGTAGAGAAAGGAGACGATGAGGCTAAAGCGCAACGTTTACGTGATAAGGTGCTCGGTTACCGTGTTTTTGAAGATGACGCCGGCAAGATGAACCTGAATGTACAGCAGGCTGGCGGCAGCGTGCTGGTTGTCTCCCAGTTTACCCTGGCGGCCGATACCAAGAGTGGTATGCGTCCGAGCTTTTCTGCCGGGGCGACACCGGCCGATGCGGAACGTCTGTACGATTATTTTGTCGAAAGCTGTAAGGCCAAAGAGATCAAGACTGAAACCGGTATTTTTGCTGCTGACATGAAGGTGGCGCTGCTGAACGATGGCCCGGTGACGTTCTGGCTTCAGGTATAGAGTAGATCACACGAATAACCGCTCAAGGAATGTTGGAGAAGGATTGCATGTTTCGACTGATCACCCCGCAAACAGAGGACGAACTGGCCAAGTACTATGATTTTCGCTGGCGAATGCTGCGTGAGCCGTGGCACATGCCGGTTGGTTCGGAACGTGATGCCTATGACGAGCTAGGATGTCACCGGATGATCGTCAGCGACAGCGGCGAGGCGATTGCGATTGGCCGCCTGTATATGACGCCGGACAATGATGGCCAGATCCGTTTTATGGCCGTGCATCCGAAATACCGGCACAAGGGGATGGGCGCGTTGGTACTGATGGCGCTGGAGTCGCTGGCGCGTCAGGAAGGAGCCAAGCGGTTGGTCTGTAATGCCCGTGAGGATGCCATTCCGTTTTATCTGCGCAATGACTTTGCCAGCCAGGGCGAGCTGAGCGAAGAGCGAGGGCCGGTGAGGCACCAGCAGATGCTAAAGCACCTCAAGCCTTTGAACGAGGTGGTGCGTCACCCTGACTGGTGTCAGGAGCTTCAGGAACTGTGGCAGTACCAGATCCCTATCAGTGAAAAGATGGGCGTCAAAATCAGCCAGTATACCGGTTATCGTTTCGAGGTCAGTGCCCTGATCAACGCCAACCTGAACCCGAGCGAGAGCATGTTTGCCGGCAGTATCTTTACCATGGCAACGCTGTCCGGCTGGGGTTTTGTCTGGATGTTGCTGAAAGAGCGCAAGCTGGCTGCCGATATTGTGCTGGCGGATAGTCATATCCGCTATGTCGCCCCGGTCAAGGAGCGCCCGCGTGCAGTGACCTCGGTCGAGAGCCTGCGTGGTGATCTGGACCGGCTGGCCAGTGGCCGGAAAGGCCGGGTGGTCGTCGAAGTCAACGTATACAGTGGCGAGCAGCTAGCCTCAACCTTTACCGGCACCTATATGCTGTTGCCGTCGCAGGGTGACAGCGACAGCTGTTGCTGATCGCCGCGCCAGTCCCGGCTGAGCACCTTGCAGCCCTGTGTCGCCTGGAGTTGGATCAACTGCTTGTCCGGATTGGCCAGATCCCAGTGACCCTGCAAGGTGGCGGCGAAGTCCTCGCCTTTTAGAACCACAGGCTCGACGGTGATCCGTCCCCGGTCGGCAGTGACCGACAGGGAGGAGGCTGTCAGCGGACTGTGTCCTTCTGCCGGGTGTTGGCTTGATGCCGAGACGTTGCGTTGACTCCATTGTTGCCAGAGCTGGGCGGTTGTCTGTTTGTCGAGCTGTAGCTGGCGCAGCTCCCCGTTGAGTTCCCCGTCAAGACTATAGGCCAATCCGGTAGCATGCTGGGCCAGTCCACTGGCGGTCAGGCCAATGTCCATAGCTCCACTGACCGGAAGAGAAAGCCTGAGCCACTTCGGCAAGATACTGGCAGGCATGCTGTCGGCAGTCAGTGCAAGTTGCCACGGCTGGCCCTCGCGGTGAAGATCCAGTGTCGCCTCGGCTTCGAGCAAGCCGTTACGAAACGGGATCAGCAGTTTTGTCAGCTGCCATTGGCCCGCCTGACTGTTCATTTCGATAAAGGGCTCGACCATAGTTATGCTGTTGATGCTGGCAAAGCCGGCACTGGCATGCAGCTTGCCCTGCCATAGCCCCGCCTTTCCCCTTCGCTTGAGCACCAGATCGTGACCGCTGGCATTGATCCCTGATAGCTGGAAGGGAAGCTGAGAGTGGGGAGCGGTAAGCTGGGCATAGCCGATATCAAGGCTTGTCAGGCTGATATTGTCGAAGTAGCGGCTGTGTGCTGTTAGCTCAGTAAGCCACTGCTCGGGGAGAAACCACCTGATGCTGTTGATGGTTAGCTGGTTAAGGGCCAGCGTGTCGGGGGTGACGGTCCCGTCAGTCTGGACATAACCGTCGAGGAGCCTGGCCGACATGCCTTCAATGTTGATTTGCTGCGGAGAAAAGGTCAGCTCGGCCAGCGGGTCGTCGAGCACGGTATTTTTCCAGCGAACAGTGCTGGCACCCAAAGAAAGATAAGCGTCGTGCTGTTGCCACGGGCTGGCTGGCCAATGCCAGTTATGCAGCGACAGGTTGCCGCTGTTGATGGTGTAATCTGCCAGCTCAATACTGCTGTCGAGAATATCGAGCCGTCGAATATCGATGCTGGTAGATGGTGAGATTAACTGCTCAAACTGTGATTTAAGGGTGGCAATCTGTTTGCCGTCCTGGATCTGCAAACCGGACACGGTTAGTTGGTGCAGTACCAGGGTGCTGGTATCTGCCTTGGACTGATATTCAGCCTGACCGCTAAGGTTGGCCTGATGCCAGTCAAAGGAAAATCCGTGCATTTTCCAATTCTGATAGCTGCGTGTTCCGTCGAGCAGCACATTCTTCAACACTACTTGTTGCCAGCGAGCCTGTGTAGCCGACAGTTGGATGTCTCCGCTGAAGCTTCCCCATGACTGGGGCTGGCTGTGCCAGTTATCCAGTTGTAGCTGGCCTTCTTTCAGGGTCAGTTCAGGGGTAACGAACTCGAAGTCGGTGAGTGCTAGGCGGTTAGTTCGGATTGCAGGCAAGTTGGGTAGCGGTGTTTCTGGCGACAGGCGAAATCCTGCGATCAAAATTGAATTAAACGCCCAGCCAGGAGATAGCAGCTCGGTGGGGGTGAACCACAGATCCAATTGTTCGGCGTGAAAAGAAGGCTCCTGTCCCAGGCTGAAATTAGGTTGCTCTATCGTAAGGCGCCAGGGCTCGGTAATGGTGTAGTGAATGTGGCGCGCGTCGAAAGCATAGGGGCTGAGGGTGTTGATGCCGTAGCGGATAATTGCCGTTGTGTACTGCGTGTGCAGCAGGGTGAGCAATATCGTCAGGGCAAGCAGCAACAAGACGATAAAGGTAGCAATAAGTTTCCCGGCTAGACGCATTGAACCCTCCTATGGTTACGCTCAGATTGACGGAAAAATGCGCATACTGCAAGCAGGAGCCACTCGTTTATATCAGTATTTTTCAGGTGGTTAACTTTAGTCCGGAGAAAAAACAAGCCCCTCGAAAGAGGGGCTTGTGGTGTTAGGGGCGCTCGCCCTTAATTAGTCTAGCTGCGGGCCGGCTGCAACCAATGCTGCGCCTTCATCATTATCAGTGTACTTGTCGAAGTTATTGATAAAGCGCTCGGCCAGATCTTTCGCCTTGCTTTCCCACTGTAGTGGATCGGTGTAGGTATCACGAGGATCAAGGATTGCCGGATCAACACCTGGCAGTGCAGTTGGTACTTCCAGGTTGAAGATTGGCACATGCTTGGTTTCGGCTGTATCGATAGAACCGTCAAGGATGGCATCGATAATACCGCGGGTATCCTGAATCGAGATACGTTTGCCAGTACCGTTCCAGCCTGTGTTGACCAGGTAAGCTTCGGCGCCAGCTGCTTCCATACGCTTAACCAGTACTTCGGCATACTTGGTTGGGTGTAGCGTCAGGAAGGCATTACCGAAACAGGCCGAGAAGGTTGGCGTCGGCTCGGTGATACCACGCTCAGTACCGGCCAGCTTGGCTGTAAAGCCAGACAGGAAGTGGTACTTGGTTTGCTCCGGCGTCAGCTTGGATACCGGAGGCAGTACGCCGAATGCATCCGCAGACAGGAAGATCACCTTGTTGGCATGGCCGCCTTTAGACACCGGCTTGACGATATTTTCGATGTGGTAGATCGGGTAAGAAACGCGCGTATTCTCAGTCTTCGAGTTGTCATCGAAGTCAATCGCACCATCGGCACGAACGGTAACGTTCTCTAGCAGGGCATCACGGCGGATCGCGTTGTAGATGTCTGGCTCAGCTTCCTTAGACAGGTTGATAGTTTTCGCGTAGCAGCCGCCTTCGAAGTTGAATACGCCGTTGTCATCCCAGCCGTGCTCGTCATCACCGATCAGGGCGCGCTTAGGATCGGTAGACAGGGTTGTTTTACCGGTGCCAGACAGGCCGAAGAAGACAGCCACATCGCCATTTTCACCCATGTTGGCAGAACAGTGCATGGAAGCAATGTCTTTCAGCGGCAGGAAGTAGTTCATCATGGCGAACATACCTTTCTTCATTTCGCCGCCGTACCAGGTACCGCCAATCAGCTGCATTTTCTCGGTAAGGTTGAAAACAGTAAAGTTTTCAGAATTCATTTCGTGCTCTTCCCATTTCTGGTTTGTGCACTTCGCTCCGTTCATGACAACGAAGTCAGGCTCGAAAGTTTCCAGCTCTTCCTCGCTTGGGCGGATAAACATGTTTTTCACGAAGTGTGCCTGCCAAGCAACTTCGGTGATAACACGGATGCATAGTCGGGTATCAGGGTTGGCACCACAGTAACCGTCAATAACAAACAGGCGTTTGCCAGAAAGCTGACCGGTGACAAGTTCTTTCAGATCGTTCCACGCTTCCAGACCAATGCTCTTATTATCGTTTTTGCCTTGGTCTGCCCACCATAGGGTATCTTTGGTGGTGTCATCTTTGACGATGAATTTATCTTTTGGCGAGCGGCCAGTGAAAATACCTGTGTCAACAGAAACGGCGCCCAGCTCTGTTACGATACCTCTTTCATATCCTTCCAGCTCTGGTTTGGTCTCCTCTTCGAACAGAACTTCGTAAGACGGGTTACGAACTATTTCTGTAACATTTTTGATACCGTATTTAGATAGATCCATATTTTTTGCAACCTTTTTTTCGACGTTCATGACAGTCATAGGTGCTCCTTGGGTAAGATGTTGTTTAACTGTTGACCATGCTAGCAACCCTAAAGGGGTAATTCAGGGAGGTTTATCAAAAATTAACCATTGAAAAGTTACGGCTAAGTAAAAGTTATAAGGAAATTGTAGGTGTGTATTTTACAGCGATGTGAAACGTTTGCGCTAGCTCCCAAAATTAATATTTCTCTTGAAAAAAGCGGGAGTTAGCGCGTTATTGAGTTTCATCTGGGCGGGAAAAGTGTGCTTCAGTTAAAAAAAAAGCCGGAATAAATCCGGCTCTTGTAACTAACTTTCAGAGTTAATGCGGGATGATAATTAATGCACCTGATTGCTATTGCTTTCTGGTGAATTTTCGAACAATGCCGCCACGTCGATGCTGTCGAAGTCATAGCTGGTGCCGCAGTAATCACAGTGCAGCGATACCTTGCCTTCTTCGGCAACAATACGATCTACCTCGCTACGCTCAATCGAGCAGATCGCCGAGGCACTGCGTTCGCGAGAGCAACCGCAATGGAACGCCACTTCTTGCGGCTCGAACAACTGGACGGTTTCCTGGTGGTAAAGGCGGTAAAGGACATCCTGAGCCTCAAGTGTGAACAGCTCTTCGTTCTTCACGGTTTCGGTCAATTGCTCCAGGTGCTCGAAGTCTTCGTCGCTGCCCTGGCCGTCAGGAAGAACCTGCAACAGCATGCCTGCCGCTTTTGGCTGGCCTTCAACCTCACCGGTACGCAGCCAGATGCGAGTCTTCAACTGCTCCGAGCTTTCGAAGTAGCCCTCCAGGCAGTGTGCCAGGCTGTCACCTTCCAGACCAACGACACCCTGGTAGCGTTCACCCTTGTTCGGTGTGATGGTAATGACCAGATGGCCCTTGCCTATAAGATCATGGATATTGCCGGTTGCCGGAACGTCGCCATCCCAGCGTGCCACGCCACGTAGTTTCTGATCGTGATCACCGTTGATCACAGCCAGCTTCACCGGACCGTCACCCTGAAGCTGGACGGTAATAGAGCCTTCGAACTTCAGCGTTGCGGTTAGCAGGCTGGTGGCGACAAGCAGTTCACCCAGCAGTGTCTGGACCGGAGCCGGGTATTCCTTGCTGGAAATGATTTGCTGATATGTCTCGTTCAGCTGAACAAGTTCACCACGTACAGATACACCGTCAAACAGGTAACGGTACAGACTATCGTTTGTCATCTTTTATATACTCCAGCAGGTAAAATTTAGTTACTGCTCTTAAACTTAATTATATTGCGTCGCTGTTTTTTATCAGGACGCTTGTCAGGGCTCGGGCTGCCGAAGGCATTGAGCTTGCGCATTTGGGCATGCTGTTCACGCTGTTTGATACTTTCAGCGGTTTCCTGGTAAAGCGTTTGTGCTTCGGGAGCGCCCCGGCGGTTGTCGGATAGTTTGGCTATGATGATGGTCTTCTCATCGCTGCCCTGCCTCAGGCGAATTTCTGCCCCGACCTCGACCAGCTTGCTTGGCTTGGAGCGCTGGCCGTTATAGTGCACCTTGCCGCCGTCAATCATATTACGGGCGATTGAGCGGGTCTTGTAAAACCGGGCGGCCCACAGCCATTTATCAAGGCGTACCTGGAGGGTACCGGAATCTGATGATTGCTGTCCCATAACGTGCTCCTTACCCACAACGGGCGCTAAAAATACCACAATGCAATAACAGCGTCAGCTCTACTAAATGGTGATATGAGATCGTATTTTCAACAGCAAATGGAGAATAAATCGCTCATAATAGCTAGTCTATTGAAACTAGATGTATTTTTTCCGTGATTTGTTTTGGTATATTGAACCTTTTTGAGAGCAAATTACTGCCGTTTTCTTCACTAACGGGTATTCTATTGATAGCCGACCGATAATTCATCGGCATTATTAATCCCAAGGATAATGGATTTCAACATGGTTGCAGCAAATTGGTTGGGAACGCTTCAGACTAAGCGCCCGATGTCAGTCACGACACTCACCCGGATATTAACCTGGCTGTTGGTCGTGTTGCTGGCATGGATCTTGGGCCGTCTGGTGTGGTCGGTTATCCAGCCAGCGACGGCTCCCTCCCAGTGGCAGGCGCAAACTGTTTCTGTCTCGTCAGCGAACCGCTCGGGATTTCAGGTGTCTGATGTACTGGGAATGAATCTATTCGGCCGTTATCAGCAAAATGCGCCGGTAGTCAAAAAAGAGCCGGTAAAACAGGATGCGCCACAAACACGTCTTAACCTGACTCTGGTTGGGGTGGTGGCAAGCTCTAGCCCGCAAACCAGCCTGGCGGTTATTACCCACCGTGGCAAACAAAACACGTACGGGCTGAACGAAGCGATCGAGGGAACCCGGGCGACGTTGCAGGCCGTTTACGCAGACCGGGTGATCATTCGAAACAGTGGTCGGGACGAAACCCTGATGCTTGACGGGATCAAATTTAGCAAAAGCCAGCCGCGACAGGTTTCGTTGAAACCGGCACCCAAATCCTCGGCCCCTTCTTCTCAGCTGGGCAGAATCAAGCAGGAGATCCTCGAAAAGCCGCAGACCCTGTTTAGCTATATTCGTCTGTCGCAGGTCAAGCGGGACGGGCAGCTGGCAGGCTACCGGGTCAATCCGGGTAAAGAGCGGGCGCTATTCGATTCGGTAGGGCTGAAGGCTAACGACTTGGCGGTGAGCCTCAACGGTAACGATCTGACCGATCCCGCTGTTATGGCGAAGCTTTGGACGGAGCTATCACAGGCAACTGATTTTACTTTGACAGTAGAACGTGAAGGCCAGTTACACGATATTTATATTGAGTTGCGCTAGTGGCTGACAGGCAACAACGCGACATAAAGCAGGAGTTTTTTGTGAAAAAATGGATGGGTAAACGCGCCCTGTTGCTGGCCGGGAGTTTGTTGTGCAGCTCCGCACTGGCAAATGACTTTAGTGCCAGCTTCAAAGGAACCGATATTCAGGAATTCATTAATATTGTTGGGCGCAATCTGCAGAAAACGATCATTGTTGACCCTGCTGTTCGTGGTCAGGTAAATGTTCGCAGTTATGATTTGCTGAATGACGAGCAGTATTATCAGTTTTTCCTCAATGTACTTGAAGTCTATGGTTTCGCCGTTGTCGAAATGGATAACGGGGTGCTGAAGGTCATTCGTGACAAGGATGCGAAGATTTCAGCCATCCCTGTGGTCGGCAGCAAAGATCAGATCAAGGGTGATCAGGTGGTCACTCGCGTCATTGCCGTTCGTAATGTCTCGGTCCGTGAGTTGTCTCCGCTGCTTCGCCAGCTTAATGACAATGCCGGTGCGGGTAACGTGGTGCACTATGACCCGGCCAATATCATTATGATCACCGGCCGTGCGGCAGTGGTAAATCGTCTGGCCGAAATCATCGAGCGTGTTGACCGTGCCGGTGACAAAGAGATTGACGTGGTTGAGTTAAATAACGCCTCGGCCGCGGAAATGGTGCGTATTGTTGATGCACTCAATAAGTCTGCTGATTCCAAGTCAACACCGCAGTTTTTGCAGCCGAAATTGGTCGCCGACGAGCGAACCAATGCGGTATTGCTATCGGGCGATCCTAAGGTGCGTAATCGCCTCAAACGCCTGATCCGCCAGCTCGACAAGGAGATGGCTACCTCGGGCAATAACCGGGTTGTGTACCTCAAGTATGCCAATGCCGAAGAAATGGTAGATGTGCTGAAAGGGGTGTCGGACAACCTGCAGGCCGAGAAGCAAGGCGGCAGCAAGAAAACCTCTGGTAGCAATGCCGAAGTGATGATCTCGGCCCACGTCGATACTAACTCCCTGATCCTGACTGCGCCGCCAGATATCATGCGTGCACTGGAGAATATCATTGCGCAGTTGGATATCCGTCGGGCACAGGTGCTGATTGAGGCGATGATTGTTGAGCTGGCTGAAGGTGACGGGGTTAACTTCGGTGTCCAGTGGGGCTCATTGGATGGCGGTGTGGTTCAGTTTGGTAACTCGGGTATCCCGATTTCACAGTTTGCGATTGGTTTGGAAGAAGCCAAGGATGTTCCAGGTTCAACCGTCATTGATTCGAATGGTAATACAACAGTAAACGAAGCAACTCAGGGTGACTATAGTACCCTGGGCAAAGTGCTGGGTGGCGTAAACGGTGCTGCATTGGGTATCGTGATGGGCGACTGGACCGCGCTGGTGAATGCCGTGGCCTCCGATCGCAATTCAAACATTTTGTCTTCGCCGAGCATTACGGTCATGGATAACGGCGAGGCATCCTTTATCGTCGGTGAGGAGGTACCGGTTGTAACCGGCTCGACCTCCAGTTCAAACAATGATAACCCGTTCCAGACCGTCGAGCGTAAGGAAGTCGGGATCAAGCTGAATGTGGTACCGCAGATCAACGAAGGTGACTCTGTCCAGCTGAAAATCGAGCAGGAAGTGTCCAACGTCCTTGGTGCCGAAGGCGCGGTTGACGTGCGTTTCTCCAAGCGCCAGCTAACCACTTCTGTATTGGTACAGGATGGCCAGATGATTGCGCTGGGCGGCCTGATCCAGGAGCAGGTGGACGAAAGCGAACAGAAAATTCCACTATTGGGCGACATCCCTATTCTCGGCCACCTGTTTAAGTCGACTAATACCACCAAGGCCAAAACCAACCTGATGGTATTTATCAAGCCGACTATTATTCGCGATGGTGTTACCGCGGATGGTATTACCCAGCGGAAATACAACTACATTCGTGCCGAACAGCTCTATCGTGCCGATAAAGGTCTGCGCCTGATGCCTGATACCCAGACGCCGGTACTGCCGAAGTACGGTGAAGATATTTCACTGCCGCCGGAAGTGCGTGCCTTCGTTGCCCAGTTGGAGACGAAGTAATGGATGCTGATAATCCGGTGACGGCACTTCAGCCTTTATTCCGGTTGCCATTTTCCTTTGCCAAGCGCCACCGGGTGGTGCTGGAGTCAGACGAGCAGGACTGGATTCTGTTCTACAGTGGCCAACTGACGGCACCGGTACTGGCGGAAGTCCGCCGGGTTGCCGGTGGGGCGTTTATTCCGCAGGCGCTCAGCGACAAAGAGTTCGAGCTTAAGCTGACGGATGCCTATCAGCGGGACTCGTCTGAAGCCCGTCAGTTGATGGAGGATCTGGGCTCTGACAGTGATGACTTCTTCTCGCTGGCTGAAGAGCTGCCGGAAACCGAAGATTTGCTTGAATCCGAAGACGATGCCCCGATCATCAAGTTGATCAATGCGATGCTGGCAGAGGCGATTAAAGAAGCGGCGTCGGATATTCATATCGAGACCTTTGAGAAAGTGCTGTCTATCCGCTTTCGGGTTGACGGCGTGCTACGCGAAGTACTGCAGCCGAGCCGTAAGTTGGCCCCGTTGTTAGTTTCGCGGATTAAGGTTATGGCTAGGCTCGATATTGCCGAGAAACGGGTCCCGCAGGATGGCCGTATCTCGCTGCGTATCGGTGGCCGGGCCGTCGATGTACGTGTTTCGACAATGCCGTCGTCACACGGCGAGCGGGTGGTGTTGCGTCTGCTTGACAAGAATGCAACCCGACTTGATCTGCATAGCTTGGGGATGACCCCGGGCAACCATAAAAACTTCCAGCATATTATCCAGCGTCCGCACGGGATCATTTTGGTTACCGGCCCGACAGGTTCGGGTAAGTCGACCACCCTGTATGCCGGTTTGCAGGAGCTTAACGGCCAGGAGCGTAATATCCTCACCGTTGAAGATCCGATTGAATTTGATATTGACGGTATCGGCCAGACTCAGGTTAACGCCAAGGTGGATATGACTTTTGCCCGTGGCCTGAGGGCGATTTTGCGTCAGGACCCGGATGTCGTTATGGTCGGGGAAATCCGAGATCTGGAGACGGCCTCGATTGCCGTGCAGGCCTCGCTGACCGGTCACATGGTACTGTCTACCCTGCACACCAATACCGCTGTCGGTGCCATTACCCGTTTGCGGGATATGGGGATTGAGCCATTTCTGGTGTCATCCTCTTTGCTGGGTGTTCTGGCTCAGCGTCTGGTACGGACACTGTGTAAAAGCTGTAGAGAGCCTTATGAAGCGGATGCCGAGCAGAAGAAGCTGTTTGGTCTGTCCGAGTTTGAGCCTCTGACGCTATACCGTGCGGCTGGCTGTGAAGCCTGTAACAACAAAGGCTATCGGGGACGAACCGGTATTCATGAGCTGTTGTTGATTGATGACAACGTGCAGGAACTGATCCACGCCGAAGTCGGTGAGCTGGCGATTGAAAAAGCCATTCGGGCACATACGCCAAGTATTCGTGATGACGGTCTGGCAAAAGTGAAGGCAGGTGTCACCACCCTTGAAGAAGTGATGCGAGTCACCAGGGAGGGGTAACAGATGGCTGCGTTTGAATATAAGGCGCTTGATAGTAAGGGACGGCAGAAAAAAGGCGTACTGGAGGGTGATACAGCTCGACAGGTGCGCCAGCAACTGCGAGAGCAGGGGCTGATCCCGATTGATGTCGCCCAGACCCATGAGCGGGAAAAGAAGAAAGCCAGTGGTGGCTTCCAGCTACGCCGTGGGATCAGTACTACCGAGTTGTCACTGATCACTCGTCAGCTGGCGACCTTGGTGCAGGCCTCGATGCCGCTGGAAGAATGTCTCAAGGCGGTTGCCGAACAGAGTGAAAAGCCGCGCTTGAAGAACATGCTGCTGGCGGTTCGCTCACGGGTTGTCGAGGGTTATACCCTGTCAGACAGCATGGCTGAATATCCGCATATCTTTGATCAGCTGTTTCGCGCCATGGTGGCTGCCGGTGAAAAATCCGGCCACCTTGATACGGTATTGAACCGCTTGGCGGACTATACCGAAAACCGCCAGCAGATGCGGAGCAAGCTGCAGCAGGCAATGATTTATCCGACCATGCTCACCTTGGTTGCCGTATCCGTTGTTGCCTTTTTGCTGGCAACCGTGGTACCCAAGATCGTAGATCAGTTTGTCCAGATGGGTCAGCAGTTGCCGACGATCACCGAGGTGTTGCTGGCGGCCAGTAATTTCGTCCAGAACTGGGGGCTGGTTGTCCTGATCGCGATTGTCAGCATGATTATGCTGCTCAAGGCGGCACTGAGGAAACCGGATTTTCGCCTGCGCTGGGACCGCTGGGTAATGGGGTTGCCCGTGATTGGCAAGGTTGCCCGCGGCCTGAATACCTCGCGTTTTGCCCGTACCCTGTCTATTTGTACATCCAGTGCGATCCCGCTGCTTGACGGCATGAAAGTCGCTTCGGATGTGATGACCAATACCTGGGTCAACAAGCAGGTGCTTGAAGCGGCCGACAAGGTCCGCGAAGGTGCAAGCCTGCGTGTTTCCCTCGAACAAACCAAGCTCTTTCCGCCAATGATGCTGCACATGATTGCCAGTGGCGAGCGCAGTGGTGAGCTAGAGCAGATGTTAACCCGGGCTGCCGATAACCAGGATCGTGACTTTGAGTCTCTGGTGAATATGGCGCTGGGGATTTTTGAACCCTTACTAATCGTCGCCATGGCCGGCATCGTGATGTTTATCGTGATTGCTACCCTGATGCCGATTATTGCTTTGAACAACATGGTTGGTATGTAGTTTTTTCCTTTGGAGGTCTTTTCAATGCAACGCAAACAACGCGGCTTTACGCTGCTGGAAGTGATGGTAGTTATTGTTATCTTGGGGGTGCTGGCCAGCTTGGTTGTTCCGAATCTGTTAGGTAACAAAGAGAAAGCCGATCAGCAGAAAGTGGTTACTGACATCAGTGCGCTGGAGCAGGCGCTGGATATGTACAAACTGGATAACAGTGTGTACCCGAATACCGATCAGGGTCTGGATGCGCTGGTGACCAAGCCGTCGTCAAGCCCGGAACCTCGTAACTACCGTGATGGTGGTTATATCAAACGTCTGCCGAAAGATCCGTGGGGCAACGAGTACAACTACGTGATGCCGGGCGAAAATGGCGCTGTGGATATCTTCAGCCTGGGTGCTGACGGTCAGGACGGTGGCGAAGGCGTGAATACCGATATCGGTAACTGGAACATGCTGGACTTCTAACCGCTGAGTGAGTCAGAGACGAATTAAATGAAGAAACGTGCAGCAGGTTTTACCTTAATTGAAATTCTACTGGTGCTGGTATTGCTTGCAACCAGTGCGGTGGCGGTGATTGTTACATTGCCGGAGAGTCAGGAAGACAAGGTAAAAGAAGAGGCTGCACGTTTTCATCATTTGGTCCAGCTATTGGGTGAGGACGCCCTGCTTAATGGCATCGACTATGGTGTCCGGATCGAACGAAATCGTTATCAGTTTCTTCAGCTAACCAGTCAGGACTGGCAACCGATACAGGAGTCCCGCTTTTTCACCGAGGTTGAAATGGACGAGGACATTAAGCTGATAGTCGACATTGGCGGCTATTCCTGGCAGGACAAGGATCGCTTGTTCAAACCGGGTTCGCTGTTCGACGAAGACTTGTTTGCTGAGCAAACTGACAAGAAGAAAATTAAGCCGCCGCAAGTGGTTGTGATGGCCAGCGGCGAATACACCCCTTTTAGCCTTGAGTTCGAGGTTGACGGGGAAAATCAGTTCTGGCGGGTTCAGGCTGACGAGCTGGGGCAGCTGTTTTTGCTGGCTCCCGGGGAAACAGCAGAAAGCCAGACAGAAAGGACGACGCGATGAACAAGGGAAATCGCGGCATGACCCTGCTGGAAGTGCTGGTCGCACTGGCTGTGTTTGCCACAGCGGCACTAAGCGTGATGAAAGCCGTCAGTCAGCACCTCAACACATTGGGCTACCTGGAAGAGAAAACTTTCGCCGCCATGGTTGCCGATAACGAGCTGACGAAAATGCGTCTGTCCGGCCAGATCCCAAATACAGAGAAAAAGGGCAAATCAGAGCTGGCCGGTCGCGAGTGGTACTGGTCAATTAAAAGTACCAAGACGGCCGATGGCTTTCTGCGGGCATTGGATGTAACGGTTGCCACCGATAAGGCAAGAAAACAGTCGGTCGTGACACTGAGAACTTATGTTGAAAATTAACCGACAAAAAACCTCTGGGGTACCGAAAAAGGTGCGGCAGCAAGGCTTCACGTTGCTGGAGGTACTGGTCGCCATTGCCGTTTTCGCGATGCTGAGCTTATCGGCCTATCAGGTCATGAGCGGGGTTCAGACCAGTGATCAGCAATCCCGGGAGCACAATGCCCGGTTGCAGGAAATTCAGCGTGCCATGGTCATGATGGATAATGATTTTCGTCAGGTTGTTGCCAGAAAAACGCGAAACCAGGGGGAAAAGGCCAGCGACAAGCTGCTGCTTACTGGCGAGTACCTGCTTGACTCGTCGAGTCACGGCATCATGTTCACCCGCACTGGCTGGCAAAACCCTCAGCAGATGTTTCCCCGGGGAGAGAATGTCCGGGTTGGGTACCGCATTATCGAAGATACCCTTGAGCGGGTCTGGTTTCGTTATCCGGATACTGTGGTCGGTAGCGAGCCGCTGACTCGTCAGGTACTGGCGGGCGTGACCAAGCTGTCTTTTCGCTTCTACAGCAATAAAAAGTGGCAGGAGGCATGGAGTGAGGGAGGTACCCTGCCTGAAGGCATTATGGTGCAGATGACGCTGGAAGACTTTGGTGAGATTGAACGGGTCTATATGCTGCCGATCTCTGCACTGAGTGCCGACGATAAGGAGAGCAGTTGATGAAACAGCAAAAAGGGGTTGCTCTGATTGTTGTTCTGATGCTGCTGGCCCTGATGACCTTGCTGGCAGCTCAGATGAGCGAGCGTTTGCAGCTTAACTTCTACCGGGTAGAAAACCAGGTACAGAACCAGCAGGCCTATTGGTATGCGCTGGGTATGGAAGAGCTTGGCAAGGTGGCGATTCAGCAGGGTATTGATGACAGCGATACGGTGAACCTCAGTCAGGCCTGGGCCACGCAGGGCCAGCGCTACCCGCTTGATGGCGGTGAGGCTATCGGTGATATCGTCGACAGGCAGGCTTGCTTCAATCTCAATGCCTTGTCCGGATTACCGCTGGAGGCGGATCGCACCAAGAAGCCATTTTTGGTTCGTGCCCTGCAGTCTGTCTTGGAAGAGGCGGGTGTCGAAAACTATGACGCCGAAGTGATTGCAGATTCGAGTTGGGAATTTGTCGATCCGGCGGAGGCGATTAATTCAGCCTTTGGGGCTGGTGACAGTACTTATGAAGGCTTTCAGCCTCCGTATTTGCCGCCTAGCGATTTTATGGCCGACGTTAGCGAGTTTCGGGCCGTTAACGGCGTGAGTGCTCAGATATATCGCAAAGTGAAACCGCTGTTGTGTGCCATTCCGACAACCGACATGAAGATTAATGTCAATACGCTCTATGAGCACCAGGCTGCCTTGCTGGTTGGCCTGTTTGCGCCGGAGCTGTCTTTATCGGATGCCCAAAAACTGATCGCCGATCGTCCTTATGATGGCTGGCAGGACACCAATGCTTTTATGGCCGAGGCCACGATTGCCCGCCTGGGAGGCGAGGTGAAGAAACAAGCCAAAGAATATTTGGTCGTGAGCAGTGATTATTTTCAACTGGATACAGAAATTCTGGTCAATAGATCCAGGGTTAGATTAGTGGCCTTACTTAAACGTGATGGTCAAGAAAAGGTGACTGTGATACGTCGCCGTTATGGAGGAATCAGTGAGCGAATTTCTGACGATAAGGCTAAGTAGCCGGCCGGAACAGCCGGTGCAATGGCTGGTCTGGTCGCCACAGCAGAAAGAAGTGATTGCATCCGGTCAGCTGACTGATCTCGGGCAGTTAAACGAACTGACAGAATATGCAGCCCAGCGCCAGGTATTTGCACTGATCCCGGCTGGTGATGTGCTGTTGACCGAAGTGGCAATCCCTACCGGAAGTGGGCGGCAGCTAGCCTCTGTACTGCCATACCTGCTGGAAGAAGAGTTGGCCCAGGATGTCGACGCATTGCATGTTCACCTGCTGAAACGCGAAGGTGATACCGCCCATGTTGCGGTGGTTGAGCACCGTAAGGTTCAGGCATGGCTAAGCGCCTTGAATGGTGCTGGCATAGAAGTAAAAAAATTACTGCCGGATTGCCTGTGCTTGCCTTTGTTTAGTGACAGCTACAGTGCAGCCGAGCTGGAAGGCCAGTGGTTGATCCGCCAGTCGGAAAACTTGGGAGTATGTGCCGAGGCACCGTGGCTCGATGCTTGGCTGCTTGCCCAGAAAATGCCGATTGCAGCGACTGATCCGCTTGGTGAGGATAGTGACTCTCGAACCGCGGAAGACGCTGTTGCCGGTCAGGAAGCAGACACTGTGCAGCCTTTGCTTATTCGTCACTATACACCGGCACCGGCAAAGGTGTCGGGCAAGTGGCAGGCTGAAACGCCAGAGCTGGTGATGCAGCTGTTGGCACTGGGCGCAGAAGCGAGCAAGGTTAATTTGCTTTCAGGCGCATACAAACAGCAACCAGCGTGGCGAAAGTATCTCAAGCCATGGCGTAAAGTTGCGATTGCTGCTGGCTTGGTATTGGTGGCTCTTGTTGGTGAACATATCGTTTCGGTCCAGCGGATGGAAGCCCAGGCCGCGGTCTACAAGGCCGAGAGTGAGCGTATCTTCCGCCAGGTATTGCCGCAATACAAACGTATACCGTCTCAGAGTTACCTCAAGCGGCAGATGAACAGTGAACTGGCTCGTCTGGGAGGAGCCGGCAGCGAAGAAGGACTGCTGCGTTGGTTGGCTCAGCTCAAACCGGCACTCAGCAAAATCCCTCAGCTGAGTGTGCAAAATTTGAAATATGATCAGAACCGTGCCGAATTGCGCTTTCAGGCAAGCTCTGCTGAATTCCAGCATTTTGAGCAGCTACGTACGTTACTGGCTGAAAAATTCGAGGTGCAACAAGGCCAGCTTAACAAGGAAGGCAATCAGGTGACCGGTTCGGTGGTACTAAGGAGAAAATCATGAATGCATGGTGGAAGGCCTTAAGTGCCCGAGAACAGCGCTTGGTGCTCGGTGGTGGCGGGGCCTTAATTATTGCAGTGCTCTACTGGGGCCTGTGGCAGCCATTGGCCAACCGTGCCGAGATGGCCGAGCGACGGTTGCAGACCGAACGTCAGCTACTGAGCTGGGTGTCGACGAAAGCCGATGAGATCACAACGCTTCGTGGCCAGTCGGGCTCTACGGGGGCGATCAGCAATAAAGGGCTTAACCAGGTGGTTAATGAAACTACACGTCGATTTCGAGTCGAACTTATTCGCATGCAGCCCCGAAGCGAAGCCGTTCAGGTGTGGGTTAAGCCGTTGCCGTTTAATACATTGGTTAACTGGCTGGCTTTTCTCAAGGAAGAACATGGGATTGATGCCCAGTTCCTGGACGTTTCAAAAGCAGATAGCGCCGGTATGGTAGAAGTGGGTCGTTTACAGCTGGGCCGAGGATAGTAGTGAAGTATAAGTTAGGGTTAGGTGTCACCTTTGGCGCCGTGTTAATGACGAGCCTGGTTGCTCATGTGCCTGCCAGTTGGGTCTGGCAGCAGGTTCCGCCAGTCAGAGGCCTGAATATTTCAGGTCTTAGCGGAACACCATGGCAGGGAATGGCAACACAGGTTCAGTGGCAGGGAAAAAATTATGGCCGCTTGCAGTGGGATATGGCCCCGCTGTCCCTGCTCTCTGGCAAAGCCGTATTTAATGTTCGCTTTGGTCAGGGAAGTGACATGAATATTAATGGCCGTGGCATTGTCGGTTACAGTGCCAACGGACCATTTGCTGAGAACTTGCTGGTCTCAATGCCCGCCCAGCAGGTCATGAAGTTTGCTCGGGTATCGCTTCCTGTTACCGTTGCAGGCAATCTGGAGCTGACATTGCGGGATTATCAGTATCAGGCACCTTACTGTTCTGTTTTGAAAGGCTCACTGGCGTGGACGGCGGGTAATGTCAGCTCACCGATGGGAGGCCTGAACCCTGGTCCGGTGATAGCTGATCTCAACTGTGAGCAAGGCAAGGTTGCAGCTGATTTAGCGCAGTCATCAGCTGATGTATCGAGTGAGTGGCAGGCCGTGCTGGCAACCGATCACCGTTATACCTTGAACGGCTGGTTTAAGCCCGGGGCTGAATTTCCTGCTCAGCTTAGTCAGCAGCTTAAATGGTTGGGTAATCCGGATCCTAAGGGCCGCTACAAAATTAGCTATAATGGGCGCCTTTAATAGTTGAGTAATTCACTCAACTTAACGCTTTCCCCAAAATTTACTTTATTTCGCCTGGCTATTGCCCTTAAATAGCTAATACCCTGTGGCAGATGATCCGCTTGTACAAGCTTGGTATCAGTCGGGGGGGCTAAGATGATGATACAGGACAACGGCATGGCTGCGGACAAGAACAAACCTGAAATACTGGCAACGAAAGTGGTTGCCCAATCCCGACTCTTCAAAGTTGAGTCGCTTGATTTGCGTTTTTCTAATGGCGTCGAGCGTACCTATGAGCGAATGAAACCCAGCGGGCGGCATGCCGTCCTGGTCGTTCCTGTGACCGCCAAAGGTGATTTACTGTTGATCAGGGAGTATTCAGCAGGGACAGAGCAATATGAGCTAGGCTTCCCCAAAGGGCTCATTGACCCGGGTGAAGAGGCGGCAGAGGCAGCGAACCGCGAGCTGAAAGAAGAAATCGGCTTCGGGGCCCGCCAGTTGGTTCCGCTGAAAGAGGTGGTATTGGCTCCGTCCTATTTTTCCAGCCGGATGACGCTGTTTCTGGCTCAGGACCTTTACCCTGAGCAGTTAGAAGGTGACGAGCCGGAGCCGCTGGAAATTGTTCGCTGGCCTGTGAGTCAGGCTGAAGAGCTGCTGCATCATCTCGATTTTGCTGAAGCCCGCAGTATTACTGCGCTTTTTCTCGCATTAAACCATTTATCCCAGTAGGAACGAGTTATGGATTTATCGAACCTATTACCTTCAGTGGTCGAGATTGCCCGAGCTTCCGGGCAGGTGATCCTCGATATTTATCAGCGTGGTCAGTTTGAAAAGCAGATCAAAACGGACAATACCCCGGTAACCAGTGCGGATCTGGCGGCGCATAAGCTGGTGGTCGAAAAGCTGGCGGAGCTGACGCCGGATATTCCTGTCCTTTCTGAGGAAGATGCGGAAATCCCGCTGGTCGAGCGAAGCCAATGGCAGCGTTATTGGCTGGTGGATCCGCTGGACGGTACCCAGGAATTCATTGCGGGCAGTGGTGATTTTGCAACTATCATTGCCCTGGTCGAAAATAACACCCCGGTGATGGGGGTTGTCTATGCGCCGGTATCTGGTGTGGCCTATTATGCCTATCATGGCAAGGGAGCATGGAAGGTGACGGCTGAAGGTGAAACAGTCCGTATCTCTACCCATAAACATGAGCTGCCTGCTCAGTCTATCGCCGTGGCAATCAGCCGTCGCCAGGATATCAGTGCCATCACCAATCGTCTCGATCCTTCCCTGAACTATGACTTGGTCCCATTGGGCTCAGCGGCGCTTAAGTCATGCCTGGTGGCTGAAGGCGCGGTCGATTGTTACTTACGCCTGGGTCCGACCGGGGAGTGGGATACCGCCGCAACGCAATGTATTGTCGAAGAAGCGGGTGGGCGTATTTTGAATACCCATTTGACCCCGTTGTCCTACAACGAGCGAGATACGCTGGAGAACCCGAATTTTATCACTTTGGGTGATGAGACATTGCCGTGGTCGACTATCCTGACGCCAGACAATCGGCTGATGGACAGTCAGTAGTATTTTGTTGAGATGAAAAAACGGAGCCTCGGCTCCGTTTTTGTGTTTAGGGATTAAAATAACCGGTTTAGTCCGTTGAGAGCCGCCACACGGTAGGCTTCTGCCATGGTCGGATAGTTGAAGGTCGTGTTGACGAAATAGTCGATGGTGTTGCCTTCACCTTTTTGTTCCATGATGGCTTGTCCGATATGAATGATCTCTGCCGCACGCTCACCGAAGCAGTGGATCCCCAGGATCTCTTTGGTTTCGCGGTGAAACAGAATCTTCAGGCTGCCGACCTCGGTACCGGCTATTTGCGCTCGGGCCAGATGCTTGAACTGCGAGCGCCCGACTTCATAAGGTACCTTTTCAGCTGTTAGCTCTTGTTCGGTTTTACCGACAGAACTGATTTCAGGGATGGTGTAAATTCCCGTAGGAATATGGTCGATCAGCTGACCTTGCGCTTCTCCGTTGGAAATTGCCTGTGCGACGAAGCGTCCCTGATCATAGGCCGCACTGGCCAGACTCGGGTAGCCAATCACATCACCGACGGCATAGACGTGCTCAACGTCGGTTCGGTAGTTCTGGTTTACCTTGAGTTGGCCGCGAGAATCCGGCGTGAGTCCGACTTTGCTCAAGGCGAGGCGGTCGGTATTGCCGGTCCGGCCGTTGGCATACAATAGGCAATCAGCCCGCATTTTCTTGCCGGATTGCAGATGAAGGATCACCCCGTCTTCGGTCCCTTCGATGCGCTCGTAGGTTTCGCCGTTGCGGATCATCGCCCCGCTGTTCCATAAGTGATAGGACAGCGAGTCGGAGATTTCATTGTCGAGAAACTCCAGCAACCGGTCACGGGTATTGATCAAATCGACTTTGACGCCGAGTCCCCTGAAGATTGAGGCATACTCACTACCGATGACACCGGCACCATAGATGATGATATGGCGGGGGTCGTGCTTGAGCTGCAAAATGGAGTCGCTGTCGTAGACCCGGGAATGGCTGAAGTCGACATCTGCGGGTTGATAGGGGCGAGAGCCTGTTGCAATCACGAATTTGTCGGCACTGTAAAATTCATGGCTGCCGTCCGCCGTTTTGACTTTTACTGTGTGGGTATCTGTAAAGCTCGCCTCGCCAAAAATAATGGAGCATTGGTTACGGTCATAAAACCCCTGGCGCATTCGGGTCTGCTTGTTGACGACATCTTGGGCGTGGCCGAGGATCTGGCTGAAGGTGCTGTGCAGGGTGGAGTTGTTTTTGCAGTAGAGCGGGTTCTGATTATATTCGATGATCCGGCTGACGGCATGACGTAAGGCTTTTGAAGGTATGGTACCCCAGTGCGTACAGCCGCCGCCAACGCTATCTTCCCGTTCAATGATAGCCACATTGAAGCCTGCCTTGGTGAGCCCCATTGCTGCCCCTTCACCGCCGGGGCCACTGCCAATGATAATGGCGTCAAAGTGCTGGGCATTCTTTTTTTTTGATTGGGTCATTGTTCAGGCCTTTCTTATCATCCGTGCAACATTGCTGTCGCTATAGTTTAACTTTTTCCGGAAGTAGGTAGAATAAACGGGTGGTGATAGATAGGTAATGATCACGTTGTCGGGGCATAAACGCGGTGAAAACGAGACGTAGCCTGCCCGTGAAGTAAGCCTGCGACTTTGTGAGCCAGTAGTGAAAAGTAACAATTACTGCTTTGATTCAGCTCTTATCAGGAATTACTATGTTCTGATTGCTGCGAAAAAGCGATTCTCGCTGAAGTAGCTATCAAAAAAGCGTATAGTTGCACAAAAAGCTTAAAGAGAAACAACAGGTTCATGGGTATCAGAGCTCAGCAAAAAGAAAAAACCCGGCGTTCACTTATTGATGCTGCATTTAATCAGCTAAGTGCAGAACGAAGCTTTTCGAATCTTAGCTTGCGCGAAGTGGCGCGAGAGGCAGGTATTGCCCCCACTTCTTTTTATCGCCATTTTAAAGATATGGATGAGCTTGGTTTGACAATGGTTGACGAGGGAGGTTTGATCCTTCGTCAGTTGATGCGTCAGGCTCGTCAGCGCATTGCCGAAGAAGGCAGTGTGATCCGAACCTCTGTCGAAACTTTTATGGAATTTATTGAAAGTAGCCCGAACGTGTTTAGGTTACTTTTACGCGAACGTTCAGGAACTTCCCCCGCGTTTCGTGCGGCTGTTGCTCGGGAGATACAGCACTTTGTGGCTGAGTTGACCGAGTATCTCGAGGCCAAAACCGGCGTTACTCATGACGAAGCCTTCACTCAGGCTGAGGCATCTGTAACGCTGGTATTCAGCTCCGGTGCGGAAGCGCTGGATTTGGATAGCCATGCTCGTGCCGAGCATGCTGAAAGACTGATCATGCAGTTACGAATGATTGCAAAGGGTGCCTATTGGTATCGTAAAGAGCGTGAGCGTCGTGAGCTCAGGCAGAAACTCTAACTTTATTTTGTTGGTGAAAGTATATGAACAAGGAACAAGTAAAAGCTGAACGTAAAACATTGCTTCTATCTTTGTTAGCAGGCCTGTGTGGTAATGCTACGTTAGCAGTACTCACGTCTGGCGCGGTGTCGTTTTCAGTTTTCCCTGTTATTGCATTCGGTCTGGCAGTGTACTGCCTGTATCAGGAATACCTGAGCAAGCCGATGTCTGAAGGTACACCGTCGGTTGCCTTTGCCTGCTTCCTGGCGGGTGCATTTGGTTATTCTGGTTTCCTACGTTCATTCGTACCAGATATGGGTTCTAGCTACCTACCGCTGATTATCACTCTGGGCCTGTTGTTCTGGGTGGTTTACAAGCTGGGTGTGATGTCACCAAGACCGAAAGAGGCATAATCTTAAGGGTTTTGCTTACGAAAAAAGGCGCCGAGGCGCCTTTTTTAATGCCTGCTTCCCGGCTCAATAGGGCGAGAAGAAAGAGTGGTTATTTGCGTTCAAGCAAGACACCCGCTTCCATATGGTGGGTATATGGGAATTGGTCGAACAGGGCAAATCGGGTAATTCGGTGCGTTTCTGACAGGATGTTTAAGTTGTCTTTCAGCGTATCCGGGTTGCACGAAATGTACATGATGCGGTCATAGCCTTGTACCATGCGGCAGGTACCTTCATCCATTCCCGAACGCGGTGGATCAACAAAGATAGTGTTGCAGTTATAGCTCTGCAAATCGATGTCCTGATCTTTCAGGCGGCGAAACTCTCGCTTGCCTTCCATTGCATCGGTAAAGTCTTCGGCAGACATACGGATGATCTGTACGTTATCGATGTTGTTAACCGCAATATTGTATTGGGCAGAGTCTACTGATGGCTTGGCGAGCTCCGTGGCCAACACGCGCTCGAAGTTTTGTGCCAGTGCCAGCGAGAAGTTACCGTTGCCGCAATACAGCTCCAGCAGATCACCCTCACTGTCCTGGGTACAGTCAACGGCCCATTCCAGCATCTTTTGCGCCACTTCACCGTTAGGCTGGGTAAAGCTGTTTTCGACTTGCTTGTAGGTCAGGGTACGCTCGTTAACCTTCAGCTTTTCAATCACGAAGTCCTGATCCAGTACGACTTTTTGCTTGCGGGCCCGGCCAATGAAGTTGAGGTTGAAGCCTTCGTCATTCAGGCGCTGCTTCAATGCTTTGGCTTCGGTCTCCCACTGATCGTCTAGCTGACGGTGATATAGCATAGAAACCAGAATTTCGCCGCTAAGGGTTGAGAGGAAGTCAACTTGGAATAGTTTATGGCGCAACGCCTTGACAGGCTTAAGGGCATCAACCAGCAATGGCATTAAATCATTGATCAGGCGGCTGGCAGCAGGAAACTGATCGACGCGGTATTTTTCGCGAGTTTCCTGGTTGAACATGATGTAGAACAGGTCTTCGCCTTCGTGCCAAACACGGAACTCGGCACGCATGCGGTAATGTTCTGCAGGAGAGGCGAACACCTCAAGCTCAGGGGTTTCAAAATCTGCAAAGATATTTTGAATACGCTCTGCTTTTTCATCTAGCTGGGGTTGATACTCAGCTGGATTGATTGCGGTGGATGCCATCTTGTGTGCCTCAAACTGCTCAAATTAAGAGCGCAGATTTTATTGCATTGCTGACCGATGTCCAGTGTTGTTGCTGATAAAAGTGTCGTGGGAAACGATTCGTCATATGCCATAACAAACAAAACTAGACATTCTTCAAAATGATAACTAGCATTCGTTTTGCGCTGGTTAGCCTGAAAACAGGCCGGGAACACGGTGGGAATCCGTGACTGACGCGCAGCGGTGATAGAGAACGAAAGCACATGGACGTAAGTTCCGAACACTGCTTCTGCATGCTGTGCAATACAGCTATTGGAAGTGGGAAGTTGTTGCCCTAGGTGGTTGTCCAACCAAGCTCTTAAGTCCGAAGACCAACCAGTGTACCAAGCAGACTATCTGCTTCGTAATAAACGCGACTTAAGGTATCCATAAAAATGAAAAAAACGCTTTTAGCAGTGGCGTTGGCCCCGCTGTGTCTTCAAAGTCAGGCTTTTGCAGAAGAAAGTTCATCAGATGAAGTCATGGTTGTGACGGCCAACCGTTTTGAGCAGCCAGCAGGAAATGTGTTGGCTTCAATTGATGTTGTTACCAGAGAACAGATCCAGCAAGTTCAAGCCAAGTCCCTCGTTGAGGTCATTCGTTATTTGCCTGGGGTGCAAGTTGACATGAGTGGTGGTCGTGGACAGAAGACCTCGGTATTTATCCGTGGTACGGAAAGTTCGCACACGCTAGTGCTTTTGGACGGAGTACGTATTAATTCTGCAACAGCTGGCGGTTATGATTTTTCGGGTATTCCGGCTGCAGTGATTGAACGAGTTGAATTGATTCGCGGCCCTCGAGCGGCAATTTATGGTGCCGATGCAATTGGTGGTGTAATCAATATCATAACGGAGCCAGAACACTATGATACCCAACATGAGCTATTAGCTGGTGTAGGTGGAGATGGTTATTATCAGGGGGCATGGCGCTCTGTTGGGGAAATCAACGATAAAACTGTTGGTCAAGTAACCATAAATACTGAGTATACAGATGGTTATAACATCAAAGCAGGCAGCTCAGTTGATAGCGGAGATGAGTATGGTTATAAAACGAAGGATTTGGTTGCTAGGTTGAGCCATCAGTTTAGTGATGTGTTGGGTGCTAACTTTAGTGCGCTTTATAATGACGGTTATTCTCAGTATGACTCTTTTGGGTCTTTAAATCGTACAGAACAGGATGTATATCAACTGACTGCTGAAGGTGTTTATTCTTCAGAGCTTTTGCATAGTAGCTTGCGCTTTAGCAAATATAAGAATGATGCCACGAGCTTTCCTGAATCATCGCCAGCATCGATAAGTCAGTTTGTAACCAAACGAGAAAGCTTTAACTGGTTGAATACGTTTGAACCTGTTTCTGGATGGGTTTTAAGTGCAGGCCTTGACTATGAAAATGAATCTGTTGATGGCACAACGAACTATACGGATGATTCAAGAATAAATAAGGCCGCTTTTGTCACAACTACAGCACAAGTGAAAGCTTTTATTCTTGATGCAAGTGTTCGTCATGATGATAACGAAAGTTATGGCAATAATAATACTTGGTCACTTGCGTTAGGGTGGCAGCTTACAGACGATATGCGCATTTTTGGTAGCCATGGTACCGCGTTTAAGGCACCAACATTTAATGACCTGTACTACCCAGGCAGCGGTAACCCTAACTTGAAGCCTCAAGAATCCAAATCAAGTGAGGTTGGAGTTCAGGGGAATCATGAACTAGTATCTTGGCGAGTGAGTTTCTATGACTCTGAAGTGGATAACATGATTATTTATTATCCACCGACATGGATTCCTGAGAATGTAGATGCTGATATTAAGGGTGTGGAATTTGATGCTCAGTTTGAAACAGGCATCATTTCCCACGAATTGAGCCTCGGCTATGCAGATCCTAAAGATTCGAAAGGCCTGCAACTGGCTCGCCGGGCTAAAGAGACGGCAAGTTGGAAAGGCAGTTACTTTGGTGATGATTGGGACTCTACATTAGGCTTGCGATATCAAGGTGAGCGTTATTCTGATCCTAGTAATTTGGAGCACTTACCAGGTTATGTTGTTTGGGAGTTAGCTGCTAATTACTCAGTGACAGAGCAATGGAAGGTTTCAGGCCGTATCGATAACTTGTTTGATAAAGATTATTCGACAGGTAAAGATTATAAGGCTCAGGATCGTATCTGGTATTTGCAGACTACTTATCAATTCTAATCATATGGAGAGAGGTTGCGCAGATGCAGCCTCTCTATTTAATGAAACCTCTAAAAACTATTGTTAGCTGGTCCTCCGGCAAGGATTCAACCCTCACCCTGATTAAGCTACTCAATAACCCCAAGTTTGAGGTTGTTGGTTTATATACCACCTACCTTGAGAATGAAGTGCCCTTTCAGGCGACACCGATCGACGTTGTCAGGCGGCAGGCACAGCTTGCTGGTTTGCCGTTAGTTGCTATCGAGTTGCCTGAAGTCTTTCCCGCCAACAACATATACCAATCTTTGGTTGTTGAGGGATTACGGACAAGTGGACTAGAGATAGAAGCCGTTGCTTTTGGTGATATGTTCTGCAACGGTATTGCCGAGTACCGTAGAAGCTATATTGAACCGGCAGGCTGGCAATGTGTCTTTCCATTACTAGGCCGTGATAGTAAAGAGCTGGCTCAGGAAATACTAGATAGTGGTATCAATACCTTGATAACAACAGTCGATACTTCCCAACTAGATGGTAGCTATTGTGGTAACTGGTATACGGCTGAGTTTATTGCCAGTTTGCCAGATAATATTGACCCCTGTGGTGAAGACGGAGAGTTTCATACGTTAGTTGTGAGAGCCCCTTGTTTTTCGGGGGAGTTAGCGATTAGCAAAACGGACTGTGAAAGACAGGAAAGATTCCACTATCAACGATACTTTCTTTTGAACTAATCATTCTCTTTCAACGGGTATTTTTTATCTGCAGCAGTTCGAAGTATGATGAGTGCCCTGATGTCAATTTTCGGTGAGTAGTAAACAGTGAAACGGGTGCTTATATTTGATTCTGGTGTGGGTGGATTGTCGGTTTACCAGGAGATCTATGCCCAGCTACCCGGCTTTCAGTATATTTATGCTTTCGATGACGCCGCGTTTCCATATGGTGAGCTACTTGAGAGTGTATTAATCGAGCGCACTCTGCATATAGTGTCCCTTTTGGTTGAGCGTCATTCGATTGATTTAGTTGTCATTGCCTGCAATACCGCCAGTACAGTTGTACTGCCGTCACTCCGCAAGAACTTAACGATTCCGGTTGTCGGGGTTGTTCCTGCTATTAAACCCGCAGCGCTTATCAGTAAGCAAAAAGCAATTGGTCTGCTGGCAACACCAGCTACCGTAAAGCGCGACTATACTAATAAGTTGGTGGAACAGTTTGCCAGTGATTGTGAGGTTTTTCGTATTGGGTCAACCAGGCTTGTCGAAATGGCTGAAGAGAAACTGCGTGGTAAGGCTGTATCAATCACGGAATTGGCAGAGATCCTCCATCCTTGGCAGGATAAAGTAGATAGCATCGTGCTTGGTTGCACTCATTTTCCGCTAATCAAACAAGAAATCGCAGTCGCTTTTGGTTCGCCAGTGCATATCATTGATTCCGGCCTTGCGATTGCAAATCGAGTGAAAGCATTGCTAGGTGAACAGGCAACAGCCTCTTCTGCTTCAATTTTGAATCTTACATACAACAGTGCCGCGAACAATCATGTCGCGGCACTGAATCGTAGTTTGCAAGAAATGCAGTTGGAGGCTATTCAGTCTCTGTGCTATCCGAAGATTTAGGTTCGTTGGCTTCTCGTACTTTCAGAGTGCGCTGTCCATACTCTTTGTTGTTGAGTTGATCAATGGCGGTATCGGCATCATTACTGTTCATCACCACAAAACCAAACCCGCGACGTTTACCTGTACGCTTATCTTTCATAAGGCGTACAGCAAATACTTCACCATGTTCGGCAAACAGTTTTTTCACTTCATTCTCATTGGCACGATAGGGCAGGTTGCCGACATAGAGGGTTTTGCTGCTTTGAGAAGCATCTGAGTTATTGATTGATGGTTGAGTGTTTTCTAGATGATTAATGGCTACAACAGCCGTAATGACACCTAAAGCAAAGGAGATACCGGGAGAAAAAGGAAGAAAGCTAAAAACTAAAGCCCCGATAATGGCGATAGCGCCTATTGCTATCATGGTTTGTTTGGAAAATTTCATATTCAAAGCTACATCGTCATAAATATTATAAGAGAAGGCGTTATTGGTTATTTTAACAACAGAGTCACATCGATATTACTTTCATTGACTTGGAATTGCTAGTTAGTGAATGTGACGATCCTCTAATGTTGAAATTAGAGGCTTTTACATCACATTAGTTGAAATATTCGTCAGGCGGTGATTTTTTTGCAAAAAACACTTGTCAGAGCGATCGAAGTCTCTATAATGCCGCCTCACCGACACGGAGCACGGCAACTTAAGCCAGCACCGAATCGGATTTGTTCTTTAACAATTTGACCATGCAATCTGTGTGGGCACTCGTGAAATGATTAGTCAAAAGATTTATCAATGAAACTGAGTGACCAATACAAAATAGCTTACGTTATTTTGGCACAGTCAATTCTTACTTAGAAATAAGTAATTATCAGTATTCATTGAGCCGGTTCTTAGAACCAACAAAACTTTAATTGAAGAGTTTGATCATGGCTCAGATTGAACGCTGGCGGCAGGCCTAACACATGCAAGTCGAGCG
>NZ_MJIL01000046.1 GCF_001939735.1 Photobacterium proteolyticum
ATTCGGAACCGCCGTATGCGACCCACGCTTGTACGGTGGTGTGAGAGGACGGAGGCCGCGAGGCCTCCTCCTACTCGATTCATTCTAGTGTGATCCAGAGCCGAAAATGTGCGGTGTTCAGCAAAGCTGCATTCTTAACTTTGATTAATATATCTAATGGCTTGACGGTATGGGCAATAGCTGTAAAAGTATGGGTATATTCAACCCTTTGAGTATTGAGGGTGAAAAATATCAATATTGTTATTTAGTGTGGTGATTCATTTTATATAGAAAAAATAATACCGGGCTATAACGCGATAGAAACAATTTAGAATCAAAGGATGATACGGCCATGATACCAAGAGACGCGACACTCCGTGTTGTCAGACCTACGGATAATCTAGAGCAAATTGCTGTGATGTATAGTAAGGCACTTGGCTTTGAGATGCTTAAACAGTTTAAAGATCATGATGGCTTTGATGGTGTAGTACTAGGTCACCAACAACATGCCTATCATTTGGAGTTTATTCATCAACAAGGCGCCACTGTAGGAAAAGCACCTTCACAAGAACATTTGTTAGTGTTTTATATTGACTGCAGCAGAGTATGGGAACGTACCTGCCGTAATATGATTGATGCCGGATTTAGCGTGGTAGAGTCGACGAACCCGTATTGGGAAAATGTTGGTAAAACATTCGAAGATGTTGACGGATACCGCGTGGTACTACAAAATCGAGATTGGGATTGCTAATTCCAATTGAACCTTAAAAGCTCAGGCTAATACCTGAGCTTTTTTTGTTTATCTTCCCTAATGTCGCTTTGAGAGATCCTCGTAAGCTGACTTGAACATTAGGGTGAAGCCATCCTGCGACAATTCCTTGGCTGTCATCTCGGCTGCGTTCAGACGCCTATAACATTCACCTAGGGCAGCAATCGCATTATCAATCTCTTTGGTACTGAGTTGTGGAGTGTGCATCTTGGTTCTCTTCCTGGTAAGACAGAAACGTTATTAGTACATGCCGTTAAAGTGGGCCGTAATTTTATATTTCGACCATATCTTAGTCCGTATGAATAGAAACTGAACGGCGTGTAATTGTTTATTTGTTGTTGTTGGAAACGAATCTAGCCTATTGATTTTGTTAGCTGGCTTTGTCAGGAAAGTGTCAAATAAAGAAAACATCTGGTTTAAATTCAGAGCGTTGAGCAGGCTGATGCTGAGGGCTGCTTATATGAGCTATCAATATCATGCCTGCCGATTATTATTGGGAGGTTTTCGTCATGTTAATATCTTTTGTCCAGTTCCATTAGCTTGTGAATGAATGCCTGAATCTGAGCTTCATTGTTATTATGAAACTCTGTTGTGGTTTGGTTTATGACTGTATCGGGATCTTCATTCGCGGTATGGAAGTGGTATGTATTATGGAAGTTAATATCGAGGCTGACATTGCTATCAGATAGATTGACATAGTATCCATCCGGGTTCTCAGTGCAGGTGACTCCACCAAGCTGGATGCCCGTATCTGTCGCTGTTCCCTGAGTTTTGATCTTTTCGTACACACTAAGTAAGGTACGTACATCAACACTGTTTTTCATAACAACCTCCACCCAATTTCATATTGTTCCTACGGTAAAAAACGCAAGTTACACTTATAAATTTAGGTCCTGTCTCGTTGACTGCAAGCTAAGTTAGTTGAATGTTATTTAAGATCAAAAATAGAGCCCGTTAGGGGTCACAGTTTTGCCAGAAAAGGAACAGAACAACATTGATATTTTTAATGATTTCATAGTGACCTTTCGTAAGCTAAGTGATAGGTTGAATCTATGAACAGCCACTAAATGGAATTTATCCGATGTTTAAGCAGCTTACCGAAGCACAACTTGACCCTATTTTGTCGCTTTCAATTGCCTACCGAGAAGACGAGCGCGAAAATAAGATGGATTTAGGTATAGGGGTGTACCGGAATAGCCAAGGTGAAACGCCGATCATGCAGGCAGTTCAGCAGGCTCAGCAGCGTGTATTGGAGACACAAACGACCAAAGCCTATGTCGGGCTTGCCGGAAATGAGGTGTTTAATCAGTCAATGATGGATCTGTTGCTGACAGACACATCTGCATATAGCCGTGCTGCCGCAATTCAGACTCCGGGAGCTAGCGGAGCACTGCGGATGTTGGCCGATTTAATGCGTATTGCCCAGCCTGACACAACGGTATGGATTTCAAACCCTAGCTACGTCAATCATAAGCCTGTTATGGAAGCTGCTGGGTTGAAAGTTCGCTATTACCCGTATTTCAATCCAGTCACGAAGCAAGTTGACAGCCATGCGATGCTGACCGAATTAGCGAAAGCTGGTCCGAAGGATGTTGTGTTACTTCATGGGTGTTGTCATAACCCAACGGGGGCTGATATTTCGTTTGCCGACTGGCAGGCGATTACGGAGCTCGCTAATAAGAACGGTTTTATGCCATTTGTCGATATTGCCTACCAGGGCTTTGGAGATGGCCTGGAGCAAGATGCGGCTGGCTTGAAGCATATGGCCGACAATACTGAAGAGATGATTATCGCAACATCTTGTTCTAAGAACTTTGGACTGTACCGTGAGCGTACTGGTGCCGCGATTGTGATTAGTGATAGCCTGAAGGAAGCGAAGAAGGCGAAAGGGCGGATTATGAATCTTGCACGCTCGACATATACCATGCCACCTGATCACGGTGCTGCACTTGTCGCGGCCATTCTGAATGATTCTGCTCTTACTCAAATTTGGAAGCAGGAACTGGATGAAATGCTGGGGCGTTTATTGAGTTTGAGAGCTGGGCTGACAAAGGCGGTACGTGCACAAGGCTCAGATGAATTCGATTTTATCGAGCAGCACAAAGGGATGTTCTCGGTAACAGGTTTAAGCCCTGAGCAGATTGGCCGTTTGCGTGATGAGTTTGCAATCTATGCTGTTGGTGACGGGCGGATCAATGTCGCTGGCTTGCAGGAACAGCAGCTAGATTATCTGGCTAATGCGTTAGTTACCGTATCACGCTGAAGTCGTAACGATGAGTGAGGGAGCTAGTGAGCTCCCCACCTTTCAAGCATTTCTTTCAGTTCTTTGGACTGGTAAGGCTTACAGAGGATATCGTCCATACCGGCATCAATGCACTCCTGGCGTTCAGCCGTTGTTGTTCCGGCAGTTAAAGCAAGTATTGGCTTTTGGTAGCCATGTTCGCGCAGTTTCTTGGTTGCGCAGTACCCATCCATAATCGGCATTCTGCAATCCATCAAAATCACATCAAAAGAATGGTCGATTAAAATATCGAGCGCTTGCTGGCCATTATCAACAACTGTCGGGACAAGGCCGAGTTTACCTAACATCAGCTTGATTAACATCTGGTTGGTTTTGAGGTCTTCAACTACCAGTACTTTAAGTTCATCAAGTTGTCTGCGTTCTTTTCTACTTGTGGGGATTGGTTCCACCGGTGAATGATGGATAGATAAGGGGAGGGCGACGGTGAAGGTTGCTCCTTTACCGGCTTGGCTCTCAACCGTTATTTTGCCTTGCATTTGAATGGCTAGTTTTTTGCAAATAGCAAGGCCAAGCCCTGTTCCTTCATGGGTTCGCTTGCTGGAAATATCGATCTGACTAAAGGGTTTAAACAGTTTGCGCTGCTGTTCAGGAGAAATACCGCAGCCGGAATCGGTAATAGTAAAGACTAAATGCCCTTCCTGCCAGTCAACGAGAGCTGTGACATGACCCTGAGTTGTAAACTTGATGGCATTACCAATTAGGTTCACGCAGATTTGCTTTATTCTGTCCTCATCACCAATTAGTTGGTTTGGCACCGAGCTACTACATTTTACCGATAGTTGGAGCTGTTTTTCTGATGCACGAAGTTGGAAAATATCATCGAGCTTATTTGCCATGTTATGACAGTTAAAGGGTTTTTCTGAGAGCTCCAGCATACCTGCATTGATTTTGCTGTAGTCGAGCAAGTCGTTAATGATAGACCGCAAGAGTTCACCAGAATGGTTTAGAGTGTTTAAGAGTTTGTGCTGATGTTTAGTGAGTTCGGTATCTTCTAACAGCTCTGCAGAGCCCAAGACGCCATTCAGCGGCGTTCTGAGTTCATGATTTATCATAGCCAGAAAGTCGCGTGTGGCTTGTTCGGAAGCTTCCGCGCGTTCTCTTGCCGAGATCGCTTCTTCATAGTTTAACTGCCGGCCGATCGATGAGCGGAGCATTTCACTAAATATCGCCATGTGTTTCTTAATAGTCTGAAACCAGGTGCCTGTTGCCCGTATTCGAATGGCAAAATAGCCATTGATTGCCGGAGGTGTGCTCATCGATATCCATAGAATACCCTCCGAGTTATCCCAATACGTGTTAGTGTTTTTTAATAAAGCGGGAGGTTGCCATACCTGACGTCGACCTGAAATAAAGCTAGCGTTTATGCCTATGTCAGGCTCGCAATTAACTTTAATATGGCAGGCCGTTACCGAGAGGTTATCGACTAAACTATCTGTCAGTTGCTGAATAATGGCTTTGCTGGGAGACTGAATGAGGAACAGGCGACCATATTCCAAGAGCATGGTTTCCATTTTCGCTTGATAGGCGAGCAGCTCTGAGTCAACTTCTGCTTGGGCTTTTAGTTTTTCAACAGACTGTTCAACAAGCTTTTTGGCTGAGTAAAGCTCATGACTTTTTACTTCAAGTAGCTTTTCGGCCTCCTTGCGAGCGAGCTTTTCGCGTTCAAGCTTTTTGTGCAGTAACGCTATATGTTGGCTGGGATCCATGTTCATTCCACAATTAACTCGAGGTTAAACCGGACGTGACTTTCCTTTTTATTTATAGGCTCCATCATAATGTAGACAGTTTGGTCAAAATGCTTTGCACAGCCTTTGATTAGTCCCAGACATACATGTGACATACAGCGTGCGGACTTATAGTCCATGACCATGTTGCTTTCAGTTTCTGAAATAAATTCGAACCGGGGAGGAGTGGCATCCGGGTAGAGTTTTTTGACTTCTGTATGGATATGATCCTCGACTTTTCTGATGAAACTAAATGTATCTTGTTGGCGATCAGCCATCGCTGGCAATGTTTCCAGCAAGCGAACGAAAACGGCCTCGCCGTATACCTCCTGAAGGGACTCTGCTTTAATGCCCGTAAGCTTACTTAATGTAATGATGAGTTTTACAAGTGCTCGGTGGTCATAACTACCGACGGCAGTATAACTTCCTGTATCAGCGGCTTCATCAAGCATCTGTTGACAAACTTCAAGCCCAAAAGTCTCTTCGATAATGTCTAAAAACTCAGTAAAGATGATTCCTTTCATATTCTTACCTATTTCGCACCATCTATGATTCATTATGGTAAGCGAAATATGGAGCGTCAAAGTTCATTGAAGGAATGTGACGGGCAACATGCTAAAAAAGCAACGAAGAGAGCAATTAACTCTTGGAAAATACCAAAAAGAGATGCATTGCCTTTTGGTATTCGCCTGAAGAATGAAGGTGATATTGATTGTAGGTGTTCGTGTAACTTATAGCGAGTTTCGACTGATGACTAGCGCGTAATTATTATCAGTTCCGGCTTTCGCGAGTAAGCTGTTTTCCATTTCTTCAATTAAAGCTTGCTGGTTAGCTAGTGGTAGTGCATGTATATCTGATACCAGCGTTAGTCCATTATTCGTGTGATAAAGCATCCCGCAGGCCGCAGGTTTGCCTTTATAGAAACCGACAAACAGTTGTGCAGGTGATTCATCATCAAACATCATTTGCGTTAGAAATTCGACAATAGCTTCTTTTTCGGCCTCATCTTGCCATTTACTGGATAATACTAGCGCATAGCGAATTGTCAGTGGGTGGCAGTCAACGGGGTAGATTGTGAGCGCCGGTTCAGGGGTATCGGGAATAGATGATATCTGTTGGCTAGACTGTTGTTGCTGTTGATAGAGAGCAAGCCCTTGTTTGCTTAATGGCGTTGGGAATTCTGCCTCGGTTATGTGTCTTGCCATCCAGGCATTCTTTGCATTGATGAGTTGTTCAATCTGTGAAGGCATATCATCTATTCTTGAGTAGTGGTTCCCACACCTTACCGCAATTGTGTTTGATAAGGTATGGTGAAGCAGGTTAATTGGTTAATTAATGACTTATAATGATATCTTGATTAGGTACGCGATGCCGTTCGCTATAGATTCCTTCTTCTGTGCGTCTACCGCAACTGACAATCATAGTAATTTCAGCCTCTTTGGGTAAACCAAGAAGTTTCTTGGCTCGCTTGGAATCAAACCCTTCCATCGGGCAGGTATCATACCCTTCGGCCCGCATTGCCATCATGAAAGTCATTGCTGCCAGAGAGCTGCTTTTGTGCAGGCAGACTCGAAGATCGCTTTTGCTGACTTCTCGTACCATAGGCTTTTTAATTCCGAGACAATAGCTGAGGATCTTTCTGCCAACACCGAACAAACCTAATTGGTCGTTGCGATAAACAAAGGGAATGAGCTTCTCATAGTATTTTAAGGCTCGCTTGGCCGTTGCGTCTTCGCGTCCGTCGAATGCCTGGCGAATTTGTGCTGCATTCATTTCAGCTCGAGACTTCCATTTATAGGGAGTGATAACAAAAGCTACGAGTTCATTCGCTGTTTTTGCCGCGTTTTGCCCCATGCAGATATTGGCCAGCTGATCTCGTTCATTATCACTGATTACACGGTGGAATTCCCATAACTGCATGTTAGAACTGTTAGGGGATAGTACGGCCAATTCCAGTGACCGAGCGACAGCATCATGATCAAACTCAGAGTGTTGGTCATACTTCCTGACAGAGCGCCGAGAATGAATGAGGTCGTTAAAATAAGGGTGATGTTCTGACATGCTGAATTATCTGCGTTTTCAATATGAGATTATGTAAATTATATCAACCAGCTCCACTGAGCTAAACAACCATTTGCCTTTACTCTGGAACTAAAGCAGAACTGGTGTAACGTCATTTGCGGCTCTTGACATTAGTGTCTGCTAGATCGCAAATCTAATTATAACCAATGTGCCACATGGTGCGTATGATGTCTAATAGCCAGTTATGTTTGAAATATATAATCAGAGTGTTATGAGGCTTTACAACCCAGTAAGTGACATATATATCAGCATATTGCTATGTATAGGTATCGCGTTCGTAACTTATCTTGCTCGAGGGGGGGAGTTTAGCCGCCAGCTAATCATTGTGCTTGGCTATGGCGGGGTTTGTAACTTAATTAGTTTGCTTTTGAGAAGTTATTGGCCGTCTTGGCAGTCTTATGCCCACTTTATTGTTGTCGTCAGTGGTACTGTTATTTTCGGAACATTACATGCCATGCTCTGGTCGGCCTGGACGCCGTATGAAAGTGATCTCTGGCAACTTTTTAGCTTGCTAAGTGCAGCCCTATTTTTTTCAACCCTAATCTATTACTTCTTCCATAATCGCGAAAAGGCACTGAGGTACGAGTCCGAGCTGAAACAGGCCAGATTACTTCAGGTGGAACATGAGAAAGCGCTTGTTATCAGCCAGCTACAAGTTCTTCAAAGTCAAATTGAGCCCCACTTCTTATTCAATACGTTAGCTAACCTGCAAGTCTTGATCGACACGGATGCCAAGAAAGCCAATCTGCTGTTGGAACGTCTTACGGATTTGTTGAGGATCAGCTTAAAGAAAAGTCGCCAAGAATCGATAATGCTGGAAGATGAAATCGAGCTACTTGATGCGTACTTGGGGATTCAATCAATACGCCTCGGGGAGCGGTTAACTTATCAGCTTACTGTTGATGAAAGCGTAAATAAACGATGCAATATACCGCCTCATATGTTGCAGCCGCTGGTTGAAAACGCTGTGTACCACGGGATTGAACCTCGTAAGGAGGGGGGAGAGATTATGGTTCACCTGACATCTCTGAATGGACGAATAAGAGTAGAAATTAAAGATACCGGTGTGGGTCTTGATGGCAAATCCTTGCATAAGGGAAACGGAGTAAGCCTGGATAATATCCGGCAGCGGTTGATTGCCTTGTATGGGGATCATTCCTTTCTGTCGGTCACGTCACCAGATACGGGAGGAGTAACAACCAAAATCGAATTTATCCCGGAGGAATACATATAATGGTCGACTTGAAAACGATCACGGCTGTCATTGCTGATGATGAACCATTACTGCGACACCACTTAAATCGTTCACTTTCCGATGCGTTTCCCCAGCTTGATATTGTTGCCAGTGAAGCGGATGGTAAGTCAGCGTTAGAGAGCATAAAGCAAAAAAGACCCGACGTCGTTTTTTTAGATATTCGGATGCCGGGGCTGGATGGTATCTCTGTGGCCAAGGCGTTAAACGGAATCGATCCAATTCCCTTGATCATTTTCATTACGGCCTATGACGAGTATGCCATTCAAGCCTTTGATGAACATGCTTTTGACTACTTGCTCAAACCAATTACCGAAAAGCGTTTGCTAAAGACTTGCGAACGAATCAGATCATATTTGTTTTCCGTACGGACGGAGCAAAGACGTACCGATCCTAATTCTGTTGAAGCGATAGAACGATTGGTTGCGAGAATTCAGTCTCCGGCTAATAGTTATCTTCGGTGGATTAAAGCAAGTAAAGGGGATGATATTTGTCTGGTTCCTGTCGATGATGTGAACTATCTAAAAGCTGAAGATAAGTATGTCAGCGTATATACACGATATGGTGAGTATCTCATTCGTACTCCGCTCAAAGAACTCATTAAACAGCTTGATCCAGATCTTTTTTGGCAAATCCACAGAGCGACGATTGTGCGAGTTGATGCGATAGATCGTGTGAAGCGTGATTTCACGGGGAAAATGTACGTTCATTTATCGTCAGATAATGTGAAACTAGCGGTAAGTCGAAACGCACAGGGGCTATTCAAGCAAATGTAGCCCGCCCGCTGGGTAGCTATGACATTAGCGTTTATCGAAGAGATCTTTATATACTCCATTTATCGCGGTATCTTCCTTTTATCCTTCTCAATAACCATTTATCGCATGGATGTTTACGAAGTCCGTATAATTGGTAATCTATCAGCATATACGGAGACGGCCTAAAGTTTATAGCTGAAGAGTTGCAGAAATAACGAAACAGCTTGTTAATATCACTCTGTAATGAATAAAAATAATGTTGGTTGGCACTTAACCGAGCCCCCTTTGGGGGGGCAAGGTTAAATTAGTGATCTGTACTCAGTTCTATTATGAGGAATGATTGTGATTGAGTTTCAGAGAATACAAAAGAATTATCATTTATCAGGCCAGAAGGCCTACGAAGCCCTGAAGGGGGTTCACGGCATAATTAACCGAGGTGAGACTGTCGTTTTGTTGGGCCCATCAGGCTCGGGAAAAAGTTCGTTGCTGAACATTTGTAGTCTGCTTGATAATAGTTATAAAGGGCGAGTGATTATAGATGGTGAAGCAATTACGAAAACGCCCGAATTTTCAGTCGGTATTCGCCGTGAAAAGATAGGATTAATTTATCCCGGATTTAGTCTGGTAGCAGCCTATACTGTGTTCGAAAACATTGAATTTCCACTGATCCTCAATCATGTTCCTGATGAGATTCGCCGTGCGCGCGTGTCGGATATGATATTGAAGTTAAATCTGGAAAAGTATGAAGAATTTAAGCCCGATCAACTCCCTGTCGAACTGAAGCGAAGGGTTGTGGTTGCCAGAGCCTTTATTAATCGGCCTGCTGTTGTCATTGCGGATGAGCCGGTCGCAGACCTAGAGAGTAGTGATGCATTGAGCCTGATTGATTCAATAAATCAAATAGGGAAAGAAACAGGAAGCGCGGTGCTAATCGCAACATGTGACGCTGAGTTGACCTTGGGCTGCGATCGCATCATACACCTACATGATGGCAATATTGTAGAGCATGTGCCTTTGGCCTCTGTTCATCGAAGTAAGATCTCAGAGGCGCTTCCATGGGGAATCTAATTCTGCAGATGAGATTGATGAAAAATTGTCTAATTTATCACTGGCGCTCGTCTTTGCTCTCGATAGTCTCTGTCGGCTTCTTTTCTATGCTGTTATTGATTCTACGTTATAACATGATAGATTCAATAGCATATTATGATAATAGCAATTCTCTATATTTATTTGGGCAGATTCTGGTTATATTATTATTTATATTATGCACTTGGGGTATAGCCATAAATAAAGTTTTAAATAATGCATCTGAATTCAAATCATTTATTGTGATTGGCTTGAATAACAGTGAGATATTACTTTGTCTAGTGGCTAATTCATTGATTGTAACTGTGCTAGGATTTTCCCTGGCTGGAGTTCTTGCAATACATTACCTACCTATCGGACAGCATGTAATGGAGCACTCTCTATGGGAGGCATTATCAATGGTCATTGGAGGGACATGTATATCGGTAGCCATAGGTGCGACTGTGTTAAAAAGATGCCTTGATGATGGCAGATGATAATGAGGTAGGCTGGTTGCCCCCTGAGGCGTCATCAAAAATATATATGCGTAGTGTATGTTTATAGTCTATAAATTTAAGTGTTTAAAACACAATTCAGGGAGAGAGTGAATGGACTGTAACTCGCAAATTAACCGTTACCATTTCTTATCATCGAACATGCCAATAGAGAATTTTTATCAATCAATACAGTTATTTATGTTGCCTGGGAAAATGCTGGAAACATTTGCATTGACTCAGGCTCAATATTCTATTGAAACAGCCGCTATTCAAACAAGCAACTTGCTTGAAGGCATGGATGCCAATCTTTCGGCAACGGTAAGCGAAATGGACAACAGCTTGGTCTTTCCCTTTGATGTCATGGATTACGTATCCAGAACGACGTCTGATAATTGGCGAGTGTTGCTGGGCGGTAAAACAACGGCTGAGCTTAAGCTGGTTGAGCAGGTTGAAAGTCAGGAAACGTTGTTCTCCCGAATCGAAAAGCAGTTAAAAAAAGAGAATGCGGTATTAACACAGAGTCTCACGGAAAAAGAGAGGAGGTTAACATCACAAGTAGCTGAATCAGAGAAGGCCCGGAAAGCCAAACTATCGGCGCAGCGTGCTCAGCGAAAATTAAAAGCAGAACTTGAAAAAAGTAACGATCAGCTAGCGGTTTTTAGAGCTGAATGCGAGACATATACAGAGAGATACGATCAACAGTTGTCGGACAATTCAGTATTGAAGACAGCAAATAAGCACTTAGAGCTTGAGCTTGCTGAAGCAAGACAAGAGTCGATATTACAAAAAAATGACTCTGAGCAGATGGCTAGAGAAGTTGAAGCCCTGACTACAGAGCAATCAAAACTAATTGCCGAGAAAGACGGCTTGCAAAAACGTATAGAAGAGTTACAGCACCAGTTGGAACATTCTTCAAACTATACCGAATAATAATTCTTTCCATCTTATCAAGCGCCCCGCTCACAGGGCGCTTTTTTTATGCTCCATTGCTTATCTGGTACAAGGTGCTCGAAAGTTCTTGCCCAACAAGGCTGAGATTGATAAATGTTTGGATTATGTTAATTGTTTTTAACGCTTAGTGTATCGTAAGACTAGGATCAATCGGGCATGAGCCGCGAAGTTACAGTAGGGAGAGTGGATATGGAAGGTGGGCAACGTGATGTGACGTTGAGGTTTCTTGCGGAGCCGGGAGATGTGAATTTCGGTGGTAAGGTTCACGGTGGGGCTGTGATGAAATGGATTGATTTGGCGGCCTATGCATGCTCGGCTGGGTGGAGTGCGAAATATTGTATTACGGCTTATGCTGGTGGTATCCGTTTCGTGGCGCCGATTCATGTTGGCAATCTGGTTGAGGTAAGTGCAAAGGTTATCTATACCGGTAGCTCTTCTATGCATATTGCTATTGATGTACAGGCGAGTGATCCAAAAACACTGGAAAGAAGGTTAACAACACATTGTATTGTGATAATGGTTGCCGTAGACGAAGACGGTAAACCGACACCAGTCCCTGAGTGGGTGCCTCAAACCGAGGAAGATAAGATGCTGCGTGACTCCGCGATTAAGTTAATGAACATGCGCAAGGAGATCGGTGAGGAGATGGAAGCACATGTGAAGTATCTGAAAAAAGGGCACTGACAGGAAAGATGCCGCCCCACCAAACTGTGGGGCAGGCATTGATATGATATACCCAAGCTACCTCAAGATGCTCGTTTCAACGAGAATTACTTGGTTACTGACTGTGGGTGAATTTCGATACTTGCTCAATCAGATCTGAAGATTGGCGACTCAGTGTGTCCGTTGTTTGAGCAAGATGATTGACGAGATGCTTGTTGTCTCTGGCAATGTCATCAATGCGTTCGATTTCGGATTTGATATTGATACTGTCGTTGGCCTGCTTGGCGGCGATTTCTTCCAACTTTTCAAGCTGACTCAGAGATAGTTTAGCCCCGGCACTGAGCTCACTTAGCGGCTTAACCATATCAGTGACCATCGAAACACCGCGTTCCATTTCGGAACGTCCCTCGACCATACTTGTTACTGCTTCATTGGTTTCCCTGTCGATCTTGTCGATAACATTGTTGATCTCGACGGTAGCCGTGCCTGTTCGCGTGGCTAGGTTCCGGACTTCGTCGGCAACGACAGAGAAACCTCGTCCGCTTTCTCCGGCGCGAGCAGCTTCGATTGCAGCATTCAAGGCTAGTAGGTTAGTCTGTTCGGCAATTTCTCTGACGGTGGTTACCAACTGGCGCACGGAAGCGGCACTTTCCTGCAATGTCTCGACAGATGTAGCCGAGTGGCTGATGGCAGAGGCAATTTTATCAAATTCCTCGGTGACTAGATTAATGCGCTGTTGACCATCCAAAGCAAGATCATGGCCTTGCTGCGCTTGCTTTTTAGCCTCTTCGGCAGTTGCTGCGACCTGAACACTTTCATCCGAAAATGTATTGATAGTATTGCTGATTCTCTCGACAGCCAGTTCCTGGGTGTTCGATCCTGTTTGGATTTGGGTAACAGGGTGCTGAATGGTTTCCGCTGCAGTACTGACTTTGTCAGATGAATGGTGGATCGCCATAATGAGCTGATCCAGGTTCGAGCATGTCTCGGTCAGGGCATGGGTGATATCACTAATTTCATCTCGTCCCTGTGGCAGCGACGGATGTCGAAGATCACCACTAGCAAGGCGACGGACAGCCTCGACAACACCACGAATTGGTTTAACGATACTGCGGCTGACAACAAATGCCAAAATAATACCAAGAACGAGGGCTGCTGCAGAAAGGCCCATAACCCATTGCTGTGCTTGCTCTCCTTCCTGCTCAACGAAGGTCTGCTCTTCCATCATTAGCATCTGCTGCTGCATGCTTAATGCTTCGATGGCATTAAGGAATGCCGCTAGTGCTGGTTGCGTCTGTTCCGAGAAGTGGCCAGCGGCTTGTTTCGGTTCGATTTCGACAAGCTCTACAGAGGCAAGGAAAGCCTTACGGTAGGCTGCCTTGCTAGCCAGCAGCTGGTCAAACTTTTCGTTCAGTCCGAGGGTTTTTACTTCGGCAAACTGATTGATGATATTGTCCAGTTGCGCTAAGTGGGTGTCCATTTCTCGATATAGCTGCACTCTTTTATCCCAGTCACTGGTAGACAGGATCTGCAATAAGCGCAGTGCGGCTGCTTGTGCCTCAATATTCATTTCGGAAGACAGGGTGACGCGTTGAACATCATGTTCGATAAATTGTTTCGAAGCCGCTGAAGAGCTTTTCATTCGCTCAATTGCAACTCCGGAGATGACGAATAGCAGCGTTAAGATGAGTAAGAAACTCACTCCCAGACGCTGGCCTATCCTTAGATTGGAGAGAAAAGACATATATAGATTCTCTATTCCATAGGTAACAATAATGTTTCAATGATGACACATGTAATTAACGCTTTAAACTGAATAAGTTAGTTTTAATAGCATCTTTTTGTTGTACACATTCCTTGTTGTTATTAAAGACAGATATTCTAGTTTGGGATCAGGTTCAGACAAGGTTAGGATTAATGCTATAGAATCATAGCGGTACGGCAATGAAAGGACTCAACATGGTACATAATCGAATGCAGGACACTTTTCAGTCAGCGCTGGTTGTCGAGGGCGGTGCGATGCGGGGGATATTTGCAGCAGGAGTGCTCGATAATTTCATTGATAACAATTACCGCCCTTTTGATTTTTGTATCGGCGTTTCTGCCGGCTCAACGAATCTGGCGGCCTGGCTCGCCAATCAGCGGGGCAGAAGCTATAGGGTAATCACAGATTACTCTTGTCGACCCGAATTCATCAACTTCCCGCGCTTTGTAAAAGGGGGACATTGGCTGGATCTTGACTGGTTATGGGAGATAACCATAGAAGAGATCAAGATCGATGCAGAAGCAATGATGAGCCAGCCGATTCCCCTGTATGTTGTTACTACTAAAGTGAATACCGGCGAAGCCGCATATATCAAGGCGACGGCAGATAATCTCAATGAGTTGTTGAAAGCATCGTGTTCGGTGCCAGTTGCTTATCGCCATTTTCCCTTGATTAATAATGAGCCGATGACAGATGGTGGAGTGGCAGATTCCATTCCTGTGATTAAGGCTTATGAACTCGGTGCCAGAGACATAACGGTTGTCCTATCACGCCAGTTTGGCTATCGGAAAGCCCCTGTTCGAAACAAGTGGCTGGTAAAGAAAATGATGTCTGAGTTTCCGGCCTTGTCGGAAGCGATGATAAGACGAGCTGAAAGTTATAACAAAGCCATTGATTTTATCGAGAACCCGCCCGAAGACTGTTCCATTACTGTTATCGCACCGCCAGAGTCGTTTTCCGTTGGCAGAATTACTACCGATCAGGCCAAGCTTAATGCGGGTTATCAACTCGGAATAGAAGCTATAAACCTCCAGCAGGTATGAGTTCACGGTATTGATAATGAAAGGAGTTTTTGTGATTGAAAACGCGCAGGAAAATGATATTGCTGAAATAACGGTTCTGATTGAGCATGTTATAAAAACCTGCATTGACGTAACCGATCGTGATGCCAATGACCTGGTAGCCCATAGTGTCTACAACATGTTGTTATGGAAGAAAAATAAACATAATGCTGCTCACTTAGTCTATCGTTTCGATAACAGGATCGTAGGCGTAGTATTGGTCAAAGAATTTTGGAATATTACCAGCTTATTTGTTGATCCGGACTATCAGGGCAGAGGTATAGGTAAAGCCCTCATTACTGAGGCCTTAGCTCAATGCAGGGTAAAGTCGCCCAAAGGGTTAGTGAGGCTTTCATCGTCGACCCATGCTCAAGATTTTTATCGTGCGATAGGTTTTGAGCAGGCAGGAGAATCGAAGCCTTTGCCTGGTGGATGTATTCCGTTTCAGTTTGTATTCAATAGCATTGATTAACAGTTGAACCCGGAAGTAAAGAATGACCAGGTTTTAATTACCCTCAATGCGATTATACGCCGGATATAGATAGACTTAGGAGTAAGCATGCAATCTATTCAAAACCCTTCGCTGCTGTCGTTTTTATGTGAGCCGTCGGAGCAATCACTTGCTGTTACGAACCCGGCTACCGACGAGGTTATTGGCCATATTCCGACCCAGTCGAAAGCTGAGATTGAAGCAGCAATAGAAAGATCGCATGAGGCGCAGGGGTACTGGAAAAAAAGAATAGCAAAGGAGCGGGCAGCGGTGTTAAAGCGTTGGTTCCAACTGATAATGGACAACCAGCAAGATCTGGCTCGCATCATGACTTTGGAGCAAGGTAAGCCGCTGACCGAAGCAATGGGAGAGGTTGCCTACGGCGCATCGTTTGTCGAATGGTTTGCTGAAGAGGCCAAGAGGGTTTACGGTGATGTGATTCCGGCACCAATGAGTGATCGTCGTCTTGCAACGATCAAACAACCTATCGGCGTAACCGCGGCTATTACCCCTTGGAATTTTCCTATTGCGATGATCACCCGCAAAGCGGCACCTGCCCTGGCGGCAGGCTGCAGCATGATAGCCAAACCTGCAAACCTTACCCCTTTGTCAGCCTATGCCGTTGCAGAATTGGCCTATCAGGCCGGTATTCCCCGTGATTTGTTAACGCTGGTCGTGAATGCTTCAAGCAGCATGGTCGGCGAGGTATTTTGTTCCCATCCGAAAATTAGAAAATTATCCTTTACCGGCTCGACTCAAGTTGGACGCTTGTTGTTGGCACAATGTGCCAACGACATTAAGCGTACTTCGATGGAACTGGGTGGCAATGCGCCCTTTATCGTTTTTGATGATGCCGACATCGACAAAGCCGTTCAGGGGGCCGTTGCTTCCAAGTTCAGAAACGCCGGTCAGACATGCGTTTGTGCCAATCGCTTCTATGTTCAGGACTCGGTCTACGAGACATTTGTCGATAAGTTTGTTGCAGCCGTCAAGGCTCTGAAGGTGGGCAATGGTCTTGATGATGGCGTTGTGATTGGACCCGTTATCGAGCAAAAGGCCAAAGAGAGTATTGAACACATCATTGCCCATGCCAAGCAAGAGGGAGCAACGGTTGCCTGTGGAGATACTCAGCAATCGGGATTGTTTGTCTCTCCGACTGTCTTGACCGAGGTCAGACAGGATATGGATATAGTTCAACAAGAGATTTTTGGCCCTGTCGCACCGATTATTCGTTTTAACAGCGACGAAGAACTCATCGATATGGCAAATGATACAATTTATGGTCTAGCTAGCTATTTCTATAGTCGTGATATTGGCCGCATCTGGAAGGTCGCCGAAGCGCTCGAATACGGCATGGTTGGCGTCAACGAGGGAGTTATTTCCACTGAAGTCGCCCCTTTTGGTGGCGTTAAGCAGTCGGGGCTTGGACGTGAAGGGGCGAAGCAGGGAATAGATGAATTCCTCGATGTAAAATACCTTTGCTTTGGCGGATTATAGCAACTAGTAAATCGCGACTATATCAAAGACTTTTTGTTCGCCGCCGATGTGTACGATAACTTCGTCATCAACATGGCTGCCAGCCAGGGCATGCCCAAGTGGAGCTGAAGGTGTCACGATAATGATTTCTTTGTCAGAAAAGTCGAATTTCAGACCACCGGCGGCTGGTCCGAGAAAGACAAATTTATCGTTATCATCCTCGTCAACCAGATGGATCAGACAGCCGAGGCCAATGGCATCCTCGCTGGAGAACTGCTTTATATCAAGCTTGGCATACAGTGACAAATCTTCTTCACACTCGGCAACTCGTTGAGCTTGCCCCTGAGCAAGGTATGAGGCTTCCAGGCTTAAAGTGTCATATTTATGCTCAGGTGCGTTTTCCTCGTCTGTTGCTGTCTCGTATGCGCGCGTAGCTGCATCTATCGCAGATTGGTGGACAGTTTTAAGCTCATCTACAATGTGTTTGAGTAACAGTGTTTTATCCATGCTTATATATTCATTGTTATGCAGGTGGTCATCGTACCTGAAAGCGAACATGATGTCATAGACATCTCATGACGTAGTTATTTCTGAGTCTGTACGTATAAGTATATGACGAAGAAGTGACGAAAAGGGTTGAGTATGCCAACAGTCGGATTCGGTGGCAGCTGCTATTGGTGCACTGAAGCAATATTTCGTTCCTTGGCAGGGGTCGAGCAAGTCAGACAGGGCTGGCTAACTGCTTGTGGTAATGACGGGCCGTCTGAGGGGGTTATTGTCAGTTATAATGAGCGGATCATAGATCTGCATACATTGATTCAAATTCACCTGCACACCCATGGCTGTACATCAAATCATGCATTGCGTGGCCGTTATCCCTCGGCTGTCTATGTTTACAGTACTGAGCAGGGAATAGAAGCTGATGCTTGCCTCAAGGTATTACAGGCTGAGTTTAATCAGCCAGTCATCACCCGGGTACTGGACTTCGTGGCGTTCAAACCGTCATGCGAGCAGATTCAGGACTATTATTATTCCAACCCGGACAAGCCATTTTGCAGAAATCGCATCACTCCTAAGTTGCAGAGGCTATTAGAAAAATTTTCAGACAAAGTAGACCAGAGCCAAAAAGCTGTGATTGAGGGAGAGGTGGGCCAGATAACAAGAGGTAGAGCAAAAATGACAACCACTAAGGATTACCCACTCGAGCACGATACGGTAAAGCATGAATACCGAATGGAGCTCTCCGAAGATACCTATGCGTTGGTGACCTACAGCCTTGAAGGTAATGTATTGCACCTCAACTACTCTGAGGTACCGACTTCACTCAGAGGGCAGGGAGTTGGTGAAATATTGATGGAGTCGGTACTTACCCGAATTCGGGAGGAAGGTTACAAGATTTTACCTGTGTGCGGTTATATCAGTAACTACATCACCAAGCATGAAAAATGGCATGATTTGGTCGCGGACTAGTCCCGGTTAAATCACTATTATGTGAGACGCTGTTCACCATATTGGTTTTAGTTAGGGTAGTTGAAGATTTTTGCTCTACATTTGTTATATAGATAAGAGTAAAAAAAGCAGGGAGGCTAGCCTATGACAAAGCGGGCAGTAAAATATTGGAATGTTCTGGCAGAATCGAGTCGCAACCGTTGGCAAGTGCTCGATGGAACCGATGGCATGATAGAGCAAGTGACATTAAGCATGGATGACTCGACGGGTGACTATACCCGTTTGACCCGCTTCAAGGCGGGGGCAGATACCACACCGTTTGGTCGAAATCGTCATGATTACCCCGAAGAGGTGTTTATTGTATCCGGTCGACTTTATGATCAGACAAACGGCACCTGGCTAGAGCAGGGGCATTATGCCAATAGGCTGCCCGGTGAAATACATGGCCCCTTTTTGTGCGAGCAGGAATGCATTGTGCTGGAGATATCGACACCGAGCCAGGCATAGATTACTAAATCATCATGGTTAAATGTTCATGCCCGATGCGAAAGTGCATCGGGCATGATTGTTATCTGGTACTACTACTTACAGACGGTGGCTTGTTCCCAGCGAGTCAGTAACTCCATAATTTGGTAGGAGTCAGTGGGTAGTGCTGCCGGGCGATTGGCTTGTTTTAGACCAGCTTCGAGGAATTCTCGAGTCTTGCGTACTTGGTAAAGGAAAGCATCGCCGTCGGCATCAATTTCAACAATCTCTTCCTGTTGTTCGTACTTTTGGATGATGAGCTGATTGCCAGTAGCCTCAGGCAGCCACGGGTTTGATTTTAGCTGTATACAGCCTTCAGTACCGAGAATAGTAAAGCCGGCTTGCAGGCCATAATCTTCTGCCGTATGAAGTTGGCAGACAACACCATTGTTGAAGTGAAGTGTTGCTGCAGATTCACAGATATTGCCGTCATTCCCCCGGCGGCCATGGGCTGTGAGGGTGTAATTGTCGAAAATTTGGCTTCCAAAGCTGTGCTGCATCACGAGGTGAAGCAGTGAGGCTGGGTAGCAGCCAAGGTTGTACAATGCTCCTTTACTGCCCGGATTGACAAACTGAACGATGGACGCACAGTAATGCCCTTGAATAGAACGTACTTCACCAATGATGCCACTGTCGAGCATCTCCAGGATCTTGCTGGTGAATGGGTGATGCAGGTACATCAAGCCTTCCATAAAGAAGACGTTGTTCTGTTCAACGGCAGCCAGCGATTCAGCCGTTTTTTCCATATCAACAGACAGTGACTTTTCGCATAATATCGCCTTACCAGCGTTGGCTGCTTTGATGATGTATTCATGGTGCAGGTGGTTAGGCAGGGCAATATAGACAATATCGACATTGCTATCTTCGATAACAGCATCGAAGTCTGATGTCACCGTCGCGATATCATGGTCTTGTGCGAATTGTTCAAGTGTAGGGAGGGTTCTCCCTGCGACAGCATGAATACGGGTATTTCCCTCTTTATGAATTGCATTGGCCATGACGCCTGAGATAAAGCTTGTTCCCAGGATCCCCCATTGTAGTGTTTGAGACATGCTTATAGCTCCTTGATGAGTAGTTTAGATTCGAATGCCTGAACCAAATCAGTTAGCCCTGCAGCAATAAAACGTTGGGTATGGTCGGCTTGAAAATGTTGCTCAAAAGCAGCGTGATCTTCATAACGTTCCCAGAAAATGATCTTTCTGGGTTCTTTTTGATCTTGAAGCGCCAAAGCAAAAGAGCACCCCGGCTCATTATTCATCTCATCGCAAAACTGGTGTATCGCGCTGATGGCGTTATCTAAGTCAACATCAGGTTTAATGTGAAGCTCTGCGGTAATGAACAGACCTTGTTTGAACATTTCAGACAGCATAAGAAAGTCATATTGGGTAATTGAACGGCAAGAACTAATTTAATTGACTCCTTGTGGTTGATAAACAATGATCTGGTTTAATGTTTATAAACTATAGGTTGCTAATGTGGATAAGTTGAAGAATATGCAGGTATTTGTCTATGTGGCGCAAAACGGTAGCTTTGCCAAAGCCGCAACGCATTTTTCGGTATCCTCAACAATGATTGGCAAACATGTAAAATCATTAGAAGCGCAACTTGGGGTTAAGCTGTTAAACCGTACAACACGGAAGCAGTCTTTAACTGAGGCCGGGCAAATTTATCTTGTCGAGTGCGAAAGGATTCTGAGTGATATCGCAGACGCTGAGAACAACCTTCAGACAATTGAAAATAAGCCCAAAGGAACGGTAAGGATTAATTCGCCAGTTACTTACGGCAATCTGGTATTGGCCCCTTTGATAGCAGACTTCCTGCATCATTTCCCCGATATCAACATTGAGCTGGTGGTAGATAACGCAAGGATCGATCCGATGCACGAAAGGTTCGACATCGTTTTCAGGGTGGGGGAGCTTGCCGACTCAACCTTGATAGCTAGGCGGTTACCGGACTATGAAATGTTGTTCGCTGCGTCACCCGATTATATATCGGACAAGGGAGAGCCTGTTTCTCAGGCTGATTTGGTTAATCATCATTGTCTGGGCTTTAGTTATAGCGATATTCAGCCCCAGCTTGCCGTGGGGATCGAAACTCATGCCTTTGACAGGCAGCATACACGGTTATTATCCAATAGTGGTCAGGCTTTGAAGGTTGCAGCAGAAAAAGGAGCGGGGGTTGTGCTGCAGCCGCGTCTTATCCTTTCGGATGCACTCTGTGACGGAGTTTTGATCGAAGTACTTAAGGACGAGCGGCCGAAAGCCATGCCTGTTCATATGCTTTATAAAAGCAAGCAATTACCCCTGAAAACGCGAACATTTGTTGATTTTGTCTTGGCGGTACTTGTTAAGTAAGCGTGAGTTTCTTATGTCTGTTTTTGTTGTTATAAGTGATTAGAAAGTGTTTGTGCTATTGATGCGCCTCAGTGAGTTTTGGCTAGCGCCTTTCTGTTTATAGCGGCGCTGTTCGATGGAGCAGAGAACGTAGCTCTGTGTGTCTTACAGTGCTCTCTATGGGGTGATTATAAAGGCTTTAAAAATATAAGTTTTGAAAGGTGTTTTTTCTGGATTTTCATCCATTTATCTTAGTAAGCTATAACAAATTTTAGCGATGAGTAAGAAAGATGAACGTATCTGGTTCAACATTTACTGAGGAAGACTTTTCGAATACGGACCTTGCCGGCTCGGTGTTCAATCAATGCAATTTCTATCGGTGTAGTTTTGTTCGAGCCGATTTGACCGATGCTACATTCACCAATTGTCGATTCATTGAACCTGGTGATATTGAAGGCTGTCGGTTCGAATATGCGAAACTAAAAGATGTCAGTTTTAAAGACTGTGATTTGAGCATGGCGCTGTTTACTGGTGCGCACAGTCTGGGTATCGAATTTCGAACCTGTAATATGAAAGGCTGCAATTTTTCGCGTGCGAACTTTTGTAATTACATCACTCATAATACTTACTTTTCCTCTGCGTACATTACCGGCTGTAACTTGTCATACTCGAATTTTGAGAATCAGCGTTTGGAGAAATGTGATTTGTTCGAAAATCGCTGGAATGGTGCCAATCTAATGAATGCTTCTTTAAAGGGCTCTGACTTAAGTCGTTGTGAGTTTTCCGAAGAACAGTGGGGCCAATTTGTGATTGAGGAGTGTAATCTGTGCCACGTAGATCTAACAGGTCTGGATCTGAGGAAAGTGAAGCTGAAAGGGGTCATGATCTGCGACTGGCAGCAAGAGCAATTACTTGAACCTTTTGGGCTTTGTGTCCTTCCATCCTAGTTTTTCTCAAGGACGGTCTCAAGGCCGTTCTTTCGTTTTAGGGCTTTCTGTCTGGAACCTTTTCCCGAGTCTGTTTTACTGCTGTTTTGGGTGCAAGAAAGCAGCAGTTTTTGCTAATTGATTAGAACACGAAATATTATTTTGTTGCTATGGTTAATAATTATCTAAGTAAACAAGAATTGTTGGTTGCTTCTTGTCCACTTTACAGTAATTTCCAATTAAACTTGACACTTCAGCCACATAAATGATTTGATCTACGCACTTACATATTATTTATAGGACTAAGTATTCTTGGCAGATGTTGTGCCAAGTAGGATTAAATGATGAGTAAACATGATAAATACAGTATAGAAAATACTGATTACACAGTTGGACAAGACAACATCCAAAAATGGGGTTTTGACGTTCACAATCCGGTATTCGGGACGAGTGCTGGCTTGATTGCCCTGTTTTTGGTTGCTGTTTTGATCAGTGATCCGGCAACGGCAAAGACAGCTCTGAACGGGGTAAAAAATAGCATCATAAATAACTTCGATGCGTTGTTCATTTGGTCAGGAAATATTTTTGTCATCTTCTGCCTGGCTTTGATCTTCTCTCCATACGGTAAAATTCGTATTGGCGGTCAGGATGCTGAAACGGATTACTCTCGCGTCTCCTGGCTATCGATGCTGTTTGCCGCTGGTATGGGTATTGGCCTAATGTTCTGGAGTGTTGCTGAGCCGGTAGCCTACTACACAGGTTGGTATGAAACACCTCTGGGTGTAACACCGAACACCCCTGAGGCTGCTAAGCTGGCGATGGGCGCTACCATGTACCACTGGGGATTCCATCCTTGGGCGATCTATGGCGTGGTTGCATTGTCTCTGGCCTTCTTTGCGTACAACAAAGGCTTGCCTCTTTCTATTCGTTCAATCTTCTACCCACTGTTAGGCGATCGTGTCTGGGGATGGGCCGGTCATATTGTTGATATTTTTGCCGTGTTGGCAACGCTATTTGGCCTGGCAACCTCTCTGGGTCTTGGTGCGCAACAGGCTGCGAGTGGGATCGAGCATGTTCTGGGCTTTAAGAGTGATATTACTTTACAGATAGGCGTGATTGCGGTCGTCACTCTGCTGGCGGTGTTCTCAGTAGCTCGTGGTATCGATGGCGGTGTAAAACTGCTAAGTAACATTAATATGCTGGTAGCCGTTGCGCTCTTGGTATTTGTTGCCTTGGTTGGTTTTGCCGTCTCAATGGGGACTATCCCGACAACTATTTCAGGTTATGCCGAGAACTTCTTTGCTCTAAGTAATCCTCATGGCCGTGAAGACGAAACCTGGATGCATGGCTGGACTGTGTTCTATTGGGCGTGGTGGATTTCTTGGTCACCATTCGTTGGTATGTTTATTGCGCGTGTTTCTAAGGGCCGTACTGTTCGTGAGTTCATGATTGCTGTTCTAATCGTACCGACATTTGTTACCGTTCTTTGGATGTCAGTATTTGGCGGTCAGGCGATTGATCAGGTTATTAATGGTGTTGGTGTCCTGGGCGAAAACGGTCTGACGTCGGTTCCACTGGCTATGTATGAGATGTTTGAAGCACTGCCTTTCAGCAATGTATTGTCGGTTATCGCAATCGTACTGGTTATGGTGTTCTTTATAACATCTTCTGACTCAGGCTCACTGGTTATCGATAACATCACTGCTGGTGGTAAGCTTGATTCTCCAATGCCACAGCGAATCTTCTGGGCAACTATCGAAGGTGCTATTGCTGCTGTGATGCTTTATGTCGGTGGTACGCAGGCAATCGAAGCGCTTCAGGCGGGTGCAATTTCAACGGGACTGCCGTTTACCATTATTCTGCTGCTGATGTGTGTAAGCTTGATAATGGGTTTCCGTACAGAACGTTATCGCTAATAGCTAAGCATAGTGATTATAAAAACGCCGCTAATATAGCGGCGTTTTTTTTACAACCAAATCTCCGATACCGGCGTATCGGGATCGAAGTGATAGGCAATTTGTGCCTGCAGAAGTTCAGCTGTGGCCAGAGCATCAGTGAGGGCATGATGGGGCTGATAGGTTGGTAGCCCATAGCGCTGACGAGCCTTCCCCAGACGCACAGAGCCGGGTCTCTTGCCTTGAAGCCGATTCCAGAAACCACCAAACTGACGGTGTTGTATGGCAGACTCAATCGCTAAGGTGTCGATAACCGGAAAGTGAATCCCCTCGTTTAGACGTGTCTTAAGTGCACTGTTCATAAACTCTCGTTCAATTCTCTGATAGTGAACAACGACAATCTTTCCGGCAAGGGCATCGAGTACCTTCTCCAGAATACGCAGCAGATCGGGTGCATCGCTGACATCTGAATCGGTAATACCATGGATTACAACCGACTGCTCGTCGAGAGGCCGGTGCGGATTTACGACCCAGTGAGCAGATTCTCTACAGCGAATACGCTGAAGGTTAAAGGGAACCAGCCCGATACTAATGATTTCATCGCTTTTGGGGTCAAGGCCGGTGGTCTCGAAGTCCAGTGCCACAAAAGGAACATCTTTTAGTGGTGTATCACCACTGATCATGCCGGCAGAATAGTACTGTTGCAGACGAGAATCTTTAGCTTGATCAAGCAAGGTCGTAAAAAAAGTCGGCCAGTCAGGTGTGTTTGTATTGGCAAGCAGTGGTCTTTGCTTTTTTTCTTTTATCATTATCGTCTGTTGCCTTGATACCGGAACTTGATGAAGTTCTGAGCATTACTGAGGATCTGAAATGCTGCCTTGAGGTTTCTGCGCTCAAAGTCAGACATGTTTTCAGGTTCGATACTGTTGTCCGGCTCGGTTTCAGCTTCGACGTCTAGTGCCTGGTGGCGTATACGAACCATATAGATAAACTCCATGGCATCTCGAAGGTCCTGACCGCGTCCTTTCGGTAGTATTCCCGCTTCAATGATGTCATCAAGTCGTTCGAATGAGTTTTGCGAACGAGAACCGACGGCGAGAGCATGAACGCGGATCAAGTCTGCCAGCGGTGCTGTTCCTCGACGCTTTAGGTTAATCGAGTTGTTGTGGCGACCGTCTTTTTCCATCACGAAATCTTTGAAAAAGCCAAGTGGTGGCGTTCGGCTGATTGCGTTGCGGGCAAGGCAAGCTAGGAAGCGGTTATTCTTTCTGGCTCTTCGAATGATAAAGCTATTAAGTTGTTCAGCCCATTTCACCCGTCCCCATACACCATCCAGGTCAAAGAAGATCGAGCTATTGAGCAGTGCCTGTGGCTTAGGATTATCAATCCAGTCACCGAAACACTCTTCCCATTCCTTGCGCGTTTTACGCCATTCCGGGTTGGTGGCCATAATCTCACCCTGGCAGTAGCTGTAACCGCATGCAGCGAGTCCGTCGCAGACAAATTTTGCTAGCTGGGCAAAGTACTCGCCATGCCGTTTTTCATCGTAGCTGTTGTCGAGAATCAGCGCATTATCCTGATCGGTTACGATTAGCTGCTCGTCGCGGGCCATAGAGCCTAGCGCGAGAAAACAATACGGAATAGGTGGCGGCCCTTGAATTTCTTCGGCAAGCTCGAGCAGCCGCTGTTTGAAACTGCGGCCAATCACGGCCATTGCACTGCCCACCATATGGGAGTTGGCATCTTCGTTGACCATCCGGACAAAGCAGTCTTTTACCTGCTCCGATAATGTTTGTAATTCTTCGACACTCTGCTGTTGGAAAATGGTACTGACCAATAACAGGCTATTTTGCGACTCGTACCGTACAATATCGGTCAGACCAATAACCCCGATTGGATGCTTGTTACGCAGAACTGGAAGGTGATGGACGTTGTAGCGCAACATGGTAAGCATTGCTTCGAATACATAGGCATTGTGATCGAGGCTGATTAATTCAGTGGTCATCACTTCTGATACCGGGGTAGAAACATCAATCCCCATGGCAAGAACGCGTGTACATAAGTCTCTGTCGGTGATAATGCCGACAAGGTGATCCCTGTCTTCATCATCTACTGAAGCTTCAGGGTCGGTAACCAATAGGGAAGAAGTACTTTCTTCTGCCATGGTTTGCGCGGCGACCTGAATTGACTCGTCCTTTGCGATGAGAAATGGATCGCGAGTCAATAGGGTTCGGACCTTGGATGTGGTGAGATCGTTGGCATCAGTGTGCGTAGAGACGACATTACGGAGCCGGGCGCTGTCTTCGACCTCGACGAAGTCGGCGAAGGTATCGAATTCATCATAAAGGCTGTTGAACATGTCCTCCGGAATACAATAAACCAGTGTATCTTCAATTGCTTTCGCTGGCATTCGGACACGGTTGTTCATCAACAGGCCCATCTGACCGAACAGATCGCCCTCATCAATGCGGTTATATAGCTCGCCCTTTCGGCGGTAAATTTCGACGGCTCCGCTTCGGATCAGGAAAAGGTCGTGAATCTCATCGCCTAAGCTGAAGATCATAGTACCGGCTCGGTAATAGGATACCTCGATTTGTAGTGCTACCTGTTTTTGCTTTTCTTCCGGTAAGTTATCAAAAGGAGGGAACTGGCTGATAAAACTAAGTATTTCTAGCTGTTCTGCTTCCATCGCAAGACCCGTGTTAGGAGATTAATAAGAGATATTCAGCAGTAAGTATACAAGGGTTGCGTTGTATATGCTTTTACTATCAGCTTGTTAGCTCTGATAATTTACTCTTTAAATCCACAGTAGATCTTGTTTATCAACTGATTCTGATGGCGGCATCCGGTTTTATGCAAGATACTTTTTATTTGCGATTTTGTTGTTTCTTTAGAAACGCCGCGAATCGCGGTTATTTCGCTGCCATCATACCCTTGGGCAAGTAAAGACACGACATTATGCTCTGCTTGGGTCAGGTTATCAGGAAGCTTCAGCATGCCTCGGGATATTGGTGCGGAGCCATAGAGGCTTTCCAGGGTGTTTCGTGCGATAAAAAATTGTCCCCATGGGGCAAGGGCCTCCAGGAGTTGCTGCATGAATTGCTGACAGCTGGGGTGGAAAGGCTGATGGTAGCGATGAAAGCAGAGGGATAATATTTTCCCGTCCGAAAGGGGATAAATACCGCTTATTGAATAATCAACATCCATCCTGGGGATCATCTCTTCGAGAAACCAGCCGTCACGAATTTGCTTGATAGGTAACATTTCCTGTAGGGCTATCATATTGCCGGTCAGCGACTGGCCGAGATAATGCTGGAGATAAATATCATCTCGTGAGTGGCGTAGATAAAAGTCGAAATCGCTGTTATCGATACCGTGATGGAGAATCCACTGCTGTCCTTTGTGCGGAGGGGAACCAAGGAATAACAGACTTATATCGGCACCAAGATATTGGCCGATATTACGGACAATTCTATTCAAGTCATCGCTGGATTCGCCAGCTTCCAGTAGCTCTTTTACCCAGTATTGAACCCGCTCCATGGACAACCCTCACTGGTAGGATCACTATTAATACAAGAATCAATGATGAATCAGTGTATTGCAATTATTTATGCGCAGGGTGTGATCAAGAATTGCGCGGGTAAATGAATGAGCATATCGAGCTGAAAATGATAATATTGACCTTATAAAAGAATCAGCAATATGGAAGAGCTCGATAATAATGACAAAGGAAGATAAGGCGTACCCATTAATCCGGTTGTTCAAAGTGCTCCATGTGGTGGGGTTATTGATGGTGATTGCAGGAATAGCATTGTTAATGGCAACGGAGGTTGGTCAGACAGTTAACGGCATGCTGGCAATTAGTAGCTTGATTGGGATAGGCGGTGTGTTGATCTCTCCGTTTCCGGTAGCCTTGTTTCTTCAGTGGGCTACAAGAGCCAAGATGGAACACAGTAACTAATTATCAAGTGAATAAAACGAAGTAACAGGGATGACGATAATGGGAACATCTGACCATATTACGCTGCGTCCAGCGGTGGTTTCAGATGTAAGGGTGGTGACTGATGTTATGCTGGCCTCAAGAAAGCAGCTACTGCCATTTGCCCCTTTGGTACACAGTGATGAGGCTGTTTTTAACTGGATCAATGAGTATCTTATCCCCTGCCATAGGGTTACGGTAGCGGTTGAGAATACTCAAATTGTAGGTTTGTGTGCTTTGTCAGAACAAGACGGGACAGGCTGGATAGAGCATCACGGTTTTGTTGCTGCTGCCTTTAGTGACGGCAGTAACAATGAAGAAGGCGTCCCTGATGTGCTTTATCGACGCTTTTCGACACACCTGTTCGATCCCTGTAACGCAAAAGAATGTTGACCGTATGGAATTATGGGGATAGCTTGAATGCGCTAGAAGGATGTGGAACAAAGGAAGTTATTCAAGGATATGAAGTTTATTAGCTGCAATTTTGACTCTCATGCAAATGAGATCTTAACCATTCTTAATGATGCGATAATTAACTCAACCGCGCTGTATGATTATAAGCCGCGAACAATGGATAACATGGTGTCATGGTTTAAATCCAAGGAAGAAGCCGATTATCCGGTCATCGGGGCCATTGATGAACATGGCCGGCTGATGGGATTTGCCACCTATGGGCGATTTCGTGAACAGCCTGCGTTTAAATACACGGTTGAACACTCTGTGTACCTTCACCCGGACTTCAGGGGAAGGGGAGTTGGTAAAGCCTTAATGAAAGAGCTTATTCAATGGGCTAAACAGCAAGATTACCATGCCATCATCGGCGCTATTGATATGGAAAATCAAGGTAGTATTTATTTGCACCAGCGATTGGGTTTCACCCATTCGGGGACGATTCAGCAAGCTGGATTTAAATTTGGTCGTTGGCTGGATTTGGGTTTTTATCAATTGGTATTGAATACACCTTCCTGTCCGGTGGATGGGTGATTTTTGCCACATCAACCTTGTTGATAATGTGATCTTTTTATAATTACTCGACACTGGTCCGACATCATATTTGCCGAACCAAATTAGAGCTTCTACTCTTCATTGTTCCATATGCAACGGAAATGATAACAATGAAGACAGTAACTAAGAGTATCTTAGCAGCGTTGGCTACGCTCTCATTTTCCGCTCATGCGGCAATTGGTGAGCACCCTATCATTTTGATCCACGGTTTTCAGGCTGATCAATTGCAAACAAAACCTGGTCGTCAAGCCGTCGAACAAGAAGGTGCTGATTATTGGCGCGATTTCTGGCTCGCGAAAGCCGATGATCGTATTGATTGGCCGTCTCAGGAAAGGGTTGCGGGTAAGATCTCGTCAGATTATATCTGGCCGAAACTACAGGCGTTATCGAAAAACCAGACTTGCCGCAACGGCTGTATTTTTGTAACTCACTCAACCGGTGATCTTGTTGCGCGCTATATGCTGGATAACCAGGCTAACTGGTTGGAAAATGCCGGCCTTCAGCCGCTGAATGTTCTGGCGACCTTCGATTTTGCAGGTGCTGGCGGTGGCTCTGAGCTCGGTGACTTGGCAATCAATGTGGCGGAAGGAAGCGGCTGGGTCAACGGTGCGCTGAAATCGGCGATTAAGTTATGGCTGGGTGAAATCCCAAATAGCTCAAATACCGGTGTATTGAATGACCTAAAAGTGGCGAATGCCCGCCAGCTGGCACCTTTGCCGGATGGTCGGATCCCTAGGGTACGCTTTACCGGTGATGGGTCGGACTACTTCAACTTAACAGCAGGCTTTTTGCCAGGACATGATGACGGTGTTGTTGCCAGTCACTCCACGTGTGGTGCAAGCCAGGCCGGTGATTTTAATAGTTGTTCGATGAGCGTTGCCTATGATGGCAAGTTGGCGACACAGTCGCGTGGTGTCAGTGACTTCATGCCTGATCATTATCCATTATTAATGGGTGAAGATTATAGCCATGGCGGGTTGATCACCAATTCACATAGCGGGCAAGTCACAGCGGCTAATCAGCAAGCGACGCTGACTAATGGTAAAACGCTGACGGTGAATACAACAGATGAAAAGTATTGGCTGACAGGCAACTATTATCGCTATGTTGATGGCTCTGATAAGGTGACAATGTCACAACTTGCGGTTGATTTACTCAACTAATAGACCGAAGCAAGGGGGCCGTAATAAGCCCTCTTGCTAAGTAATTACTTATATTATTGATTGCGAAACCTTTATGAAGAATAACAAGCATGTTGCAATTGCGGTGATTGTCGGGGCATCAGTGCTGGCTTATTGGTTGGCCACACCATCAAAGGACGAACGCCAATTCGTTTCGCAATCCTTAGAAGCAGGGCAAGATGATATGGTGTCAGGTGACAGCTCGGCATCGATAATAGCAGCTGCTGGCAGCGAAGCAGTAAGCTCAGCAACACCAAGTGCTGAACCTGATCCTGCTGAAAAGAAGGATAGTGATCCTGAACTTGAGCCTGTGACTCGTCAGTTGGCTCAAATATCTGCAGCCTATGCCGCTGAGATTCAATATCCTCCTTACTCGAAACCCATTTCAGCCTCGAGCAAGAGCTACCTGGAGCCAAACTATTTCAATGTCGTTGAGGTGCCCGTGTTAGACGGATCGCATACGGCTTCAATTTCACTGGCAAAATTTCGGTTTTTCTATCCGGAGCCTGTCGTTGTATCTTTAAACACCAAGCTGGCAATCAGTAATATCCGTTATGAGTTTTATGAACCGACCACCAAGCAGGTGTTGGCCGTTGAACAAACTGAGCGCAAAACATTAGAGGTAATGTCAAGTCAGGACTGGCCGCAGGAAATTCGCATTAAAGCAACTATTGATTTCGAGCAGGGCAGTGACATATTGACGACGGACTTTAATTTTTTTGTACCGTCAGCCCGTTTAGTCTCTGTCGATGAACCGATATCGGATGGGGCGGATATGCTGATCCCCGTCAAGTTGGATATCAAGCAGGCGGGAATATACCGTGTGCGTGCCAATTTATATGGTCAGCAAGGGGGGGTGATAGCGGCACTGAATGGAAAGTCTAAGCTGGAAGAGGGTGAGCAAGAGATGGTGTTAAAAGCCCATCAAAGTGTCTTAGCCGGAACTGATGGTTTATATCAGTTAAAAGACTGGGTGATTGAAAAAATGTCGGGCTTTCCTGGTGAAAAAGCCAGTTTCGGGATCAGCGAGCAAGATACAATACCCTTGGCACCGTTTGATTTATCTGCGCTCAGCCAGGAGCCCTATACTCCGAGTGCGGAAGAGCAACAGCGGCTTGAATTTCTGCGACAGGCAGCAAACCAATAGCGCGATCGCCTGGCCAGTTAGCCGGGCGTTTTTGCCGAGAGTTTATGAATATGGTAGAGATTGACGACAATGCAGAAGCTGTTCATGATCACCACTGGGTAAGCGCCCAGTTGCCAGCCATAGATGACGAACAGCAGGCATCCCAGCCCGTTAATATATCTTAGCCGCTTCATATCACCCATTAACAAAGACGTTCCTACCAGCAGAGAAGCCGCGTAACCGATGGTGTCTGATAATTCCATTCTTATTTTTTTCAATTCGTTCCTGAATATCATTAACTTTAGAACAAATCTCATCGCGTGAAGGGGCTCAACTGGAAGTTACTCACAGGGATGTAGTCTATGTTTAAGTGGTAGCCCTTCTATTTACAGTAAGTTGGAGGTCATGTCATTGAAACGATAGATTATCTAAAAGACAGGTACACGGAAGAATTGGCCAGGTTTGCTTATTGCGAGGGCCAGTGTTCTCGGCTGTTGGTATTCTTAACTACGATTCTCGCTGCCGTCGGTACGGTAACTGTGATTAAGAGTGATAGTTTTTTTCAGCCCGCCTTACCGGTTGAGTGGATCAAACTGCTGGCACTGCTGCTTGCTTTGTTTGCGGTTGTTTGTGCCTGGGGGCATGCACTACTGGCGCTAAAAATTGGCGGTCATATCGAGCTTCCCAAGGGACGCGAAACAACAAGAGATCTGGCTGCGCATGATATTGCGAGCCGGGAACAGTTAATTATTAATTATTATCATCAGGCAATAGAAGAGCTGACAGAAGTCATTCACGAGAAAAACAAGTATATTATTATCGCCTATGAGGAACTGACAATGAGTGCTTGGTTTTTCGGGATAGTTTCAGCCGTCGCGATCGGAACGGAAATATTAAGCTGAGCAACAGAGAATAGTCATGATTATGGAAGAGGATTATGAGGAAGTTGGAATTAAAAATACCGCCCGTTGTTTTGATGGGGATGTTTGCGATTGGAATGTGGCTGCTATCAATACAGTTACCTAAACAGACACTATTCGCTACTGGCAGTACACTCGCTGCCGTGATTATTACCCTGCTTGGTGCCATCATTGCTATTTCAGGTGTGTTGGCTTTTCGAAAAGCCAGGACCACGGCCAACCCAATGGAACCGCAGGACGCATCTACATTGGTAAACAGTGGTGTGTATCGAGTGACTCGTAATCCGATGTATCTTGGATTTCTACTAATGCTTGTTGGCTTTGGTATCTTTTTGCAAAGCGCTTATTCGCTGGTACTCTGCGTGGGTTTTATTCTTTATATGAACCGTTTCCAGATTGAACCGGAAGAGCGGTTTCTCGAAGTACATTTTCAAGATGAGTTTGTACTGTATAAAGGAAAAGTGCGTCGCTGGATTTAGACAAAAGTCAGCATAGTGTTAATTACGCTCAAAAAAACGTCACTTGGCCACTTAAACGCCTGAAGTTTCTGATTTTCATTGATGTCGAAAAGAAATACGACATAATACTGGTTATTTATCCAGTTAAAGGGGCAAGGTGTGTTGCTCAAAGGTACTAGGCTGAAAAGTACTCAACAACCTTGCTCAGTGTGAATTCTGTGGCTAATTTCAACGTACATCTTGGATCAGCCGCGCTAACCAGTAGTTTGGCGGCTACCGCATTATTATCGGCAGGGCATATCGTACCGATCACTGCCTTATGGCTGATGTTTCTTGGCACCATGGGTGGATTGTTGCCGGATATTGATTCAGACAACTCCACCTCGATGAGTACTTTATTTCGGTTTTTCGGCGGAATGATCACATTCAGTTTTGTTGGCCATATCTACCGAATGGTCTCAATGCTGGAGTTGATCGTATATGCTTTTTTTTGCTATTTGACCATCCGCCATAACCTAAAAGCTTTGCTGGAAAAAGTGACAGTACACAGAGGTTGCTGCCATTCATTGGCATTTATTAGTGTTTCCGGTTTAGGCTGTGCTTCCCTTGTTTATTTGCTTGGCTACAGTGAAAAAACGAGCTGGCTATCAGGGCTCTTTTTATTAGGTGGAAGTCTTGTACATTTGCTGCTTGATGAGGCATACAGCGTCGATCTTGCTAACCGAAAAATTAAAATGTCATTTGGCTCGGCATTCAAGTTATGTTCGAACCGTAATCCAGTGATTAGTACTTTTCAGTTTTTGCTGATAGGAGTGCTTGTGATTCATAGCCCGCCCTGGAACGACACTTGGCAGCAACTGTCGGACTGGAGTGATTTTAGGCTTAAACCGAATTGGCTCAATCGAGAAGATGTCACTGCGTTTTTTGATGATGTTGTCGAGTCTACAACCAATGCAATTCAACCTCGCTAGTCACGAATGTTTATAATCTCAATAGAACCTACCTAAGTTTGTCGACTTTGATTTGCATCATGTGCCATTTTTAAGAAAAGTGCTTAACTGTCACAGCTTTAATGATAGTGCCTTAATCGGCTAAGAGGGAATCAGGTTAAAGGCCTGAGCTGTACCCGCAACTGTAAGCGTTGAGTGTTACCTTGAACCACTGATTATTCGGGAAGGAGGGTAATACGTTGTTATACGCAAGCCAGGAAACCTGCTATCAAAACATGCTTCTAGATACTGGGCGGGAATACTCAGTGATGAAGGGGTTGATCTCACGTCTGTGTTATCAACCGTTTTCTCATACCTGATATCTAGTGCAAATATTACTTAACGTATAGCGTGCATTTGATATGAAACGGACCTTCATTTTAGTTTTTCTTGCCTTTACGTCCACCATCAGTGTGGTTACGCACTCACTGTTTATTACGCTAGTGACTGGACTCCAAACTATCGCTATTGATAGCAAGTACTAGGAGGCGGGGATGCATATTGTAGATGGCGTTCTTTCAACTCCAGTGCTGGCTGTCGGCATTACCATTACTGTGCTGGGAACCGGCTTAGGTCTACGTAGCCTGTCCGACGACAAGTTGCCTCAGGCTGCGGTACTTGCCGCGTGTTTCTTCGTTGCCTCCTTGATTCATATCCCACTTGGCCCGACGAGTGTCCATTTGATCTTTAATGGCCTGATAGGCCTGTTGTTAGGATGGGCTGCATTTCCTGTCGTGCTGATCGGCTTAGTGCTCCAGGCCGTCTTTTTTGGTTTTGGCGGGCTCATTGTCCTTGGGGTCAATTGCCTCAACATTGCTTTGCCGGCCATTGTTATCGGTTTAGTCGTCAGGCCTTGGCTGGGGCGGCTCCCTGCAGTGGCTCTTGGGTTTGCCGCCGGTTTTGGTGCGGTGTTGCTAACGGCATTGTTTGTCGCTTTATCGCTGGCCTTGTCTGGTGAAGGGTTTATCACCAGTGCCAAGCTAGTAGTGATAGGGCACTTGCCTGTTGCTGTTATCGAGGGTGTCGTATCAGCATTTGCGTTAAAGCTGCTTTGTAAGGTTCGGCCGTCCCTTGCAATGTCTTCCTATCAGTGAGGCCACAGAGTTAATTATGAATAGTATTACTTGTGCCCGGTGCTCAATCGCCAATATCGCAGGCCTAGCCTTGTTGAGCGTAAGTCTGTTAGCCGTTAGCTCAACTAGTGCCTACGCTCACAGAATGAAGGCTTTTTCATGGGTTGAAGGGGAGGCCATTGAAGGCGAAGCCTATTTTACAAATGGCCAAATGGCTGCTGATTCAACCGTCGAGTTGCTTGTTGACCAGAAAGTTGTAGCAACCACTCAAAGTGATGAGGAAGGGCAGTTTCGCTTTGAAGCATTAGCAGCTGGGGATTATCAAATCCGCACCGATGCCGGTCAGGGCCATGTCGCTACTTATTACATTTCGGCGAGTGAATTTTCCGTCGATGAAAGTGATATGGATATCGTTGTTGAGCCTTCTGGCCCAGAAGCTTCACAGTCACAAAAAACTGTTGATAGTACTCTTTCGAAAGCTCAGGTAGAGCAGGCAGTAGCGAAAGCAATTCGTCCTTTGCGTGAGCAGCTTGACCAATATGAGGCGAAAGTCCGACTTCACGATATCTTGGGTGGGATCGGATATATCTTTGGTCTGTTCGGGCTGTTTGTTCTCTATCGGTCTCGTCGCCAATGATAGACGCTTTGCTTGCTACATCATCGACACAGATGTCATCAGTTAATGCTGCCCCAAGAGTGCGGTTGTTGCTGGCGATTGTTGTTGCAGCTGCGGTTGTGATGAACAAGCAATGGGTGCCTCTGTTTGGATATGGGCTGTTGGCACTTCATCTATGGCAACATAGCCTTGTCGGGCTTTGTACTGGATTGAAACGTCTGGCAGCCGTTGATGGTTTTATTGTGTTTACCGTTATTTTATTACCGTTTACCGAGCCGGGAGAGGTCGCATTTCATGTCGGTGAGATGGCGGTGACCCGAGAAGGCATGACACTGACAGCAATGATTTTGTTTAAGGCGAATATCCTTGTTATCACCTTAATGGCCCTGTGTGCGGGGCTAAATGCAATGAGTTTGAGCTATGCTCTCGCCGAGCTGAAGGTACCGCATAAATTGGTGCTGATAATGCAGCTAAGTATTCGCTATATCAGTGTTATGCATTTGGAATTTAAGCGATTACGTCAGGCCATGAAGGCCAGAGGGTTCCGGCCTGACAGTTCGCTACACACATGGCGCAGTTATGGCTACCTGTTTGGCATGATGCTGGTACGGGCGTTGGATCGTGCCGATCGGATTTGGCTGGCAATGAAATGTCGTGGTTTCAATGGACGTTTCCCGCAGACTCCGACGGTCCCTTTGTCTGCACGTGACAAACGTTATCTTGGCGGGTATCTCATCATTGTTGCCCTGATTTTTCATGGAGATATCGCTGTGAGTTGGTTAGTTAGCATATTGCCTATTCAGGAGTGGTCATGAGTGAATTAATTGCCCTCGAACAACTGAGTTATTCGCGCCCTAACGGGAAGATTTGTGCCGAGCAGCTAGATTTCAATCTGTCAGGTGGCGATCGAATAGCAATAACCGGGAGTAATGGCTGCGGGAAAAGCACTCTGCTTCAATTGATCATGGGGTTACTGCCAGCTGACAAGGGCAACGTTCGTCTGTTTGGCGAGAGTTGTTATAGCAAAAATCGACTCGATGAAGCCAAGTTCAGACAGTACCGGACTCGTATTGGTCTGGTTTTTCAGGATCCCGATGATCAGCTTTTTTGCCCGACTGTGATTGATGATGTTTGCTTCGGCCCTTTGAACCAAGGGTTTAGTGTTATTGAAGCTCGTCAGAAAGCCATTGCGATACTCAGTCAGCTTGGTATTGGTGACTTAACCGAATGTGTCAGTTATCAGTTGTCCGGCGGCCAGAAACGCTTGGTGGCCTTGGCAACCGTGTTGGTGATGGAGCCCGAGGCTCTGCTCCTGGACGAACCCACGAATGACTTGGATCAGGAGAATAAGCAACGGTTGTTAGAAATTCTACATGACTGCCAGTTGCCAATGATCATTGTCAGTCACGATAAGCAATTTCGTTCTGAACTTGTATCGCAAGAATATTGTTTGCAACAAGGCCGGTTAGTGCCTGTTTCTACCGCGAATATCGAGGGTGCCAGCATGAATCAAGAGGCAGTTCAGGTAGGTGGTGGCGCGTGATTACTCAAGTGAAACGCTCAAAGCATTGTAATGAACTACGTTCAGGGTTTACGACGGGGGCTTGTGCGGCAGCTGCCAGCCGGGCAGCGACACACTATTTGCTGACTGATGAATGCATTCGTCAGGTAACGATTACTTTACCCAATGGTGATAAAGCCTGCTTTGAGTTGTTTCGTCTCGTACACACTTCTGAGGGGGTGCTGGCGAGTGTAATAAAAGACGGCGGTGATGATCCCGACTGTACCCATGGCATAGAGATTCAATGCATGGCGTCGTGGTATGCCGAGCCGGGCATTCATATTGACGGTGGAGAAGGGGTGGCGACAGTTACTTTACCTGGGCTGGAACTCCCTGTGGGAGAGGCGGCGATCAACCCCGTTCCTCGGCAGAATATATACGATATGGCAATGGCCGAGTGGTTGGCATGTCCGCCTGAGCAGCACCGTGAGCCGGGATTGGCACTGGAAATCCGTGTACCGGAAGGCAAAGAGTGTGCGAAACAGACTATCAGCGAACGGTTAGGGTTGGTTGGTGGCATTTCGATACTAGGGACCCGTGGCACGGTTAAACCTTACTCGACCTCTGCATTCTCGGCGTCGGTACGCCAGTCGGTGCAGGTGGCCAGTGCAAATCGCCTTGATCATGTGGTACTGACTACTGGAAGTCGATCAGAGCGATCGGCAATGGAGATGTTGCCCCAGCTTAACGCTATGGCGTTTATACAAGCGGGCGATTTTGTCGGGGTTGGGTTGCGTGCCGCCAAGCGATACCAGATCGGGAAAGTGACTGTCGTCGCGATGATCGGCAAGCTGGGGAAAATGGTGTCCGGCCATATGATGACTCATGTGTCCGGCCATGCGATTAGTTTTTCCCAACTGGCCGACATTGCCGCTCAGCATGGTGCAGATGAGGTGCTGTGCGGAGACTTGGCGAATGCCAATACCGGGCGACACGTGCTTGATCTTGTTCAGGCTTCAAATAACCGTTCAAACCCTTCTGCAGTGACTTTTTCTTTTTCAGCTAGCAGATATTTACAGGCTCTTTGCTGCCATGCAGCCAAGTATGCGACTGATTATGTGGCTGACAAGGTCATGATTGAATTTCGCCTGATTGATTTTGATGGCAGCTTGCTGGCTCAATATCCGGCTGATAGTCGTTGCAAGCAGCAGTCAGGGTCGTGCAACAGATTGATTTCACCTTTAACCAACAGAAAAAACCATAACAAGGACTGCCGTAATGAAAAGCATGCAGCAATTAACCCGGCAAGGCCGCCAAATTGAAGAAAGCTCATTTGACATCATTGATCGTGAAATCGAACAGATTCACGGTGGACATAGCTTTACGCCTGCCCAATGGGCGGTTGTACGTCGAGCGATTCATACCACAGGCGACTTTGAGTTTGAGGACTTATTTCGATTCAGTGAGCAGGCAACATCTTCCGGTATTGCTGCGCTGAAGGCAGGGGCTCCGATCATTACCGATGTCACCATGATTACCAGCGGGCTTAGTCAGCAAAGGCTATCAGTCTATGGGAATCAGGCTCACTGTTTTATCAGCGATGCCAAGGTTATTGAAATTGCCAAGAAAGAGGGTGAAACGCGAGCAATTTGGGCGATGCGTTATGCCAGAGATCTCGGGTTGCTCGATGGCGCGATTGTGGGGGTGGGTAATGCCCCGACCGCGCTTTTTGAGGTGCTTCGAATGGTTGCTGACAACGAAGCCAAACCTGCATTGATTGTGGGGATCCCGGTGGGTTTTGTGAAGGCGGAAGAATCAAAACAGGCGCTGACAGAACAACATATCGTGCCTTATATCGCCAGCCTTGGTCGAAAAGGGGGGAGCCCTCTGGTGGTCTCAACTATTCATGCTTTGCTCACGGAGTCTGTATGACTGCAGCCATTACTATTGTCGGTGTGCCGGAAGATGGCTGTATAAGCCTTACCAGTCGTGCTGTAAATGCTGTAGCCCAAGCCCGGGTGCTGGCCGGACACTCACGTTTGTTGCATTGGTTTCCCCAGTTTAAAGGCCGTTTATTGCCAATGGACAATGGGTTCAGACCATGGCTGAACCAGCTTATCGATGAGAGTGAAGAGGGTGAGGTCGTTGTTCTTGCTTCGGGGGATCCGCTGTTCTATGGCATTGGTAGTACCTTGAGAAAACAATTCGATCAGCGTGAGTTGTGCTTTATCCCTTCACCCTCTTCCATGCAGTTGGCTTTCTCTCGTCTGGGCTTACCCTGGCAGGATGCTCGTTGTTTGTCATTGCATGGCAGGAAAATAGCAGGTTTGGTTTGTCAGCTGCAGCAGGGCGATTTGTTCGCGATACTGACGGATAGTACCAATACACCATCGGTAATTGCACAACATTTGCTGCATTACGGAGAAACCTCATGGCAGCTCAGTGTTTGTGAGCAACTCGGGGCTCCAGGCGAACGCATTACGGAATATCGTGTCTCAGAGTTGGCCGAACTGTCAGGAGATGAGTTTGACCCGCTAAATGTAATTATTGCTGAACGAACAGCACCTGGGTTTTGGGGAGAGTACGGCCAGTTTGCCGATGATGATGCCTTTGAGAAGCGCATGCCGCAGCGAGGGTTGATTACCAAGCAGCCAATTCGGCATTTGGCTCTGGCAGAAATGAGGCTTCGACCTGCTACCACTGTTTGGGATATCGGCACGGGGTCGGGTTCGATTGCAATTGAGGCCGCCAAGCAGTGCTGGCAGGGGAGTGTTTATACGGTCGAATGCAACGAGGCCTGTTACACAGCTATCGAGGCGAATATCGCAGCTCACGGCACCGACAATGTCACTCTGCTAAAAGGGAGAGCGCCAGAGGCTCTGGTGGGTTTGCCTGCGCCTGATGCGGTATTTGTCGGCGGAACACGCGGGGCGATGGGCGATATATTATCGCATTGCTGGCAGCAGCTAGCTGAACAAGGGGTGTTGGTCGTGACAGCCGTCACTATTGACTCTGTTGTTGAAATTCATCAATGGAGCAAACTAAACCAGCTTAACCCGAAAGTGCAGCTTGCCTCCGTCTCACAAGGGGTCCCTCTGGCACATTATACCCGATATCAGGCTGAAAACCCGATCCATCTTTTCATATTTAATAAGTCAGTGACGCAACAAGGTAATAACAATGAATGATAACTCTGCTGGTCAATTATTTGCTGTCGGTGTAGGCACCGGAGACAGCGAACTGCTTACCCTCAAGGCAGTTAGATTATTGCAACAAGCTGATGTGATAGCGATTCCGGAGAAAACCTTGGGTAAGGGTGATTCATTTGCCTGGCAGATAGTGACTGGTGCGATTGACGATGACGAACTGGCAGCTGAGCGTTGTTTTTTGCATTTTCCGATGACTCGGGATGCTTCGGTAAATGTTCCTGCATGGCGTCGTGCCGCATCGCAAATTGCTGATCATGTTAAAGCCGGAAAAAAGGTAGTGTTTGTGACAGAAGGCGATCCGTCTGTATTTAGCACCTGGGCTTATGTTCAGGAAGAACTTAGCGAGATCATGCCTCAGTTGGAGCCTGAAATAGTTCCCGGGATTACGTCAATCACTGCGATTCCGTCCCAGACAAAGATTCCGCTGGCAGATGGTCAGGAACGGTTTTGTGTGGTGCCGGCAACCTATGGTATGGAATGTCTGCCTCGCTTGATGGTCGAGTTCGACACTATTATGTTGATTAAGGCGGGCCGGGTGATCCCTGAACTTACAGCGATGTTGGAGGATATGGGGTTGCTGGATTGTGCGACCTATGTGTCTCACGCCACGATGGATAAGCAGGAAATCTATCATGATCTTCGAGAAGTACCTGCGGAGCATCGCTACTTTTCAATGGTTCAGTTGTCTATCCGAAGCCGCCGGGGCATTTTGAGAGGTTCCCAGCAAACTAGTGCCGATGAATGGGTGGGGTGAATGCTCAATGAAAATAGCTGTTTATGCGATCACCCTTAATGGTGCCAGACAAGCGCAGCGGTTACACCGGGAATTACCTTTTGCCGATGTTTTCGTCAGCGAGGTCGGGCTTGAAGAGTGTGTCTCAGCATCATTGCTGACGTTGCCGCTGGCTGAGTTTATCGCACCGAATTTCCACCATTACGATTGCCATATTTGTATTTTTGCGACAGGCATTGTCAGCCGCATAATGGCACCGTTACTGACAGATAAACGCCAAGACCCTGCAGTGATCTGTGTTGATGACCAAGGCCAGTTCGCGATCCCAATGTTATCTGGCCACCGTGGTGGCGCTAACACGATGGCACAGCGTGTGGCACAAATTCTTAAAGCCACGCCGGTCGTGACAACTGCATCAGACGCCGCCAATACACTGTCGGTCGACATGATGGGAGCACCGTTTGGCTGGGCACTGGATCCCCAGTGTGAGGCCGCAATCACTTCGGTTTCCGCGGCAGTCGTCAATGATAAACCTGTTCTGGTGGTACAGCAGGCGGGCGAAAGAAGTTGGTGGCCCTATAAACGTACCATGCCGAAGCACATTTATTGCCATGCTCAATTAGCTGAAATTGATAGCGAGCTTTGGCAGGGGCTGGTGCTTATTAGCGACCGGAGAGAGCCAGAGCACTATGAACATTGGCAGCATAAAGCCGTTTTATGGCGGCCTAAGTCACTGGTGCTAGGAATCGGTTGCGACCGTAACACTCCATTATCAACAATTCAGGCCGGTATCGACAGGTTCCTGGCTGAAAATAACCTTTCCATTGATAGCGTATCAGCGATGGCCAGTATCGACCTGAAGGCTGATGAAGCAGGTTTGCTGGCCTATTCCCAACAGCAACAATGGCCCTTTGTTACCTACAGTGCGGAACAGTTGCGTGATGTCGAAGGGATCGAAAATCCATCTTCCTATGTCGAGAAGGTGACTGGTGTGGCATCGGTTGCCGAAGCGGCGGCATTGAAGCATAGCCATACCAATAAGCTGCTAGCGCCAAAATGGAAATTCAAGCTGGATGGTTACAACGTCACTGTGTCGTGCTGTCGAATCGAGCATGAAGAAGCGTTCTCGAGACACAATTGGAAAAACTGGCTTGGGCAGAAGAGCAAAATAAATGCCCATGGAAGTGACGTGGTAAAAGGGTATCAATGCAAACCCAAGCATGTCGATTTAGACCGGCCGATGTTGTATCACCGGCATCACTTATTGCTGTGCGAAGGCGGACGGTGCAGCAAGGAAGGCAGTAAAAACCTCACGCATGAACTTCGCTCTCTTATCAAGGAGATGGGGCTTGCCAGCGGTAACAACCGCATCAAACTGAGCCGGACACAATGTGCGGGAGCATGTCGCAATCGCGCCACGCTGGTGGTTTACGAACGTCTTGAAAGCAACGAGACGCCAGTCAACAACGGGAGCTGGCTGCGAAATGTTGAAAACCTGACGCTGACCCAGTGGCGCCGCTTGTTCCTGGCACTGGCTGATCGCGTACCGCTGAGTTCTGTTTTGGAGCCGGAATACTTCGCCGCCATAGATGCGGCAAAGCCGATCACCCGAGACGAGATAATTAATAATTCACAAGGATTGGCAACACAATGAAACGATTGAGGCACCATAACAAAGGGACGGCTATTGTCTTAACTTGCTTTGGCTCGGTAGTCGAGCAACAGCGTTATTTGGCTTTGCGACAGCGACTGGCTGAACGTTATCCGAGCTGTATGGTAAAACTTGCCTTTAGCTCAAAGATGGTGATTAAAAAGCTGGGTCAGCAAGGAGAGCGTTATCAAAGTCTGCCGCAGGTGTTGGCAGATCTTGATATGGAGGGGTATCAGCATATTCTGGTGGTTTCCTGTTATATGTTCCCGACAGATGAACATTTGCAATTATCTAAAATGGTGAAAGGCTTCCGCCAGTTCTCGCTAGCCAGCATTGAGCATACGCCGGCAATCATGCATCACACTTTGCATGCTAGTGCCATTTTGGCAGCGCTGAACCACCGTTTTTCCCAAGGGAGTGATGTGAATCTGTTTATCCATCATGGTGCCCCGTTACTGGATAACCCTGGTCATCAGGCTATCCAGTATTGCGATAGTATGCTGATGAAGCTATCGGCGAAGAACTTTACCTGCTCACTCGAAGGAGCATGGCCATTCCGTCTGATCGCCGAATCACTGTCACAGGAAATGCTGGCAGTTGGACAACAGGCTTCTGCTTGTACTGAGCACGCGATTAAGCCACAGCTACGCTTGATCCCACTGTTGCTCGTGTCCGGCAATCACTTCGTCAATGATCTGGTTGAAATTAAGCAATCTCTGGACAATAGCTTTGATGTTTCTTTGGCTGAACCGATTAGCGGTGACAGATTTTGTCTGCTTGATCTTCCTGAGCTGGTTTCAGTGTTAGAGCAGCAAGTGGAGGAAGGGCTAATTCGCTTGCGGGCACCTGAGTCAGAGGTGTCGTGTGGCTAAGCTAATTCTGGTCGGGTTAGGGCCCGGAAGTTTGGATCTTATGTCTTTAAGGGCCAGACAGGCCATTGTCGATGCCGATGTGGTGGCTGGCTATAAAGCCTATGTAGATCTTATTCAAGATCTCATCACGCACCAGGAGGTGATCCAAAGCGGAATGACTCGAGAGTGGGACAGAGCGGCCGCAGCGGTTGCACAAGCAAAAGCAGGGCGCGACGTGGTGTTGGTCTGTTCTGGTGATGCAGGGATGTATGCGATGGCCCCCTTGGTACTCGAGCTGCTGACGGAGCAAGGATGGAGTGCCGAGCAGGGACCCCAGGTAGAGATTATTCCCGGTATTACGGCGGCCAATGCCTGTGCCTCTTTGGTTGGTGCGCCGCTTGGCCATGATAGTTGTACGATTTCACTTTCCGACTTGCTCACACCTTGGCCAGTAATCGAAAAACGGATCCATGCTGCAGCTGAAGCTGACTTTGCTATCACGTTTTATAATCCACGCTCGCGTAAGCGTAAAAGTCACATCGAAAATGCGCAGCGTATTTTGCTGGCTTACCGTGAGCCGAGTACGCCTGTCGCGGTGGTGAATGCGGCCTATCGTGATGAGCAGCATGTGAACCTGACAACGCTCGACCAATTTACCGAACTGGAATTTGGGATGAATGCGGCGGTGATTGTCGGAAACAGCAGTAGTTTCCTGTATCAAGACTGGATTGTTACCCCGCGTGGATACCGTAATAAATATCAGCTGGACGATGGTGTGACCTTGCCCGGACAGAAGCGCGGGCATGCACTTGCAGTCGATAATGCAGAAAGAGAATAACGGAGACAACGATGACTGTGTATTTTATTGGCGCAGGTCCGGGTGAACCGGACTTGATCACGGTAAAGGGAGCGAAGTTGGTTGAATCCTGTCCTGTCGTCCTTTACACCGGCAGCTTGGTTCCCAAAGCTGTCATTGACAGGGCGCAGCCCGATGCCTTGGTCCTCAATTCTGCCGATATGGATCTTGACGAGATAACGAAAGTGTACGTCAATGCTTTCGAGCAGGGGCAGGATGTCGCGCGTGTGCAAACGGGGGATTTATCGATTTATTCTTCGCTTGCCGAACAAACCCGCCGTTTGAAAGCGTTGGGCATTGACTGGCAGGTGATACCCGGTGTGTCATCGTTTCAGGCTGCCGCTGCAGCACTTGGTCAGGAGCTGACAATTCCGGAGCAGTGTCAGACGATTATTCTCAGCCGTGCCTCGGGTCGAACGCCTGTTCCTGAAAAGGAAAACCTCAAATCTCTGGCAGCGCATGAAGCAACTCTGTGTTTGTTCCTCAGTGCCACATTGATCCGCAAGGTGGTGCGTGAGCTTGAAGAGGTTTATCCCGTAACATGGCCGGTCGTTGTGGTTGAAAAAGCCTCTCACCCGGAGCAGCGTATTATTCGCGGTACATTGGCGGATATAGCAGAGAAAATGCATCAGGCAAAAATCCGTTCGACGGCAATGATTATTATCAGCAAAGTGTTTGCCATTGAAGATTTTGCTGACTCTAAGCTCTATGACCCGGCGTTTTCTCATGCCTGCCGCAAAGCAACAGTCGTCAATGATGTCGTTACTGTAGATAACGGAGCAACAGCTGATCAACTTGTTATACCGGGGCATTGTGATGAGTGTAGGTAAGGTCATCGGTAAGGTATTTTTGGTCGGCGCGGGGCCGGGCGATCCTGATTTATTAACACGCCGTGCTTTCGACTTAATGCATCGGTGTGATGTGGTGTGCTATGACAAGCTTGTAAGCCCGGCTATTTTAGCCTGCGTTCCCGATCATATTGAGTTGTTTGAGGTTGGCTATCGGGGATACCGCCATTGCCATATTGATTATGGCATGCACCCCGAGGTGATTAATTTTGCCAAGCAGGGCAAACACGTTCTGAGATTAAAAGCGGGCGATCCGTGTATTTTTGGTCGCATTACGGAAGAGTGCCGTAATTTGCAAGAGCATGGCATCGATTATGAGATTGTGCCGGGTATTACGGCGGCTCTGGGGGCCGCTGCCTATTCAGGGTTCCCTTTAACAAGTGCCGGTATTGCTTCCGATGTGACCTTTGCAAGTGGTCATCAAGGCTCAACGTCGCTGTCTTCATGGGCGGCTCTCGGCCAGTCAAGCGGGACGCTTGTCCTCTATATGGGGGCGAAGAAGCTTGCACAGCATGCAGAACAATTAATGGATCAGGGGCGGTGTCCGACAACACCGGTTGCACATATCTCCTCGGCTACTTGCGCCAGCCACACTGTGACCAAGGGAAGTCTGGCAACCATAGGTGATCAGATACTGGCGCTCGATAACCATGATCCGGCACTGGTTGTCATGGGAAATGTTGTCAATTTGGTAGACGAGCTGTCATGGCGCCAAGGGATGCCGCTCTCAGGCAGCCGCGTGTTGCTCTGTGGCCAATACTCAGGCCTCGATAAATTGAAATTATCAGGTGCAGAAATATACAACGCGCCAGAGCCACAGCTGGAAAGTTTCGTTGACCAATCGCTGCTGACGGAACTGTGCCAATATTCGGTACTGTCATTTGTCGACTCGGCTTCGGTAACGCTGTGGTGGCAGGGGCTACGTCGCCATAAATGGGATATTCGCCGTTTCTCTATGCTTATCTGCGCCGAAAGTACCGAAGCGGCAAAAGCTCTGATGCAACTGGGTATTGTTGCCGACTCTTCTTCTGATACAGGCATCTATAATCGGGCGGTGCTATCGGTTCCTGTTGGGGCCAAGCGCAACTCGCGTGGCCATGGTATGGAGCGTTGTCTTGGTTCCCGGCACTATCCGCCAATGCGTGTTGAGCTGCCTCGGGTAGATTGGTTAATTGTGGAAGATACCGCCCAGGCAAAGTCCTTGCTACCTCAGTTGCCAGAATTGGCGCATGCAGTAATCATTGCATTGAACGATGAGGCAGTAGAGTGGGCCAGCTCCTTGCCTAACGAGCAATTGCCTATCACTACTTTCGAAGCGATGCTTGAACTCAAAAACGAGGTGCTGGATGTGGTTTGATGTAGGGGCGCAGGCAACCGATGTTGAGTTGTTGGTTGTTGCCGTCGCCGTGGCAGCAGCACTATTGCTGGATAGCTTTCTTGGCGAGCCAAGCCGTTTTCATCCGTTGGTGGGTTTTGGTAACTGGTCTAACTGGGTTGAAAGGGTTTGCCGTCAGCAGTTCTTGCTGATAAGTCGGCAAAGTGATACTGGCAATCAAGAAGCACGGCTCCGAAGCGTCGGAATAGCCGCCTTGTGTCTGGCTGTGTTACCTATTTTGATAGTGGTTTGCGCTTTAATGTTATGGCTTGCACAAGTGTCATTCTGGCTCTGGCTGCTTATTAACGTGGTCGTGTTGTATTTCACCCTTGGCGGTAACAGTTTGACTTTTCATGCCGGCGAGATCTATCGCCCGCTCAAAGCTGGGGATATCACGTTGGCCCGTGAAAAGATCAGCTTTATTGTTAGTCGCGAAACAGCATCTATGAACAAAAAGCAGATAACTTCAGCGACAGTGGAGTCCGTGCTGGAAAATGGCAACGATGCTGTCTTCGGGGCCCTATTCTGGTTTGTTGTTGCAGGTGCTCCGGGCGCGCTGCTGTTTCGACTCGCTAATACACTGGATGCGATGTGGGGCTATAAGAATGAGCGTTATCGATATTTCGGGTTTGCAGCCGCCAAGCTTGATGACTTTCTTGGCTGGATACCGGCACGCCTGACTGCCCTGACTTATGGCATACAGGGAAATTTTCAACTGGCGATGAAATGCTGGCAGGAACAAGCACCTTTGTGTGCCAGCCCCAATGGCGGGGTAGTGATGTGCGCAGGTGCAGGTACGCTGAATACAACCATTGGTGGTCCCGCGATCTATCACGGGAAACGTCATGAGAAAATCTATATGGGCAGTGGTGAATTTGCCGATTACCCGGTGATCATCCAGGCCAATCGCCTGGTCATCTGCGGGGCATGGGTTTGGGTGTTAGTGTTACTTCTTTTGGGACTAGGTTAAGCAGGCAATACAAGATGTTAGAACATGGCGGTAATTTATTGGAATATTCCCGGCGATATCAGATACCTGTTGCCGAATGGCTGGATCTTTCAACTGGAGTCAGCCCTTTTGCTTATCCTTGCCCGTCGATACCTTCAGCGGTATGGAACAGGCTTCCCGAACTGAATGACGGACTCGAGGAGGCGGCAGCCGGTTATTACGGCTGTGAGCCATTGCTGGCGGTTGCCGGTTCTCAGGCTGCCATTATGGCGTTGCCTGAAGTGATAGCGACACAGCGCGGAGAGCTCGGTGTCGTGTTATTGCCACGGGTGGGCTACAAAGAGCATCAGTATGCCTGGCAACATTTCATTGGGCCTAATGGCGCGAAGTGGCAGATAGAGTTCTACGATACCGCTCCGAGTGAAGCACAGTTGGCACGCGCAGATGTTATTGTTGCCATCAATCCTAATAACCCAACAGGTGTCATGCTACCGATAGAGACGCTACAGCAGTGGCAAAGTCAGCTTCAGCAAAGACAGGGGCTGTTAATCGTCGATGAGGCGTTTATTGACTGTACTCCCCGGCACTCCCTGCTGAGTCGGCAACTGGGTGACAATGTTGTTGTGCTACGATCGGTAGGGAAATTCTTTGGTCTGGCTGGTGCCCGGGTCGGTTTTCTTTTCGGAAATCATCTGCTTCTTGACGCTATTGCACTCAAGTTGGGGCCGTGGACAATTCCCGGCCCGAGTCGTTGGGTTACACGCGAGGCCTTGCTTGACCAGCAGTGGCAGCGACGGATGCGGCAACAGTTGGCGGGGTACTCGTCGCGATTACGTACATTGCTTACTTGCTATTTTTCAACTCCAGTGAGTGGATCAGAGTTATTTCAGACAGTTGGTCTGCATGATGCACCTATAGTTCATCAGCAGCTTTGTCGACATGCCGTATTAACCCGTTTGTGCGATGAGAAGAATGCACTTAGATTTGGCCTGCCGCGAGATGAATCAGAATGGCAGCGACTTGATGTGGTATTAAAAGCCATAACGCAATCTGTGTGATGTTTCTTAAGGAACCAATTAAATGATGATTGTGATGGAATACGGCAAACAAAGGCAGGGCAATAATCGTGCAGTGGCTTAACTTTATCATTTTTAATGCTGTCGCACCCTTGCCCGACCTCCATCGAGTGAGTGATGCCGGTGCTGGCGAAAACTTGATGCAGTTGACACCCACAAGGGATGCCGAATTAATCGCTTGCGGACGTGCCAACACACCATTAAACGGGGTGTTTTCACCATCACCGGTAGCGGGCTCTGAGTCCGTTAGCCCGGCAATCTTGGTGCATGGGCTGCTGAAAGCCTTGCAGCATCAGGGGCTAAAAGTACGCCTTCATTGCTATCAGCTCGGTCTAGAACAACAGCCGGATTTTAGTGGCAGTATGCTTGATGACATTGTTTGCCATTACTGTCTGCCCGGTGAAGAAGCTCGTCTGGTCAGGCAGCAGTTGTTGCCAGAATTAGTACGTCAGTATCACGCCGGTGAAGAGCATGTTATTGCCGAGTGTGGCGTCGGAGGGACAACATTTGCGACCTTGTGGCTAAAACATTGGTTAGCAAATGAAATTACTTTAGCAGGTAGTACAAAGGATCCGGAAAAGCTGGTGATGAAGGCTAAAACCATTAAGCAGTTGATGGATCAATTCTCTTTTTTCCCCCGTGATGTCAATACATTCATACAGCACCAGCAAGCTTCCGATCCCGTTCAGCGTGCCCTGTGCGCATTGCTGATGACACAAAGTCATGACAAAACCGTACTTGCCTTACGCCTTGCGGGCGGAATGATGTTTATCGCTCCGTTGTTGGCAATGGGAGTCGATGTCATCCAACACCAATTACATATCGCGACAACAAGGTGGGTATTAGAAGGAACAAATGCCCGTAAGGTATTGTCGAACTTACCTTCTTCAATCGAAGTTGTGCCATCAGTGACTGACTTTAATCAGTCATCCTATCGCGCGCTGCATTTGTATGAGCAGGGTTATGTAGTTGAAGGCTGCGGCCTAGGGGGAAGCCTGGTCTTTGCAGAGCAACTGGGTTTATCTCAGCAGCAGATCATTGAGTGCTTGGATGCAGCAGTAAAGCCTTGGCTGGAATAGGCTGAATATTGGATAGATTACATGCGTAGTATGAGCATGAGAGTTAGGTAACATAATAATGAAAAATACGTCAGTTCAATGCCCGGCATTGGTAGTTAGCGCGCCATCTTCTGGCAGCGGGAAAACGACGGTTGTGGCAGCCCTGGCTCGCCATTTTCACTTACAGGGAAAGAGAGTAAGGGTGTTTAAAACCGGACCAGATTTTATTGATCCGCGTTTTTTGGAGTTTGCTTCTCACCATCCTGTCTATCAGCTAGATTTCTGGATGTGCGGTGAGAAACATTGCAAAGCCCTCATCGCAGAGGCAGCGAAAGATGCTGATTTGATCCTTATCGAAGGTGTGATGGGGATGTTTGATGGCCACTGCTCGAGTGCCGATATTGCGACAAGGCTCGGCATCCCGGTATTGGCGGTTATTGATGCTGGCGCGATGGCCCAGACATTTGGTGCCTTGGCCTATGGCTTGGCAAATTACAGGGATGATATCGAAATGTTTGGCGTGGTCGCCAACCGTGTAGGCTCGATTCACCATGCGCAAATGTTGCAAGAAAGCTTACCGGAGAGCTTGGCATTTTGTGGCTGGTTACCCAAAGACGGCGATATTACACTTCCAGAGCGTCATTTGGGATTAGTTCAGGCTGATGAGCTTGATGATTTGGATATCCGGCTAGACAGAGCAGCCGGTTTGATTGGAGAGCATGGAGCTGTCTCGCTACCGCCTTCAACTGTTTTTGATGAGGTATTTGACGATACAGTTTCTCCCATGCTGGCAGGCAAAACGATCGCCATTGCCAGAGATAGGGCATTTAGCTTTATTTACCGAGCCAATGTGGATTTGCTGAAAATGCTGGGGGCGAAACTGCACTTCTTCTCGCCGGTGCTAGGGGATAGCTTGCCAAAGTGTGATGCACTGTATTTGCCGGGGGGATACCCTGAGCTATCTGCTGGTGCGTTGGCTGAAAATCAAAGGCTGATTGAACAGATAAAACAACATGTTGAACAAGGTAAACCTTGCTTGGCAGAGTGTGGCGGGATGCTTTACCTGAACCGAGCGTTGAAGACATTGGATGGTATGACGACTACCTTGAGTGGCGTACTTGAAGCAGAGTCTGCAATGCAGCCGAAACTGGCAGCACTGGGTATGGTCGAAGCAGATTTTAATCCTTATCGAGACGGCGGTGCTGCCGCTGATCACTATGTTCTCGATGATGATAATAAGTATGTATTACGAGGTCATACCTTCCATTACTCAACAACCCAGTCAACAGAACAAGTGCTTACCCAGCCTTTTACTCAGCGTGGGCACAAAACGGATCCGGTATGGTTCAAGAATAATTTGATTGCCTCTTATATCCATTGGTATTTCCCGTCGAACCCTGCCTTGGTTGCCGACATTTTCTTAGGTAACGTGATTAAGCGATGAAGCTGATTTTACTCCGTCATGGTCAGACTCAATGGAATCTTACAAACAAGCTTCAGGGTTGGCGAGATAGCTCGCTCACTCCGGAGGCTAAACGTCAGTTGTCGGCCTTGTCACCAGCATTAATCAAAAGCGATGTGATATACAGTAGTGATTTGGGAAGAGCACAGTCAACGGCACGTATTATTGCCAATATCTCCCGGGCTCATATCATCACTGACACTCGCTTGCGTGAGCGCTGTTTCGGGGCACTGGAAGGAAAGCAGGTGCTTGATAGCGTAAGTGGCGGAACATTTTGGCACGGTTATCATCACCGGTATCAAGCTAAGATGACAAGTGTGCCGGGTGTTGAAAAAGAGCAACAGTTTGAGCAGCGAATAAACAGTTGGCTTAGCGATATTACCGCTCGGCATAAAGGCAACACCGTACTTGTGGTCAGTCACGGTGAATGGTTGCGGGCGCTACAAAACATCATTCTAGGCAAACCATCCTGGCGGCAAGGTAAGGGGATCTTGAGTAACGGTGAGCCTGTGGTGGTCCGGCTTGCTGAATCTGTCGAAAGAAGCATCATTTAGTCTTGCGATTAATGTTTCGAATTATTAACTAATCTTTCAGAATTTTCACATGCAGTTAATTGATTGCACATTTAACCTATTGATATTTAAATAAATAAAGCAGTGTCAAAAAAATATAGCCGAACAGTCGTAATATTGACGGCCTGGAACGCCATAACATGTTGATAAAAATCAATATTTTTGCTCTTTTCCATGCTAAATTCGAACGCTTTTTGAAATACAAACAATGCTTTATAGGCTAGTGCATGCTGTTTAATATCAATAACATATCCGTACGAAAGCAGGTTTTGTTACCTGTAGTCATGATCTGTCTGATCATGCTGATTGCTTTTGTTGTCGTAACCAAAGAATCGCGTCAGCAGCGGGCGTTATCTAACGAGGTAACCTTTAGCGCTCTTTCCGAAAAGAGTATTGCTCAAGATGTTCTGAAAAATACCTATCAGGTGCGGGTCAGTGCTATTTATAGTCTTTATGATCAAACGGTATTAGCTAATCTAGACAGTGCTGTGAGAACGGGCTTTAGCAATAATAATCGCTTGCTTGATCAGCTAAGTCAGAATGAGTACCTAAGCAGCTATATCAGTACTATTCGTAATAAGATGCAGGCTTATCAGGATTTTATTGATCGTGATCTAAAACCATTTGTCGCGCGGAAGAACGCAGGGAAAGTAACGATTAGCGACGAAGAGAAGTTAGCATCTCGTTTCCGGAATGTGGGAAGCGAGCTGATTGAGGCTATTGACCAGCTGGCTACTGCGATTGAAGAAGATGTCAAAGTCGAACTGAAGTCTGTTGAGTCAGACTACCGTCAGATGATGCAGGGTGTAATGGTTGTTATGGCCGTTATCGTTGGTGTTGGCTTGATGATCGCCTGGTATTTGTCGGGACTGATTATTAATCCGATTATGTCGGTGTGTGGTGCGCTAAAACGAGTTGCGCAAGGGGATTTGTCAGTTCGTACTGAAGAGCTAGGTGATAACGAGATCACCCAGTTGAGTCATGATCTTAACTTAACGCTTGGTAAATTAAATGAAACCATTGACTCTCTGAACCGAATTAGCCATGAGGTTGCGTCAGCTTCTACAGAGCTGGCCGAAGTTATGGTCTCTGCGCAAAATAATGCCCAGAGCGAACTGAGTGAAATTGAACAGGTTGCTTCGGCTGTAAATGAGCTTTCCAGCACTGCTGAGAATGTCAGCGGAAATGCTTCCGAGGCTGATACATGTTCCAAGCAGAGTCATAAGATGGTTAACGAGGGACTGAGTGTGTTTGCCCAGAGCGAACAGGCAAGTCGCGAAACCATGGTAAAGATGACTGAAGCAGCGCAGGTTGTGACGCATTTGCGTGAACAGTCTGAAGAAGTGAGCAAAGTAATAGAAGTTATTCAGTCTATTTCTGAGCAGACCAACTTGCTGGCGCTGAATGCAGCTATTGAGGCTGCACGAGCTGGTGAGTCCGGTCGCGGGTTTGCGGTTGTTGCTGATGAGGTAAGGATGCTTGCCGCACGGACTCAGGATTCGACACGCGAGATCCAGGCGATTATTGAAGATCTTCAGCACCAGTCGAGTGGTGCCAATGAAGGTATGCAAGAGTCGCTGAAGATGTTGCAGCAAGCCGAAGAGCTTAATGGTGTGGCAAATGAAGTACTGGGCGGCATCACTGATGCAATAGATATGATTGGTGACATGAATACCGAAGTTGCGACAGCTGCAGAACAACAATCTCAGGTCACACAAAATATCAACCAGAACGTTGTGAATATGTCTGAGCTGGTGAACCTGAACGTGGTTGGAATTACGCAAAGCGCAAGTGCAAGTGAGGAGTTGTCACGTTTGGCAGAGCAGCAGCGCAAGCAGCTTGAGTTTTTTCGCTGCTAGCAGGTAAAGGTTTGTTGCCTGAGTAATTAGCGTTACAGAATGAGAAAGTAACCAGATTAATAGGTAACCCTTATTTTTAAGAATAACAGTCACCATCTATAGGTGACTGTTTTTTTTATTTGAGGTATTTCAATTTCTAATCGCCTTTAATTAGCATCTTGAGGTAGCTTGGGTATATCAGTAGAAATCTAAATGCTGACTCTAATAGAAATTCCGAGCCAAGTGGCCTTCTCTCTTTTATTTGAACTAGTATCCCATTGCTCTATCGCGTCCCAATTTAACTGATGATCGTTGAGTTCGGAATCAAACCATTCACCCTTGTCATTATTGGCGACAAAGTGGAGGCTGTCTGGAAAAGCTATGACTGAGATAAGCAGTTGCCCGCCAAGCATAGCAGGCTGGTCATTTAGTACTGTGATAGGGGCTTTTAACTGATTGAGAAGCTCAAATTCGAAAGGAAACAGAGTCTGTAAGTATGTGTAATGAGTGCTATCAGCGATTACTACTTCAGTTTTTAGCCCTAATTTATTGAGCACATATAACACAGCGGCTAATGAGTTAGAGCCAGAACCATCGATGTAGGCAGGATCTTTTCCTTCAGACAATATGCCTGTTACTGAGTAGATCTTTAAGGCGAGTTCATTCAAGTTATAGGCTGATGTTAAATCTACTAATTCACCGTTGAAATTCTTTTCTTTAAAATTATATTTATTGATTTCTGTCAGCAATACGTGTGGTAGTAATTTCAATGCGTATAAACATGCAACAATGCAATAGGGGCCACAGTAGGCACTTCCTTTGGGTTGCCTTAAGTTTGGAAACTTGTTCATTCATGTAATCCGAGTACTTGATTAAGAATATTAAATTGGTATAAAGCGAGGTTATTAAATAAATATTGCCCACTAATTCTGATGGCCTTTTATTAACCATTAGGGGAAATAATATGTGAGAGAACGGTATTGACATATTTGTAGTTAATATAAATGCGAGAGAAACCGCATGAAACTAATGTTATGAGAGCTCAAGCGACATAATATTCTGGATCTTCCTCCAATGCATCGCTAGCCAATAGCTCAACACCTAGGATGGTGAATTGGCTTGCGTCCCCGATAACACAATCATGATTGAGATCAATACTTTGCTCCTTCTCTTATACAAGCAGTAACTTGTCCCCCGGACGGGGGATGCTGATCGTCATCCTAAGTTCTATAACCGTCAATAAGTGAGATTCACCCAGCTCAATAGCAAAGATGATCTGGTAAAGATGGGTCACTTTGAGCCAGCTATTGACGTTGGGATGTCTTTTCGTAGAAGAGATACAAGGAACCGTATGATGAAACAACATCCTCTTGCTATCGCAGTAGGGCTGGGGACCCTATTGATGCTAGCGGGCTGTAACGATGACAGCAGCAACAACAACACAGCTGTTGAAACGCCTCAGCCTAACCCGCAACCCCAGACGACCATGAGCGTGACAGCAATTGATGGTTATCTTAATAAAGCAACGGTCTGGCTGGATCTCGACAGAGACTACCAGCTTGACGCCAATGAGCCGAAGAGCAAAAGCGGCGATAAGGGGTATACAGAGTTGGATGTCACCGGGATTGATAATCCTGAGCAATATCCCATTGTTGTCAAGGCTATTACTGGCGAAACAATCGATGAAGACAACCCGGGTGTAACTGTTTCGAAAAACTTCATCATGTCGGCGCCTGCGGGGAGTGAAGTGGTTAGCCCCTTGACGACAATGGTTGATATGAAAGTACGTAGCGAAGGCATACCTGTCGAGCAGGCGGTAATAGACATTGCCAGTATGCTTGGCATTGAAGCGGAGTTGCTTACGGAAGATTATGGTGACAATAACCCACAAATTGATACCGTCGCGGTTAAGCTCGTACAACAATCAGCGAAGTCGATCGTATCAGCCGGCGTATTACCCAACGATGAAGATGCACTGAATGAAAGTAACCTCGCAGATACCCTTGTTGATGTCTTGGATAGCGGAGATGAAGTGGGCACGGCACTGAAGAGTGATCGAGGCGATGAGGTTGGTGATGATTATGACTTTGATCGTATAGTCAACGAAAGTAAGAATGTTGAATCTGACAAAGATAAAGACGGTGTCGCCGATTCTGAAGATAAATTCCCCGAGGACAGCACTGAGTGGGCTGATACCGACGGTGATGGCTATGGTGACAATTTAGCTGACAAGTTCCCGCAAGACAGTACCGAGTGGGCAGACAGCGACGGCGACGGTTATGGTGACGAGGCTGCCGATAAATTCCCTGAGGATAGCACCGAGTGGGCCGATACTGACGGTGACGGTTATGGCGATAACTTTGCCGATGTGTTCCCTGAAGACAGTACCGAATGGGCAGATAGCGATGGTGACAATTATGGTGACAATGTCGCCGATAAATTCCCTGAAGACAATACTGAATGGGCAGACAGTGACGATGATGGATATGGTGACAATCTAGCTGACAGGTTCCCGGAAGATAGCACCGAGTGGCTTGACTCAGACGATGACAATGTCGGTGATAATAGTGACAGTTATCCTGACAACGCTGAAAAGTCGGTTGCCGATACAACGACCACTGTCAACAATACGGGCCCGGTCATGATCTCCTTGCTCAGTGACGTGCGTGAACTGAACACCAATACAACCTCTGTGGTAGAAACGTTTAATAGCGGTAACATCAGAACAACCAAGATTACAACGTATTCTATGGTTGGCAGTAACCGCTATTTCGGAAAAGAAAATGAAGTCAGTGATCTGTCTCCAGCCGGTGAATTGGTACGGACACGGGGTTGGGAATATGATTTTAACCTCGATGGTGTCGTGGGCTTCAGAGGGAAAGCTTTTGAGCAGGGAAGCCGCACCTCGGAGGGGGAAACCTTCTGGCGATATATCGATGAATCGAGCGCTCAACCTGAAGGGGGAGACAATGGGGCGGACTCTCGCCAGTTTGACAACCTTGATCTTGCGGCGCAAATAGCAGCCAAAGATCTTACTGGGGTTGATGCCATACAGCACATTATTCAAACCAACGAACAAGGTGAGAGTAGCGACAAGGTCACGCAAGATGTTAAGCAATACCCAACTGACGGTTTTGATTTTGAAGCCGAACAATATATTCCTGAATACCAGTATCAGACGATTGCGACATTTAGTGGCGGGCTGCTTACTGGCTTCGAAGAGTTGAGAGACTGGAATGCTGATGGTCTGGTTAACGTCAGTCTTCAGCTTACTGATGTTGATGCGCAGGGCTACACCTTCGCCTATCAGCGTCCGGTTTGGTCAAATCCTCATAACACCGATTTTGAAGAGTATTCTCACTATACCTATGTCCAGGGCAAAGCCGGAGAACTTGGACCGCAGTGGTATGAAGTTAATCGACAAATCAGTTGGCAGGACGGGTTAAAAACAGCTACTCAGTCCGGCAAGCGCTTCTTGCTTGATGAAACAGACGGGCGTCACCAGAAACGGATGGATGAGGCTAATCCTAATGGAGTGCTATTTAGTCAGTATACGACACAAACCCGTGAAGTCAGCGATAGTGAGAAAGTGGAATCATCCAGTTGGGCGAGCTTTGCAGTAGATGACAACTACTTCGGCCAAGACAGGGAAAACTTCACTGTATTAACAAACGATATGGGGCAGGATTATAAAGTGTTCCAACGCTTGGACAATGGGATGTGGCTTGGGCATCGCTTTGCTGAATGGGGAACTCAAAACATTGTCGACTTAACCGGTAAGGTTGAAGCCCTTCGAGCCGCGAACTATGAGTTAGCTCAAATAACATCAGAGCAAATCCCCGGACTGAGTAACTACGATGGCAAAGTCCTAACACCGTCATTCCGAATTGATGACAGTGGCCAGCCTGTGGTTTGGCACCTTATCACCAATAACTCGGCAATTACGGGCAGTGATGATGGAAAGTATCAGTTACTAGATATTACATTGACAGATAACGGTATCAAGAATGGTTGGCTAGTCAATGATAACGGAGTTGGAACGGTCGTTATTTCGGTTCCCTTTAGCGCAGAGCCTTGGGATTGGTATAACGCTTACTGGCGTATGATGGTTGAAATCAGTACCATCAATACCAATGAGGGAGGTAACAGCTATAGCTGGACCAGCTGGCTTGGTGAGTTCTATCTTGATCAGGCGCAGGCAACGGCCCGCGCGTTAGAGCTAGGTATAGGAGTTAAAGAGTATGCCGTATGTTCTGAAGGTGATACTGAATGGGATGACGTTAATGATGTACCGGCTGCAAGTCCTAGTTATCAGGAGTTTGTTGCCAGTGCGACTAGCTGCCAATATGAAGCTGTGACGGTTTCTGATATTGGAGGTAAAGCATTTTATCGGACGAATAGCCGTGGTGAGCTTCGCCATTGGGTGCTTAATGCTGACGGAACTGGCCAGTACTTCAAAAACGGTTACCCGAATGGTCAATTTACCTGGGAAATCAACTCAGAAGGGATTGTTGTCATTGATTACGGTAACGGTGATTTAGATTATTTCGCTTATGTCAACAAGGATGATACCCGTATTAGTTTCAAGCTCTATAGTGAGTGGAATGAAGACGGACAAGACCTGAAAGAGGTTTGGTCATCGGGCTTTACATATAATCGCCCAGAAAACTATACCGTTCGTAGTTGTAAAGTTGATTTAGCAACAACCAGCGCAACAATGGCTGATTTTTCCACTGCGATACAATCATGTGGCGGTCATCACTTCATAACAGAAGAAGATGCCGCTGGAATTGCCAATATCAAGTTTGTTCGTGTACGTGGCGACGGTGATACTCGGGCGTATCAGTTTAATGCCGATAACACCGTTGATTACTATCGCGCAGGTGAAAGCCGTTTAAGTACAACGCGTCGTTGGGAACGAACCGATGAGGGATATCTCAAAATTACTTGGGATACCGCAAACCCTGAAGAGTATATGCTACTGGCTAACCTGCTGTATTCGGACAATCAAAGTAGCTTTATTGCCTACGATGTTTACCATGATGACGGACAATGGTTCAAAGAGGTATGGAGCTTTGTTTTCCGTGAATATGAAGGCAACAAGATCACTGAATGCATTGAAGGAAACAGCCCGTGGAACAATGAGCTTGACCAACCTTCAGCCTTTAACGTTATTGACGATTATTATGCCGCGACTGAAAGTTGCCGGGTAATGACTGACGATAAGGCACTGAAGTTCACTGAAGACATGCTGGTGGGTAATAATGACAAGTCTACATTGTGGGCACTGCTCTATACCGAAGGCATTAATGAACAGGGAGAGCCTATCTATAAAGAGGATGAGCGGCTACGTTTTGATCCAAACAATAAAGGCGCTTTTGTAGATGCCGAAGACGGCGAGTTTGGCTTTGACTGGCAGCTTGACGATGGTCAGCTACTGCTGTCTATAACCCATCAGGATTATGCAGGTTCCACGGAAAAAATGTCCATCGTTGAAACAGATGGTGAATACTTCTCAGTAAAAACTTTCTGGATAGATACATCCGGTGAGTGGGCAAACCCAGCCCCTGCTGAAGGTGAGGGTGAATTAACGAGCCTTATTCTTAAACAAATCAGTAAAGACTAATCGCAGTCAGAAACGAAATATATATCCCCTTATGATCTCATTGATCATAGGGGGATATTTGTTATATACATGATTTTCATGCAATCATTGTTACCGCGTAAAACGGTGATAATGGATATGTTCTCAGGTATTTTGCACCAAGTATTGGTATTAATGAAGATTTAGCCACAGGTTCAGCACAGTGTTCGTTAGGTCCGTATTGGTCGGCGCGTTTGTCTCATCGAGTGCTGGAGGTGAGCCAGCTTTCGCCACAAGGTGGATATTTTCAAGTGAGGCAGGCGAGTGTGGACAGTATTGCATTAACCGCCAATGTACGATTACAAAAAACAGTAAAGTTAATTTAGAAAGATGGAAAGTAATGAAAATTCGAAAAGCAGATAAATCGGATGCTGAAGCGATAAGCCAGCTAATCATGCCGTTAACAGAAAAATATATTCTACCGACATGGAGAGAAGATGCGCATGATTTATTGCTCGGCTCCATGGCCCAGGGGCAAATAGAGCAGTACCTGTCTGATGGATATGTTTATCATGTTGCTGAGAGTCTTGGTGTGGGTATCGTCGGCGTTGTTGGTATGAGAGATAATTCTCACCTTTATCATTTATTCGTAAGAGATGGCTTCAATGGTCAGGGCCTTTCCTGGCAACTCTGGGAAAAAGCTAAGTCTGAGTGCTTATTAAAAGGTAATAAAGGTGAATTTACGGTTAATTCGGCCTTGAATGCGGAAGGTGTATATCTCAAGTTTGGTTTTGAAAGAATTGATGGTGTTCGGGAGCGTAATGGAATGGTTGATATACCTATGAAGCTAAACTGTATTGGTTAATAGTCTCGTTGAACTAGAGAAGTATGATGTTTTACTTTGCTGATGAATAATTATTAAGTATGTAGTTACTTGAGTCGGTGTGCAATTAATGTATTTGTCATTTGCAAGATTGCCAAAGCTGTGAAAGACTAAAAATTGTTGTTATAGATAAACTTACTGTCTAGGTGTTTATCAACACAACTTCGTATAACCCCATTAATAGGGCATGGGGAGCATGATATGAAAGAATTTATTTGTGGTTTACCCAAAGTCGAACTTCATCTTCATATTGAAGGTTCGCTTGAGCCTGAGCTTATGTTTGAGCTTGCTAAACGTAATCAGGTAGCGATTCCGTATAATACGCCTCAAGAAGTGCGTGATGCCTATGAGTTTCATAACTTACAGTCTTTTCTCGATATCTATTACCAGGGCGCGAACGTACTTATTCATGAACAGGACTTTTTCGATTTAACCTGGGCTTATCTTCTCCGTTGCCGAGAAGATAACGTTTTGCATACTGAGATATTCTTCGATCCCCAAACACACACTAGCCGGGGGATAGAATTTGATACCGTGATTAGTGGGATCCATGGTGCGCTTGTTCAGGCCCAGCATGAACTGGGGATAACCAGTCAGCTGATTATGTGTTTTTTGCGCCACCTTGACGAGGCGTCGGCTTTTGAAACGCTGGAACAGGCATTACCACATAAGGATAAGATCATTGCCGTTGGGCTCGATTCATCCGAGCAGGGGCATCCACCGCAAAAGTTTGAAAATGTCTTTCAGAAAGCATTGACGGAAGGATTCCTGACAGTGGCGCATGCTGGTGAAGAAGGACCAGCGCAAAATATTGATGATGCTTTAGCATTGCTGGGAACTGCGCGCATAGATCATGGTGTACGTTGTGTCGAAGATGAAGCGCTGGTGGAGCGGTTGATTGAAGATAAGGTTCCGCTAACCGTTTGTCCGTTATCAAATACCAAGCTTAAAGTCTTTGAGGATATGGGGCAGCACAATGTTGTTGACCTACTTCGTCGGGGCGTGTGTGTGACGTTGAATTCGGATGATCCGGCGTATTTTGGCGGTTATATGAATGCCAATTTTCTTGCGGTTGTCAAAGCACACCCGATGAGCAAAGAAGAAGTCGCCCAGTTTACATTGAACGCCATTGAAGCCAGTTTTATTTCGGAGAGTGAGAAACTTCGCCTCCAGAAAGAGACATTGATCTATTTGGCACAGTAAATGAGTGAAAGAAGCTCAGGGCAAAGGTCCCTGAGCCTCTTGCTTATACATGTGCAGTTTTTCCTATTTGCCGTTCATAGCCTTGAGTTTGTCACCTACCGGGCCGGAGAAATTATACCCGTCGTGTTTGTCCCAGTTGATAGACCATGTCATTACCCCGCCGAAGTTTGGATACAGCTTGGCTGGAACAACCGTACCGCAGCTTGTGCCTACTGTTAGGCAGTCAAGGGCATTAACAATGTTTTGTATCGGGGCCTGACCGGAGTTAGCTGAGCTTGGACCGGACGGCAAGCCAATAGCCACCTGATCATCGCGTAATGGCTGGAACATAGTGCCGTCAGCAAGCTCGAACCCTTCGACGAGCATTTTTGCCGACGCTACCATCATATCAACTGACCCTTCAGGCGCTGCACCCGGCATGTACGGATTGGCTAATCCACCATTGTTATATAGTTGAACATGCAACAGGTTAAGCATATCTCTAAGCTGATCGATAACCGGAATATAGGCTCCCCAAATGCCGGAGTAGGCAATCATACCGCCCTGAACATAAGGGTGTTCAGGTGCCATGGTGAGATACATATTTCCGCCTGTATTGGCCTCAATCTGTTTTAGCGCTCGTGGTAAACGTGCCTGAATTTGAGTGTCGTGCAGCAGGTTGGAACCACTTTCAAGGTCGATATCCAAGCCATCGAAGCCCCAATCTTTAATGATCTGGGTGAGACTGTTGACGAAGTTGACTTCATCCGCGTCCGTGTTGAGCGTAATAGTACCTTCGGCTCCGCCAAGAGACAGAACAATGACTTTGCCCTGAGCCCTCAAGTCACGGACATCTTGTTTGAAGTGCTCTGGATTTAGTGCCGGGCAGGTGCTGTGGATGTCACCGGCATAAAGGTTGAAATGTACGGTACCATCGCTGTTTCTGTCATTGTCTGCAAAGGCGATATCAATCACATCCCACGCCGGAGAAATGTCTCGAAGGCGCATAGGGCAGCCGGCACCGTTGACGAAGTTGTGCCAATAGCCAATGAGTTTATGTTTAGTGGACGATTTTTCGATAACCTTGACGCTGGCTGTGGCGGAGATGGCCGTTGTGCCTTGTGTGTTGGTTGCTATGGCCATGACGTTATAGCTACCTGCAGAGCCGGCAGTCCAGTTGGCTGTATACGGTGCCGTTGTATCGGTAGCGACGATGGTGCCGTTGACCTGGAAGTCCACCTTTTGCACGGAACCATTGAGAGATTCTGCAGTAGCCGCGAAATTAAAGGCCTGACCTAAGCTGACAGTCGTACCACTGGCCGGTGAGGTCAGGCTGGTAACAAGGGCTTGGTCGCTGATGCTTACCAGAACAGAAGATTCCCCGTTATTCCCTTCGTTATCGGTAGCGACTGCTTTAATCGCGACATCACCGAGCCCCACGGCTTGCCAGCTGGCGGAGTAGGGGGCTGTAGTGTCAGTGCCGATTTTTTGGTTGCCCGCAAAAAACGCTACCTGGCTAACCGTGCCGTCTGAGTCGGTTGCATGAACATTGATAGCTACAGTACTGCCTGCTAGAACGGTACTGTTATCGGCAGGAGAGATTATGCTGACTTCAGGTACGATGGCACAGATACCCAGATCAGTCCAAGCATCAGGCCAGTATTGGCCTTTACCTGGTTCATAGGCCCATGCGGAATCAGAGGAACACCAACCTGCCACATTACAGCGGTATTTGTGGTTATTATGCTGGACGATATTACCGACTTGGTACGCCTTGCCTGCAGTATAGGCAGGTATACCGGCACAGCCTCCGCCTGCATTTCCACCGCTGATAGCAACGGTGACAGTTTCGCTGAAGGTGAAGGCGTTATCTATATCGGTCGCTTTGGCTTTAAAACTTCGGCTACCTGCTTGTGCTGTCCATAGGTATTCATAAGGGGCACTCGTATCCGTCCCAATAATTTGGTCATCAATATAGAAATCAACTTTAGCGACTGGTCCTTTGTCATCAGTTGCGTTTGCTGTGAGGGTAATACTGTTGCCGGCAACGATTTGCGACGATGCGGTAGGGTTGATTAGGTCAATCGAAGGCGGTAGGTTGCCGGTGGTACTGACAACAGAAATCGTGACGGTGTCACTGTTCGTTTATCAGTCACGATTGCTTCGATCTGATGGTTACCGACTTCCGACATCCAGTCTAGCGTGTACGGGGGAGCGGAAATGACGCCAAGTGATTGCGTTCCCAGCAAGAATTCAACGCTATCTACGCTGCCGTCAGAATCACTGGCTTTTGCTGTCAGCACAACGATGTTATTTTCAGTAAATTGTGCATTGGCCAGCGGGGAAGTGAGGGTGATAACAGGTAGTTGGTTGCCTGGGTTTGTACCACACTGCCCAAGATTGGTCCATTCTTGCCATGGCCCTGAATGGTTTGCCGGATCATTGCCGATATTCCACCAGTTAGCCTCATAAGCTATATTCTTGCTCTGAACTTGTGTACCGGTGTTATAAGCCGTTCCCTGTTCCCAATTAGCAAGTTGAGAACAATTGACTGCATAGGCTTGACCGGCAGCACTAATACTTAACAGTATTGCCGTTGCCATCAACGATTTTTGCATAATAAAGTTCCTATCAAAGTATCCTTAGCATGTTAGATAAGTCGCTGTTTCCCCATCTTGCTCAGCGATGCTGCCTCCCGACATTGCAAGCATCGAGGTGGCATGCAGTAATCATTAGCGGCTAAGACTCTTTTTGATAATGAAACTCTTGATGTTGTTCTATACTTCAAGCGCTTATCACACCAGTGATAAACAAGGGGGAAATTCGGAATGGGATATTGCGAGTGAGTTTGTATTTTCTATGGGCTCAAAAATTAGCGAGAGTTTTGTTATAGGTATATTGACTCTGAAAGGTGAGGTTAACACTTCACCTTTCAGTTGTATTGAATTGTCTACTGGGAAGTGAGTGACTAACTATATTTACCCCAGTCGCGTTTGACGAACCAGTTTGTCGGCCAGGAAACAAATTCACTTGGTGAGAATTCATCACCTAAAATTTCCATGTCGACAATGCGCTCAGGGAGTAAAGAAAGAATATGGTGGCGGTGGTCACTTTCAAAATCCCATAGGTGATAACGATCAGACTGGTTTTGTGCCAACCGTCTTGGACCAAAGTCCATTGGCGCACAGGTTCTTGTCAGTTTCTGACCATTTTCTTTCGAGATAAACGTTAGACGCACCATTTTTTTGTTTTGAATAGCATCAACGAAGTGATTTTGATCCATAGTAAACTCCTAACAACATGTGTCGCTTGTGGCATATGGTAGAAGAACCATGCATAAAAAACTGAGAGAATACTCTAAAAAGTGTTAACGCTATGTTTGTCGAGGCTGATTCTGAAGGGGGCAGGGCATTTTACCGAATCGTCACCATCGCTGGTGGCGATTCGACATCTGTTAATGACGCATTATTTTAGAGTTGGTCTTTTCTGGATGTTTCATCAGGTGAGTATGGCGATTAGTAGCCGTTTGAGCCATATTATCGAGTATTCTGCCCATATCTGAGGTGTGCAAACATTCAACAACTCTCGGTTCGCGTTTCAGGTTGGTGCCGAGCTCATAATGACACTCTCTTTCAGGATAGAAATCGATATCGCTGTCTCTGAATTTTTTGGAGTCCGTTATGTCGTTGAACATAGATGCTACTGTGTGGCAGAAGACATTATAAACATCATTTGTACTTCTGGCTGTATTAATTTTATTCCTAAAATCAGGAGTGTATGTTCTTTCCAATTTGGAATATGAAATGTGAGAGGGCATGTTTCCTGCCTCCTTCGCGCCTTGAGTATAGTTACCTATTAACTATAGGTCGGCAGGGAACTGAGTCAATCTGAGTTCCAACGCGCCTTAATTACTTCGGCGATTGTTGCTCCCCAGAACTGGTATATCTCGGGTCCGGGGTGAAAACCGTCGATAGCCATCTGCTCAGGCTTGAGGCGGTAGTTGAGGTCGATTAACTCGCAATCGCTCTGCGTGGCAGCCCAACGGGTAAGTTGGCGGTTAAATGCCTTGGCTTTGCTTCCCAGGTACCAACGCAAGGGATGGGGCAAAGCCGGAAATTGTTCCATCGGCGGGATTTTAGTCAATATGATCTGTCGACAAGAAAAATGAGTACGGATTTGCGAAACAAGAGCTTTTTGTTGTTGTAGCCACCTGATTGAACTTAAAGGCTTGGTAACGTCGTTGACGCCGAGCGAGACAATTACAATATCATAGGCTTGTTTGGGATGTTCAGAAAGGGTGGAGCGGGTGTCTCTTGTCGTGGAACCGGACTTGGCATGAAGCTGCCATTCTAGCTTGAAATGACTGCTTAGCTGATTGACTACATTGCCTGATAGTGCCTGAGATTGATCCTCGGCACCGACTCCGGCGGCTGCTGAGTCGCCAACCAGTAACAAACGAAGAACTTTTCCTTGACCTGCAATGCCGCTTCGCGGACCGGAAGCCTCTTCCAGTTTAGGGGTTACCTTACGAACATAACGGCCCTGAACAATGAATACCGGTGCCATCAGTAGCAGAATCAGATTGTGAATCATATTTTTCTCCTACGTAGCTATTTCTGCCTTATTTTTCCTTGAACTAGACTCGCTGGTCTCACTCTGAATCTTGCTCCTTGAGGGAGCTTGGGTATATAGGATTAATTATTAGCTGTATTGGTCTGTTTTTTCTATTTCAATAATGAAAAGAGGCCAAAAACCAGGTTGCCCATCATATGGAAGCAACCATGATTGTTGGCCATCAATTTATTGGCTGTTGATTTACAAGCTTATATTACTTATTGGCAGCTGACTGGACTTCACCATGGATGACCCAAGGCTCGTCAGCAACTGTCAGATTATCTTTATCCTGCCAGGTGGTACTGATAGTCGGAATATTTGCTGCCGTTGGTAGTGTCAGCAGCGATGCACCGGCTAGATCCAACCCTGAATTTGTACAGTCAGCGGCACCACCAGCGGCTGGCAAGAAGCGTTTATCGATACCGGTTGCTTTCAGTACATAACGGTTCCCATTGGTGTCGGTATAAACTTCGGTACCATCAGCAATACTAAACTGCGCGTCCCACTGACCGTTGCTCTGATTCCAGGGGATACCATGCAGATTACCCGGGCCGTGATATTCTAGCATCACCTGGGTATTGTTATTGCTGGACTCCCCGTTACGGTCGTTAGCAGTTTGGTGGGTATAAATAAAGTTAACAGCTTTATCAAACTCGTAGAAACTCTGATCGGTCTGGTTTTGCAGCATGGTTAGCTGACTCCAGCTGTCTAGCCCCATTTCCCAGCGATAGGTAACTACACTCTGGCCGTTAAGATCATCCCAGCTGGTTACCGAACTTGCATCTGAGCTAAGGACAAATTCGCCGCTTGACGCGCCCCAGAAGTCTTGGTCATTGCTAAGATCTGCACGGGTAAAGTTGAGTTTAACTGGCTGGCCTGCCAGTTTCAGAGTCATATCTGTTGGATCAAGGGTATAGGCAATACCTGCGGAAGAGGGATCTTCGTAAGCCTGAGTGAAGGTCCAGTTAACAGCATCATTCATGCTGATGTTGCTTTGTGGACAGCTGCCGTAACAGGTTAAACCAATAGCACCACTGTTAAAGATGGCATCATTAGCACGGACAGTTTCGCTGGTTGTGTAAGCGACTCGGTGAGTGCCGCTGCTGTTACCCAGATAGTTGACATTTTGGCGAAGTAGCGGTGACCAAAAGTAAGTATTCTGTGTAATACCAGTGTCAACGCCGTCCGGGCTGCCCGAGCCATTGTCTGCCTGGAACTGACCAGCACTTTCAACCCAGTAAACTGTTACTGAGTTGCTGCCGGTCCAATATTCGAAGGCTTCACCATCTTGTAGATCGCGTTGGCCTTTTGTCTGGCGTACCAGTTTGCCAGGCGCTGTTACCACGTTGTAGCTAACACCATTTTCATCAGTGATTGTGGTAGGAGCGACATAACCCGGCTGGTGCTCTTCCTCAGTCCATAGCCCCCATTCTCCGATAAAGCCGTGCTGAGGCTGGCCGTTTATATTTGAGATATAGTCGAAGTTGAATCCAGCTTTAATATCCAGCAGGGCACCAGTGGCAAGATTAAACAACGAATAGCTATGAACGTTTTCGCGAGGGTTGTTTCGGCTCAGGCAAACTTCCGGGTTATTGCCAACCTGTTTAAAGTAGAAGTTCTCATTGTAAGCCAGCTTATATTCAACAGGCACCGGCGGACTCTGACTCCAGTCGATGCCCTGAGTCTTACCGCGACCGCTGTTGCCCTGAGCATCGTCGATCTGGACGATGGCAGCCTGTTCAATGGTGTTGCTACCTTCCTCGAAGGTATTGATCAGGCTGATGACGTTCTGGCCGTTCTGAACACTAATGTTTAGGTCACCTTTGTCACCACCAGTCGCATGTTTAAAGGTAAACTGCAGCTCACCAAAGGGGCTGTTCGGGCCAGGTGCTGCCGAAACAGTAGTGTTAATAATGTATTGTCCATCTTGCTCTTCAGAGTCCTGGAACCATACCTCAACTTCCTGCGCGCTGCTATTGTTGGCACGCTTGGAGCTGACGACAACTTCTGAGTAGGCGATTTTACTTGCAGCCTGTGAGCTGGAGTCATCCTGACGTTGTTCACATTGTGCTGAGTCAACCAAAGCTCGGTAATCGGCATTGGCAAAATGCTCGGCACCAGTGGCTTTCATGATACATAGCAGCATATTTGCCATATTAAGCGGCTCGGCAGCCTGCTCGCCGACATAGCTGTCAGCAATTGTGTTTGAGTAGTCGGTGCCCGTGTCGCTGAAATTTGCTGTAGTGGAAGCTGAAAAGAGGGCGCTGGTGATTGCCGCTGCTAAAGATATCTTATTCATATCAAGTCCTTTTTATTATTATTGTTAGTTAACGACACTGACTGTTGAGGGGGTGCTGATCCCACTAACTGCTTGGTCTGCTTCGCTGGAACTTCCTCCCCCGCTATTACAAGCAGTTAGAACAAAACTTAATGTAATTAAACATAACAGGTGCTTTAATAATTTCATCGATATATCCCTTATAATACACGTCATGTATTCGCCCGGTTTAATATGTCCAAGCTAAAAAGCAAATTTATAAGTTGTTGAAAATTAGAAAATAGAAAAATTAATGAATGTTGATATGAAATCCATTTAATTGTTTGTCGTGGTTCTTGATTATTATAATCCTGATGAATAATAAAATCACAGAGAAGTTTTTATTATATATTTAATAGTGTGCGAGAGAGCAATATTAGCTAATTAATTGACTATAAAGATGGCTTTTAATGGTACTACCGCCAAAAAAATGGCGAAATATTATGTGTAATTAGCTGTAATATATTAGTTTAATAACTCTATTAAGGTGGTTTTTTATGCGAGTGAAATGGGCGTTGTGTCTTTATTTTTAATATCAGATGCTTGCGATCTATGTGTTTGATTGCGTGTTAATCGAATCTTTCAGGATGGATTTTTCAAAATATAACTTGTAGTGATCTTGATCCAATAAATAGAAATACATTTATCATTTTCACAATACGAAGGAATAGTGTATTTATTCTATTCTTGATTTTGATTGGTTTATATTTTGAAAAGCCTAGGCGCCTCTAAAAGATATATTTATTAATTGTTGTTTTATTACAGGGTTGTACCGATTTTCTGGTTATTTATCCGCCAGTATTGTTAGCTTAAGTGTTGTATTCATTGCGATGAATATCTTTATGGCTACAAACAACAATACAACAGAAATAAAGATAAGCCATAGATAAGATACAAAGTATGGTAAGAAGCTTATACAAGCAATATAGGGTGAATTGCAGTAACTAGCTTATTTTACGTTACGGGTTGTATGCCTTTGTGGCATATTGTTGTGTTTATTATACATTCATGTCAGTATTTTTGTGACTTGGGCGTGATAAATCAGTGTAATCATATGCAATCATTATCTTGAGTAATTGTTTTTGACGTAATTAGAAGAGTAATGGATGTATCGTGAACATATTATCAAGCTTTAAAGGCCGAATCATTTCGGTTGCAGTCTTGTTGTTGGTAGCCTCATTGGCTATTTCGTCCTTTTTATCCTACCGGCAGTTGTCTTCCTCAATCCTGAGGAATATTGATGAATATTCAATGCTTAAAATTGACAGTTCGTCAGACAGAATCACAGATTGGTTTCAAACCATTAAGGAAGGTGTCATTGCCACCGCACCCGATTTCGCTATCGATAGGAGTGACTTGCAAATCACTTTAATGGTGAAGCAAATTGCGAGCGTATCTAAGGCCTCAGATTTTGTTGTCGGGTTTGAAGATGGCCGCTCTTACGGCGCTAAAAGTGGCATGCGTAGCCTGGCATTGTACGATCCCCGGGTCCGTGGCTGGTACAAAGCAGCCAAGCAAAAGCGGAGTACTGTCATTACTGGTATTTATAAAGGAGCATCTTCCGGTAAGTTGATGATCAGTATTGCAGAACCATTTTTTTACGAAGATAAGTTTCGTGGTGTTTTGCTTGCTGATCTAGATTTGGACTTGCTGGGCGAAGTCGTCAACGAATCTCCCTTCCCTGGCGCGATGACCGGATTGTATGACGACAAGGGCACAACCGTCGCTTCTACGGGAGAAGTGGATGTTCCTGGTAAGACAAAACTCTCAGACTTTCCTGAACTGGTAGAACTAGAACGTCATGTGCTCTCTAAAGAGCAGGGGATCTTCGATTATACTCTGGGTGGTGTCGACAAGATTGCTTACTTTAAGGAGATTGTTCTAGACGAAGAAAACAGCTGGCACCTTCTGGTCGGTATCGACAAGTCTGTCGCTCACGCCGAGGTTGATGAGGCAGTGAACAAATCGTTGGCAACAGCAGGAATACTGCTGGTGTTTGCGATCGTGATTATTCTGGTTGTTCTGAATCGAATTTATCGTCCAATTTTGGATCTAAAATCGACTATCGTCGAGCTTTCGCAAGGTAATGGCGATCTTACCCGTCGCCTTGATGTCTATACCAATGATGATTTAGGGCAGATAGCAGAAGCGGTAAATACCTTTATTGGTAACCTGCAAGCAATGATGCTGGAGGTCTCTCAGTCTACCGAGCATATTTCAGAAGGGATCCAGCAGTTAAAAACCCAAACGGAACTCAATAATAATGTACTCACTGCTCACTATTCAGAAACCGAGCAGGTCGTCACAGCCGTTAACGAGATGAGCTCAACAGCTGAAAGTGTCTCTCAGAGTGCTTCTCAGTCGGCGTCATTTACCCAGAAGACCAGTGAAGAGGCAGAGCAGTCTAAGCGTGTGGTTGATGGGGCGGTGAGCAGTGTTGCGGCTTTGATTGACGAAGTCGAGTCAATGGCGCTGAGTATCCAGGCTATGAATGAAGATACGCAGAAGATTGGCTCTGTCCTTGGTGTTATCGGTGAAATTGCCGATCAGACCAATTTGCTGGCTCTTAATGCTGCCATTGAAGCCGCACGTGCCGGTGAGCATGGACGCGGTTTTGCCGTTGTTGCAGACGAAGTTCGGGCATTGGCGGCAAGAACACAGCAGAGTACATCTGAAATTAACGAGATGCTGAGCAACCTGCGCAATGGGGCAAGCTCGGTTGTCGCGGCCATGGATGTCACTAAAAATAGCTGTCAGCAAACGGCTGATACAACATCGAATGTGAATGAGAGCCTTGATTCGATGGCGACGTCTGTTGTGGAAATCAATGATCTCGGTATTCAGATTGCGACAGCAGCAGAGCAGCAAAGTACTGTGACTGAGGAGATCAGTCGGAACATGATGGCGATTCAGGAGATGGTTAGCCAGCTGACCGATAACGGTACCCAAACAATGGACAGTACTAATAACCTCGCCAGCAGTAATGAGCAATTAGTCGCTATTGTGAGGCAATTTAAGCTTCAGTAGTTACTGAGCAACCAACCTGCAATGATAAACCCAGAGCCGCCACGTCAGTGGCGGCTCTGTTTGTTTATTGGCATAAAGAATGAAACAATCACTTCAGGGCCGTTAATATCGTTATTCTTGTTGCCCAGGAGGCGTGGTAAGTCTGGCGTGTTGCTGCCCGGAAAGTTGTGGCCGCCGCCTTCGATAGCATACAAGATCACGTCAGCGTGATTGCTGGCGCACTGATAATTAACGACTCTGACGACTGAGCTCTCTGTCTTATCTGTATCAGGCAGCATTTCAACGGAGGGGACGGATGAGCATTGGTTAAGTTTTCTCCATAACTTCAGCGTTTCTTCCGTGGATAGCACATTTCCCATTTTCTTACGCATAAAACGGACGGTACCACCTTGCCATGGCACCATTGGATCTTGGGTTCCGTTCATTAATAGCATTGGTAGCGGTGAGTCTGGACGGCAGGTGTTGGCTAGCTTTGCTGGCATGTTGGCAATGACAGGTGCAATGGCTGCGAGCTTGTTGCTGGCTTCGCAGCCCATTCGGAGTGTCATCATGCCGCCATTGGAAAGGCCTGTCATGTAGACTCTGCTCGGGTCGACATTGTAAGGTGATCGATCAGTGCGCTGAGAAAGCCGACATCGTCAATGAGAATGATCTTTTCAGATTTTCTGGCTGTTTTTTCACGACCGTCGTTCCACTGCGCATCGATACCATTGGGGTAGGCAACAATAAAACCTTTTTGGTCTGCGAGTTTATTGTAGCCGGTTCTCTCCGCCAGTTCGTCTCCGTCGGCTCTGCCTCCGCCATGTAGTGCCAGTAGCAAGGGAAATTGATTGGAAGATGTGTGTTGAGGTGGTAGATGCAGGTAGAAGCTTCGTTGTAGGCCGTCATGATGGATTGTTTCAAGACGAAGGTCATCATGAGGCGATTGCTTGGCTAAAACATATGAGCTTATGGCTGAAAATAATATAACAAGCAGAGCGAAGCCGAGTCTTGAATAGGGTAGTTTTGTCATCCTTGGCCTCTTAATACTGGCGTGTACTTTTGTGGGGTATCGGCGCTGATGATACTTAAATCATTACGCCGATAGCCGTTTTATCTAGTACTTTCTATTTTACTGGTAGGTAGATGTCTGTGATTAATTCATGCTCCGCAACTTCGGGGAAGAAGTTCAAATAATGAAAGAAGCAGGGGAAATCGCGTAGCTCTTCACCGCTTTCAGGCAGCCATTGCCCATAGAGATAATGGACCTTGCTATCCAGGTCATCATGTGAACCATGATGCCTGATAACGGCACATCGCCCGGCAGGAATTGTTTTATTGACAATACCATGTGTCGTGTCGCCGACGGCTTGTTTGACTTCACCACAAATATCGAAGCGAAAATTCTCAGGGGCCGTAACCTTGGGATCGTCATAGATGATGCCGAAGGTTTTGCTTCTGACAATAGGTGAAAGCCCGGTTGATTTGCGCCATTCAATAAACTGGCTTGCCGACTCGTTGACGCGCTCCGGCGCTGCACGATGCTCTTTTACTGCCACTTTGGTCTCTTCGAAGAATGTGATTTCTACCTTCATGTGTTTCTCCATTACTTTTTCACGGTGATGATAATGTTGATTCCAGTGCAGCCAATTGGGTTGGTTGCGAAACTCAGAAGGCGACTGGCCAAATTCCTTTTTAAATGCGCGAGCGAAGGATTCGGGGTACTCAAATTTCGCATCAAGCGCAATATCAATAATGCGAGTCTTCTGATGGAAAACCAGTTGATAGGCTGCACGTTTGAGTCTCAGTTGCTGGACAAACTTGAAGACATTGATCCCCATGTAATGGCTGAATTGCCGATGAAAGTGATATTTAGAGAAATGTGCCACCTTGCTGAGCTCAGCAACAGTTAACTCGTCATCTAGGTGAGAATAGATGTAGTTACAGACTTCATCGATTCTTTGCCGGTAATTCTCATTCATTTCCAGTGCATGGCCTGTCGTTGCTTTCACTGTATCTTCCAGTTCGTCTTCTGATTGCTTGCTAGTATCGCCATGAAGAAGGCAATTATCCTGACAGATATTGCTATCGTGGTTAAGTGTAAGCAATTGCATTTGCTTACAACAGGTAGTAATTGAGTGTGTTATTATTCTCGCCAAGAATATAAGAAAGTATTTGGGTATAAATTTGGGCGGAGGCTGTTCCTCCAGTTTCAACGCATGGCTGTATATAGAGAACCTATGACTTATAAGATCTTGATTGTTGAAGATGACCCCATCGTTAGAATGAAATTCCGAGGTCACTTTTCTCAGGCTGGCTATACCGTTTATGAGGCTGAAAACGGTGCGGCGATGAAGACAGTTCTGGGCAATGAAAAAATCGACCTAATCCTTCTGGATCTCAATCTGCCGGGTGAAGACGGGATCCAACTGACCCGTGAGGTAAGGAATACGTCCGATATCGCTATCATAATGGTAACGGGCAGAATTGATCCCATTGATAGAATTTTGGGCCTGGAGATGGGGGCTGATGATTACGTTACCAAACCTGTAGAACCACGGGAGTTGCTGGTACGTGCTAAGAATTTGTTATGGCGGATCCAGCTTACTCGAGATGCGCTACAACAGGCAGAAGCGGCCTGGTCGCAACTGGAAAAAGACGACAGCCGTTTTTGCTTCATGGACTTTGAATTTGATGTTACGCAGCGCCAGTTATCAAAAGGCAGTGAGGCAATAAGGCTTACCAAAGCGGAATATGAGTTGCTGGTGGCGTTTATTACTCATCCTGGTCGAGTGCTAAGTCGCGGCCGGTTGCTTAACTTGATATCACACCGGGTTGACTCTCCCAGTGATCGTACCATAGATGTGCTCGTACGCAGGTTAAGAAACAAGATGGAAGAGAGCATTAAGAACCCCAAGATCTTCATTACGGTACATGGCGAGGGATATTTATTTGCACCGGAAGTTATGTAGCTCGATGAACCTGACCATAAAAGCCAAGTTATCACTCATTATGTGTGCATCATTACTAATAATGAGTTGTTTTTTCATTACTAGCCTGATGAGCACCGAAAAGGCCGTCCTTGAGGCAGAGCAAAGTAATGTCAGTGATAAAGTCGCTTTGTTGTTGAATGACCATCTGAAAGGACAGGTTGATACCGTTACCCGGTCACTTTCTGACTACTACGAAAATTCGAAGCTAGAAAGTATCAGGGCCGAGTTGGCTACGGATATCTCGACATTCAGAGATACTATCGAAAGTATTTACCGTAATAGCAGGTCGGCGGATGAGGCTGAAACCAGTATTCATGCGTTTATCAATGAGTACCATTGGGATAATGGTCGCTATATTTTTGCTTATGACGCGACAACGCTGGTGAATAAGGCAAATGGGGTAAAGGCCAGTATTATCGGCTCAAGTGCCATCAATAAAACGGATTCAAAAGGTATCTACTATGCACGAGATATTGTTGCTGCTGCCAGGTCCAATGATATAGGTTTTACCAGTTATCATTTTTTGAATCCGGTGACTCGCAAGGTCGAAGAAAAACTGACTGCCTCCTTTTACTTTGCACCGTTGAACTTGGTTATCGCTACCGGCGAGTACATCAGTACCCTTAGGCAAGATAAACTTCAGGCTGCACTAAACAGTATTAGTTCGTCAAAATATGGTCAAAACGGCTATTTCTGGGTTCAGGACGAAAATGGTAAGATCTTGGCTCACCCCAAGACGGAAATTATCGGGACGACGATTCCGACCACTACAACTAAGATTGCCAACCTCATCAGAGGGAAAAAAGAGGCTTTTGTCCAAATTGCCTACGAGAATCCAACCACCAAACAGACTGAAAGCAAAATAGCTTATGCACGGAATGTATATCCGGAGTGGGGGTGGACGATTGCCACCGGTACATATGCCAGCGATATTACCAATATCCAGGATGGCCTGACGAGCGCTACCAAAGATATTTTTAATCACAAGGTTTACATGAGTATTGCGACATCGGCGTCCCTGCTGGTGGTCGCTTTGTTGGTTGCGACCTGGTCGATAAATAAGATTGTCAAAGGGTTAGTGATTCTAAAGGAGCGTATCGATACGCTGTCGACCGGCGAAGCCGATTTATCCTCACGTATAGAGATTACATCCCATGATGAGTTGGGGGATATTGGCAAGTCGGTGAACAAGTTTATCGCCTATCTTCAGTCGATGACTTTGGAGATATCGCAAGCTTCGGCGAATATCACGGGCAGTATGATTCCTCTTTCTGAACCAGATCCGGAACCAGCGGCAAGTTCTCAAGCGGGGCATCAAATTATGATTGGTTCCCCTGCAATGCAACGCAATGATGTTCTTGAACCCTCTGGCAGGATGACGGCAGCAATAAAAAAACTCGCGGCTGGTGATTTATCTGTCGATATCCCTCGCGGTGAAGGGGAAGATGTAGGGCACCTTGCCGATGCGATATCGGTATTTAAAAAAAATGCCCTCGCTTTGCAAGAACATCAGAACGAATTGCAAAAGTTGGTTGATGATCGCACTGCACAGCTTACAAAAGCCAATGATGCTTTAAATAGTGAAGTAATTAAGCACGCTAATGCAAGGGAGCAAGCAGAAGAGGCCAACAAGACCAAATCGACGTTTCTGGCTCATATGAGCCATGAGATCCGTACACCAATGAATGGGATCATGGGAACACTCCATCTCCTTGATGGTACCTTGCTTGATAGTCAGCAGAAGCAATATACCAAGACGATTATCTCGTCTGGAGAGATCCTGATGGGCGTGCTGAATAATGTGCTGGATTATTCCAAGATCGAAGCAGGTCACTTTGATATTAATGAAAGCTGTTTTTCTACCAGCTCGATAGCGACCAATGTTATCAATATTTTTAAGGCAAGGGCGGAAGAAAAAAATATTGAATTAACTTATGCAATTGCTGGTGACGTACCAGATTATATTTGTGGTGACTTCAATAAGATTATCCAGATCATTATCAATTTGGTCGGAAATGCTATTAAGTTTACCCAGCAAGGGCAGGTTAATATTTCAGTGCATCTTGCCAAAGAGCAAGCAGAACAACTGGCCGAAAACCAGTTGCTGCTTTGCTTCGAGGTGGCTGATACCGGAAAAGGGATCCCAGAAGACAAGCATGAAGCTATCTTTTTGCCGTTCGAGCAGGCGACGCGGTCGGAGCGAGGAACCGGTTTGGGTCTGCCTATCAGCCGGCGATTTGCTGAGATGCTTGGCGGAGAGCTAACCGTTTACAGCGTACCGGATAAAGGCAGCCGTTTCACTCTGACATTTCCGATGAATATCGCTACAGAAGGTGAATTGAATTCAGATGCAGATATAGTTTCTCTGCCCGTTCCGCCTTTGAATATCTTGTTAGTTGAAGATAATGATACCAATGTTCTGGTAGCAAAAGGCTTTATGGACAGGCTGGGGCATAAGGTAACCGTTGCTATGTCAGGAGCCGAGGCTGAGGCGGCTATTGATGATCATGATATCGATCTTATCTTGATGGATATTAATCTTCCGGATACTGATGGCGTGACGTTGACCCATGTTCTTCGAAAGAAAGCCGATTGCCGAATCCCAACTATCGCTTTTTCTGCTCATGTCTTCCGTCAGGAAATTGAATCTTATCTCGAGGCCGGTTTAGATGGGTTTCTTGGTAAGCCGGTACAGTTTGATCAGTTGAAGGCTATTATCACCAGTGTTTATCATGGTCGTAGTCATCAAGTCGAAGTGGCTAAGGATGTTGCTACATCACCTTTAGAAAGCCCCCCAGTATTATTTGATCCGTCTGTATTAGAGGGCGATAGGCTGACACTTGGTGATGAGTTGGTAGGAGAGATGGTTACACTGTTCTTCGAACGTTCAGCAAGCATTAGTCAAGATATTCGAGCTGCTTGCACAGCAAAGGAGCTCGAATGCGCGGCACATAGTCTGAAAAGCTCGGCTGGTGCGATAGGCCTGATTGCTCTCGGTAAAGATTGCGAGGCACTGGAAATCGCTTGTAAGAAGGCGGCAGACGAGGAGGAGCTCGGGCAGTTGTCGATGCAGCTGCAGGCCACCTATAACGCCTCGATCGATAAATTGAAAGAGGAGTTTCATTAGTAAACGATAAAATGCGGCTAGGCGATTCTGTTCATAATTTTACGCATTTTTTTAATACTTGTTCCCAAAAAATATGCATCATTGATAACGCAACTAATTGCTGGTGAGGTGTGACAGAGGTCGTGACGACACAGCTTCCTGAGCACCTTTATTATTGCGGTATATTTTTAAAAGGATTGAAAAGATGTCACTAGCACATGTAATACTCACCGTGCTCAGCAGTCGTGACGTAAGCGGTTACGATATCACCAAAGAGTTCTCTCACAGTATCGGCTATTTCTGGAAAGCGAGCCACCAACAGGTTTATCGTGAACTCAACAGAATGGCTGAGAAAAAATGGGCAAGTTTTAGGCTTGAGCTGCAACAGAGCAAGCCCGACCGAAAAGTTTATTCCATTACTGATGAGGGGCGCCAGGCACTGTTTGAGTGGTTTCAGGAACCTACACGTACGCCCACAATTCGTGATGAGTTTGCTGCTAAGCTAGCAGTATGCGGTATCCATCACTCTACTCCTATGCAACAACAGCTTGAAGCGTTAATTCAAGAGTCACACACCCTCATGAATAATTACGAAGAACTGGAAAAAATCTACTTCCCTAACCATAGAACGCTTAATCGTCAGGAACGGTTAAACCGTCTAACTCTTCGTCGCGGTATACACATTCGTCAGGCTTGGGTTAACTGGGCCGAAGAAGCGCTGACAGAGCTAAAAGATCTGGATAGTGTAGAGGACAGTTTTAAAGAAGATGCATGCCTTTGCCTGTAAAATTTTAATTTAAACCGAATCATTTACATTTTAATTCTTTGATATAAGAGCATTAACAAGGCGCAATACAAACGAGCGAGAGCAATAACTAAAGCCAATACAACTTCTGTATTTGACGTGATAAAAATCAATAAGTTAGCCTTGAAAGGCTGGACTGCCAGGGCCAAGCTGGCTCTAGGTACACATTATGAGTAAAGGGGTGGCAGCGTATAAATATCGGCTGCCGCTAACATGCAATTGAGCCTGTTAGTAGCAGGCTCAGGTTGAAAAACAACATTTCTGAACAGGCGTCAATCGACGCCTCTTTGCTAAACCTTTGTGATAGCAGCTTTATTTTTGCTGCTATCACATCATTATTCTTCTGTCCTAATTTATTAAGTAACAGTTGTTTCCTTGTCCTAACGCAATGTGCATGTAAAATCAGTTGGTTATAAAGCAAGGACATGTCACAAAAGCCAAGAAAAATGAAATCAGTAATAAATACAATTTATGAATCAAAACTAGCAGAGTTAAAAGACAAAATAGAGACTCTTAGTACTCCTGTTCAGCTTACGATCGTTACTGTCGGTGAAGATCCGGCCAGCAAAGTATATGTTCGTAATAAAATCCGGCTATTTGATGAGCTTGGCCTTGAGTGCCATCACATTGTCTTAGCTGAAGAAGGAACGTCACAATCGGATCTTGATATGCTTGCAGAAAAAGCTGAGCATCCGATTTTATTTCAGCTTCCTTTACCAAGCGGCCTGATAGCTCCGGATCTGCCGGCGGCTGTCGATGTTGACGGCTTTGGTTCCGAGGCGCTCGGTCATCTGGTATTAGGCCAGAATGCCGTTCTTCCGTGTACGGTACAGGCAACTATAGATATTATTACCGCACACTGCGGCGAGTATAATTTTCCCGGCTTGAAAGTGGCGGTCGTAGGCCGGAGTAATATCGTCGGTAAACCATTGGCGATTGAACTTATTAACCGCCAGAGTACGGTTGCGAGTTTTAATAGCCGTTCAGATCTTGTGGCGGTTGATTGGAATAAGTATGACGTTATTGTGGTAGCCACCGGTGCTCACGGTATCTTGGATAACTCCCAGTTTATCGAAGGGCAGCTGATTATCGATGTCGGTATCAACCGTGTTGACGGCAAGCTGGTAGGTGATATCAAGCACCATGACGGCATTTTCTCTGAAGCGGCGATTACACCTGTGCCGGGCGGGGTAGGACGTCTGACTTGCCTGCATGTTTTGGGTAACGTCATTAAGCTGGCGGATTGTTCTCGGTAACAGTCAAATAGCAAAATCCCCTGAGGGTAACACGATTATTGTTACTTGAGAGCGGAGAGGCGCGGCAGTTATGGTGTGAAATCGGGCTCAGAGGCACTGAGCCCGATAAGTCAAAGCTAGATCATCATTACTTGGGCTGTTAACAATAGAGAGCCAAAACCAAGTAAGAAAACCACGATTGGCAAGACAAACTTAACCCATTTGTTAAACGGAATATCCAGCATCTGGAGCGTTACTAATACCAGTCCTGTTGGCGCCAGGAACAACATAGCATATTGCCCCCAGTTATAGGCAGACACCACGATATCCCGCGGTATACCAACCGTATCAGCCAGAGGCGCCATAATTGGCATTGATAGTACTGCTAGCCCAGAGGAAGAGGGTACAACTAATCCAAGCAGGAAGAATACGAACATTTGCGAAACAGCAAAGACACTTCCGTGCATGCCAGAGACAAGATCAGAGGCATAGGCCAGAATCGTATCGGAAATCATTCCTTGTTCGAGAACGATATTGACGCCGCGCGCCATACCAATAATCAGCGAGACAGCAACAAGTTCTGATGCTCCTTGAGTGAAGGCTTCTACTGCGTCTTTTTCTTTCAAGCCGGAGATAAAAATGATGATAATGGCAATGGTCAGGAACGAAGCAGCCATTTGAGGGAACCACCATCCTCCCATCGATACTCCCCATACCATCATTGGAAAAGCAATGGCAAATAAGAACAGAATGATCTTACGACGCACTGAGAAAGGCACTTTTTCATCCAGGTTTTTACCTTTTAAAAACCGCTCTTTAAATGCCTCCCGATCGGAATAAGTATATGAGAATGATGGGTTCGCTTTAATTTTCTTGCAATACCAGTATAAATAACCGATGACAGTAATGGTTCCGACAATTAAACCAAAAGTTCGAACGCCTAACCCCTCAGTAAAGGAAATACCTGCCGCATTAGAGGCGATAACTACAGAGAACGGATTAATTGTTGAAAAAGCCGTACCTATTGAAGCGGCGAGAAATATTGCACCGACACAGACAATTGAGTCAAAACCGAGGGCAAGAAAAATGGGCACCAGAATAGGATAGAAAGCAACTGCTTCTTCTTCTAATCCGCAGGTTGTTCCACCAAGTGCCATTACAATACAAACAAGCGCGACAAATAAAAACTCCCTGCCTTTTGTTTTTTCTGAAAGTGAAATTAATCCGGCATTAAATGCTCCTGTTTTATTTATAACACCGATCATTCCTCCGAGAATTAAGATAAAGACAATAATATCGGCACCCTCGATCGTTCCTTCAACCATGCTGACTGCAACATCGCCTAAGCCTTTGGGCGATTGCTCAAGTTGCTGGTAGGTGTCGGGTATTGCAATGGGCTTACGTATCGTGCCATTGACGAACTGATCAATACCGATATTAATATCCAGTTTGACTAACTCGTTTTGAGTGGCAGGAACGGTTGTTGTTACTCCCTGTGGACTGGTGATCAACAAAGAGTTGTCGCTCGAATTGTATGAAAGTTTTGAATATGATCCTGCGGGGACGACCCATGTTAGCCCTATTGCAACAAGCATGATAATAAATAAAATTGTAAAGGCGGTTGGAAATTGAAAAGTTTTTGTTGATTCTTTAACTGCGAGCATAATACATCCCCTAAAGTAATTTGGTGAGGAAATGCCTACCAAGTAAATTTAAAATACGGCTAAACAAACTAAAAATATGTCGATGATGTCTCAAGTTGGAATGTGAAATATTATTCAGAAAATTACCAAGGTGTAATTTATGCATCTGAAAGTCGAGAAAAGGGTAAAAATATTGTGCGCCGTGAGCATTATGTCACTTATTGATTATAATAATTCGATATTCGGTAATCTTTGTTTTCAATATTATTGTGAATCATTTCTAATGAGTGATGAAGCGTTACAGTAATAATCGCTGGTTAATTTGCGAGTGGAATCACAGCTCGATTTTTCAAACAACAGTAATCTTCCTGTTTGATTAATCAATTAATAGTAACTATGAACAATCTTTTTGATAATGTCTGTGAATTTGACGCGATTCTCTTTCGCCGCCAACTCCATCAACGTCCCGAGCTATCTTCATTTGAAGAAAATACCGCCTTGTCGATTGCTCTTCAGTTAGAAGCATTAGGATTAACCCCTTCTACGGGGATTGGAGGGCATGGTGTTGTCTGTGTCATTGATAGTGGACTCCCCGGAGAAACAACATTGCTGAGGGCTGATTTTGATGCACTCCCTATCAAAGAGAAAAATGCGTTCTCCTACTGTTCTCAACATGAGGGGGTAATGCACGCCTGCGGTCATGACGGACATACCGCAACTCTGATGGCTGTGGCTCAAACGCTGTCAGTTAACCCACCAACGCAGGGAAGAGTCATACTGCTTTTTCAGCCAGCCGAAGAAACAGGTATGGGGGCGGCGAGTATGTTAAATGATGCTTGGCTAGCAGAGCAGCGGGTAGATAATGTTTTTGCCTATCATAACCTCCCAGGCTACCCGTTACATACCGTGATCGTTAAACCTGATGCATTTGCTTGCGCCTCAACGGGGGTAACGATAGAACTGGAAGGTAAAACATCACATGCAGCCAGACCTGAGAATGGCGTTAATCCGACCACAGCGATGCTTAAGGTGATTGAGTATCTGCAATGTATGCCAACGAGATACAGGGAGTCTTTCACCCTGGTGACGGTTGTGCATGCTTTGTTGGGAGAAGAGGCGTTTGGAACCGCCCCTGGGAAGGCAACGGTTATGGCAACCCTGAGAAGCGATAATAGTTCAGTGCTCAATAGTATGAAAAGTGACCTATGCGAGATGGTATCGACGTTGGCCGTACAGGATAAACTAACCAGCCAGATCCAGTGGCAAGAATCCTTTAATGCTGTAATCAATTCGCCTAAACATTGTGAACTGGTTTGTGAACAAGCAAGCGAACTTGGTTTGCCGGTAGAAATACTTTCAGAGCCAATGAGATGGTCGGAAGACGTTGCCGAGTTTCTGCAAAAATGGCCGGGGGCGTTATTTTGTATAGGGAGTGGGACTGAACATCCTGAGCTGCATAACCCCGACTATGACTTTCCAGATGCCTTAATAGGCAGTGCGAGTGGGCTCTTTTTAGGAATTATCCGCCGAATTCATCACTCTTAGTGAGCATATGATCACGGGATAGACCGTGATCATATGCCGTAATTCCGATCAAAGAGGTAACTTGCGACTATACTTCTGACAATTATCAATTCAGGGCTTGTTAATCACTTAGCCCAGTTATCGGCTCGATTTTGAAGATCAACTCTGAGCAATAAGCTTAAAGAATACGCTGATTAGGAGTGGATATGGAATGGTTAGAAGGTTTATTTGGTGTCATTGGTGATCTCACTTGGGGATGGGCATTGATACCTTTCCTCGTTGTATTGGGTCTCTTCTTCACGCTTGTTACCGGGTTTGTTCAATTCACATTCTTTGGGCGCATGTTCCATGTGCTGCTAAACAAAAATCAAACGGCTGACAAAAATGCGATTTCCGGCCGGGAAGCGCTTTTGTTATCGGTTGGCGGGCGCGTCGGTGGTGGTAACATTGCCGGTGTTGCTGTCGCTATAACGCTTGGTGGCCCCGGAGCGGTTTTCTGGATGTGGGCAATAGCTTTGGTAGGGATGGCAACCAGTCTGGTGGAATGTTCGCTTGCTCAGCTTTATAAACGTAAAGAAGGCGATGAGTTTCGTGGTGGTCCGGCTCGTACAATAATTCACGGCCTGGGCGAAGACTACCGCTGGCTAGCCTATTTGTATGCCGTTTGTCTTATCGCTTCTTTTGCGATTGGTTTTAACGCTTTTCAGGGAAATACTGTTGCTGGTGCTGCTCAAGATAGTATGGGGATTGACCGGATGTGGACCGGGGCCCTGCTTGCGATAGGTACGGGCTTTATCATTTATGGTGGTATTAAGCGTATTGCCAAAGTAGCAGATGTGATAGTCCCTATTATGGCAATCGGATATGTTGTGATGGCGCTACTGATTATTCTCTTAAACATTACATCGATACCAGCGGTTATAGGTACCATTATCTCTAACGCGTTTGGTTGGGAAGAAGCAGTTGGTGGCGGAATGGGCGCGGCTATGGCTCAAGGTTTGCGTCGTGGCTTGTTCTCTAACGAAGCCGGTTTGGGATCGGCCCCTAATGTAGCGGCGACAGCAGAAGTGACTCACCCGATCAGTCAGGGCATCACTCAGTCATTGTCTGTCTTTATCGATACCATTCTTATCTGTAGCTGTACGGCGTTTGTAATTCTGCTCGGTGATGTTTATGTGCCTGGTGTTGAAGATATTGATGGGGTTGTATTGACCCAGCAATCACTGGTTTCCCATGTCGGGTCGTGGTCGCAGTATTTCCTGACTATTGCGATTTTGCTCTTTTCTATCAGCTCGATTATCTACAATTATTACTTGGGTGAAAACGCATTAACCTTCATGTCTCAGAATAAAATCTCGGTGCATGTTCTTCGTATTTTTGTCATCGGGATTGTCTTCCTGGGTGCAGTTGCACCGGGGGCGACATCGGTATTCTTCTTCTCGGATCCTATGATGGGCATACTCGCGATTGTTAACTTGTTGGCACTGTTGATGCTGTTCCCGACACTGATCCGTATTCTGACAGACTATAAAGAGCAACTGAAAGCAGGGGCTGAGCATCCTGTTTTTGATGCGTCAAAATTCCCTGATCTCGATATTGATCTTGAAGCCTGGAAAATTAAGAAGAAAGAAAGTTGATGACTTTAAAGTTAGCGCTCTCCTTGGAAACGAGAAAAGGCTAACGGGGGCTATAATATTCAACATCAATAAGCGAGTACTGCAATTGCGGTTCTCGCTTTTTTTAACATCAAATTCACTGCGATCCTAGCTGGATACAGCTCGGGCTAATCTTCGCCAGGCTGTCGCCGAGGCATACAGTATCAGGGCCACTGGCTGAGCTAAGCACTGATGCCCACCCGAGTACCATGATCAAAGGGGAAATTACCGCCATTAATCCTGAGGTAGATAGTGCTACCCGCAACTTTCAGATACAGGTAACGGTGCCTAATCCGGAAGAACAGCTTCGGCCCGGAATGTTCGCCAATGTCAGGGTACTGCGCTAGCAGTTTGTTCGTCTGGGGGAAGAGCGCGGAGATTACATATCTGTATTATCTGGCTTGCAGGAAGATGAGGTTGTTGTAAGCAGCGGGTTATTCAAACTGAGAACGGCCAACCAGTGGTGGTAGATAATACGTTATCGCCGGAATTTAAACTCACGCCTCAGCCAGAGAATAACTGATGGGCGAGAGTACTTTTCAGCGTATGTATTGATTTAGCTGGCTTAGCCTGCCAGCAAGGGGAACGGGATCACGATGAGATTCACTGATATCTTCATACGTCTCCCGGTGCTTGCTTTGGTGATCAGTTTATTGATCATCATCGGCGTTGACCAGTGTGGATGGTTTTACATTAAAAAAAGATGCGAAACGGCAGAAGTTCAGGTTAAACAAGCAATACTGAAGAACAACCGGTATTGGCTAAGCAAAAACAGTATCGGACATAGCTGTATAGAAATAACTAAGTAGAGGTACTCCATTTATGGGTTATTTGGCGATTGCTTGGATTCAATTTCTGTGTCTATTTGTTTTAGAAACTTGAACAGATCACTGTCTGTGGAGAGTATCAACGTAGTTTCCCTGGATAGAATAGAGCGGTACGACTGCATTGTACGAGTAAATTCATACAAGCTTACGGCTTGTGGATTTTGATTGTACGCCCGAGCATAGATATTTGCAGCTTTGGCGTCGGCCAAGCCCCGTATTTCTTCTACCTTACGATAAGCTTCAGACTGGATCTTGTTTAAATCACGAACCCGGTTTCCCCGGATTCTTGCAGCTTCACCTTTACCTTCGGATAGATAACGTTCAGCGATTTGGCGTCGCTCGCTGATCATGCGGTCGTAAATTTTGGGGCGGACACTGGCGTTGTAGTTGATGCGCTTAAACCGGATATCTAATAGTTCTATACCGAAAACCCGGATTTTTTCTGCTGCTGCAGAGAAGATTTCCTCTTCAACCAGTTTTCGTCCTTTCTGTATTGGAACTAGGTTTCCCATTTTTATATCTCTTTCGGTATCGAGCAGGCTATCATCACGAAGGGGAGTACGGTTTTTTGTGGTGCGAATTATTTCAATCAATTCATGTTTGGCAATAGCATTGCGCGTTTCGCTTCCAAGGATATCGTCTAAGCGGGATTGAGCACTGCGTTCGTCTCGCAAGCGGAGAAAGTATTGCAAGGGTTCGGTTATTCGCCAACGGGCAAATAAGTCGACGGAGATATATAGTTTGTCTTTTGTTGGCATATCGGAAGGAGCGCCATCCCATTCTAAGATGCGTTTATCTATAACATTAACATCTTGTATAAAAGGGACTTTGATGTTGAGTCCAGCCTCTGTCACAGGCTCGCCAACGGGCTTACCAAATTGAGTAATGATGACTTGCTCAACTTCGCTTACCGTATACAGTGCTCCTTTCACCGTGATGATAAAAAGGGCCAGGATACCAAAAACAATGAAGGGCTTTACTTTGTTCATGGCTATTTGCTCTGTTTGTTATTATCTGCCTTGAGATCAAGAAATGGCAGAACTTGACGTGTTTGGTCATCGATAATGATTTTTGTACGAATGGTAGGTAATACGGCTTGCATGGTTTCAATGTATATGCGTTGGCGGGTGACTTCAGGTGCTTTGCTATATTCCGCCAGCAGAGCGTTAAAGCGAGCTGTATCACCTTCTGCTTCATTAATTCGTTTCAGTCTATAGCCGTCAGCTTCACGGATGCGTTGGTCTTTTTCACCTTCGGCCAAAGGGATCACTTTGTTGTAATCTCTTCGAGCATCATTAATGAGTTTCTCCTTTTCTTGTTTAGCTTGGTTTACCTCGTTAAACGAAACCTGAACGGGTTTTGGAGGGTTAATATTTTTGAGCTGAACCTGATCAATATTGATCCCCATGGCATATTTGGTTGCCAGATTCTGCATTTTGATAAGTACTTCAGATTCAATTTCTTGCCGACCGATAGTGATAACTTCATCAACGGTTCGATCTCCGACGACTTCACGCATTACTGACTCAGAGACATCTCGAAGCGTGGCGCTTGGCTCGCGAACTTTGAACAAGAACTTTACAGGTTCAGCAATACGATATTGAACTACCCATTCAACAAGTGCAGCATTCAAATCACCGGTTACCATTTGCGTTTCCAAAGCAACATCATGGCCACTGGCACTCTGATAGGGATCGCTCGTTCCTGGTGTCATAAAACCAAATTCTTGTTTTAATTGACGCCGGATAGGGACGATTGTGGCAACATCGATGCCAAGCGGTAACTTAACATGTAATCCAGGCTGTATTTCTTTATGGAACTTGCCAAATCGTTGTACGACAGCAACAGAGTCACTAGGAACGGTATACACGGCTTGCCAGAGGCTAATTATTGCAATAACAACGACTAAAAATGTTGTAGCACTCTTCAGATCCGCATAGGGGGAAAAGCGCTTTATTGTGTCTGAACGTTTACTAAACATACCACCAGATTTGGAGGGCAGTTTTGCACCTTGGTTTGAAGGCTCTCCGTTTGGGTTGTTATCTTTAGGCGATGTCATAATGCTTGCCTTGCGATGTTTGCAAACAAAACCACATTAGTAAGGTTGGTTGGATTTTAAGCATTTTGCAAGCAAACGGTGAGGCTTAGAGCAATATCTAAACAAGTTAAGAAGCAGTGCCAAAAATCGAAAAGTCAGTGTAGTTATATAGATAGCTTGAAAAAATAGCCTATAAGTCTTGTAGCATAATGTGAATCGAGGTCTTGGTCACATTATGTGTGAATATCTTGCTGCAGAATTAATAAATCATGCAATTTTCATTGAGTCTTTAGTCTGTAATCATCTAATGATATAGCGTCGGGTTTAGGTTGAATCGTTCAATATGTTTCTGATGTTGGCTTGCTTTTACTTCTGCTGATATTAATAGTCTAAGTTCCACATTGGTAATTCTCTGTAGACAAACCTACATGAACCACAATTGTTTATAAAATTGCATTGGTGTTTCTCCAGGACTCAAGTTTGTTGAGGCTGTAATTACTGGGGAAAATGTTTTTATATTATGAATTCATGGAGAGGTTTCGAACATGGCTGCAGAACCCGTGCAGCGTCGATTACAGTTTGTATTAGACGTATATGAGAAATACCCCAACGATAATGTCACATTATGTTATTTCGGTATGGCAAATGAAGTATTTATCGTTCCAACTAAAGATGGCAAGTTCGTCCTAAAAAACTGCTTTAAGAGCAATACGCATGAGCTAGTGAGCAATGAGGTTGCGCTGATAGATCACCTCAATCGTAATGGTTGCCCAACACCGGCAATTGTTGCGGATAAGACAGGATTCCCATTTGTTGAGTTTGATGGTAGTTACTATGTCATGACGGAGTATGTTCCTGATATGACATATAACTGGGAAAGCGAAATTCCAGAGAAAGCCTACAGAGAAACGGTACATGCATTAGCTGATTTCCATCAGGCTACGCGTAGTTTCAAAGAGCCGTATCCGGGGTTGCGCATCCAGTTTTTGGATATGGTTGCATGTAAAAGGTGGCTAACCAATTTATATGTGCAGATTGAAGCTTCAGACAAGTCGAGAAACTCAGTCAAGAAAATGTCTCGCTTGCTCCCGAAACTAATTGCTCTTGCTAGCCGATTAGAGGATGAGTTGGCGACTCATGATCTGAGTGTATTGAGTAAATGCTATATCCATGGTGATCTTCATTGTTTTAATCTCTTTTATGATCAGGATGTCAGCTACACCGGGGTGATCGATTTTGATTTTTCGCGTTATGACCATCGTCTAGCCGACATTTACTGGACGAGCCGGATATTGTTTTTCAGTGAGATGAGGAAAAGGTATAGTCGCGAAGAGTTGAATTCAGATGATTTTGAAGTTCCACAAGATGTCGCTGAACAAGTATTATTTGATAACTGGCGAATGATAATCACTGAATATCGTAAGATAGCTGAGTTAACTGCGGAAGAGCTGTCGTATATATATCTGTTTGTTGAAGCTGTACCCCTTTATATCGTTCGGTTTTTCGAATTGACGAATAGCGAAGAAGAGTGCTTGGAACATATCGAATGGTTTGAGTGGGAGCTTTCTCGTCTGGAAAAAGATAGGCAAGTGCTTCAAAGAGTCATCAAGAGAGTATTGAATGATCTTGATTCAAAATAGTTTACGATTTGTGAGGCCGAGTCTGGCACGTCCTATTATTAAATTGGCACTGCCGATTATGATTCAGGGTATTCTCTTTACATTGATGGGTTTTGTCGACTCATTAATGATTGGCCAATTAGGTGAAGGTGCCATTTCCGGACTGGGTAATTCAAGTCAGCTATTATCTTTTAGTTTCCTGCTGTTTGCTGCGTTGTCGACGGGGGGAAGCATTCTGGTTTCACAATACTCAGGTGCAGGCCAGCCGCAAAAGTTAGTACATGTCGCACAGAGTATGGTGGCAACCGGTTGGCTGTGTGGGGTTGTGCTGGGGGCTGTTTTTTATTTATATGCTGAAGAATTGATAGCAATATTAACGACAGATATTTTTCTTCCTAGTGGTGACTGGTCGGCTGTACCTGGTATTGCTGGCAGCTATATGCGAATAGTCGCGTTTGCCGTACCCTGTATGCTACTCTCACAAATGATATCTGCGGTATTCAACGCGTCAGGTAATACAAAAACACCGGTTAAAATAGCGATATTTTTCAATGTGGTGAACTTTGTAGGCAATTATATTCTTATTTTTGGCTTACCTATCCCTGGTATTGCGGAGTCACTATTTTCGCCGCTGGGGCTTCGAGGGGCCGCTTTTGCAACGCTTATCGCCAGTGTAGGGCAGAGTATAACTCTACTGATCTGCTTATTACGCCAATTCAAAATCAAGAACCTGCTAATGCCAGAGTGGCGCTATCTTAGACAAATCGTAGAGCTTGGTTACCCGAACACTATTGATGGGTTTTACTGGCAGGGTGCGCGTGTCTTCTATACGGTACTGATGAATTCAGTCGGTGCGATTGCTTATGCGGGATATGCAATAATCAGAACGTTTAAAAGTCTCTTTATGTTACCTGTAGGAGGGTTGCAGCAAGCAACCGCGATTCATATCGGCAAGCTGCTTGGGGCAGGGAAGTTTCGCCAGGCACAGGCAAGTGCTAACAGTGCAATTATGGTTGGTTTGTTGATAATGACGGTTCCTGTCTTGTTATTAATTCTATTTGCTAACCCTTTATTGAGCTTGTATAACATTCAGGACCAGACACGTGAATTGGCTTATATCTGCATCTGGATTCTCGCATTTTCACTTTATTTTACTTCCATTAACTCGGTAATACCTGGGCTGTTAAGGGCTGGAGGAGATGCCAAGTCAGTCATGAACATCACGCTTCTTAGTTTCGCTATAGTAGGAGCTCCAGTGAGTTATGTTCTTGGTATATGGTGTGATTGGGGGCTGATCGGCGCCTTTGTCGGAATCTGTCTGGAAGAAGTATTTAAGGCTGGGATTTTTGTCCGTCGAATGAGGGCTGGTTTTTGGCTTAAGCGTCTGGTCTGATGATATTTAAGCCATTGAGGAGATGACCTTCTCGGCTATATGTTTGGGGCTTTAACCTGCATTGATAATGACGAGCCATGTCATTTATTTCCTAATACTTCACTGCTTACCTGTTGCGTTTAACGTATTGAGCCGATCATCTAAGATTTAACATTTAAGTGCGTTAAATGTTTATTTGTTTATATGTGAATAATTTTAAAATTTAGTCGTTCTCAATAAGAATTATATATAGGGGAAAAATTCCTATATAACATAGTTCTTGAGAATCAGTAAAAAGCTCACGTTTATCTCTTGAGTTATATTGATAATGTAAGTATATACTGTAATTTTAAGATTTTATTTAATTTGTAACACGCAAATGTTGTATTGTTTGGGGTGCTAATTATCATTGATAAATGAGATTTTGACGTCATGGTGATAATTATTGTTAAGGTTGATAATAAAACAGTTGAAGGATCTGGAAATGAATCGAGAGTATAACATCGACTCTTTAAGGGTTGTTGGCATTTTGATGGTTATAATACTGCACAGTTTTGCCATCTATATCGTTGCGAATTATGACTATTATAATGTTGACTTGAAAGTTTCAACATCCATTGCTGTTTTTACCAGAGTTGCCGTACCACTTTTTGTGATGGTAAGCGGTAGGTATATGATGAGTTGCCTTTCTTCGATTAGCTTGAAAGAGTTTTATCAAAAGAGGGCGAAACGAATACTATACCCATTACTGTTTTGGTCTTTAGTTTATAGTGTATATAAACTGGTATTTGTTGCAGGTAGCACGCTAGAGAGCAACATAATGGACTTTGTAATGGGAGTACCTTATGTTCACTTGTGGTTCTTATACATGATCTTCGGCTTGTATTTGGTTACGCCTATATTGTACAAGATAAAGGAAAAATTATCCCCAAAGGGATATGTTATATTTAGTATTGTGTCATTACTAATTGCACCAGTATTCGAAATGACAGCTAAAGTTCAGATATTACAGCTGTTTACTTATATTGGTTACTTTACAATGGGAGACATATTAAAAGATTTTGTTGTAACTAATAGAGTCAAAAACTTTAGTTTTCTTGGCTATTTGATTGCAATGCTAACTGCCGTAGGCTTCACAGTATACTTCATTGATCAGCGCAATGATATCGCTTTTAATTTTTCTGCTAGTACTATGTATACTACGACAGTTGCAACTATTTGCTTGTATATGTTTTTTAATGGTTTGACAGGTAAAGAGAGCGTATTGAGTAAGCTTAGCATTTACACTATGGGTGTTTACTGTATTCATCACTTGATATTGGATTTGTTAGTAAATTATTCTGGAGAATCTATTACGGGTATTATGGTATTAGATGCTAGTTATTATGCTGTTGCAACCTGTGGGATCTCCTTTGTAGTCATATACTACCTCGGCAAGGTTAAGAAAATCGGAAAGTGGGTAGGGTTCTAAAAATAATTTAGGTGGCCTTTTTATTATGCATATTTATACAGTAAAGAGGCCTTTATTAGTTAAGTTGGTTTTCTTTATCATTTGGCCTGTTAATGTTAACGGTGGATTTAATAAACCTTGTGATTTGTTTTGTGAAAATTAGTACAACGCTGTAACCTTTCTCTAGTATTTCCTTCTAATATCAGAAGCTGTTTAGATTTTCTTTCGTTGTAATCTGTTTCTTTTTGTTGCTTGAACTGCTTCGCAAAAGCAAATTGTTCGATTTATTGTTTAATGTTACGCCTGTATGCTTTTGCTTATGGTTATTGATGTGATTCGCAACAGTGATAATAACCGCAATAAATTGGTTGCTATAAACATATGTTTTCCTAAGCATCTGGCTTTTGTAGAGAAACACACGTCCTGTTATTACTTATCACAGTAAGGTTTTTGCTGGGTTAAGTGATGCTCCAATTTAGCGAGGCTATCTATTTGGGTGAGTCACTACAGATTATATTGGTTACGAATAAGTAGAGTGGCGAAAAATGGGGAAATTAGACCAAAGTGAGACACCAATATTCAGCAGCTTAAAAGATGAATATGCGGCAAGAAATATGGCCCCGTTTCATGTGCCCGGTCACAAGCAAGGGCGCGGGATAGATAAAGATTTTTATGACTATATTGGCCCTAATATATTCAAGATAGATGTCACTATATTTGAGATGGTTGATGGCCTTCACCATCCCAAGAGCCATATTAAAAAAGCGCTCGCCCTGACAGCTGATACATTTGGCGCGAAAGAAAGCTTCTTCACGGTGAATGGTACCTCTGGTGGCATTCAGGCAATGATCTTATCTGCTGTGAAACCGGGAGAGAAAATACTGGTTCCTCGGAATATCCACGTTTCTGTGAGTTCAGGGGTTATTCTAAGCGGCGCTATTCCTATCTACATGCAACCTGAAATAGACTCAAATAACGGGATTGTTCATGGTGTCTCCCCTTCAACTGTTGAACATGCTTTATCTCAGCACCCCGACGCCAAGGCCGTTTTGGTGATTAATCCGACTTACTATGGTACCTCTACTGATCTTGTTTCTATTGTCGATCTCGTACATAGCTATGATATTCCATTACTTGTTGATGAAGCGCACGGTCCGCATTTGTGCTTTTCTGATGAGCTTCCAATTTCGGCAATGGCAGCCGGTGCTGATGCTTGTACCCAGAGTACACATAAGCTGCTAGGAGCGTTGACGCAGGGCTCCATACTGCACATTCAAGGCGAGATGATTGAGGGGAGCAGGGTAAGAAAAGTATTGAGTATGTTGCAAACGACCTCGCCATCCTACCCACTGTTGGCGTCGCTGGATGTTGCCAGAAAGCAAGTTGCTCTACAAGGGAAAGAGTTGGTGGCTCAGGCTATCAGTAATGCAAGATGGCTTCGGCAAGCCATTAATACCATAGAAGGAATGCACTGCTTTGGCGAAGAGGTGTTAGATTACCAAGGGGTGTTCGCGTTTGATCCAACCAAGATAACCGTAAGTGCTAGGGCCTTAGGACTTACCGGCTTCCAATTAGAGAAAATATTAACCTCTGAATTTGATATTCAAGTTGAATTGTCAGACTTCTATAATGTCCTTTTCATTACCAGTTATGCGGACAGTAAAGATGACCTCATGGTGGTGTTACAAGCACTTGGTGATATTTCAAAAGAATATACTCGAAAAACAAATAACGCGACGATCCCTGTTGTAAATTATTTAAGTAAGACACCGAGAATGCTGGATAACCCCAGGGAGGCATTCTTTGCAACTAAAACCAGGTGCTTGTTGAGTGAGGCCGTGGGCAAAAAAAGTGGCGAGTCTATTATGGTTTACCCTCCGGGCATTCCCATTTTGTATCCGGGAGAAGAAATTACGGATGAAATAGTTCGCTATATCGACATGCTGAAATTAACCAATATTTCAGTACAAGGATTAGAAGATTCAAGCCTTGAGTATATCAATATCATAGAAGATAAGGTTTGTTCCTCAAATATCTTCAGAGCTCCCTCTGTTCATGACTATTATGACGAGGTGGAGCCTAGTCAATGCAGTACGGTAATGTTTGAACCCGACATCATGAAAACTGGTTAATTTACTATCTAATCAATCAGCTTACTGGCATAGCTTCATGGCAGCCAACTCATACTACCAGAAGATGTAACAAAGACGGATTGTTTGATTAAACACCGTTTGTGTTTGCTGGTGCATGCCGGATTCAAATATCACGAATGACCTAAGATGACGAGTTAATATATGGCGACTAAAAACCTAGATGTAGAAACGATAGCAAGTAATATTTTTCACAGTGAATTTGAGCAAAGAATAAATACACTTAAATTGGATTTTCTCAAGCTTCAGCAATCCATTAAGGAAAATACTCAAGACTTGGAAGAGCACAAACAGAATTTTCATTTGCAATTAGAAGAAACGAGGGAATGGGTTCGTTGCCGCAGCGAGAAATTAGATATTTCACGCTGCTCGTCGTTGTTCGCTGTGCCAACCCAGCAGCTGGGTGAAGATGAAAAGCTCATTCATAGGATCTGGATGGGGGGCGGTCTGCCCGAACCAACAAAAAGTGCGATGCTTCAATGGGACGCCGCCATTCAGGCGGTTAATGATAATGCTTACAAGAACATTCTCTGGGTGTGGGATGAGGATCAACTTGGTACTGACCCTCATTATGTCTCGACAGGAGGAGCTGGGGAGTTCACTCTTGGCCAGTATCGATTTGGTGATCATGTCTCTCATGTCAATTCATTAAAATTGCTGGCCTTGGCAAAGGCGGAAGATTACTTCAGTGCTGTTAATTTGCTGCATGACAAGGGCTATTACGCAACATTGTCGGACTATTTCAGGTTTATGATTGTGATTGAGTTCGGCGGTGTGTATATGGACAGTGACACGATTCCCTATAAACCGGCTGCACTGTTCCTTGCCAAGCCTGAAGTGCCGGACTATAGCCATTATGTCCAAAATGATGCCGGTGAGTGGCAACGTCATCATCTTAACTGGATGAACTTGTTTCTTGATGAAACCGGGCTGATTGTCGCCAGGAAAAACAACCAGTCATTGCGCAGTATCCTCGATAAACTGCATGAGCAGTACATGCGCCTGCCTCAGGATATGCCGTATAAAAACCGTGAGTTTGAACTGCTTGTGTTTGAACAGCTTTATGATGAATGGAAGCTGCATATTGGCTGCAGCTTTATGAGCCATGATGAACTCACCCAGACCTACTCAGTATTGTTCCATCATCAAACTGAGCCAGTACTTTGCGGTATGCGTGGCATGCGTTTGTCTCATGATATTATTACGGGTATTCATCTTCCGCTGGATGAGCAAGAGGGCCAAAGTTATGATCGCTGCATAGCCAATCTGACTCAGGCGGACTGGACATTAGACAGCGCGCTGGACTTGGCTCAAATGGGTGATGTTTACTATGTCGATGAAGTGCCCAGAATGGCCTATCCATTGCAACTGCGTTCCGATATTGAGCACTATCATTACTACAACGTACTAAGTACCGATGAATATCTTGATCGAGTAAACCAAGTGTTTGGTGATTTCATGATTGCCAGTAATCAGCAGGCCATTGAGCGAGGAGCGTTTTGGTATGGTGTTATGTCACGAGTCGACGCAAATATTCAGCTCCACAATCACAATCGTTTGACAGCTAGGGAGGCGGTGAGATTTATTCCCGGAGAGCAAACAAGTGAAGCAGACCGCTATGAAATGGCAAAACTCATTTTTGAAACTAGTTATCTGGAATACTGCTCAGCAGGTAATGTGCTGGGAGTAAACCTGACTGAGTTACAGAAAAAACAAAACATAGAGCCTTATCTTTCTTTGCTTGATGGTATTTACGACGATAACTCGTCTAGTGAATTTATGGGGTTCGTAATTTCGGGCAGCAGTGCTCAATATGATGCCATCAAGGCTCCCTATTATTACCGTGATGAGATGAAAGCTGTTGATAATGCATACGATGATTTTGTCCTGACACATCTCAGAGATGATGATTATTTTATAAGTACCGTTGCGCTTAAAAGCAGTGCTCGTGGTCAGGGCGTTTTCTCCCAGGTGTTTAACCGAGTCAAAAAAGATGCTCAGGAGCAACAATGTAGCAGGGTAGTACTTACGGTATATGAAAGTAGTGATGCGCTCGCCATCTATCAAAAGATGGGGTTTGAAGTTATCGGAACGTTTGATTATGTACAGGATATCTTCTTCGATAACGTTCAGCTGCTCGCTTATAACCTGACCGACAGGTAGGACTGTATATTCTCATTGAAATACGTGTAACCACAGCTGTGATACCTAGTTGGCACTGGGTTTACAGCTGTCCTATTTCAATTGTTAAAGCGACGCAAGTTTATCAATTTTCATATAGAAGCTAATAAACAGTGAAAGATATATATAAGAAGCTGCTCCATATAGCGATTCCAATTACGCTGCAGGGGCTTATCACCGCAACCATTAACCTGGCAGATGTATTTATGATCGGTCAGGTTGGTGAAACAGCTATTGCTGCCGTTGGCCTTGCCAACCAGATCATGATGCTGCTAATTATCTCATTGTTCGGCGTGAGCAGCGCAGGCGTTATATTTGTTTCTCAGTTCTATGGCGTGAAAGATTTCGCCAGCATTCGTAAGGTGATTGCATTCTGCAGCATGCTTGTCGTTTTAGTTACCTGTGCGTTTGTAGGAGCTGCATTCTTCATTCCTGATGTGTTGATGCGGCTGTTTACTGCAGATACCCAGGTGATTAATCTGGCGGAAGAATACCTGGTTATCGTCGCGGTATCTTATTTTTTCTCAGCTGCGTCTATTACGTTGGGACAAATGCTCAGTGGGTTCGGCCATACCAAAGAAGCGATGTATGCCAGTGCACTTGCGTTGCTTATCAATGTTTCGCTGAACTATGTCTTAATATTTGGCCATTTTGGCTTTCCGGCGCTGGGTGTTGTTGGCGCGGCTATTGCGACAACATGTGCCAGACTTTTCGAGTGCCTGCTGTTATTTTATTTGGCGCGCAAACGTGATTATCCGGTATTTGTATCGATTGATGATTTCAGAAAAATTGAGCGAGGGTTTATTTTTCGTTACCTGAAGACGGCTCTGCCGGTGATTGGTTCTTATACGTGCTGGGCTCTTGGTACGACGACATTAACGGCCATCTACGCCCGAATGGGAACAGACATCTTGGTGTCAGTCAATGTTTTCAACAGCCTTGAAAAAATAGCAACCACAGGGATCATTGCGATGAGTTGTGCGACCGGCATTATTATCGGTCATGAACTTGGCCGAAATAATATTGCCAAGGCCGTTAGTATAGCTAAAGAGCTCAATATCATCGGGGCTATATTTGCTGCGGTTGTTGCTGTTATTCTGGCGAACGTTGTTGAACCGATTATTGGGCTATACGAGCTTGAGCCAAGTACTACGGAGATGGCCAGAAAGATAACGTTGCTTTTTTGTATGCTGTTGCCGCTAATTACAGTGAATTCGATCAATATGATGGGAACGCTAAAATCTGGTGGCCAAACCCGGTACATATTCATGGTTGATACCATTTGCATGTGGGGGACGTCGGTACCACTTGCGCTTGCGTGTGTTCAACTCAACCTGCCTGTGATGTATGTATACCTGATTGCAATTGGGGGAGGGGAATTGGTTAAGCTGATGCTAAGTGGGCTGCGCGTTGTGAGATTGGAGTGGGCCAAGAGCCTGACCTGATAACACAAGCAAGATTTATTCGTGATCTTCAAAGAATTGCCACACCGTCATGCCTACCGGCCCAAGGGCCTTGGTTTTTAGTTTGGCAACATAGACAGGCACTTCCATTGTTCTTTGTGTCTTTATAGGAATAAGCTTATTGTCTTTAATCTCTTGCTCTATTTCATGAGTAGGTAATCTTCCCCAGCCGAGTCCGCTGCGTATCAGTGATTTTTTTGTGTGCTGATCTGAGACATACCATTGAATCCCATCTTTTACGATGCCGGAGTCTGGGCTGGTCTTGTATGAAGAGCCGAATTCATATACTAAGTGCGACAACCATTATTGAAATAATGCTCTCCTGCCTCAACCTTCTATTTTGCTATCTTGGAGGCTGCGCATGAGACAATACAAACAACTTACAGGTGAACAACGCTATACCATTGCCCAGCTACGGCTTCGAAGAAAATCTGTCTCATTTATCGCGGATGTCATCGGGGTTCACCGAAGCACCGTATACCGCGAAGTCGAGCGCAATAAATGCAATGACAACCATTATCGGGTTCATAAGGCAGGCTTCCGAACCCGAGGAAGGCGCTCAAAGTCTCGTAAAAACAGCCAGTTTTCTCTATTCCAGATGCAAATCATCGAAGCATTTATCAAAGCCGACTGGAGCCCTGAACAAATCTCTGGCTACCTCCGTACCAGGGACATGCTCAACATCAGCCATGAGACCATTTACCGCTATATCTGGCTCAATAAAAAGCAAGGCGGGACGCTATACAAGCATCTGCGATGCGCCCCAAAGCAACGACGAAAGCGCTACCGAAGCTACGACAGCCGTGGTCGCCTCGCTGATAAGCGGCATATCTCTGAACGTCCGAATGAGGTTGAAAGCCGCGACAAACTTGGACACTGGGAAATCGACACCGTTATCGGCAAAGATAAAAAACACTGCATACTGACGCTGGTTGAACGTAAAACAGGATACACGCTTATTGGCAAACTAACGGCTCGAACGAAAAACCAAGTAACCTCAAAGTCCATTGAATTTATTAAGAAACACCGAAGCAAATTCAAAACGATCACTGCAGATAATGGTACCGAATTTCATGGCTACAAAGAGGTTGAGAAAGCGACCGGTGTTCTGTTTTACTTTGCTACCCCACACCACTCATGGGAGCGAGGAACCAATGAAAATACCAATGGCCTTATTCGACAGTACCTACCGAAAGGGTGCTCTATGGCACACGTAACACAAAAAAATTGCAATGCGATAGCCCATAAACTCAACACTCGACCAAGAAAAAGACTCGGCTTTTACACCCCAGGATATTGCTATGCACACTAATTACTTTTGTCGCACTTCAAAGTTGAAACTAAGAGATTTAACAACTACCTGAGGGAAGTTGATTAAGTCTGCCTGATTGATACTGCTCTTATTAGCCAAGGGAAATTTGTCTGAAATAAACACCGGTAGCTTGCAATGGTCAATACAGCGGTATTGCACCCTTGTATCTTGTTCTAGCCCGCCATAGATACCGATATCAACCAGATCATCGAGTAACATCCGCTCCCCCGATGCTGTCTCAATATCGAGGTGGATAATGGTTTTCGGAAATTCTTGTTTGAGCTTTTCCAGCAGTTTCGTGACTTTATCCATGGCAAATATAGCGCTGATACTGATGCGCAGCTCGGCTTCAACCTCACTGTTCATTTGGCGGGCGAACATATCAAAGTCATTGGCTTCACTGAGCAAATGCTGAATCTTGTTAATCAGAATTTTGCCATTGCGTGTGAGCTCCGGGCGATAGGTGTCTCGGCTAAAGATCTCTATCTGGTAATACTCTTCTACCTGTTTGACTGAATATGAAACAGCGGACCGAGCCTTGAACAGACGCTCACTGGCTTTGCGAAAACTACCTTCCTGATGGATCACGTTGATAACGTGCAAATGTTCTAATGCAATCATGGTCAAATAATATGACCGTTTTGGTCTAAAAGCTATGCTTTTTTCGACCGATATTTAGGAATAAAGTAGACACATCAACCGCACCCAAGGGCCTCAATCAGTCACGAGCAGGGCATTTACAGGGTGGTCAAAATTGTAGGCCATTAAGAAAAGCAGCCAGAGAGGAAATGGAAATGAACCAGCAAATACTCAGGACTCCGGACGAGGCGTTCGCATCCCTAGTGGATTATCCGTTTGCAGCAAATTACCTGGAAGTTGATGGCATGCGAATGCATTACCTCGATGAAGGTAAAGGCAATGACAAAACAATATTTCTGCTTCATGGCCAGCCTTCATGGAGCTATTTATACCGGCACATGGTGCCTTTGTTTGTTGATGCCGGTTATCGCGTCATTGCGCCAGATTTAATCGGCTTTGGTAAGTCAGATAAACCGGTTAGCAGCGATGTTCACTCCTATGGTAATCATGTTCGCTGGATGACCAGTTTTGTTCGCCAATTAGGAATAAAAAATGCCGCGGCCTTCATGCAGGACTGGGGAGGAATGATCGGGTTACGAGTGCTTGCCAAGGAACCTGAGTGGCTGGAACGGTTAGTAGTATCTAATACCGCACTGGCTGAAATGAAAGGTCTGGAAAAGTTCATGGTGCCTAAAGTGCTTAAGCTGATGGCGGCGATGGCGGGTAAACCAAGCATCAGTAAATTTGCCGATAACATCAATTACGGTAACTGGGCTGGGTATTTCAGACATTCAGAGCAACTGGAAATAGGGGAAATCATCCAGACCCTCACGACCAGGCAGCTTAGTCAGGATGAAATGCAGGCTTACGATGCGCCGTTTCCGACGTCAGATTATTATGCCGCGCCTCGCAAAATGCCGGAAATAGTGGCTTCGGAATTGGATCAGGTCAATGCAGACTGGAAGCAGCTTAAACAGTGGGGCAAACCTGTTCTTACGTTATTCAGTGATAAAGACCCGTTTCTGGCAGAGCGAGGCTATGACAAGAAGTTTCAGAACAACTTTAGTGGGGCGCAGGGCCAACCACATATAACGGTAAAAAACGCCTCGCATTTCTTACAAGAAGATCAATCTCAGCATCTGGCATCGAAAGTCATTAGTTGGTTAGAGCAAACACAATATTAATTTTCAAATTATCAGGAGAAGTGATGAAAATTTTAGCAATTGGCGCGAACGGTGTTATCGGTAAAGCGGTTGTTAGCCATCTACAGCAAGCTCACCAAGTTATTGCTGTAGGACACAGCCAGGGTGATTATACGGTTGATATTGAAAGTAAGGACTCCATCCAGTCTCTGTTTGAAAAGGTTGGAATGGTCGATGCCATTATCAGCATGGCGGGCAATGGGCAAATGGGGAGTTTGGATGAAATGCGTGATTCTGCTTTCCTTGAGGTGCTAAACAACAAGGTGATGGGCCAAGTTAACGTGGTTCGCCAGGGGCTTGATTATCTAAATGAAGGGGGCTCAATCACGCTTACGTCGGGTCAGGCGGCTAATCATCCGATGCCGGGCACCACTGCAATTGCCATGGGAGTGGCAGCAATTAATGCCTTTGTCGCAACTGCAGCCTTGGAGCTAAAAGATGGCAAGCGAATCAATGCGGTGAGCCCTGGCATGGTAAAAGAAACGATGGAGCTTTGCGGTATCGATAGCAGTACTGGAATACCAGCAAAGGATGTCGCTACGTATTATCAGGCCAGTCTTGATGGCCAGTACAAAGGGATCGTGTTTGATGCAGTTGGGGGGCAATATGAGTCAGCATAAACCTGCCTATTTAGTGGCATCAATTGAATTACCACAAGGGCACGCTTCTCTGGCTGATTATGCTCAGGCTGCAATGCCAATATTCAAGGCTCATGGCGCTGAGGTTTTGGTGGCAGGAACTTCGGATCAAAGTGTCGAAGTGTTGGAAGGTAATTGGTTAGGTTCAGATGCCAAGCTGTCACTGGTTAAATTTCCCTCAATGCAGCATTTGAAAACTTGCCTGAACTCGGATGAATATTTGACCATTAAACATTTAAGAACCGATATTGTCGACAGTAATTTTTCGGTCGCAATTGACTAAGTAGCAATTAATGTTGATGAGTGATGTCGAGATACATCACTCATACCACTCAAGTTATTAATTAAGCTAGTGAAAATATTGAAACATCTTATTGATATCGTTAACATTCACGACCGCATTTTTATGATGGTAAGAGAGAGTGAATGGAAACGGTACAATCGGTAATTAATTGGTTGCTTACAGCCCCCTTTGGTGTATTGATAACCGCCTTGGGGGCTGTTTTTTTGGTTAATGTTTTAATTTATCAATTGAAACTTGGGATTAAGCAAGATGGAAAACTGTCATCTACTGTCTTTATCTTGGCCTGCTCTATTCTGATCGCTTTCAATATTAGTATTTCGCAATATGATGTCCTGACGACAGTGATCAATTGGACGACAAAAAGCAGTGTAGGCATCCTATTCACCGCTTTTTCGGTGACTTTCTTGATCAAATTCGTACTCGGTTTAATGAAACCAGAAAAGGATTATGGAGACCACCTAACTGTTTTCTTTTATGTAATTGCGCCGTTATGGGGCGTCTATAGCTTTTCGAACTCTGAGAAAGATGCCACATCTTGGATCATGTACATGATTGGTACAGCTGGAGCCCTGGATTTACTGCTCATTGCTTCCGTAGGTGGTATGGGCGTTTTATTGGTGTGCTCATTAATTGCCGACCGTCTTCCACGTGGTTGGTGTAAAGAATTACTCGAAGTGGAATGTTTGACAATCCCAGTATGGATAATGTCATTACTGCTTGTCTCATTCGTTAATACGAGTTACCCGATATATCTATTTGAAAAGCATGCCTTGGCGCAAATAGAAAAAAGGCCGTGGATGCAGGCAGTAAACTATTCATATATTGAAGGGAAACTGTTAGAGCCAATGAGTTGGTATCGTCCTGTTCTTCACTCTGTCTCTATGGTAATGCCTGTTGTGCGTGAGGGGGCGAAAGAATTGCAGTTGAGTGAATATATTCTCACCACTCTCACTTTCAATAAGAATCAGCCGAACATATTTGTTCAGGCTCATTGCGAGTCAGGTGAAGTCATTTATCACCACCATGAAGAAGGTGATAAAAGCTTACAGAGAAAAGGGCAAATGACTAAAAGCGAAATGGCGCTTTATTGTAATTATGATTGGTCAGCGAAATTATCGTTATTTGAAGAAGCCCAAAAGCCTAAAATTATGAGACGTTTGAGCGCTTCATAACGCTGCTGAAAACGGTTGCGGCTAATACCCAATGTCTCTCAATGTCCGATTATTCCCGAGTAGTCCATGATGAGAGTTAAAACAGAAGGAAGTTGGTATGACACAGAAGTACCCTCTTAGCGGTGTATATTGCGGCAAGGTGGCCAGTCGGTATGGCATGAAAACGGCCATTGATAAGTGTGCGGTGGAAGTAGATATCTATCTTTCTGAGCAAGGGCTGGAAGGGGATGAGTGTGCAGACCACAAACATCACGGTGGTGCTGAGCGCGCTCTCCACCAATATCCGGCGGAGCACTATCGTTACTGGAGAAATAAATACCAATCTGAATCTGAATGGCAAGCCCCGGGAATGGGGGAAAATATTAGCTCGGAAGGGATGACCGAAGAGACAGTATGTATAGGCGACCGTTACCAATGGGGAGAGGCCCTTATAGAGGTCAGTCAGCCGCGTTCGCCGTGTTTCAAACTCAGCAAACGTTGGGGCGTGGAAAAATTTGCGGTAGAGATGCAAGACATTAGCCGTTGTGGTTGGCTCTACCGTGTTATTCGCCCGGGTAAAGTGAACCTGAAAGAGCCATTAGTACTGGTAGAACGTGTCGAGAGTGCAATGTCAGTGCGAGAAGTCTGCGAGTATTATTTTGGTGACCCATTGAACCAGGAAGGGTTGAATAAGCTCCTACAACAAGACCGGTTATCGCAAAGCTGGATGAGTAAAGTCGAGCTTCGGTTGGAAACGAGAAAGGTTGAAAATTGGAACTTCAGACTGCTTGGTCACGCATGAATGTAAACAAGGAAATAGTAATGGTCCAGTTATCCTCATCTTTAGAAACAGAGCTAAACCAATTTGCGGAAATGGAGCAGCTTGCTGACAACGCAAGCTATATCATTCCCAATACGGCTGAGAAGCATCTAGTCGAGTACTTGAAAGAAGATACCCATTACCTAACGATTAAAAATGCTAATGAGATTGCTGGATTTATCATTCTTGTGGTTGATGAAAACAGTAAAAGTGCCGAATTTAGACGTATTGTTGTATCGCAAAAGGGGCTGGGGATTGGCCAGAAAGCAATGAAGTTAATGGAGCAATTTGTGGTTACTCGCCTAAAAGCGAGTCGAATTTGGCTTGATGTGTTTGAAGAGAATGCTCGAGGAAAACATATTTATGAAAAAATGGGATATAAAACTTTCAAGACTGATGAGTCTAATGGCAGGACCCTAATTTTTATGGATAAAGATATGTCGGTTACCAATAAGGGTTGAAATTAAACAACAAAAACGCGAACCAATAGTTCGCGTTTTTGTCAGAAAAGGCTAAGTCAGCTAAAAGCTTTTAGTGCAGCTTCTTTTTAGGACCGTTACGAACAAGGTCCTTACCGTTTTCGTATACTTCTTCAGTCACCCAGCGCCCGAGAAGCAGTTGATGCTTGTCATCAAGGACTGCAACAAAATGGCGGCCGTCAGCATTGTTAGTTGCCAGAGCGACACCGGCGGCGTTCTTCAGGCCCAATCCGCCACTTTCTACCAATCGAAGAAAGTTCTCAAGTTCTTCAAGGTTGTCAATTACGCTTTCATCAAATTTCATATGATTATCACTTTGCTTGTTTGTATACCCACCCCTTGAGTACAGCATAGGACGGATAGCCAGAAGGTACTTTACTCGGCTATATCTTGCTGTGTTACATCTTGTATAGAGGCGAGAGTTATCGATGAATATACTTTACAGTTGATGCATGATGAATAGAACCTGCGAAGCGTCGGAAGCTATGAAAAAAGACTATTTTCAGCCTGTTAGCATAAAAATGCACCTGTCCTGGGATGTGTTCGCGACGGGCACATCCCTTAAACCAATTGACTAGGCTATCTTACTATTAACTAGCATGGAGATTTCTTCAGGACTGCAAGGTTGGCTGAAGAGGTAACCTTGCGCCATATCACATCTAAGTTGCTTCAGTTTATGCGCTTGTTCAGGCTCTTCGATACCTTCGGCGACGACTTTACAACCTAAGTTGTGTGCCATTTCTATCATTGAGCTAACTAATAGCTGTGTCTTTTTATCGGTAAGTAAGTCATCAATGAAGTACTTGTCAATTTTAAGGCAATCAACGGTAAGGTGTTTGAGAGAGGCAAATGATGAATACCCAGTTCCAAAATCATCGATTGACAATGATACTCCGAGTGTCTTCAGCTCCCGAAACACTGACAGGTTTTTCTGGTGTGTTTGAACGACAGTTTCTGTCACTTCTAATTCTAAATCTGATGCCGCTATGCCTGTTTCAGCAATAACTCTTGAAACTAATGGAACAAAGTCAGGATCAAGAAAGTGATTGGGAGAAATATTGATAGCCACGCGTATAGAAGGTAACCCTTGCTTCTTCCATGCGACTAATTGTGTACATGCAGTTATAAGTACTTGTTCAGTTAGCTGCTTTATCATGCCTATTCGTTCAGCGATAGAGATAAATTGAATAGGTGAAACCTGTCCCAACTCAGGATGGTGCCACCGGGACAATGCTTCAACCCCTACGATCTTACCTGAATCTAAATCATGCTGGGTCTGATAAACAAGTGATAAGGTTTGTTGTTCGATGGCTTCTCTCAGGTATTGCTCTACCTTAAAACGATACTCAGCTTCTGTTGCCAGCACTTTGCTATAAAATGCATATTGGTTTTTACCGTGATCTTTTGCTGTGTAAAGAGCTGTGTCTGCCGCTTTCAGCAAGCTTTGAAGATCTGTCCCATCTTCTGGGTAGGATGCGATTCCAATACTACATGTTTGAATGAATTTTCTGCCACAGACGTCGGAGGGCTTAGCTATTATGTCAAGATAGCGAGCAGCAATGGTTGCTGCAGTGTCCTTATTCGTCGCCTCTTTGACAATGATGCAAAATTCATCACCACCGAGTCGGGCTAACAAATGCGTGCCCTGGCCAACCGAGGCTATCCGGCTTGCTACTTCCTGAAGGTGCTTGTCACCAACATCATGTCCCAGACTATCATTGATATCTTTGAAGTTATCAAGATCAAGATAATACAAACAAAACTGGCTTTTCTCGCTGGAAGATCGTTTTATCAATGCTTCAAGGTTGGTATATAAGCAACTTCTACTTGAAAACCCTGTGAGCTCATCGGTATAGGCGAGTTCTCTGATCCTTTTTTGATTGTGATCTCTTTCCATAACAATACTGGTCAGCATGGCTGCGGAAGTTAGAGCGTCTGATTCATCTTCGGTCGGGAGCGCAGGGTGATTGTAATACATGCCAAACGCACCTAATACTTTACCCGTGGAGCTGATGATTGGCTCCGACCAACAACAGCGCATGCCATGCGGAAGGGCGACATGCTTAATTGCAGACCATTTGGGGTCGGTTTCAATATCCTCAACAAGAACTCTTTTGCCAGTGTAGGTGGATGTTCCACAAGAGCCGATGTTCGGGCCTATTTTGAGGCCGTTAACTGCGTCGCAATACTCTTGGGGCAGGCTGGGCGCTCCGCCATGCAGTAGTGTGTCTCCTTCCAGTTCGAGCATGGAACAACGCATACCGACATAGAGGTTTTCATACATTAGTGCGATTTCAGTATAAATCTCGGAGGTAGGAAAGCCTTTGGCGATCATTTCAAGGATTTTAGTGTGCTTTTTGGCGAACAGCTCTGCTCTTTTGTGCTTTGAGATATCGACATGATAGCCCACAAGGCGGTTAGGTTTAGAGTCGGAGAACTTGGACACTCGAAGTGCAATAGACCGAATATAAACGTAATAACCTTGTTTGTGACGTAAACGCATTTCCACTTCAAATGAATCTGACCTGCCCGATATGTAATTTTGAGCCTTTTCTAGTATGGCTTCTTGCTCATCGCAATGAACCAGCGATTTCCAGGTATCTAAATGATTATTTAATTCATCCTCTTCGAAACCCAGCATCGACTTCCAAAGTGGAGAGTAATAGACTTCATCAGTATCTAGGTCCCAATCCCACACCGCTTGGTTATCACCATGCAACGCAATGACAAACCGTTCGCTATTTTTACTCAATTCATGAGAAAGTGACTGGTTTGTTTCGTGTATAGGGGCTAATTCAGTTTGTGACTGATTTACTTGAGTTAACAAGTTGGGATTAGATTTCATTTGAATTAGATTTTTACTTATTGATATAGCTATATATTACTTAATGATATGAAGAATTAACAGGGTTTAAGTCAATATTTGAGGTATGGAACTAAAGACAAATACTTTAATAACTAAAGCGTTAAGATTAACAGGGTTCTTTCTATGTCTTTGATTATTCGTGTTTTTATTGGGTGTGGTTTGTCAAACATATTGCTTTTCGAGCTGAATAAGAAGAAATTACCAGGCTTTTATTAAATGTAAGTACATATATGTATTCATAATGAATACTACTCTGGATGCATATTGTTCTCATTGCGTGTTATGTCAATAAATATATTTTGAGTTGATAAGTAACAAGAGTATTTATAAAAATTAAAACTTAGGCACTCAACAATATTTTGTTCACATTCAGGGGAAAGGTTAAATAGGGGATGTCTAGGCAACAAACTCCAATGCCTTAATGTAGCTAAAGAGAAGATAAGTTGTCGAGGCAGTATTGAGCCCGGTCGAGAACTTCTTGTTGTTGATCATCGGTGAGCAGATCCCAGCTTCGGTAAATCATCCTGATACGGGGGTTTTTTGCCAAAGTTTTCTCATGAATGTGCATAAAGCGCCAGTATAAGCTATTGAATGGACAAGATTGACCGCCAGTTTTTTGTTTGACGTTATAGTGACAACCACAGCAATAATCACTCATTTTATTGATGTAATTACCGCTAGCGGCATAGGGCTTGGTGGCAATGATACCGTTGTCGGCATAAAGGGCCATGCCCCGGGTATTAGGCATTTCGACCCACTCGATAGCATCGATATAGATGCCCAGATACCAGGCATCCACTTCATCAGGATTGATTTCTGTTAGCAGGCAAAAATTCCCGGTAACCATCAGGCGTTGAATATGGTGAGCGTAAGCATAGTCCAGAGACTGGCCTATTGCGGCTTTGATACATGCCATTTGAGTCTTGCCGGTCCAGAAAAAATCTGGGAGTTTGCGGTGGCTATCGAGCGCATCGAGATCCCGGTAATATGGCATGTTGCCCCAATAGACCCCGCGGATATACTCACGCCAGCCCAGGATCTGGCGAATAAAGCCTTCAACCTGGGCAATATCTATCTGACGTTCTGTGTCGTGATACGCATCTATTGCGGCGTCAATAACTTGCATTGGATGGAGAAGTTTGCTGTTGAGGGCAAAAGAGAGGCGAGAGTGATACAGGCTCCATTGATGATCCGTCTGGTTGGTCATCGCGTCCTGGAACCGACCAAAATTTGGCAGGCAGTATCGGCAAAAGTACGCCAGTAGCTCTTGGGCTTGCCCAACATTAACAGGCCAGAGTAATAGATCATCATAATGGCCTATTGTTGTAATACCATGCTGGCCTAACCGCTTTAAAACCTGTGAGAGCGGGTTTGCAAAAATCAAGGGAGCGGGAATATCAGCCAGTTCGGCAGGTTTAATTTTGTTGCGGTTTTGTTTGTCGAAATTCCACTTACCTCCGCAGGGTTTACCCTCTGCCATTAAAATGTTGTAACGCTTTCGCATGCGGCGATAGAAATGTTCCATCAATATATGCTCGCCTTGCGGGAACAGCTCCATAATTTCATGATAACCGAGTAGAAAGTGCTCAGTATCCCACTCTTTTAGGGAGGTGTTCTCAGGCAGATTCAGACTGTGTAATTGCTCGTAAAGACGGTATTCATCCGGCCGCTGGAACTCAACGTGTTTAATGGCGTACTGTTTGCAGAGTGACGCGATCATGTCAGAGAGTGAGTGATATGAGCACGTGTCATCAAGTGTAAGGTGCAGAATATGGTGTCCATCATTCTTGAGTTTATTGGCGAAATGCTCCATTGCGAGGAAAAATGCACACACTTTTTGGATGTGGTGTTTCACATAGTTTGTTTCTTGCTTCATTTCGGCAATAAGATAAAGGGTCTGTTCATCCTTTTCTCGGTACCAACTGTGCGAGGCATTGAGTTGATCACCAAGTATTAAGCGAAGCGTTTTGTAGTTCTTATTCATCATCACTAAATCCTATCGGCCAGTCTGCTGCGTCCACTGCATCTAAGTTGCCATCGGTCTGATGGCCTCTCCACTTACGGATAAAGCTGTGGTTGGGATCATAGGTCTCGGTTTGTTTTTGCAGGTTAAAGTGGCGGTGTTCTTGGGGATCTGCGCCTACTCCCGCCAGGTATTGCCAGTTTCCCCAATTAGATGCAACGTCATAATCTATTAGGTGCTGTTCGAAGTAAGTCGCACCGTAGCGCCAGTCGATACTTAATTCATTAACCAGGCAACTGGCTACGATTTGACGGCCACGGTTCGACATATAGCCGGTTTGATTTAATTGGTTCATACAGGCATTGACGATCGGAAAGGGAGTATTGCCGTTACACCAGCGGCGGAAACGCTCAAAATAAAAACTGGTTGTTGGTGCGTGGGGCTTTATTCCCTTGAACGAGAATAGCTTCGCCTTGTGACAATGGGCGTACCATTGGAAGTATTCGCGCCAGAGTAGCTCGAATTTAATCCATTCGGTAGAAGCGCTCTGTTCAATTTCGCTTTGATACCGACTTAACGTCTCAAGTAAGGTGCGTACCGACAAGCAGCCAAGTGCCAGCCAGGGAGAAAATTTCGTGGATTTATCCCAACCCTCCAGTGCATTACGGGTTAATTTATACTGGCTGGGGTGGGGAGAAGAAAAATAGGCCTGTAGGTGCTGAAGAGCTGCCGTTTCACCGCCTGTGAATTCATTGGTTAATGCTGTCGATGGAAATGGTATTGAAGCGGGCTGAACCCGGTTGGCTGGTGGGGAAGGCAGCCAGTCAACTTTGGGGATAGGTACTTGTATAGGTTTATCGTCAACTTGCTTTCGAAACTTTGAAAAGGTTGCAGGGAGGTCATTAATATCAAAAGGAAGTTCTGATTGTTCAAAGATTGTATGAGTGGCTTTTGTCGTAAACGAGAGATACGGGTACTGTTGTTTAAGTAGCTGCCAGATTTGATTTTCATAGTAGCCACAATGCTGACTACGATAAAACGCTGTGACATTGTAACGTGTAATGATTTCAGGAAATGTGCTTAGGGGGGGATCGGGTAATACGAGCAGATATTGATGATAACTGCTAAGTTGAATGTTAAGGCAGCTTAGTGATTGCAGCAGAAATTGCTGACGGTGCCGACCCAGTTCTGCAAAGGTGTAAGCTTGATGTGTCTGTTTTCTTGTGGGCATGCAATAGACACAGAGCAGTACGTCCACTTCTTGTGCTGCTAGCTGTAGTGCTGGGTTATCATGAAGACGCAGATCGTTTTGGAATAAGAAGAGCCCGGTGATCATCGCTATTCCTCTTGTTTGTATCAGTTTTAGTATAAAAATGTATAAGGGTCGAATTTCATTGAGCTGTTTCTTTTACGTAAGGCACCCCGGGGTTGATCAAATCTGTTTACCCTTCAACTTTTTATGATAAACAGGCTTCTTATTTCATCTTTAAATATGAATCAATTCAATATGTTGTTTAAAGATAACAGATTAATCTTAATTGATATGTTTCAATCTCAATTAGCTTTCTTTATTTAATTCTGCACTGACACTAAGACAAGTCATGCAATTCTGTCTTATTAAAGCTGTTGGTACATGGTCGCAACCTTACTGGGTATAGGAAATGCAAGTTATGGAACGAATATATGAACTTAATCAGGTGATATATGATAAACAAGCCGATGCTTTTATCGCGGATCCATTGTTTTCCTTATTTACAACCGATATTAAAGCCCGAAAAAGAGCAATTACCTCAATCTGCCTACTTGCCGTATACAATAGCAAAGGTGAGACGTTTATTTACACAGCAGATAGTAGCTATAATGCGCTTGCGATTTGGGAGCGAGTCGGTGTCAAAAAGTTAAGGAATCCATTTAAGGTTCTTTATTGTCACTACAAGATGATCACATCTGGTTGCATTAAAGAGATCAGCACTTATGGAAAACGCTTATCTGAAATACAAAAGCGGATTGACCTTAATAAACGTAGGTCGGACTACTACCTAAACCTGTTATTTGTTGCTCCTGAGTATCAGGGAAGAGGGCTGGCATCAGAGTTGATGAAACCGATGCTCTCGTATATGGATGAAAACCAGTTCGTGTGCTCAACAGATACTAACAATGAGGAAAATGTGAGCATGTATGAACACTATGGTTTTTCTATTGTTGAAAAAGTGCAACTAATAGAGGGTGTTACAAATTATATCTTGAGGCGTGAACCTTTAGAATGCTTATCGGGAAATTGATAAACAACTGAAATATAGTCGATATCGGAGTGCGAGGAAGGCTTTACATCCGATATCGACATAATGTTGCAAATATTCTGAAGGGTTATTTGATAGTTGCTTTTAGTAGGTTTACCGCAGATCGGGCCCACCCATCCAGTACTGGTCGAACATTTTCGAGTTCCACTTGCTCATCTTTGTTTTCTACAGGTTCGCCAAATCCCTTCCTTACTGCAGCGGCCAGCCTTTCTCCGGATAAGCTATCTGTCAACTCAGCTTCAAGGAATATTTCTACCATTTGAGATCGAGACCCGGTCGCCGTTGAAACGCCAGCCAACGCAAGCGCAATGGGCACATATTCATAGGCTGCTAAATCTTCCGGGCTGGTCTCCACGCCAGTTATCGCGGCACGAAGCCGAACGACATCTTTTCCCGGTTCAGTGACAACTTCATATGCTTGCTCAACTTGATGTTTGGCCTCTTTATTTAAATAAGCCAGCATGCTTTTGAGAACTTCAGTCCGAAGCTGAGGACCTGGTTGAGGGGCTGGGTAGATAACAACGGGATCAAGCATAACTTTAGTGTACTTTCGTTGTGATAATACAGGACTAACCCATTTAAGAACAACAGCATTATCACCATCGACACTGGAACCCTTGGTTAGTTGGGAGTAATCACTGAGAAAACCAGAAAACTCTTCTTCTTTAGTCGTTTTAGAGGTGCAACCTATAAGTGTAATACCCAATGCTAAAATGGCAAACAAGGCTGTTTTTATATTAATAGAGCGATATGTTTTATCGACAGCTATCATCATCTCTCTCCACTTGGTTTGCATTAATAAAAGGATGGTTGATGAATCTGGATTGTCCAATTAAATGCTGATTTAGTTGCTCAATAAAAAAGGCAAGTCATTCAGCGTATATTGTTATGATTAAAATCAATCTGATAACGTATATTTAACAAGGTTGGGGTGTAGAATATTAGACTTGATTAAACAGAATTAAAATTTGCAGGAAAATAATCAAACCATTGCATCTGATTGCACAAAACTAAGAGCTGCACCTTTCTTATTCGTTAACATTTCTCACTAATAATGTAGCTAATAGAGTCGATTTAGGGAATTTATGCATTTTTAACGACATAAAAGATGATCTAAAAAAGCATATGCTTGAAATTGAGTGAACTTATTGTGATCAACTTATCAAAATTAGATGAAATAATGAAAAATTCGTATTTATTTTGATGAGAATATATTCATCACTGACGAATCATTCGCATAAAAAGGCGCATTGTACCCAGATTATTAATAAAATCGTGGATAATTATTCGCAAAGTGACTATTTATCCTGTTAAGTCTCACGTGCTAGTGAAATGATATTTTGATATGTATCACAAATACCCGGGATTTTTTCACTTACCATGACTTCGCTTTATCATTCAATTAAATAAAAATCTAAAAAGATAATCTATTAACTCTGTACTACATATAAGGATAAATATCGACATGAGTGGCGGTATCATTAAAGTTTCAAGAAACACTGCAAATGCACCTCAAAGCACACTATCTTCACAAACAGTTGCATTTTCTCATTACAATAATTTCTCTGCACAATTACCTGTAGATCCAAAAACAGGCGAAATTGTTATTGGTGGTGTGAAAGAGCAAGCGAAACAGTGCTTAACTAATATTAAGGCAATCGTAGAAAGTATCGACCACGTAATGGACGATGTTGTCAAAATCAATGTATTCCTTAAAGATATTGCAGATATGGAAGCCGTAAATGAAGTTTACGCTACATTCTTCGATAACCTAATTCCAACTCGTACTGTTGTTCAAGTTGCTGCGCTACCAATGAGCGATGCTCTTGTTCAAATGGACGCACTAATCTCTAACGGTGAAGGTACTGCTCCTCAAGAGCCTTGCCCACTAGTAAAACTATCTCGCAACACTGAGAATGCACCTCAAAATGCACTAGCGACACAAACAGTGGCTTTCTCTCACTACAACAACATTTCCGCTCAGCTTCCGGTTGACCCTAAAACTGGCGAATTTGTTGAAGGTGGCGTGAAAGAGCAAACAGCTCAGTGTTTGAGAAACATGAAAGCGATTCTGGAAAGCATCGATGTGCCTTTCGATGACATCGTTAAAATCAACCTGTACCTAACAGACTTGGCAAACGTTGATGCAGTAAACGAAGTTTACTCAACGTTCTTCCCTGATTCATCTATCGCACGTACAGTCGCTTACGTTCCTGCGCGTTCTATCATCGCTGCAGACGCATTACCTATGGGCGCACTAGTTCAAATCGATGCTTCTGTATCACACGGTGACGGCACACCACCGCAAGAAGTCGAAGATCGTCATAACATCGTTATTCGTGCGAACAACACAGATGCAGCACCACGTAGCCCGCTACACACGCAAACTGTAGCTTTCTCTCACTACAACCACATTGCCGCTCAGCTTCCAGTTGACGTAGCAACAAATGCACTTGTTGCTGGTGGTGCGAAAGAGCAAGCAGAACAATGCTTGAAGAACATCAAAGCGATCGTAGAAAGTGTTGACCACGTTATGGACGACATCGTTAAAATCAACATCCACCTTAAAGATGTTGCTGATATCGATGCAATCAACGAAGTGTACACAACCTTCTTCCAGGGCGAACTACCTGCTCGCACAGTAGTTGGTGTGTCTCAAATCGAGATGGACGCACTGGTACAAATCGACGCGGTTGTATCTAACGGCGAAGGTACGCTTCCACAAGCTTAATAGAGAATGGATTGCAGCTTGGTAGTTAATTATAACTACCAGCTGTATTCATTAAATAAAACAGGGCAGCTTTTTATTATTTGGTAGTTAATTTAACTGCTAAATGACAAAAGCCTGCCCTTTATTTTTCCTGCTATAACTCAACACCTACTCAGTAGGCATAAATAAACTCTAATCTTTCTTCTTTGTGATTAAGAACTCGTTTGGGGTGATTAATAATGATTATTTTGTTCCAGACCTGAAGTCAAGATGAGGAACGAAAGAATGAAAGAAGTGAAAGATAATGTATTACTAGCATTATTAAATGAATTTGCCGGGTTAAAACAAGTCGATGCTATAGCAATCGCTGGTTCTCACGGCACGCAAATGAACGATTCACTTTCTGACTATGATATCTATGTCTACGTCAATGACACCATTCCGGTTGAAGTCAGACAACAGATAACCTCACACCATTGTTGTGAAATGGAAGTCAACAACCAATATTGGGAAACTGAGGATGATGGTCGACTAAATTCTGGAACTGAAGTCGAGCTCATTTATCGAAGCATAGATTGGTTGGACAAGGAACTTGAGCGTGTGTTGTTCAAGCATCAGCCAAACGTGGGATATAGCACGTGCTTTTGGTCAAACTTACTAAGTTCCAAAGTCATCTTTGACCGAGATAGCACCTTAATGAGGCTTCAAGATAAATATACCGTAGACTACAGCCGAGAGTTAGCCGCGGCAGTGATCGCTAAAAACTTGCCTCTGCTCTGTGATGCGGCTCCTGCTTATCCACAACAGATAATCAAGGCGATAAAGCGGCAAGATTATCTCAGCGTTCAGCATCGACTAACCGCATATCTGGACAGCTATTTTGATATCTTGTTTGCCGCAAATCTTATACCTCACCCAGGTGAAAAGCGTTTGGTTGAGGTTGCGGTGAAGCTGTGTTCAAGTTTGCCTGCAGATTTTGAGCAAACGATGGAGAACCTCCTGTTTCTTGCGGGAACCAGAAGTTATGAATTGCCTCTGGCATTGAATATTGCCACTGAGAACTTGAAAGCCGTCGTTGAAAAATCTGGCATCAATTACCAGGTTTGTTGATTTCATACTTTTTTTAGCTAACTAACTGCTTTTGCTGAAGTAACGCTTATCTACTCTCGTTAAACAGGGGAGGGTAAGCGAATTACAGCATTTAAGATGAATAAAGAAAACTTGGTTATGTTGCAGAATAAGTGTAAGACTCAATGTCGTTGCCAGAATGAGCACTGTGCTGAAATAGCAACACTATCACCTTAGCCACATACGACTCTTGCCTCAAGATACCAATAAGTTTGGCTACAATAGAAATGTCGCTTTTGCAGAAAGCGCTTGAAAGTGTTTACGGCGTAAGCTCAATCGAGGTCAGGCTCGAAAGCGAGTAGGGGGCAGACAGTGAATCACAGTAACGCTCCCAGAGCCCGTACTTCGATGCAAGACATAAGGGAGATAAAGAGATGACTGACAAATCCCAGTTTACAGGTGATAACGTACATCATACTCCGATAATTGGAGATCCGGCTAATGAAGATATCGTGAGGGCGATAGGTGATGAGGGTTATAGAAAAGAACTCTGTGAGCAATATGGACCAGAAAAAATCGACCGGTTAATCAATCATATGATTAGAACTATGGATTAGTTTGAGCACCCATATACCGTAACTTTGGTGACAAGAGAGTAATCTAGCCGCTCATACTTCTCGCTTTGCATTACTTCAGAGTTTGAACAGCATGGCTCAGAAATCCAACTGCTTAAAGTGATCAGCGAGGAACTTCATTCGTTGATGGTGAATAAATGGCGGTGATTATAGGTCATAAATAACCAGACAAACATAATAGGGGCGAAGCAATCGCCCCTCTCTTGTATCTGGAAGTTACATTGTTACAAGCACAAAATGTATTGAGTTATCCTTTCTGCATGAGAGCAGTACAACATAAGCATTTTAAAATGCTGTCTAAAGTTACTTCATTCATTGAACGATTAAACTTAGCATTGCGCTACTTCGCAGGGCTTAAATACGCTAAGATGCACACCCTTATTTTTGCTAGAGCCTTTATTTCCCAATGACTACTGCCACAACGCCAGCCAGCTTCACTGAACTTGCTTTAATTCAACCTTTGTTAGCACGATTAACAGAGCTTGAATATCAACAACCTACACCTATTCAAGCGCAAGTTATCCCGAGTGTGTTAGCGGGGCGTGACTTAATTGCAGGTGCAAATACAGGTTCGGGTAAAACAGCGGCTTTTGCACTGCCATTGTTGCAGGATATTTTTACTCAAAAAAAAGCCGAGCACTCGAGGGACAGCAAAGGTAACTATGTTACTGGGCTGATTTTGGTGCCAACGCGTGAACTAGCTAAACAGGTTGCTGACAGCGTTAAGTCCTATGCTGTACATTTTAACGGTGCAATTAAAACGGTGGCTGTTTTCGGTGGGGTATCTGCAAATACCCAAATGCTTGCGCTCCGTGGCGGCACCGATATTTTGGTTGCAACGCCAGGCCGATTACTCGACTTAATTTCAAGTAATGCGATCAAATTAGATAAGGTAAAAACCTTAGTGCTTGATGAAGCCGATCGGATGTTAAGCCTTGGCTTTACGGATGAGCTATCTGAATTGTTAGGTCAATTGCCGAAACAAAAGCAGACGCTGTTGTTCTCTGCGACGTTCCCTGAGCAAGTACAGACGCTAACTCAAGAACTGCTTAACGACCCGGTTGAAATCCAGCTACAAAGTGATGATGCCAGCACCGTCGTACAGCGTGTTTTTAACGTCAATAAAGGCGAGAAAACTGCGGTACTAGCGCATTTGTTCAAACAGCATCAATGGCGACAAGCGCTTGTTTTCGTTAATGCGAAGAACAGTTGTGAGCACTTAGCCGACAAACTTTATAAACGCGGCATTGAAGCCGAAGTGTTTCATGGTGATAAAGGGCAGGGCTACCGTACCCGTATACTGGAAGCCTTTAAGTCGGGTGAGATTGATGTATTAATTGCAACGGATATCGCAGCCCGTGGTTTGGATATTGAAAAGTTGCCAGTGGTGATTAACTTCGATCTGCCAAGAAGCCCATCAGACTACATGCACCGCATTGGCCGAAGTGGCCGTGCCGGTGAAGTAGGCCTAGCGCTATCCTTGATTGATTATGAAGATTTTCATCATTTTAAAGTGATCGAGAAGAAGAACAAAATTCGTCTTGAACGTGAACAGGTAGAAGGGTACGAACTCGATGAAACCATTACCCAAGAGATGCTAGAGGCCAGTAAGCCAATGGCAAAACCAGAAGGTACGGGTAAGAAAAAGCGCAAGAAGAAAGGGCTTGGTCAATCTGATGTTTGGTTGAGAAATTCATAACCGAGCAATTAACCGATCAACCAAGCGATAAACATCGTGTCAGTTGATAGTTGCTGACACGATTATATACTCAAGTATCTTGAAGTTGCTTGAGTTGAGAAGCGTTTAATCAAAGACACACTGAACAATAAGGTAGAGAAAATGAGTGGAACCAATCGAGCCAATATTCACCCTGGATTAGAAGTGAAAATTGTCCTTAAAAAAGATCAACGAAGCGGAACACTGACCTCTGGCATTGTAAAAGACCTTTTAACGAAGTCACCAAATCATCCTCACGGAATAAAAGTCCGCTTAGAAAGTGGTGATGTCGGTCGTGTGAAAGTGATCTGTTAGTCATTTTCTTAAATGGATATTACTTCGGGAAAAACCTTGTTGCGAATTTCAAGAGACTGAGAAATTTCGAATATTCTCTGCTATTGCAAAGCAACCGGTTTACCGACAAAGTAGTGGCCAACTTAACATACCCACTAAACTTGATCCTTCTATTTTTTATTACATCAGGACCCTTAAATGTCTAAATCTGACTCTTCTACTAGTGAAATTATTGATAATTTCGTGGCACCTAAGTGTCAGGCTAGGGTAGAGATCCTTTATCAAGATGATGATATTTTGTTGATTAATAAGCCGAGTGGTTTATTAAGTTTATCGGGTCCCCCTGTGTCAGGATAGTTGTCGCCTAATCTAAATCCGTAAATTAGACAGGGGGTGGTGAGCAGAAAATATGTCCCGCT
>NZ_MJIL01000047.1 GCF_001939735.1 Photobacterium proteolyticum
ACAATTCCCCCTTAGTTCAGTTGGTAGAACGGCGGACTGTTAATCCGTATGTCGCAGGTTCGAGTCCCGCAGGGGGAGCCAAACTTCGATTTAAGCTTCGGCTTGAAAAGAATAAAAATAAGTAGTTCATCTTTATCGAGATAACTGCACATGTGCCGACTTAGCTCAGTAGGTCACCAGTTCGACTCCGGTAGTCGGCACCACTTTTTGAAACCTCATCTTCTGATGAGGTTTTTTTTCGTCTGAATCCCCGCCATAAACATTCCGTATCATATTGGGTCACTCGGCAGTTATAGTTTACAATATTAATAATTAAACAGTGTGCTATCAGTCTCATTGATTGTCTGACATTATTATTCTTATAAATCATTTTTCCAGCCGTCAGCTGATATCCACTAACTGGCTTGAAAGGAACGGCCCCATAGGTATAAAAAATCATAAAAAGTAACAGGTTGCGCTAAATATAATGGCAAGTATAAAACTCTCAGTAGAGCGCTTAACCGAAGGTTTATATATTAAGCTACCATTGCAATGGACTGATCATCCTTTTCTACTGAACCATTTCAAAATCAAAGATCACCAGCAAATTCGCCTGATTAAGAATCTCGGGGTGAAGTTTGTCTACCTGATCCCGGAGAAAAGTGACAACAAACCACTCGACCCGGAAACACCTGTCGAAGAAATGAGCGACGATGAAAGCCAGTTTCTGGATAAGCAGGCTGAAAAGCTGTGGCAGGAAAAGCAGTGTCGTATCACAAAACTAAAAAACTACAAAAGAAAGCTGCAACGCTGCGAGAAGAACTTTGATCGCTCCATGTCTCAGCTACGCTCGATTGTCGGCAAAATTAAAAGCCGCCCTGTCACCGCAATCAGAGAAGCAGAAAGTCTGGTCGAAGAAATGGTTGATGCGTTAATGGAAAGCGACAACGTTGCCCTCCATCTGATGAACGATGCCAAAGAGTCTGAGGATATCTATTTCCACTCCCTGAATGTGGCCATCATGTCAATGATGCTGGCCAAGTCCAGCGGTATGCCGGCCAGTGACATCAAAACCATAGCCTTGGGGGCTTTGTTTCACGACATGGGCAAACTGAAGGTGCCGACGGCTATCACCCGTAAGACTACGCCCCTGACGGCCCCTGAAGAGAATTACCTTAAGCTGCATACCAAATACAGCCTTGAGCTGGCAAACATTGCAGAGGACTTCCCTCCGGCCGCCAAGCCCATTTTGAGCCAGCATCACGAGCTTTTGGACGGCAGCGGCTACCCGCAACAGCTCACAGCCAAGAAAATTGATTTGAAGGCCCAGCTTGTCTCGGTAGTCAATGCCTATGACAACCTGTGCCATCCGCAGGATCCGAGCAAGGCGCGTATTCCGTACAGCGCCCTCTCCTACCTGTTTAAGAATAAAAAAGAGCAATACAACAGCGACTTTATGGCGCTGCTGATCCGCTTGATGGGTGTCTACCCTCCAGGTAGCGTTGTACAGCTCTCCAATCAGCAGCTGGGACTGGTGATCTCGGTCAACTCGGAAAGCCTGCTGTTTCCGAATGTCTTGCTCTATGATCCTTCGGTGCCTTCCAACGAAGCACCTATCCTCGATCTCGAAGAAAGCGATCTGCGCATTGAGCAGGCCATCCCTCCGAGCAAGCTGCCGGAGAAAGTCTATACCTATCTCAATCCGCGTATCAGGATCTCTTACTACTTCGATCCCAACGACTAACAGTTGCTCTGACGAGCAACTGTGCATAAGTCTACTGCCACAGGGCCTTTACAGGCTAAACATATCTTTAATCCAGGCCGCAGGCTGATTGCCGCTGCATTGTGCCTTCAGCGAACCATCCCGGTCCCACACAGGCAGGGACTGCTGACCGCTACAGTCCTGGCTCAGGGTACCATTGGACAAGCGGTTATATTTCATCGTGGTCAGCTTCTTGGGCCAGGTCAGGCGCAAAGGCTCCGGCTGACGACGCTTGAGATAGTCATTATACAGGCGCAGGGCCCCGGCCGAACCGGTCAGGTTGACGGGCTTGTTATCATCCCTCCCGACCCAGACAGTTACCACCTCACGGCCATCGGCCCCGACATACCAGCTATCCCGGGTCTTGTCGGTTGTACCGGTTTTCCCTGCCAGTGCCGCCCAGCCGAAGGTCGGCTGCAGAAAGCGCGCAGTCCCCTGGCTAACCACATTCTTCATCCCGTAGGTCGTCAGCCACGCCGCCTGTTCCGGTACCGCCTGAGCTGCTTTAGGGTAATTCTGGTAAAGCATGCTGCCCTGCTGGTCAACGACGGCTCGCAGTGCGGTTAGCTCCGCCTTGCGTCCACCGCTTGTCACCGTCTGGTACATCTGGGTGACCTCAAACGGCGTCAGGGTAAAGGCTCCGAGCAAAATCGACGGCAATTTAGGGATCTCATTGCGGTCGACACCGAGCTGCACCATGGTATCGATCACCGGGTCGAGGCCGACTTGCAGCCCCAGGTTCACGGTCGGCACATTCAGCGATTTCGCCAGTGCATAATATAGCGGTACCTCGCCCCGGAACTTGCGATCATAGTTCCTCGGCTTCCAGGCGGTTCCCCGGCTTCCCTTCAGCATGATGGGCTTGTCATCAATCGTCGTCGCCAACGAGTACTGCCCCGGCTTGCGCAGGGCTGCCAGATACACGGCAGGTTTCACCAGAGAGCCTATCTGACGGCTTCCGTCCAGCGCCCTGTTGAATCCGGCATAGCCCGGACGACTGCCCCCGACCATCGCACGGACCTCTCCGCTTCGGCGGTCAACGGCAACGATGGCCGTCTCGACTTTTACTCCAGCCTTCTTGTTTAATTTCGGCACCATCGCCATCACCGCTTTTTCGGCTTCTTGCTGCGATAGCGGATCTAGGGTACTGAACACTCTCAGGCCCACACCCGGGGTAAAGTTATCACCGACTTTCTGCTTCAGCTCTCGCTGCAACTGCTGGAAATACGCTGGCTGGCGACTGGCAATCATCGGACGGCTCTGCACATCCAGCGGACGGGATGCGGCCTGCTCGTATTGGTCACCGTCCAAAATGCCGTTGTCCATCATCAGCCTCAGGATCAAATCCCGGCGCTGGCGGGCACGCTCAGGATTGCGCCACGGGTTGTAATAGGACGGGCCCTTTGCCAGCCCGACCAGCAACGCCTGCTGATCGATACGCAGCTCCTGCAGCGGTCGGCCAAAGTACAGTCGTGCCCCCAGGGCAAAACCGTGTACCTCTTTGCCTCCGTTCTGACCAAGGTAGATTTCATTGAGGTAGGCTTCGAGAACCCGATCTTTGCTGTAACGATAGTCGATGATCAGGGCGATGTAGGCCTCACTCAGTTTCCGCAGCAAGGTACGCTCGCGGGAAAGGAAAATATTTTTTGCCAGCTGCTGTGTCAGGGTACTTCCCCCCTGTACTGTCCTGCCGGCTTTCAGGTTCACCAATAGCGCACGTACAATCGCCAGCGGAGAAACACCGTCGTGATGATAAAAATCACGATCTTCGGTCACCAGCAACGCATCGACCAGCACTTCCGGGAAGCGCTCACGTGGCAGGAAGATTCGCTGCTCGCCTTCATTTGCCCCCAGCATTCCCAGCATTTTCGGCTCGATACGCAGATAGCCCAGCTGACGCTTGCTGCCAACTTCGTGGATCCTGCTCAACGTTCCGTCGGCAAAAGTCAGCATCACATGCCGCTTGCCCTCGTGGCCATCCTCGAACTCAAAAGGCCGACGGATAAGCTCAATACGGGTAGACGATGACGAATACTCACCGATCCGCTGCGGCGTTTTGACTTTGTGGTACTGCAACAGATCTAGCTCCCTGCGAACTTCCTGCAGGGTCATTGCCTGCTCTGGCTGCAACGTCAGAACCCGCCCGTAGACAACAGCCGGCAGGTTCCACAACTGGCCATCAAACTTATCCCGTACCACATTATCCAGGTAAATCCCGACCACCAGCAGCACAGCCACCACCGCAATAGCAACTTTGACCCCGAACCCTATCAGCCATTTCAGCCAACGCGGTAACCGGGATTGCTTCTTGGTGGTCTTTTTCCGGCTACGGCGAGGTTTGGCCGGGCTTTTTTTAGCGGGGGCTTTGGCCGCTGTCTTGCGCCGGGTACCGGTTTTCTTCTCTGCAGGCTTCTTCGCCACAGGCTTTTTGCCTCCCGGCTTCTTTGGGGCTGGCGCTGCAAGGCGAACTGGCAACTTGATCTTCATGCGGTTCATCATTCCCGAAATCCAATCCCTGTATGGCTATTGTCTGAGCACAGGGATCAAAAGGCTTCTGTCAGCCATCACGCAGTTCGCGGCAGCTGACAATACAATTACATATACTTCTTGGTTTTCTTCGTTGGTGCATGGTTTGCCGGATCATCCGGCCACACATGCTTGGGATAACGCCCTTTCATCTCTTTCTGTACATCCCGGTAGGAACCTTGCCAGAAAGCGGACAAATCCTGGGTGATCTGCAATGGTCGCTGCGCCGGGGAAAGCAGCTCCAACACCACAGCAACCTTCCCGTTGGCAATCAGTGGTGAGGATTTTTCTCCGAACATTTCCTGCATTCGTACCGCCAGTACCGGTTTATGACCCAACTGATAACGGATCGGATAACGCGATCCTGTCGGCACCTGGTAATGCGTGGGCAGTATCGAGTCCAATGCTTTCGCCTGCTCCCAGCCAAGACGGGCTTCCAATGCCGCCACCAGGTCAATTCTATCAATCGCTTTAAGCGTTTTTATACCATTCATGAACGGCAGCAGCCACTGCTCGGCATCGGCAAGCAAGCTCTCCTCATCCATAGCTGGCAGATTCAGCTCAGGCAGCCACTCGGCCGCACAGCGAGCACGGTTGAGCAAACTCTCCGCGCGTTTATTCCACGGCAGTACCCCCACCCCCTTGCGTATAATCGCATTGAGCAGGGCTTCGCTGGCCTTGGCCGGATCCGGCTCGGCCATCGGGCTGCGCTTCAGGATCAGCTGGCCGCAGCACAAATGCTTCTCGGCACTCAAACGTCCTTTTTTGTCATCCCAATCCAACCATTCACGCTCATCGAACAACTGTGGAAGTAACTGTTGCAGCTGGTCGGCATCTGCCGCAATCGCCGAGAAGATACGGCTGTCACCCTGTCGAGTCTTGACGACATCAGCCACCACCAGCATGGCTTCATCCGCCATCGGCTCGTCAGGCAACAACATCGCTCCCTGACCATTGGCTAGCTGATAGCGTCCGTCCTTGCCGCGCGACAGCGCTATACGGTCTGGGAACCCCGCCGCCATCAAGGGAGCAACCCATTCGGCATCCACCTGTAAACTTGCCGCTGCCGTGGTCGTTAATTTACTCAGATGATGCCTCGCACGCTGCATATACTGCCTGCTTCGCGGGAGCTTGCCGCCTTCCAGCAAGTTGAGCTGAAAATGCAGATCCGGGTTATTCATACCCCGTGGCGGCTCTTCCAGCAGCGCCACCAGCATCGCGGCAGTCGTCATCGCCGACATACTCTGACTCTTGGCCATCATCAATATCGCGGCATGACGGGGATCGGCGCCCAACTGCTGAATTTGCTTGCCCCTGGCAGTGAGCTTGTTATCGGCATCCAGCGCCCCCAGGCTTTGTAACAGGCCTCGAGACTGACGAAGCGCCTGATCAGGAGGTATATCCAACCAATGCAGTTCCCCGGCCTCCATACAGCCCCACAGGGCCAGCTCCATCGCCAACGTGGTCAGGTCGGCCCGCAGGATCTCGGGCTGCGGCGTAGCAGGTTGCCTAACCAGCAGCTCTTCACTATAAAGGCGCAGGCAGATCCCCGGTTCAAGACGTCCGGCACGACCGGCGCGCTGCTCGGCAGACGAGCGGGCAATACGGACTAGCTCCAGCCGGCTGATCCCGGTCCTGGGATCCCACTGCGCGATCCGTTCCAGCCCGCTGTCAACAACGATACGGATCCCTTCGATAGTCAAACTGGTCTCGGCGATATTGGTCGCCAGCACCACCTTGCGCTTGCCTTTCGGGGCCGGGGTGATCGCCTGCTGTTGCTGGGCTGTCGTCAGCTGTCCGTAGAGCGGACAAACCTCGACCTCACTCCCCACTTTCTCTTCAAGCAATGTTGCCAGGCGCTTGATCTCGCCAGCACCCGGCAAAAAGACCAAAATAGAGCCCTGCTCGCCATTGAGCAGCTGAACCACTTCCCGCGCGGCGCTGTCGACAACCTGCTGGCTATCTGCGACCGTTTTGTATCTGTGCTCCACCGGAAAGCAGCGCCCTTCGGATTCTATATATGCAGCATCGGGTAGCAAGGAGGTAAGCGCCTCGGCATCAAGCGTCGCTGACATCACCAGCAACTTGAGATCGTCACGTAAGGCCTCCTGCACCTCCAGTGCCAGTGCCAGTGACGTATCGGCATGGATACTTCGCTCGTGGAATTCATCAAAAATCAGCAGCCCGATCCCCTCAAGCTCGGGATCCTGTTGTAGCATTCGGGTCATCACACCTTCAGTCACAATCTCCAGCCGGGTAGCCGCACTGACCCGAGTCTCGCCCCGCACTCTCAGGCCAACGGTCTGTCCGACACTTTCCCCCAGCTGCGAAGCCAGATAACCGGCAATATTGCGCGCCGCCAAACGACGCGGCTCCAGCATAACGATCCGCCCCTCAATCCCGCCCTGCTGCAAAATCACCAAGGGTAGCCGGGTCGACTTACCCGCCCCGGGCGGTGCCTTCAAAATAAGCTGAGAGCAAGACGTGAGCTGATCAAGCAACGGAGATAAAACGGTATCGATAGGCAGCTGTGACAATGTGAAAACCTTGTGTCATATTCAAACTATGCTGAAAGCTATTGTACAAGAAAGTCATTTGGCAAACTGAACAATTATCCGCCATCTCCTTCTCCTGCGAGCTCACTAGGGTGAAAATAGGTATCTATGGGGCCACTATCGATGAACGATCATAAGCAAGAGCGCCTTTTCTTTGCCCTGGCACTGGACTCTCCGGGCAATCAACCCGCCTTTCATCAGCTTTGCCAACTGGCCCAAGCCTTGCCCGGCGAAGGCCGTCGGGTGCCGGACAGCAACCTCCACCTGACCCTGGCCTTTCTCGGGCTTGTCGACGAACAACAGAAAGCACACCTCATGGATTTAACCAGCGCAATCACTGTTCCTTCGTTTACCTTCCATGCCTCCGTGCTGAAGTACCGCAAGCGAAACCGAATGATATGGCTAGGGGGCAATATCATCCCGGCCCCGCTGGCGCAGCTGGCCTCCGATTTGAAAGAAGCGGCTATACAAACCGGGCTAGAACAGGAAGAACGCAGCTATAAACCGCACATCACTCTCAAAAAACAGGTCCGACAGCGACCTGACCCGATGCCGGAAAATGTGGATTTCAGCTTTTATTTTCAGCACTTCGGGCTGTATATTTCAGAGCAGGTCAACACAGCCCGTGGCTCCGGCGTCCGATATAGGTGTCTTCGCCAGTGGCCGCTGACCCCAACCCAACCGGACAACCAGGATCTTGAATGAAATTTGACCCACCGCTACAGGCTGCTAAATTAATCAGACGCTATAAACGCTTCCTCGCTGATATTGAATTCCCAGACGGCGAAGTACGCACCATTCACTGTGCCAATACCGGTGCGATGACCGGCTGTGCCGAGCCAGGAAGTACGGTGTGGTACTCCACATCAGATAACCCGAAGCGTAAATACCCCAACAGCTGGGAGCTTACTCACACCCTTGACGGAGACTGGATTTGCGTCAATACGGCACGGGCCAACCGCCTGGCCGAAGAAGCAATAAACAAGAATGTCATCACAGAATTACAAGGCTATTCATCACTCCGCACTGAAGTAAAGTATGGTTGTGAAAACAGCAGGATAGATATATTGCTGACTGCCGGTGACAAACCACCGTGCTATATTGAAGTAAAGAGCGTTACCCTGCTGGAGGATGGACAAGGCTTTTTCCCCGACGCAGTCACCTCTCGGGGCCAAAAACACCTGCGGGAGCTGATGGAGGTAGCTAAGAACGGAGACAGAGCCGTACTTTTTTTCGCTATTTTACATTCAGGGATTGAAAATGTATCCGCGGCACACCATATAGACCCGGACTATCATAAATTAATTCAACAGGCAGAACGGGCAGGCGTTGAGATCATCTGTTACAAAGCGGTATTGAACCAGGATGAACTCCATTTAAACAACTGTATAAAATTTCATCAACAATTGTGAAAAATGATGCTTTCTTCACATTGGTATAAAATTGAATATATGCAGCAATTGCCACACATACCCCTTTCTGCTATAGATACCGCCCAAAATTAACCAGTGACGGTTATTAGGTATATTAGGAGATGCTATATGCCAGAGAGCAACGTTAAAAAATCGCTAGGCATCCTGGCTATTGCTGGGGTAGAGCCATATCAGGAAAAAGCCGGCGAAGAATACATGGGTGAAGCTCAGCTAGAGCACTTCCGTAAAATTCTTGATGCTTGGCGTAACCAGCTTCGTGAAGAAGTTGATCGCACCGTTAACCACATGCAGGATGAAGCGGCAAACTTCCCTGATCCTGTTGATCGTGCTGCACAGGAAGAAGAATTCAGCCTGGAGCTTCGTAACCGTGACCGCGAACGTAAACTGATCAAGAAGATCGAAAAAACGCTTCAGCGCATCGAAGACGATGACTTTGGCTTCTGTGACTCTTGCGGTATCGAGATCGGCATCCGCCGCCTTGAAGCCCGCCCGACAGCCGAACTATGTATCGACTGTAAAACGCTTGCAGAAATCAAAGAAAAGCAGATGGCAGGCTAATACTTCGGTATTATACATCAACTGTTTTAAGGGGGAGCAGCAGCTCCCTCTTTCATTTTTTATGATTTGTTTATGAGTACAAAAAGCCATTATATCGGCCGCTTTGCGCCCTCTCCGTCAGGCCCCTTGCACTTTGGCTCCCTTGTCGCTGCCCTCGGCAGCTACCTGCAGGCCAGATCCCGGCAGGGCACCTGGCTAGTTCGCATGGAAGATCTCGATCCGCCCAGGGAAATGCCCGGTGCCGCGGACGATATCTTACATACGCTGGAAGCCTATGGGCTGACCTGGGACGGCAGCATCATGTATCAGAGCCAGCGCCATGACGCCTACCAGGCCCAGATTGATGCCTGGCTCCACAGCCGAGAAGCCTACTATTGCCAATGTACCCGTAAACAAATCAAACTTGCCGGTGGATTTTATCCCGGAACCTGCCGCGAACTGAACTGCAGCGCCAATAACAGCGCCGTTCGACTTAAAGTTAATACACCTGTTACCTTTTTTAATGATGTGCTGCACGGCCACATTGAGATCCCGCAGTCCCTGGCCCGGGAGGATTTCATTATCCACCGCCGTGACGGACTGTATGCCTACAACCTCGCCGTCGTTCTGGATGACATCGAACAAGGCGTCACCGAAGTCGTTCGCGGCGCAGATCTGATTGAGCCGACGGGCAGACAAATTGGCCTGTATCGTCAGTTAGGACTGCCGGAAGTCAGCTATCTGCACCTACCGCTGGCTGTCACCGACAACGGCAATAAGCTATCGAAGCAGAACCATGCCCCGGCAATCGACAAGGCCAATCCGAAGCCTGCTTTAATTAGGGCAATGATGTTTCTCGGCATGCAGCCGCCTGCTGATTTAGCCGCCTCCAGCCTGGAAGATATACTCCGCTGGGGCTGCATGCACTGGCAGGTTGACAGGCTGCCGCAAACCACAGCTATCACACTAGGATTCTAAAATGGCCCGCCGTGATATATGATATGCGGCTGTTTGTTGAACCCGATCCACGTTTATGAGGTGTATTATCTTTAATCGAGTAGCCAGCTTTTGCCGTAAGGTATTGAATCGCGACAGTAGTACTCTCGTTACCGAGGACCTAACCTTGCAAATTTTTCAACGCCAAGAGCACGGTATTTCACGTAAAGATATCAGCGAAAATGCGCTGAAGGTACTTTATCGTCTCAATAAGGCCGGTTTTGACGCCTACCTTGTCGGTGGCGGCGTACGCGATCTGTTACTAAACAAACAGCCGAAAGATTTTGATATCGCAACCAACGCCACACCGGAAGAGATCAAGAAGCTCTTTCGCAACTGTCGGCTAATCGGCCGTCGCTTCCGCCTGGCACATATTCTGTTTGGCCGCGATGTTATCGAAGTGGCAACTTTCCGTGGCCACCATGCCGATGCAAAGCCAAGCGTCCAGAACAAACAGCAAATTGCCTCGCAAAATCAGGAAGGCATGCTGCTGCGCGACAATGTCTACGGCACTATCGATGAAGACGCCGAACGCCGCGACTTCACGATCAATGCCCTTTACTACAGCATCAAGGACTTTTCCGTCAGCGACTATGCCAACGGTGTCCACGATCTGGAGAACCGTATTATTCGCCTGATCGGCGATCCGGAAACCCGCTACCGCGAAGATCCGGTACGCATGCTGCGTGCAGTCCGTTTTGCTGCCAAGCTCGATATGACGATCGAAAGCAAGACAGCCGAACCCATTTACGGACTTGCCACCTTATTGCAGGACATTCCGCCAGCCCGTCTGTTTGAAGAAAGCCTGAAGCTACTCCAGTCAGGCAACGGACTGGCAACCTATAAGCTGCTCCGCGAGTACAACCTGTTCCAGCAGCTGTTCCCGCTGCTGTCTGAGCACTTTACCGAGGATCACAGCAGCCAGACCGAATTAATGATTGAGCACATTCTTGCTGCGACCGATAAACGTATCCTCGATGAGAAGCGTGTCAATCCGGCCTTTATGTATGCAGCGATGCTGTGGTACCCGATGGTGACCCGGGCCGAGGAAATTTCGATTACCAGCGGCCTGTCGTACTATGATGCCTTTATGGTTGCCTCAAACGATGTCCTCGACGAACAAGTGAAGTCGATTGCAATCCCGCGCCGCTTTACCACCACAGTTCGCGATATCTGGCAGCAACAGATGCGCTTTAGCCGTCGCAGCGGCAAGCGTGCCTTCAAGATGCTGGAACATCCTAAATTCAGGGCTGCATACGATTTTCTGGAAATGCGCGGCAACTTCGAGAGCGCCGACATTGCCGAGCTGGCCAGCTGGTGGAACGAATTCCAGTCCGCCGACCGCAACCGACGCAGTAAGATGGTACAAAAAATCAACGACGAGGGTGGCCAGCGCCGTCCTCGCCGCCGCCGCCCTCAGCGTCGTAAAAAGCCGCAAGTGAAGTCATCGTCATGATCCGAGCCTATATAGCAATCGGCAGTAACCTGGGTGATCCCGTCACCCAGGCTAAAAAAGCCATTGCCGCCCTGAAAGAGGTTCCTGAAATCCAGGTGGTTGCAGAATCATCGCTATACAGCAGTACCCCGATGGGACCCCAGGATCAGCCCGACTACATCAATGCGGTGGTGGCGATTGATACCACCCTTCCCCCGCTTGACCTGCTGGATCGCACTCAGGCTATTGAGCTTGAGCATGGCCGGGTTCGCAAGGCCGAGCGCTGGGGACCGAGAACACTGGATCTCGACATTATCCTGTACGGCGATCTGGTACATAACTGTGAACGGCTGACCGTTCCGCACTACGGGATGAAGGTACGTGAGTTTGTACTTTATCCGCTGGCAGAAATTGCCCCTGATTTAATCCTGCCTGATCAGACAGCCCTCCAGACGCTGCTTCGTCAGGTAGAACGCAATGGCCTCGCCATCTGGCATGCTTAAGGCATTGTTTTAGGGAGATAAAATTATGAAGAAAATTACTATCAACGACCTGATGAAATGGAAGCAGGAAGGTCGTAAATTTGCGTCTGTCACAGCCTATGACGCAAGCTTTGCTCAGCTGTTTGAGCAACAGGAAGTCCCGGTCATGCTGGTTGGCGACTCGCTGGGGATGGTCCTTCAAGGCAAACCCGATACCCTGCCGGTCAGTGTCCAGGATATTGCCTACCACACGCGCTGTGTCCGCGCTGGCAGCCCGAATGCGCTGCTGATGGCCGATATGCCATTTATGAGCTACGGCACCCCAGAGCAGGCCTGTGAAAGCGCTGCCGAGCTGATGCGAGCCGGTGCCAATATGGTCAAGCTGGAAGGCGGAGCCTGGCTGGCCGAAACCGTCTCCAAGCTAACCGAGCGTGCCGTGCCGGTTTGTGCTCATCTGGGGCTAACCCCTCAGTCAGTCAATATTTTTGGTGGCTATAAAGTTCAGGGACGTGACTCTGACCACGCTGAGCAGATGGTGAAAGATGCTATCCTGTTGAAAAACGCTGGTGCCCAGATCATTTTACTCGAGTGCGTACCAGCCAGCCTGGCCGAGCGCATAACCAAGGCCGTCGAGGTACCTGTTATTGGTATCGGTGCCGGTAATGTCACCGACGGCCAGATCCTGGTCATGCACGATATGTTCGGGATCTCAGCTAACTACATGCCACGTTTCTCAAAGAACTATCTGGCTGAAACCGGCGAGATGCGCACGGCAGTCACCAAATACCTAGAAGATGTCGAGGCCGGTGTTTTCCCGGGCCCAGAACATACCTTTGAGTAAGGAATAAAAATGCAAACATTCGCTGAGATCGCCCCGATTCGCGAACAAGTTCGAGTATGGCGCCGAGAAGGCCGCCGTATCGCTTTTGTTCCAACCATGGGCAATCTTCATGAAGGTCACCTTACGCTGGTTCGCAAAGCCCGTGAGCACGCTGATGTGGTTGTTGTCAGCATCTTTGTCAATCCGATGCAGTTCGACAAAGCCGATGATCTGGCCAACTACCCGCGCACGCTGGAAGATGATCTCGCCAAACTAAATGGCGAAGCCGTCGATATGGTCTTTACGCCGACGCCGGATGTCATGTACCCGAAAGGTCTGGATCGCCAGACGTTTGTCGATGTACCTGAGCTATCGACAATGCTTGAGGGAGCATTGCGCCCTAACCACTTCCGTGGCGTTTCTACCGTGGTTACCAAGCTGTTTAACATTGTCCAGCCGGACGTCGCATGCTTTGGCGAGAAAGACTACCAGCAGCTGGCGCTTATCCGCCAGATGGTTATCGACATGGCCATGGATATCGAAATCATCGGTGTTCCGACAGTCCGCGAAATGGACGGTCTGGCTATGAGCTCGCGCAACGGTTACCTCACTGTCGACGAACGCCAGCGCGCACCTGTACTGGCACGCACCATGCGCTGGATCAACAGCCAGATGCGTGGCGGACGTACCGACTATGCCGAAATCGTTGTCGACGCCAGCGACCAGCTGCGTGCTGCCGGCCTGCAGCCGGACGAAATCTATATCCGCGATGCTGTCAGCCTCCAGCTGATCGGCGAAGAGACCCAGCAGGCAGTGATCCTGATGTCGGCTATCCTGGGCAAGGCACGCCTGATCGACAACCAGGTGGTTGATCTGGCTGCACCGCAACAGACTTCTGAATAATCCCCAGAGCAGATATGTACAAGGCCCGGCATCAATGATGCCGGGCCTTTTTGTTAGAGCAAACACACAAAAAAAGCCCAGCAACAAACTGGGCTTTGCAGACAATTTAGCGTAAAGACACGCCGATATGACTACGAACGCAAGCCAATCCCGCGCGAGATCAGGTAATAGACGAACCCGTACAGCGCGGCAATGAACACCCCGAGTACTGCAAAGGATGTTCCGATACCGACATCCGACACCCCGAGGAAACCATACCGGAACGCATTCACCATATACACGATCGGATTGAGCTTGGAGACCCCCTGCCAGAACTCAGGCAGCAGGCTCAGCGAATAGAAGACCCCGCCAAGGTAAGTCAGCGGCGTCAGTACGAAGGTCGGAATAATACTGATGTCATCAAACGTCTTGGCATACACGGCATTGATCAGCCCACCCAGCGCAAACACAATCGAGGTCATCACGACCGTCGCCACAATCACGCCAAAGTGGGCAATATTCAAATCCACAAATAACAGCGAGACGACCGAAACGATAAAGCCGACAGCCAGTCCGCGTAGCACACCACCACCAACATAACCGGCAATGATGATATAGCTCGGCACCGGTGCCACGAGCAACTCCTCGATATTATGCTGCAGCTTGGCACTGAAAAACGACGACGCCACATTGGAATACGAGTTGGTGATCACCGACATCATGATCAAACCCGGCACGATGTATTCCATATAGGTAAAACCGCCCATCTCGCCAATCCGGCTACCGATCAGGCTGCCAAAGATAATGAAATACAGGGTCATGGTAATTGCCGGCGGCACCAGGGTCTGTACCCAGATCCGGGCGAAGCGGTTAATTTCTTTGTTGATCAAGCTTTTGAAAGCAATCCAAAATTGATGTCTCATGCCTGCTCCCTTTTTTCGGCGGCGACCAAATTGACAAACAGCTCCTCTAGGCGGTTGGCTTTGTTTCGCATCGAGAGCACCTCGACCCCCTGGCTGGTCAGCTGATTAAACACAGTATTAAGCCCTGTCCCCTTGGGAATGTCGATTTCCAGGGTATGATTGTCCGGCATCTTCCACATCACATCGTCAAGCACCGGCCGCTTCCCGTTCAGCTTGATATCAAGAATAAAGGTCTCCACTTCCAGCTTGCCCAGCAGCTCTTTCATACTGGTATTCTCAATCAGCATACCTCGATTGATGATACCGATATTACGACAAAGCATTTCGGCCTCCTCGAGGTAGTGAGTCGTCAGGATAATCGTGACACCCTGACGGTTGATCTCACGCAGAAAGTCCCACATCGAGCGTCTCAGTTCGATATCGACCCCAGCCGTTGGCTCATCGAGGATCAGCAACCGGGGCTCATGCATCAACGCCCTGGCAATCATCAGGCGGCGCTTCATCCCGCCCGACAGGTTACGGGACACCTCATTGCGCTTTTCCCATAAATCCAGCTGGGTCAGGTACTTCTTCGCCCGCTCTCTGGCCCCCCCTTTCTCGACCCCATAGTAACCGGCCTGGTTCACCACGATCTGCTCAACAGTTTCAAACTGGTTAAAATTAAATTCCTGCGGGACCAGTCCAAGCTGGTTTTTGGCTTCTACCAGCTGGGTGTCCAAATCATAGCCAAAGACATTCACCGAGCCAGAGGTCTTGTTAACTAACGAACTAATGATTCCAATGGTGGTAGACTTGCCGGCTCCATTCGGACCGAGCAAAGCAAAGAAGTCCCCTTCCTCAACAGAAAGGCTCATATTTTTCAAAGCCTTAACGCCACCCTTGTAATTTTTACTTACATTTTTTATTTCCAATGCGTTCATAAAATGCAATCTTTATGTTAGAAATTTTCATCAACGGATAACTAATCCGATTTGCTAATTGACCAGCTTGTGTATAGTGGGGCCGGTTTACATAACTTTCAGCCTCTGCGCAAACAGGACTGACACTTATGTGAATTGGTATAACGAATGTATCAAACAAAGGCATCATCATGGCAGATATTAAACAGCTATTCGCAAATAATCTCTCTTGGTCAGAGAATATTAAGGAAGAAAAGCCCGAGTTCTTTTCCCATCTTGCAAAAGCTCAGAAACCTGAATACCTATGGATAGGCTGTGCTGACAGCCGTGTACCCGCCGAACGTCTGACCGGCCTGGACTCGGGAGAGTTGTTCGTACACCGAAACGTTGCCAACCAGGTTATCCATACCGACTTAAATTGCCTCTCAGTCGTCCAGTACGCTGTTGACGTGCTCAAGGTAAGGCATATCATCGTCTGTGGCCACTACGGCTGTGGCGGCGTTACAGCGGCGATTGATAACCCGCAACTGGGCCTCATCAACAACTGGCTGCTGCATATCCGCGACCTTTACCTGAAGTACCGTCCGGAGCTTGGTGTCCTGCCTCGCGAAGAGTGGAGCGACAAGCTTTGTGAAATCAATGTCGCGACCCAGGTTTATAACCTCGGCAACTCTACTATCATGCAGCAGGCATGGGAGCGGGGCCAGAAAATAAAAATCCATGGCTGGGTCTATGGTATCGGCGACGGTGTGCTTCGCGATCTGGGCGTTGCAGCCACCAGCCGCGAAGGCCTGGAAGAAGCCTATCAGACAGCAATGGAAGCCATTCTCCCAGTCAAAGCCTAAGCGCAGCTGTATAGCGCTATACATTGCAACAAAAAAGCGACCTCACGGTCGCTTTTGCTATTAGGGTGACAAAGCCGGTTCTTCAGCTTAGTCTTCCTGTGGAACCACTTTACCAATGAAAGGCAGGTGACGGTATTTCTGGGCATAGTCAATGCCTACACCGACAACAAACTCATCCGGGATCTCAAAGCCGACCCACTCGACATCCACCTTCACTTCACGGCGCTCGGGCTTGTCAAGCAGCGTACAGATGCGGATGGAGTTTGGTTCACGTAGCGATAAAATCTCGCAGACTTTATTCAGAGTGTTGCCGGTATCGATGATATCTTCGACCAGCAACACGTCTTTGCCCTGGATATCGTCATCCAAATCCTTCAGGATACGGACGTCACGATTACTTTCCATGGTATTGCCATAACTTGATGCAGTCATGAAGTCGACTTCATGAGGAAGCTCAATCGCACGCGCCAAATCAGCCATAAACACGAAAGAGCCTCGTAGTAAGCCGACCATCACAAGGTTCTCGGAATCCTTGTAACACTCGGTTATTTGCTGTCCCAGCTCTTTGACGCGGGCCTGAACATCCTGCTCAGAAATCATTACTTCAACTGTATGCTTCATCTTTTTCTCCATCAGGACGACTGCATAAGCCGCCTGCAGGCTAACTATCACAACGGATCTCTATTCTAACATTCCTGCCGAACAATAGTTATTTTATCGAAGCTGTCAATTATATGACACAACTTGAACAAAACCAGTTTGAATGCAACTGACTGCTATTGTAAAGTTATTATGTAAAACAAATATATAACTTAAATAAATAATCAAGGCTAGGGAATAAACGAAATGGATACGATCGTCAAAAAGACCAGAACACGTCTTTCTCCAGAAAAACGAAAACAACAGTTGCTTGATTTTGCCTTAGAGGTTTTTGCCCGGCGAGGCATCGGCCGAGCAGGCCATGCCGACATTGCTGAAATGGCCAATGTATCCGTAGCGACCGTATTTAACTATTTCCCGACCCGGGAAGCGCTGGTTGAGCAAGTCCTGACTCAGGTGGAAAACCGCTTCAGTCAGCTGATCACCGAATGTCTGGGCAGCCAGAGCAAGCCGCTCTACCCACGGCTGACTTGCATTACCGACCACCTTATCGATGCGGTCATCGAACAGCAAGACTGGATCAAAGTATGGTTCGAGTGGAGCACCTCTGTTCGAGATGAAATCTGGCCGCAGTTTATCGGCGACAACAAACAAAGCCATGATCGCCTCGCAGAGATGTTTGCCCAGGGAGTTGAACATCAAGAGCTGAATACCCAGCAGTCTCCAGACGAGCTTGCCTGGCAACTACACGGGATCTGCTATGTCCTCTACCTACAAGCCAACATCAACCCGGATCAGGACAAAATGCGCGAGCAGGCTGCCACCTACATTTCAGCGCTATTGGCGAAGTAAATGGCAACGTAAGAACCGGCAAATCCTGATTTTTGATCAACAAGGCCAGCATTCCGCTGGCCTTGCTTGCTATACCGAACAGGTAAGCCGGCTATTAGCAGGCAGTCGCGAAAACCACCGGCTCGTGGGGCTCGACTTCCACTTTGACACGATCACCCACCTGCAAGATCAAATGCGAATTCACCACTAATGTGTGTCCCTGAAAATCAACGGTATAGCGGCAGTTATCCCCCATGAACAGCTGCTCGGTGATCACTCCCTGTCCATCCTGCGCCTGTCTCACCTTCAGGTTTTGGGGACGCAGTAGCCATTCCACACTGGTCTCCTGACCATACGGCTGTTCGGTTTTCATACCGATCTCGCCGAACGGAGTAAACAGCTGGTTGTCATTCTTAACAGTGGCCGGAAGATACGACCCCGAGCCGAGAAACTCAGCCACAAAACGGCTGCTCGGGTGATAATACAGATCCGTGGCACAACCGAACTGTTCAATAACACCATGGTTCATGACAGCCAGTCGATCGGCAAAGGCAAACGCCTCTTCCCGGCTATGGGTCACGAAAATAGCCGTTACTCCCTGAGCCTTGAAGATACGACGGATCTCTTTGATCAGCCCGTGACGAACCTGAGTATCAATATTGGAAAATGGCTCATCAAGCAGGATCAGGTCGGGCTCGCAGGCCAGAGCACGGGCAATCGCAACCCGCTGCTGCTGTCCACCCGACAGCTGATGAGGATAACGGCCATCCAGGCCGGTAAGGTGGACCAGCTCAAGCATTTCCTTCACTTTGGCAGCGATACGAGCCTTGTCCCAGTCACGCAGGCCAAAAGCGATATTTTCAGCCACCGTCAAATGGGGAAACAACGCATAGTCCTGAAAAATCATCCCGATATTGCGCTTTTCCGGCGGCAGCCATGTGTGCTGATCGGCAATCGTACGGCCGTTGATATAAATATCACCACTCTCCAGCGGCAACAGGCCGGCAATGGCCTTGAGCAAAGTCGTCTTACCGCAGCCACTGGCTCCCAGCAGACAGACGATTTCATTGTCTTTGACTGGCAGAGAGAGGTTCTGTAATACCGCCTGGCCGTTGTAGGTACAGGTCAGGTTTTGGACGGATAATGCATGGCTCATCAGTGTTTCTGCTCCAAAGAACGGTTAACCATGACCAGCGGGATCAGGCCAACAATTACCAATAAAATCGCCGGCAGGGCAGCAAGTTCTAACTGCTCGTCTGACGCGAAGTTAAATACATAGGTTGCCAGGGTTTCAAAATTAAACGGCCGCAGCAGCAAGGCGGCATTAAGCTCTTTCATCGACTCGATAAAGACTAACAACCCTGCTATCAGGCAGCCCCGGCGGATCAGCGGCAGGTGAACCCGGCGCAACATCTGGGTCGAGGCATAGCCCATGGTTTTTGACGCCATATCCAGTGACGGCGGCACCTTGGCCAGGCTGCTCTCGATACTGCCGATTGCCACCGCGGCGAAGCGAACGACAAAGGCAAAGATAATCGCGATCATCGTCCCTGAGAACACAAGCCCCGGACGGCCAAGACCAAAGCTGATAGCAAAGTCATTCAGCAGGTGGTCGGCACTGGTCAGCGGGATCATTACCCCAATCGCCAATACAGTCCCCGGCACGGCATAACCGAGCGATGATGCGCGGATCGGCACCAGGGTCGACCTGCGACCATCCAGGCGATGGTAGAAATTCACAATCAGTGCCAGCATCACGGCAAACAGGGCCGCAGCCAGCGACACCACAAGGCTGTTGATGCTGTACTGCTGAAACTCGGTCGTCCAGCTCTCGGCAAAATAATGCCAGGCATAGTAGCCAAGCTGCAGCAACGGCATCACAAAGGCACAACCCACCAGTCCCCAGCACCAGCCAAGGGCCAGCCATTTCTTCGCTCCGGTCAGGCTGTAGCGAACATCATCGCCGTGCTCGAATTCTTGCTGAAACAGTTTCTGCTTACGCCGACTAAAGCGCTCGGCACTGATCAGCAAAAAAATGACCATCAACATAATAGCTGAAATTTTCGCTGCCGCATTGAGGTTGGAATAGCCCAACCAAGTATCATACACCGCCGTTGTCAGGGTATTCACAGCAAAATAGCTGACGGTACCGAAATCGCCCAGGGTCTCCATCGCCACCAGCGACATACCGACGGCAATCGACGGACGGGCCAGCGGCAGGGAAATCCGGCGGAAGCTGTCCCAGGGAGAACAGCGCAGCAAACGGGCAGACTGAAGCAAGCTGACACTCTGCTCCATAAAGGCCGCGCGCGCCAGAAGGTAGATATAGGGGTAGAGAACGAGCGCCAGTACCATGCTGGCACCACCGAGAGAGCGGATATCCGGGAACCAGTAGTCATGGATACTCTGCCAGCCAAACACATCACGCAGGAAAATTTGGATCGGCCCGGCATAGTCAAACCAGTCCGTATAGATATAACCAATGATATAGCCCGGCATAGCCAGAGGCAGGACCAGCGCCCACTGCAATATTTTCTCACCGGGAAGGCGACACATCGCCATGATCCAGGCCGCAGGCAGGCCAAACAGCAGTGCCAGCAGCACTGTGCCTGACACCAGCCAGAACGTATTGCTGGTGTAGGTCGCCATGACGGTGCCCATCAAGTGGGAGAAGACTTCGTCCGACTCACCTATCGCGGTATAGAAAATCGCCAGAATAGGCAAAACCAGCAGTAGGGATAACCCCCAGCCGCTGGTCCGCCAAAACATATATTTTTCTTTCATTGCTTACTACTTAGTATCCTTTGCAATAAATTTATGGCGTCGCTACAACCCGATGCTGCAATAGAACCACACAAAAGTCCCTACTTTTTTTCGGGATAGTGAAGCTACCATAAGTTATTGGAAAAGATACTAGGGCTTAAGCAAAAATGGGGCATCTCGCCCCATTTTTATGTAACAACTTACAGATCAAACTTCACTTCATCTAACAGTTTGATTGCTGTGCTGTGGTAGTCTGCCACTTTTTCAAGCGATAGATCGTCAGCCTGGAAGTCACCCCAAGATGCAACCAGCTCAGAGCGCTTAACACCGTCTTTAACCGGGTACTCATAGTTCACTTCAGCGTACATCTGCTGGGCTTTATCACCAGTCAAAAATTCCATCAGCTTCTGCGCGTTATCCTTGTTAGGCGCGTACTTGGCCATTGCCATGCCGCTAACGTTAACGTGTGTACCGTCTGCTTTCTGGCCAGGGAAGTTGATGTAAACCGCTTCAGCCCATGCCTTCTGCTTCTCGTCGTTAACCATCTTGCCTAGGTAGTAGCTGTTGCCGATAGCCAGATCACACAGACCTTCTTTGACAGCCTTAACCTGCGCACGGTCATTACCCTGAGGTTTACGGGCAAGGTTGGCTTTAACACCTTCCAGCCACTCTTTCGCTTCTGCTTCACCATGATTGGCAATCATCGAAGAAACCAGAGAAACGTTATATGGGTGCTTACCAGAGCGGGTACAAATTTTGCCTTTCCACTCAGGTTTCGCCAGATCGGCATAGTCAAAGTCTGCCGGCAGACGGCCAACACGGTCTCGAGAAGAATACACGTTACGTGAACGCAGTGTCAGCGCAAACCACTCATCTTCGCTATCACGGTATTGAGCCGGTACGTTTTGCTCAATTACTTTGCTATCAACAGGCTGAACCAATTGTTTGTTTGCCAGCTCAACCAGACGGCTGATATCAGTTGTCAGAATCATATCGGCAGGGCTGTATTCGCCCTCTTGCTGCAGCTTCTCTGCCAAGCCTTTTTTCGCGAATTTCACGTTAACCTTAATGCCGGTTTCTTTTGTGAATTCGTTAAACATAGGCTCAACCAGGAAAGGCTGACGATAAGAGTATACATTCACTTCTTCAGCAGCAGTTGCTACCTGAGGAGCAGCCAAGCCAAGCAGAATCGCCGATGCCAACAGCTTTTTCATTAATCCATCCCTTAATGCAAAATGTAATGATAATGTTTATCAATATCGAACTAATTATACTGTAGCACGACGCTAAAACAATGCGTGGTTACAATTAAACACAAAAAAAATGCTGCCAAATGGCAGCATTTTTTAAAGATGTGAACTAAATGTATGTTACTGGTTTCTTAGTTATTCAGCAACTTATCAATAAGTTGTATCACACTTAATACACGTGACTGCATATTAAGATTTAGCCTTATTTTACGCTAACAAATTCAGGGTAGGCATCAATACCACAGTCATGCAGATCCATTCCCGCCATTTCTTCCTCTTCCGTCACACGGATACCCATGGTGGCTTTCAGTACCGCCCACACCGCGAAGCTTGTTGCGAATACCCAGCCGAAGATAACTGCTGCACCCAGTAGCTGAGCACCGAACGTGGCATCTGCATTGTTGAATGGCACCACCATCAGACCGAAGAACCCACACACACCGTGGACCGAGATAGCACCGACAGGGTCATCAATTTTGATTTTATCCAGGCCAATGATGCTAAACACAACCAGCGCACCGGATACCACCCCGATAACAACCGCAGACATTGGTGATGGAGATAACGGGTCAGCAGTGATGGCAACCAGACCAGCCAGGGCACCGTTCAGTACCATGGTCAAATCCGCTTTGCCCCAAGTTGTCTTACACACTGCCAGCGCTGCGATAGCACCGGCTGCCGCTGCGGCGTTAGTGTTAAGGAAGATCTGGCCCACTGCCGTTGCATTTTCAAAATCTGATACCATCAGCTGCGAACCGCCGTTGAACCCGAACCAACCGAACCACAGGATAAAGGTACCCAGAGTTGCCAGCGGCATGTTCGAACCGGGAATTGGGTTGATTGAACCGTTCTTGCCGTATTTACCTTTACGGGCACCCAGCAATAGCACACCTGCCAAAGCTGCGGCCGCACCGGCCATATGAACAATACCCGAGCCAGCAAAGTCACTGAAGCCTGCTTCTGACAAGAAGCCACCGCCCCATGTCCAGTATCCTTCCATCGGATAGATAAAGGCCGTCAAAATGACTGAGAAAATGAGGAACGACCATAGTTTCATACGCTCGGCCACGGCACCGGATACCACCGACATTGCTGTTGCCACAAACACCACCTGGAAGAAGAAATCAGATTCCAGCGAGTGATCCGCGCCCTCGGCCTGGGAGCCTATCAGGGCACCGAACGATGGCAGCCAGCCACCTTCACCGTTATCGACGTACATGATGTTATAGCCCACTAGCAGGTACATAGTACAAGCAATCGCATACAGGCAGACGTTTTTGGTCAGGATCTCTGTGGTGTTCTTCGAGCGAACCAGACCGGCTTCCAGCATCGCAAAGCCTGCCGCCATCCACATCACCAGCGCACCTGACATCAAGAAAAAGAAAGTATCGAGTGCATAACGCAGCTCTGTTACCGTTGTTGATAGTTCCATGGTCATCATCCCCTATTCGTCCAATTCTTATAAGGCTTCTAGATCTGTTTCACCGGTACGGATTCGTACGGCATGATCAAGGTCATAAACAAAAATCTTACCGTCACCAATTTTTCCGGTTTGGGCCGCTTTCGAAATGGCTTCTACAATGGCTTCCAAGTTCTCTGCCTGAGTCGCAATTTCCAGCTTCACTTTAGGCAGAAAGTCCACCTGATATTCTGCGCCGCGGTATAGCTCGGTGTGACCTTTCTGACGGCCAAATCCTTTGACCTCAGAGACAGTCATCCCCTCGACACCGACATCTGCCAGTGCTTCTCGGACGTCATCCAACTTAAATGGTTTAATGATTGCGTTTATCAATTTCATTGCCTGCTCCTAATCTTCTGAATTCCTTTCCGATTACAGTTGGTTAACAAACAAGCTTTATGCCAACTTTTTATTTTGTTATATTTCAGTAGCTTATATAAATTTGTTAAAAACAACAAAAAAGGGCCGCACCTTTATGGTGCAGCCCTTTCACTGAAAAGAAGCAAATTGTGCAGAGTCAGACGATAGCCGTCAGAAGCGGGTGACAAATGCACGCCAGGCATGCAACATCTGCTCGAGATCCTCAAATCCACACAGAGACATACATTCGTCATCATAAAAATTCATGTCTTCATCTAGCTCGGTATCGTCTTCAGAAAACAGATAGTTAGCTTGAACAAGCGCTTCATTGTCCTGCAGGCTCAGGGTAAGATCCTCTCCCACCAGCCGCCATTCACGGGTGCTGTTTTTCAGCACACCAATTTGGGCCAAAATCGCATCGATCGTAGAAAAGTCTTTTCCCACTTCGTCGATTAACCAGCGCCCCAGAGCCTCGTGGCCCATAGAAAAAATGGCGTGATAGCTACCGTCCAGGGTATTTTTCTTAAATTCGTAGTCCATAGCTACCCTCTCTGTCATCATTCTGTACCCAGCAACTGGATAAGCTTGGTACAATAAAAATACGCCGCAACTCGCCCGCTTACAGGCCGGAGCCGAGTTTAGCTCGGAGCCAATCGCAATAAAGTCCGCACATTGTCAGGATCTGGAACAAGAATGCAACTAAATGCCACCATTGCCCGACAGATTGTCGAACGCGCCAAGCAAATCATTCGCTATTCCGTCAATGTGATGGATGAACATGGCAGAATCATCGGCTCGAGTGATCCGAACCGCCTCAGCCAACGTCACGAAGGTGCCGTTCTCGCCCTTGATGATAATCGGGTTGTCGAGATAGACACCGCAATGTCCGGGCAGCTCAAGGGAGTCAAACCGGGGATCAACCTGCCGATTGTTTTTCAGGATCAGACAATTGGCGTCGTCGGGATCTCGGGAGAGCCCGAACAAGTACGCAGCTACGGCGAACTGGTCAAAATGGCCGCCGAGCTGATTGTCGAGCACCAGGCGCTGATGTCCAAACTTCAATGGAACAAGCGCCACCGCGAAGAACTGGTATTGCAGTTGATCCAGGGGGATGGGCTCAGCGAAAACCAGCGGCTTGCTATCGCCGAGCGCCTGGCTCTGGATCTGTCCCAACCGCGTGTTGCCGCTATTGTCCAAGCCTTTCCCACCCAGGGGGAGAGCCTGTCTACCGAACACCTGCAGCGTCTAGTCCAGTTGCTTGAACAACCAGAGCACAACAATCTTGTCGGTATCTCGTCCGTTTCGATGAACGAAGTTGTGGTTCTGCTGCCGCTCTCACTTGATGCTGATGGCTGGTCTAAGCCCCTGGCACAAAAACAGATCAACAAACTGCTAAAAAGCCTTGCCAAAGAAAACGGTTTTACCACTCAAATGGCGCTGGGCGACTATTTTTCCGGTTTGGAAGGCTGGTCTAAATCCTACCAGACGGCCAAGGCGACCATGGAAAGCCATTCCGGCTCACCTGGCGGGAAAAATACGGTTGTGTTCTATCAAGATCATATCCTGCCGGTATTGCTCAGTTCCCTTCAAGATGATAGCTGGCGCTACGAGCAACTACGCCATCCCCTGCTAGAGCTGCAAAAAAACGATCCTCGCGGTATCTTGCTCAAAACGATCAAGGCTTATTTTGGCCACAATTGTGATTTGGCCCAAACGTGCGAATCCTTACATATCCACCGCAACACCCTGCGCTACCGGCTGGACAAGATTGAGCAGGTAACATCATTAAGATTCAGCGATATAAGTGAAAAAACACGTTTGTATCTGGCAGTCATCAGCCACACCCATTAGGCAATATTGTGCAAACGCACAAATTTAAGGCATAAGAACACTGATTATCTGTCTTTTCAGCCAAAGAATTCATTCACCTGAACAGGTACAGTTTACGCTAATGACTATTTAAGATCGCTTGCAAGGCTGCCAGAGCCTTCCTCAAGCGACAATGCTGCCCACCCGCTGGCCTGGAGGTTTCTCACCATGAAAATTGTAATTGCCCCTGACTCATACAAAGAAAGCCTGACGGCGATGGAAGTCGCCACTGCCATTGAGGCAGGATTTCGGCAAGTGCTGCCAGATGCCCAGTACCACAAGCTACCGATGGCTGACGGCGGCGAAGGGACCGTTCAGTCACTGGTTGATGCCACTGACGGCTCGATTATCAAACAACAGGTAACTGGCCCACTCGGTGAACAGGTCGACGGTTTTTACGGGTTAATGGGTGACGGAAAAACCGCAGTCATCGAAATGGCAGCCGCTTCCGGCCTGCATCTGGTATCTCCTGAACAACGTAACCCGCTGCTGACCACGACATTTGGCACCGGGGAGCTGATCAAAGCAGCTCTCGACAAGAGCGTAGAGCATATTATTGTCGGGATCGGCGGCAGTGCCACCAACGACGGCGGGATCGGAATGGCCCAGGCACTCGGGATAAAAATGCTGGACGCCGAAGGCAAAGAGCTCGGTTATGGCGGCGGTGAACTCGCCCGGCTTGTCACTATCGACACCAGTAAGCTTGATCCTCGCCTGGACGGTATAAAACTGGAAGTCGCCTGTGATGTCGATAATCCGCTGTGCGGCCCCAAAGGTGCTTCCCACGTTTTCGGCCCGCAAAAAGGGGCCACTGCCGAGATGGTTCAGCAGCTCGACAGCAACCTTGCCCGATACGCAGGCATCATCAAAGATCAATTGGATCGTGACGTTAAAGATATAGCCGGTGCCGGTGCTGCCGGTGGCCTTGGTGCCGCCCTGATTGGCCTGCTCGATGCCAGCCTGCGTCCGGGGATCGATATCGTTATGGATGCGGTCAACCTGGCCGGCACCGTCGCCGATGCTGATCTGGTTATTACCGGCGAAGGACGAATAGACAGCCAGACTATTCACGGCAAGACCCCGATTGGCGTCGCTCGCAGTGCGAAAAAATACGATATTCCGGTGATCGGGATTGCCGGTAGCCTGTCTGATGATTGTGATGTGGTCTACGACCACGGTATCGATGCCGTCTTCAGCGTCGTACCACGTGCGATGGCCCTGAGCGAGGCTCTGGAAGAAGCGGCATTCAATGTCCAGGTGACGGCACGCAACATCGCGGCAATGATAACGGTAGGGTCTAGGGTCTAGGGTCTAGGGTCTAGGGTCTAGGGTCTAGGGTCTAGGGTCTAGGGTCTAGGGTCTACAGAATTTGGTTAGAGAAAAGGGGTAAGTCAGAAACTGACTTACCCCTTTTATATTAAAATATGACTATTTGGCTTTTCCTGGGTCTTGTATTTCCCAGAACCCGTTCTTCCGGCTTTTAAACCGCAGCCTGAATAATCACATCATCCGCTTTCTTGGTGTAACTATCCATACGATGGAAGTTCAGGTAGCGGTAGGTATCCGCAGCTGTTGCATCAATCTGCTTCGCATACTCCAGGTACTCTTCCTTGGTCGGAATGCGACCCAGGATAGCACCTACTGCTGCAAGCTCGGCTGAAGACAGATACACATTGGCACCGGTACCCAGACGGTTCGGGAAGTTACGGGTCGAGGTCGACATCACCGTCGCTTTATCCGCAACACGGGCCTGGTTACCCATACACAACGAACATCCCGGCGTTTCGATACGCACCCCGGCGCGACCAAAGATGCCGTAGTAGCCTTCTTCCGTCAGCTGATCCTTATCCATCTTGGTTGGTGGCGCAACCCACAAACGGGTATCCAACTGACCACCGAACTTCTCAAGCAGTTTACCTGCCGCACGGAAGTGACCGATGTTGGTCATACAAGATCCGATAAAGACTTCGTCGATCTCTGTGCCCTGCACTTCAGACAGCAGGCGGGCATCATCAGGATCGTTCGGCGCACACAGGATTGGCTCGTTGATTTCAGCCAGATCGATTTCGATCACATGCGCATACTCAGCATCTTTATCAGCTTCCATCAGCTCAGGGGTGGCCAGCCACTCTTCCATCGCAGTAATACGGCGCTCGATGGTACGGCGATCGCCATAACCTTCGGAGATCATCCACTTAAGCATCACAATGTTGGAATTCAGGTACTCGGCAATCGAGTCTTCAGATAGCTTAACAGTACAACCCGCTGCACTACGCTCAGCCGAGGCATCAGACAGCTCGAATGCCTGCTCGACAGTCAGGTGCTCAACGCCTTCAATTTCCAGTACTCGACCGGAGAATTCGTTGATCTTACCGGCTTTCTCAACCGTTAGCAGACCCTGCTTGATCGCATAATAAGGGATGGCATGAACCAGATCACGCAAAGTGATCCCTTCTTGCATCTCGCCCTTGAAGCGAACCAGAATAGATTCCGGCATATCAAGCGGCATCACACCGGTTGCTGCAGCAAACGCTACCAGGCCAGAACCGGCCGGGAACGAGATACCCAGCGGGAAGCGGGTATGAGAGTCACCGCCGGTACCAACAGTATCAGGCAGTAGCATACGGTTTAGCCAGGAGTGGATAACACCATCCCCCGGACGCAGAGAAACACCACCACGGTTCATGATGAAGTCAGGTAGCGTATGGTGGGTATTAACATCAATCGGTTTCGGATAAGCCGACGTGTGACAGAACGACTGCATAGTCAGTTCGGCAGAGAAGCCCAGACAAGCCAGATCTTTTAGCTCGTCACGGGTCATTGGACCGGTCGTATCCTGAGAACCAACAGTGGTCATCTTAGGCTCACAATAGGTGCCCGGGCGAACGCCCTCGACACCACAGGCCTTACCGACCATCTTCTGCGCCAGGCTATAACCTTTGCCGGTATCGGCTACGGCGCCCGGACGGCGGAACACATCAGAAGATACCAGACCAAGTGACTGACGGGCACGATCTGTCAGGCCACGGCCAATGATCAGCGGAATACGGCCACCGGCACGCACTTCGTCAATCAGAACATCGGTCTTCAGTTCAAATGTCGATACCAGCTCATCGCTATCATGGCGACGAACTTCGCCTTTGTACGGGTAGACATCAATCACATCACCCATGTTAAGCGCAGTGACATCGACTTCGATTGGCAAGGCACCGGCATCTTCCATCGTATTGAAGAAAATTGGGGCAATCTTACCGCCCAGAACATAACCCCCAGCACGTTTGTTCGGTACATTCGGGATATCATCACCCATGAACCACAATACTGAGTTAGTCGCCGACTTACGGGATGAACCGGTACCGACAACATCACCGACATAAACCAGCTGGTGACCTTTTTCCTTAAGCGCTTCAATTTGCTTAACCGGGCCAATCGCACCTGGCTGCTCAGGCTCTATGCCTTCACGTTCATTCTTCAGCATCGCCAAGGCATGCAACGGGATATCCGGACGCGACCAGGCGTCTGGGGCCGGAGACAGATCATCGGTGTTAGTCTCACCGGTAACCTTAAACACTGTCAGGGTAATTTTTTCAGCCAGTTCAGGCTTAGACAGGAACCATTCGGCATCAGCCCATGACTGAATAACTTGCTTGGCAAATTCGTTACCTGCCTTGGCTTTCTCTTCTACATCGTAGAAAGCATCGAACATCAGCAAAGTATGAGAAAGGGCTTTAACGGCGATAGGAGCAAGCTCGCTATCATCAAGAAGTGCAATCAGCGGTTCAATGTTGTAACCACCTTGCATGGTGCCCAATAGCTCAGCCGCTTTTGCGTTGCTGACAATCGGGGATGCAGCCTCACCTTTGGTTAGAGCTGCGAGGAAACCGGCTTTCACATACGCCGCTTCATCAACACCAGGGGGAATACGGTTTTCAAACAGATCCAGCAGGAAGGCTTCTTCACCCGCTGGTGGATTTTTCAGGAGCTCAACCAGAGCTGCAACCTGCTCAGCATCGAGTGGTTTAGCAACAACTCCTTCTGCAGCACGTTCTTCGACGTGTTTACGGTAGGCTTCAAGCACGACATATTCCTCTTATTTCGGTTTAGCCTAGTGGCCAAACATCCTTGGAAGTGATTGATCCATTCTGCACAGTGCGCCCTGTCATTCTTCTTACTAAGCGCACACTACAGGCAGAACAGACCAAAACCGTCCAGCCAGCATACCATTTTTAACTTAAAATTAAAAATCACCCTCTTTTTACAACATTCACACTTTGAGCATAATTATGACGTAGCGCCTACGACTTTAGCCTTATAGCGCCGCGCCAAAGAACAGGTAATAGGCATTGTTATTCTGCTCCGTCTGGCCGTATGCGAAGATAAGCGGCCCGAATGGCGTCGTAATACCGGAGAACACACTGCCGGCCCAATACATCGGGGCTTCGTTGAGCGGGATATCGCTATCGTTATATACCCCGCCCCATTCTACAGAACTGCCGACATACACCGTCGAATTAAACAGCCCAAAATCCTGCTCCAGCAGATGGTAACGGTATACAAGGGCACCGAAGAGTTTGTTGTTGCCGGACAGGCTGTTTTTCGGGATCCCCGACAGGTTCAAAAAGCCGCCGAGCTCTTTGGGATCCAGGCTTAGGTTTTCATCCGACTTCACTCTGCCTATCTCGGCCTTGCCCATGAGGGTATGATCGCCGATCGTATAGGCACCTTTCCATTTGGCGTCGATATGAAGAGCAAGATCGGTCAGCTCCAGCCCCAAAAACTCGTTGTTGTCATCCGATGCGGCAAGCTCGACCTGTAACAAATTTCCGCGTTTCGGCAGCATAAACTCGTCCAGGGTATCGAGGGTATAACTCACATATCCAATCTGGCTTTCCCGCTTCTCCTTGCCAAGATCACCAAAAATGCCCGGAAATTCAGTCTCGCCATAGATATAGCGAAGACCTATCCGAAACTCCTGCCATAGCTCCGGCTGCCAGCCAAACGAAGCATCCAAAATCGTGTCGTTGTAGGTCGCCGGAATAAAGCTGTCGATTTCTTCGAGGCTTGGCTCCTCACCAATTGCAGGCACGTTTTTCTCGGAGTTTTTATACTCGGCACTAATCTGGCTAAACCATTCCTGATTTTTGATAAACGGCAGGTACAGCCCGGTCGCAATCCGTTTGTCGGTCCCGTATTCCAACTCGGTCCGCCACTCTGCCCCGGCCTCGCTTAGCCCGGTCACATTAAACGCCACTCCGATGGAATAATCGGTGCTGTTTTCGAAGTCATCTTCCAGGGCAAACCGGAGATCAATAAAATTAGGTCCCCAGCTCTTCTCCTTAACCTCGACCAGCACCACATTCTCGCCTTCCTCACTCTGGATCCGGTAGTCAATCCGTTCGAAACGATCGAGGGCATACAGGTTTCGTACACTTTCCGCCAACTCTTCAGAGCTAATGCGCGAGCCCGGCTCGAGCTCCAGCCGATCCAGTAATACCTGATCCGAATAATGACTGTTGTTAACCAGCTGAATATCATCCACCTTCAACTGATCAAGATGGTTCAACGTACGACGCTTGAGCTGTTTGCTGTCTATATAATTCTGATACCAAATAGAGCCACCCAAGCCTTTGAGCTGTTCTTCCAGTGCCATGGCAGCCGCATAGCCGTTTTCAAATGCCACTGGCATCTGCTCAAAATCTGCCGTCGTGATCCCCTGAATATCTGGGCGGATCAACACATCCTCGCCACTTAATAGTTTTATCTGTCGAGTCGCATTATCACGCACCATGAAATCGGTCAGCTGATCCATCACGGCAAAGTAATTGTTGAGATCATCACGGCGCTTAAACTCATTACTGATATCAACGGCAATCACAATATCAGCCCCCATCGCCTTGACGACGGAAACAGGCAGGTTGTTAGTGATCCCGGCATCCACCAATAGCTTGTCACCCAGCTCCATCGGCGGCAGTAGCCCCGGAATCGACATACTGGCCTGCATCACTTCGGCCAAGTCACCACTTGCCAATATAACCGGCTCCAGGTTTTCGATATCGGTCGCCACCGCCCGATAGGGAATAGGCAGCCGATCAAAACTTTTCATCGTTGGCAGGTTGCCGGACGTGGTGCGCAGGATTTCGCCCATGCTCTGTCCCTGGACAAACCCACGGGGTACCTTCAGCTCCCAGAAATCAAAGCCGATTTCACTACTAACCTGAAAGCGGTCCTCCTGCTGCTTCTCCCTGACCCGACGATCGCTGCGCTGAACCCGATCTTCGTAGCCTTTGCCCCAGTCCACCGTCGTCAGCAGCGCCTCGATATCATCGGCACTCATACCGGTCGCGTACAAGCCGCCGACATAGGCCCCCATACTGGTACCCACGATATAGTCCACCGGGATCTGCATATCTTCCAGCGCCTTGAGCACCCCGATATGGGCAGCCCCCTTGGCTCCCCCGCCACCTAGCACAACACCAATTTTTGGCCGTTCTGCAGCAAAAACAGGCTGATAGAATAGCACCTGAATTAATGTGAGAATTATCACTAAAGTAATGTAACGACTCGGCAGATACATGCACAGAGAGAGATATCTAACAGATGGCTTTATTTGGGTCATTGGCAACTTTTTCCATGAACGAACAGTTCGTTCATTACTATATCGATAAGCAGCTAGCATTATGAAGTTCAACCAGCTCACCATTAAACAAAAACTAATTATGGCGATGATCCTCGCCGTACTTGCCTCAACAGTCCTTGTTGGCGCTATTGGTCAAAACCAGGCCCGCAGCGTGGTAGAAAGCCGTTTGCTTGAATCAGAGCTACCGGCAAACCTGATGCAGATCCGCAATACTATCGACAAGGAAGTGTCACTGCTACAGTCCGCGGCGCAACAATTGGCAACAAACCGTTTTATTACGGATATGTATAAAGAAAACGGCCGTCCGCAGCAAGAAGATCGACTGATAAAACAGCTCAATGATATCAGAACTCAATACAACCTGTTTGACGCGTCTGTAGCGGATCGTACGACAGGCAACTACTGGAACCAGAATGGCTTTCTTCGCCGCCTTAACCAGCAGCAGGACAGCTGGTTCTACGGCTTTACCGGCAGCGGCAACGCCAAAATGCTCAACGTATTCCAGGAAGCGAACGGCGAGATCAAACTGTTTGTTAACTATCAGCAACTTAACGGGCGCGGCATGGCGGGCCTCTCAAAGTCTATGGACGAGATGGTCAGGTTCATCAACCAGTTCAAGCTCGAACAAACTGGCTATGTCTACCTCACCGATGCCAGCGGCATGGTGCGTCTGCATAAAGACAAGAGTAAGATGGGCGGCAGTGATCTGAACCAGCTGTACGGCACCGAGGTCTCTCGCCAGCTGCTAAACAAAGATGACTTCAACGTTGCCGAAGCGACTATCAACGGCAGCGATACCCTGATTGCCACCAGCTATATCCCGTCAATGGAATGGTATGTGGTCGCCGAACTACCCAAGGAAGAAGCCTTTGCCGGACTGAACCAGGCACGCAACCAAATCATGGTCTGGACAGCCGCTATCGCGGCAGTATTTGTCCTGATGGCAATCTGGCTCGGTAGCAACATAACCCGCCCGATCGAACGCCTTGCTGCTGTATTCAAAGACCTTGGCGAAGGTGAAGGCGATCTTCGCCACCGTATCGATATCAAAGGCAAGGATGAGATCGCCCAGCTGTCAGAAGGCTTCAACACCTTTATCGGCAAAATCCACTACTCGGTGCGTGAAGTAGCCGAAACTGGCAACTCATTGCGCAGTGCTGCAGAGTCGGTCGCTTCCCAGGCTCAGCTGACCCTGGATAACAGCCACACCCAGCGTGACCGTACGATTCAGGTGGTCACCGCTATCAACCAAATGGGCGCAACGGTTAACGAGATTGCCGGCAACGCCGCACAGGCCGCCGATGCCGCTCATAATGCCGAATCCGAGACCCAGAACGGCCAGGCCGTTGTCGGACAGGCACGCGACAGCATCAGCCAGCTATCCAACGATGTATCCAACGTCAGCGAGGTGATCGAATCTCTTGCCAACAATACCCAGGCTATTGGTAGCATCCTTGACGTGATCCGCGGTATCTCGGAGCAGACTAACCTGCTGGCACTCAATGCCGCAATCGAAGCAGCCCGTGCCGGCGAACAAGGGCGTGGCTTTGCCGTCGTGGCCGACGAGGTACGCAGCCTGGCAAGCCGGACTGCCGACTCGACAGACGAGATCCAGACTATGATCAACCGCCTGCAGGAAGAAGCCAGCAACGCCGTTAATGCTATCGTCCAGAGCCGCCAGCTAACCTCCGACGGTGTCTCGGCAGCCGACGAGGCATCCGGCGCACTGGTATCTATTGCCGATCGCATCACCCTGATCTCAGACATGAACACCCAGGTTGCAACGGCTACCGAAGAACAGTCAACGGTCGTCAACGATATCAACTGCAATATCGAGGAAATCAACGAGACGACCCAGCGCACAGCCGATACCGCCACCGAACTTGCCCACTCGAGTCAGGAGCTGCGCGAGCTGTCCAAGCGTCTGGATGACATGGTAGGGACATTTAAGCTATAACGGCTTTAACCCCCCTCTAGATCCCCCTTTTTAAGGGGAAGCTAGAGGGGTTCCCCCTACGCCTTCACAATCAAATTCGCAACCATCTAAAAACGCAAAATAACATTATTCCGCACGGGCATTATTTTGTGACCTCCTCCAAACTTTAATATGTCGCATAGGCGTATTTTTGCAGCTCAATTTGATCAATAACTAAAACCAACAATGAAACTCACTAAAATTGCAATTTCTTCCCTTCTGGCTTGCGCATTCGCATCGGGTTCCGTATTCGCCGATCCTAAATTGCCGGGTACCGAAACCGGGTACAGCTCAATCCAAATCATGCAGCAGGGGGAACCTGCCCAGCTTCACTGGGTATCGGTTGAGGAGATTGAAAAGAGCCTAGAGGGCAAGGAGCCAATGACAGTCGGTTTTGATATCGACGACACGGTGCTGTTCAGTTCGCCAGGCTTTTACCGCGGACAGCAAGTGTTCTCGCCAAATGGCTACAGCTACCTTAAATCTCAGAAGTTCTGGGATAAGATGAACTGTGAATGGGAAAAATTCAGCTTGCCAAAAGAGATCGGCAAGAAGCTGATTACAATGCACCAGAAGCGTGGCGACGATATTTACTTCATCACCGGCCGCACCGGATCCGAGTGTGAAATTTCCACTCAGTACCTGAAGGATTCATTCGGCATTAACAATATGCACAAAGTGATTTTTGCTGGTTCTAGCAAGACGGAATATACCAAAACCAAGCACATTAAGGCGCACAACATTAAGATGTACTATGGTGACTCAGACGGCGATATCATCTCTGCACGCAATGCCGGAGCAGAAGGGATCCGTATCATGCGTAACGCCAGCTCTAGCTACAAGCCGGTGCCGCAAAACGGAATCTACGGAGAGAAGATCGTGAAGGACTCTCAATACTAATACCAATCAGACAGTTATCCAAATTGGTATATTTGCCAAAAACCAAAAAAGCGCCCTGGGGCGCTTTTTTCATATCTTTTGAAGCAGCAAGAATTATTTCTTACGCTTAACCGCTTTCGGGTTTGGAAGGTCAGTGATAGAACCTTCGAATACTTCAGCAGCAAGACCCACTGATTCGTGTAGCGTTGGGTGAGCGTGGATAGTCAGAGCAATATCCTCTGCATCACAACCCATCTCGATCGCCAGACCGATTTCACCCAGAAGCTCACCACCGTTAGTACCAACGATAGCACCACCGATCACACGGTGCGTGTCTTTGTCGAAGATCATCTTCGTCATACCGTCTGCACAGTCAGAAGCGATTGCACGACCAGAAGCTGCCCATGGGAATGTCGCCACTTCGTAGTTGATGCCTTCGGCTTTAGCTTCTTTCTCTGTCTTACCAACCCATGCCACTTCTGGCTCAGTGTAGGCAATTGAAGGAATAACTTTAGGATCGAAGTAGTGCTTCTTGCCAGAGATAACTTCTGCCGCAACGTGGCCTTCATGCACACCTTTGTGAGCAAGCATTGGCTGGCCAACGATGTCACCGATAGCGTGGATGTGCGGTACGTTGGTACGCATCTGCTTGTCAACGTTAATAAAGCCGCGCTCGTCAACCTCGATACCCGCTTTCTCTGCATCAATCAGCTTACCGTTTGGTACACGGCCGATTGCCACAAGTACAGCGTCGTAACGTACAGGCTCAGCTGGTGCTTTCTTGCCTTCCATTGAAACGTAGATACCGTCTTCTTTCGCTTCAACTGCCGTCACCTTAGTTTCCAGCATCAGGTTGAATTTCTTCTTGATGCGTTTGGTGAAGACGCGAACGATATCCTTGTCAGCTGCAGGGATCACTTGATCGAACATTTCAACAACGTCGATCTGAGAACCTAGCGAGTGGTAAACCGTACCCATTTCCAGGCCGATGATACCGCCACCCATGACCAACATCTTCTCAGGTACTTCTTTTAGCTCAAGAGCGTCAGTTGAGTCCCAGATGCGTGGGTCTTCATGCGGGATGAAAGGCAGCTCGATAGGACGAGAACCTGCCGCAACAATCGCGTTGTCGAAGTTAACCGTTGTCTGGCCTTCTTCGCCTTCAACAACGATAGTGTTAGGACCGGTGAATTTACCGTAACCGTTAACAACGTTAACTTTACGCATCTTAGCCATACCGCCAAGACCGCCAGTCAGCTGAGTGATTACTTTTTCTTTCCAGACACGGATCTTGTTGATATCTGTCTGCGGCTCACCGAACACAACACCGTGCTCAGCCATCGCCTTCGCTTCTTCAATAACTTTAGCTACGTGAAGAAGGGCTTTTGATGGGATACAACCCACGTTCAGACATACACCACCAAGCGTGCTGTATTTTTCGATTAGAACCGTATCTAGACCTAAGTCCGCGCAACGGAATGCCGCAGAGTAACCAGCAGGGCCTGAACCCAACACCACTACCTGGGCTTTAATTTCTTTACTCATCATGACCTCGTTGTAGTCTTTTATCCCTAACAGGCTATCAGGTAAGTTGTACTTATTTGCTGTTGTACATTCTTCTTTCAGATTGCCAACAAGTTTACAGACCTGTTAACAAAGTGAAAAGTATATTGCCATAGCCTGTGAGCTACACAACAATTCCATGCCTGCTGTTGCAGGCATGGCGTTGCGGATGTGAAACCTTAAAGCACCAAACGGCGGATATCTGATAGACAGCCGTTCAGGTAAGTGATGAAGCGTGCACCTTCGGCACCGTCAATCACACGGTGATCGTATGACAGTGACAGTGGAAGCTGTAGGCGTGGTTCGAACTCTTTACCGTTCCACACTGGCTTCATTTCAGACTTAGATACACCCAGGATACCGACTTCTGGCGCATTCACGATAGGTGTGAACGCAGTACCACCAATGCCACCAAGACTAGAGATGGTGAAACAACCACCCTGCATGTCTGCCGCAGTCAGCTTACCAGCACGTGCTTTCTTAGACACCGCCATCAGCTCTTCAGAAAGCTCGTAGATACCTTTCTTGTTTACGTCCTTGAAGACAGGAACAACAAGACCGTTTGGCGTATCTACAGCAATACCGATGTTCACGTACTTCTTCAGGATCAGGCTCTCACCGTCTTCAGATAGAGAAGAGTTGAACGCTGGGAATGCTTCAAGCGCTTTCGCCGCTGCTTTCATGATGAATACTAGCGGAGTGATCTTCATGCCGCTGTCTTTCTTCGCTTCAATCGCGTTCTGCTCTTTACGGAATGCTTCCAGGGCAGTGATGTCTGCGTTATCCCACTGTGTAACGTGAGGGATCATTACCCAGTTACGGTGCAGGTTAGCGCCAGAGATCTTCTTGATGCGAGATAGAGGCTTAGTTTCCGTCTCACCGAACTTGCTGAAGTCAACTTTCGGCCATGGTAGTAGACCCAGAGCAGAGCCGTCACCTTTGCCAGATGCCGCAGCACCCGACTCAAGACGCTTAAGTGCTTCTTTAACGAAATTCTGTACGTCTTCTTTCAGAATACGGTTCTTACGGCCAGTACCTTTAACCTTAGACAGGTTAACACCGAACTCGCGAGCAAGACGGCGAACAACTGGAGACGCGTGAGCGTAGTCGTTGTTTTCCTGGAAGTCGCCTGCGGCCGGCGTCCCGGTAGAAGCTGGAGCTGCCGCCGCTGGCGCTGCTGCAGGAGCAGGTGCCGCTGCAGGTGCTGCGCCTGCAACCTCGAAGACCATGATTAGCGAGCCAGTCGACACTTTGTCACCTGCTGCAATCTTGATTTCTTTAACCTTGCCAGCAAACGGGGCAGGTACTTCCATAGAAGCCTTGTCACCTTCCACAGTAATCAGAGACTGCTCTTCTTCAATCATGTCGCCTACAGCTACCATGATTTCAGTCACTTCTACTTCATCGCCACCGATGTCAGGTACGTTAACTTCTTTGTCAGCTGCCGCTGCTGGTGCTGCAGCCGGGGCCGCCGCTTCTGCTGCTGGAGCTGCCGCAGGTGCAGAGCCTGCCGTTTCGAAGATCATGATAAGAGAGCCAGTCGATACTTTATCGCCTGCCGCTACTTTGATCTCTTTTAGGGTACCGGCAAATGGTGCAGGTACTTCCATTGATGCCTTGTCGCCTTCAACAGTAAGAAGAGACTGCTCTTCTTCGATGCTGTCGCCGACTGCAACCATGATTTCAGTTACTTCTACTTCGTCACCGCCGATATCCGGTACGTGAACTTCTTTAAGCTCAGCCGCTGCTGCCGGCGCTGGAGCAGCAGACGCTGCTTCAGCCACAGGAGCAGGTGCTGCAGCTGCAGCTGCAGCACCTTCGGCTTCGAAAATCATGATTAGAGAACCGGTAGAAACCTTGTCGCCTTCAGCCACTTTGATTTCTTTAACGATACCCGCCTGAGAAGCTGGTACTTCCATAGAAGCCTTGTCGCCTTCTACAGTGATCAGAGACTGCTCTTCTTCAACCTTGTCGCCAACGCTAACAAGAATCTCAGTGACTTCAACCTCATCCGCACCGATGTCAGGTACATTAATTTCGATTGCCATGTTTAATTTACCTCTTACGCGTATAGCGGGTTGATCTTGTCAGCGTCGATGTCGAACTTCGCAATTGCTTCAGCAACTACAGACTTCTCAACATCACCACGCTTAGCCAGCTCGGTCAGTGCAGCAACTACGACATAGCCTGCGTTAACTTCGAAGTGACGACGTAGGTTCGCGCGGCTGTCAGAGCGGCCGAAACCATCAGTACCAAGTACTTTGAAAGACTCAGAAGGCATGAACGCACGAACTTGCTCGGCGTAGTTCTTCATGTAGTCAGTTGCAGCGATTGCAGGCTCAGTACCCATTACCTGTGCAATGTAAGGTACTTTCTGCTCTGCTTCTGGGTGAAGCATGTTGAAACGCTCAACGTCCTGACCTTCGCGAGTTAGTTCATTGAAAGACGTTACAGAGTAGATGTCAGAAGCGATACCGTAGTCGTCGCTTAGGATCTGAGCGGCTTTACGAACTTCGTTCATGATCGTACCAGAGCTCATTAGCTGAACTTTAGACTTATCACCTGCGTAAGATTCTAGCTTGTAGATACCCTTACGGATGCCTTCTTCAGCGCCTTCTGGCATTGCTGGCATCGCGTAGTTTTCGTTCATAACCGTTAGGTAGTAGAACACGTTCTCTTGTTCGCCGTACATGCGACGGATACCGTCTTGCATGATCACAGCAACCTCGTAAGCGAACGTTGGGTCGTAAGAGATACAGTTAGGAACAGTGTTAGCCATGATGTGGCTGTGACCGTCTTCGTGCTGCAGACCTTCACCGTTCAGGGTAGTACGACCTGCTGTCGCACCCAGTAGGAAACCACGCGCCTGCTGGTCACCTGCCATCCACGCCATGTCGCCCACACGCTGGAAGCCGAACATTGAGTAGTAGATGTAGAACGGGATCATTGGCAGATCGTTGGTGCTGTATGACGTTGCCGCAGCAACCCATGAAGACATAGCACCCAGCTCGTTGATACCTTCCTGTAGTACCTGGCCCGAAGTTGCTTCTTTGTAGTAAGAAACGATGTCACGATCCTGCGGTGTGTACTGCTGGCCGTGCGGGTTGTAGATACCGATTTGACGGAACAGGCCTTCCATACCGAAAGTACGCGCTTCGTCAGCAATGATAGGAACGATGTTCTTACCGATGTTCTTGTTCTTAAGCAGAACGTTTAGCGCACGAACGAATGCCATAGTCGTAGAAATGTCACGCTTTTGCTCTTCTAGCAACGGCTTGAACTCTTCTACTTCTGGGATCACTAGTTCTTCAGTGAAGTTAGGCAGACGCTGTGGCGTGTAGCCGTGAAGTGCGTTACGACGAGCGTGCAGGTACTCGTGCTCTTTCGAACCTTCTTCCAGTTTCAGGTAAGGCAGGTTCTTAACGTCTTCATCAGAAACAAGGTCTTGCAGGCCAAGGCGGTTACGCAGGTGCATAACAGAAGACATGTCCATCTTCTTAACCTGGTGCGCAATGTTCTTACCTTCAGCCGCTTCACCCATGCCGTAACCTTTAACAGTCTTAGCAAGGATAACGGTTGGACGGTCTTTGGTTTCTGCCGCGTTCTTGTATGCCGCGTACAGCTTAGATGACTCGTGACCACCACGCTTAAGCGCGAAGATTTCATCGTCAGTCATATCAGCAACCAGTGCTGCTGTTTCTGGGTACTTACCGAAGAAGTGCTCACGTACGTAAGCGCCGTCTTTCGACTTGAATGTCTGGTAGTCACCGTCGATAGTCTCGTTCATAAGCTGTAGCAGCTTACCCGAGGTGTCTTTCGCCAGTAGAGAATCCCAGTTGTTACCCCAGATAACTTTAACTACGTTCCAGCCAGCACCTTTGAACAGGCCTTCCAGCTCTTGGATGATCTTGCCGTTACCCATTACCGGGCCGTCAAGACGCTGCAGGTTACAGTTGATTAGGAAACATAGGTTGTCCAGCTTCTCACGCGCAGCGAATGAAATCGCACCACGTGATTCTGGCTCATCCATCTCACCGTCACCCAGGAAGGCATAAACGCGCTGCTCAGAAGTATCTTTCATGCCGCGGCCTTCCAGGTACTTAAGGAAACGAGCTTGATAGATAGCAGAGATTGGACCCAGACCCATAGATACAGTCGGGAACTGCCAGAACTCAGGCATCAGTTTAGGGTGCGGGTATGAAGGGATACCTTTACCGTCTACTTCTTGACGGAAGTTATCTAGCTGCTCTTCTGTCAGACGGCCTTCAACAAACGCGCGAGAGTAGATACCCGGGGAGATGTGGCCCTGGTAGTAGACTAGGTCACCACCGTCCTTCTCGTTCGGAGCACGGAAGAAGTGGTTGAAACAAGTCTCATAGAACGCCGCAGCAGACTGGAAAGATGCCATGTGGCCACCCAGCTCAAGATCTTTCTTCGAGCCGCGTAGTACGATCATTGCAGCATTCCAACGGATGATCGCGCGGATACGGCGCTCAAGCGTTGTGTCGCCAGGGTAAGCTGGTTCTTGATCTGATGGGATGGTGTTGATGTAGTTGGTAGTGATACCTGTTGGCATATCTACGCCATCAAGACGTGCTTTATCCAGTACTTGCTCTAGTAGGTACTGTGCGCGCTCTACACCTTCTTCACGAACGACTGATTCAAGGGCTGCTAGCCACTCTTGAGTTTCCAGTGCGTCCACGTCATTTTTCATGACTTCAGACATGCGATCTATCCTTTCGTTGATAATCTACAAAACTTAATACCAATCGTGTGTTTTATATCCGCTGAATGAACAGATAATTATGACGACTGGTATATTGTCGCGACTGTTTACTACCTGGCTCGACGTATAATGAGCGGTACTAATCCAGCCCGTCCTTGCGTTGTTGAATCCGACGAAGAGAGCGTTCACGTCTGCTATCTTCACGCGATAAATCCAACAAGGTTTCCTCGATATAAGCCAAATGTGCATGCGATGCTTCGCGGGCCTTTTCCGGCTCGCCAGAAACAATCGCCTGGACAATATTGGCTCGATGCTTTCTCACCTTCCCCACCACATCTTGGCGACGGTTCAGGAGTTCAAAGTTTTGTAATACGTTTTGCTCCAGCAATGGTGCAAGGCTGCGGATAATGTGCAGGAGTACCACGTTGTGTGCGGATTCGGTCACCGCGATCAGATACTGCATGACTGCACTGGCTTCGGCCTTCATATCGCCTTGCTGCTGGGCATCTTGTATCCGCTTATGGCAGTCACGAATACGAGTGAAATCTTCTTCGTTGCCTCGCAGGGCTGCATAGTAAGCAGCCAGGCCTTCTAGGGCGTGACGAGACTCAAGTAAATCTAGCTGGGTTTCCGGGTGGGCGCTCAGCAAATCCAGCAGCGGCTCGGAAAAACTCTGCCATAGTTTTTCCGTCACAAACGTGCCCCCGCCCTGACGGCGAGTCAGGAGGTTTTTGGCTTCAAGGCGCTGGATAGCTTCCCTTACTGACGGGCGTGAAACGTCGAATTGCTTGGCCAGCTCGCGCTCAGGCGGCAGCTGCTGACCCGGAGACAGGGTGCCTTCCAGGATCAGGTGCTCTAGTTCCTGCTCGATGGCATCGGAGAGCTTTGGTTGGCGAATTCGTTTATAAGTCATTTTTTTCGTTATGCTTCTTGTACTTATAGCGTTTCGGGAAACCCGCTGACGGGTAAATTGGTATTACCAATTAAATTATGGAAGGAAAGTTTACATAAATAATTGAAGATGTCCACCAGCAACTTGATGGAAATCATAGAATGGAGGGGGATTTAACAAAAATTTCAACTTATGAAAACTTGTTAAAACATAGAGAACATCATTCATCAACAGTCATGAAAGGAAATATGGGCGAAAAATCGTTTAATGGTCTGACCAATTTGAAAATGACAATTTTTCACCCGACGGTCACTATTTTTCCAGCAGCGCTGTTTTAAACGCCCGCCAATCGAAGGCGATACCGGGATCCGTTTTACGCCCGGGTGCAATAAACTCGTGCCCGGTGATCCGTGAAGCATTGATGTCAGGGTAATGTTGAATAATAACCCGGGTCAGCTCAGTCAATGTGTTGTACTGGGCCTGGGTATAAGGGAGGGTATCCGTTCCTTCCAGCTCGATCCCGATTGAGTAGTCATTGCACTTGTCACGGCCAGCAAACTGCGACACGCCGGCATGCCAGGCACGACAATCAAACGGAACGAACTGGATAATATCGCCATTCCTTCTAATTAAACAGTGAGCAGAGACACGAAAGCCTGAAATTAACTCGAAATAGGGATGTTCCTCCGGGTTAAGCTGGCCGGTAAAAAGCTGCTCGATATACGGGCCGCCAAACTGCCCCGGCGGCAGGCTGATATTGTGGATCACCAGCAGCGAGATATCCTGGCTGTCTTCTCGCTGATCATAGAAGGGGGACGGGACATGCTTAACACCTTCGAGCCAGTGGGTATTGTCGATTGTTAACATTTCTTGATACTTCCTGATCTTGTTGCCCAGCGGTACTGGATACTGCTGGCAGGTTTCACCAGCTACGGGGCAATGTCAAGCGCCTCTCCTTCTCCCGCTTTTCAGACTACGGGGAGCCGCTTTCTTGGGAACTAAGATCCGCCATCTGGGATCTCGCATCTTTTTGAGTCTCCATGTATGATCGTCGCCATAAGATCTCGGGAAACGCCTACCCACTTCCCGCTCAACAGCAGCTCAACCTTGCTACGGACATGTCATGACTCAGATGGAAAAGAAGCACGACAGCGAATCGCGCTTAAACTACTTAAAGCAGCAACTCCCACAAGAAATTACCCGTGCCGTCACCGACACCTTACGCGAAGATCTGGGCGGAACGATTGATCCGACGCTCGATATCACTGCCAGCCTGATCCCGGCTGATAGCCAGGGCGTCGCCACTATCATCACCCGCGAGCACGGCATCTTCTGCGGCCAGATGTGGGCCGAGGAAGTCTTCAAGCAGCTGGGCGGTGAAGTTAGCATCGAATGGCATGTCCAGGATGGCGATGCCGTCGAACCCGACCAGACCCTGTGTACCCTGAGCGGCCCGTCCCGCATCCTGCTGACCGGCGAGCGTAATGCGATGAACTTCATCCAGACCCTGTCAGGCTGTGCGACAACCGTTGCAGAATATGCCAAGCAACTGGAAGGCACCCAGTGTCGCCTGCTCGATACCCGCAAAACGATTCCTGGCCTTCGCAGCGCGCTGAAATATGCCGTGACCTGCGGCGGCGGCTTCAACCACCGTATCGGCGTGTTCGATGCCTACCTCATCAAGGAAAACCACATCATTGCCTGTGGCGGTATTAAGCAGGCTATTACAGCAGCCAAACAACTGAATCCAGGCAAGCCAGTAGAAATCGAGACCGAGAGCCTGGATGAACTGCAACAGGCCATTGATGCCGGTGCCGATATAATCATGCTCGATAACTTCACCACCGACATGATGCGTGAAGCCGTAAAAATCAACGCTGGCCGCGCGGCGCTGGAGAACTCCGGCAATGTCACGCTCGAGACGATCCGCGAATTTGCCCTGACCGGTGTCGACTACATTTCAGTAGGCGCGCTGACCAAGCACCTAAAAGCCATGGACTTGTCAATGCGCTTTAAGTAATGCGGTTTAAGTAACGCGCTTTCAATAATGCGTACTACTAAACAAGCTATTATCAAAAAAGCAGCCTAACATCCAAGCGGCTGCTTTTTTCTGACATCCAAACGCCTCAATCTATCCCGCTATACTATTACCACCCACTCTCGTATTACTCCTTCCCCAAATAACCAATACATCAACAGCCCATAACCTGATAATTTCATTAGTAAAATTTGCGTCGGCAACCACTTACACATATGCAACCAATGTAATTCAATGAATTTAAATTAAATGTAGGCCGAGTAATCATCGCCATATTATTCATCACTTTGCCTAAGTGAGTATGCTGGAATGACTTTGAAACAATATTCACAGGCTGAATAAAAAGGATAAATAAATGAAAGGACAAAAAGGTTTTACATTAATTGAACTCATGATAGTGGTGGCGATTATCGGGATTCTGAGCGCATTTGCTGTTCCGGCGTATCAAAACTACACAGCCCGAGCACACGCAAGTGAAATGCTAAATGCAAGTAGTGCATTTAAAACAGCTGTTGGCGTCTGTCTACTCAATGGAAATTGGTCAGTATCAGGTGGTAATACTACCATCGACTGTGGAGCAACGAAGAATAGTGTACCGGGAATGCAAACTTTTTCGAAAGGTGACGGAGACTCATTTACAGTAACTTCAGATGTAATTGCAGAGCTAGTTGCCGATCCAAATGATGATACTAAAAAAATCGCCAAGTATAAGTCAGGCTCAGTCAAGGCAAAAGTGAAGGATGCTAAAGGGTCTTTACCTACAGATGCTGCAGTTCTACTGACACCAAAAATTACGACTAGCGGAGTAACATGGAAAATAACTTGTGAAACTACCTTGGGTTCTTCAACAGACTTTTGCCCTGCTAGTTAATGCAAACCAACCTCGCCTCCATCCTGCACCAGGCTAGCCTGATAGGCCCGGAGCAGGAGCAGCAAGTGGTCGATGTTGTCCGGGCAGAAGGCGCCAGTGTGCCTTCTGCCATGGTCGAGCTCGGTCTGTTCAGCGGCACGGAACTGGCCCGCCACCTCGAGCACATCTTTGCCATCGCCCTGATTGACGTTCACCAGTACGACTACCACGCCTGCTGCAAAGCGCTCAACCAGCGCGAACTGGTGCTCCAGCACCGGGTGCTCCCTCTGCAGGTAAACGACAATACCCTTTTTATCGGCCTCAGCGATCCGACCCAGATCGACGCCCTGGATGAATTTCGCTTTGCCACCGGCAAAAATATCGAGCCTTTGCTGCTTGAAGCCAAGCAGCTGGAAAGTGCGATCCGGCGGATTTACGGCAGCGAGATCGGCGAAAATCACCATTCGCTCCAGCACCAGCGCAGCGTGACAGATGCCGATCTGGGCGAACTGGTTGACTTAGGTGACGGCGAGTTGCTTGATGAAGCAACCGATCTCAGCCAGGACAGCGCCCCGGTTACCCGCTATATCAACCAGGTATTGATGGATGCCGTACGCAAGAAAGCCTCGGATATTCACTTCGAGCCCTACGAGGAATCGTACCGGATCCGTTTTCGCTGTGACGGCATCCTTCACCAGCATGCCATGCCACCGGCGCACCTGTCGCGACGCCTGTCCACGCGCCTCAAGGTGATGTCGAAACTCAATATTGCCGAGCGCCGCCAGCCACAGGACGGCCGGATCAAACTTAAGCTGACGCCGACGCTGGCGATCGATCTTCGGGTCTCGACCCTGCCGACACTGTGGGGGGAGAAAGTGGTACTGCGGATCCTCGACAGTTCCAGCGCCAATTTGGATATTCACATCCTCGGCTACAACGAACCACAGAAACAAGCTTATCTGCACGCCCTGAAAAAGCCGCAGGGGATGATTTTAATGACTGGTCCCACAGGAAGCGGCAAAACGGTATCACTCTATACCGGACTAAAGATCCTCAACACCGACGAACGAAATATCTCTACCGCCGAGGATCCGGTTGAAATCAACCTGCCGGGGATCAACCAGGTCCAGATCAACAGCCAGATCGGACTGGGCTTTGCCGAGGCGCTGAGATCCTTTCTGCGCCAGGATCCCGATGTGGTCATGGTCGGCGAGATACGGGATCTGGAAACCGGATCCATTGCGGTCAAGGCGGCGCAAACCGGCCACTTGGTGCTGTCTACCCTGCACACCAATTCGGCAGCCGAAACCATCACCCGTCTGACCAACATGGGGATACAGGACTTCAACCTGGCCTCATCACTCAGCCTGATCATTGCCCAGCGCCTCGCCCGCCGTCTGTGCAATAGCTGTAAACAACAGCAACAACTCGACAGTGTAGTATGTGAACAGCTGAAAATACCGCCAGCAGCCACTGTCTACCAGGCCAACAAGCAAGGATGCGACGACTGTAACCAAGGCTACCTCGGCCGGGTCGGGATCTATGAAGTCATGCCGTTTAGCCGTGAGATCGCCCAGGCTCTGGTAGCAGGCGCCTCGACCCTCGAGCTGGAAGAGTTAGCCTGCCGCCAGGGAATGCAGACACTGCAACAGTCAGGCATAGACACACTCCGCGCAGGTATCACCAGCCTGGAAGAGCTGCAGCGGGTGCTGCATTTTAGCTAACGTTCACACAAGGAAGACCGATGGCACAAGTTAGTAAAATTCGCTATTTCCATTGGCGGGGCGTTAATCAGGCCGGGAAAAAAGTCTCGGGTATTACCTTGGGTTTTCAGGAGCGTGACGTTCGCACTATGCTCGGCGAACAGATGATCCAGGTAAAAAAAATAAAACGCCACAAGCCATCGACACTAAGCAAACTCAAAAACCAGCTAAAGCCAGCCGATGTTACAGCCATCACCCGCCAACTGGCGACAATGATTGCCTCGGGCGTACCGGTTGTCCAGGCGCTAAAAATGATGGCAAACAGCCACAACAAGGCTGAAGGCAGAGCGATTCTGGCCCAGGTAACCACCCAGATAGAAGCAGGGGCATCGCTGTCACGGGCGTTGAAAACCAGCTCCCCCCTGTTTGATAACTTCTACTGCGATCTGGTGCTCACCGGCGAGCAAACCGGCCATTTGCCTGAAGTGTTCGATCGCATCGCGACCTACCGGGAAAAAAACGAGTCAACACGGAAAAAAGTCATCAAGGCGATGATCTACCCTTCAATGGTTACCCTTACGTCAATCGGTGTCACGATCATGATGCTGGTGTTTGTCATCCCGCAGTTTGCCAGCATCTTCAGCAACTTCGGCGCCGAGTTACCCTGGTTTACCCAGCAGGTGATCAAAGCCTCTGATTTCATGCTCGGCTACGGCATTTACCTGGCCATTGGCCTGTTAGCATTCCTGCTTTTTTTCATTTTTCGCTATCAGCGCTCTCGCCGATTCAAGCTGGCGATTCACCGTCTCAATTTAAAGCTGCCAATCGTCGGCAATGTTCTGCTCAAGGCGACGGTGGCAAGGTTCTCCCGTACCCTGGCCACTACTTTCAGTGCCGGGATCCCCTTGCTAAGCGGCCTCCAGTCCGCCGGTAAAACGGCCGGCAACAAATTCATCGAACAGGCTATCGAAGAGGCTCACAGCAGCACTGCTGCAGGTATGCCGCTCCATATTGCCCTGCGCCAGAGCGATGTCTTTCCGGAATTGATGCTACAGATGACAATGATAGGCGAAGAGTCCGGCTCGTTAGATGATATGCTCAATAAAATAGCCGCTTTGTATGAAGATGATGTCGACAATACAGTCGATAACCTCGGCAAAATCCTCGAGCCGCTGATTATTCTTTTCCTTGGCGGCATGATTGGCGGCCTGTTGGTCGCAATGTATATGCCTATCTTTAAATTAATGAGCGTGATGGGGTAAAAGCCAGCCGCGCTTAACCTAGGATCTGCTGTTATGATCCCCTACAATACCCAGACATATTTGTATGAGATGTCTTTCATGGAACTGCTGACTTACTACCCATGGCTATTTCCTGTTTTTGCTGCCATTTTCGGCCTGCTGGTCGGTAGCTTTCTCAACGTCGTGATCTACCGTCTGCCCGTTATGATGGAAAGGCAGTGGAAAGCCGACTGCGCCGAATGTTTTCCGGAGTTCGGTCCGGTAGAAAACCCTGCAGCTTTTAACCTGAGCGTGCCCCGCTCCCGCTGCCCGCACTGCCAGCACCAAATCAGCATGTGGGAAAACATTCCGGTTATCAGCTGGCTGCTTCTCAAAGGGCGCTGCAGTTCATGCCAGGCAAAAATCAGTGCCCGCTATCCGGCCGTCGAGCTTTTCACCGCCATTGTCACGGCAACCGTAGCCATTGTTCTGCCCGCATCCGAGTGGGCAATCGCCGTGATCTTCTTTAGCTTCGCTCTTATCGCCCTGACCTTTATCGACATCGACAAAATGCTGCTCCCTGATCAGATCACCCTGCCGCTGCTGTGGGCCGGTATTCTGGTTGCCCTGCTGGGCTGGGGACCTGTATCGCTCACCGAATCAGTTATCGGTGCAATGGCTGGCTACCTGTCACTCTGGAGCCTTTACTGGTGCTTTAAGCTGCTCACTGGCAAGGAAGGCATGGGATATGGCGACTTCAAGTTACTGGCTGCGCTAGGCGCCTGGCTCGGCTGGCAATTGCTGCCTTTTGTTGTACTCTTGTCTTCCTTGGTCGGGGCGATCTGTGGCATCATCTTGATGCGTATACAAAGTTCAGACTCTCAGACCCCGTTTTCCTTTGGCCCCTACCTGGCACTGGCAGGCTGGATCGCCATCTTATGGGGTGAACCCATGCTGAACTGGTACCTAACTTCATACCTGGGATTGTAGTCATGACAATGGTTATCGGACTCACCGGCGGCATCGGCAGCGGCAAAACAACCGTTGCCGAGCGATTTGGCCGCTATAACATTGATATTATTGATGCCGATATCGTCGCCAGAGAAGTCGTAGAGCCCGGTACTCCCGGGCTTGAGGCCATTGTCGAGAAGCTGGGAACTGACATTCTGCTGACAGATGGCACCCTGGACCGCAGTAAGCTACGACAGGCCATTTTTGACGATAACAGCTTGAAAGATTGGTTAAATGCCCTTCTTCACCCTATGATCAGGGAACAGATGAAGGCGGATATTGCGCAAGCAACATCGCCATACTGCCTGCTGGTGATCCCGTTAATGGTAGAAAACAACCTGCAGGCCATGACCCACCGCTTACTGGTCGTGGATGTGGATGAAGAGGTGCAGATAGCACGCACCCGGCAACGCGATAAAGTGGACGCCAGCCATGTCCAAAAGATCCTGGCAGCCCAGGCTTCACGCCAGGAGCGACTGGACGCCGCCGACGATGTGATCAACAACAATGGCGACAGTAACGAGCTCGACGATGCCGTTTCTGAACTACATCAGCAATATTTAGCGATGAGCCTTCACTATCAGTAACGGGTTAACCTCGGATAAACAAGTATGCTAACAAACCGCTTTGAACATCCGCTAAACGAAAAAGTACGCATTTATCTGCGTCTTGAGTATTTGATCCGGCAAATGACACATGCCAGCCAGCTTAATGATCAGTGGCAGCATCAGATCTTCTTCCGGGCCCTGTTTGATCTGCTGGAAATTCTCGATCAGATCCAGCTCAAGTCCGAGCTGGCGAAAGATCTCGACAAACAACGCACCAAGCTCAAAAGCTGGCTCAATATCGACGGGGTCGATCAATCCGCCCTGCTCGCGATTCTCGATAACATTGATCTGGCTCATCACCAGCTAATCACTGCCAGCCGGCTCGGCCAGGAGATCCGCGAAGATCGCTTTCTGAGCGGTATCAAGCAACGATTTTCTATTCCTGGCGGCAGTTGCTGCTTTGACCTCCCGGCCCTGCATCACTGGCTACACTTACCATTGGCACACAAGCAAAATGATATGGCCAACTGGCTCAAGCAGCTTGCCGAGCTAACCGAAGCGCTCAACTTATGGCTCCGCCTGACCCGAGACTCGGGCCAGTATCAGCCACAAATCGCTCGCGGCGGATTTTTCCAGCATGATGCCGACGATGCCAACTTGTTACGGTTGGAGATTTGCCCTAGCTATGGGGTATACCCTATGATATCGGGCCATCGCAGCCGCTTTGCCATTCGCTTCTCGCCTTTTGAAGAAGGCGCAGGCATTGCCGAGGCCATCGACTTTAAACTAGCAATCTGCTGAGGTTTATGTGACACAATCTAATACGGCGCTTTCAAGCAACATGACTATTGTTAAATGCCCGACCTGCCAATCGAAAGTGAAGTGGAGCGAGGAAAGCCCATTTCGCCCGTTTTGCTCCAAACGCTGTCAGCTAATTGACCTGGGTGAATGGGCGGAAGAGGAAAAAGCCATACCGGGCGCGCCGGATATGTCCGATTCTGACGGTTGGTCAGAAGATATGGGCTATTAACAGGGTACGAGAATATTCGGCCCTGGGTGCGAGGAAGAGCCAAGCCAGCTCATCCTAGGTCCCAGGGGCCATAACCTATAACCCAGAACCAACCGGGTTTATATCCCCATCAGCTTATCCAGCACCACCTCGTTGGCTTCGGGAAACGCATAATCGCGCAAACACGTCAACTTGACCCACTCGCCAGGCTGCCCTTCCTTGCCGTAGGCTTCGCCCTCAAATGCCTTGATCAGGAAGAAGTCGAACTTCAGTGACTTTTCCGGATAGTCATGTTCAAGCGCTATAAAGTGCTCCAGCTCTGTTGCCTGAATACCGACTTCCTCGTCCAGCTCACGGATCACTGCCTGCTCGGCTGTCTCTCCCCGCTCGACCTTGCCACCGGCGAACTCCCAAAATCCTCCCTTATGGGCTTTGGCTGCACGTCGGGTGATAAAAACCTCATCTTGCTGAGCATTAAGAATGATCCCTGCCGAGATCCACACCTGTTTCTTTTCCAAACTGATACCTGCTATCCATATCGAGTCGCCAGCGGTGCACATGAAAACCACATGTTTCCAAGGTACGCCCCTGCCCATCCCGCTTCTTTTTCCACTAAACAAAAGGCCGCTTGCGCGGCCTTTTCACTGTATCAAACTGTTTTACGGCTAATCAATTAGCTGATCTTGCCGTGGCACTGCTTGTATTTCTTGCCGGAGCCACATGGACAAGGCTCATTTCGACCCACTTTGCGATCTTCACGCTGGAAAGGTGCGCTTTCGCCACTTTCAGTGCTTTCATCGGCAATCTGGCTTTCTGCGTTCTGATGCTGGAACTGTTGACGGCGAGCTAGCTCTTCCGCCTGACGGCGACGCTCTGCTTCCAGACGCTCAACTTCTTCCTGCTGCTGAACACGCACCTTGCTGAGAATCATAATGACATCAGACTTAAGGCTCTCCAGCATTCCCTCGAACAGCTCAAACGACTCGCGCTTGTATTCCTGCTTAGGGTTCTTCTGGGCATAGCCGCGCAGGTGAATACCCTGACGCAGGTGATCCATCGCAGCCAAGTGCTCTTTCCAAAGCGTATCAAGGTTTTGCAGCATGACCGTCTTCTCGAAGTTACGCAGTACCGCTGCACCGACAACCTCTTCTTTCTCACGGTAAATCTCTACAGCCTTCTCGACGATACGCTCACGCAGTGCTTCTTCGTAAAGCTTTTCTTCGGTATCCAGCCACTCCTGAATTGGCAGCTCCATATCGAAGTCTGTTTTCAGACGCTCTTCCAGCCCAGGTACATCCCACATTTCTTCCAGAGATTGCGGCGGAATATGACCATCGATAACAGCCTGGATCACATCTTCACGGTTCTGCTCGATCATCTCGCTGATGTCTTCGGCATTCATCAGCTCGTCACGCAGCTCGTAAACTACCTTACGCTGATCATTGGCAACATCATCGAATTCAAGCAGCTGCTTACGGATATCGAAGTTACGACCTTCTACCTTGCGCTGGGCATTCTCAATCGCCTTGGTCACCCATGGGTGCTCAATCGCTTCGCCTTCTTCCATACCCAGCTTCTTCATCATGTTGGAAACACGATCAGAGGCAAAGATACGCATCAGGCCATCTTCCATCGACAGGTAGAAGCGAGATGAACCCGGATCCCCCTGACGACCAGAACGACCACGCAGCTGGTTATCAATACGACGAGATTCATGGCGCTCAGTACCGATAATATGCAAACCACCGGCAGCCAGCACAGCGTCATGGCTTTCTTTCCACTTGGCTTTAATCGCTGCAACCTGCTCATCGGTCGGGTTATCAAGCTTGGCCACGTCACTCTGCCACGAGCCACCCAGTACGATATCGGTACCACGACCTGCCATGTTAGTTGCTATGGTTACCGCACCAGACTGACCAGCCTCGGCAACAATGTCAGCTTCCTTCTCGTGGAACTTGGCATTCAGTACCTGGTGCTTGATGCCTTGCTTTTTCAGAGCGTTAGACAGAAGCTCAGATTTCTCAATCGATACGGTACCGACCAACACTGGCTGACCTTTACCGACACGCTCTTTGATGTCTTCGCTAATCGCAGCAAATTTTTCCAGCTCGGTCATGTAAACCAGATCACCCATGTCATCACGGATCATCGGCTTGTTGGTTGGCAGCACAACAGTTTCCAGACCGTAGATTGACTGGAATTCGAACGCTTCGGTATCGGCAGTACCTGTCATGCCCGACAGCTTGGAGTACAAACGGAAATAGTTCTGGAAGGTGATCGAGGCCAGCGTCTGGTTCTCGTTCTGGATCTTCACATTTTCCTTGGCTTCTACTGCCTGGTGCAGGCCTTCAGACCAACGGCGTCCCGGCATAGTACGGCCAGTGTGCTCATCAACGATGATCACTTCATCATCTTTAACAATGTAGTCAACATCACGCTCGAACAGAACATGGGCACGCAGTGCGGCATGAACATGGTGCAGCAGGCTGATATTGGCTGGCGAGTACAGGGTATCGTCCTCGGCCATCATTTCTTTCTGCTTGAGCAGCTCTTCGACAAACTCCTGACCATTTTCGGTCAGGTGGGCCTGTTTGGCCTTCTCGTCGACAGTGTAGTGGCCTTCACCACGGTATTCTTCGCTGTCTTCCTGATCCTGTTTCACCAGTTCAGGGATCAGCTTGTTGATCTGGATGTACAGCTCAGAGCTGTCTTCTGCCGGACCAGAGATGATCAACGGGGTACGAGCTTCATCGATAAGGATGGAGTCGACTTCATCGACTACCGCGAAGAAACGCTCACGCTGAACGCGGTCTTCCGGACGGAAAGCCATGTTATCGCGCAGGTAGTCAAAACCAAACTCGTTATTGGTTCCGTACAGGATATCTGCCGCATACGCTTCTTTCTTCGCTTGCGGCGGCATGTTCGGCACGTTGACGCCGACAGTCATGCCCAGGAATTCAAATAGAGGGCGGTTAGTTTCCGCATCACGTGCAGCCAGGTAGTCATTCACCGTAACGATGTGAACGCCTTTACCCGTCAGGGCATTCAGGTAAGCCGGTAGTGTCGCCGTCAGGGTTTTACCTTCACCAGTACGCATCTCGGCGATTTGGCAATCGTTAAGCACCATGCCGCCAATCAGCTGGACATCGAAGTGACGCATACCAAATACACGCTTCGACGCTTCACGCACGGTTGCAAAAGCTTCTGGTAGCAACTGGTCAAGGTTTTCACCTTGTTCCAGACGCTCACGGAACTCAGCAGTTTTCGCTTTCAGCTCTTCGTCTTGCAGGCTTTCTAATTGAGGTTCTAGCTTGTTGATCTGATCAACAATTTTACGCAAACGACGCAGAGTGCGGTCGTTACGGCTACCGATAACTTTGGTCAGTAGTTTTGATAACATGGCGTTGCCGTTTTCTCTTTGTTATTTCAGCTTCAGTACTGGCTGAATCGCTTAATCTGGGTTTCATAACCGGGATTCCTGTCCCGCCTGAATCCGCCACAAGAATGTGACAACAGAAGCCGACACGAAAAACAATGGTTATAAATGATATTGTGACCCTCTGGTTTAATTTCAAGGGCTAGATGAAAACAATACCAATGTTTTGCTTGGGGACAGTGTTTTAACAACAGCCGCACCCCTTGCGGCCAGGCATATCTGCCATTGCTATAGAAAACAGCCAATCATTAACCTGCATTCTATAGACTTGGTATAATATGACATATTAACGAGGTCGCCTATGATAAAAGCAGACGACTTACGACTCATATTCGAAAAATTAGAACTTAGCCCTAATTAGGACGTGTTTCATGCGTGATCACCGCCCCCGAACCACCGCCAGCCTGCTTGATGACAGCCAGATTGGCAACATTCAGCAACGTGCTATCGCGCTGAGCAAACTCGACAAAGCCGTCAAACAGCATCTGGATTGCTCGGATCACTGCCGGGTCAGCAACTATCGCCAGGGTACGTTAATCATTGAAACGGCCTCTGCATCCTGGTCGATGCGGCTCAACTACGAGCGGAACAATTTGATCCGAAAATTACGCGAGCAGTTGCTGCCGCAACTGGCAAGTATCGAGGTAAAGGTGAACCCGGCACTGGCCGCGGTCGAAAGAAAGCAGGAAGACAAGGCGCCGGATATCGTTCAGAAGCCAATATCACCGCTGGCAGCCCAATATTTACTGACTACGGCCAAGAACGCGCCGGACAAGGTAAAGAAAAAGCTCGAGAGACTGGCCGCATTAGCCGCGAATAAACGCCGGGAGTGATGATGTCAACGGACAGCGCAACAGCGCCAGCGATGATTCAGTTGATACAAAAACGCCGGACAATGTAATGTCCGGCGTTTTTTAATTCTGCATTTGTGCTTAGGCGAGCACCATACCCGGCTGGGCAAAGGTAACCGGCACTTCACGCTCATCCTCGAAGGTAGACCATTCGTAGGCCTCCTGATCCGCCAGGACTGCACGCAGCACCTTGTTGTTCAGGGCGTGGCCCGATTTATAGGCACACATCTCACCGATAATGTTATGGCCACACATGTACAGGTCGCCAATCGCATCCAGCACCTTGTGCGTCACCAACTCGTTATCAAAGCGCAGGCCTTCGTCATTCAGGATGCGGTAATCATCCAGAACAATGGCGTTATCAAAGCTGCCACCCAGACACAGGTTCTGCGACTGAAGGTACTCGATATCACGCATGAAGCCGAAAGTACGGGCACGGCTGATGTCCTTGACAAATGACTGGCTCGAGAAGTCCAATACTAAACGCTGCTGCTCAGATTCAATCGCCGGGTGATTAAAATCGATAGCGAAGTCCAGACGGAACCCGTTGTACGGACGGAGCTCAGCCCATTTGTCGCCATCTTCGACGCGAACAGTTTTTTTGATACGCAAGAAACGCTTAGGAGCGCCCAGGGTCTCAATACCGGCAGACTGCAACAGGTAGATAAATGGGCTTGCACTGCCATCCATAATTGGGATTTCAGGTGCATCAACCTCGATAATCACATTATCGATTCCCATACCTGCCAAAGCTGCGTTTAGGTGTTCAACCGTTGAGATGCGCACACCTTCCTCGTTTACAAGGGCGGTACACAGCATGGTATCGCGCACAGAGTCGGCATCTGCGGGAAAATCCACAGGCGGGTTCAAATCTGTACGACGATAGATCACACCGGTATTTGCGGCGGCAGGACGCAGAATAAGCGTGACTTTACGTCCAGAGTGAAGTCCCACCCCGGTCGTTTGCACTATGCTTTTCAGTGTACGTTGTCTGATCATCTGCTCTTCTCAACTTAAATTAGCCAATACATCGGCCCATTACCGTGCAATTGCACGATAAATGGGCAAACATCTTACCACTTATTGAGCGGTAACCCAAACAATTTACGCCGGCTAGTCAGCCTGCTTGCGTAAAAATGCTGGAATATCAAGGTAGTCATGGTCAGCCTGAGGCTTTGACTTTGCCGCTGCTGAAGACGAGCCTTGTTGCACGTTCGCTTCGGCCGCAGGAGCCTGCTGGCTCAGCGGTGCTGGCTTAGTCTCCTCGACTGCCGGTGCTGCAGCAGTCGGCTTTTCCTGCGCAACTGCCTGGACCGGCTTAGACGATGTCACCAGAGTGATATCCGGCTTGCTCTCTTTGCCAATCCCCGTTGCAACAACCGTTACGCGCAGCTCATCCGTCATCTCAGGATCCAGAGACGTACCGATAACAACCGTAGCGTTGTCTGATGCGAAGGCTTTCACTGTGTTACCCACAGTTTCAAACTCGTCAAGACGCATATCCAGACCGGCTGTGATGTTAACCAACACACCACGAGCACCAGCCAGGTCGATGTCTTCCAGCAGCGGGCTGGAGATAGCCATTTCAGCGGCTTCTTCAGCACGGTCATCGCCAGTTGCAACACCGCTGCCCATCATGGCATGGCCCATTTCAGACATCACGGTACGTACGTCAGCAAAGTCGACGTTAATCATACCCGGACGGGTAATTAGCTCTGCAATGCCCTGTACCGCATTCTTGAGTACGTCATTTGCCTTGGCAAAAGCATCCAGCAAGGTAATACCGCGGCCCAGCACTTTCAGCAGTTTTTCGTTTGGAATGGTGATCAGCGAGTCGACGTGCTTTGACAGCTCTTCGATACCCTGCTCAGCAAATGCCATACGCTTCTTACCTTCAAAGCTAAATGGCTTGGTCACCACAGCAACAGTAAGAATGCCCAGCTCTTTCGCCACCTCAGCAATGATCGGAGCCGCACCGGTACCGGTACCGCCGCCCATTCCTGCCGCGATGAAGATCATGTCAGAGCCTTGCAGCTCGGCCTTGATCGCCTCACGATCTTCCAGTGCCGAGTCACGACCCACCTGAGGGTTCGCACCCGCCCCCAAACCTTTGGTGATATCACCACCGATCTGGATCACTGTACTTACACTGCTTTTTCGAAGCGCCTGAGCATCAGTATTGACACTGATGAACTCAACACCTTCAATCGACTCACGTACCATGTGATCGACAGCATTACCGCCGCCGCCGCCAACGCCAATGACCTTAATTACCGCTTCATCAGACATTTCCATCATCGGTTCAAACATTTGTTCTCTCCGTTTATCCTGTTCGCATCAGGTTTTAAAATTCTTTTCTTAGCCAGCCACTGATTTTGGAGAAAATTCCGGATACCGAACGCTTCGGCTCCAGTTCACCATCATCAAATGTCTGACTGTCCTTTCCGTAATGCAGTAGACCTACTGCAGTTGCATAATGCGGAGCCTGAACATAATCAGTCAGCCCACTTAGCTCAAGCGGTTGCCCGATCCGTACCTGATTGCGAAAAACTCGCTCGGCACATTCAATCAGGCCTTCCATCTGTGCGGCACCGCCTGTTAGAACGATACCTGCCGCTAAATGGTGCTTCACCCCTGCATTACGCAGTTGTTCTTGTATTTCCAGCAGTTTCTGATTAACCAGCCCCAACAGCTCGCTGTAACGGGGTTCTATCACTTCTGCCAGTGTCTGGCTCTGCAGGCTGCGTGACGGTCGACCACCGACACTCGGTACATCGACCTTCGCATCTTTGCTCACCAGCTCGCTCAACGCACAGCCAAATTTCACTTTGATTTCTTCGGCATCCCCCGGAGGGGTACCGAATGCATAGGCGATATCACTGGTCACGACATTGCCGGCATAAGGGATCACTTCGGCATGCCGCAATGCTCCGCCTGTCCAGACCGCTAGATCCATGGTACCGCCGCCGATATCGACCACACAAACACCCAGTTCGCGCTCATCGGCTGTCAGTACCGCATGGCTGGCAGCCAAACCAGAAAAGATCAATTGATCAACCTTTAGTCCACAGCGCTCGACCGCTTTTACAATATTGCGAGCCATATCGTTGTGGCAGGTGATCAAATGCACACTGGCTTCCATCCGAACGCCTGATAATCCAACAGGGTTTTTTATTCCCTCTTGATAATCAATAGCAAATTCCTGAGGAATTACATGCAAAGTTCGGTGTTCATCGCTAATTTTTACTGATTTCGCTGTATGAATAACATTATCAACGTCATCCTGCGTTACCTCTTTGTCAGAAATAGGCACCATGCCTTTTTCTGTCTGGCAACGTATATGTTTGCCGGATAACGACAAAAACACAGAGGAAATCTGGCAATCTGCCATCAGCTCAGCCTGATCGACTGCACGCTGGACAGATTTGACGACGGACTCAAGGTCATTGACCCCGCCTTTGTCCATTCCCCGTGACGGGCTGCTGCCGACACCAATGACATTTACATTGCCATCAGGCAAGACTTCCCCAACCAAAGCACTCACTTTGGATGTGCCGATATCCAGGCCCACTATGAGTTTTTTATCTGCCGCCTTCGTCATTAGCGCACGCTCTTATAGTTATACTCACCGAACTGCCCTAGTTATTCAGAGGCTTGTTCTGGTTGTATTATTCTGGAACCACTTTCCAACCCACAGCAGCCCCGGTATCGTAGCGCAAGTCTACGTACTCAATGGCTTTTCCCTGCTGCTCTAATTCAGGATATATACCGATAAAACGCTCAAGGCGCTCCATTCGGGCTTCTCGACCCAACTCGAGTCGAATTCCATTCTTTAGCCATACTCGCCAGGCTCGGCGTTCATTCAATGCCAACCTGGCAATGTCGAACCCGGCAAGCTGTAATCTTGGTTGCATTTCATGCAACGCGGCCAGCACTTCGTGGCTGCTGCCATCCGGTCCGCTTAATCCGGCCAGATGTTTCTCAGTTACCTGCTCTGCCGGTGCCTCGAACACCGCACCGTCAGTATTCACCAGGTATTGCTGGTTCCAGATTGCCGCCGGCTGGTGCTCAACCACAAAAACCTTGATTGAATCAGGCCATTGTTTTCGTACCGATGCTCTCGAAATCCAAGGCAACGCTTCCAGAGCCAGCTGGATTTCATCGACATCCTGGGTCATAAAGCTGCCCAGGTGATCCAGCTGCAATATTCCCTGGCGAACATCGTCGGCACTCAGGTACTCAAGCTTTCCCTGAATCACCAGTTGCGATAACGGCAACCGGTTGGCGTCTGTCATCCAGTTTAACCCTGCGCTAACCAGCCAGGCGATAAAACCGATAACAAAGAGAAAAAACGCCACGCCTCCCCAATGTGCCGCCTTACCCAAAGGGGGCTGGGATACTCTTTTTAAGACTGCATCAGCCATATAACGTTTGTTTGCCCTTACCTCAATCATCATTACCCCTCCAACATCACCGGGAGGGATAACTGACGCTTGGAAAAGTCAGGTAGGAATGCACAAAGTTGATCGATTATACCGACCAACCCGTTGCTCTCCAACTATTGTTGAAGGTTTCCTTTCATATCCTGAGATCAAAACCTAATAAATGGTTATATCACGGGCACTTTGCCGCTTAAAAACAATGCAATAAATGTACCATTTTGCTTTCAACTTTTGACAAACAATCAATCCCGGCGCATTTCTGAAATATCAAGCTCCATTTCAGCCAGTTGACGGGCTATTTTGCCAACATCACCGGCGCCTTGAGTTAATACCAAATCATCATTCTGAATGATATTGGCCAACGCAGACGGCAATGCCTCGCTGTTAGGGACAAAAATCGGATCGATCTTGCCGCGTCCGCGAATAGTGCGGCAAAGTGCGCGGCCATCGGCCCCGGCAATCGGTGCCTCTCCGGCAGCATATACATCCAGCATCACCAGCACATCAACCTGCTCCAGCACATTGGCAAAATCATCGTACAGATCACGGGTACGGCTGTAACGATGAGGCTGGAACACCATTACCAGGCGCTTTTCCTGCCATCCTGCCCTTGCCGCTTTGATTGTCACGTCCACTTCACTCGGATGGTGGCCATAATCATCCACCAGCATTACTTTGCCGTTGCCGGACTCGAACTCACCCAGGTGATCAAAGCGACGGCCCGTCCCCTGGAATTCTGCCAGCGCGCGAATAATTGCGTCGTCTTCAACCCCTTCCTCGGTTGCCACCGCAACGGCAGCCGTGGCATTCAGCGCATTATGCTGACCCGGAATATTTAACTCGATATCAAGCGCAGGCTTGCCCGAACGTAAAATGGTAAAGTGCCCCTGCTGGCCTTTCTGGCGATAGTTGACCAGGCGGACATCGGCATCTTCAGAGAAACCATAGGTGATCACCTGCCGGCCAATTCTCGGCAGCAACTCACGCACAACCGGATCATCAATACACATCACGGCCAGGCCGTAGAAAGGCAGATTATGAAGGAAGTCGACAAAGGTCTGCTTCAGCACCTCAAAGTCGCCGCCATAGGTTTCCATATGATCGGCTTCAATATTCGTCACCACACACACCATCGGCTGCAGGTGCAGGAATGAGGCATCACTCTCGTCGGCCTCGGCAATCAGATAGCGGCTGGAGCCCAGGCGAGCATTGGTACCGGCACTTTTCACCAGGCCACCGTTGACGAATGTCGGATCGAGGCCGGCTTCCGAATAGATCTGGGTGGTCAGTGCCGTTGTGGTCGTTTTGCCATGGGTACCGGCAATCGCAATACCGTGGCGATAGCGCATCAGTTCGGCCAGCATCTCTGCCCGGCGCACAACCGGGATCCTCAGCTCACGTGCAGTGGCCAGTTCAGGGTTATCGGCAGATATTGCCGTAGAGGCCACGACCACACTCGCCCCTTCAACGTTACTGGCGGCATGACCAAAGAAAAGCTTGGCGCCTTTTTCTGTCAGCCGCTCGGTAACAGCGTTCGGGGCAATATCCGACCCGCTCACGCAATAGCCTTCATTAATCAATACTTCGGCGATACCGCTCATGCCGGCCCCGCCAATTCCAACAAAGTGAATACGCTCAACGCGGCGCATTTCTGGCACCATGGTTCTGATTTTTGCTAATTGCGGGTTATCCAGTTTACTCATCACTCTGTCTCTTATTTATTTGCCAGCGACTTGATCACATCGGCAACGCGCACGTCGGCGTCAAGGATCGCTGCATCACGCGCAGCACTTGCCATCTTGACAAGCGAGCCACGGTCTAATTGGTTTAATTCTTCTGCCAGGCCCTGTGCGGTCAGATCCATTTGCTCAATCATTTTCGCCGCCCCGCACTGCACCAGGTGATCGGCATTCAATGCCTGCTGGCGGTCTTTGTGCATAAACGGGATAAAGATGGCGCCGACGCCGGCAGCCGATAGTTCAGATACCGTCAGAGCGCCGGAGCGGCAGACGACAATGTCCGCCCATGCATAGGCTGTCGCAACATCATCAATAAACTCGGTTACCTTGTGCGCCGTTTCTGTTTTGTCTCTGTAAGCCTGTTCGGTGGTATCGAGGCTGCCTTTGCCCGCCTGGTGCCAGATGGTCACCTTATCGCCTAGGATGCCAGCCACTTCCGGCATCGTCTGATTCAATATACGCGCGCCCTGGCTGCCGCCCATTACCAAAATACGGACTGGCCCCTGACGCCCGGCAAAACGCTCGCTCGGCGCCGGCAGCAAGGTCACATCCTTGCGCACCGGGTTACCGACAACCTCGGTATCGGCAAAAGCTCCCGGAAATGCCTGTAATACCTTTGAGGCAATACGGGAAAGCCATTGATTTGTCAGCCCTGCCACAGCATTCTGTTCATGCAGGACAACCGGTACACCAGAAAGCCAAGCCGCAACGCCACCCGGACCACTGACATAGCCGCCCATGCCCAATACCGCATCGGGCTGCCAGGCTTTGATATATTGACGCGCCTGTAAAATCGCCCCCAGGATCTTAAACGGTGCCGTCAGCAAGCGGGCAATACCCTGCCCCCGCAGCCCCTTCACCTTGATAAAGTCAATCTCGATACCATGTTTAGGCACCAAATCTGCCTCCATCCGGTCGGCAGTCCCCAGCCAGCGAATATCCCATCCCTCTTGCTGCAGTTTCTTGGCCACGGCAAGTCCGGGAAAAACATGGCCACCGGTGCCACCGGCCATCACCAGCAGGCGTTTATTCTTGTTCATTGTCGTCATCATCTAATTCTTCTGCAGGACCATACTTGGCAGCGAGACGCTGCTCATGATCAATGCGTATCAATATGGCGACTGCCGTTGCCATGATAAATAAACTGGAGCCACCGTAACTGATCAGCGGCAGTGTCAGCCCCTTGGTCGGGACCAGCCCTGCGGCCGCTCCTACATTGACCAGAGTCTGGAAGGCAAACCAGAAGCCAAAGCCAAATGCCAGAAAACCGCCAAACAGCTGTCCTGACTGCAAGCATTTTCGGCCGATAAATAGCGCTTTAAAAACCAGGGAAAAAATCAACAACAGTACAACCGTCACCCCGATCAGGCCGACTTCTTCAGCCAGGACGGCAAACACGAAATCCGTATGTGCCTCAGGTAAATACTCCAGTTTCTGAATCGAGTTGCCCAGCCCCTGCCCCAGCCAGTCCCCGCGGCCAAAAGCCATCAGCGACTGGGTGAGCTGGTAACCGCTACCAAAAGGATCCTCCCACGGGTCCATAAACGAAGTAACCCGACGCAGACGATACGGCTCAAAAACAATCAGTAGGGCTATTCCCATCATCGCAGCTGCCAGCATCGCCAGGAACTGCCATAGTTTGGCGCCGGCAATGAATAACATACCGACGGTGGTAACGAACATCACGACGAATGAGCCCAGATCCGGCTGCTGCAGCAATAAGCCGGCCAGCACAGCCAGCACGACCAGCGGCTTGATAAACCCAAAGAAGCTATCGCGAACCTGATGGTACTGGCGGACCAGATAACCGGCCAAAAAGATAAACAGCGACAGCTTTGCCACCTCGGCCGGCTGGAGGTTAAATACTCCCAACGGGATCCAGCGAGCGGCACCATTGACCGACCGTCCGACGACCAGCACGGCTATCAGCAATAAAATCGAGACCAGCAACATGGGCACACTAAACTGTCGCCAGCGTTCAAGCGGGATTTGCACCATAAAGCCGGCAATGACCAACGAGCAAGCCAGAAAAAAGCCGTGACGCAATGCAAAATAGAAAGGCATGTCGGTCAGTCGAGTTGCAACAGGCACGGAGGCAGACGTCACCATCACCAGCCCGGTCACCATCAATGCCAGTGCAATCCACACCAGCTGACGGTCATACATGCTGGGTGCTGCCGGTCTTGTCAGCCATTCAGCGACAGATGCGCAACTCTCTCTGAACGCCCCCAGCATCAACTCACTCCGGCTACTTTGAATTGCAACTCGGTCGCCAGTGAGACAAAGGCATCGCCCCGGGCCATAAAGTTCGGAAACTGGTCAAAGCTGGCACATGCCGGCGATAACAACACCATATCACCAGCCTGAGCTGTTTCTGCCGCTATAATCATTGCCTGCTCCATGGTCTCGACCGATAACGGTTTTTCAACAAGCGGGGCAAACTGATAGCCGTCCCGCCCATAACAGTATAGCTGTACATCTAAGTCAGCTAATACAGGCTTAAGTTCAGAAAAATCCGCCCCTTTGCCATCGCCCCCAACCAGCAGGTGCAGCTTGCCGGATAGGCTCAGTCCTTTTAGTGCAGCCAGCGTACTGGCCAAATTGGTTGCCTTGGAGTCGTTCACCCACTGTACGTCATGGTAGCTGGCCACCAGCTGGCACCGGTGGGCCAGGCCGTTATATCGCTTTAATGCCCGGCATGCCGCCGAGTGCTCAATATCTACCGCATCGGCCAGCGCCAGTGCCGCCAGGCTGTTGGCAACGTTGTGACGGCCAACCAGGGCTATCTCCCGGGTTGCCATCACCGGCTGCTGCGACGCAGCAAGGTATTCCTCGCCATCAATGCTAATCAGGCCATAGGCTTCGGAATCAAAGCCAAAACTGGTTATCTCACCGGCAAAAGCCGCAGGGCGGGTAGCCAGATCATCACGGTTAAACACCGCCAGCTCGGCATGGTCAAAGATCCGCATTTTGGCCCGGCTGTAGTCTGCCAGACCGTCATAACGATCCATATGATCTTCGGAAAGGTTGAGGTACACCGCCGCCTTTAACTGCAGTGAAGAAGTTGTTTCGAGCTGAAAGCTGGATAATTCGAGGACGTAGAGATCATGGTCCTGCGCCAGCATATCCAGGGCTGCAAAACCGATATTGCCGCCGACCCCCACATTGATCCCGGCTTCCCTGGCCATTTCACCGACCAGGCTGGTAACGGTACTTTTTCCGTTCGAACCGGTGATTGCCACAACCGGCTTGTTAACCGCCCGGGCAAACAGCTCGATATCGCCAACTATCTCAATGCCGGCCTTTGCAGCTGTCACCAGCTCAGGGGTTGCCAGGGCGATACCGGGGCTGGCCACAATCATATCTGCGGCCAGCAACCAGTCCATATTCCAGCTCCCGCTGCATAGTGAAACCTGCGGCGGCAGCTTATCTTGCCCAGGCGGTGTCGGACGGGTATCGATCACTTTAATATCCATCTCGCCAGGTTGACGCAGCAGGTGGTTGACCACCGACAGCCCGGTCATTCCCAGGCCGATAACCACAACCTTTTTTGCACCGTCTAAGCCATTCATTTAACGTACCTTCAGAGTTGCCAATGCAATCAGAACCAGCATCAGGGTAATGATCCAGAAACGGACAATAACCCGCGGCTCCGGCCAACCCTTGAGTTCATAGTGGTGATGGATCGGCGCCATACGGAAAATACGCTGACCACGCAGCTTGTACGAACCGACCTGCAGGATCACCGATACGGTTTCCATCACGAATACACCGCCCATGATCACCAGGAGTAGCTCCTGACGTACCAGCACGGCAATCGTCCCCAGCGCCCCGCCCAGAGCCAGCGAGCCCACATCGCCCATAAAGACTTGTGCCGGATAGGTGTTGAACCAAAGGAACCCCAGACCTGCACCAACAATTGCCGTACAGACAACGACCAGTTCACTGGCATCTTTCAGATAAGGAATATGCAGGTAGCTGGCAAAGTTCACGTTGCCGGTTGCCCAGGCAATGAATGCCATACCGGCCGCCACCATAACCGTCGGCATGATTGCCAGACCGTCGAGACCATCGGTCAGGTTTACTGCGTTACTGGTACCGACAATGACAAAATAGGTGAAGACAATATAAAACAGACCAAGCTGTGGCATCACATCTTTGAAGAAAGGCACTACCAATTGCGTTGCCACTGTGTCCTGACCATGCACATACAGGGCAAAGGCGACACCAAAGGCAATCACCGACTGCCAGAAGTACTTCCAGCGCGCAATCAGACCATCGGTGTTTTTACGGACCACTTTGCGATAATCATCGACAAAACCGACAGCACCGTAGCCCAGCATGACGGTCAGCACCGCCCAGACATAAGGGTTAGACAGATCAGCCCACAGCAATACGGTGATGGCTATCGCCGCCAGGATCATGATGCCCCCCATCGTCGGTGTTCCACGCTTGCTAAAGTGCGACTCAGGGCCGTCATGGCGTACAACCTGTCCGATTTGCAGCAGCTGCAGACGGGCAATCAAACGCGGACCGATCCACAGCGAGAGCAGCAATGCCGTCAGCACACTGACAATCGCACGGAACGTCAGATACTCAAACAGACGGAAAAAAGGGAACGTGGACTCTAATAAGTCAGCTAACCAGTATATCATTATGCATTTTCCTGCAGTGCAGCAATAACGTCTTCCATTCGGGAACTACGTGCTCCCTTTGCCAACACTGTAATTTCTGTATGTTGTGAATTAAGTTGTTGATGATGTAGCTGTTCCTTCAGCAAGCTGATCAGAGCTGATTTATCATCAAAATGTTGTCCGTGATTCATTTCACTGACCACGGCACTGGCCTGGCCAAATGTCAGCACCTGATCCAGCTGTTTTGCCAGGGCATACTCAGCGACTTCTCGATGCAGGGCTGCACTGTCATCACCCAACTCTGCCATATCACCAAGCACAAACCAGCGCTGGCCCGAAAAAGTGGCAAGCAGATCAATCGCAGCCTTCACCGAAGCCACGCTGGCATTATAGGTATCGTCGATGAGGCGAAGCCCCGAACGCGGCGAGGTAATATCGACTCGCCCCTTGACGTTTTTCACCTCTGCCAACCCTTGCCTGATCTGCTCCAGTGTCGCTCCCATTGCCATACTGAGCGCAGCGGCAGCCAGCGCATTGGCAATATTGTGGGCACCCGGCAAGGTCAGCTCGACAGGCACATCACCGTCAGGGGTGCGCATTGTAAAACAAGCTCGCCCCAGACTGTTAATAAATATGTCACTTACCGAGAAATCAGCATCGGACTGGGTGGTAGAGAAAGTCACCACCCGATGACCGGCCAGTGCAGGCTGCCACATGGCCAGTTCATTCGAATCAAGATTGATAATGGCCGTCGTCGCCACCGCGCTGTCTTCCCGGCCAGGCGCAAGGCCTTCAAAAATCTCGCCTTTAGCCTTGGCAACCCCTTGCAGCGAGCCGAATCCTTCAAGGTGCGCGGCGGCCAGGTTGTTGATCAGCGCAACCTGGGGTTTCACCAGTGCTGTGGTATAGGAGATTTCCTTCTGGTGGTTGGCTCCCAGTTCAATCACCGCAAATTCATGTTCAGGCTCCAGCCGCAACAGCGTCAGGGGAACACCAATGTCATTATTGAAGTTCCCGCCGGTCGCCAGCACCTTGCCTTTCTGGCTCAGGATCGCGGCAACCATTTCCTTGACCGTGGTCTTGCCGCAGCTGCCTGTCAGTGCCAGCGTCTTCAGGCCATACTGCTGTTGCATTCTCGCCTTAAGCCAGGCGCCGAGCTGTCCCAGTGCCAGGCGGGTATCTTTAACCACCAGCTGTGGCAGCTCGACAGGTAAGTGTTTGCTCACCAACAATGCGCAAGCCCCATTATCCTTGGCATTTTGGCAAAAATCATGGGCATCGAAACGTTCGCCCTTGAGCGCGATAAACAGGGTCTGATCCGCAATGTTACGGGTATCCGTCGACACCTCGGCAATACCTGCGTCACCGCCTATCAGTTCAGCCTCAAGTACTTCAGCCAACAGTGAAAGCTGAACTTCAATCATGCATTATTCTCCAGTAGTTCCTCGACAGTTTCACGGTCGGAGTAGTGAATAGTCCGGTCAGCAAGGATCTGATAATCTTCATGGCCCTTACCGGCAACCAGCACAATATCGTCTGCCCCGGCATGGGTCAGTGCCCACTTACAGGCTGCATGGCGATCATGGATCACAGTGGCCAGCTCCGGCTGTTTCAGTCCGGCCTGCATATCTGCCACTATAGTGGCAGGGTCTTCGCTGCGCGGGTTGTCATCGGTCAGAATGATTTGGTCAGCCAGACGCTCAGCAATGTCCGCCATCATCGGGCGCTTACCGTTATCACGATCACCGCCGCAACCGAAAATACACCACAGCCTACCGCGACAATGCACCCGAAGAGCCTGCAAGGCTTTTTCCAGTGCATCTGGGGTATGAGCATAATCAACAACCATCATAGGTTTGTCAGACTTTTGAAAAACTTCCATTCGTCCAATCACTGCCTGCAACTTTGGTGCGGTCTCCAGCAGACGTGGTAAGGCATGTCCGGTAGCCAGCAGCGTCGCCAGCGCCAGCATCAGGTTCATCACGTTAAACGAGCCGACTAACGGGGCGGTAAACTGCCCGCCACCCCATGAGGAGTCAAAACAGACGGTCACGCCACGGGTACTGTATTCCACCTGTTCAAGCCACAAGGCATGGCCAGCATGCTCACTCAAACGGGATTTATCACTGGCAACCGCGACCGCTTCCGGTAAAGTGAGCAACCACTCGCGGCCAACCTCGTCATCGGCATTGATAACGGCGACGCCTGAGCTATGGTTGGTAAACAACATTTTCTTGGCGGCAGCATAAGAGGCCATATCACCATGATAATCAAGATGGTCCCGGCTCAGGTTGGTGAAGATCCTGGCGGCAAAATCCAAGGCCCTGACTCGTCCCTGCACCAAACCATGGGAGGAGACCTCCATCGCCGCAAAACTGGCGCCGTCAGCGACTAGGCCGGCCAGTACCTGCTGAATTTCAATCGCACTGCCGGTGGTATTAACGGCCGGCTTCAACTGCTGCAGCAAACCGTTACCGGTTGTGCCCATCACCCCGGCACAATAGCCAAGCTGCTCGGCCCACTGTGCCAGCAACTGGCTGATAGTGGTTTTACCGTTGGTTCCTGTGACAGCGACAAGCTTCAACTGCTCATCAGGCTGACTATAGAAGCGGCGGGCTATCGCTGACAACTGCTGTCCAAGCTGATAGAGATATACAATCGCGATCCCGCCCCGGTTTATCACCGTCCCGTTATCATTACTCTCGTCAGCCTCCGCCAAGATCACAGCCGCGCCCGCCTCGATTGCAGCAGGGATAAACCGCCGTCCATCCACCGCATGGCCGTTAACCGCCACAAACATCTCACCGGTACGTACCTGACGGCTGTCCAGTGTCATCCCGGTTAACTCGAGATCGGCAAGCTCGGCAGGCAGTGCTGCCACCCATGGAGACAGCAACGCTCCCACTTTATTATTCTGATTAAGTACCGGCATGCGCATTGCCTCTGTTATTGACGATATTCAACTGTTCACCTGTTCCGGCATCCGGCGGAACATTCAAAATCTGAAGTGCACTTTCCATCACTTCCGAAAAAATGGGTGCCGCAATGGCGCCACCATAATATTTGTCACCCTGTGGCTCATTCACTACAACCACCATCGCCAGGCGAGGATTGCTGATCGGTGCCAGCCCGGCGGTCATTGCAATGTATTCATCGCTATATCCACCCGCCGCCGCTTTCTTGGCGGTACCGGTTTTCGCCCCGACGCGATAGCCCGGTACAGCAGCACGTTTGGCGCTGCCCTCTTCGCCGGTTACCATCTCCAGCATATTCAGTAGTTTGCGTGTATTTTCTACCGAGGCAACCTGACGTCCCGGGACAACATCTTCCGTTTTCAGGATCGACAGCGGGCGGTTCACGCCCATCGCCCCAAGCGTGGCATAGGCGCGTACCAGCTGAATCGGCGTCACGGAGATCCCGTACCCGAAGGCCAGTGTTGCCCTTTCAAAATCCGACCAGCGACGGCGATCCGGGAAAAAGCCCTGTGCTTCGCCAATCAGGTTGATCCCCGAAGCATCCCCTAGGCCAACGCTGCTGTACATGCCCAGCACAGCATCGATCGGCATCGCCAGGGACAGCTTGCTGACCCCGATATTACTGGATTTCTGGAGAATTTTGGCCAGGTTGGCCTTGCCGACCCGGGACACATCCCTGACCCGGCTACCACCGACCTGCATCAGGCCGTTACCGGTATCGATAATGGTATCTTCGTCAGCCACACCATTTTCCATGGCGGCCAAGACCACAAACGGTTTGATTGTCGACCCCGGCTCCATGGCATCGGTAATGGAGCGATTACGCATCCTGAAGCTCTGTAGCTGGTTACGGTTGTTCGGGTTATAGGAAGGGGCATTGACCATCGCCAGTACCTCACCGGTACGTACATCGACCATCACCACCGTCGCAGAGGTAGCCTGATAGTCGGCAACCGCCTGTTTGACCGCCCGATAGGCAACGGCCTGTAAACGTTGGTCGATACTGAGGGTCAGCGGCTGACCCGGCTCGCGCTTCTTGAGGGAAATATTTTCAACCACCCGGCCATAACGGTCTTTGCGTACCGTCCTGCGGCCCGGTTCACCAGTCAGCCAGCCATCATAAGTACTTTCGACACCTTCAAGGCCATGACTGTCGATCCCCGTAACCCCTATCAGGTGAGCACTGACTTCGCCGGCGGGATAAAAGCGGCGAGATTCATCCTTCAGGCCGACGCCGGGCAGCTTAAGCTTGTTGACATAGGACGCCATCGCCGGGCTGACCTGACGCTGGAGGTAGATAAAACGGCGCTTTTTGTTTTTTTCAAGGCGGGCAAGCAGCTTCTGGCGATCCAGCCCAAGGACATCCGCCAGCGCGAACCAGCGTTCCGGTACCTGGATCCCCCCGTTTTTATAGATTTGCACCGGATCGGCCCAGACGGCCTGAACAGGCACACTGACAGCAAGATGTTCATCGTTGCGATCGGAAATGATCCCGCGGGCCGAAGGCATGGCCTTGACCCTCAGCGAGCGCATATCGCCTTCCTGTATCAGCTTGCCCGGCTCCAGCACCTGAATGTAGGCCGCCCGGCCAACCAGGGCCACCAAAGCCAATACAACGCAACCGCATATAACACCAAAGCGCCACGGGATAAAAACCGGTGGCGCTTTTTGGCGACGCTGATTCTTTGATTGCTGGCGCTTAAATATATTCATCAAACCTATTACTGTACGACGACTTCACTGTCTCTGGAAGGGCGATTCATCTCGAGCGCCTTCTCGGCCAGTCGCTCGATCCGACTGTGTTCCGCCAGGGAGTTTTCCTCAAGGATCTGATTTCGCCATTCGATATCCAGCTGATCCCGCTCAATCAACAGTTGCTCCTGCTGGGCGATCAGCTGGCGTGAATGATGGGTGATCAATACCACCCCCAGGGCAGAAACAAGCACCAGAACCAGCAGCACCGACGGTACCCGCCCTACCGACACGAGATCCCGTGCGATCAGGCGAGCCAGGCTCTCTGTGGGTTCCGGTGCCGAACTCATACGCGCTCAGCCAGTCGCAACACTGAACTGCGCGAGCGCGTATTATCACTAATTTCTGACTTCGACGGCTTGATAGCCTTGCCGACCGTCTTCAAGTCAGCCGTACCCAGCGCCTTGATCTGATCTTCGGTCAACGGCAGGCCTGCCGGCACTTCCGGCCCTTTGCTCTGCTTGCGAATGAAGCGTTTTACCATCCGGTCTTCCAGCGAGTGGAAACTGATCACAGACAATCGGCCGCCCGGAGCCAATACTTTAACTGCGCCGTGCAATGCCGTATCAATCTCTTCCAGCTCACTGTTGATGTAAATACGGATAGCCTGGAAGCTACGGGTTGCCGGGTGTTTATGCTTATCCCTGAAAGGGGAGACCTCGGCAATCAGGCTGGCCAGCTGTGTGGTACGTGTCAGCGGCTCTTTTTCCGGGTTCTCGCGGTGCGCGACAATGCCACGGGCAATGCGCTTGGCAAACCGCTCCTCACCAAACTCTTTCAATACCCAGGCAATATCGTCGGCGTCCGCCTCTGCCAGCCAATCGGCCGCAGAAACACCGGAGGTCGGATCCATTCGCATGTCCAACGGGCCGTCACGCATAAAGCTAAAGCCTCGCTCGGCATCGTCCAGCTGCGGCGATGACACGCCAAGATCCAATAGCACACCGTCTACCCGGCCGATCAAATCACGCTCTTCCATATATTTAGCCAGACCTGAAAACGGGCCATGGATAATCGTAAAGCGCGGATCATCAATTTTCTGTGCTTCGGCAATCGCCTGCGGGTCGCGGTCAATACTGTATAGACGACCATTTTCACCGAGCTGAGATAAAATCAATCGGCTGTGTCCACCACGGCCAAAAGTCCCGTCGACATAAATTCCATCAGGTTTAATAGCCAGGCCGTCTACAGACTCATGGAGTAAAACGGAAACGTGCTCAAATTGTTCAGACATAAAAATAAGTTCAGCTGTAGTGAAAGCCAACCAAGGATGTCCAGGTATGCTGCGACAACCTCAGCCTGAAAGTGTATATTCAGAAGGAAAATAACCCTGCCAATTCATAGCATTAGGTAATTAAGCACATTTATTTATCGTTAAAAACGGCTTTTCCCGCAAAATCCCACCGCAAAGTGTACGTATGAGACAAAAAAGTTGTCAAGCGAGAGCCCCGATTTCTGACAAACAAATAATAATGCTATATGGAGGTTTTACATTGATACTAGGCAGATACGGGCTAATTAATTCAATTTTGTGAAATTGAGCCCTAAAACGATAAAAGGTGATGCCCGCTTTGTTTCCAAAGCATGGCACCACCTTCTATGCAAAAAGAGGGGAGTTGGCTGATGAGCCGGGTTCTGTCCCGCTTACGCGGTGGTAACCATTCATCTAGGCCTGCAATCGCTCACAGGCTCAAGCAACCTACCCGTCCCCAACGCGGGCCACGCCATTAGGGACCTATTTGGTCTTGCTCCGGGTGGAGTTTACCGTGCCACGAACTATTACTAGCCGCGCGGTGCGCTCTTACCGCACCCTTTCACCCTTACCTGTACTCGCAAGCGAGCCATCGGCGGTTTACTCTCTGCTGCACTGGTCGTGGGCTCACGCCCCCCAGACGTTATCTGGCACCCTGCCCTATGGAGCCCGGACTTTCCTCCCCCCCGTCAGTCTCCCAAAGGACATCAACGAGGCAGCGGTTACCTTAGCCAACTCCGGCGACGGATTGTATAGGACTCGGGTCACAGTTACCAGTGAAATATCCCACAACAAGCCGAAACGGTCGAAAAAGGTACCGACCCGGGTCCCGATAAATTAATCGAGGTTCTCCAGTCCCCACTTATACAGCGCGTTCTTCTTCACACCATGGATCTCAGCAGCCAGCGCCGACGCCTTCTTCAACGGCAGTTCTTTGGTCAGCAGGGTCACTGTACGCAATGCATCTGCCGGCAGGTCGTCTTTCTGCGCCCGGTGGCCCGCCACCAGCAGAACCATCTCGCCGCGGGTACGGTTGCTGTCCTCGCCCAGCCACTCCACCAGCTCACCCAGCGGTGCACCATGGATGGTTTCATAGGTTTTGGTCAGCTCGCGGGCCAGCACCACCTGGCGCTCAGGCCCCAACACGGCCAGCATATCCGCCAGCGAGTCCATGATTCGGTGCGGTGATTCGTAAAAAATCATCGTCCGCTCGTCATCAGCCAGCTCCTGGAAGCGATCCCGGCGCCCTTTGCTTTTCGGCGGCAAAAAGCCTTCGAAGCTAAAGCGGTCTGACGGCAGACCCGCCCCGCTCAATGCCGTTACCACGGCGCACGGGCCCGGTAGAGGAACAACTTTGACACCCGCCTGACGACAACGATTGACCAGGTGGTATCCTGGATCGCTAATCAGGGGAGTACCGGCATCCGAGACCAGGGCGATGCTCGTGCCTGCCTGTAGCTTCTCGATCAGATAATCAGCTTTTTGCTGCTCATTGTGGTCATGAAGTGCAAAGGTGCGGGTTGAGATAGAGAAATGTGTCAACAAGCGCGATGTATGGCGTGTATCTTCTGCGGCAATTAAATCCACATTTGTTAATACATCCAATGCACGCTGCGTGATGTCCGCTAAATTACCGATTGGTGTAGGTACGATGTACAAAGTTGCGACATCTACCGTGCATGAATTGGTCTCACTCATTTGTCTAAGATCTCATCTGCAATTAATATAGAGAGTAATTTGTCACAGTTGAATGAATTCAATGCTCAATTTTACCCATAAGCGTAAAAGTGTATCACGACTATTAGCGCCTGTAGCCCTCGCCGTGATCTTGGCCGGCTGCTCGACGCCAACTCAACAGCAGGCCGTGACCGCCGATATTACCGCTGCCGTGACCGATACGTCAGCCAATTATCTGATCAAAGCCGAGTCGAGCGAAGGAACAGAAAGCATCGACTGGCACATTCTGGCCCTCAAGGCCCTGATTAAGGAAGGCAACTGGTCGCAGGCCGAACAGCAGGCCAACCACCTGGGACGGCTGTCGATGAGCCCACTCCAGATGGCCGAATGGCAACTGGCACGCGCGACCCTGCGTTATCAGCAGGGCCAGCCTCAGTCTGCGCTCGATACCCTGAACTTCCAGCCATGGTGGACACTGGCAGACAGCCAGTACCTGCGCTTTCACATGCTCCGTGCCGAGCTGCTTGGCCAGACCAACCAGTCATTCAAGGCTGCCCGCGAGCGGACCGCGCTGGATCAGTACCTCAAGGCTGAGCAGAAAGGCGCCAACTGGCAAAACCTGTGGCGAGACCTTTCCCACTACAACAATAACCAGTTACAGGCAACCAAGCTGAGCGAGGATGAAACCGTCCTGCGCGGCTGGGTCCAGCTCAGTATTCTCAAAAACACCTATTCGCAGCGCCCGGCCAAGCTCAAGAGCACGGTTGAAGAATGGCTGGCCAAAAACCCCTATCACCCGGCCAACCAATATCTGCCCGCTGAGCTGCAGGCGATTATGGAGCTTGAAATTGCCCAGCTGAACAATGTCGCCCTGCTGCTGCCGCTGTCAGGCCGCTACGAGAACTCCGGCAAGGCGGTCAGGGACGGCTTTATCAACGCGATGCTCGACGATACCGGCCGTGATGCCGAGACCGAGCTGGCGATTTATGATACCGAAGCCGAGCCTGTCAGCTCGATTGTTGGCAAACTGGAACAGGACGGTATTGAGCTGGTCATCGGCCCACTGCGCAAGGAGAAGATTACCGACTTCCAGCGCAACAATGATACCAACATTACCATGCTGGCCCTGAATGAGCCCGAGCAGCTCAGCATGACCCAGTCCAATGCCTGTTACTTCTCGCTATCACCTGAGCAGGAAGCCGAGCAGGCCGCCCGACACCTGTTTGCCAAAGGCCACGAGTACCCGATGGTACTGGCGCCGAGTAACAGCTTTGGCGAGCGTGTCAGCAACGCCTTTATCGAGCAATGGCAACAGCTAACCGGCAAGTCACCGGCAATCAGCTCCTTCAGCTCGCGCAAGCAAATCCAGCAGCAGATTGCGACAGTCTTCGGCCTGACTGAAAGCCAGGCGCGCATCAACCAAATGCAGCAGGTACTGGGCCTGGAGCTAGAAGCCCAGCCACGCAGCCGCCGCGATACCGATGCGGTCTACCTGGTTGCCAACAAGAATGAGCTGACCCTGCTCAAACCGTTTATCGAAGTTGCGATTAACCCGGACATCGAGCCACCCAAGCTGTACGCCAGCTCTCGCAGCTACCCGGACAGCAAGGGCGACAACAGCGAGCTAAGAGGCATTGAATTTAGTGATATTCCACTGCTGGTCGATGCCAACCATAACTTTATGGCGCGCTACAACGAACTGTGGCCTAATGCCAAAAACACCGATATCCGCCTGCACGCCTTCGGGATGGACGCCTATAAGATGATTGCCGAGCTGCCGCAGATGCGCGCGGTCGACAATTACACCACTCAAGGCAAGACAGGCCAGCTCAGCCTTGATGATCAGTGCGTGATCCAGCGCCAGATCAGCTGGGCTATCTTCTCCGGTAACGGCATTGACCCCGTTCAATAAACGCCGGCAGGGGCAAGCCTACGAAGCCATGGCGGAGCAATTTTTGCTCCGCCATGGGCTCAAGCCGGTTTGTCGCAATTTCCAATGCCGCAGCGGCGAAATTGATGTCATCATGCGCGATAAGGCCTGCTGGGTTTTTATCGAGGTCAAATTCCGCCAAAATTCAGATTACGGCAGCGCCGCAGAAGCGGTAAACTGGCGCAAACAGCAGAAGCTAAAACGCGCGGCTTTGTTTTGGCTTCAGAAAAACGGCTTTTCGGTCGAACACACTGAATTTAGGTTTGATGTCGTGGCGATACAGGGACCCGAGCACCAGATTGAGTGGTTTACCAACACCCTAGTTGAAGGTTAATCATGCTAGAGAGCATTAAAGAAAGTTTTACAGAAAGTATCCAGACCCAAATAGCGGCTGCAGAAGCCCTGCCAGATGCCATTTCCCAGGCAGCACAAGTGATGGTGCAAAGCCTGCTTAACGGCAACAAGATCCTATGTTGCGGCAACGGCGGCTCGGCGGCAAACTCCCAGCACTTTGCCTCCTGTCTGATCAACCGTTTTGAAACTGAGCGCCCAAGCCTGCCGGCCCTGGCACTGACCGCAGATACCACGACGCTGACGGCTGTCGCCAATGACTACCATCATGACGAGGTCTTCTCCAAGCAGGTTCGCGCCCTCGGCCAGGCCGGAGATATCCTGTTTGTCCTGTCGACCAGCGGCAACAGCAAGAATATCATCAAGGCCATGGAAGCCGCGCTGACCCGCGATATGACCATCATTGCCCTTACCGGCAAAGACGGCGGGGAAATGGCCGGACTGCTCGGTGTTCAGGATGTCGAGATCCGTATTCCGTCGCAGCGTACCGCCCGTATCCAGGAAGGCCACCTGCTGACGGTCCATTGCCTGTGTGATCTCATCGACAAGGTTTTGTTTCCGCATCACGAAGGATAAGCAATGAAGATATACCAAGCCCTGCTAATTGCCGCGCTATTTGTTCTTCAGGGCTGCTCGGCACTGTCCGCGTCCGATCCTCGTACTACCAAGCAGCAGTGGTTTGATCAACAGATCGAGATGGAAGTCGGCGGCCTGGCCAACAAGCCGCCGTATCGCCAGCATGCCCGGATCAATGCGATCGCTATTGACGGCAAGGTACTGCTCGTCGGCCAGTCGGTCGACCAGCCCACCAAGCAAAAGTTGGAGGAGCAGGTCCGCTCGCTAAGCAATGTAAATACGGTCTATAACCAGATCCAGATCCGCCCGCTGCCAGAGCTGGGTGAAGTCAGCAAGGACAGCTGGCTGACAACCAAGGTCAAATCGCAGATCATCGGCAGCAAGAAACTCAACGATGTCTCGATCAAGGTCGTCACCGAAGGCCAGGCCGTCTACCTGCTCGGCTATGTGAACCGTGAACAGGGAAATATTGCCGCAGAGATTGCGCGTAACGTCTCCGGGGTAAAGAAAGTCGTCAAAGTGTTTGAATACCAAAACTAATTTCAGAGCTGCGTAGTAACGACTACCCGGTATCTTGTTACAGAAAACAGCACAAAAGAAAAACGCAGCCAGTCGGCTGCGTTTTTTATTTCACGACGCGGAGGCTTGGTCGGCCTCGCGGACGAGGCGGCTCATCATCTGGGCCGCTGTCCTCACTGGCTTCCGTTACCTCAGCCAGAGGAGAACGCGTCTCTTCCTCCTCAACAATCTCATCATACTGCTGCGCTTCATCTGCCAGCTCAATATCTGCGATATCTGAAGCATAAGCCGGTTCCGGCTCAAACATGGTTCCTGCACCATTTTCACGGGCATAGATAGCCAATGCTGCATACATAGGCACAATCACAGAATGCGGTCGACCGCTAAAGCGGGCATTGAAGCTGATTGCCTCATTACCCAGCTCTAGGTTACCGACAGCACGCGGTGCGATATTCAGTACAATTTGACCGTCGCTGACAAATTCCGTCGGCACCTTGACACCTTGCAAGGTCGCGTCCACCACCAGATGAGGTGTCAGATCATTGTCAACTAACCAGTCGTAAAACGCGCGCAGCAAATAAGGGCGGCGCGGCGTCATTTTTTCCATATCCATTATTGGCCGGCCAGACGCATTTCGCGCTCAGCTTCAGTCAGAGAAGCAAGGAATGAATCACGCTCGAAGACGCGGGTCATGTATGCTTTCACTTCTTTCGACCCGGCACCTGTCAGCTCGATACCCATTTCAGGTAAGCGCCATAGTAGCGGTGCCAGATAGCAGTCAACCAAGCTAAACTCTTCACTCATGAAGTATGGGAATTCAGCGAATACAGGTGCCAGTGCCAGCAGCTCTTCACGCAATTGCTTGCGTGCTTTGTCTGCTTCATCAGCATTACCTTTGTTTATCTTCTCTGCCAACGTGTACCAGTTACGCTCAACACGGTACATCATCAGACGACTGTTACCACGAGCAACAGGATAAACAGGCATCAGAGGTGGGTGAGGGAAACGCTCATCCAGGTACTCCATAATGATGCCGGCCTGGTAAAGAGCAAGCTCGCGGTCAACCAGGGTTGGAACAGAGTTGTACGGGTTTAGGTCCAGTAGATCTTCAGGCAGGTTGTTTGGATCAACCAGCTCAATTTCAACACTAACACCCTTTTCTGCTAGTACGATACGCACCTGATGGCTGTAGATATCCGAAGCATCAGAATACAGAGTCATCACAGAGCGTTTATTGGCAGCAACAGCCATTAACCCCTCCAGTATACTTATATACACAAAAAGCAACGGGGGCCCGAGCCCCCATTGCGAGATTCTTAACCCACTAGATTACCTGATCAGTGGACATCACGCCAATATTCTTTCTTCAACAGTAATGTTAGTACAAAGAATATGACCAAAAAGCCCATTACCCATAAGCCCAGATTTTGTCGTTCCAGTTTTACAGGTTCCGCAGAATACTCCAGGAAGTTAACCAGATCACGAACCGCCTCGTCATACTCTTCGGCGTTCAGCTCACCGGTTCCGTCAGACTCGATACCGATATACTCCTGTACTTCCTCACCGTCAACCAGGCGAGTTTCATACACTTTAGTCGGTACACCCTGCAGCTCTTCCAGCACATGCGGCATACCCACACTCGGGAAGACCACATTGTTGACGCCAAACGGACGGCTTGGGTCAGCATAGAAAGAACGCAGATAGGTGTAGAGCCAGTCGGTACCACGAACGCGGGCAACCAGCGTCAGGTCCGGTGCTGGCGCACCAAACGAAGCGGCGGCATATTCCTCAGGAATCGCATTGGTCATCAGGTCACCAATTTTGGCGTCCTTGTCGAAGACCATATGCTCTTTCATCAGATCAAGCGGGATACCGATATCCGTCGCCACACGCTCATAGCGCTGGTACTGCGTGGCATGACAGCCAAAGCAGTAGTTCATGAAGGTCTTGGCACCGCGCTGAAGCGAAGCCTTGTCCGACAGATCATTGTTCGCATCATCTAAATGCACGTTACCGCCAGCCGCCATCACCATTGCAGGCAGCAGAGCTAGCAGCATTACAATCAACTTCTTCATTTGAATGTCACCCTCTCTGGTAGCGGTTTGGTCGCTTCGTTTTTACTGTAGAAATACAGCAACACGAAGAACATGAAGTAACCCAGGCTGAAAATCTGCGCCAGCAGGGTATACGTTGGCGTCGCCGGCAGTGCACCCAGAATACCCAGCGCAACGAAGCTCACGGTAAACTGCGCAATATTGATCAGGTGGAACTTGCTGCGGTAACGGTAAGAACGAACCTTGCAGCGATCCAGCCATGGCAACAGGAACAGCACCACAATCGACGCACCCATCGCAACAACACCCAGTAGCTTGTCCGGTACCGCACGCAGGATGGCGTAGAACGGAGTGAAGTACCATACAGGTGCAATGTGCTCAGGTGTCTTCAGCGGGTTGGCCGCCTCAAAGTTAGGTGGCTCAAGGAAGTAACCGCCCATCTCCGGATTGAAGAACAACACGTAGCAGAAGAAGAACAGGAATACCGCGATACCGACCATGTCCTTAACCGTACCGTACGGGTGGAACGGAATCGAATCGATAATGTCGTACTTGCCGCTGTACTGCTTGTGGAACGGGAACTGAGTTTTATAGCCTTCCCCTTTGCTGCCTTTCGGTAGCTTAGTATCGATACCATCAGGGTTGTTCGAGCCCACTTCGTGCAGAGCCAGAATGTGCAACACAACCAGCAGCAGAAGAACGATAGGCAAGGCAATAACATGCAGTGCGAAGAAGCGGTTCAGTGTCGCACCCGAGATCACGTAGTCACCACGGATCCAAAGCGTCAGGTCGTCACCGATAACAGGAATAGCACCAAACAGTGAAATGATTACCTGCGCCCCCCAGTATGACATCTGTCCCCAAGGCAACAGATAGCCCATAAAGGCTTCTGCCATCAGTACCAGGAAGATCAGCATACCGAACAGCCACAGCAGCTCACGAGGCTTCTGGTAGGAACCATAGATCAAGCCGCGGAACATGTGCAGGTAGATAACGACGAAAAACGCCGAGGCGCCTGTCGAGTGCATATAACGAAGTAGCCAGCCGTATTCGACATCACGCATGATGTACTCGACGGAGGCAAATGCTCCCTCACCAGAAGGAACATAGTTCATTGTCAGCCAGATACCGGTAATAATCTGGTTAACCAGTACCAGCATGGCCAGCGAACCGAACAGATACCAGAAATTAAAGTTCTTCGGCATCGGGTATTCAGACAGATGCTTTTTGTACGCATCCATCATGGGTAAGCGTTTTTCAATCCAACCGAGTAGTGCTTCCATTAGGCTGTCTCCTCGTCTACACCGACCAGAATGGTATTGTCATCCAGGAATGTATGAGGCGGTACCACCAAGTTGAGCGGTGCTGGTACCCCCGCAAATACCCTGCCGGCCATATCAAACTTAGAGCCATGACACGGGCAGAAAAAGCCTGCTGTGACACCACTCACCTGCTCGCTAAAGCTATCAGGCAGATAGGTAGGGGAACAGCCGAGGTGCGTACAGATACCTACGGCTAAAAAGATTTCAGGTTTAACTGAACGAAATTTATTCTGGGCATACTCAGGTTGCTGCGGCTCATCTGATGACGGATCACGAAGATCACTATCATGGCCACCCAACTCTTCTAAAATTGCATCACTACGACGCACGACCCAAACCGGTTTACCGCGCCACTCGACGCGTACCATTTGGCCATCTTCCAACTTACTGATATCAACTTCAACTGGCGCACCGGCGGCTTTAGCTTTCGCGCTCGGGTTCCAAGATTTGATAAAAGGCACAGCTACAGCGACTGCACCTAAGCCTCCAACAACCGAAGTTGTCGCAGTCAGGAAGCGGCGGCGGCCGTTACTTACTGGCGCATTGCTCATCCAACATTCTCCCATGTGCTCCCGCTCTGGATTATTATTATGTCCTTTGGCGTCCCTGGAGCTTACGGCTAACTTTCAACGGAATGAAACAACAGATAGTTTGTTACATTATCAAGCTGTTGTTTATCGCGCCAAATGATAAAGAAAACCCCACTTTTTGACAAGATAAAGCTACCTTTTCGCAACAAATGTGAGAGGTATGTTCTTTTTGTTTCAAATTTACGTAGACACGAGGGAATTCAAGGGTTCAGGCGGGGAAAATGGTGGTTTTTTACAAACAAAAAAAAGCCCAACCCGAAGGTTGAGCTTTTCGTACACAGTAAACAGAATATAAATTCTGAAGCGTAATATTAACGCTTAGAGAACTGTGGACGACGACGTGCTTTACGTAGACCAACTTTCTTACGCTCAACTTTACGTGCGTCACGAGTAACGTAACCCGCTGCGCGTAGAGTAGGACGTAGAGTCTCATCGTACTCCATAAGAGCACGAGTGATACCGTGACGGATAGCACCTGACTGACCAGTGATACCACCACCTTTAACAGTGATGTATAGGTCAAGTTTTTCAGTCATTTCAACTAGCTCAAGTGGCTGACGAACAACCATGCGAGCAGTTTCACGACCGAAGTACTCATCAAGGCTACGCTTGTTGATTACGATGTTGCCAGAACCCGGTTTAATGAAAACGCGAGCAGCTGAGCTTTTGCGGCGACCAGTGCCGTAGTATTGATTCTCTGCCATTGTCATCTTCCCCAATTAGATGTCTAGTACTTTAGGCTGCTGTGCAGCGTGGTTGTGCTCTGTACCTGCATAAACTTTTAGTTTACGGTACATAGCACGGCCTAGAGGACCTTTAGGAAGCATGCCTTTAACAGCAGTTTCGATAACCATTTCTGGCTTCTTATCGATAAGCTTCTCGAAGCTGATTGACTTCAGACCACCGATGTAACCAGTGTGGTGGTGGTACATTTTGTCAGTCTTCTTAGCGCCAGTTACAGCAACTTTTTCTGCGTTGATAACTACGATGTAGTCACCAGTGTCAACGTGCGGAGTGTACTCCGGCTTGTGCTTACCACGTAGACGAGATGCGATTTCAGTTGCTAGACGGCCAAGAGTTTTACCTTCAGCGTCAACAACGTACCAGTCACGTTTTACAGTTTCTGGTTTAGCAACGAAAGTTTTCATGCTAATTCTTACCCAAAATTAAAAATTGATTCACTTATGGAACTTGCGTTCCGTCTGTTAAGAGCCCAGTCATCACCCCTTCGAGCGGTTGGTGCTCCTGGCTTTCGCCATCACAGGTACGGTGGGTCGCAAGATTATAGGGAAGGGTGGAGAAAAAATCACCTTTTTTTCAAAAAAAAATGCGTTTTTTTCTCCCGCGGCTATTCTCATCAGCTAACGGTCAGTTTTTAGCGCTTAAACTACCGACTTTTCACCAGATTTCATCCAGCAAACTCACCTAAGCCTCATAGCAATAGCAAGCCCGGCAGGTTTCGTCTATCGCGGCTCAAGCTCTGCCCATACAGGGCTGGCGCTAGGCCAGGTGCGGTTTGGCCAGGTACTCATGGCTCTGCATTTCTATCAGGCGGGAGCAGCAGCGCTTAAACTCGAACTCCAGGCGGCCATTCTGGTAAAGCTGCATCAAATCCACCTCTGCCGACATAATAAGCTTTACATTTCGCTCGTAAAACTCATCGACCATAGCGATAAAGCGCCGGGCGGCATCATCTTCCTTCTCCCCCATCCGGATCACTTCCGAGACCAGTACAGTGTGATAAATTTGGGCGATTTCCATGTAGTCATTCTGACTTCTGGCTGTCTGGCACAAGGTCCGGAAGGTAAAGTGCACAACCCCGTCAGCCTCGTGGCGGGTCGGCAGCATCCGGTTGTTGATCTCTATCTCTTTCCCCTGGCTTCTTGGTTCGACACTCAACTGGGTGAAATACTGCGCGATGTTCTTTTCCGCCTGGGCATCGAGCGGATAATGGTAGATTTCGGCCTGCTCAAGCGTTCTCAGGCGGTAATCCACGCCGGAGTCGACATTGACGATATCGCAATGTTGCTCGATTAATGCTATCGCCGGCAAAAAACGCGCCCGCTGCAGACCATTGCGATAGAGCTGATCCGGCGGGATATTCGACGTCGCCACCAGCGTGATGCCGCGACGGAACAATGCCTCGAACAGGGTGCCCAGAATCATGGCATCAGTAATGTCTGAAACAAAAAACTCATCGAAGCAAATAATATCGGTCTCGGCCTTGAAGCGATCAGCCACGGTTTCCAGCGGATCTGACTGTGCCGACAGTTGCTGCATCTCCTGGTGTACCCGATGCATAAAACGATGGAAATGGACCCGCATTTTGCGATCAGTCGGCAAACACTCATAAAAGGTATCAACTAAATAGGTCTTGCCCCGCCCGACTCCTCCCCAGAAGTAGATCCCCTTCACCGGTGTAACACTGGTTTCTTTGTCCCGCTTGAATAGCCGTTGCACCAGGGAGGGCTTAGCCTGCACTCTGGGAGCCAGCATGCGGTGATAGAGTGCTTCGAGGTATGAGACCGCCATGGCCTGCGCCGGGTCGGCAATAAAGTCAGGCTGCTGGAGATCGCGTTGATATTGTTGTTGTGGAGTCATCCTTTACTGTTACCCAATTCATCCCATCTTTGGCATCAGATAGTACCATGGCAACGTTTGTGCATGTATAGTAACTATACGAAACAAATTAGTTGGCTGGCATTCAGCGCCAATTAAACAATCTGGTATACAAAGGACAGACCCGTAGGACCAGGCATGCCCAGCAAACTGGCGTGCCGCCACATTGTCTTTGACCGACATAAACAACTTGGTATTCATAAAGTCACAAGGAGTTTTTCATGGCTTGGATTTATGCGCTACTCATTTTTGCCGCAGGTGCAATTGTCGGGGCTTTTGCCGCCCGCCTGGGTAATAAGAGCCTCAAACAACAAAAAGAGCTAAAGAAAGACCTGGATAAGTCAAAATACGAGCTGGAACAGTACCGTCAGGAACTCGTTGATCATTTTGCCTGCAGCTCGGAGCTATTGGATAACATTGCCAAAGATTACAGCAAGCTCTATGAGCACATGGCAAAAACATCCAGCGAGCTAATGCCTAATCTTCCGGATCAGGACAACCCGTTTGCGCGTAGGATCAGTACGCTGGAAGCCGTCGCAGATACTGGCGACATCCAGGATCAGCCACGCGATTACGCCAACGGCGCAACAGGATTGCTGAAAGACGAACCAGAGAAAATCGAAGAACCCAAAGCGAGCTAATTCTTTTTTCTGGAACTAAACGCCGGTTTTCAAGTCAGAGCTAGTACCGCTTTCCAACATTGGTTATTGATTCTTAGATGTTTATAACTGCAATGGAATGGTACTACTACTTGTAAACCGGAGTTTAGTAATAATGAAAAAACCTTTGCTTGTATTCAGTGCACTGGCACTCGGCATCAGTTCTGTTATTACCCCTATCACGGCAACTGCTGCATTACCTCTTTCAACCAATAGCCAACAACTACCTAGCCTCGCGCCGATGCTGGAACAAGTCACACCGGCAGTTGTCAGCATTGCCGTCGAGGGCAAGCAAGTGTCCAGGCAACGTCTTCCAGAAACTTTCCGTTTCTTCTTTGGCCCTGAATTCCCCGAAGAGCAATTACGCGAACGCCCGTTCCGCGGACTGGGTTCCGGTGTGATCGTCGATGCGGACAAGGGCTACATTGTTACCAACCACCATGTCATCAACGGTGCCGACAAGATAATGGTTCAGCTCCATGACGGCAGAGAACTGTCTGCCGAGCTGATCGGCAGCGACGAGATGTCAGATATCGCGCTGCTAAAACTCGACAAGACCAAGAACCTGACCGCCATTAACCTGGCTGATTCCGACAGCCTGCGTGTGGGTGATTTTGCCGTTGCCATCGGCAACCCGTTCGGGCTGGGCCAAACCGTCACTTCGGGCATTATTTCCGCCCTTGGCCGTAGCGGACTCAATATCGAAAACTTTGAGAACTTTATTCAGACCGATGCGGCAATCAACAGCGGCAACTCGGGTGGCGCACTGGTTAACCTCAACGGTGAACTCGTCGGTATCAATACCGCCATTCTGGGTCCTAACGGTGGTAATGTCGGCATCGGTTTTGCTATTCCGGTCAATATGGTGAAAAACCTGACCGAGCAAATCATCGAGTTCGGTGAGGTCAAACGCGGCATTCTGGGTGTTCAGGGCGGCGAGCTGACATCCGAGCTGGCAGAAGCGTTTGGTTATGAAACCAACCACGGCGCCTTTATTAATCAGGTTATGCCTGACTCTGCCGCAGAAAAGGCCGGACTGAAAGCCGGTGATATCATCGTCTCGGTTAACGGCAAGCAAATCCGTACCTTCGGTGAGCTTAGAGCAAAAATCGCCACACTGGGCGCAGGCAAGAAAACAACCTTGGGTATCGTACGTGACGGCAAGGAACAAACCGTCTCGGTGGTTCTGCAGGAAGCCAGCCAGAGCAAGGTCAAAGCAGAAAACCTCCACTCCGGCCTAGCCGGCGCCGAGTTTGCCAATACGACCGCCAATGACGGTGTCAAAGGGGTGAAAGTCACCGGCATTGACGAGAAATCCCTGGCAGCACGTTACGGTCTACAAAAAGATGACATCATCCTTGGTCTCAACCGCCAGCCAATCCGCAATCTTGGCGAGCTGCGCAAGGCACTTGAACAGGAACCGAATGTCTTGGCGCTCGAGGTGAAGCGTGACAATAACATCCTGTACCTGATCATCCGCTAACACCGCATATCGGGCCAGCAATGGCCCGATTTTCCACCCTGCCGCATTACAATATATCGTCTGTAAGAAACATCTATTCACCACGCCACTTCCCCTTGAAAAGAAATACCATCACAGTACAACATCGCCAGTACCGCCGTCTAAGTGCCTGGTAGGGTTTGGTATCTAGTCGTTGTAGTGATATCCTCGTGCGAATAATTCATAGAATGCACGCTTCGTGCACAGGCACTATTTTCATTTCAAGGGAGCAAGCATGCTGGCTTTTATTCGTCGGTCCATTTTACTTGGCGTCGTGACAGCTATTGCCTTGCTCGTTGTTTTTCCAGAACTTCGCACCCAAATGATCCAACCGCCTGTTTCACTGGCTCCCGCCCCGACCGATCAACTCCAGCTATCCTATAACTTTGCGGTTCGCCGGGCCTCCCCTGCCGTCGTCAATATCTATAACCGCCGCTACAATGCCGAAGACCGACTCAAGCTAAGTACCCAGGGGCTGGGATCAGGCGTGATCATGAGCGACAAGGGGTACATAGTAACCAACTACCATGTCGTGGCCGAAGCCGATCAGGTTATTGCCGCCTTACAGGACGGCCGTATTTTTACCGCCCAGCTCATCGGTAAAGATCAGCGAACCGATCTGGCGGTTCTGAAAATCCAGGCCGAAAACCTGCCGGTTATTCCGCTGAGCCCGGATTACAAGCCTGCGGTCGGGGATGTCGTGCTGGCCATCGGTAACCCGTATAACCTGGGCCAGACGACGACCTACGGCATCATTTCAGCTACCGGACGCTCCGGCATGAGTTTCTACGGCCGCCAGGATTTTCTCCAGACCGATGCTGCGATCAATGAGGGCAACTCCGGCGGAGCACTGGTCAACACCCGTGGCGAGCTAGTCGGCATCAATACCGCCTCTTTCCAGCAGGCAACGGATATCGAAACCTACGGCATCTCCTTTGCGATCCCTTACGAGCTGACCCAGAAGATCATGAACAAGCTGATCGCCGACGGCCGGGTGATCCGCGGCTATATCGGCATTGAAGCCAGGGATATCAACCCGGTGATGGCTCGCCTGTACGATGCCGATCAGATCAGCGGGATCATTGTAATGGGCATGGATCCGAACGGTCCGGCAGCCAAGGCCGGGTTTAAAATGCAGGATATTTTGATCGAGATTGACGGAAAGAAGGTGACTGACCGGCGCAATGTTCTGGATATTGTGACCGAGCTTCGCCCCGGCAATGCCGTCGAGATGAAAGTACTGCGTAACGGCGCGCCGATAACGCTGTCTGTCGTGATTGCCGATGAGCCCAACCGGTACTAGTTTTTCTCACAACGAGTTACGGACAGCAAAAAAAAAGCCTCGCATGCGAGGCTTTTTTCCAGCAATTAAACGCTAGTAAACTCTATTCGCTGAAACGCTCAATCTTCATACCCAGCGCACTGAACTTGTCTTCAATGTGCTCGTAGCCGCGATCAATGTGATAAATTCGGTCAACAATCGTTTCGCCTTCGGCAATGCTGCCGGCAATCACCAGGCTGGCAGAGGCACGCAAGTCGGTTGCCATTACCTGGGCACCGCTAAGGCCATCGGTATCACCGCAAATAACCGTATTGCCTTCGATTTCGGCATGAGCGCCCATCCGGATCAGCTCAGGGATATGCATAAAGCGGTTTTCAAAAATCGTCTCGGTGATAATGCCCGTGCCCTTGGCAATAAGGTTCAGCAACGAAAACTGCGCCTGCATATCTGTCGGGAACCCCGGGTGCGGAGCCGTGCGGATGTTTACCGCTTTCAGCTCTCGGTCTGTCATATCCAGGCTGATCCAGTCTTCGCCGGTTTCGACAAGCGCACCCGCCTCTTCCAGCTTGGCCAGCGCCGCTTCCAACAGAGACGGCCTGGTATGACGACACATGATCTTGCCGCCGGAGACAGCCGCGGCCACCAGGAATGTGCCGGTTTCAATGCGATCGGCAACCACTTCGTGGTAACCGCCACCCAGTCGCTCGACACCTTCAATCGTAATTGTATCGGTGCCGGCACCGGTGATCTTGGCACCTAGCGTATTCAAGAAATCGGCGGTATCAACAATCTCAGGCTCGCGGGCAGCATTTTCAATGACGGTTTTACCGTCCGCCAGCGTTGCGGCAGACATAATGGTCACCGTCGCGCCGACACTGACCTTGTCCATCACGATATGCGCGCCTTTCAGGCGACCGTCTACCGATGCTTTGACATAGCCTTCTTCCAGTGCAATCTGGGCACCCAGTTGCTCAAGGCCGTGAATATGCAGGTCAACCGGACGGGCACCAATCGCACAACCACCAGGCAGAGAAACCTGCCCCTCACCAAAACGCGCCACCAATGGCCCCAGTGCCCAGATAGACGCACGCATGGTTTTAACCAGCTCGTACGGGGCACAAAACTCATTCACACCACTGGCATCAACATGCACCGAACCGTTTCGGCTTACCTTGGCGCCCAGACGACTGAGCAGCTCCATCGTGGTATCGATATCACGGAGCTTGGGTACATTGGCGACTTCAACAGGCTCTTCAGCCAGCAAAGAAGCAAACAAAATCGGTAATGCTGCATTCTTAGCACCAGAAATGGAGACTTCGCCACTTAATGGGCCACCGCCCTGGATTCGAAACTTTTGCATCATTAACCTCTTAGGACAGCGACATCAGCTTTTTATCACGCGCCCACTCTTCCGGCGTGAATGTCTTGATGCTCAGGGCGTGAATATCATTCGCCGCAATCTGTCCCATCAGCGGACCATAGATAGCCTGCTGCTTCTTAACGCGGTTCATGCCTTCAAACATGGCACCAATGGCAATCACTTCGTAGTGGCTGCCCTCGCCTTTAACAATGATTTCATCAAGTTCTAAGGCATTTTCAAGAATTTGTTTAATTTCGGAAATTTCCACAAGCTATCCTCTCTGCCACTTAGTCAATACAAGCAGCTAACATTGATTCGACATGGCTCAGGCGAAGCAAGGTAACCAGCTGTTCCGGCACGTTTAATAACGTCAGTTCACTGCCATTACTGCTGAGCTGTTGGTATATATGAAGCAACATCACCATGCCCGCCGAGTCTACCCGCGATAAAGCAGCAAGATCGAGCTTTACCCTGGCATCCTGTGGCATCCATTCATGTCTTTGCTGCCAAAAGGCTGGAACTGTGTCACGTTCCAGTGCCCCTGACAAGCAATAATACCCATTTTCCTGAGCTCGCCACTCAATCTTAGGCTTACTCATTGTTTTTGTCCTCACGGCGTATTGGTTTCGCCGCAAGTTCTTTCAAGTTCGCTGTTACTGCATCAATCCCTTCGGTGCGTAGCTGACCGCTCCATTCACTCTGTTTGGTCGAGATCATGCTGACGCCTTCGGCCACCATATCGTAGCCCTGCCACTCGTTGGTCTTCTTGTTCTTGCGCAGCTTGAAGTCCAGGCGGATCGGCGGGCGCTTGGTATCAAGAATGTCGACCCGAACCGACACAATTTTGCGACTGGCCGGCACTGACTTCGGTGACTCTATCTTGATATCCTGATCGGTATACTGAGTCAGCACCTGGGCGTAGGACGCAACCAGATAATGGGTAAAGGCGCTGACAAAGTTGTTTCTTTGCTCTGCTGTCGTCTTTTTCAGCTGTGGCCCCAGCACTTTATAAGCCGCATAGCGGGTATTGATATACGGCAGCAGCTCCTGCCGGACAATGCTGCGCAGCAATTCCGGGTTGCGCTGGATCTGATTCTTTTCCGCTTTCAGACGATCAAACGTATTCTGGGAGACCGTCTGCATCATCAGATAAGGATCCGTTCGATTTACCGTATCAGCCTGGGCAACCAGTGGAAGCGATAGCAGCATCACCAATATATATCGAAAGAGTTTCATCATATCCCCTATTACTTACTGTCACCGCCGATGCTGTACAGCACCTGGCCAATCATGTCTTCCAGAACCAGTGCCGACTTGGTGTCCTCGATCAAGTCACCGTCGCCGAGCATGTCGATATCTTCGTCAATAAACCCAGGCTCGATACCCAGATATTGCTCGCCCAGCAGCCCTGATGTAAGGATGGCAGCCGAACTGGTTTCTGGAAAGTAACCATACTTTTTCTCGATAGACAGCGTGACGACCGGAACATAGCTTTCCGTATCTAGCGTAATATCGCTGATCTTGCCGACGGTCACGCCACCGACTTTAATCGGCGAGCGAACTTTCAGGCCGCCGATATTATGGAAATGCGCTTGCAGGGTATAAGACTCATTGCCACCGATGTTCTGCACATCCGCTACTTTGAATACCAATACCAACAAGGCTGCAAATCCGGCCAGTACAAAGCTACCAACCCACAATTCTAATTTTTTTATCTGTTGCATCCGTTTATTCCCAACGTTCCGCTGATCGCTTGCTTAATTGCCAAACATCAATGCTGTCAGCACAAAATCCAATCCCAATACCGCCAGTGACGAGTTCACTACCGTGCGTGTAGTCGCCCGGCTGATCCCTTCCGATGTCGGTACCGCATCATAACCATTGAACACCGCAATCCAGGTCACGGTGATCGCAAACACGACTGACTTGATGATACTGTTGCCAATGTCATAGCCCAGCTCGACCGACGACTGCATCACCGACCAGAAGCTGCCATAGTCGATACCTTTCCAGTCAACACCAACCAGCTGCCCGCCCCAGATACCCACGGCACAAAATAGCAGCGACAGCAACGGCATCGAAATCGCACCGGCCCAGAAGCGAGGGGCAATCACCCGGCGCAACGGATCCACTGCCATCATTTCCATGCTTGATAGCTGCTCGGTTGCCTTCATCAAACCAATTTCAGCCGTCAGTGCCGAACCGGCCCGACCGGCGAACAACAGTGCCGTTACCACCGGCCCCAGCTCGCGCAATAGCGACAGGGCGACCATTTGCCCCAGGCTCGTTTCGGCACCGAAGTCAATCAGCACAATGTAGCCCTGGAGGCTCAGCACCATGCCGATAAACAGGCCGGACACCAAAATAATGGCAACCGACAGTACCCCGACCGAATACAGCTGCTTAATCAGCAGCGGCAGCATTTTCCTCGGTTGTGGTTTGCTGACCAAGGCCCCGTACAGCAACAAACTCGCACGCCCGACAGCCTGGCATTTATCGATGCCCCGCCGTCCTTGCCGTGCAACAAAATCCGCTATCATTCTTGATAATTACCTTATTCGTTATGTTATTCCTGACGTGCCCTTGCACATCACGCAATTATTCCGCCATGCCAAACAGGTCAGCGCTCAGCGCCTGAGCCGGGTAGTTGAATGGCACCGGCCCGTCGGCATAGCCATCCAGAAACTGTCGGATCCGCGGATCAGGGTTTGCCCGCAATTCGTCAGGGGTGCCCTGACCGATAACTTTGCCTCCCGATAGCAGATAGACATGATCGGCAATGCTCATGACTTCCGGAACATCATGGGACACAATGACCGAGGTGATCCCCAGCGCCTGGTTCATACTGCGGATCAGAGTAACCAGCACTCCCATGGTGATCGGATCCTGGCCGACAAACGGCTCATCGTACATGATTAAGTCGGGATCCAGGGCTATCGCCCGAGCCAGTGCGGCCCGGCGGGCCATCCCGCCCGACAGCTCATTCGGCATCAGCTGTGCCGCGCCCCGCAGGCCGACAGACTCGAGCTTTAGCAATACCAGTGTGCGCAATAAATCTTCTGGCAGATCGGTATGCTCCCTTAGCGGAAAAGCAACATTGTCAAAGACAGTCATATCCGTGAACAGCGCCCCGGACTGAAATAACATGCTCATCTTATTACGCGCCTGATACAGCTCGCTGCGGTTCAGCGTCGGTATATTCCACTTCTCAAACCACACCTCGCCGCTATCTGGCTGGATCTGTCCGCCGATGAGCCGCAGCAAGGTGGTTTTTCCTATTCCGGACGGCCCCATAATGGCCGTAACTTTTCCCTTGGGCACATCCAGAGACACATCATCAAAAATTTTGCGTTCACCACGCGAAAACGTCATATTTTTGATCGAAACTAGTGCTTCAGTCGGTTCCATAGCCATCCTGTCGGCCTATTAGGCCTTTAGTTCGCATTCCGCGCCCTCTAATTTTGGGGCGATATGGTTAATATAATTAATGATTTATACGCCAGGCATCGATCATAGGTACATTACGCAACCAACTCAAGACGCGAACTGTAAGATCTGTGCAATTTCATTGTCTCGCCATCAGTTCATAATGTGGCGCCCAACATATTGTTTTTTGTCATTGCTGGCAACACGATAAGACGCAACGCGACATTCAGTTACCTCGGACATTTTGGGTAAAGAATGGTTCAAAGTACGACAAGAACTTCTTGCTCTGCTCAATTTGTCGCGGCTTTTCCTTTCTTTTTAGTCAACGAACCGTCAAAATTGCCCCCCTAAGTTCTATATAAAATAAAGATTGACGAAAAAGGGATAAGAATGCTCGAAGCCATTGTGTTGCTCTGTATCGGTTTGACTCTACTGGTATGGAGTGCAGACCGACTCGTTTTTGGCGCCGCTGCGTTGGCAAAGAATCTCGGTGTAGCACCATTAGTCATAGGAATGACCATTCTTGCCATGGGCTCTTCGGCACCTGAAATGATGGTTTCGGCAACAGCGGCGCTTGAGGGTAAAACCGACACCGCCGTGGGTAATGTCCTGGGCTCTAACATTGCCAATATCGCGCTTATCCTTGGCCTGACAGCCCTGATTAAACCACTGGCGATCAGTTCCGGTATCATCCGCCGCGAGCTTCCCCTGATGATGGTAGTCACTCTTCTCGCTGGCGCTTTACTCTGGGATAGCCACCTCGGCTTCATCGAAGGTGTACTGCTCGTAGTGCTGTTCGTCATCTTTCTGCTGGTAATGCTAAAAATCAGCCGAAACGCCAAGGACGCCGGCGATCCGCTTGCCGATGAGCAAGAGTCGGAAATCCCGGAAGGCGTGAGCAACAAAGCCGCCTTGGTTTGGGTTGTGATCGGCCTGGTACTGCTTCCTTACGCGGCAAGCATGCTGGTCGACTCTGCCGTCACGATTGCCAAGTTCTTTGGCATGAGCGATTTGGTCATCGGTCTGACCATCATTGCAATCGGCACCAGCCTGCCAGAACTGGCCGCTTCTATCGCCAGCATCTATAAAGGCGAGGACGATATGGCCGTCGGTAATATCATCGGCTCCAACGTATTCAATATTCTTGCCGTGATGGGGATCCCAGGCCTTCTCAACCCTTCGGTGCTCAGCCCGCTGGCGATGGGGCGCGATTTTTACGTCATGCTTGGCGTATCGGTACTTCTGGTATTGATGGCGCTAGGAAAACGTCGCAGAATCAACCGAGTGGAAGGCGCTGTGCTGGTTTGCTGCTTTGTCGCCTATCAAGTCTATCTGTTTTACAATTTAGCGGCTTAACGGAGACCCGAGCTATGCCTGATACATTTGATTATTGCGATTTTGGCCGCAAAGTTATCGACATCGAAACCAAAGCCTTACAGAACCTAGCCCAGTATATCAACGGCAGCTTTAGTGAAGCATGCCACCTCATTGCCAGTTGTGCCGGAAAGGTCATCGTGATGGGAATGGGCAAGTCTGGCCACATCGGCAACAAAATTGCCGCAACGCTGGCCAGTACCGGCACCCCGTCATTCTTTGTTCACCCGGGTGAGGCCAGTCATGGCGATCTGGGGATGATCAAAAAAGGCGATGTCGTGCTCGCGATTTCCAACTCAGGCGAAGCATCAGAAATCCTGACCCTGCTGCCAGTCATCAAACGTTTGGGGATCCCGTTAATCAGTATGACGGGCAAACCTGAGTCCAGCATGGCCAAACTGGCGCAAACCCACCTGCAAATCACCGTTGAGCAGGAAGCCTGTCCGCTGAACCTGGCACCAACATCCAGTACAACCGCGACACTGGCCATGGGGGATGCCTTGGCAATTGCCCTGATGGAAGCCCGTGGCTTTACCGCCGATGACTTCGCGCTGTCCCATCCGGGCGGTGCACTTGGCCGTAAATTGCTGCTGCGGATTGCCGATGTGATGCATACCGGTGAGATGCTGCCGATTGTCACCGAGCAGGCTACGATTAAAGACGCCTTGCTGGAAGTCTCCCGCAAGGGGCTGGGAATGACGGCGATTATCGACCGCGAGCACAAGCTCAGCGGCGTATTTACCGACGGAGATTTACGTCGCCTGCTGGATAACCGAATCGACATCCACAATACCACCATCGGCGAGGTCATGACCCGCAACCCGGCAACAATCTCGCCCCAAGTTCTGGCCGCGGAAGGATTGAAGCTCATGGAAGACCGTAAAATCAGCGGTTTGCTGGTCACTGAAAACGAGCGCCTTGTTGGCGCCTTTAATATGCACGATCTGCTAAAAGCCGGAGTCATGTGATGCAAATCGAAACTATTTATGGTCAGGTCTGTCAAACCGTCTATCAGCAGGCAAAAAATATCCAGTTACTGATCTGCGATGTTGACGGTGTCTTTTCCGATGGCCGGATTTACATGGGCAATGACGGCGAAGAGTTGAAAACGTTCCATACCCGTGACGGATACGGTATCAAGTCACTAATGGCCGCCGGGGTCGAGATTGCCATTATTACCGGCCGCAAGTCAGCCATTGTCGAAAACCGTATGTCAGCACTGGGAATCAAGCACGTATACCAGGGGCAGGACAACAAGCTTGCCGCCTATACCGATATCGAGAAAAACCTGGGTATCGATCCGGCCCATACCGCCTATATCGGCGATGATCTGATAGACTGGCCGGTCATGGAAAAAGTCGGGTTGTCTGTATGCGTAGCAGACGGACATCCGCTGCTCGCTCGCCGGGCTGACTTTGTCACCCGGATCCAGGGCGGATTTGGCGCCGTGCGCGAGGTCTGTGACTTGATCCTTGAAGCAAAAGGCGAATTAGATAAACATAAAGGCTTAAGTATATGACCTTGAAAAGGCTATTCTATGCATTGCTATTGCTTTCATGTGCATGGACTGGCTACTACCTGCTGGAAAAGCAATGGCGGGGTGATGTTCAGGTGGAGCCCGACGCAGAAAAGCCGCTGTTCACTGGCAATGCCGTCGTCAACACCTCGTTTAACGAATCTGGTCTGCGCAGCTATCAGATAGATTCTGAGTATTTGGAACATTTTAGCAAAAGTGGCGATACCGACTTTGTCGAACCCGTGCTGTGGGTGTATCGCGATGGTACCGAAACCGAATGGCGTATCAGCTCAAACACCGCCAGGCTGGACAAGAATCAGGTACTGCAAATGACGGGCAATGTCCGTATTTTTAACCTGTTGCCAGAATCTGCCGTCAAGATAATTCAGACGGAAAGCCTGCGGCTTGACCTGATCAGCAAAGATTTCGACACTCCCGACCCAGTACTCATTACCGGTACGGCCTTCCAGAACCAAGGCACGGGTATGAAGGGAAACATTGAGCGCAGTGTGGCGACCTTATTAAAAAATGTAAAAGGTAGATATGAAGCTTTACAAAATTAGTACCCTGCTCTGCCTTTGTATCAGTGCATCAAGCTGGGCATTAAGTAACGATACAGAGCAGCCGATTTATATTAACTCGGACAACCAACAGCTCGATATTCAGAAAAATATCGTTACCTTCACCGGCAATGTGGTGTTACGTCAGGGCAGTATTGATATCCGAGCCGACAAGGTCGTAGTAACACGTCCGGCAGGCACCGAAGGCAAAGAGACCATCGATGCCTATGGCAACCCTGCGACCTTCCACCAGGTTATGGATGACGGCAAACCGATTGACGGTGCCGCCCGTAAAATGCGCTATGAAACGGCGACCGAATTCCTCAAAATGACTGACGAGGCTATCCTGATCCAGGAAGGCAGCGAAATTCAGGGCAAGGTCATCAGCTACAAGATTGACGAACAGAAGCTCGTTGCAGAAAGTGGCAAGAAGAAGCGCGTTACCACCATTTTGCAGCCTAACCAGCTGAACAGTAATAAGAAATAAGCGACAATTATGGCAACGTTAAAAGCAGAACACTTAGCTAAAAGCTATAACGGCCGTAAAGTCGTTTCAGACGTCAGCCTGGAAGTGCATTCAGGCAAGATCGTCGGCTTGCTGGGCCCGAACGGTGCAGGTAAAACCACGTCTTTTTATATGATTGTCGGCCTGGTTGCACGGGACGAGGGCACTATTACCATTGACGGGAAGGATATCAGCCTGCAGCCGATGCACAACCGCTCGAGAATGGGAATAGGCTACCTGCCGCAGGAGGCCTCCATTTTCCGCAAGCTGACGGTTCACGACAACCTGATGGCGGTCCTGCAGACACGCAAGGAGCTCAGTAAGAGCCAGCGCCAAGATAAATTAGAAGAATTGTTGGATGAATTCCACATCCAGCACATTCGTAATAGCCTAGGCATGGCATTATCGGGGGGTGAGCGTCGCCGGGTTGAAATCGCCCGCGCGCTGGCCGCCAACCCGAAGTTCATTTTGCTTGATGAACCTTTTGCCGGGGTCGATCCGATATCTGTGATCGACATCAAAAAGATCATCGAACATTTGCGTGATCGTGGGCTAGGTGTACTGATCACCGATCATAATGTTAGAGAGACCCTCGATGTCTGTGAACATGCCTACATCGTTAGCCAGGGGCAGCTTATCGCCCACGGTTCGCCGAGTGATGTTCTTAATGATGAGCACGTAAAACGAGTCTATCTGGGCGACCAGTTCCGTCTATAGTTATTTATAAGGACGTACCAGGGGCCAATGGGTAAAGGCTTGATGACTGCTGATGTTAAAGCCGTAGTTGGCACCACAACAAAAGATAACAACAAGGTACATACGCATATATGAAAACCTCGCTCCAGCTCAAACTAGGTCAACAACTGGCAATGACGCCACAGTTGCAACAAGCCATTCGCCTGTTGCAATTATCCACCTTGGATCTCCAGCAGGAGATTCAGGAAGCACTGGACGCAAACCCGCTGTTGGAGCTGGATGAGAATAGCAATGAAGCCACGCCAACCACCGAAGAAAACAAGGCGGACGGACAGGACAGCGGTGAAATTTCAACTCAGGAAGGGGAATCAGGCAGTGATCCGGAGCCTTTTGATACCTCGGAAGTCATTGAGCAACGCGAAATGCCGGAGGATCTCCCTGTCGATACCACGTGGGATGATGTGTATAGTGCCGGCACCGGCAGTACTGGCATCGCCATCGATGATGATATGCCCGTCTACCAGGGTGAAACCACCGAGAGCTTGCAAGACTACCTGATGTGGCAGGTACAGCTGACACCTTTCACCGAGACCGACTTGACTATCGCCACCGCAATTATTGACGCGGTTGATGACAAGGGCTACCTCACCTGCTCCGCCGACGAGATCCTCGAAAGTCTGGGCAATGAAGAGGTTGAGCTTGACGAGGTCGAAGCCGTCCTGAAACGGGTACAGCAGTTTGACCCGCTCGGGGTTGCCTCGCGCAACCTGCAGGAGTGCCTGTTGCTGCAGCTCGCCACCTTCCCGGAAGATACTCCCTGGTTGAATGAGGCCAAAACCCTTCTCAACCAGCATATAGATTTGCTTGCAAACCGAGACTATCGCCAGCTGATGCGCGAGACCAAGCTCAAAGAAGCCGAGCTGAAAGCGGTAATGCAGTTGATCCATGATCTGGACCCTCGTCCGGGCAACCGGGTTGTGGCCTCCGAAACCGAATATGTGGTGCCGGACGTTTCCGTCTTCAAGGATCATGGCAAATGGGTCGTGAGCATCAACCCCGATAGCGTCCCGCGTATCCGTGTTAACCAACAGTATGCGGCCTTGAGCAAAAACACCCGCAACAGTGCTGACAGCCAGTTCATCCGCACGCATCTGCAGGATGCCAAATGGCTGATCAAAAGTCTTGAAAGCCGCAATGAGACGCTGCTAAAAGTCGCCCGCTGCATTGTTGAACACCAGCAGGACTTCTTTGAATATGGCGAGGAAGCCATGAAGCCGATGGTGCTCAATGATATTGCACTGGCAGTGGACATGCATGAATCGACGATCTCCCGTGTAACGACGCAAAAATATATGCACACCCCACGCGGGATCTTTGAATTGAAGTATTTCTTCTCAAGTCACGTTAGTACGGATAATGGCGGAGAGTGCTCTTCGACCGCTATTCGGGCACTGGTGAAGAAACTGGTTGCCGCTGAAAATCAGGCGAAGCCACTAAGTGACAGTAAAATTGCGACATTGCTGGCGGATCAGGGCATCATGGTAGCGCGGCGAACGATCGCCAAATACCGTGAATCGCTAGGTATTCCGCCGTCTAATCAGCGAAAACGTCTGCTCTAGTCAGACGCCAACAGAAGGAAGATGTCTATGCAAATTAATCTCACAGGGCACCATGTCGAAATTACCCCGTCTTTACGTGATTACGTAAATACCAAGTTCGATAAGCTGGAACGCTTTTTTGATAAGATTAATAATGTCCATGTGATTCTGAATGTTGAAAAATTGCAGCAGGTCGCAGAAGCGACCTTGCACATTAACGCAGGGGAAATCCACGCGAAAGCGGATTCAGAAAATATGTATGCAGCTATTGACGCATTAACTGATAAACTGGTCCGTCAATTAAACAAACACAAAGATAAACTCAATAGCCACTGATCATGCAACTGAGTACTGTATTGAGCCTGGACTGCACCAAGAGTGCAGTTCACTGCTCCAGCAAAAAACGCGCTCTGGAAATCATCAGCGAAATCGCCGCCGAGCATCTAGACCAAAATCCCCAGCCGCTGTTCGAGTGTATGCTCAACCGCGAAAAGATGGGGAGTACGGGCATCGGCAACGGTATTGCGATTCCCCATGGACGGATCAACAACAGTGATCAGGCCATTGCCGTCCTGATCCAATGTCAGGATCCCATCCAGTTCGATGCCATAGACAACCAGCCGGTCGATTTGCTCTTTGCCCTTCTCGTTCCGGATGCTCAATGCAAAGAGCACCTGAAAACCCTGTCTAGCATGGCTGAAAAGCTAAGTAATAAACAAGTCTGTAAACAGCTACGCACCGCAAAAAGCGATGAAGAGCTTTATCAAATCCTCACCTGTGATTCATAATGATCACCACTTCACTCCCGTTATTTAAGGTATACCAGCCATGAAGTTAATGGTCGTAAGCGGACGTTCCGGCTCAGGAAAATCAATTGCCCTGCGGGTATTGGAAGATCTGGGCTATTACTGTGTTGATAACCTACCGGTCAACCTGCTGCCCCAGCTTGTCAGCACGGTGAATAGCGACCAGCAGGATATCGCAGTGAGCATCGATGTTCGCAATATGCCCGACGAGCCTGAAGAGATCCGTAAAACACTGGATTCTCTCAGTGACGAGCTGGACGTCAATGTGATCTACCTTGATGCCGATGACAAAGAGCTGGTTAAGCGCTACAGCGAAACCCGCCGCCTGCACCCGTTGTCTCGGGACAACATGAGCCTGGAGCAGGCCATTCAATCGGAGAGTGAGCGTCTGGCAGAGCTCAAGGCTCATGCCGACCTGGTCATAGATACTACCAACCAGTCCATTCACGATCTCAGTGAAACCGTTCGCTCCCGAGTTCTGGGCCGCGATGCGCGTGAGCTGATCATGGTGTTTGAGTCGTTCGGCTTCAAGCACGGTATACCCACAGATGCCGACTACGTCTTTGATGTGCGCTTTTTGCCCAATCCCCACTGGGTTCCCGAGCTCAAACCTTTGACTGGCCTGGATCAGGGCGTAAAAGAGTATCTCTCCGGGCACCCGGAAGTGACTCAGCTGACTTACCAGATCCGTAACTTTATTGAAACCTGGCTACCAATGCTGGAAAAGAACAACCGTAGCTACCTGACGGTTGCCATTGGTTGTACCGGCGGCCAGCACCGTTCTGTTTATATCGCCCAGCAGTTGGCAGAGCATTTTCGCTATGAAGGCCACCAGATCCAGGTTCGCCACCGCACGCTGGAAGCAAAATCATGACCGTCCTCACCCGGCAGTTATTTATCAAAAACCGTCTGGGCCTGCATGCCCGGGCCGCTATCAAACTGGTTGAGCTGGCACAAAGCTTCGAGTCCACTGTCACTATCAGCAATGACGAAAAAAGTGCGACCGCCGACAGTGTAATGGGGCTGTTGATGCTCGAATCGGCCCAGGGCCAGCAGATCTGCGTCAGCGCCGATGGCAATGATGCCGAAGCCGCATTATCAGCCGTGTCCGAGCTGATAGAAGCAGGCTTTGACGAAGAAAGCTAGTTGCCACAGTGAAGTTAACTTCGCCAATTGGGCTGTGAACACGAATGATTGTGAACGTATTTAATCCGAACTAAACCATAATCATTCTTTCCCTGCCCCCCCTGCTATTCCTCTTGCAGATTAAATCTTTATTTCCTCTCAGATCTGGTGAGACAACCACTGCACTATTACGTTAAAATTCAGCTTATTGCGCCGTCAGACTAAACTAAGCAGACCAAGCTAAACAGTCAGCAATGCCTTCTTGGCATTCTCTGTTCACCTCAATCACCAGTTCAGAGTATGGCGGCCGGCATCAGAGTAATTTGGGGTACCACGACCAATGGCGGATGTATTAGAACAAGATCAGACGCATCAGACGCTGCAAGAAGTTAATCAAGCGCTTGAAAACGGCATGTTTGTCCATGTCCGCCGAATGCTCCAGGATATGGAGCCGGAGGATATCGCTCACCTGCTGGAAGCCTCTCCGCCTAAAGAACGCCAGGTCTTATGGCAGCTAACCGATCCCGAAGAGCAGGGCGAAATTCTCGATGAACTGTCGGAAGATGTAAAAGACGGCATCGTCGCACAGATGGAGCCGGAAAAACTGGCGGCCGTCACCGAGGGGATGGAAACCGATGACGTTGCCTATGTCCTGCGTAGCCTGCCTGATGACAAGTATCAGGAAGTATTGGCGCAAATGGATGCCACCGACCGGCACCGGGTAGAAAAGGCGCTAGCCTACCCGGAAGAAACGGCCGGCGGTATGATGAGCACCGACTTTATCACCATCCGCGGCGATGTTACCGCCGATGTTGTCTTGCGTTACCTGCGTATGAAGGGAGAACTCCCTGAAGCCACCGATGCCCTGTATGTTGTTGATCAAAATGAACAACTCATCGGTAGCCTGTCACTATCAACGCTGATCACGACCCAGTCGGATATTGAAATTCAAGAAGTCATGGATGATGCCGACGAGGCAATCTCGGTCGAGATGGATGACAGCGAAGTAGCCAACCTCTTTGAACGTCGTAACTGGCTGTCAGCCCCGGTCATCGATACAGACAACCACCTCGTCGGTCGTATCACCATTGATGATGTCGTCGATATCATCCGTGAAGATGCCGAGCACACCATGATGAGTATGGCAGGTATGGAAGATGACGAAGACACCTTTGCTCCCGTTATGAAATCCGCCCGACGCCGTAGTATCTGGCTGGGCGTTAACGTACTGGCAGCACTGGCCGCGGCTTCCGTGTCCAATATGTTCGAAGACACGCTGGATAAAATGGCAGCCATCGCGATCCTGATGACCATCGTCCCGTCAATGGGGGGGGTTGCCGGTAACCAAACCGTCGCCCTGGTGATCCGGGGCCTGGCCGTCGGCCATATCGGTGAAACCAACACCCGCTGGCTGCTCAGCAAGGAAGCCCGCGTCGGCCTGATTAACGGTGTGCTCTGGGCTGCCATCATTGGCGGTGTGGTGGTCTTGTGGAAAGGGAACCTGATACTCGGGCTCATCATTGCCGGCGCGATGATGACCAACCTGCTGGTTGCGGGCATTGCCGGTGTGTGTGTACCTATTTTGCTGAAAAAACTCAATATCGACCCGGCACTGGCTGGCGGGATGGCCCTGACCACTATCACCGATATTATCGGCCTGTCGGTCTTTTTGGGGCTGGCGACAGTATTCCTTGTCTAAAGGTATTGAGTCACGAGTGACGAGATAAACCGCTCCTCCCCCTTATTAAAGGGGGAGGCTGGAAGGGTGTTCAAAAAAAGCGACTATTCGCCTGCGATTTTCATCGTATCCAGCAGCATCGAGCCGGTCTGGATCTGGCTTCGGGTTTCGGTATCCGTACCAATGGCGACGATATTCTGCATCATATCCTTCAGGTTACCGGCAATCGTCACTTCACTGACCGGGAACTGAATCTCACCGTTCTCCACCCAAAAACCAGCCGCACCGCGCGAATAGTCACCGGTGACTATATTAACGCCCTGACCCATCAGTTCTGTCACCAACAGGCCACGATCCATTTTCTTCAGCATCTGGCTATAGTCTTCACCCGTGGACTTAACCTGCCAGTTATGGATACCACCGGCGTGCCCGGTTGGTTGTCGGCCTAGTTTGCGCGCGGCATAACTGGTCATCAGGTAAGTTTGTAAGATCCCGTCCTGAATGATTTCGCGATCATGTGTCGCCAGACCTTCGCTGTCGAAAGGCGTACTTGCCATTCCTCTCAGGATATGTGGCCGCTCGCTGATGTTCATCCACTCAGGGAAGATCTGCTCACCCAGCTTATCCAACAGGAAAGAAGACTTGCGATACAGGTTCGAACCGCTGATCGCCATTACCAGATGGCCAAATAGACCGGTCGCGATATCGGCCGCGAACATCACCGGCGCCTCGCGCGTCGACAGCTTCTGCGGGTCTATCCGTCCTACCGTACGTTCTGCGGCATGTTGACCAACCCGCTCAGGCAGCCACAGGTCAGAGGCACGACGGGCCGTGGTATAACTGTAATCTCGCTCCATCTCGCCATTCTTGCCTTCGGCAATCACGCAGCAACTGGTGCTGTGACGGCTTGAGGCATAGCTGGCCAGCATGCCGTGGCTATTGCCATAGACACGAACACCGTAATGGCTGTCATAGCTTGCACCGTCACTCTGTTTGATACGGGGATCATAATCAAGCGCCGCCTGCTCGGCCTGAATCGCAATAGCCGCAGCATGATCGGGCTCCGGCTCGTCAGGATGGAACAGGTCAAGATCGGGAATGTCCTTGGCCATCAGCTCTTTCGGGCCCGGTCCCGCAAACGGGTCTTCAGACGTGTAACGAGCGATATCAAGCGCTGCTGCAACAGTTTGGGCTATCGCACTCTCGCTGAGATCCGAGGTTGAGGCACTGCCTTTACGCTGACCGCGATAGACGGTGATCCCCAATGCCCCGTCACTATTAAACTCCACATTTTCGACGTCACACATGCGTGTCGACACACTGATACCCGTCGTTTTGTTAATAGCAACCTCGGCAGCATCAGCTTGTTTGCCTGCCAACTCCAACGCTTTGGCAACCGCCGCTTCAAGTTCTACACGCTGCTGCGCAACCTGTTCTCTTACGTCCATATCTTTACTTACTCAGAGAATGACAACCATTTCATGGCGTTACTTTAAGCACGCTTATGTGGCTTAATGAAATGAAGATCATGAAAATAATCAGCAGCACAACAGCAAACGCTGATAAGTGCCCTATTTAGTATTACATATAGGATAACACCGCCTGTAAGGAATTTGCGCCCCAAATCATGTTTAAACTGATAAAATAGAGCCATTACCTTCTTTAGTGAGCCTATTATGAGCCGTAAAAACCAAAAAGCCCCTTGGGAAGAGGAAGAAGAAATCATCTGGGTAAGCAAGTCCGAGATGAAACGCGACATGGAAGCCCTGCAAAAAGTCGGGGAGGAGCTTGTCGAGCTTAAACCCAATGCACTGGCGAAAATTCCGCTGGACGAAGATCTCCTGGAAGCTGTCAAAGATGCGCAGCGCTTCAAAAACGAAGCCCGCCGCCGTCAGTTACAGCGAATTGGCAAGCTGATGCGTCAGGTCGATGTCGAGCCTATCCAGGCAGCATTGGACATGCTGCGCAACAAGCACTCGCAGGCAACGGTTGCCCTGAAAAAGCTGGAGCAAAAACGCGACAAGCTGATCGAGAACGGCGACAGCATGATCAATGCCATCATGGTTGACCATCCTGATGCCGATCGCCAGCGCCTGCGCCAACTTGTTCGTCAGGCGAACAAAGAGAAAGCGCAAAACAAGCCGGCCAAGGCATACCGTGAAATCTTCCAGTACCTCAAAACGCTGTACCTGGAAGACTAGCAACACCACAGTTCAAACCGGTACCATGAAAAATGCCAGCACTTCCGTGCTGGCATTTTTATATTTCCTTTCCCGCTGCAGCGTTACTGCGTACCACCAACAGTCATGGAGTCCACCTTCAGCGTCGGCTGACCGACACCGACCGGCACACTCTGGCCCGCTTTGCCGCAAACGCCGACACCGCGGTCGATATCCAAATCATTACCGACCATAGAGACCTGCTGCATGGCTTCAATACCACTGCCAATCAGGGTCGCTCCCTTGATTGGGCGTGTCACCTTACCGTTCTCTATCAGGTAGGCTTCCGAGGCCGAGAAGACAAACTTGCCCGAGGTAATATCTACCTGGCCGCCGCCGAAGTTAGGGGCATAGATCCCCTGCTTGACGCTGGCAATGATCTCTTCCGGCGTATGCTGACCCGGCAGCATATAGGTATTGGTCATACGGGGCATCGGCAGATGGGCATAGGACTCACGACGGCCGTTCCCCGTCGGCGCAACGCCCATCAGACGCGCATTGAGCTTATCCTGCATATAGCCTTTCAGCTTGCCGTTTTCTACCAGTACATTGTACTGGCCCGGTGTGCCTTCATCATCGATGTTAATCGAACCCCGGCGATCCACCAGCGTGCCGTCATCGACGATGGTGCACAGCGGCGAGGTCACCTGCTCGCCCATATGGCCGGCAAACATGGACGAGCCTTTACGGTTAAAGTCACCTTCCAGGCCATGACCCACCGCTTCATGCAACAGTACGCCAGGCCAGCCTGCACCAAGTACTACCGGCATGGTGCCTGCAGGTGCGGCGTCAGCATCGATGTTGACCAGCGCCTGACGAATCGCCTCATCGGCATAGTTCAGTGCAATGGATTTACCATTTTCTTCACTGAGGAAGTATTCATAACCATAGCGGCCACCGCCCCCGGCACTGCCGTGCTCACGCTTGTCACCCTTCTCAATCAGGATGCTAATGGATAAACGAACCAGCGGGCGAATATCCGCCGCATAGGTACCGTCCAATGCAGCGACCAAGACCTGCTCATAGACGCCATTGATACTGACGGACACTTCCTTGACCAGAGGCTCTTTGGTTCGAATATAACGGTCAATCTCTTCAAGCAAGGCTATCTTCTGGTGCTTGTCAAAACTACCCAACGGATTAACCGGCGCATATATTCCGGAGGCGCTAACAGGGCTAAAGGCCTGAGTTTTGCCATTCCCGCCCGCGCGGACAATGCCCCGGGCAGCTTTGGCACTCTGGTTCAGTGCCAGCTGGTTGATCTGATCAGAATAGGCAAAGCCGGTCTTCTCGCCAGCAACGGCTCGAACCCCTACGCCACGGTCAATGTTGAATGAACCATCTTTGATGATGCTGTCTTCCAGCACAAGCGATTCATGCCAACAGGACTGAAAGTAAATGTCAGCATAGTCTACGTCCCGAGCTGCAATCAGCCCCAGCGTTTGGCTTAATTCATCACGTCCCAGGCCTGACTGAGTCAGCATGGTATTTTCTACTGTTTCCAGAGTCATTTACTTTGCTCTTCTAAGATACCTATCGCTGATGCACGCCCAGGCGAGCATGCTTCAGCACTGGCATATTTGTTCTGATGGTCTGGCTTAAATTTAAATCCAGATCGGCTGTCAATACACCGGTTCCCTGTTGTTGACAGGCGACTACCTGCCCCCACGGATCAATAATCATCGAATGACCCCAGGTTTCCCGGCCTTCATTGTGCTCGCCCCACTGGGCTGCTGCGACAATCCAGCACTGCGTCTCCACAGCTCGAGCACGTAATAGTACATCCCAATGCGCCTTGCCGGTCACCTTGGTAAACGCGGCAGGGACCACAATGATATCGGCCCCCTGCTCTCTCAAAGCGGTATATAGCTGCGGAAAGCGAATATCATAACAGATTGATAATCCAATATTTCCAAAAGGCGTCGGCACAACTTTGATTTCTCGTCCCGGCTGGAACGTATCAGACTCGCGGTAGCTATGATGTTGATCTTCAACCTCGACATCAAACATGTGCAACTTATCATAAGATGCCTGACACTGCCCCTCGTCATCAAACAGCAACGCGGTGGTGGTGATGGCCCCGTCAGTTTGCCGGATCGGCATTGAGCCTATCAGCAACCAGATCCCGAGCTGCCGGGTCATCGCCGACAGGGCTTCCTGCAAAGGCCCCTCGCCCAGAAGTTCGGCATGGCGTTGATAGTCCTCACGGGAACCAAAGACCAGACAGTTCTCCGGGGTTACGACCAACTTTGCCCCTTGTAGCTGCAACCCTTTAAGCTTTTTCTTCAGCTGCCGCAAATTGGCTTCAGGATCCGCGCCTGAATTCATTTGTACAACGCCCACTTTTGCCATCATTTGCTTCCTTTTCCGACAAAGACCACTATTCCATTGTTATTTTGACTGATTCTGTTGTTCCTTCAGCTTTTCCGGCACGGTGTATTCCCCGGTAAAACGAGACTTCTCGGTGACCGTCGGTGAATCAATCGGCCCTGTGACCGCATAGTTAATCTGGGTGAAGACATCCAGCACCGGCGATAACGCCGTTGAAATGGCAAACACAAAAATAGCAGTTTGCGGCGCCACCGCAAAAGCCGTCAGCACCGGTATTCCAGACGTAAAGTCAGGAAGGAACTTCACTTTCGCATCGACCGTTTCATTAACAAGGTTAGCACTTCCGGTAATATACATATCACCCGCCAGTGCCTGCATTTTTATATCATCACTCTCGAACTGACCATTTTCAATCCTGCCAGAGCCCCTGATGTAGTTGAAGGCCAACCCGTCGTCAAACACCCCCGAGAAATCGAGCTGCATTTTTCTCACGATCGAATCTAAGCTGAACAGGCCAAGCAAGCGCCCGGCACCGCCGACATCACTGATCACTCCCTTGCCGGTTTCTGATTTCATTTCTCCGGTCAAGGTTTCACGGTGCATCGCCCATGGTGCGCCCTGCCACTGAATAGAGGCATAGCTACTGAACTTCGCCCCCTGGATCCCGCCGGAAACACCAAACCGCCCCATCAAGTCTGAGCTATTGTCACCTTCAATGTCGAAAGCAATATGGGTTTCGTTCTGATCATGGTCCAGCATCCAGTGCCCGTCCAGACTCAGCGAGGTCGTGCCTGAATCAATCAGCAGGTTCTGTAGCTCCAGCATAGTGCCTTCCCGGCGCAACTTCCCGGTGACCTTGCCAAGCCGGTATCCCTGTAGCCAGGCATCCTGAAGCGTAAGATCAATCTCCGGCATGTTCGCCATCATAGAGCGGTCAAAATCGGTCGCCGGCGGGATATCCTGCTGCGGCTTGTACTTGCTACGCGGGAGCTCCTCAACATCATCCAACCCTGGCAGGTTCAAGTGCATTTTCTCCAGCGTCACCCTCAACGGTGCACCATCAGGCCAGAACGCCTCGCCGGTCATTTCCCGGCTACCCAGAATAATATGCCACTGTGCAGGCTGCCTGCGCATCGCAAGGTCAACCTCATTCCAGTTTAACGTCGCCAATTTCAGCTTCTTAACGCGCGCATTTACCCGGGTTGGGTTGGGGATCTCCGGCATGACTGTCGGCTGTCCGGCCTGGGCCATTTGTGCCGTCTTATCATCAACCTCTCCAATAAGATCGACCCAACGGTCACCGTCCAGGTAGTCACTGCGAATCCGAAGCGAGTGGCTCCCCCGCGCGAGAGAGCGTAATTTTCCTTTCCCGACCAACAGCTCGCTGGCCTCTATCTTCAAGCGCTCAGGCACTAAATTGATTGTCGCCTGGTAAGTGGCATCAGGCACAACGATATTACCAGTCAACGATTCTGCATTACCGTATACAGCCAGTGTTGCCTGCTGCTTAGTCCCCGGCGACACCTGCAGCGGATACGGCAGCTTGCTGTTAACGCCAGCCAGCCCGGCCAGCAAGTCAACATTGTAGTCAAACCCAGTATCGTGCAAATTAACGCCTACCTTGGCGTTCCAACGGCTATGGCCGCTCACGCGGGCCAGCAGAGGATCATCAACCTGTTGTTGCAGGGTAGCGACATCCCAGTCCCCATCCAGCTTAACACCCACCTGATACCCCGTGTCCACGCTCTTGCCATCAAAACCGAAAACAACAGGCTGGGCGAGTAACATGCCCTGGATATCATCGGCCTTGATGACATCATTATCAAAACTCAGGCTGCCACTGACCTTATCCAACTGAAGTGGCGGGGCGTCCATGGCAACCTGGTTATCTTTCAGGCTCGCCGAGCCCCATGCTCGTACATCACTGCCGTCAAAAGGAATATCCAGTTTAAACTGCGAGCTTACCGGACCACTGACCTGGACCGTCGTCAACGCCGCCCCGACCGAGTCAACCAGCGGTGTCGCCAGCATATAATCACGCACCTGCTGACCATCGGCATCCACACCAATAGCCAACTTGAGATGGCCATCTTCGCTAAGCTCGGCTTCACCGGTGACCTTGGATGCCGTCGCTCCCATGGTTTTCGCATGGCTGGCATCGAGGTACATAAAATCATTTTCAAACAGCAGATCCAGCTTCAGTTCAGTCAGCTCAGGCCATGCCGTATCAAAACTAAAGCGGCCCTTACGCAAAGCTACCTTGGCCTGAAAAACCCCCTCGCCTTTGCTGTAGGGGAAGTCATTGAGCTCACCGTACCATAGCAGCTGGGCTCGCTCTGCCTTACCACCACGAATAGCCGTCGACAGGTAATCTGTCAGTTCCCGCCCCAATGCCAGCGTCGGCAAATACCGCCACGTTTCACCAGCATCATGGGCTGTCGCTTCACCGTAAAATGACAACCAGGCAGGTGCCTCAGCAGGAAAGTCCAGGCGGAACTGGCCATCGGCAGTTAAATGCGGCGTCGATACAGACAGGGCGTCACTCCACAAGCGCCAGCCGTCATCGCCGACCTGCCAGTAAGCGGTCACTTCACTTGTAGTGATATTTAACGGGGCCTGAAACACTTCTCCATAAGGCAGCACATCATCATTGAGCGCCAGCACGGCTTTTCCGCTGGCCAGGCTGCCTGATAGCCTGGCATCAAGCTTGTTCATGCCAGGCAGCAGTTCCCACTGCTTCATACCAAACGCTTTAAGATCGGCCGAAAAGCGCGGTGGCTGATCGCCGTCAGCAGCGATTCGGATATCATCCAACTGACCGGACGGCTTTAGCTTGGCGAGTATCTCACCAGCTGTATTGTCTTCCGGCAGGAAGCTGACAAACGGCAGCAGCTGGTCAAGAGGCAGACTGGTCAATGCAACTTGCCAGCGCTCAGGCTCCCACTGCGCCGCGATATCAAAGGCTGGCCACAGCCGATTGTCGGTTTGCAGAAGCATCTGATCGCTGTCAATACGCCAGCCGGTTTTTCCCTCGGCCAGAGCAACCGGGGATAATCCTACCCGGCCCTTAGAAATCCTGAACTCATGTTTTTCATCGCCCTCACGCCAGCGCAGGTAGCTGTTATCCAGCCTTGCCAGGCTGTTCAATACCTTGCCGTCTTGCAAATTCAGCCACAACTCGGCATTGATATTACTGCCGGTAATATCAATGCCACCCAACATACGCTTGTTAAGCCACGGCGTGATCGACAGGTTCTGGGACTGGATATAAATACTGCCCGACAGCTCAGGCAGGGAGCGCCTGGCAGATAAGTTAGCAATCACTCGCATCTGGCTAAAGTGGGTATCGGCAATACTGATCACCCCTTCAGCCAGGTGCTGGCCGCCAGTACCGTCCCACTTCAGCTCGCTGATATCAATACGCTTTGTATCCCCGGCAGGAGAGAGCAAAGTGATATCGGCATTGCGCAGCGAAAACTTGCCCAGCTGGACAAAAAACAGCTCTTCTAGCTGTTTGATCGTTGCGGCTTGACTGGTCGTGTCGGCGGCTGGCTGTGACGAGGTATCCCGGCCAAACATAGAACTGGAAAAGCGTGTCAGATCCAGGCTGAGCTGATCAATACGCACATTTTTAAACACAGGCCGCATCTCGAACGCCGAACGGAGCATATCAAACTCCATTTCAACATCACCGACCCGAACAATGGAGCCCGGGTCATCACTTGCGTCAACACTCACCCCCTTCAACACCAGAGAAGGGCCAAGGTTTTGCCACCGCCCTTCTACATGGGCCACCTCCAGGCGCATTTCCGCCTGTTCAGATGCCCACTGGCGGATAGGTTCGCGATATTCGTTTAGCTGGGGAAGAAAAAAACGCAGACCACTAATCGCAATAGCGGCCAGTACCAACACTGTCAGTACCAGCCACATTAATCCACGTGCCAGACGAACTGGAACTGTTGTCACTCAATAGCCTCGCATTCGTAATTACATCATTACAACGTCAAATTGTTCCTGGATATATAATGGCTCAGCTTTGATTTTCACCTGCTTGCCAATAAACACTTCCAGCTCAGCCAGAGCATGGTATTCATCTCCCGCCAAGACTTCGGCAACCGCAGGCGCGACATAAACCACAAAACGGTCGGCGTCATAAGCTCGGTTGACCCGGGTAATTTCACGCAGGATCTCGTAGCAGACACTTTCAACAGTTTTGACCGTGCCTCGGCCTTCACAGGTCGGGCAGGTGCCGCACAGCACATGCTCGATACTTTCGCGAGTCCGCTTACGGGTCATCTCGACCAGACCCAGCTGGGTAAAGCCGTTGATATTGGTTTTTACCCGATCGTAAGAAAGCGCCTGCTCCAGTGCCAGCAAGACACGACGCTGGTGATCTTCCAGTGCCATATCAATGAAATCGATAATAATGATCCCGCCCAGGTTGCGTAACCTAAGCTGACGGGCGATCGCCTTGGTGGCCTCAATATTGGTATTGAAGATGGTTTCTTCCAAGTTACGGCGACCGACAAAGGCCCCGGTGTTGATATCGACCGTCGTCATCGCTTCAGTCTGATCAATAATCAGGTAGCCGCCCGACTTCAGCTCAACCTTGCGATCCAACGAGCGCTGAATTTCACTTTCCGTATCATATAGATCAAATATAGGCTGCTCGCCAGCGTAATATTCAAGCTTATCGCTCAGCTCCGGCACGAATTCATCGGTAAATTCTTTCAGCTTTTCATAACCGAGGCGTGAGTCAACCTTGATGCAATCCAGCTCGGTGCCGACGAAGTCACGAAGGATCCGCTGTGCCAAGCCGAGTTCGCCATACAGCATCGACTTGGGCTTGTGCTTGGCCCGGCGCTCCAGTACTTTACGCCACAAATGTTTCAGGAAGGCGGCATCCTGGGCAAGCTCTTCCGCCGTTGCCCCTTCGGCAGCGGTACGAATAATAAAGCCACCCAGCTCGTCACAGTGCTTGTTGACGACCTTCTTCAGGCGCTCTCGCTCACTTTCGCTTTCGATACGCTGAGAGACACCGACATGGCCAGCGCCTGGCATGAATACCAGATAACGCGAAGGCAGCGTCACGTCTGTTGTGAGACGAGCCCCCTTGGTTCCCAGGGGATCCTTGACCACCTGAACCACCAGGTCCTGTCCCTGACGGACCAGCTCGGAGATATCCCGAACCTGAAACTGCTGCTTTTCGTTCTCGGCCACACATTCAGTATGAGGCACAATATCTGAGGCATGCAGGAATGCCGCTTTCTCCAGTCCGATATCAACAAATGCCGCCTGCATACCCGGTAATACCCGGCTTACGCGACCTTTGTAAATGTTGCCGACAATTCCGCGTTTTGACTCTCGTTCTATATGTACTTCCTGAAGGGTCCCTCCTTCAATCATTGCAACGCGCGTCTCACTTGGCGTCACATTAATCAGCAGCTCTGTGCTCATGGTTGCCTCTAAATTGATAAACTTAAAAAGTCCTGAACCATGATGTCGGTTTCCATTAACGGTAACCCCACCACAGCATAATAACTACCATCGATACGCTCAATAAACTTGCCGCCGATCCCCTGAATGCCATAGCTACCTGCTTTATCTTGCGGCTCGCCGCTTTGCCAATATGCTTCTATTTCTTTTTCTGACAAAGTCTTGAACCAAACGTTCGTGGTTACAAGGCAGGTTTTGCTACGCGCTGCCGTGGCCAGGGTAACGGCCGTCATCACCTGGTGCTGCCTGCCGGACAGCAGGGTCAGCATGCGCCTGGCATCGGCAAAGTCTTTCGGCTTTTCCAGAATTGCATCATCTACTACAACAATAGTATCTGAACCCAGCACCGGCGTCTGGCCATCGGTTTCTATCACCCCGGCCTGTGCCTTCTCCAGCGATAGGCGCTGGACATAATCAGCCGGTGCCTCGCCCGGCTGGTGACATTCCTCAACGTCTACGACAACCCGTTCAAAGGTATAACCCAGCTGAGCCAGTAGTTCTTTTCGCCGGGGAGATCCCGAAGCCAGATACAGTTGCAATGCAGACATGACGATACCATTTATATAAATATCAAAAAGATCCATTCGATGTCATGCTTTACAACCTAACACCGAACAGACCTAGTTGGGAAAGTAATTTAACGAATTGAGAACTTACGACGCATCCGCCGTAGCAGCAAAAACAGCCATGGCCATAGCAGGAAGTTCAGCAGCACGGCCCAGAGCCGTTCCGGCTCGAAGGTGATCACCGAGACCAGATATTCCGCCCAGAACTCGACCAGTTTGCCGGCCAGTGTCAGCAAGGCAACCAGAATAGCCTGCTGCCACAGCGACAGGTTGCGCAGTACCTGGAAATTCAGGGCAACGACATAGCACAGCACCGACATCATCAGGCCCCGTACTCCGAGCGTCGAGCCCAGCATCAAGTCCCACAGCAGCCCCAACAGCAATGCCGTACCGACATTGACCCGGTGCGGCAGTGCCAGTACCCAGTAAAAGGCCACCAGCAGCACCCATGAAGGCCTGAACAGCTCCAGCTCGCCGGGCCATGGCGCGGCCTGTAGGATCAGTGCCACGATAAAAGATAGCCAAATCAGCAAGCGCCCACTTGGTCGACTATTCGCCACTATTGAGATCTCCTACCATCAGCGTTTCCCGCGGTGTCGGCCATACCAGCAACAAATAACGCAGGCGATCGAACTGTACCGTCGGTTTTGCCTTTATCTGGGCAAACGGGCGCTTGTTATCAAACGAAAACTCGGTGACATGTCCAACCGGATAACCTTCCGGGTACCGACCGCCCAGGCCGGATGTCACCAGCAAGTCCCCAACTTCGATATCGGTACTGCTCGGTACATGCTCAAGCTGGACTTGGTCGATCTGGCCGCTGCCCGAGGCAATTACCCGGATGTCGTTACGCACAACCTGGATCGGGATCGCATGCGTCGGATCGATCAACAACAGCACCCGGCTGTTGTGGGCTCCGACATAGGACACCTGGCCGACGATCCCTTTTTCATTGATCACCGGCTGGCCTTCATAGACACCGTCAACCCGCCCCTTGTCAATCATCACCTGGTGACTGTAGGGATCGGAATCCACCGCCATCACCTCCGCGATCAGTTTCTTCTCGTCGCGGACGAAAGGTGAGCCCAACAGCTCGCGTAAACGCTGGTTTTCCTGCTTTAACTGGTCCAGCAGCAGCACATCACTCTGCTTAACCAGTAAATCACGCTTAAGTGCTTTATTCTCTGCCAACAAACGCTGATGGGAGCTCAACTGACCTGACATACCATCTAACAAATCACGAGGTAAGTTAGCTGCATACTGGAGTGGTGAAATCACTGAGTTCAGCAAATAACGTACATTGGCGAAGGCATCTAGGCGGCTGTCGGCCAGCATCAGGCCAACCGACAGTAATATGGCAAGAAACAGGCGTAACTGCAGAGAAGGCCCTCTGCCAAATATAGGTTTCATCTAACGCTATAACCTGTTCTGTCTATTGCCGAAGATGGCATTATTCTTCGCTGAAGAGATCGCCGCCGTGCATGTCGATCATTTCCAGTGCCTTACCACCGCCACGTGCAACACAAGTTAGCGGATCTTCGGCAACAACAACTGGGATCCCGGTTTCTTCGGTCAGCAGGCGATCAAGATCGCGCAATAGCGCACCGCCACCGGTTAGCACCATGCCGCGCTCTGAGATATCTGATGCCAGCTCTGGCGGACACTGTTCAAGCGCTACCATCACTGCCGACACGATACCTGTCAGAGGCTCCTGCAGGGCTTCTAGAATTTCGTTGGAGTTAAGAGTAAAGCTGCGAGGTACACCTTCAGCCAGGTTACGACCACGCACTTCAATTTCGCGTACTTCATCGCCCGGGTATGCCGAACCGATTTCATGCTTGATACGCTCGGCCGTCGCTTCACCAATCAGGCTGCCGTAGTTACGACGAACGTAGTTGATTACCGCCTCATCAAAGCGGTCACCGCCGATACGTACCGACGAGGAGTAAACCACGCCGTTTAGAGAGATAACGGCAACTTCGGTAGTACCACCACCGATATCGATCACCATCGAACCGGTCGCTTCCGATACCGGCATACCGGCACCGATTGCTGCCGCCATCGGCTCGTCAATCAGGTACACTTCGCGGGCACCCGCACCTTGTGCAGATTCACGGATAGCTCGACGCTCCACCTGAGTAGAACCACAAGGAACAGCAACCAGTACGCGTGGGCTAGGGCGTAGAATGCTGTTGTCGTGGACCTGCTTGATAAAATGCTGAAGCATTTTCTCGGTCACGTAAAAATCGGCAATTACGCCGTCTTTCATTGGACGGATAGCAGCGATATTGCCTGGTGTACGACCAAGCATTTGTTTGGCGTCGTGACCTACGGCTGCAACACTTTTGGTTGCGCCAGCGCGGTCCTGACGAATAGCTACTACTGATGGTTCATCGAGTACGATGCCCTGTCCTTTGACATAAATAAGGGTGTTGGCAGTACCCAGGTCAATAGACAGGTCATTAGAAAACATGCCACGAAGTTTTTTAAACATAGTCTTCGGCTAATTCCTGCAAGCTTACAAAATTCGTTAAATTGCGCTAAATGTATCAAGGGGCACGGATCGAGACAAGGTAAGCTTTGTCAAACCTGCCACAGATCCGCATTTTATTTAGTTGAGCAGCTGATTCATCCCCTTTTCTCCACGATAAATGATGCGATCGTTGCCTCGGTAAACACCAAAGGTCACAACGGCGGATGGGCTTTCATCACCAAATTGACGCCAGTTGTACTGCAACCAGGGCTGATTAGAGTGGTTGCCGGAACAATCATCCGCCTTGAGTTTGGCGGGTATGGTCGATGTCAGCCGCTGCCAGAGCTCAACTTGCTCTCGGTAATTCGTTTTAGTGTGCGGCTGTGCCACAAACTCACCGGAGCTTATCTCTCCGGCAGTAACGGTTCCTTGCCCTGACGTCCGGGACGTACTGTCTGTCACCGTGGAATCAGATTGGGCAATGATCTGCTTACAGTAATTATCTCCGTCAAATGTCGATAAGCTGTCATCCGTATTGGTCACAAAACCCTTGCCGTCCCAATATTCGACCCGCAGTGGAATCGCTATCTTGCTGTCGGCACGCCCGCCGACATCTTCCAGCACCATGCGTCCGTAACGGATATCCGTCCCGTCAACCTTGGCCCCGACTGCATGCTGATTTTTCTCAGTCGCAGTCAGGACAAAATCAACACCATCAACAAATTTGCTGACTCTGGCCCTGAAATCGAGGGCCTGATAAGGACCGTCCGCTTTAGTTGCCTTGGTACAACTGTTTGGATCATCCAGCGGACAGGTAAAACTGGTATCAGTGGGACGGGTGATCGTCATTCTCGGCTTGTCATTACCAGCCACGTTAGTACCCGTTGCATCAAAAACTCGCCCGCTTTGCGGTGACGCCGTGCCTTGAGCAACATTACCCCAGCCTTGCCAAGCCAAGTCCGACTTGCATTGTTGAGTATTACAAATATGAAGCCTTGCCAAATCAAAGGCCTCATACTGACCGCCAACTAGGCTTCCCAACCATAAACCAAAATCTGCCTGTAGCGACGAGGCAAAAAGATGATAGTTACCGACCGGGGCCGAGTTATTCATGGCCTTGACCGTAAACTTGCCGGTAAATGGTTGCTCCATATAAGAGAAAGATCCATTAGCCGGAAGGATCCCTTCACTGCCCCCCGGTTTTACCACAACGGCAAAATGATCCGGGTAGAAGCGGCCAATCTGAACGGTACTTTGATTTAACGGTAGTGACCGTCCATCAAGCTGGTAACCTCCATCCGCCTGAAGCCAGAGACTTCCGACCTCACTCCAGTTCAAGTTCGTTGTCAGCCAACCGCTATCGGATACTTTACCGGTAAAACTATAGTTCACGGTTCCCCCAAGCACACCACCTTCCGGCTTCACGCTGGCGGTTGTTGCCGGCGAAGCTGGCAAGGCTGGAATGGTCAAAGAGACCGGCGCTTTGATGGCAACACTCGAGCCGGTCGGACTGTAGTAGTTTTCGGTTACCTTTCTATTGGTGCACCAACCACTTCCGTAAGCTTGAATGTCAGCCTTGTTATCACCACTGGAGTCGCCAGAAACAGAATCACCGGCTAACCAGATCACAGGTTTCAGTCTTGCCTCAAACTGCTCTCCTGATTTGGCAAAGCCCGGGCCGCTTTGACTGGTGCCAGAGTGATCCGTTTTATCCTTGGCGTTGTTCCGTGGCGTAGAATCATCCGGATTCTTAATATCGCAAAGCGCAAAGGTATAGGGCCTCACATAAATCGTTGCACTGCCTTCCAGGCCGCTGCTGCCCGACGGAAACAAGCCCTCACATTCACTGTTGCCCTTGCAGTACTCTGCCTTGCCGAAGGCAGGATCTTTCAGTGTAAAGGTAACCTTGCCTGCATCATTGTAGGACAGGGCCTTATCCAGCTCGGCTTTACCATCGGTAAATTTAAATGGTTTACCGATAACAACCGCAGACTGACCCGTTAACGGCGCATCATACTTGGTTGTTACCGTTATGGGCTTTGACGATGAAGGTTGGTAGTCCGTAATGTACTCAGCCGTACCGCCTTCCGGTGTGGTGCAGGCCAATACCCCCACAGAAATATCTTCCGGCTTACCGGCAATCAATTCATCACTTTTACCGGCAGATGACTTGGGTAGCACTTCAAACCGATAAGGCATAAACGTAAAGGCTGACTCAATCGGTAACGTATTTTCCACAGGTTCAGAGGTGGAGGCCTTCAAGACCAATTTACCGATCCCGGTAGGCTTAACATTCAGCTCCAGTACACCGTTGGTGGCATTTTCTTGAATCTGGTTGTTACTATCAAACGTCAGGCAAGTATTACTCCCCTTGCGCTGCAGACAGACTGACTTACCTGATGGCTTTTCAATAATCACAGGGCCATTAAAGTCGGTATCAGTTGTATCAGGACTCCCGTCTCCGGTACTGTCCAGCATCATGGTAGCGGTATAAGACGGCTTGTTATTATCACAGGTCAGCGCGTACTTTTCTGTTGGCGCCATAACCAAATAACGTTTGCTGGTAGTGTTTCCACACTTACTGCGCGTACCAATTATGGCGCCTGCCGAGAGCTCAATAACCGGGGCCGTTACGCCACCAAAAATAAAGGCATTCTCTTTTTCTAAATCAAAGGAACCCGTTCGAGGGTCCAGATAAATATAACCATATAACTTTGCCCGCTTCTCCATTTCCAGCTCGTCATCACTGTTACCACTGTCGTAGTGGCCAATGAGCAATAGGTTTTCACTGTTTCCCTGTTCATTGACGGAAGCTCTTTCTTCAAGCTTGGCTTTCTTAAAGTGAATAACCGTCTGATGAGTTTTATTGACGGCTATTTTGGAACGGTTTTCGACTTTAAGTTCTTTGATCCAATACTCCCCCGGAGCAAATGTCAGTGTCTTTCTATCTTTTACAATGACTTCTTTATACACACCCGGCGAAATATTGCATGGCTTGCCGCTCTCACACTTAAATTCATTTTCGCTGTTTTTAAAACTTGCCAGTGTCGGAAACAGATCAGCCTTTAGTTCGACAGGCGCACACTTCTCTTTACTGCCCAAACCATCAGTTGAGTTATATTTACACCCGGCAATATCCTGCACTTGAGGCAGGAAAGAATAACCATGGCGCGGATCTATCGTGGAGACATAAGATCGCCCGGCAACCGATAAATTCCCGTAGACATTCCCCTGATAATATTTATTTGACTGAACCACATCAGGGACATATTCACAAATATCGAGAGATTTGGGTTCAGGCATTTCAAAGGCAAAGAAGCCGATATTCTCAAACTGACCATGGCGGCGGCTGTCTAATGTATCTTCGTCAAATACAAAACTGAATTTCTGTTTGGATAAGTTACAGCGACGCAACCACCCACCATCACCGCCGACACGAGTTTGTTTCATTGCAATCACCCCAGGCTGAGCGGTGAAGGTACGGGTATAATAAATATCCAAGTTCTGACATGAGTCGGTCAGCGAGCCTTCTTGATTCAAACTGGCTTCAAATCCAAACTCAAACTTAGCCTGCTGATTATTGACCACCGTTTCACCAGTTCCCGGCAAGCTGGCAAGAAAAGCGATTCTTCTGTCATTGCTCGGCGCATAACTACCCCTGCCCAGCTCCAAGGCCAAGTCGACTTTCTCTGAGGTGATCCCGCTTATCGCTGAGGTAACAAAAAGAGAGTTTTGATTTAAGGCCTGTAATTGGGTCAAAACCACCGGTGTGGCATTAAAGCTCCCGCCCCAGTCCGAAAACCGAATATTCGTCTGCCAGCTACCCGATACGCCCTGCGCCTGATACGACTGGGTATCGGTATAACCCGCGATCACTTTTTTGCCATTAAAGTCGGCTACGCCAGGTTCCATGACCAGGTAGCTGATCTGAGTCATTTGGGTTGAATCCCAACCGTTTTCAGGATTTTTCTGCGAGAAAGTGACCGTCTTGGCATCCTTATCAACCCCAGAAACCACTAAAGTGGCCGGTTCGTCATCGTCAGGATCGTTCGAGTCAATCGTCGGCATTAAAAAGACCAGCGGCGTGATCGTATAATTATTATTTAAAGAAATCGTACAGCTACTTGAGGAACAGGACTCCACCCCAAACTCATACAAGGCATCCGTACTGTATTCCTTGTCCGGCTCAGGCTGGGGTAAACTACCGCAATTGCCTTCAGCCAGGCAGGTTCCAGATACCTGACTTCCTAACACCCTGACATTGATATAAGGATCAAACTTATCGGCATCCACCCGATTTCGAATATCGATATATGTCGACGAAATATACTGACCATCCACACTGTACTCTAGCCAGCCAAATATATTTCTGGAGTTATAAGGGTCTTGATTTACGAACTTGATCTGAAACTGATGCTCTTTGCCATCGTTTAGATAACCCGTTTCATTGATTCCCTGTCCGTAGCCAAAATAGTCTGAATCATCCGTCCAGATAGGGTGGTAGTAATAATCCCCTTCAATTCTTATCCGGTTACTTCCGTCGGACACCAGATTCGCAGTAATACAGAATCCATTTTTTGCATTGACCCTGGCTCCATTGCTTAGGCACTGCGCGGCCTGGGTTGGAAGGCTTGATAGACTAACGAACAAGGCAAATACCCAATATAAAAAAACGAGTTTATTCTTTTTTTTCATACGTTTTCTCATGGGAGATCCTTTGCCCAGGTTTCCTGAGTGCGAGTGGTCGCAAACTTGCCATTGCCGCAGGTCGCACTGCTTTCCAACTGATATTTATAGGCGCTTTGTGAATCCGAGCCATATTTAAAGCGGGTACAAACCACAGTCACTTTCTGGCATTGAAACAAGCTGGCATCCACAGAATAAGTTTTGCTATCACTGCTTCCCCCTTGTGAGCAGGCATCAGGATCAGAGGCTTTCTGGCCCAGCGGAAACAACTTGCTCAGCACATACTCATTGCCCGAGTGCGCGGCAAACCAGGCCCTAGTTGCAAACACCTCCCGTGATGTCATCTCCTGACCAGACCAATCAATACGGATCATGGCGGCGGCAAAGCCCGCCATCACAGTGATGATAAACACCGAGACAATCAAGGCGCTGCCGCGTTGTTTGCTATAGGACATTGATCACCTGCACTGTGTGGTTATAGGAAAAAACTTCATCGGTATTGGCTTTCTCAATCACCAATGAAATGTGCACCATACCGTTATTCTGTAAACCCGCCCCTTCTGCGACGAATTCGACAGACTTCACGTCCTCGGCAATCCGGTTCCCCTGCCGGGTCAACAGATTTCCCGCCAGGCAATATTCGACTTTATCGCTATAGACATAAGCTCGCTTCGCTGGTGAAGAATATAAGGGCGAAGCAGCAAGGTTAACGGTCAGCTCACCTTGCTCGGTCCCGTCGGCGACAGAGTTTATCGTATTACGTTTTGCCTCGTACTCGGTGGCCGACGGCAAGCCAATCGCCAGGGCCAAGTCAGCCTGCGTATTAATCGCTTTCCATTCGGTGGACGAGCCTATTGCCGGAACAAGGCTCATTGCTGCGCTATCGGGATCCCCCTGATAGAAGCCGGAATACCTGACCGGATAAAAAGACAGGCAAGTGCCGGAGTTGGATGTCGAGATACTATTAGGCGCGGCATGGCGTACCTCCCGGGTGATTTTTTCCAAGGCAAAACGCGCAATCGACTGGGCCCGGTCACGGTTTACCGTGTCGACATATCCCTGTGTTCCCAACTGCAGGTAGCTACCGATAGCCAGTGAAATAATGCCAAGGATCACCAAAGCCATCACCATTTCAACCAGGGTAAAGCCTCTTTGCCGCCTCATCAGTAATTACTCCTATAGGCAACAAAGTCATAGGTGCCATAGCGGCCGGTATCGACCTCGACATCAATCCGCTTGTGCTGATGGGGAAAAGCGTTATTTGGATAACTGGTATTAAGGGACGTATCGTAGCTGACCGCAATTTTTACAGTCATATTCAGATAACGCTCATTTTTGCCCTGATCGTCTGCCAGCAAGTTCTCAATAAACCCACGCCAGGGAAATTGGCTGCTGCTATAGCGCTTGCCACACAAAGAAAAATCCCCCCAGCAACCGTGAAAATCATCGACATCATCAGCCGCTGATACCATCAGCCCCCAGCCCAGTCGATTACCGCTGATCGGATCAACGTAGGCAAAATACTCTTTGCTGGTCCCATCCTGCTGGACATCGTCCCGCGACCAGCTACCCGAACTTTCCGGCGTCGTACATGCCTGTGCCCCGGCTTCACCGCAGCGCACCGCACTGTCTCCGAATGGGTCGCTATGTTCGTCAAACTTGCGCGACAATACTTCATTAAGAAAGGCATTGCCGATTGCAGAAGCTCGTGCCTGATAATACGGCGTTGCCGAACGTTCGGCCTGAGGAAATAGAAAACTGGTGAGCGTGATCATGGCAATACCAAGAATCACGATGCTAATAATCCCTTCTATCAGGGTAAAACCTGCCTGCCTGCCTTTCGGCCTTGAGCATGAACCACTAGCAACCGGCATAGATATACCCTTCCTGATTGATACACAGAGTGGTTGCCTCATTGGCCCCCGAGCGAAATGTGAGCTTGCAGCCCGAGTTGCTTCGGCAGGCATAGACTCGCGCCTCATTGACGCCAGTGCCACTAAAATAAAAGGGCTGTCCCAGCATATCAAAATACAGGTTGGTGACTGTTAGACCTTCGGCGGACAGGCTCAGGTTATTATCAGCAGCCGTCAGTGCCGGCGGCATACTCGGAAGAACACTCTCACAGCGAGGACTACCAAAATAACCCGGTGAAATTTGCAAGGTATAACAGGAGGCATTGGGATCGGTGGCAGATGAGATCGACTGGTTCATAGACAAAATTTGGACTTGTCTGGCAATAGCAATCGCCTGATCGCGGTTCAGATGCGCATCGAAGCTGCTGGGGCCGATCATTTTCGTGGTTGCAGTGGCACCGAGTATGCCAATGAGAATAATGACAACCACCAGCTCAACTAATGTAAAACCCTGCTGGCGATTTTTCATTGAACCTCCACCTGCACTCGCGTCGACTATTTCCCGAGCCGCTTTGATAAATAAGCGACTCGGAAAATAGGGCTCAAAAGAGCCCCATTCAATTAATTACAACCGGTCGTTACGATAGTTGTTTTAGCGGCACTTGTTGCCTGCGTGCCCGTTGCTTCATCGTATTTCACGTAACAGTTAGTCGCTTTAATGTTGGCATAATTTACAGTAGAAGGAGCCTTGCCTTTCAGTGTAAATGCACCATGATTCGTCGTATTAGGGGCAGTACCTTCAGTATCAAACGCCATCACCCAATCATCAGAATCAAGACCAGTAACAGCCTTTTTAATACCCGTAGTTGATGCGGCTGGATAACCATATTCAGTCGTAATGCCTTCAACATCACCACCTGTAGCAGATTCTTTGCCGGTTAATGCAGCTTTACCATATACAATACTTGCACCACCATCGATACCGCCTTTCAGGCCTTGTAGCGATGCAATACGTGCATCATCCTGGAAGTTCATAAACTTAGGAGCTGCGGTTACCGCCAGAATACCCAAAATTACAATCACAACCACCAATTCAATTAGCGTAAAACCGCCCTGACGTTTCATAACTTACTCCTGTTTATTTCAAATTGACTTCGACACGGCCCAAAGCCGGTTTATATGTAAATGAATGCCCGGCCTCGACATCGGTTGAGCCCGACCCATTCGTTCCGGCCGAAGCCAGCTGGTAATAACGACAAAGCTTGGCTGAATTATCAGTACCTGCTTTAACGTAAAACACATAGTTACCGCTCACTGCATCACGGCTGTTGGTTGTTGCCAGCGGCGGGTTTTGTAACAAATTATCCAATAATGCCTGACAGTCTGCCGCATTGATCGCACCGACAGTTGAACTGCCGGTCGTCAATGCATACGGATACCCATCACGCACACTCTTATCGGTTTTAGCCTTGGTCAGTAAAAAGTCGGTACCGTCATAATCCACCTGATACTGACCACTACTGTTGGCTGGACGTCCATAGGCTTCCCATTGAGCACGGGCAGACAGGACTGCCGTCGCGAAGCCTCCGGCAACACCTTCAATCGAGGCTTTCTTGGCCTCATCGGTGACCTGCAGAAATCGGGGCAATGCCGTTGCCGCCAGCAGGCCGACAACGATAATCACAATAACGAGCTCTACAAGGGAAAATCCGCGTTGTTTGTTCATTTTGATACATCTCTATTCGTCATAAAAACGACGCTTGATCCGTCAAAAAGCCGTTAATGTGTATTCTCTCATTTTTAAAATATAATTCCAGCCAATTACCGTCACTTATTTGGTAGTAACACGAATTATATCGATCTGATCTCAGTTCTTTTTTCGACCTAAACTGAATAAACGATACAGAGCTTGTCCTGGAAGCCAGCAGATCCCACATTTTCTGACAATCTAATTCACCGTCAGTGATAACAACCGGCCAGCCACGAACGGTATATTCAACATCGATTTTCGCAATCTCTAACCGGGGTGGTTTACCTTCAAGCTCCCACTGCTGACGCAGTGCCGAGGCACTTTTGTAAAAGGTCTGCTTGAGTACACTCAGCCTGGTGTGCTCGGCCTCTTGTTTTAATTCAATACCTTTAGTCAGCATCACTGCGACAATAAGGCCACTACCGCAAAACCAGATGAAATGTTGAAGATGTCTTCTCTGCCGCCGGTTAAACGCCTCTAGCCACATCAAGCAGACTCCACATCGGTAAGAAAATCCCCAACGCCAGCAACAGAACCATAATTGCCACAATCAGCAACAGAAGCGGCTCTATCCGGGCAGTCAGCGTCTTCAGGTCATAATCGACCTCGCGATCATAAAAATCGGAGACTTCGAGCAATAAGTCATCAACCTGACCGGTTTCTTCACCTACGGCGATCATCTGCAATACTAACGGTGTAAACACTCCAGACTGGCTAGCCGTACTGGCAATGGTATTACCGCCCTCGATACCGTTTTTCATCTCTATCAGACGATTTTCCAGAAATCGGTTACCCAGGGCCTCTGCAGCCATCTGGATCGCCTGATTCAAAGGCACACCGGCACGGATCATCAGGGAAAAGGTGCGCGAAAAGCGCGATAGCTGTGCCCGGTTGACGATATCACCGACAATCGGCACTTTCAGCCGCCACCGGTCCCACTTTTCATTACCTGCCGGTGTCTGGCGCCACATCCTGATCCCAATCCAGCTCGCCACCAGCCCGCCTAACAACAATGGCCAATAGTTGACAAAGAAATTCGAGCTGGCGATCAATATTCGGGTCGGTAGGGGGAGATCCACCCCGAACCGGCTGAACATAGAGGTAAACTGCGGGATCACCTTAACGTTCAGCACGACCATCGCCAGCATAATTGCCGAGATCACAAAGGTCGGGTAACGCATCGCCGATTTGATCCGGCGCCGGGTCTCCATTTCCTGCTCGAAATAATTCGCCAGTTGCAGCAGCGACTCATCCAGTCGCCCCGTGTTTTCGCCGACATGGATCATCGACACATACAGCTCCGAAAACACCCGTGGATGCTGCTTCATCGAGACCGACAGTGAGCGACCGTTGGTCAGCTCATCCGTAACGGCATCTAATGCTTCCTTCATTAGCGGATGTGACGAGCTCTGACTCAAGCCTTTAATGGCCCGTAGCAAAGGCACGCCAGCCTTGGTAAGGCTGTAGAGCTGGCGACTAAATATCACCAGTATCTCCAACGGCACCCGGCTTTGAAACATAGACTGGAGATCCCAACCTTGTCCCTCGGCTTTCCCCTGGCGGATCTCCAACGGGATTATGCCCTGCCGCATCAGCAGATCAGCCGCTGCATCCTGGCTGGCCGCTTCAATTTGGCCACGCTTCAGTCCGCCTTGGTTATCCCGTCCGCGATAGTTAAATACCGGCATATACTAGCTCCTATCGCGCAATCACAGCACATGACCGTCATTAAGATCAGCGGCAATAAAATCAGTGGTATTCAAGTCGCCTTCGCCCAGCAACAACACTTCCTCCAGTCTCGTTCGCCCTTCAAGCGCCAGCTCCATGGCTGACTCAATCAGTGGTTTGTAGCCAGAGGCATTACGGGCTATCTGGCTAAACAACACCGCATCATTGGCACGCAGTGCATCCATCATCGGCTGATCCAACTCAAGCAGTTCAAAGACCCCAATACGCCCTTTATAACCGGTAAAGTTGCAGCTTTGGCAACCTCTCCCCCGGTGGAACTCCCGGTGAAGATGTAGCGGAAAGCGCGCCTTGAGCCATTGCTGCTTAGCCCCGTCCAGCTCTTCGCGTTCTGTGCAATCTTTACACACCCGACGGACCAGGCGCTGAGCCAACACGGCACGAACAGCACTGGCCACTAAGTAGCCTGGCGCCTCCATGTCCATCATGCGCAAGGCACTGTCAATTGCATCGTTGGTGTGCAGCGTCGACAAGACCAGGTGGCCGGTCAGTGCCGAGCGCAGACCAATTTCGACGGTTTCCTGATCACGCATCTCACCGACCAAAATGATATCGGGGTCCTGACGAAGAAAGGTTCGCAGGATTGATGAAAACGTCAGGCCAATCTTGCTGTTTACCTGAACCTGGTTAACCCGGGGCAGGCGATATTCCACCGGGTCTTCTGCCGTGATCAGTTTCTTTCCTGGCTTGTTCAGCTCACTAAGGGCACCGTAGAGAGTGGTGGTTTTGCCGGACCCGGTCGGACCGGTCACCAGGATCATCCCATGCGGCCGCTTGAGCTGGCGACGAAAACGCGGCAGCAAGTCGGCGGGCATGCCGATCTCTTCCAGACTCAGGATACCGGCTGACTGATCAAGCAGACGCATCACCACGGACTCACCGTGCTGAACCGGCATCGTAGACACACGCACATCCACCGAGTGGCCGCGTACCTTGACGTTAAATCGGCCGTCTTGCGGTAAACGCTTTTCTGAGATATCCAGTCCGCTCATCAACTTCAGGCGCAGTACCAAAGCCGCCGACACACTGGCTTCATTAAGCAAGGTTTCATGCAACACCCCATCGATACGCTGGCGAATACGCAGCACATCGGCATCAGGCTCGATATGAATATCCGAAGCGCCAACCTGGATCGCATCCTCAAACAAGGAGTTGATCAGCTTAACAACCGTCACTTCGTCATTATCAGAATCATCAAACCCAAAACTATAATCCGTTTCGCTTTGATGCTCGGCCTGCAACTGCTCGGCAAACGAGACAATTTCCTGGGTCCGGCGGTAATAGCGGTCAAAAGCAGCAATCAACTGACGCTCGGGCGCGATAACCAGCTCAACCCGGTATTGTACCAGTTGATCATAAACCGCCTCCTGCGCAGCCAAGTCTGCCGGATCGCTCATCGCCACCCGAACGGTATCGCCACGAACGCCAATCACCAATGCCCGCAGGCGACGGGCGTGAACCTCGGAGAGCAAGGACACCGAATCGGCATCAACCGACACCCGGGTAAGGTCAACCAAGGGGATATCCAGCTGGCGGGAGAGGAAAGCGAGCATCTGCTGCTCACTCAAAAATCCCATGCTGATCAGGGTATCCCCCAACTTGCGGCCGGTCGTCTGCTGTTTTCCCAGCGCTTGCTCTAGCTGCTCCTGGGTGACAATGCCTTCTTCTATCAACAGGTCGCCAAGGCGCTTTCTTAATCTAATTTGCATTGCGCTTAGCCCTCCCGAGCCTCAAGCAGCGCCAGGCGCTGTTGGATAAACTGTTGTGACTGCGATGAAATACGTCCCATTAACAGTGCCTGTTTATAGGCATCCAGTGCTTTCTCAGCCTCTTTGCCGCGCTCCAGGGCAATCCCCAAACCCAGCCACCAGCGACCATCATAAGGCTCTTCTGTAGCCAGCAGCTTATAGCTGCTCATCGCCAGCTCATTATTATTCAACTGCTGGGCCAGGGCGCCGCGCATCGCGAGGTAGCCACTGTGACTTTTCTTGGGCATACGGCTCAATACATTCAGAGCGGCCTGTTGCTGAGATTCATTAACCAGCAGCTTTGCCATCGTCAGACGTAAATCAGGCTGTTCGCCATCAAGCACCAAGCCCTCCTGTAGAGTGGCAATGGCCTTGCGGGTATCACCCCGCCCATAATACAAGGCCGCGAGTTTTTGCCGGGCACTGACCCATTCCGGCTGATACTTCAGCGCCTGCTTCAGAAAACCAATGGCTTTGCGGCTATCACCAGCCTTCAGGGCTTTCTGCGCTTTTTTATACTCCACATCAGCAAGCTGTCCGGCATCGAGCTCAACGGTTTCAATCATTAACCCTTCCGCAGACGTATCATCATGTTCCACCGGTTGGGTCGTTGAATTCTCTCGCACAGCTACTCGACTGGAGCCTTGCTCTGGCTCTGGCTTAGGCTTTAGCACTTCCCTTGGATTAGGGTCTTGCTCTGCGCTTGGCTTCATCTCTGGTTTCAGTGCCTGCTGAGCCGCTTTTTTTATCCTTGGTTTATCCTCGAGCACAACCTTTGGCGTAATATTGGCCTCAGGCACCGGTTGCTTTTCAGCATTCTTCGTCGGTTTCGCTGATGAAACCGGCTGACTTACGGGCGTGGCATCACTCTTTTTGACACTGCTTGCTATAACCGGAGTCGGCACCACTGCCTGCTTCGCTTCTTGCTCAGCGTCAGAAGTCACATGTTGACGTTGCGGCTCTGGTACTAAAGGGACAGGATCCGAAGAAACAGGGAGCGAAGGGGCTGGATTCGAAGGAACAGGCACCGCATCGATATTCGCTGATGACTGGCTGTCGGCCTGGCTGTTAGCCCCCAGCCACCAACCAGCACCTCCCGCCATCAACGCTACACATACACCAAGCACCGTCCATCTCGCCCCATGGCTCTTTGGTACCGGTTTAACAACCGCGGCCTGCAAAGGCTGCGCGGTGGCTGAAGAAGGGTTATTTTGCTGATTCAGCGCATTAAGCTTTTTATTTATCTCGCTCATATTCAGTGCCATCCCCACAGCACCGGGTACGTCCATTTAGGCTGACGTGCCCCTAATGTATCTTTTACTGCCATCAAGACTTCTTTCCGACCTACTGACTGCGCATTGCAACTGCTTGCTGCGATTAATGCTTTATGACAAAGCTGATTGATAAGCCGAGGGATCCCCTGACTGGCTTTCCAAAGCTCACGGTATTGCGCCAGCACGAACAATTCCCGCTGACAGCCTGCACTGCTCAGGCGAAATTCGATATAGGCAATTGTCTCGGCCAGATCCAATGGGCGCAGACAGGCCCTGAATGTGATCCGTTGCCTGAGCTGACGCATATGATGCTGGTCGAGTCGGTGATCAAGCTCCGGCTGGCCCAGCAATACAATATGCAGCAACTTCTCATGTTCTGTTTCCAGATTACCGAGCAGACGAAGTGCTTCCAGCGCGTCATCTGGCAATGCCTGCGCTTCGTCGAGCAATACCACCACGGACTTGCCGGCGGCTTTACGTGCAATCAGCGCTTGCTGGAGTTGCTCTGCCAGCGCGGTATTATCGCCCTCGGCCGTAATCGCCAACTCCCGGGCCAATGCCAGACGAAGTTCATGGCCACTGGCTGCGGGTGTCGGCAGATAAGCCAACTCAAACTGATCCGGAAGCTGTTTTATCAGCATTCGGCAAACCAGGGTTTTTCCCGTCCCGACCTCGCCGGAAATCTGAATAATGCCTTCCCCCATTTCCAATGCAGCCAACGTCATCTGGATCGCCTCCAGGTGAGGAGGCAATGCATAAAACAACGCGGTATTAGGGGTCAGCGAGAAAGGAAGTTCCTCAAGGCCAAAGTGAGACTGGTACATGGCTTACCCCTCGTCAGGGAACCATTCAGTGATCAGCGCCCGGGAGCGTTCGATTTCCTCCTGCCAGGTCTGCTCGCCGACAACCGTCGGTTTAAGCAAAATCACCAGCTCCGTTTTGGTCTGGAGCTTACTCACATTCCGGAAAAGGTGACCTAGCATCGGGATATCACCCAGCAAAGGCACTTTGGATACCTGATCATTGGTTGCCGATTTCATCAGGCCACCTATGACCACCACATCACCGGTACGGGCGTGGATCACCGAGTCAGATTCCCGCACCGAGCTTTTGGCCAATGGTAGCTTATAGGTACCAAAAGTTTGACCCAGCTCGATACTCTGAATTTCCGTTTCCACGTCGACGACTGTCGGGTGAACATGCAGCAGTACACCGCCGTCATCGTCGATTTGTGGGGTCACATCCAACGAAATACCGGAAAAAAACGGAGTAAGCTCAATATCCGGCGACGCCGTACCACCATCACTGTTGACTTCGCCTCCGGAAATATCAGTAACAAAATACTGATCACCCCCCACTTTGATCACTGCCTTCTGGTTATTGGCAGCCGTTACGCGAGGGCTGGACAATACGTTCAAATCACCCTGGGTATCGAGGAAGCTCAATACCGCTTCAAAGTTACCATCCTGGATAGTGACATTGGTTTGCCCGCCAAGCAGATTGGAAATTGCATCGCCGGGCAGTGACGGTATCGGGTTAGTCGTCGGGCGACCAAAGATAATTTCCGTGCCGCCAATCGTCTTGGTGATGTTGCTCCAGTTGATCCCTTGCTGGTAGCCATCACTCAGGGTGACTTCCATAATTTTCGCTTCCAGCACCACCTGACGTTTCAGACGCTGCTGGGATACCCCGAGAAACTCCTTCACTTCACGCAATTCGTTAGGAAATGCGCGCACCGAAATCAGGCTTGCCTGCGGAGAGACGACAATGCTTCTTCCCTGCCCGCTGCCGATCATCGCCTGAACGGCTTTCTCCAACTGCTGCCAAAAATCACTTTCAGACGTGGTTTCGATCGTCGTACCACCAGTGGCAGTACTTGAATTGTTATTACTATTGCTGTTTCCGCTGCTATTGTTGCTACTCGAACTGCTGTTACCCGTTGTACCGCTGGAAGATGATGAATTCGAGCCACTGTTAGTGATCGAGCCGGTTGTCAGTGAAGTCAGCGACACACCACGGCGTTTAAGCTGCAGGTAGTCAACCGGGATCACCTCGGTACGAAGCGTTGCCGGGAAAATCTGAATGATATTGCCCTTGCGGGTGGTGTTATAGCCATAGATGTCCGAGACCACCTCCAGCACCTCATCCAGCGTGACATCCTTTAATGTCAGGGATATTCGCCCCTTGACCTCAGGGTGAAGTACCATATTGAAAGGCGTGCCTTTCACCAGGCTACCAAAGAAAGCACGGGCATCTACATTTCGGGCATTGACACGAAATCGCTTTTCCAATGCCGTACTAGAGACATAATCACCGCCGTCCAGCGTCGGCATCAGATCCGCACTGACAGCCGAAGGCAGCTCCACCAACGGACGACTATTGGCTTCATTAACCGCTTCGTTCAGCGCACCTTTGACTTCTACAGGGTCACGATGTCCCATATTGGCCGAACAACCGGCCAGAGATACCATCACGATCCCAACTACTAATCCACGCATGTTAACCACTTTATTGTTCTAATTTGCTTTCACAATGTCGGCAAATAGCTCCAGACGCCATTTTTTACCGCCGCGTGTTACCGTGACATAATCGTCCTGAATGTCAGTCAAGGTGTAGCCGCTGACTCTTCCGCCAAGTTCAACGGGAACATTATTCAAAATCACCGTACAGGCGCTCAATTCACCGCACACTATCCCCTGCAGTTGGGGGAGCCTGGTCTTGGTTACGGTGGGCTTTTTCGTCGGAGTTTGCCAACCTAACGGTGCCGTCGGATCCTGACTGGCCTGTACATGGCCAGCAAGCACTCCACACAGGGCAACAGCGATAGATCCTTGCTTAATAACCAAGCTTGATTTACCCAGCCATAATCTAACCATCTCAGCTTTAACCACCGATAAAATCCTTACTCTCGCCCAAGGTATAAACGTCCAGCTGAATATCGGCCCAAGGGTACTTATCCACCTGATAGTTCAAGCTCCGCCAATAATATTTAACCGGCAGCGCTTCAAGTTGGGCCAGGTAGTTCACGACATCAAAATAGCGACCACGCAGGTTAAGGCGAACCGGGTGAATATAATACCCCTCGTCTTCGCCACTGATTAGCTGCACAGAAGGCAGCGACTCCAGCGACTCCAACTTCAAGCGTTCCGAACGCTGCAGAACCTGCTCCATCAATCCCGACATCTGGATTGGCGTTACCAAGCTGGCTACGCGGCCCTGCAATTGATCGTCAAGGGTTGAGTTCTCTCGCTCCAGCTTGTCGATTTTGCGCTCGACATCCTGATTCGGATCACTCCTGAGCTTGCGCTCAATTAAAATGAGCTGGTTGGCGCTGTTGGTGATCTCATTGGCCACAGAGACAACCTGTTGCCTGGCTGAGGCCAGCGCCTTGACTTGCGGCTCGATAAACATCACGAAACCGACAAATAACAAGGCAATCCAGCCTGATAGCAAAATCAGCCATTGTTCGCGGCGAGTCAGTAAATCGAACCGATCGCTTAATTTCTGCCAGCCGTTCATCGGATAACCTCGCTCGCGGGTAATTCAGGTTTTTTCGCTATTGCCGCTCCACGCTCAGCCAACAATTTAAACGTCACCACATTTTGCTCATTGCGCCCGAGCGACATCAGTTGAAAACGCCGGTCGGACAGATCTGGGTAGCCTTTGAATGCCTTCACCCAGGTTGGGACCGACTCCGGTGTCCGGGCCACCCCCTCCAGGTCAAGCTGTCTTCCGGTTACCCGAATACGATTGACAGAGATGTTCCCGCTTGCCGCGTCCGATAATTGACGCAACAATCCGGCATAACCGACCTGCAAACTCACATCATGCATTTTAATGGCCTTCAGAGTGGCCTGTTTGGCCGCCAGGTGCTGCTCCAGATCTCCGGCCAATTCAACCTTCAGCGGACTGGGAATGTGTTTGGCAAGCGCATCCTTGGCCCGGCTGAGTTCAGACTGTTTGCTGTCCAGGCGGCTTTTCTCGGCAGCCAGCTGTTGCTGCTGCTGGTAGTTCTGCCAGCTATACCAGCCAGCCATTGAGGCCATCACGACCACGGCCAACGCCCAGCTAAGCACTACATTCTGCAGCGTCATGAGCTGAGTGTGCGGTTTGAGTGCATCGCTATATAAATTAATGCTATTTGCCCCGTCGGGCTCTATCAGCGCGGCAAAGGCAACACGGGCTGCATTCGTCGTCAATACCGGGTGTGGCGGTGTGACAGCGGCAACAGAAACACTCAGTCGCTGGCTCAGTTCGGCAGCCAACGCACTGTCATCGTCATCATCACAGGAGATTAACAGCTGGGTGATCGGTGTATCGCGCAGCTGAGCACTCAGGAAATCAAGCGATCGCTGCAGCTCAAGTGCCAGGCTGTCTAGCTGCAGGGCATGGTTCATCTCTCCTGGCGTATTGCTATCCAGCAAAGGGGACGGAAAACCACGCAACTGACGTTGAAAGCACATTTCCTGCTGCTTAAAAGCCGTTAACTGCAGGCTGGCATGGCGACGACGGTGCAATACCAGCTGACTCAGGGGCGGGGCGGTTAATTGTCCCCATACCACTTCCTCTGCCGATATAGAAAACACGTCACAACCAGCCTCGTTACAGATCCGGATCAGCTGCTCGGCCTGATTACGATTCGTGACAACAACCTGCAAACGATCTTTTAGCGGCGCCTGAAAGCCATCGGCCACCAGTTCCAGCGGGGACTCATTGACCAGATCTTTAACCAGAAAAGGCAGTGCCGTCGAGTACTCCTCGCGGGGCAGCTCCGGCTTCTCGATAAGCATGCTCTGATAGAGGCCATGGCCAAGTACCAAACGTAAGCTACTGCCCCCCAACTGATGCTTAGCAAGCAACGATGTTATGACCGAATCCCAATCTCCGGCATTAGAAACAACCAGGGTCTCTGTTATCCATTCCGGCTCAGATTCATAAACTACCGTGATGGAATCAGCAAAGATGGCCAAACAAGCCTGTTTGTTACGGCTTTTCTTTTTTAAATACTTACTAAGCAAAGATTTAGATTTCATGAAACTCCAACACCGCTCACAAAACACACAGATTTTGCTACTGAAAAGCACTAACAACTAGCAGCTGTCAATAATTTGACCATTATAACGAGCTTTTATTGATAACATAGTTTTTTTTCTGCCCGTTGTTATCTCCCGAACAAAGTTTTATCTGGCTTATCGTTTCCTTTTGTAGCCTGTCTAACAGAAAGTTCTGCCGCAAAGAAACGCCCCTGTCCTCCTTGTACGCCCAACTGCTTGAGTACCCGCCATTCCTTCTCGTTTTCCACCCCGACAGCAATCACCTGGGCATTAGAATTTGCGCATGCTCCCAGCATACTTCTGACGAATAGCTGATTCTCCTGCCGCTGGTCGATCTCACGGACCAACCCACGATGCAGCTTGATATAATCGGCCTTGATGTCCTTGATATAGTGGGTGCTAACAATGGTTCGGCCAGCCTGGTCCACAACCAGTTTACAGCCCAGCCCCACGATCATCCTGACCACAGGGCGCATAGCATCAAGGTGTTTGACCAAGCCGCTTTCTGCAATTTCAATCGACAGACGATTGAGCACCGTGCGCGGTGTTTGCAGCAACTCATCGCGAAGCCAGCGAACAAACTCTTTTTCCAGCAAGGCCTCGACACTTACATTCACCGAAAGAGAGTCATTGACAGGACTGTTTTTCAATAACTCGATAGCCTGACCTATAACTTGTTTATCCATCCGGGCGCTGAACCCAACCTGTTCGACCGCCGTCAAGAAACGGGATGCTTTAATCAGGACGCCATTTTCATCCTGGATCCGGGCCAGCAGTTCTCGGTGGACAATAGTTTCACCATCCAATGCCAAAGCAGGCTGCTGGTACAATATTGGGCCGCCGCTGTTAAACACGGCATCCAGCAAAGTACGCCAGCGCACGCTGCCACGGGCATCTTCGTACTGCTGATCTTTCTGAAAGGCATACCAGTTATTGGTGCCCTGAAGCTGGGCGCTGCGCAACGCCATATCGGCTTCATCCATCACCCGCCCGCGGCGCTCGCCGCTCGAGCAGAATGTCACGCCGATATGGCACCAGTTATCCGGCTGCAAGGGCGCAACCGGCGTCAGCCTTTCCAGTGCTTTGAGCAGCTGATTGGTAAATAGCTTGACCTCTTTTGCCGACTGCTGGGATAGCAGGATCGCAAACTCGGCGTCAAAGTACCGTGATAAAACCGTATCGGGATAACGCTGGATCTGGTTTGACAGGATCATACCGACATCCTGGACCAGCTCGTCGGCAACATCTTTTCCTTTCTCGGCCAATAGCTCATCCCAGTCAGAGATCCGGATCAGGATCACCGCACCGTGCGTCTCCTGATCCTGCACCATAGATTGCAGGCGACTATCGAAAAGCACCCGGTTTGCAGCCCCGGTTAACTGATCCAGGAAAGTATGAGTACGAATAAAGGTATCAAACCGGCTCCGCTCCTGGCGGGCGTCCTTAAGCTCGGCAATCATCTGATCCAGGGCAAGGCTGGCCGTCGCAGGCCACTCTTGCTCATCTCCGACCGCATTGTCGTCAACCTTTCCGGCCAGAATCAGCCGACCGCGATGCTCCAGCAACTCCGAGCCATAGAGCTGCTGACGCAGCCAGTTCACTCCCCTCACTAGCCCCATGATAATAATTGCGATGGCCAGGCTAATGGATGACATAGCGCCGATGGAATAAGTAAACTCCGTATAGGGAGGGAGCGACTTTAAGTTAATATAAAAGCCGGGGTTGTGGTTAAGCGTGTAATGGCTCTGCTGCAATATCGTCGGATCATTGACGGTCTGAAGCCCTTTAAAGGCATAAATTACCCCTGACGAACTCCCCACCTCCAACTCTACAACATTACTGGCCTTCAACAGCTTGGGCAGCCAGCGCGACAGAGACTGCGCCCCCTGCGGGTCGGCAAGTTCCTGATCGATCACCTCAACAATGCCATCAATGTAATGAGTCAGGTAGTCCTGCCCCAGCTTTCGAAAACTAACGGCACCGCCAATAAAAATCACGAAGATGGCACAAATAACGATGATCGTAACAAAGGCAACCAGACGGTTGGTTAGCTTCATGCCGGAGGCTTTTCTCATAAGAATCCAATTCTAGCTATATTAATGATGTTCAAATGACTCATCACAGAGTCAGTCCATGCAAGTTCGTACAGGCCTAATGAGCAAAATATCACTCCCTCAGCCACAGTGTTAGCGTTCAGGTCGACAATTTAAAAAATTGTTAACTCAGGCCAAACCGTTCAATCTCCAAAATGGATTGACTGCCAATAGTTCAGATCATCGCCTCGTTTGTTATCATCACCTTACCGGTTTGGGTAACAGTCTACGGATACTATCAATATATGGATTGGATAACGTGTACCACCAGCTTTGTCACAGTTGTCGAGCAAGGCTCTCTGGCCCTGGCTGCGACCAAGCTCAACACCTCAAGTTCAGCTCTGTCCAAACGCCTGTCTTGGTTGGAAAAACAGCTAGGAGTTAAGCTACTTAAGCGAACCACGCGTAGCCTGACAATGACAGAAGCCGGCAAGCTTTTCTATCAGCGTAGCGCCCGTCTACTTGAAGACTGGCACCAGATGCTTGCCGAAACGACCTCGACCTACGGCGAGGTCAGCGGCATCCTCCGGATCGGTGCCCCGCTGGCCACCGGCAGCCGTTTGCTGGTTCACTACCTGGCCGAATTTATCGAGACCTATCCCAATATTCAGGTCGAGCTGCACACAATAACACCGGGCCAGCTTCCTGACCTGAACCTGGATGTATTCATCAGCCGGGAGCTGACCGACTTCAACTCTTCCAGCTATATTGCGACGCGTTTATTTAACTTCCAACCCAGTTTTTATGCCTCTCCCGGCTATCTGGAAGACAAATCACAGATAGAAACACCAGAACAGCTAACTCAGCACAACTGCCTGCTGTTCGGGACTCACGGCCATGAACAAGAACATGTGTTTGAAAACAACCTTCGTCTGCGACTTCGCGGTAACTTCACCACTCAGAATCCGGAAGCCCTGGTGGCCGCAGCCGTTGCCGGAATGGGCATTATCCTGACCGGGGAGAAAATGGTAAGAAGGGAGCTCAGCAAAGGGTTGCTGGTGCCGGTTCTGCCTGAGCTAAAGCAGCCCGTCAGCTCGGCCTATGCCTACTACCCGAAGTTAGACTACAACCATGTGAAAACCAAGTTGTTCATTGATTTTATTAAAGAAAAATCAAGCCTAGCATAGCGAAAACAACAGGCCGCCAGCCTAAATTCTGGCAATAAAAAAGCAGCGACTGGCGCTGCTTTTCTCTGACACTTCTGTTCAATTAGAACGGAATGTCATCATCGAAATCCATTGGCGGCTCATTGTACTGCTGCTGTGGCTGCTGGGGAGCCTGCTGCTGCGGTGCCGACTGTTGCTGCTGAGGCGCAAAATTCTGCTGAGGTGCTGCAGCTGGTTGCTGAGGCTGTCCCCAACCACCTTGTTGCTGCTGACCGCCACCCATAGGTGCGCCCATACCCTGACCGCCACCCTGACGACCGCCAAGCATTTGCATCACACCGTTGAAGCCCTGAACCACAACTTCAGTTGTGTAACGGTCCTGGCCGTTTTGATCCTGCCATTTACGCGTCTGCAGTTGACCTTCGATGTATACCTGTGAACCTTTGCGCAGGTATTCACCGGCTACTTCTGCCAGCTTGCCAAATAGCGCAACACGGTGCCATTCAGTCTTTTCACGCTGCTCGCCTGTAGCTTTATCACGCCATGATTCAGAGGTAGCAATGGTAATATTTGCTACTGCACCACCACTTGGCATATAACGGATTTCTGGGTCATTACCTAAGTTACCGACTAAGATAACCTTATTTACGCCACGACTGGCCATACTTAACTCCAAATCTGTTCGCGTGCTATCTTAACATCAATAGCCGCTAGTCAAAGTTTATACTTAATCGCGCAGTTTATCATGCAGACACGGCTCAGGCATAGGGCCGAAACCGTGTTATCTGACGCAATTTTTACGCATTTCCCATGAGTGCCTGATACGCCACAGGAAACTTCCATTCGTATTTATACCACCAGATCCCACGTCGAACACCGCTCAATAAATACACATTGTACTGTATCTTTATACAGCTTTTGCTTTCAAGCTTTTCCTTGCTATGCGATAATGCCGGTCCAATTATTAGTCAGCCAAAAAGCTCGCATACCATGGATAAGATCGAAGTCAGGGGTGCCCGGACCCACAACCTTAAAAACATCAGTCTTTCTATTCCCAGAGACAAACTGATTGTGATTACCGGCCTGTCAGGTTCAGGTAAGTCCTCACTAGCCTTTGACACCCTATACGCCGAAGGCCAGCGTCGTTACGTTGAGTCCCTGTCGGCCTATGCCCGTCAGTTCTTGTCCCTGATGGAAAAGCCGGATGTCGATCATATCGAGGGGCTGTCGCCGGCGATTTCTATCGAGCAAAAATCCACATCCCACAACCCGCGCTCAACCGTCGGTACCATCACCGAGGTATACGATTACCTTCGCCTGCTCTATGCGCGAGTCGGTGAGCCGCGCTGTCCGACTCATAACGTAGAGCTGGCTGCCCAGACCGTCAGCCAGATGGTTGACAAGGTGCTCGAGCTTCCAGAAGGCAGCAAGATGATGTTGCTCGCACCTATCGTCAAGGAGCGTAAAGGGGAGCATGTCAAGACACTGGCTAATCTGGCTGCCCAGGGGTATATCCGGGCCCGGATCGATGGTGAGGTCTGCGATCTTTCCGATCCACCGACCTTGGAGCTCCATAAAAAGCACACCATCGAGGTCGTTGTCGATCGCTTTAAGGTCCGCGATGATCTCCAGCAACGCCTGGCCGAATCGTTTGAAACCGCACTGGAGCTATCCGGCGGTACAGTGGTGATCAGCCCGATGACGGCAGGCGAGATCGATGAGATTGTTTTTTCAGCCAACTTTGCCTGTCCGCATTGTGGCTACAGCATGCAGGAACTGGAGCCGCGTTTATTTTCGTTCAACAACCCGGCCGGCGCCTGCGGCACCTGTGACGGTCTGGGCGTTCAGCAGTACTTTGATCCAGAGCGTGTGGTGCAGAACGGCGAACTTAGCCTCTCAGGCGGTGCTATCCGCGGCTGGGACAAGCGCAATTTCTATTACTTCCAGATGCTCAAATCCATGGCCGAGCATTTTGAGTTTGATATCGAAACACCGTTTAACGAGCTGCCGAAGAAAATCCAGAACCTCATTCTAAGCGGTTCAGGTAAGAAAGAAATTGAGTTCAAATACATCAACGATCGTGGCGACATCACGGTACGCCGCCACCCGTTCGAGGGGATCCTCAACAACATGGAGCGTCGCTACCGCGAGACAGAGTCCAACTCCGTACGTGAAGAGCTGATCAAGTTTGTCTCAACCAAGCCATGTAGCGGCTGTAACGGCTCACGTCTGCGCCTTGAGGCCCGTAATGTCTTCATTGCCGATACCACCCTGCCGCAAATCAGTGAGCTGAGCATCATTGAGGCACTGGCGTTTTTCGAGCAGCTATCGCTGGTCGGCCAAAAGGCCCAGATTGCGGAAAAAGTGCTCAAGGAGATCTGTGACCGTCTCAACTTCCTGGTCAACGTCGGCTTGAACTACCTGAACCTCTCTCGTAGTGCCGAAACCCTGTCCGGGGGAGAGGCCCAGCGTATCCGACTCGCCAGCCAGATTGGTGCCGGTCTGGTGGGGGTAATGTATGTCCTCGACGAGCCATCAATTGGTCTCCACCAGCGTGATAATGAACGCCTGCTAAAGACCCTGACTCACCTGCGCGATCTCGGTAACACCGTCATCGTGGTCGAACACGATGAAGACGCCATCCGCACCGCCGATCATGTTATCGATATCGGTCCGGGAGCCGGTGTCCACGGTGGCCAGGTGATTGCCGAAGGCGGCCTGAACGATATTCTTGACGCCGAAACCTCATTGACCGGACAGTACCTCAGCGGTGCCAAGTCGATTGTGGTGCCCGAGCAACGTATCGAGTTCAATCCGGAGAAGACCGTTAAACTACTGGGCGCGACCGGTAATAACCTGAAAAATGTCGACGTTGAAATTCCAGTCGGCCTGTTCACCTGTATCACCGGGGTATCAGGCTCAGGTAAATCAACCCTTATCAACGATACCTTCTTCCGCATTGCCCACCACCAATTAAATGGCGCAACATCCGGCGATGCTGCTCCGTACCGCGAGATCCATGATCTGGAGCACTGCGACAAAGTTATCGATATCGACCAGAGCCCGATAGGCCGTACACCACGTTCCAACCCTGCCACCTACACCGGGATCTTTACCCCTATCAGGGAGCTGTTTGCCGGTACGCAGGAGTCCCGCGCCCGAGGCTATAAGCCGGGCCGCTTCAGCTTTAATGTGAAAGGCGGACGCTGCGAAGCCTGCCAGGGGGACGGGGTGATCAAGGTAGAAATGCACTTCCTGCCGGATGTCTACGTACCTTGCGATTCCTGTAAGGGTAAGCGCTATAACCGCGAAACGCTGGAGATCCGCTACAAGGGTAAGAGTATTGATGAAGTCCTGGAACTCACGGTGGAAGATGCCCGGGAATACTTTGATCCGGTTCCAGCAATCGCAAGAAAGTTACAAACATTAATCGATGTCGGCTTATCGTATATCCGGCTGGGACAGGCCGCGACAACACTGTCCGGCGGTGAGGCACAACGCGTTAAATTAGCCCGCGAACTGTCCAAGCGTGATACCGGAAAAACCCTGTATATTCTGGATGAGCCGACTACAGGCTTACATTTCCATGATATTCAGCAACTTCTGTCAGTACTGCACCGCCTGCGAAATCACGGCAACACCATTGTTGTTATCGAGCATAACCTCGACGTGATCAAAACAGCCGACTGGATCATCGACCTCGGCCCGGAAGGCGGCAACGGAGGCGGTGAAATTGTTGCAACAGGCACACCGGAGCAAGTCGCGCTGGTTGAGGGCTCCCATACGGCACGCTTCCTCAAGCCATTGCTGCCAAGTCTGACGCAATAAAGAAAAATAAGGCATGACAAATAGCATTCAGGCTGGTATCAATCAGCCTGTTTAGTATCAGACATCAGCTCAACAGGCTCAGAATCACCATGACAGTGTTACATGTACAAGGCACCAGACTGGCAGAACAAAAAATCAGCAAACCGATGGTGCGTCCCTTTCTGGCCTCTATCGGTTTCCTCTTTTTGCTGGCTATGCATTACTTCCAGCACAACCCGGGGGGCTCCGGGCTAGAGCTCTCATTCAATGCCGCCAGCTGGATCCCCTTCAGCTTTGCTGTTGCTTTTGGTCTGTTCGAAATATGCCGCCAGAAGACCTGGCGCTATTCCCGCCTGACCCTGATCCTGATTGCCTGCTGTACTCTGCTGACAGTACCGGCCTTTTACCCCAACGCTGTCGGATCAGAAGTGATCAATCGCATATCAGCCCTTTGGGCCGGGCTAATATTTTTCATCTGCCTGCAGCAATTTTCGTTCACCCATAGTCAACGCCAACGCATGTTATGGATGGTTCTGATTGCGGTCTGGATCCAGGCCTCTCTCGGCTGGTACCAATTTATATGGCTAGAGCCCGATAACTGGATGGGCTACGACACCATTGGCAACCGTCCTTACGGTATTTTTCAACAGCCCAATGTGATGGCCAGCTTCCTGGCGACCGGTTTGGTGTTATCCGCTTACTTACTGGCTCGTATCCCGATGTACCGTGGCAAGTGGTCCTGGCAACAGCTGTTTTTGCTGCTAACGCCTGTTATCACCATTCCCATACTGGTTGTACTTAGCTCCCGTACTGGCTGGCTGGGAGCCATTATTGGTACCGGGTTGATGATCCCCTACCTGCGTCGCTTTGCTGCCAAGGCACCGTACCGAATGTGGCTGCTAATGATAGCGCTTGGTCTGAGTGCATCCTGGAACCTGGCGAGCAGCACGGGCTGGACGCCCGTTGAGAATAAGGTCAGCCTGGAGAGCGCACGTTCCATTCATATTCCGCAAGCCTTCAATATGTTTTTGAAACAGCCGCTAACAGGCTATGGCTACGGTACATTTGAAACGTCATTCATTACCCAGACGGCCCAGTGGCATCATGCCGATCCCGAGCAGCACTTTGGTATGGCTGCGCTCGATCATCCGCACAATGAATTACTTTACTGGGCTTCTGAAGGAGGAGTCATCCCGCTCTTAGCGCTGCTCCTGGCAGCCGCGGCCGTTTTTGCCAAAATCAAGAAAGCCCGTGAAGGAACTCAGCTTGCGCTGGTTGGTCTATTTTTTCCGATAACGCTACATACCCAGCTCGAATACCCGTTTTACCATTCACTGGCACACTGGGTAATTTTCATTATTCTGATCTACTGGGTAGATAACCTGACGGCCAAGTATTATCGGTTCAAGGCAAGCTATGTACTGACTATTCGTGTACTGGTCTTGCTGCTACCTATCGCCACAACCAGTTATATGGTTACGACGCTATACTCGGGCTACCTACTGACAAAATACGAAACAACACGCCCGGTCAATGTCGACTACCTGCTCAAGGTCAATAACCCCTGGGCGTGGAAACATCGATTTGAATGGGATTTGCATGTTACTCAGCTTCAGCTTGGGGCGAGTTCAAACAACCCGACTCTGATCAATGAATACATCCAATGGGCAACACAGAAAGCGGTCAACTGGCCTCGTCCGGCTCTGTATCAAAACCTCATCGCAGCCTATCACCTGCTTGGCAATACCAGTCAGGCAGAGCAGATTCGGCAAGAGGCGCAATATCTGTTTCCTAATTTGGACTTTACCTCGAGTGAGGCAACGCCCATTCTGAGCCAGGCTGCTCCGGATACAGATAAGCAAGCAAACCAGCCTGCAGCGACGAAATAACTCAGCTTACCCTCAAAAACAAAAACGGCTACCGTAGTAGCCGTTTTGCAAAATTGCGCAGTCGCGAAAGGGATCACTTCAGTGTTGTTTCCAGGGCTTTCAGGCACAAAGCCACATTTTCGCTGCGGGCCGCATACCCCATTAACCCAATCCGCCAGGCCTTACCGGCCAGCGCGCCGAGACCGGCACCAATTTCCAGGTTATAGCGCTCGAGCAATGTCTTACGCACCAAGGCATCATCAACACCGTCAGGAATATGTACCGCATTTAGCTGCGGCAGACGACAGGCTTCATCAACCACAAACTCGATACCTAGCTTTTCCAGTCCCTCGCGAAGCTCAAGGTGAACATCCTTATGACGTTGCCAGGCATTTTCCAGTCCTTCGCTTTGTAACAAAACAAGCGCCTCATGCAGCGCATACAGGCTATTGACCGGCGCGGTGTGGTGGTAGCTGCGCTTGCCTTCTCCGCTCCAGTACCCCAGTACCAGGCTTTGATCCAGGAACCAACTTTGCACCGGCGTCTTACGACTTTGGATCTTATCGACAGCACGCTGCGAAAAGGTCAGCGGCGACAAACCCGGCACACACGACAAACACTTCTGGCTGCCAGAGTAAACCGCATCAAGCTGCCACTCATCCACCAGCAGGGGTACTCCACCCAGCGAGGTGACGGCATCGACAATTGTCAGGCAATCATGCTGCCGCGCAAGCTTGGCAATCGCCTCGGCATCAGTCAGGGCTCCGGTAGATGTTTCGGCATGGACGAAGGCGACAATCTTGGCATCCGGATTAGCCGCCAGAGCCTGCTCAACCAATCCCGGGGCTACCGGCTCGCCCCACGCATTGTCCACCATGACAGCTTCGCCGCCACAGCGCTCGACATTCTCGCGCATCCGCTCACCAAACACTCCGTTACGGCAGACAATCACCTTGTCACCCGGCTCAACCAGGTTAACGAAACAAGCTTCCATCCCGGCACTGCCCGGTGCAGAGACGGCAATTGTAAAGGTATTCTGGGTCTGGAAGGCATATTGCAACAACTGCTTCAGCTCATCCATCATGCCGATAAACAGAGGATCCAGGTGGCCGATAGTAGGACGGCTCAGTGCCTGTAACACCTGCGGGTAAATATCAGATGGACCGGGGCCCATTAATGTACGTTGTGGCGGATAAAAACTACCGATTGTCATTATTGTATCTCCCTTATATAAGAGTTCGGTGATTCCCTGAAGAGCTGTGTAGGGTGCAATGCTACGCCAGCGAAAGACTCAGTCACTCGCTCACTGATGTCGTATCAATTGGCCTTAGCGCAGATAACCAGTATTAAAGGAATTTCATTTCGAAGCAAGTCATGCGGCGAAAGCATAGAAATTGCCCGGCAGGATTATTGCAATTTATTTGCATAATTTCCCACACAAGCATTGACAAACGAGCAACAAATTCGCTTCAATGGAGATCGTTTTTTGTTCATCCTGATGACTGGAATACCATCAGGTAAAAACAGAAGAGGAGCGTTACCCAGGTATCTATGTTGCGGGGCCCCACCCCAAGGCAGCATAAGAGAGGGGGAGTAACGCCGAGATACTGCCGGACAGGGGGCCTGCAGTATCGGCCACGAAGGTTGAATCCTTCTGGCTGTCACCTTTCTCGAGTGAAAGGTGGGGAGCTTCTGGTTGTAGCGCTATCAATACGTCTCGCCTATCTGCTCTCCTGACAATTGGACGTCGGGAATACCCTCCCGAGTAAATTCCCTATTTTTCGTTATAATTTTACTGTTATTGGGAGACTTGCTTTGAGCCCTGTAGATAATCATGCCGCAGCCCTGACTGTCGCTAAGTTTGGTGGAACCAGCGTTGCCGATTTTACGGCAATGAGCCGCAGTGCTGCCATCATCAAGAATAACCCAGCCGCCCGTATCGTCTTAATCAGTGCATGCTCCGGCGTAACTAACCTGCTTGTCGAACTGGCCAATGGGGTGACTGAACCTGACCGTCGCCAACAACTTTTGACCCGACTAGGCCAAATTCATCACAACGTGCTCAGTGAATTACAATCGCCAGAGAATGTGGCTTCAAAAATCGATAGCCTATTAGACTCCGTCTCTACCCTGGCGGACCAAGCAGCCTCGCAACCAAGCGTGCAGCTGACTGACCAGCTGGTTTCTCACGGTGAATTACTATCCACCCACCTGTTTACCCGAATCCTCAATGAAATGGATGTCGACACTGTACGTTTCGATATTCGTGACATCATGCGGACGGACAGCCAGTTTGGAAAAGCCATCCCGCAACCCGAGGCGATTCGCCAGCTTGCTACGGACAAACTACGGCCGCTGCTGGAAAATCAGGTTGTGGTCTCACAGGGCTTCATTGGCTCGGACAGCAAGGGACAGACGACAACTTTGGGACGTGGGGGTAGTGACTACAGTGCGGCCCTGGTCGCCGAAGCCGTTGATGCATCAACACTGGAGATTTGGACCGATGTTCCGGGAATGTACACCACCGATCCCCGTATAGCCGCAGCCGCCAAGCCTATAAAAGAAATCAGCTTTAGCGAAGCCTCGGAAATGGCCAACTTCGGAGCCAAGATCCTGCACCCTTCCACCCTGGTTCCGGCTGTACGCCAGCAAATCCCGGTATTTATCGGCTCGTCCAAAGCACCTGAGCAAGGTGGCACATGGATCCGTGAAAGCGTTGATGACGCGCCGCTCTTTCGGGCACTGGCCCTGCGTTGCAACCAAACAATGGTGACACTGACAAGCCTGAATATGTTCCACGCCTATGGCTTCCTGGCCGAAGTGTTCCGTATTCTCGCCGAGCACAAGGTATCTGTCGATCTCATCACAACTTCAGAGGTGAGTGTCTCCCTAACACTGGATCAGACCGATACCGGCGGCGGCGCACCGACCCTGCCGCCGAAAGCCGTTGAAGCACTTAGCGAACTGTGCCGTGTCGAGGTTGAGCAAGGCTTATGTCTCGTGGCGCTTATCGGCAATCAAATGAGCAGCACAAAGGGCTCGGCCAAGCAAATATTCGGGACATTGGAAGACTATAACCTGCGTATGATCTGCTATGGTGCCAGCCCGCACAATCTTTGCTTTCTTGTTAAGGAACAAGATGCCAAGTCAGTAGTGAAAGCGCTGCATCAGAAGATTTTCGAGTAGATCCTCAATGAGCCTTAACGACAAACAGGGCGCCAAACGGCGCCCTGTTTATTTCCTTGTCGAAGTAACTTTATAAGTTTGGCCCCAGCCATTTTTCAGCTTCAACCAGATCCCAGCCTTTGCGCTCGGCATAGCTGTCACGCTGATCATCTTGTATCTGCGCTACAGCAAAGTAACGTGTGTCCGGATGTGAGAAATACCAGCCCGATACAGCCGCTCCCGGCCACATCGCAAAGCTTTCAGTCAACTTCATTCCAGTGTTTGACTCAACATCCAGCAGCTTCCAAATCTCCCCTTTTTCCGTATGCTCCGGACAGGCAGGATAGCCGGGCGCAGGACGAATACCTTGGTATTTCTCGCGGATCAAGTCTTCATTCTTCAGGTTCTCATCAGCCGCGTAGCCCCAGATTTCCTTGCGCACCATTTTATGCATGTACTCGGCAAAGGCCTCTGCCAAACGATCCGCAACTGCCTGGATCATAATGGCATTGTAGTCATCCCCCTTGGCCTTGAATTGATCCGCAATCTCATATTCGCCAATCCCGCCGGTGACAGCGAACGCACCAATCCAGTCTGCCTTTCCGCTTTCTTTCGGAGCGATGTAATCCGACAGGCAGTAGTTAGGCCCTTTAGGCTTTTTCGTCTGCTGACGAAGGCCACGCAAAGTCGTCAATACCTCGGTACGAGACTCATCGGTGTAAACTTCAATATCATCACCAATATTATTGGCAGGGAACAGCCCACAGACCCCGTTGGCCTTGATCATGCTGGTCTGCTCGATTTCATCCAGTAGCTTATTGGCATCATTAAACAGACGCTGCGCTTCTTCGCCAACAACTTCATGTTTCAAAATTGTCGGATATTTACCGCTGAGCGACCAGGTCATGAAAAACGGGGTCCAGTCGATATACTCACGCAAAGTAGACACGGGGAAATCTGTGAAGGTATGGATCCCGCCTTTCGCCGGTACAGGAGGCTGATAGGTCGCCCAGTCAATGTTGACCTTATTGGCGCGGGCTTCTTCCAGGGTGACAGGTGCGGTACGTGGCTTTTTGCGAGCATGCTGATCCCTGACTATTTCGTACTCTTTATCCAGACGCTCGACAAATGCAGGACGCTGCTCATCAGAAAGCAGAGCCGAGCAAACGCCGACCGCCCGTGACGCATTCGAGACATAGACAACCGGCGCATGGTAATTCTCTTCGATTTTCACCGCGGTGTGTGCCTTGGAGGTTGTTGCCCCGCCAATCAGCAACGGGAGATCAAACCCCTGGCGTTCCATCTCTTTGGCAACATGTACCATCTCATCCAACGACGGGGTGATCAGGCCGCTCAAACCGATGATATCGACATTTTCTTCCTTGGCTACTTTCAGGATCTTATCGCAAGGGACCATCACGCCAAGGTCGATAATTTCATAGTTATTACATTGCAAAACCACACCGACGATATTCTTACCAATATCGTGTACATCCCCCTTCACGGTTGCCAGTAGGATTTTACCGTTGCTCTGCCCTGCCTGCTTTTCAGCATTAATGTACGGTTCAAGGTAGGCCACAGCCTGCTTCATCACTCGGGCTGACTTCACCACCTGCGGCAGGAACATCTTGCCTTCACCGAACAAGTCGCCAACGACATTCATACCAGCCATCAATGGACCTTCAATCACTTCCAGCGGCTTACTTGCATTTGCTCTGGCTTCTTCCGTATCCTCAACAATAAACTCGGTAATGCCTTTGACCAGCGCATGCTCCAGTCGCTTCTCGACATCCCAGCCACGCCATTCCTGCGCACTACGGTCATCCTCTACCGTTCCGCTATCACGGTACTTATCCGCAATATCCAGCAATCTTTCGGTACTATCATCACGACGGTTAAGCACAACATCTTCAACAGCTTCTCGAAGCTCATCCGGCAGATCATCATAGATAGCCAACTGACCGGCGTTGACGATCCCCATATCCATGCCGTTCTTGAAACAGTGATACAAGAAAACGGCATGAATGGCCTCCCTCACCGGGTTATTGCCCCGGAACGAGAAAGAGACGTTGGAAACCCCGCCAGAAACCATGGCATGCGGTAGCGTCCGCTTGATATCACCCACAGCCTCAATGAAATCCACCGCGTAGTTGTTATGCTCTTCAATCCCTGTCGCAACAGCGAAAATGTTCGGGTCGAAAATGATATCTTCTGGTGGGAAGCCCACCTCATCGACCAAGACCCGGTAAGCATTGGTACAGATTTCAATTTTCCGCTCGCGGGTATCAGCCTGACCAACCTCATCAAACGCCATGACGATAACTGCAGCACCATAGCGGCGGATCAACTTGGCCTGGGAAACAAACTTGTCTTTCCCTTCCTTGAGCGAAATGGAGTTAACGATGGCTTTACCCTGAACACACTTCAAGCCAGCCTCAATCACTTCCCACTTGGAAGAATCGACCATGATCGGAACTTTCGATATCTCGGGTTCAGTAGCGCACAAATTGAGGAAACGAACCATTGCCGCTTCTGCATCCAGCATCCCTTCGTCCATGTTGATATCGATGATCTGTGCACCGGCTTCGACCTGCTGACGGGCTACTTCCAGCGCTTCATCATAGAGCTCTTCTTTGATCAGCCGCTTAAAGCGGGCTGAACCAGTGACGTTAGTCCGCTCACCGACGTTGATAAACAAGGTATCGGATTCGATGGTCAACGGTTCAAGACCAGACAACCGGCATGCAACAGGAATATCCGGAAGCTGACGAGGGGTCACATCACGCGTTACTTCAGCCATCTGCCGAATATGCTCAGGAGTGGTACCACAACAACCACCGACAAGGTTCAAAAAGCCACTCTGAGCCCACTCTTTAATGTGCTCAGCCATATCTTCCGGGCTCAGGTCATATTCACCAAAAGCATTGGGCAAACCGGCATTCGGGTGCGCAGAGACGGCACACTCTGAAATACGGGATAATTCTTCAACATACTGACGGAGCTCATCTGGCCCCAGAGCACAGTTCAAACCAAAGGAAATCGGCTTAACATGACGGAGCGAGTTATAGAATGCCTCCGTCGTCTGACCAGAAAGTGTCCGTCCGGAGGCATCGGTGATCGTGCCCGAGATCATTACTGGCAATTCAAAGCCAAGTTCTTCAAAAACACTTTCGACAGCAAATGAACAGGCTTTGGCATTCAGGGTATCAAAGATCGTTTCGATCAGAATGAGATCAGAGCCGCCTTCAATCAACGCTCGGGTAGACTCTGAATAGGCCTCGACCAATTGATCAAAAGTGACATTTCGAAAACCGGGATCGTTAACATCCGGCGATATAGAACATGTGCGGTTGGTCGGGCCCAGGACACCGGCAACAAAACGCGGCTTATCCGGTGTTTTTGCTGTCCACTCATCTGCGGCCTGACGGGCAAGGCGTGCAGCCTCAAGGTTGATCTCTGCGCTCAGGCTTTCCATATCATAGTCAGCCATCGCAATGGTAGTTGCGTTAAAGGTGTTGGTTTCCAGAATATCTGCACCGGCCTCTAAATAAGACGAGTGGATATCTTTGATCAACTGGGGCTGTGTCAGTACCAATAGGTCGTTATTGCCTTTGAGGTCTGAGTGCCAGTCTGCAAACCGCTCACCGCGATAATCCGCTTCTTCCAGCTTGTAGCCCTGGATCATGGTGCCCATACCACCATCAATGATCAGGATCTGCTGATCTAGTCGCTTCTGTAATAATTCCTTGCCCTTTAACACCACACTACTTCCCTTATCTATTTTTACAGCTGAATAACATCCTACCACAGTCCATATGGAAATCTAGACGTCTAAACTTGTTTTCTCTATCAAAACAAAACCAGAATCTAGGAAAGTTTTCTATAGCTATCGCTGCGTGATGGATTTATATTTTGTCACAATTTCATACTTTACTTTTAACCATATTGAGGTTGACGCATGTCGGTCTATAGCACCCTCTGCTTTCTTGCTGCTGCTGCAATGATCATTGCATTTATCAACAGCAAAATAGGAAAAATGCAAACCACTATCGCCATTACTGCCGGGGCATTGGTATTGTCACTGGGGATCGTTATCGCAGGACAGAACGGCTGGTTTCATCTAGAAGATATTGCCGCCGAGCAGCTTGGCGAAATTAACTTCGAGAGTTTTCTGCTAAAAGGGATTCTGGGCTTTTTGCTTTTTGCCGGTGGACTAGGGATTAAACTGCCCAACCTCGAAGATCAAAAATGGGAAATCACAGTACTTGCACTGGCGGCAACCCTGTTTTCAACCTTCTTCATTGGTTTTTCTCTCTGGGGGATCTGTCAGTTTCTCGGCATTCAGTTTGATCTTATCTACTGCCTGATCTTTGGCTCACTCATATCGCCTACCGATCCGATCGCAGTGTTAGCTATTGTGAAAAAGCTCGATGCACCGAGACGCATCTCAACACAAATTGAAGGTGAATCCCTTTTCAATGATGGTTTTGGCCTCGTTATTTTCGTTACCTTGTTCACCATTGCTTTCGGCAATGAAGCGCCAACCGTTCTTGGTGTGGGTCAGCTATTTGTACAGGAGGCTATTGGAGGAATCGTCTACGGCTTTTTACTTGGCTTACTCTTCCATTACCTCATCAGCGCCACCGATGACCACTCTATGGAGCTCCTCCTGACTTTAGGTATTCCCACTGCCGGTTATGTCTTTGCTGATGTTATTCATGTTTCAGGGCCACTGGCAATGGTCGTTTCCGGCATCATGATCGGTAACTGGACTCGCTATATTGGTTTTTCCAAAGAGAGTGAAGACCATCTCGATCACTTCTGGGAACTGGTCGATGAATTCCTCAATGGCGTGCTGTTCCTTCTGATCGGTATGAGTATGCTGCAGTTCAATTTCCATCAGGAAGACTGGGTGTTGATGGTTGTCGCTGTTCCACTGGTACTGCTCAGCCGTTATCTCAGCATCAAATTTTCGTATATGGGATTCGAGCGCTACCGGCAATACAACCCTCTCTCGGTGAAAATCCTGACCTGGGGCGGATTACGTGGCGGCCTTGCCTTAGCGATGGCAATGGCTATCCCGGCAGGGATTATTGTTATTCCGGAGAAAAGCATCGATGTCAGGGAAATCATTTTGGTGATGACCTATGCAGTCGTTGTCTTTTCAATTCTTGTTCAGGGCTCAACCATTACTCCACTGATTCACAAAGCCAAGCAATGGGAAGCCAATAATCAATAGTCTTCTATTAATCATTGCTGTAAAACTTTAGCAAAAAGACCTGCTTTTGCAGGTCTTTTTATTTCCAGGTTAATCATCCTTGGTAAAATTGGCTTCCGAGAAATGCTCAAGATCATAAGGCGTCTGCTGGTAGACACAGTAGTTGAGCCAGTTAGAAAACAATAGATGGCCATGACTGCGCCAGCTGGCAACCGGAGGGTTGTCAGGGTTATCATCGGGATAATAATTGACAGGTATCGCAGGCTCCATGCCCTCAGCCAAGTCACGTACATACTCATTATGCAGCGTTGATACATCATATTCCGGATGACCCGTCACGAAGACATTACGCTTATCTTTGGTTGCAGCCAGATACACACCAGCCTGATCAGATGTTGCCAGAATATCGAGATCGGTATGCTCGGCTAAATACTCCGGTGAAAAATCTGCATACCGTGAATGCGGTGCCAGGAAGGAATCATCAAAACCACGAAGAATTGGATTATGGCAATCATGTGTCCGATGGAAATAGACCCCTGATAGCTTTTCTTTGCGCGTTCTCTTCGGCAAGTCATACAACAACTTCAAGCCAGCCTGTGCCGCCCAACAAACAAACATAGTCGAGGTGACATGCTCCTTGGCCCAATTCATGATTGTCTGTATTTCTTCCCAATACAGTACATCTTCAAACTGAACAAGCCCTAGGGGCGCTCCGGTTACAATCAAACCATCGTAGTTCCGATCCTTCACCATCTCAAACTGACGATAGAACGTATCTAAGTGCTCAGTTGGCGTATTCTTGGTTGGCCGGTTATCTATTCGCAACAACTCCACATCAACTTGCAGCGGGCTATTCGACAGTAACCGTAAGAACTGAGTTTCCGTCTCAATTTTCTTCGGCATCAAATTCAACAATAACACCTTCAGTGGACGTATTTCCTGGCTGGCGGCACGCGCTTCCGACATCACAAAGATATTCTCACTACGTAAGATATCAGTAGCAGGTAATTGGTCAGGAATTTTTATCGGCATTGGTTTACTCCTTAAACGTTATACCGAACGAAACAACTTACATGCCGAACTCCCTTATAACAAACGTTGGCATCAAGATGTTTAGACGTCCAGATTTCTAAAATAAAACTATATAAATTTGGTCTAAGGTGCAAGAGAAAGAGTATTAAAAGAATTGTAGATAATGAAGAGATGATGAGGAAAAGTAATGAAGGAAATTACCGTCCAGAAACGAGAAAACCCAGCCAAAGGCTGGGTTTTGAAAGAGTGTTCAGCAATGACCTACTCTCACATGGGGAGACCCCACACTACCATCGGCGCTACAACGTTTCACTTCTGAGTTCGGCATGGGATCAGGTGGGACCATTGTGCTATTGTCGCTGAACAAATTTAGTGGTGCTAGTACCCAGATTTGAACTGGGGACCTCACCCTTACCAAGGGTGCGCTCTACCAACTGAGCTATACCAGCACGCAATTCTGCATATAAACAAAGTCTTACATTTATTGCTTTGTTTATTTTTGCTTTCATCTTTTTCTAAAAAGATGAAAACCTAAGTTGGAGCCTGGCGATGTCCTACTCTCACATGGGGAGACCCCACACTACCATCGGCGCTATTACGTTTCACTACTGAGTTCG
>NZ_MJIL01000048.1 GCF_001939735.1 Photobacterium proteolyticum
CAGTTTCATTGATATAATCTTTTTTGACTATTCATTTCACGAGTGCCCACACAGATTGCATGGTCAAATTGTTAAAGAACATTGTTATCTCGACTTTCTAACGAGTAGTTTGTCGTGACAACGGAAGCGAATTATAGGGAGATATTTGGAAGAGGCAATAGTTTTTTTAAGAAAAAAACACCAAGCGAACAAAGTTTATACAGCGACCCTGTTTTTTGTATAAATCAGAGACAAGACTCGAGCTAATTAAACTTGGTTCGCATCGTTGATAATGCCAAGCTTTGCTTTTCATCCCGCCTATCAGACCATGTCACAGTAGTCTGCAATTGCTTCGCATCACCTGACATTACTGATTTATATGTCCGCACCCAATCATAAGTCCCTTCAGCACGGCTAATACTGCCACTGGCACCAGAGATAGAGGAAAAACTCAGGCTCTGAACATACTGCATGTCATTTTCAGCTATCTGCAAAGCTACCAACCCCATCTGAACATACTCACTTTTACGCTCAAGGAAAGTTTGCATTTTAACCAAACCAAGAGTCGCGATAGCCACGACAGACATGGCAACGACAACTTCCACCAGCGAAAAGCCGTAACTCCTTCTCTGCTGATAACTAATCACGCCAGGTTCCTTCTTTCCATTTAACGGCGCTGCCACCGGGTGTCGCCCCTCCTCCCGGAGAGATAATCCCCTGCCACTTGCTAATATCGTATTCCGCCCAGAGCGAGCCAAACACTTCAAAAACTAAATCAGGCATATCCACTGCCAGCCCACCAAACGCATAAAGGGCGCCGTGAGTATAGAAGGCTTTATTTTTATAAGGCGCACTATGATCAGAACTCGAGCAAAATCCTGCCTTCTCACAAGAGGTAACCATATCAGCCGTCATCGCGCTATCCGCTCTATCTCCAGTCTTAAACTGATAAACCAGCCCTGAAATACCCACCTGCCCTGCCGAATAAATAATGCCGTCGCGTACAACGATCATCACTTCCATGTCTGCTTTATTATCTGCTGGCGTATTCAAATCTATCGGCATCCCATCTGTTGCAGGTTTGTCACTACTCCCTAGATTACAACTACCATCAATCCAGATACGTTTAGCACCATTTTTATAAGCCTCATTAATTTTATCGGCACAGTTTTCAACCATCACACCGGTGTTATCTTTATTAATGATGGCGGCATGGCTCCCCGTAAATTGTGAATCCCGCACTTCTTTCCATTTATCTCTAGTTACCCCAAACAAGTCTTTGAACATATCCATTGCCGGGTCTTCATCAATATCGTTCGCGAGGTACTCCCCCTCTCTTGTCCCCACCATATTGAAGCTCTGATATCCGGGCGCACAGGAAAAGTTACCAAGCTTAGCGCTGTTATTTAGTGCAGCCAGATCGACGCCGGGGGGAACCTGACCTTCGCTATACCCATCATTGTCACGAATAATCAACTTTGAGTTTGCAGTACTGTCGCTATGCACAAAGTTATGTTTGTCCTTTACCACCATGGTAATGCACTCGTTTTTCCCATCCTTGGTGTTTTTATTCGGGAGCAAGGCAAAATCGCCCGTCAGTTGGAGCATGGAAGAAGTCTTGAATATTCCGGGCATCACGGACTTCGTAGTCACTTCTATATTCTTGGAAATGTTGCGCTTACCTCTTCCATTACTTTCTGATGCTTTACTTTCAAGGTTATACAACGAGGGACTACCACTTACCTGACTTGCTGTGACTTGCAAATCAAGCCTCCCCCGCTCGCCAACGGGCAAGACCTCTTTTTCACAATCGCTATAACTTTGCAGAGGGGGAAGTACCCCGGTGTTTTGTTTATTCACGGCAAACGCACATTCCAGTCCCCCCTGTGCAGCCCAGTGAAGCTTCTTGGCCGCCAGGGTATTTTGGAAACGCTTGATAAGAAAAAGGCTGGTATCGGCGGATTCGAAAAATGCATAGCTGCCGATCAACAACAAGAGGACAGCCACCATTAACGTTAAAAAGCCTAAAGTTCGGCTCACTCGCTTCATCTTTTTTCCTTAGTTCATCCGGTGAACTTTGAACGCCATTTGTTCATCATGACCATCAAACTGCGACTGTGCTTGGATCACAACGTCATATAGCGGTGAAGCACTGCCGTCAAAAGTGAGAGCATTGACCTTCATACTCTTATTGTCTGTGATTGCTTCCCCCCAACGATCTCCCCCCTTACCACAAGCCTCGGTTACATTGGGTACACTTGCTGCGGCGACGGGAATAGTCTCCTCAAGGGTGTACAAACGTATAGCCTTACCAGCCGCAAAGAAATACACACTGGAATAGCGCACCTTTTCCGTACCCGAGTCGTCAAACTCATAGGCATAGGCAATGCACTGGCCTGACTCTAAGATCTCAAGCTCCGAAGCCGCGCCAGCCCACTTTACCAGCCCTTCACGGGTACCTTTTATTGCATGGCCGGCTCTTCGCATGTCATCAAGGATAAAACGTGAAACATCATAGAACTCGTGGAAAAAATACGAACCGTCAGAAACCCGTACCGCCGTTTGGGTACCACTCAAAAAGGTCGAGACCATGAGGGATAAAGCCAGAATACCAATAGCCATGGCGACAAGGCTCTCAATCAGCGTCATCCCCTTGCAGTTAGCAGGACTCAAAGCCCGGTATTCCATTCTTGCTACACCGCCTAATTCGTGACTTTTTACTCACTATCACTTCAATCCTTTGATCCGCCGTCATACCATCGGTTTTCAACTCATAGGTCATTCCTTGGTTTACCATGCTTCGGGCTCCATCAAATGAACTGTAGTTTCTGTTACTGCTAATTAAAATCGAAGGGAACTGACCGCCATCAACCACGGCTAACGCCTGTGTCCAGTCCGAGGCAGAACATCCGCCGGGCGTAGCGGCATTTGATGTCATTACTACGCACCACCCGGAATTTGTCGACGAGCTCATATTGATATTGTGAACATAAATAGTCTGGTTGGTGCGAACAGCTTCGGTACGCGCCAAATGCAAATTGGTCGCCAACTGATTGGCCAAGCGCCTGAGCTTGTAATGCTCAAGCGTCGATGTAAAAGACGGCGCGGCCGTTGTCAGCAAGACGGTGATGACAGAGAGAGTTATCAGCAACTCCAATAGAGTAAAGCCTTGATGTGATACCCAACTTCGCATGCAATCACCTTGATTAATACCAATTTAATTGCATATAGATTATCACTATAGAACAATAGCCTTACTTTATATCAATGAGTTAGCGATGCACTTCAGGAGATCGTGGTGAGCCAGATTCACAATTGCCAAAAAGGTATGACGCTGATCGAATTATTGGTCGTGGTTGCCATTGTCGGGATTATCAGTGCGTTCGCCTACCCGGCCTATACCGATCATGTCACTAAAAGCTATCGAGAGGACGCCAAGGCCGGACTCGTCCGGTTGCTGCTATGGATGGAAGAACAATACACCACCAACGGCAGTTATCCGGCAGCTGTCGATAACACCAGCTGTCCGGGCTGCAATCTCAATCTGAAGCGGTACGATTACGGTGCAACCTCAGGTACCGAGGCCAATATCTATAAGTTATCAGCCACTCCCAAACTAGATGATACATGCGGGACGCTTTATTTAAACGCTGCCGGTGTGGGCTCTGCATCAGGAAGCGGTGATTGCTGGTAAGAAAGATTAATAGAACACCGGTAAAATGCAGGCACAAAAAAGCCGACTTTACGTCGGCTTTTATCATGGCGTTCACCAGTGCTTAACCAGTCAAGTGATTAACCAGTCAGGTCATCAAAGAACTTTTTCACGCCGTCGAAGAAACCTTCTGATTTAGGCTTATGCTTCTTTGCCGCAGAGCCACCCAGGGTCTCTTCCAGCTCTTGCAGAAGCTCCTTCTGACGAGAGCTCAGGTTAACAGGCGTTTCAACCACAAGCTTACAGATCAGATCGCCAACCGTACCGCCACGTACTGATTTCACCCCTTTGCCACGCATGCGGAACATACGGCCAGTCTGGGTTTCAGTAGGCACTTTCAGGTTAACGCGACCGTCTAGGGTCGGTACTTCAACCTCACCGCCCAGGGCTGCCATGGTAAAGCTCACAGGTACTTCGCAGTACAGGTTGCTGCCATCACGCTCGAAGATATGGTGCTGGGCAACATGAACCTGTACATACAGATCGCCTGCCGGTGCACCAAACTCGCCCGCTTCGCCTTCGCCTGATAGTCGGATACGGTCGCCCGTATCAACACCTGCCGGGATCTTCACAGACAGAGTCTTGGTTTCTTCCTTACGGCCCTGACCATGACAGGTGCCACAAGGCTCCTTGATGATCTTACCGCGACCGTGACAGTGCGGACAGGTCTGCTGTACAGCAAAGAAGCCCTGGCGCATTTGCACCTGGCCCTGACCGTGACAGGTGCCACAGGTTGTCGCTGACGTACCTTTTTTGGCACCGGAACCGTCACAGGTATCACAGTGAACCAAAGTAGGAACACGGATCTCTTTGCTACAACCGCGAACGGCTTCTTCCAGTGTCAGCTCCATGTTGTAGCGCAAATCAGCACCACGCTGGGCACGCTGCTGACCACCGCGACGGCCACCGCCACCACCGAAGATATCGCCGAACACATCACCGAAAATATCGCCAAAGTCAGCGCCGCCGCCGAAGCCGCCACCGCCGCCCATACCACCCTGCTCAAACGCAGCATGGCCATACTGATCGTATGCCGCTTTCTTCTGAGGATCGGTCAGGATCTCATAAGCGGTTTTCACTTCTTTGAATTTTTCTGCAGCCTGCTCATCACCCTGATTACGGTCGGGGTGAAACTTCATCGCAAGGCGCTTATAGGCCTTTTTAATATCACGTTCTGACGCGTCACGGCCAACGCCAAGAACCTCGTAAAAGTCACGTTTAGACATACTTAACTGTCACCTGCCTGAATACAGCTACGGGCGCAAGAGTATTCCTCCAACGCCCGCGCGAAAATAAGATTATGAATTAACTATCTTATTTTTTGTCGTCTTTAACTTCTTCGAACTCAGCGTCAACAACGTTGTCGTCTTGTTGAGCTTGCTGCTCGCCAGCTTCACCAGCACCAGCTTGTGCCTGCTGAGCTTGAGCCTGCTGCTGAGCAATTTCCATTAGCTTCTGAGAAGCTGCGATTAGCGCCTGAACTTTCGCGTCGATCGCTTCTTTATCTTCGCCTTTGCGTGCTTCTTCTAGTTCAGAAACAGCGGCTTCGATTTTCTCTTTCTCGTCAGCTGGAAGTGCTTCACCCGCTTCTTCGATCTGCTTGCGCGTACCGTGTACTAGCTGGTCAGCCTGGTTACGTGCAGTTACCAACTCTTCGAACTTCTTGTCCGCTTCTTTGTTAGCTTCTGCTTCTTGTACCATTTTCTCGATATCTTCATCGCTCAGGCCGCCAGAAGCTTGGATAGTGATCTTCTGCTCTTTACCTGTGCTCTTGTCTTTCGCAGACACGTGCAGGATACCGTCGGCATCAAGGTCGAAAGTAACTTCGATCTGAGGCATACCGCGAGGTGCTGCCTGGATACCTTCAAGGTTGAACTGACCAAGAGACTTGTTGTAGTTCGCCTGCTTACGCTCACCCTGTAGTACGTGGATAGTTACCGCGTTCTGGTTGTCTTCTGCAGTCGAGAATACCTGGTTCGCTTTTGTAGGAATCGTGGTGTTCTTCTCGATAAGCTTAGTCATTACGCCACCCATGGTTTCGATACCAAGAGATAGTGGAGTAACATCTAGCAGTAGAACGTCTTTCACGTCGCCCGCAAGAACACCGCCCTGAACAGCCGCACCAACCGCTACAGCTTCATCCGGGTTCACGTCTTTACGTGGTTCTTTGCCGAAGAATTCAGATACTTTAGCCTGAACCATTGGCATACGAGTCTGGCCACCAACAAGGATAACGTCAGTGATATCGCCTACAGACAGGTCTGCATCAGCCAGAGCAACTTTTAGTGGCTCTAGAGAGCGCTGAACAAGATCTTCAACCAGAGACTCAAGCTTCGCACGAGTCACTTTGATGTTCATGTGCTTAGGACCTGTTGCATCAGCAGTAACGTAAGGTAGGTTTACGTCAGTTTGCTGTGCAGAAGACAGTTCGATTTTCGCTTTTTCAGCAGCTTCTTTAACACGCTGCATCGCAAGAGGATCGTTCTTAAGGTTGATACCCTGCTCTTTGTTGAACTCTTCTACCAGGTAGTTGATCATGCGGTTATCGAAGTCTTCACCACCAAGGTGTGTGTCACCGTTGGTCGCCAGAACTTCAAACGTCTTCTCGCCTTCAACTTCATCGATTTCGATGATAGAGATATCGAATGTACCACCACCAAGGTCGTAAACAGCGATAGTGCGGTCACCGCCCTGCTTGTCTAGGCCGTAAGCCAGTGCAGCTGCTGTTGGTTCGTTGATGATACGCTTAACTTCAAGACCTGCGATACGGCCGGCATCTTTAGTTGCCTGACGCTGAGCATCGTTGAAGTAAGCAGGAACAGTAACAACTGCGCCAGTCACTTCTTCGCCCAGGAAGTCTTCTGCCGTTTTCTTCATCTTCTTAAGTACTTCAGCAGATACTTGAGGAGCAGCCATTTTCTGGCCTTTCGCTTCTACCCATGCATCGCCGTTGTCAGCCTTAACAATTTTGAAAGGCATAATTTCGATATCACGCTGAACTTCTTCGTCTTCAAAACGACGACCGATCAGACGCTTGATAGCGAATAGTGTGTTTTCAGGGTTAGTTACCGCCTGACGTTTAGCTGGCTGACCAACTAACGTTTCACCATCTTGGGTGTAAGCGATAACAGATGCCGTTGTACGCTCACCCTCTGCATTCTCAATTACACGTGGTTTTTCACCATCAAGTACTGCTACACAAGAGTTAGTTGTACCCAAGTCAATACCAATGATTTTACCCATCAGGCTTTCTCCGAAATTCGTTTAGTTCTACTAACCTGCCCGAAGTCATATTGGGGCAAGCGGTGCGGACTCAGCCGCAGAAAATTGATTTACGATGTCGTATGACTACTAGATAAGGGCAGCCATTTTGTTTTCAAGGGCAACATCGAAAAAAAATTCAAAAAAATAAAAAACCGCTTAAAAATTGCGGGTTTTCCGATCCTAGCCGCTCAGCTTACGCCTGAGTATCAACGTTGCCCGCTGCAGCTTTAGATACCATTACCATTGCAGGGCGCACAACGCGGCCGTTTAGCTCGTAGCCTTTCTGCATAACCAGGATAACCGTGTTCGGCTCATGGTCGGCACTTTCCTGAATAGACATCGCCTGGTGGAACTCAGGGTTGAACGCTTCACCCATAGGGTCGATTTGCTTCAGGCCGAACTTCTCGACGGTATCCGTCATTGTCTTCAGCGTCAGCTCGACACCTTCAAGCATTGGCTTAATAGCTTCGTCATTCTTGTCTGACATTTCGATCGCACGTTCCATGTTATCGATAACCGGCAGCAGCTCTTCGGCAAACTTGTTCAGGGCAAACTTACGTGCCTTGTCAACTTCCTGCTCGGTACGGCGACGCATGTTGTCGATATCAGCGCGAGCACGCAATACACTGTCTTGCTGCTCTTTCACTTTCGCTTCGCTGGTTAGCAGAGCCGCTTCAAGTTCAGCAATACGTGCTGCCTGAAGCTCTTCTGCAATCATTTCTACTACTTGTTCCTCAGCAGATTCAGTTTCAGCTGCATTCACAGTGTCTTGCTGCAGCTGTTCGTCCTGTACTTTTTTCTCTTCGTTGCTCATGCGTTCGCTTCTCCGCCAAGATTTATTGTTCGTCAATGGAGTGGAAAAAACACACAGTTCCCACCCTTAAAAAACGGTCATGCGCATATTATGGGGATGAAGTTCAATGATTCAAGCCGAGATCGCTCACAAAGCGCGACAAGTGTCTAAACCTAGCGCTATACTGGCTCCACTATCATTTGTCGGATCAAGGACATGAAGCGCATTTTTCAGACAATCGCGTTAATTGGTAAGCCGAGAAACCCTGACGCCCTGCAAACCCACAAAAGTCTGTACGACTGGCTGAACAACAAAGGCTACGAAGTATTGGTCGATCACCGTCTGGCTAACGATCTGGACGTCCCGCAAGCCTCACTATGCGATTTGCTGACAATTGGCGACAAAGCCAACCTGGCCATCGTCGTCGGCGGTGACGGCAATATGCTCGGTGCCGCCCGGGTACTTTCCCGTTTCGATGTGGCAGTGATCGGCGTCAACCGTGGCAACCTCGGCTTTCTGACCGACCTTGCCCCCGACGATTTCGACTCGGAGCTCGAAAAGGTACTGAACGGCGAATTCATCACCGAAAAACGCTTCTTGCTGGAAGCCGAAGTGCACCGTCACGGGCAAATCAAAAGCCGCAACGCCGCCCTGAACGAGGCCGTGCTGCACCCGGACAAGATTGCCCACATGATTGAGTTCGAAGTGTACATCGACGAAACCTTCGCCTTCTCTCAGCGCTCTGACGGTCTGATTATCTCGACCCCGACAGGTTCGACTGCCTATTCGTTATCCGGCGGCGGCCCTATCCTGTCGCCGAGCCTCAATGCGATTTCTCTGGTGCCGATGTTCCCGCATACACTGTCTTGCCGCCCGCTCGTGGTTGACGGCAACAGCCGGATCAAGCTGCTGGTTTCACCGACCAACGGCAGTACCCTAGAGGTCAGCTGTGACGGACAGGTCTCCCTGCCGGTCAGCCCCGGTGACGAAATCCTTATTTACCAGAGCCCGGACCACCTCAAGCTGATCCACCCGAAGAACTACAGCTACTACAACGTGCTGCGAGGAAAGCTGGGCTGGTCAAGCAAGCTGTTCTGACCCCCTTTCCCTTCTGGGCCCTTTCTCTTCTGAGCGAAGCCAGCCATTGCGCTGGCTTTTTTGTGTTTGCAATTCATCACCTTAACTCACATCAAACTTTCTGAGAAAAAATTCACCCAGTATCTTTACTGTGTATAGATACAGTATATACTGTATGAAAAAACAGGTGTTGATTTAAACAGGTGAACACATGCTTGCACATATGACGATCTCCAACTTTGCTATTGTCAAAAACCTTGAATTTGAACTGAAGCCGGGAATGACCACCATTACCGGTGAAACAGGCGCAGGTAAATCTATTGCCATTGATGCGCTCGGCCTATGCTTGGGAGATCGGGCAGAAGCCAGCATGGTGCGACCAAATGAAGACAAAGCCGAGATTTCGGCCGCTTTTTCATTGCAGAACAACCAGGCAGCCCGCCGCTGGCTGGAAGACAATGAACTCGTCGACGGTGAGGAGTGCATCTTGCGCCGGGTGATCACCAAAGAAGGCCGCTCCCGTGGCTTTATCAACGGCAGCCCGGTACCGGCCTCGCAGCAGAAAGCCCTCGGCCAGCTGCTGATCAACATCCACGGTCAGCACGCTCACCAGCAGCTGATGCGCGCCGAGCATCAGCAGCAAATGCTGGATCAATATGCCGGTCATCACCTGTTGATGGAAAAAACCCGCAAGGCCTACCAGATCTGGCGCCAGGCCAATAACGAGCTGAAGCGCCTGACCCAGAACCGGGAAGAGAACAAAGCGCAGAAACAGTTGATCCAGTATCAGGTCAAAGAGCTCAATGAACTGGCCCTTGGCGAAGACGAATTTGCCGAGATCGAAGAAGAGCACAAGCGCCTGTCCAACAGCGGCGAGCTGGCCGTTTCCAGCCAGACCGCACTTTCCGTACTGTATGACAACGATGAAGGCAACGCCCTGCAACTGCTGCAAATGGCCAGCCAGCAGGTCATTACCCTTGGTGAGCTAGACAGCAACCTGAGCACCATTCCGGCCATGCTGGAAGAGGCCATTATTCAGGTTCAGGAAGCGAGCCAGGAGCTTCGCTGCTACCTAGACAACCTGGATATGGATCCGCAGCGCCTGATCTACCTTGAAGAGCGTCTGGCTAAAATCATGTCACTGGCACGCAAGCACTACGTAATGCCCAACGAGCTATACCAGAAACACCAGGATTTGCTGAAAGAGCTTGAAGAGCTGGACTGCAGTGACGAGCGTCTGGAAGAGATGGCCGAGCAGGTTGAACTCCAGCGCCAGAAATTCCTCGCCACGGCTGAAAAGCTCAGCAAGAGCCGCCAGCGTTACGCCAAGGAGCTCGACAAGAAGATTTCCAACAGCATGCATGAACTGAGCATGGAACACGGTATTTTCAAAATTGATATCCAGAGCGATGCCGAAGGGATGCTCAGCCCGTTAGGCTTTGACAACATCACCTTCCTGGTCTCGACCAACCCCGGCCAGCCGTTGCAGCCGCTAGGCAAAGTCGCCTCCGGTGGTGAGCTGTCGCGTATTTCCCTGGCCATCCAGGTAATTACCGCGCAAAAAGTCGAAACCCCGAGCCTGATTTTCGATGAGGTGGATGTCGGCATCAGCGGCCCGACCGCCGCTATCGTCGGCAAGATGCTGCGTACACTGGGTGAATCGACCCAGGTAATGTGTGTGACTCACTTGCCGCAGGTTGCCGGTTGCGGCCACCAGCAGATGTTTGTTGCCAAGAAATCAACCAAAGGCCAGACCGAGACCAACATGTACCCGCTGGATGACAAAGCCCGGGTTTCCGAGCTGGCCCGTCTGCTGGGCGGTAGCGAAATCACCGAAAGAACGCTCGCCAACGCAAAAGAATTGCTGTTTGCGGCCTGATATCAAACAGAATATTGTTCAGACCGGTATTATTGAAATAAACTTAAGCCGTGATGCAACTAATTAGCTAGCTCACAGTCTCAATTACAGTTTTTTTCTTAACCGCTTTTTTACTTCTGCCCAGAGCTTGTTTATCATCGCAGCAGTAAAAGCGAATTTGCCGGGATGCTATGAGTTGGAAAAACATTGCTGCACTAACGTTAGCAGTAAGCCTGTTAGGTGGTTGTTCAGTCGTTGAAAGGCTGGTTTATCGAATTGATATCAATCAGGGTAACTACCTTGATCAAAACGACATCAATACCCTGCGTTACGGTATGAACAAAGAACAGGTGAGCTATGTTCTGGGATCGCCAATGTTGGTAGAACCTGAATATCCAAATACCTGGTACTACGTCTACTACCACAAGCCGGGCCATGACGAAGCCATTCAGAAGAACCTGGTGCTCACCTTTGATGCCCAGAACAAACTCACTGGGCTATCCGGTGACTATCAGTCGGGACCAAACTTTATGGATCCGATTAACTGATACCACTGAAATAAGTGATGACCACAAAAAAAGCTCGCATCTGCGAGCTTTTTTATTAATTCCGGTATACAAGAATAAGGCTTTATTCAGTGGCCTTAGCTTCGGATTCCTTTGCTTCAGCTGCCTTGGCGTCTAGCGCCTCCTGCTTGGCCTGTTCGGCGCGCTTGCGGCGGATCTCTTTCGGATCGGCCAGTAACGGACGGTAGATTTCAATCCGATCGCCATCGTGCACCGTCGCATTGGGCTTCACATTACGGCTGTAGACACCCACCTTATTCTTCTTCAGGTCGATTTCCGGATACATTTCCAGCACGCCGGACTGCTCGATAATCTCATGAACCTGGGTATCAGGGGTGATCGCCAGCTTGATCACACGCTGGGCCTGAGGCAGCGCGTACACCACCTCGACATGGATCAGCTTTTCTTCAGAACTCATACACTTCTCTGGCTCGTTGGGTAAACGCATTCACCATATTATTGGTTAGATCGCGGAACACCTTGCCAAACGCCGCTTCCACCAACCCGTTGGTAAATTCAAAATCAAGCTTCAGTTCGACCTTGCATGCCTCGGCATCAAGCTCGGTAAAGTGCCAGCCGCCAACCAGACGCCGGAAAGGGCCTTCCACCAGCTGCATGTCAATTTTATTCACGCCAATCAGCTGATTGCGGGTGACAAAGGTTTTCTTGATTCCTGCCTTGGATACATCGACAGATGCCATCATATGCTCGTCAGAACTTTCTAATATCTTAGTGCCGGAACAGCCCGGCAAAAACGCAGGGTAAGACTCAACATCATTAACAAGTTCAAACATTTTCTGTGCACTAAAAGGAACCAGTGCAGAGCGACTAATCTGAGGCATAGTTTCTCCTTTACCCATAACAAGTGCCTCAACTCTCAAGTATTTAGCGACTTAGCAGCCAAAACCTAGGAGAAGAGGTGGGGCAATGATACCATTACTCGGCTATTAGCCAAAATTCGTGCAAATCGTGCCTGAGACATTAGCCAATCAGGTCTGTGATTATTGCACTTCGACCTGCCGATAATCTCATCCGGCAGGGACTGCAAAAGAGTGAAAAAAATATCTATGGCAAAGAAAAAACCAAGCAAGCAGGGTAGCAATACCATTGCGAAAAACAAATCAGCGCGTCATGAGTATGCGATTGACGACGAATACGAAGCAGGCCTGGAACTGCAGGGCTGGGAAGTCAAAGCCATCCGCTCTGGCAAAGTGAACATTTCCGAAAGCTATGTGTTCCTGCGCAACGGCGAAGCCTTCATCTCCGGGGTCACCATCACCCCGCTTAATGCGGCCTCTACCCACGTAGTGGCCGATCCGACCCGTACCCGCAAGCTCCTGCTTAAGCGCCGCGAGATTGACAAGCTGTTGGGCGCCGTCAACCGCGAAGGCCAGACTATTGTGGCACTTTCTATGTATTGGAAAGGTTCATGGGTTAAACTGAAAGTAGGTACAGCGCGCGGTAAGAAGCTTCATGACAAGCGTGCCGACTCCAAACAGAAAGACTGGCAGCGCGACAAGGCACGTATTATGAAGAGCAGCATGCGCTAAGAAGATGCCGAACCGGCTAAGTGGTGGATTTTTCTCCACAAGAGCCGATTCAACAGGGTTTTATGTTGACCCTATCGCATTTTCTGTTACCATCGATCGAACTCTGGGGCTGATTTAGGATTCGACAGGATCACGAAGGCTTTGGGAGCATGCCGAGGTGCGGTTGGCCTCGTAAAAAAGCCGCAAAAAAATAGTCGCAAACGACGAAAACTACGCACTAGCAGCTTAATACCCTGCTGAGAGCGCTCCTGCCCTAGCTTCCGCTTGTAAGACGGGGAATAACAGGGGTTCAAACCCAAACGAGATAGCGAGGGAATCTTTGACTAGAGAGATGAACCGCGAAATATGAATTCTGGTATGTACTTGCATAGCGTGTCTGTTCGCAGTGCACTTACGAGAATAAAGACAGACTAAGCATGTAGCGCCTCTGGTTAGACTGGTTTTGGACGCGGGTTCAACTCCCGCCAGCTCCACCAAACGTTTGGAAACGGGACATCTTCGGATGTCCCGTTTTTGTATCTGCTTCATACCTATGTTTTGTTATCAGCAGGAGTATATCCATGCTTGAGCAACTTCTAAACTGGCACCTTGTAAAGCACCCGCAATACACATTTGATAACTCCGCCAATCCAGCTTCAATTCACCAACTCCGCTTGCTTAGCGCTAAGCTACTCATGCCAATAGAACATCACCTAGGAACAATTAAGATAACGTACGGTTTTACTAGCCACGCTTTACTCAGATTTATCTTGAACAACAGTCCTAGAGATATAGCTCCTGATATTGATCAACATGCATCATTGGAAACAAATAGCCGTGGTAATCGCATTTGTAAACGAGATGGCGCAGCCTGCGATTTTCTTGTAAGCGGTTATGAAAACCGAATGGATGAAGTCGCAAAATTCATCGTTCAGCACCTAACCTTCGATAGGCTTTACTTTTACGGTAAAAACAAACCGCTACACATCAGCATTGGCCCAGAAAATACTCAGTATGTACTAATTCGTCGTACTCGTAGTGATGGACTTAGAGTTAACAAAAAGAGTGCGAAAGGTTTAGCCGCAGTAAGCTTGTTTGATGATTTATAATAACTAAAAACGCTATAACTCAGGTTACTGACATGGATGCAAAACTTTTCTCACAGCTCGCCACACAAGTAAAAGTTGGGAAACAACTTCCTGATGCACTCTATCTTCACCGAGATGCATTTTCAGCTATACCTGACGAGCTTGCGAAGTTTATCCCAGCAGTAGCGAAAGCGCTTCGCCTTAATGATTCTGAGTGGAATCTAGTTAAAATATTTAAGAAAGATTTTAGATTATCACTACTGCACTACCCTGGTTTTTATACAGAATCTTACCCAGAACTAAAACAAAGCCTCAATGTAGACCTTGCAAAACTAAGCCATAAAATCACTAGTTATGAAAGTTCAGAAAACCCACCTATCCTTCACCGCAAAGAGACAATGGTGCTATCTGATAACGAGCACTATCAACACTTTATCTCACTCACTCAAGAAGGCGAAAATGCCGGCTTATACGAAAATAGCCGCCTGATAGGCTTTAAGCGCTCTTGGGAAAACCTAATAGCCCGCCACGGGTACGAGCTTGTTGATGGTCGATTATTTCGTAGCTCTGCGGTAACAGTACAAACCAATGACAACGGGATAGACCGCCATAAAACAGCCATCGTCCGTCATGAACTGTCAGCTCCTATGAAAAGCTTAATAAAGCATGGTTTCCTTGAAGGAGCGTACTCCATTTTTGATTATGGTTGCGGTCGAGGTGATGATTTAAGAGAGCTGGAAGCTCACGGTTTAGACGCTCTAGGCTGGGATCCAAACTTTCAACCTGACAATGAAAAAGTAACTTCAGATATCGTCAACTTAGGCTTTGTACTCAATGTCATTGAAGACCAAGACGAGCGCCTTGATGCTTTACTAAGCGCATGGGAGCTGGCTGATAAGTTTCTAGTCGTGTCTGTCATGCTAGCAAATGAAAATTTCATTGCTCAGTTTACGCCTTATAAAGACGGAGTTATTACCTCCCGTAACACCTTTCAAAAATATTATGCGCAATCTGAAATCAAAGCCTATGTCGAAAGATGCCTACAAGAAGATGTAATCGCTGTGGCCCCTGGCATTTTCTACATCTTTAAAGACAAGCTTGAAGAACAACAATACTTGCAAAGTAAGTACAAGCGTCACCACAAATGGCAACAACTGACCTCACCTACTCCAATTGAAGCCAAAGACAGAGCAAGGCTAGTTATTACTCAAAACCAGCCACTATTCGATGCTTTTTGGAATACTTGCTTAGAGCTAGGTCGCATACCAGCGAATGATGAATTTGAAAACTCAGAGAAAGTGCGTGAGCTAATAGGCTCACACAAAAAGGTGTTTGGTTTACTGCAAGAGATGTTCGACACAGAAGAGTTCGAACAAGCAGAAACAAGTAGGAAAGAAGACCTATTACTTTACTTTGCAATGGGGCTATTTGAAAAACGGAAGCCCTATACCCAGCAGCCAGAGCCACTGAAGAGAGACATAAAGGCACTGTTTGGTGACTACAAAACCGTGATTAACCTTGCTACCGAGCTTCTATTTTCGATTGCTGATACTAGCCTGATTAAAAGCCTGTGTGAGAAAGCCCATAAAACCATACCCGCAAGCCTCCTCAATGAAAGCCACTCACTGATCTTCCATAGAGATTACATTGATGAACTTCCCCTACTCCTACGTACCTATGTAGGTGCAGGACTGCAGATGTATGGTGAACTCAATGATGATATTGACTTGGTCAAGATCCATATCACATCTGGAAAGCTTAGCTTAACGGTCTATGACGACTTCGAAAAGTCAGTTCCCTTTCTTGTAGAGCGCATCAAAATCAAAATGGCAGAGCAAGATATCGACTTCTTTGACTATGTAGATGAAAAGCGTAGGCCACCGTTATTGAATAAGAGCTTGTACATCAGTGAATGCTTCACCCTCTACAATAAGCAATGTAGCTTTGATAAACGGTTAGCCAAGCTTTTAGGAATCAGCAACAACGAAGAAAGAAACATGACACGTGGTGAGTTTGAACAAGGACTACAAGAAGAGTGCAGGAGAGTTAGTGGATATAAAATCACTAGATTAAACCAATAACCTTACTGTTACGCCACAATATATGCCTCCCTTTCCCTACCATCTACAAGTGCACATAGTCAGATTGACAGCGTGTTTTCCAAACGGAATTCTCACGTGCAATTCTGCTATATCTCCACTAAAATACGCACCTTGGTAGAAAACGATCACGTTAGAAATGACGAAAGTGACGTTATTGGATAACGTACTATAATGATTGTTACGTCAAAAATAACGTCAAAAGGTGAGTAATGAGAAACGCACAAGACGGCTACTGCTTTTCTTTCCCTGCTGTTCGGGGGCTACAAGCAGGAAAGCCATTCTACATCGCCACTTGCCCACTAAGTACAATCCCTAAGATTTTTGTCTTCGACGAAGATGAGGTTCCACCGGAACTTCGTGCTCAGCGTACGTTAAATAAATCACGTATTCCTGAGATGGTACGTTATCTCGTCGAAAACCCTAAAGACTATGTCTTTTCTGCTCTAACCGTCTCAGTCGCATCGACAGTGAGTTTTGAAGAAAACTCCAGTCTTGATACGCCAAACCTTGGCACATTAAAAGTACCAATGGATGCGCAGATTTTGATCAATGACGGTCAGCACCGCCGCGCAGCTATTGAGGCGGCTCTTAAAGAAAATCCAGACCTAGCTCAAGATAATATTCCTGTCTTGTTCTTTGTCGATGAAGGGTTAAAACGTAGTCAGCAAATGTTTGCTGACCTAAATAAATACGCTGTAAAACCAAGCCCTTCCCTTGGTGCCTTATATGACCACCGTGATGAAAGCTCTGAACTTGCTCGTTACCAAGCTCAGCACATTGCCCCCTTTAAAGGCTTTACCGAAATGGAGAAATCCAGTATCAGCTCCAAAAGTGGCAAACTATTCACTTTAAGCAGCCTAAAGCAAGCTAACAAAGCACTGCTCGGTAAAAGTGCAAAAGATGGTTTCAGTGAAGAAGAGAAATCACTGGCCAATCAATTCTGGGAAGCTGTTTACGACGCAACCCCTGAGTGGCAGATGGTACTAAACAAAGAACTATCACCCTCTCAATTCCGTCAAGATTACATTCACGCACATGGTGTAGGGTTACACGCATTAGGTTCACTTGGTTGTGCATTGATCACAGCTCAACCAACTGAATGGCAACAAACAATCAAAAGACTGAAAGATGTTGATTGGCGAAAATCCAATCCAAATTGGGCAAACCGTAGCATGCTACATGGCAAGCTAAGTAAAGCATCAACAAACATTATGCTAACAACAAATGCCCTAAAACACGCGTTATCGCTCCCACTGACACCAGATGAAAGAGCGCTAGAAAACCAACATATAACAAGTAGTGAGGCTTCAAATGGCTGAGTTGTATCAAGCCGATTGTCTGGACGAAGAACAAATTGAATATATCGAAAATGAGTTTTTTGCAGGCTTTAAGCGGTATAGCAATCATCAATCGTTACCAGCAAAATTAGATCACTATGCGGGACTAGATGAAGAATTAAGAAACGTTAGCAGCACCAACCTTTGTCGTGAGCTTCAACGTGAACATGAAAAGCATGAAGGCTTTGTTTTAAAGCACTTCATCGATGATATTCAAGCCGTATATTGTGCTGACAATCGTCCATGGGTTATTGGCTATAGCGGTGGTAAAGACTCCTCTGCAGTCGTAACGCTTGTTTATCTTGCGTTACAAGCATTAGATGAATCAAAACGCACCAAACAAGTGTACGTAGTTGCCTCGGATACATTGGTTGAAACACCGTTGGTTGTTGATCACGTCAATAAATCACTAGAATCTATTGGCAACCAAGCTCGCCGTGATGGCTTGCCTATTACAACCCATAAAGTATTGCCAAAGCCTCATCAAACGTTTTGGTCTTGTCTTTTAGGTAAGGGCTACCCTGCACCAACAAAAAGTTTCCGTTGGTGTACTGAGCGCATGAAAATTGACCCTGTTAGTGACTTCATTACAGATAAAGTAGCGAAGTTTGACGAAGTCATTGTTGTACTAGGTTCTCGTAGTCAAGAAAGTGCCTCGCGTGCACAAGTAATCGCGAAGCATAAAATTGAGAACACACGCCTAGCTCGCCATACAACTTTGGCAAATGCTTTCATCTATACACCAATTGATACTTGGAGCATGGATGACGTTTGGAAAATTCTTCGTGCATGTCGTCTCGAAGTAACCATCTCACCTATGGGTATTGGTAAAAAGTGGTCAAACAACTACGACCTTGAATGGGAAAATCCATGGGGTGGTAAGAACCTGACGCTATGGAATTTGTACAAGGATTCATCTGTCCAAGGCGAATGCCCAATGGTTATTGATGACAGTACCCCTTCATGTGGTAACTCTCGTTTTGGTTGTTGGACATGTACCGTAGTCACGAAAGACCGTGCAATGGAAAGCCTAATCCAAAATGGTGAAGAGTGGATGCGCCCGCTGCTTGATTTCCGAAACATGCTGGCTGAAACCAACATCCCAGAAAACAAGCCTCTTTACCGTAATTTTAAGCGCCGTACAGGCCGTGTTAGTTATCAACGAGTCAAAGATGGACAAGACTTATCGGCTGAACGTGATCATGTGCCTGGTCCTTACATGCTTAAATTCCGTAAGCAATGGCTAAGACAATTGTTGGTACAAGAAAAGGAATTTAACCAGTCAGGCTATCAGGTCACACTTGTTACTAAACCTGAACTGCATGCTATTCGCCAAGAGTGGTTGAACGATCCAAACGAACCTGACTGGGCTGATTCACTCCCTCAAATTTATCGTGAGGTTTACGGTAAAGACCTTGATTGGGTTATCAACGACAACAACAGCTTTGGTGAAGTAGAAGCACAAATCTTGCAGCAACTAGGCAATGAGCACGATGTATCACCAGAAATGATTCAAAAGTTACTTGATCTTGAAGTATCACTTGAGGGTTTAAGCCGTCGTACCGGTGTCTTTGAGAAAATTGGTAGCCTATTGAAACGTGATTGGGGTTCACTTGAAGAAATCAAAGAAAAGCATGCTGATCTGCAAAGTAAATCAGACTTTGATATCCATAAAGACCAAATCAAACGTTACGAAGATGAAATTGCAAAACTGGATCGCTTAGCCAAGGTGGAACTATAAATGATCATTAAAAGCCTTGTAGTCAATAACTTCCGTGTTTTCCGTGGTGTGCACGAAATTGACCTTGCCCCTCGTAAGCAACGTGAGTATCACGAAGCCCCTGCGCCAATCGTATTATTTGGCGGTTTAAATGGTGCAGGTAAAACGTCGATCCTAACCGCAGTCCGTGTGGCTCTATATGGCCGTGCTGCCTTTGGTAGAGGCATGACAGCAGCAGAATACCAAGAACAACTTGACGCCCTTATTCATAAAGGCGTCGGGATCAGTGAAGGTAAATCCTCCATTGAGCTTGTTTTCACACATAGCCAAAACGGTATTGAAAGCGAATATAAAATCACCCGAGGTTGGTCAAAAGGTCAAAAAGACCGCTTAGTCCTTGAGAAAGATTCTGAAGAACTAAGCCAGATGAACTACGACCAATGCCAAAGCTTCCTTAATGAACTGATTCCATCTGGTATTGCCGACTTATTCTTCTTTGACGGTGAAAAGATTGCCGAGCTTGCAGAAGATGAGTCAGGCGAAGTTCTACAAACTGCAGTAAGACGTTTATTAGGTATTGATGTTGTTGAGCGCCTTCGAAACGACCTTGCCATTTACCTGAAGCGTAACGATGCTGCTGCAATGCCAGCTAACATCAAAACACAAATTGAAAAGTTAGAAAAAGAGCGTGTGGATGCTGAAAATGCTGCAAAAGCAATGGCAAATGAAGCTGTGCTCTGTAAAGCAAAAATCGATTTAATTGCCGCCGATATTGATAAAGCCGAAGGAGAGCTGTCTTCACGTGGTGGTGCATGGGCAAGCAGCCGTGAACAAGAGAAATCCAAGCAAAATGAACTAGAAGCTGAGCGTAAAGAATTGGAGAAAGTTCTTCGTGCAGAAATCGAAGCTAACCTACCCTACTCTTTCGCACCAACAGTGCTAGCAAACCTGTTTACTCAACTTGAAGCAGAAAAATCAGCTAAACAAGCTCAAAACTTCAATGCTGAGTTACAAGGCTTTATGAATGAGCTTAGCCAGCAGCTTAGCTTCCGACTTGCTAATGCAGCAACAGCACTTGATACCATTCAAGATTGCTTAAATGAGCGAAGCGCTTCTCAACAAGAGACAGACATTTTACTTGATATTTCTGATCGTGAATTCAATCAGATTTATTCTCAAGTCAACGTTCAGGCACCAGAGTCATTCACGCGTTTTGATGCTGCTCGTAAACGATTAAGCATAGTTGATGAAGAAATAGCAAGTCTTTCTGTCAATATTGCTCGCGCACCAGAACAAGAGCAACTTGAATCACAATTAGCAGCAATAAAGTCTCTAACCAAGAAACGTACTGAAGCGATTTTAGAGCACAAAACAACAACTGACGATGCGAAGCGTAAATACCGTGAAGCAATTGAATTAGCACGCAAAATTCAAAAACTTCACGACAAGCATAAAGTAGCGCACAACGCTGAAGCTTCATTGGCTAACGCCCAAAATGCACACATTATGTTGGCTGATTTCAGTGAAAAGCTAACGCAAGTACGTGTTAAGCAACTTGAATCAGAATTTATTAAAAGCTATCAAAAACTGGCACGTAAAGAAGATTTACAGCTATCGGCACGTATCAATACTAAATCATTTGATGTTGAGTTGATTGATGAAAAAGGCCATACCATCAGTCGTAAGGCTCTGTCTGCTGGTGAAAAACAAATTTATGCTATCTCGATTCTAGAAGCATTAGGTCGAACTTCAGGCAATCAATTACCAATCATTATTGATACGCCTTTGGGCCGTTTAGATTCTAAACACCGTGATAAGCTTATTCAGCATTACTTCCCTGAAGCTAGCCACCAGGTCATCATCCTATCAACAGATACTGAAATCGATGAAAGCTACTTCAACAATGTTGATTTCAAATACGGTATTTCACATGCCTTTGAGATTCAGTTTGATGGCACCACTAAGTCATCCAGACTGAAAGAAGGATATTTCTGGCAACAGAAAGCACAAGCAGTTGCGGAGGTAAATTAAGATGCTACCTAATAGCATGAAATTGAATAAACAAACAGAAGAACAGCTAAAAAAGCTAAAGCAATTTACCGGAATTACACCTAATGTTTCTTCACGCATCGCTTTCTTCCGCTCAGTTGAATCAGGCTTTAAGTATTCAGCTGAAACAGCAAAGAAGCTTGATGGTAGCTTGGTACTGGATAAAGTGACATGGCTAGGTGACACCCAGTTAGTGACTGAACTGGTACTGAAACAGACCTACCCTGATCTTGACGATAAAGAAACAATGGCCGCTTGGGCTGCGCATGTTGAGGATGGGATTGCAGCATTGAGGAATCATAAATCGATTTCTTCCTTCTCAGAAGCTCTATAGTATGTACGGCACCATACGGTGCCGTATTATTTTCTAAATCATTATTATGACTATCAAATGATACTTTATGTTATCAACTTATATACCTTAAAATAAGATTTCTAACTTCTGCTCTACCAATACCAGAAAAATTAAAGTTAGATTTCTTTAGGGCGTTGACATCAACTTTATCCATCATCTTAAAATCAAGAAATAAATAATCGTTGGAATCAATATTTGATAAAACAATCCTTAACACATCAAAGATTGCTAATATTCCAATCGCTCTCGTAGTAACAAACTCATCATTAGAAAACCATCCAAGAGTGTCTAATTTAGATAAATATGCAAGTATTATTGAGTAAATATCTCTATCTCGTCCATCGATATAAAACTCTCTTAAAACTTGTTTATACTTTTTATCTATTAACCTTTTACGCCCTTTCGATAAAAACAATCCTGACTCATGGATTTTATATCTATCTCTAGTTGCATCCGATGTTATTAAACTTGAAATAGCTTCTACAAAACAAGCTGTTGATATATTCCAACCACTTGGTTTTTTACTCCCTTCAAAACTAGTATAAATCTTACCCTTAAATGATGTTTCAGACTCAGAATTCAAAATTCTCGTTAAAAATATTGCGAGAGTATCAGGAGACCAATAGTCACTGTTTGTCTCATCAACATTATAGCCAAAAAGTTCATACGCTATGCTTTTATCAACTTTCTTTTGATTAAAGTTTATTGAAGTAAATATTTCAGCTTGTTCCGCAAAATGTAGATCAATATAGACAGAACAAATCATATCATAATCACGAAAAGCACCATCAGATATTGCTTTTTTAATACCTTCAATACGGTGTTGCCCATCTATTATAGAAGCTATTTTTTTGTTTGTCGGAATAATTAACTTTTCGTTTTTAATACCCCATCTAATGTTCTCATCATCAACAAATGAACCATCACTTTTAAAATTCGCACTTAATATAACTGTATTTGGGTATGTTGTTCTATTGCTACGGCTATATAGTGCAATCTGATTAATCCGATCATCTCTAAGCTTCCTTTGAACACCATTTAACTTTCCATTTTGGCTATAAGCCGACATAGAAAACACCAACTCAACTAACATAGAAGCTTTTATTTTGAATGTATAAAATGTACTAAATGGTTGATGAACTTCAAGGACATTCGTTTCAAAAAAGTTTTTCACTTTAGACATTTTATCTTCCATTACTTAATGATTCTGAACTTAGTGGTTTGTTACCTGTCGGAGTATAACCACCACGAACTCCTGAGGTGAGATTAGCTGAATTCACGAAAACCCAAATGATAATTGCAAATACTGTTGATATTGATGAAAGAACAAGGCTATTTTGTAATAGTGATTGTGCCATAATTATTGCCATAACAATAATCATCCCAAATGATAGAAATATAGCATTTAGAAAATTTTCACGTTGTTGTTCATCTTCAGATAAATTATCATACCTTTCAAACAACTTCAGAATCCCATCCATTAGGGCTGTAATTAAAAGTGGTACTGTATACGAGAACATTGACTTTGGAGTAAATGTTGACAAAAAGTCAACACCTCCTCCAGGACTAAAACACTCATAATAAATGCCAAAAGTGCTTGCAAAAATAAAAATAACAAATATTATTCTAAATCTAACATCATAAAATGGGCTTATAAACTCCCCCCAAATATACTTCAATAAATCACACATTACATCCCTTAAAACAATATATTTGAACATTACCAAAAATTTACTGTGTAGCTATTTTTTAAACACCTCTCTAATATGCCATTCAATCTCCCGTATAGATGGCCTATTAGATATATTGTGTGGTAAGTGAATCATTTTAGAATCAAAATCCCACATCAATTTTTCAACTAATCTGCCTCCAACTACAGACGGTGATATTTTCACCTTCATATCGCTATCTAAGGTAAATGCGCCTTTATCAAAAGCTCTATGGTGAATGCTGCATAGAGCTATACCATTAGTAACATGGCAAGGGCCAGAAAACTGCTTCCATTTTATATGTGCAGCTTCAATGCCAACTGGCACTGTATCTAACGCCAAATCAAATCCACAAACAGCACAACGATAATTGTAAGCTCTTAAGACTTCACGCCTGAAGTTAGGATCTCGCAGCTTTGAAGATGTATCTAGTTCAAAGCCAAATTTGATGAATAGTTCATCTTGAACCGTTTCAGGAAAATTGTCTTGAATTAACTTCGAAGCTATCCGCTCAATTAATGATGGATTAGATTCAATGGCTAGATACGATGAAACATCAAAGCCTGCCATGACGTTGAATTTTACAAGCTCTGATTTTTTCGGATCAGTATTACTTTTACGGGGAATGCACTCCTCACCGTTTTTTATTTCCCAAAAGCCATCATTCACTAATCTCCAGAAAGGATACTCTGGATGGTGTGCTTTACGAGAAGGCCCAAACTGAACCAGCAATTCTTTTACCTGTTGATCAACTTCACTTTCAAACTTAAACAGCCGCTCATGCCCTTTTTTATACTCAGACAAAGCATAAAGAAGCATCAAGGGCTTATGAGGAGCACGTTGGTCACCACGTCTCCAGCGCGATACTGACTGTACTTTTTCTTGCAGGTCCAAATTTGCACACCTCACATTGATAATATGCCCAATTATACATACACCCATCTATTTTGATATTACACCCACAAAAAAATAGCACCTAAAAGGTGCTTTTTTTGACTTTAGTCAGTTACTTACTGCAGTAACTCCAAAAATTCCTTATCCCGTATCTTGACGATCTTCTTGGCGCCATCAATGATATAAGCTGTAGTGGATTTCTAGCTTATTGATAGTTATCATCAGATCTCTTGTACGGCTTTTTCATTCACACTAAACATCGCTTTTAGCTCCAGAGCGCGGATCTTAGCTACACTGTGAATTAACCAAGTAAGTACGTAGCTTAAATAATTATTTTTGCTTGTTTGAAACTGAGTAATATCTTGTTTTGGTGAGTTCACCCAGCCTTTGTATTTCCGATTTTCTTTATAATTTGTCACAAGCATGTTTGGTGCTGCAGTGTGAAGTCATCCATATTATCGATAGAATACGGCGAAAGAAGCATTACACATCTTTCGCCATCTACGGAAGGACTATATCCGGTCACACATCTGGGTAATGTGGACTTTCTTAACACCCACTTTTAAGTTACCAGTACTATCCATATGGTAACCAACGGACAAGCATTGCCCTTTACTGAGCTCTCCAAGCCGAATCTCCCATTCTGCCTGTTTAGTCCCAGGCATGCTAAGCTCAAGAATCTTCGCATAGGTTTTAGTCTCAGTTTTTGCAGGTGCAAAAAATAATTTATGTGAAGCTTGGAATAAACGGTCTTGTTCATCTCTTTTTAGCATACTCAAGGTCTGAGTTGCTAAAATAAGAGAAACACCAAACTTCCTGCCTTCAGTTAGCATTTTACCTAAAGGGCTTTCTAAGCGATGATCTAAGTTCTGCACTTCATCCAAAACAATTGGTACTGGCGTGTTTTTACTGCCATAACTACATGCGTAAGAGTACAAGTCCCAAAGTAAAAACTCCGTACATAACATCGATATATCGTGAGAAAGAGATGCTAGCTGCATGATAGTTGCGCCATATCGATCGCTTTGGAATACAGACTCCCAACTTTGCCCACTATTCGAACTGAAAAGGTTAGATTTAACAAGTGGAGAAAGTTTGCTAGCTAATGTAGGACCAACTGTTTCTTCTTCTAGCAGATCATCGTACATATTCTGGAAGCTATAAGCGCTCCCATACTTTTGTACTCCGTATTCAATTACATCATTCAGTACGGCAATCTGTTTTTCACCAATTGACGAGTAAACCTTGTTAAATACTGATGCTATTCTTCCTGCCACCGTGTGTGGTTTTTCTTGAATAATTAGCCCACCAAAATCTTGTTTTTGTGCTCGGAAAGGAGACATCTCAAATGGCTCATTGCACATAACATTAGATTTCGGGTCTAATTTTGACAGAAATTCTGGCTCCAAGTGATTTGGTAAAAATCCATTTGTATAATCAACAACAAGTGAGCGGATTTGAGAATCTGCCATACTCATCATCAGCCCTTGAATACAATAAGTCTTTCCTTGCCCGGAACTACCAAAAATAATCATATGTCTGTTCGCCAGATCTTTATGACCATATTCCCAATATACTTTCTCACCTGTACAAGTATTACTTCCAATTTCGACACGATTAAATACATCAGGCTGCAACTCTTCCCCATGTAAGTTCGGAGAAAGATTACCTATACCAGAAATATCTTCGTTATCTGAAGAAAAAGCCACTTCTGCTTGAGTACTTCCTCCTAAAATGTATTGCTCTGGCACATGGCATAGCTTCACTACATCAAGCTTGTTCAATACATCTTGTAACGGTGTTTCTACCAAGCTTGGCAGTAAGCCCATAGGTAAATCGACTTTTAAAATGCCATCAAGCAGTTGGTAATCAGGCTCTAAGCAACTAGCGCCTTCTAGGTGGCTAACAACAAAACCATCTGGGTACTCAGCTACTTTAGCCAGTGAGTAATCACCCTTTAACAACTCTTCTTTGTTTGCCAGTAGTGAGTCGAAGTAGTTGGATGCAAACACGTTATAAAGGCGGTATTTATCGACTTGCATCAGTACTTGTCGCATAAACAAACCACGGTATAACTTGCTTGCCAATGTGACGTTACCAAGTAAATCTTCACTTAGGTAACGCAGCAACTCTTTCGCCTGTTTTACCGCTTTCTTATAATCAGGGATTGACCCCGTCTTCACTTCTACCGGAAGTAAGTACATCTGCTGATCTTTAAAGCCAACTAACAACACATCATCAGAGATTGCGCCTTTTTTATAACCTTGCACATTGCGCGAGAACTCGCTGTCTGACATTTTCAGGCCGATATTGCCAGAAACACGAATCATTTCTGCTACTGATAGAGGCACCCAGGTAATATCTGAGCTGTGCACTAAGCTGGTTACAAACTTATAGGCACCAATAACACCTTTGCGCTCTTTGTTAATCGTCGGTGCACACGTCATCATCTTCAGAAGCCAATCACCGTTGAAGGCATTGAATTCGTTGATTTGGCCGCCATCATCTTGCTTTATCACTTTCTCAAACAGATCACGTTGAGCGGTTACCGTGATAGCATCGTAACTTGATGAGCTGGTGTATTGATCCGAGTAGTGGATTAACACCACGTCTTCATTGCTATGGAAGAAATCGAGCGTAACTTTCGGATCGATAATGATTGTCCAAATAGAGCTATCATAAGAGCGCTCGAGTAGATCTTTAAAGTCTTCACTTACAGCTAATGCAATTGCATTCGTGTCACCTGTTTTTCGATTAGCCTGCAGTGCTGGCTTCATCAACGAGCCAATATGCTTAGCCATCATCAAATGCGGGAAAGTCTGATAGTCGGTATTTTTTAAACCAAAACCGGTAAAGTAAGATCCATTATCGCTATGAGAAGCTTCTCCAGGTAATAGTCCGTCACACGCGATCCCTGACTCCATCAATTCAATAGCGATATCCGAACAATCAACCTTCTCATTATTGCGGAAGAAAGAAAGATGTGCATAAGCTTGCCCATTCTTCTCTGCTTGTTCATTCGTGAACTTGCTGTAAGTCAACCGAGTACGCAGGATATCGATGATGGTATCAGCAACTTCACGTACTTTACCTTTATTGAGCTCTAGCCATTCTTTTAGTTCATCGTAATTTGCAGTTTCGGCAAAACGGTCGAAGGCATTAAATGTCAGCTTTTCATCGTAAAGGTTCACGTGAATTGATGCAGATTGCTCTTGGTTGTTACGAATGTAATCCACCAAGCCCATAAACAGCTCATCAGCACTGTCTTGGTTCACTGCATTCACAATGATACTCTTTTCTGAACCAGTAAACAGTTGGCTGAATGCCGTTTGAAACTCATCAATTTTTTCTTTCACCAACTTACGGACAAAAGAAAGCGAACTCTTCTCTTGCGGAACACTCTTGAGCCAAAACGCATTTTCTTTTACTTGTTGGTTATAAGCGAACTCGTGTTTCGGATGGTAAACATAAGGCAGCAAGCCTTTTGGAGAAAGGCGTTCAAATGTGACATCTGGTAGACTTACAAAGCTAGCATCCTCACGAATGGCTTTTCTCAAGTTCAGATAGTAAGCCAACATCAATGGATGAAACGGCGAGTAGTACTCTTCCTCTTCTGACTTAATCAAACCAATTTGTAGTGCTGCTTTTTGCCCTGATGTTAGCATGCTACCTGTTGGAATAGCATCAAAGTACGCAAGACAAGCATCCACGACATTTTCGACAAGTGCTGTAAACTGATCCCCCCAAGACGCAAGTGAAGGTGTGCTGCGACGCTGTTCTAGGTAATCATACAACTCTATATATCCAGCATGGATTGCGTCGTCTACGGCTAGCAAATCATCCAACTTAATCACATTGTCATTGAAGATCGCCACAACTTTGCGGTTGATGAACTCTTCTTCCCAACGAAGCAGCTTCAGGCGAAGTCCCGGTACCACAAACTCACTGTTATCAATGCCTACCTTACCTTTTTGTGAATACAACTCACCGTTGTAGTCGTCTTTAAATAGCTTGTGGTAACGACCACGATTTAGCAGCAATGGTAAGCTTAAAGAGTCCGTTGCAACCGCACCTTCAACATTAAAGCTCAATTGGTTGTCACCGGATTTCACCGAGAAATCAATTTCATCGGCTTCATTGGCTAATGCTTCAAAATCCACCAGAGCATGTTCAGCAATATTGACCACTTGTTTGGCATCGGTCAGTGAACATGTTGCGCCCTCTTCAGTGCGAATCGGAAGTTTGTTCTCTTCCATATTCAACGTTAAGCGCTGCTTTGAGTGCTCCACTAAGAAGATGTTTTTGAAAGGTTCAATATAGAATTCGCCTTTACGCACAACAAGACAACGGAAGTTATAGACTTCCGATTTATTCTCACGCTTTAGTGCCAGATTAAAAAACAAAGGCTCATGCTTGTACTTGCCTTTTAACTTTGCATTTGCACCCAAACGAGTCGGATCTACTTTAATAACCTCTTCATAGTTTAACGCTTTTTTGGGTACGATGTGGAATTCATCTTTCTTGAGATCAGGTGCGCCAACAAAAACAAGTTTTAACTCAAATTCATCAACCCCCTCATCTAACTCGATGATAAGGTGGCGATCACGTAAGCCAGCTTTGGTTTCTGAACGGTTACGTCCAGTGATAGTCATGCTTGCACCCGCTTGTTCCTCTTCCAATACAAGCTGTTGCTGGGCATTACGTTTTATCTCATCGAGATACGTTTGGTATTCAACCTCTTTCCAATCGGCAAGCTCTGAGAAATGTATCTTTATAAACTTATCCCCAAATAACTTCGCTTCACTTTGCAACTCACCATATTGCTTCATCTCAAAGTTAATTCTATAAAATAGAGCCCGATTGTTGGCTAATCGCTGCTTAACCTGCTTCTCATTTCCACTCAAATTAAGAATTAATGGGTCTTCAAACATCCCCAATTCATTAAAACGCAAGTCACCATCTTCTACTGCTTTGTAGAGTGACTCGAAACCAAACATAGTGGCGCCATCTTCCAAGATGGCACCAAACTGATCATCAAGCAGACAATTAGAGACATCTTTGCCTTTATCTTGCTGATCAATCAGGCCCTTCATCGCCTCTTTGATCTTAGTTGGGCTCCACACCTGCCCGGACTGAGCCAAGTCTTCTGCGGAGTTAATTAGGGTATCCAACAAGCTGTTATGGATAACGACCAACGCGCACCCTTTCAGGTAACCAGATTGGCTGGCCACTTCATCACGCAGATGAGAAATGTAGTTATCAGTGAAGCCTTGGTATTCCGCAGGATCTTCGCTATGAATAACCGGCACAACTTTGCAACGAGCAAGCTCGATGTAAGGAAGCTCGATGCCATTTGTTGCAACAATACTCTGCGCAGAGTGAGCAATCATAGCTTGGTACAAACGCAAGCTGTTTTCACTATCTGGTGATTTGAACTGATAGCGAAAGCCTGCCTCGATGTGTGTTTCTGCGTTTGCTAGAAACTGCTCAACCAGAAAGGTCTCAAATTGTTTTACGGACATATACTGCGTCTCCACTATCACTCATGCGCTCAACGTTACCAATACGCTCATAGAATTTAATTAGTTCTTGTTCAGTTTGCCTATCTACAAAGATACCTCGCAGCTTGAATTCAGCGATAAGCTCATGGAATCGGAGTTTGTCCTTCTCACCAACAACCAAATTAGTCAGTAAGATAATGTAATCTTGATTCAGCACGAGTACCAAACCACCTCGACGCCTGTTTTGAATAAAATGCGATGCCAGGTACTTCTCAACTTCAGAAACGTATTTCTTGTTGATGTTAAAGCGTTCCCCAACACTAAATTGCGCTATTGCCAACTTCATTATATTGCCAAGCCAATCTAGTGCCGAATCAGATTCTTCCAGCGAAATATCAAGCTTACGCTGTGTGCGGAACGCTTTTGCGAAATTTTCCAGATCCTGTTTCAAGTGCTCTGAACTTGATTCTTGAATACCTTTGGAGATCATCCAAAGCGGTACTTTTGCCGAATTCTTGTCACCAGGTTGTAACAATTCAACCATGGTCAACATTGGGTAAAGCCTCTTCGCCGACTCTGCAAATAACTTGTAACCATGATTCTTAATGTGCGTGCGTTCATTACTTGCACGCTCATGGTCCATGATAAAGTAAAGTGGTTTCGCAGCTGGCGCTTCACCTGAACGCCAGTCTGTCAGCGCTAAACTCAACTGCGCTGTGTAAGTGAAGCCATAAAATGATAGGAATGACTCAATCTCGCTGAGCAGGTACTTAGGGCGACTTGCTAAAAACTTTAAGTCGTCACGAAACGCTTTCGACAAATATGGCAGGTACGGCTGCTCACTCGCCTGCACTGATGAATCATCTTTCATCTTGCTTCGCAATGTTGCCAGCATTTCACGTTCAATAAAGTTAAGCTTGGCATCAAAATTTTCTACTCGCATATTTTGCAGCAAGTTTGTAAACAATGAAGCAACACGTGTATCACCTGCGGTGTACTCCCCTTTCTGGGCGCGGAACAGCAGTAACTCAGGGCTTACCGAGAAAATATCTTTATTATCAAAATACATTTCACGTAAGACTTCCCAAAACCCTTCTTCTCCCAACTTTTCTTTGAAAGCAGATTGACAGCCTTGGGTAAACTCCTCGTAGGAATACTTTTCTATTTTTTTTCTTAATAGCCCACGCAACACTAAACCAATGACCGCATTCCAATCAAATTCATTGCCTTTAGTTCGAATTGGTAAATAACATTCTAGGCTGTTTTTATTTTTCACACCTTCCGAGGTTTGTGGTAACTTCGGATTAAACGGTTGGGTGTATTTATCCATTGTCATCTTAGATTCCCACTCACTTCGAAATACTCATCATCTTCATTCGCAATCTTGTAGCGTTTGTCATCTTTTAGGATGAACAAGGTATCTTTTTCATTTGCCACTGTAATGATTTGTTCTATAACTTCATCCAGTAACAATACTGCATTTTTATCATGCTTATTCGGACGATAGCCTTGATTGATTTTTGTCAAAAGCTCCAACAAGTTGATACTTATCGGCATAGGTAACAACGTGTGTCCATCGACTTGAATGTAGGCATTGAATGCACCAATTTTACCAACATCACTGGTTTTAATTGCGGTGAAGTCTGGTTTTACTTCTAGTTCAACCGCTGTCTTAAATCCGTTGTACTCAGAAATAAAGTATGCATCTCTATCTAATAAGGGAGAGTTTCGGTTGCAGTAACAATGAATCGCAGAAATAAGCGTATCTTTATAGAACCGGTTTATTTTTTGTCTCTGCTTGCCAAGCCCATCAAACTCTTTATGCAACAACCATATATCTGCATACTGATTAACTAATGTATTTTCAAAATCAACTTTGAGTGCATTGGTATAGTCATTAACAAACTGCTCTTCATCTTTAAGTAAGTAAACCAAACGTAAGTATGAAGAAGCAGTCTCAACATCGAACACACCTAAAGATTTAACTTGCTCCTTTAGAGCAGAGAAGCCCTTATCTTCGATTCCTAAGCCGAACTGAAGAACAAACTCGTCGATCTTACGGGTATGAATATTACTAGGGTCAAAGCATTGGATGTGTTCAATTAGCTCGTTGTCAGCTTCTGAAAAAAGGTTGTCAAATAGGTAACCGTCCATCGCCAAAATCTGGAAAACAAAATCTAACAGTGCACGGGCGGTTAAAAATTGATCTTTAATTAAACGTGCTTTTAGCAACAATGAGATGACATTATTTTGCACCGATTCAAGGGCAAGCAAGGCAAAATTAGCCGTCAGTATCGTATGCCCTTGCTTTTCCACTTCGCTGTTGTAAAGCGCATAAAACGGGTTATCCAACGACTGCTCTGTTAGGCGAGCAATAAATTTTGCCGCAAAGTCAGATGTACTCCCCTCTTGGGTTAACGTGAATTTAGGGTATTGCTCGAAGTCTAAAAAGGTATGGTTTGTCGGAATATCTTCAGCTCGGTTTTCCAAAAATGCTTTAATCGACGCTTTTACATCGTTATGTTGGTCGGCACCTTCCTCAGCATAATTACCCAACATACCTATGTTTATGCCCACAATCAGTGGCTTATCATTTCCTTTGAATTGCGTGAAGCGATCGTCTAATGCCTGAATTGCAGTTTGGCTTGGATTGAAACTGTGTGTTGCATCCAGGTGGAAATCTCGTGTTGCCTTATATTGTTGGCTATAACGAGTCAGAATTTCTGATTTACCATCACCACTACTACCACAAAGAAATATAATTTCAGATGGTTTAGCTGAGGTTAATGCGCTCTTAAACGCAGTTTCGATATCAGTCTGAATATAGATATAGTCTTTATAGCTAGATAGCAGATCTTGAGTATTATCTCGCTCAGTGCTTACCGCATAGGGGGAGGACTTTGAGAGAATGCTGAGGGCTTGTGCTAGATTCAAAATGCGTTTCTCAATCAAATGGTTAATATACGAGCTAATTTGTATAATGTAACCGATTAATAGTAATTCAATTAAATATCAATTTCGATAACGTATTGAAAGTCTATGAGAAAAGTTTGAATCAGTTAGCAAACCTCCTCAAAGAAGGCCGTCTATAGGTATATCAGATGAACACCGTAAGCGTTTCTGCCTACTGTCAGCAGGCATTGAGCTAACCAACTCTTCCTTTAAATGGCGGCTATGATAGTAAACATTTATAGACAATAAATAGTCGTGAGGAGGTAGCCTGTAATCTTGCTTTTTCAGAGCTGGTAGTTTCTATCTACCAGCCCAATCATGAATAATGGCATAGGTTGCCATATTAAATATGAAAACGCTCCGTGTAGTTGCTTAGCTGCTGTCCTACCTCGGATAGGTGATCGGCCAGTTGCTGGTTGTTGGTGGCGTTATCGCGGGTTTTGTGGGAGGTGTCGGCAACATGGACGATGCGCTGGTTCATGTCATCGGCGACATCGCTTTCTTCCCGTGTTGCGGTAGCGATGTGGGCGTTCATTTCATTGATGGCCGCGACGGCTTCGACGATGCGCTCTAGGGCTTCATCGGCCTGTTTCATGTGTTCGACGCCAGCTGCAGCCTGCTGCTGACCGGCACCAATCACGTCTACAGCCTGATGGGCCTGCTTTTGCAGTTTCTCGACCATCTGCTGAATTTCGCTGGTTGAATTGGCCGTTCTGGCGGCCAGGCCACGCACTTCATCGGCAACCACGGCAAATCCGCGTCCGGCCTCACCGGCACGGGCGGCTTCAATAGCAGCGTTCAATGCCAGCAAGTTGGTCTGCTCGGCAATGTCGTTGATCACTTCCAGTACCTTGCTGATCCCCATACTGTCGGCATTGAGGGTATTAATCACCGTCCCTACCGACTGCACCTGCTGATTAAGTTCATCGATAGTACCGGTTGCCTCCAGCATCACAGTGCGGCCGCGGTTGGCTTCTTGTTCTGCACGGTTGGTGTATTCAGAGGCATTGGCGCTGCTTGAAGCCACTTCCTGGATGGTGGCAGAGATTTCATTCATCGCCGTCGAGATCATCTCGATCTCCTGGTATTGCTGCTGCATGCCGCTGGCATTTTCAGTCGCTGCCTTTTTCAGCTGCAAGCTGGATACGCTCAGTTGCTCACTCGATTTGATGACGCTGCCCAGCATACTGGCAAATCCCCAGCGGGCCTCATTGTAGTCGGTATAAAGCGCACCGATTTCATCGCCACTGTCATCAGACGGCAGTGGTTTAGTCATATCGCCTTTGGCAAACAGCTGTAGCGCTTCACGCAGTGGCAACAGAGGTTTCATCAGGTATTCGTTGACGTAGAGATACAAACTTCCGGACAGCAGCATTAGCATCAGGATCAAGCCCAGCGAGATCTGCATCTTGACCGTCACACTGGCGTTACTGGCCGTTTCCATCATCTTCACGGCGGTATTCATTTCCTTGAGAATAACTGGAGAGCGCTGATACAGCTCTCTTATCAAGGTGGCATTCTCTTCGCTGCGAAGCTGGCTTTCATCTATCTGCAGCAGCTTTTGGATACCGGCGCGATATTCAAGCCATAGCTCGTTTACCTTGCTAAGCTGGGCTTCAATCTCAGGTGTTTTTGGCGCTGATATGCCTTGCTCCTTGTCGCCGTTTCTCAGCAGGTTCATCGAAGACTCAAACAGTTTAATCGTCTTGTTAACTCCCTCTTGCTGTTCCATGCCGGACTGTACCAGCAGGACTTCCTTGGCAACCCGTTGGGACAGCATTCGCTGGCGTCCGGCTACGTTGATGGTTGCCGCATCGGCTTCCATCCCATAGTAGATAATTCCCATCGCGCTAAACCCGGATAGTACTAAGATGACACTCAGCAGCAGTAGCTGCGCCTGGATACTCTTGAGGCCGATAGTCTGAAGTAGCTTTCTTATTATTTTCATTCTTTTTATTACTCTTATCTTTAAATAGTTTTGATTTATTTCAGTAGACGTTGCCATGGTGCCGCTTACACCACGTCGAATTGGCACTCCGTTCGCCAACGCAACCCGATTTGCTGAGCAGTAGCTATCGGGGCAATCACTGAGTTTTGACATCAGGCTGGTTTTGATCGCGACACAACCCGTCAAACAAATGACAAAAGCGTCAAAACACGGACATACTACAATAGAGGTATAAATCAGGAATATGGTTTCAAATCAAAAAGTAGTGTGAACTATGAATTATTTGTCGCATATTTGATCAGGCGTCAGGTTTTAGAAAACTAGACAGGCATCTCGTCAAGAAACTGACACAAATACTCATAAAAAAAGCCCCTAATACGAATTAGGGGCTTTCAGCTATCTATCTAGTTTTGAGCTAGACAATCCATGACCATGCTCCCATTTGATATGGGTCTAATGTTGATACTGATCGTATGTTGGTATTGCTCGCATGGTCTGGTTTGGTGATTACATCTGCGAGAACACGTTCATGATCACGCCGCCTGTGATGATCAGGCCCATTGCCAGCATGGCCGGGAAGTCAGGCTTCTGCTTGTAGAGGATCATCGAGAAGATTGTTACACCGATAATACCGAAGCCACACCATAGCGAGTACGCAATACCGACAGGGATATAACCCATCGCCTTGGTCAGCGCGAAGTAACACAGACTGTATGCACCAATAACCAGCGCCGACATCGCCGGGTTACGGAAGTTATTGGTTTTCTTGATGTATGAAGTACCTGTGATCTCAGAGCAAATTGACAGTGCCAGCCACAAAAATCCTACGTTGAACATGGTATATCTCCTTACCCTTTCGCTTCTTCAGTGTTAAGTTCGATTGCTTCTTCTTCGCTTTCTTCTTCACCCATCTTGGAGAACAGGTTCATGATGATGATCCCGCTGGCAATGACCAGCATGCCGATCATCGCGGCCATATCCGGATGCTGGCCGTAGAACACCATGCCCAGCGTCGAGACCAGCAGGATACCGGTGCCAGACCAGGTGGCGTAGGCAAGACCAACCGGCAGGTATTTCACCGCCTGAGACAGCGAGTAGTAACACACCACATAAAGCAGAACGATAACCGCCAGCAGGGCTGTTTTGGTAAAGCCTTCACTGGTGTCGAACATTTTCAGGGTTGAGGTGGCCGAGGTTTCAGAGGCGATAACCAACGCCATCCAGAGCCATTTTTTTACAGATTCAGACATAAATACTCCTAAAGTTTTCTTTCAATTTTTGTTTTCGAATTAGATAAAGCGTTAGCTCGCCTGCTGAGCCTTTACATACTCCTGAGCCAGATCGGTTAACCGGTCCTGCTCGGAAAATGCGGCAATCCCCTGCTCCATCACCTCGGAAAGCGTGATGAAGCGTGGCGATGCCGATTCAGCCGGCACACTTGCATTTGTTCTTACATTTGTTGTTATTGCGTTCGTTGCTCTTTCGTTAGTAGAAAGCGACTGGCAGCCCTGCTCCTGTGGTTCTGCGTCAAATACCGCTATCGAACCAAGCGTTAAACCCAGTGCCTGTACCGTCTGACGCTGTGCTGTCAGCCTTGCGGTCATGGCCGGGTTATTGGCCAGTCCCTTCAGCTGGTTCAGCTCGCTGTCTAACCGGCACTGATAATCCAGAGCGGCTGTCGGTATCCCTTTCATCAGAGCGGTTTGCACCAGTACAGCACCCGGCGATCCGAACAGGCCATTGGCGATCTCGGCCAGCGTTGCCGGATCGAGAAACGGTAGCCACACCGCCTCGAAGCCGGACAGAAACTGCACCGGATCGCTGCCGTCCCACGTCAGGATCTCCCCCACTTCCTGCCACTGAATCGCTGAATGCGCGGCAGTTGCCGAAGGCGGGATGTAGATGGAAAACCGGCGCTGCTGGCACTGCTGAAGACGCGCAATGATCAGGGACTGATAGTCCGCATCACCGCCCAGAACAACCAGCGTGCGAGGCTGCATGCCCGCGAGCACACGTTTCACCAGGGCTTCAATCTGTTGCTCGTTCATTCCTACCTCTCTTAGCTCAGTCATTTGTCTGGCTTAATTACCGAGCCAGATAAACGTCTTCTCCCGAGCGGATCCCTGCCGCATTCGCTTCATCGGTGTCGATATGGAACTCCAGCGCATACGAAGGGCTGACTCGCACCACCACCTGCTCGAATACCACGCCGCAACCGCCACCAGCACGCACCTTCACCCGCTGGCCGTTCTCGACCTGAAAGCGAGCGGCGTCTTGTGTGCTCATGTGGATATGGCGCTGGGCACAAATCACTTTCGAATCGAGATGGCAGTAACCCGCCGCTCCGACCAGCAAGGCATCTGCCGAGCCAGTCAGATCGCCCGACTCGCGAACAGGCGCCTTGATACCAAGGGTGTAACAGTCGGCTTTCGAGACCTCGAGCTGCGTTTGTGGCCGGGCCGGACCCAGCACGCGTACACGCTGGATCGAGCCCTTAGGGCCGACGATAGTGACGCACTCTTTGGCTGCGAACTGACCCGGCTGCTTGAGCTCCTTGATAGGCGTCAGCTGATAGCCCGCCCCGAACAGCGCTTCGATGTCCTGCTGGCTAAGGTGAACGTGGCGGTTTGACACCCCGGTAGGAATGCCAAGCTCCGACACCGCACCTGCCATGACCGAGCTCAATACCGCTGCTTCCTGTCGGCAGCTCGGCGGCAGTTTCTGCTCAATCTGTGCCATTAACGTTGCGCTGATCATTTGCGTGGTCCTTGTTTACGGGTTCGGGTAGAGCGCTTCGCCGCCAGTTTTTCGCCAGTCGCCTTGCGGCTTGTTTCTGGCTTAGGCTCTGTTTCCTGTGCAGCTTCTGGCCCTTTAGTGGCTGTTGGCTCCACCTTTTGTTCAGGCTCTGGCTTTTGCTCTGACTTAACCAGCACCTCAGGTGCAGGCTGCGCCTTTTCCGGTATTGCGGTATCGGCTTTCGGTGCAGGGGTATCGGCTTTCGGTGCAGGTTCACAATCTGCATCGGCAACCGGCTCCGGCTGGGCTGGTGATGTGTTTTCCAACATCGCCAGCACACTCTCGTCAGGGCGGGCAATCACCAGTGACGCCACGACGCCCTGCGCTGCCTCGACACCGTTTTCTACCGCCGCCGATATGGCACTGATCTCGCCGTGAAACATCACGGACACCAGCCCCGAACCTATTTTCTTGTAACCCACCAAATTGACAGCTGCCGACTTGCAGGCCGCATCAGCGGCGTGAATGGCAGGCGTCAGACCCCGGGTTTCTATTACGCCCAAACTGGTCGTCATCGTTTCCTCCTTAATGTCGAACCAAGCGGATATCGAAATCGAACTGGGTAAAGAAGGCGCTTAACTGCTCTAGCTCTTCGTCGCTATAGCCAAGGTCTTGGGTGATTGGGTAAATCATGTCGAGCTTGTCGTATTTGGTTTTGCCAAACTGGTGGTATGGCAGCACGTCGATACGCTGGATGTTGCCGCGCTTGGCAAGCTCCATGACATAGCTGAATGCCCCGGTGATCGAATCGTAAGAGTCGTTGTAGCCGCGGATCAAAGGCATACGGATCACGATGTTGGCGCCAATATCGACCAAATATTCGAGATTGCGTTTTACTCCTTCGTTACCAATTCCGAGCAACTGACGGTGCTGGTCGGTATCAATTTGCTTGATATCAAACAGGAACAGATCCGTACAGGTGGCCAGCTTCTGGTAGCTTTCCAGGCTGGTGGTGCCCTGGGTTTCAATCGCGGTGTTGATCATCTGCTTTTTGCATTCGGTCAGCAGTGCCGTGGCGAAATCCGCCTGCAGGCTCAGCTCGCCGCCGCCCAGAGTCACCCCGCCGCCGGAAGACATGTAGAAGTCGTAATCCTGCATGATGATTTCCATCAGCTCGGAGACCGTGACATCTTTGCCCATCACATCCAGCGCATCGCCCATGCACACTTCTTCACACTTACGGCAGCCAATACAGTCCACCGTCCGGTTGATCTTGTGGACTGCCTTGCCGTCCGCACCGGTGCTCATCATGTGCACACCGGCAGGACATACCTGGGCACATTTGCCGCATGCGACACACTTGTCCTGGCTGAACATCACCTGGAACTTGCTGCTCAGCCCCTCGGGGTTGGCACACCAGTCACATTGCAGGTTGCAGCCCTTAAAGAAGATCAGCGTCCGAATGCCGTCACCGTCATAAATGGAATATTTCTGGATATTGAATATCCGTCCTGTTAGCTCTGCGTCTTTGCTCACTTGTGCTATCCCAGTCATTGTTATTTCTCCTCACTTCGCTCGCGCTTAGTGGCTTTATAAGGGGCCTTGCGGCCCCTTGGGCTGGGTTAGAATTTTTCCAGTACGGTACGGCTGATGATTTCGTCCTGAACTTCCTTACAAAGCTCGACGAAGTAGGCGCTGTAGCCGGCAACACGCACGATCAGGTCGCGGTATTTCTCTGGCTCCTGCTGGGCCTTCTTCAGCACTTCGTTGTCGACGTAGCTGAACTGCATCTGGCCGTTGCCGAGAATCGAAGCGGTTCGCAGCAAGGTGATCAGGCCGTTCTTGCCTTCCGGCGTATCGAGCAGACCTTTGAGGAACTTGAAGTTGTGCACCATACCGATGTTCATGGTTTCAACGTTCATCTTGCTCACCGACTTGATGATCGCCGTCGGGCCCTGCTTGTCCGCACCCTGAGTCGGGCTGATACCGTCAGACAGCGGCATCCAAGCCAGACGACCGTTCGGTGTCGCGTTGGTCAGTTCACCAATCGGGGTGTTGTTAGAGATAGACAGGGTGCCGTGGCTCAGACGCGAATAAAGCATCTCGTACTTGCCACACTCACGCTCGGTCCACTCGGTGATATCCAGCGCGAAATCATCGGCGTAGTTATCATCATTACCGAACTTAGGTGCGTTCAGACAGTCACGGCGCAGCTCTTCGAAACCTTCGAAGTTAGCCAGCATCGCATCGCGCATTTGCTCCAGGCTGTACTTCTTGTCTTCAAATACCAGCTTGCGGATCGCAGCCATTGAATCGACGTATGTTGCCAGGCCAGAGAAGATCAGACCCGGACCGTAGTTGACCACGGCACCACCGGCACTGACGTCTTTGCCCTGTTCCATACAGCCTTCCACCAGCAGTGACATCAGCGGCTTAGGTGCCACATCGCGGTGCACGCGCTGGCTGATCACCGTACCGACGGCAGACAGTTTGACGATATGGGCGATTTGCTCCTTCACCGCCGCATCGAATGCGTCGAAGGTTGTCATGCTATTCAGATCACCGGTATCCAGGCCCTGATGGCTATCGAACAGCACCATGCGGCCGCGGTTCAGCACGAACTCAATCGCGATAGGCCACTGGGTGTAACCAGTAGAGGTCCACTGGTAGATACGGCCAGATTTCTGCGGCTCTACACAGCCCATCAGGCAGTAGTCACGGGCATCTTCGAAGTCGTAGCCTTTGCGCAGCATCATCTTGATGTGCGAATCATCGAAGTGACACGCCGGGAAGCCCATACCCGCCTTTACGACATCAACGATTTTTTCCATGTAGTGCTGTGGCGACTGGTTGTGAATACGACACGCCAGCGACGGCTGGTACACCTTCACAAAGCGCACCGCATCCATGATCAGCAGGGTCAGATCATTGGTCGCATCACCGCCCATACGCTTCTGACCGCCAACGGTCAGGTTGATGAACGGCTGGTAACCGGCGAAGTACTTCGCGCCCAGCTCGCTCGACATCCACATCAGCTCGGCACACTTGATGATAAAGGCCTGCATCATCTCCAGAGCTTCTTCCTTGGTCAGGCGGCCTGACTCAATATCCGCCTGGTACATCGGGTAGCAGTACTGGTCAAGGCGACCCAGTGACAGGCCGGTCTGGTTCTCTTCCACTTCGAACAGTGACTCCACCGTCCAGATGCTCTGCAGCGCTTCCTGCAGGGTCTTCGGCGGGTTGGCCGGAACGTTTTCATTGGTTTCAGCAATGGTGAACAGCTCGGCACGGCGCGCCGGATCGGTTTCAGTCAGTGCCAGTTCGCGGGCATGGTTAGCCAGACGCTTGGCGTAGGCCATCACACCTTCACAGCTTTCGATAGACGCCTTGTAGAAGTAGATCTTGTCGATGTCTTCCGGGTTTTCCATGCTCAGCTGAGCCAGTTTTTCCTCGGCATCGGCCTTGATGCCGTTCATACCCTTGGTGAACAGCAGGACGTCGTAACCCGGACAGGTATCGCCACCACCGTTGATCTGGTGGTAAGACAGATCACTGACGTAAGTCTCGCCGCTGAACTCCCACAAACCGGCTTCGCGGTACTGGGCTTCACAGATCTCATCTAAAGAGCGGCCTTCCCAGAACGGTACGATCTCCTCGCGGATCACCTTCTTGTCTTCTTCGGAGATCTCGAACGGATCCTGCGGACGGGTGCTCATGGTATCAAGCTCGTCACGAACCCAGCGCCATGCGATATCCGGCGAGAAGGCACCGGCACGTGGCTTACCACATGGGTGGCCGACAATCAGCTCGTCGTCCTGGATCAGCAGCGGTGCAGTTTCACAGGCCACGCGGAATGCCTTGGCACGTAGCAGAATTGGCGGCAGGCCCTGGTGCTGCTTGGTCACCTCGGTGAATGCCAGTGCACGGTAGATAGATACACTCGGACGGGCTTTCAGGTAGTTCTGGCGCAGGCGCTGCATACGCGGTGTCAGGCCTTCCATCTCTTTGACTTCAGACTCGGCGGTTGTTGCAATCTGCGGAGCCGCTGCAGTAACTGGTGCACCACCGGCCTGGTACAGGCGAACCGCCAGTTTGCTATCAAGGCTTGCCAGGTTGTTACGGGCAGCCAGCAGCATCTTGGACAGATCGTTGATCAGCAGCTGGCTGTCTTCGAAACGGCCGCCCTGTACCATCCAGTCGAACATCGGGTAACCGTCAACGGCTTTTTCAGCACGCACTTCTGACAGCTCGCTCAGTTTCAGCCACAGGCTTTCGATAACTTCATAGGCCTGCTGCTCGGTGATCACACCGGCCTGCAGATCACGCTGGTAGTAGCTGTATAGCGCCTTGTCGAAACCGACTGCACCCACGGCGTAGCCACCGTTGTCCAGATGCATCATTAGCTGGAACAGATAGAAAGCCTGACAAGCTTCCTTGAATGTCTGAGCCGGTTGCGCCGGTACGCGGCGAAGGATCGCAGCGGTTTCTTTCAGCTCGGCCTGGCGGTACGGGTGAGTTTCCGTTGCCGCCATGCGCTCCATTTCGGCAGCCAGTTTGTTGGCCAGCGCCACGGCACCGTTGCAGGCAAAGATCATCGCCTTACCCTGATTGACTTCGTCCATGCCGCTGCGGCTGATCGCGCTGCCGATGTTTTTCAGGCGCATCTCGATGTGCTGTTCCAGTACCTGGAAACCAGAGCTGATCACCGACATGTAGTCAGGGCTGTTGGTTTTATCGCAGTTAAGGAAACCAAATACAGACTCGTTGTTCAGTTCGTCTTCGGTGTGGAAGATTGCACCGCGGGCCTGAGACGACTGGCTGCCGACAATCAGTTCGTCCTGACCGATATGAACAGGCATCTCAGCCATTAGCTGGGAAAACTGATGGGCATTTTTGACCATCGGCGGCATACCGGCGATATCGTCGCCCATTGATGCCAGAATGGTTGCACGCTCGGCGCTAATAGTACTTTTTTGCGCAAGCAGTCTTTCCGCCAGCATTTTTACACGCGGCGTAAGGGAATAGTTGGCCATAATTCAGCCTCTCCTAATAATATGTTTCACTGTCGGCCGGGCCTGGACGGCCCGCCGTTTCGATATTGGATTGTTGTGCGCTATGGCATTGCCTAGGTGTGGGCAATACCTGCAAACGCTTGTCGGTATAGGGTTTCCAAGTGGTGGGTGTTCACCTCACGCGGATTGGTCGGGGTACAGCCATCTTTCAGCGCCGGACCGACCAGGTCGGGCAGCGAGGCAAAGAACGCCTGCTCGGCCACCTCGCAGTCGCGGATACCTGCCGGCATATTCATCTGCTCTTTAAGCACATCAATCGCCACGATAAGGCTCATCACCCCTTCTCGCGTAGAACGGCTCGGCAAGCCAAGCTGCTTGGCCAGATGGGCATATTTTTCTGCCGCCAAGGTCTGGCAGTCGCCGTGCAGGTTGGCGTTAAAGGCCACAACATGCGACATCATCAGGGCGTTCGCCCGTCCATGCGGAATGCCAAACACACCACCCAGCGCGTGGGCCAGGCTGTGGGTGATCCCCAACGAGGCATTGGTAAATGCCATGCCTGCAATGCACGAGGCATTGTGCATTTTCTCCCTTGCTTCGAGGTTGCTGCCGTTCTGGTAGCACTCAAGCAAGTGGGCAAAGACCAGCTGCACGGCCTTTTCGGCCAGGGCATCGGTAAAATCAGACGCCATCGTCGAGACATAGGCCTCCAGCGCGTGACACAGCACATCCATCCCAGTATCGGCGGTAATGCCCGCAGGCACCGACTTCACCAGTTCAGGATCTAAAATGGCGTGATCCGGCAACATAAACTCGTCGACCACTACCCACTTTTCGCCCTTTGACTTAATCACCGAAAATGCCGTGACTTCCGAGCCCGTACCGCTGGTGGTCGGGATAGCGACAAAGCACGGTTTTTTCGCCAGCTTGCCACTTTCCCACAGGGTGTAGATCACCCCTTTCGCCGCATCGATCACCGAGCCACCACCCAGCGCGACAACCACATCCGGCGCATCGGCATCCATCTGCTTCATGCCGTTGACGATGACCGAGATGTCCGGATCCGAGGTCACATCGGCAAACAGGCTAACCACCATCTGGTTGGCAAGCAGACGCTGGCGGACCATGTCGGCCATGCCAAACTTGACCATCGCCTGATCGGTCACGATCAATGCGCGCTGACCCGTCAGTGTGCCCAGCTTGTCTAGGGCGCCGTTGCCAAAATGGAGCGTCGGCTTAATCTGAAATTCATTCATGCGCTCTGTTATTCCTTATTTGTCCTGATGGACTTTTTCCACGATGGCAACGATTGACATGGCCTTGTACTGCTGTTTGTGCAGCGCAAAATATTCCTCAACCAGGACCAGGTCACGAATACCGGCCCCCACACTGTCGACGGCTACATAGGTGCGGTCCTTGATGGGCTCGAGATCGTCCCCCAACGCCGTTACCAGCAAGAGGTTGCTGCCTCGTAGTTCGTCATTTTTCTGCGGGGCGACGACATGCCCGGTTACCTTTGCGAGAATCATAGTTTTGCCACCTTCTGTTGCGTTGCTACCGGTTAGGACGCCATGCGACCCATCACCTGCTTGATGATGCGCTCGACATTTTCTTCCGTTATGTCACGACTAGCGTCACTGCCGACGCCAGTGCCAGCGTCATTGCAGGCCGGTGCCGGAACACCACAGCCAAAACGGTCATCCGCCGATGTTGTTGCTGCAGGTGCAGCGACAGGTGCCGGGCCACCGGTAAAGCGCGTGTCTTCGAAGATGCTGGCCGGGGCACTTGCAGCCACAGCCGGAGCAGTAACAGGCGCAGCTTGTACTGGCTGTGCTAGCTGTGCCGCTGGCGCGATAGACGCTTCCGGCTGGCGAAGATCGTCAATATTGCAGACGCCGTAGCCGACCTTGCGGACGTTCAGCAGGTTCATCGGACCGACGTTATCTGAGCTCGAGCCGCCGCCAAGAGCGCCGCAACCTAGGGTCAGAGCCGGGATCAGGTTGGTTGTCGCACCAATGCCGCCAAGGGCTGCCGGGGTGTTTACCAGCATCCGGAATACCGGTTTTTCCAGTGCGAACTGGCGCACGATGTCCTGGTTCTGGGTGTGGATCACCAGGGTGTGGCCCATGCCTTCGTTGGTCAGCAGTTCCACCACGCGGTCACACGCCGAACGCCAGTCTTCCTCGATGTACAGGCCCAGTACCGGGCAGAGTTTTTCACGGGAATACGGGTTTTGATGAGATACGCTATCCTGGCGCGAAATCAGTACCTTGGTATTGGCCGGTACACTGAAACCGGCAATCTCTGCCAGTGATAGTGCGCACTTGCCGACGATAACCGGGTTAATCATGCCGTTCGGACGCAGCAGGATATTCGCCAGTTGTTGCGACTCCTGCTCATTCATGAAGTAAGCGCCCTGAGCCAGCAGCTCCTGGTGCACCTGCTCATAAATGCAGCGTTCTGCTATGATGGATTGCTCGGACGCGCAGATCACACCGTTGTCGAAGGTTTTACTGGTAATGATGTCGCTGACAGCCTGCTTGATATCGGCGGTACGCTCGATAAACGCCGGGCCATTACCCGGACCACCGCTGATTGTCGGTGTGCCCGATGCGTAAGCCGCACGAACCATGCCTTCGCCACCGGTTGCCAGGATCAGCGAGACATCTTTGCTGTGCATCAGCTCTTTGGTCGCTTCCATCGTCAGCAGCGTCACGCCGTCAACGATACCGGCAGGGGCTCCGGCTTCCATGGCGGCACGCTTGACCAGCTCAATCGCTTTCTGACTACACGCCTTGGCATTCGGGTGCGGCGAGAAGATGATCGCATTACCGGCTTTGAGCGCGATCAACGTCTTGTAGAAAATCGTTGATGTCGGGTTGGTCGACGGAACCAGCGCGGTGATCACTCCAAGCGGTACACCCACTTCCATCACCTTGTTCACCGGATCATCGGAAATGATGCCAACTGTTTTGAGCGGCTTGATATGCTCGTGCACCTTGGTCGACGCAAAGGTGTTCTTCAGTACCTTGTCCTGCCAACGCCCGAAGCCAGTTTCCTCATGGGCCAGTTTCGCCAGCTCTTCGGCATTGCGAGCCGCTTCGGCCGCAATGTGCGCGACAATACTGTCGACTTTTTCCTGCGAGAACTGCGCAAACTGAGCTTGAGCCTGTTTGGCCTGTTTTAGCAGCTCACGGGCTGCCTGGATGGATTGTAAATCCTTGTCTAAAGTCATGATCTCTAGTCCTTCACTAATGCGTGAATGAGGGGAGGAAGGATTGCCTTACAACGATTGGGTAAGGCAAACTCGCCCCGGCATCTTGCACAGCGGCAACGTTAGGCCTTGTGCTGGGATGCAATTTTCTCGATGTCATTGTGTGGGCGGGCAATCACGCGAGATGACACCACTTCACCCACTTTCTGAGCCGCTTCAATGCCTGACTCAACGGCAGCGTTTACCGCACCGACATCGCCTTTCACCATGACTGTAACCAGACCGGAACCTACATTTTCATAACCAATCAGCTCGATATTGGCGGCTTTGCACATGGCATCAGCAGCTTCAATACTTGGAACCAAACCCTTTGTTTCGATAAGACCAAGTGCATCTTTCATAGAACTTTCCTTTTATTCAGTCACGGTGTACTGAGAGACAATTTTTTCGATATCGTTATGCGGGCGGGCAATCACCAAAGACGTGACAACCTCGCCAACGCGCTGCGCCGATTCCACACCGGAGTCCACTGCAGCCTTCACCGCACCGACATCACCACGGACCATGGCCGTTACCAGGCCAGAGCCCACGTTTTCATAGCCGATCAAATCTACGTTGGCGGCTTTGCACATCGCATCAGCGGCTTCGATACACGCAACCAGTCCCTTAGTCTCGATAAGCCCTAAAGCATCACTCATTGTCAGATCCTCCGTTAACGCTCTTATGCTTTGTGTTTAATAACGATTTTGTTGATATCGTTATGCGGACGAGCAATCACTAGCGAAGTCACCACTTCACCCACGCGCTGTGCCGATTCCACACCAGAGTCAACCGCCGCTTTCACCGCGCCGACATCGCCTTTCACCATCGCTGTTACCAGACCTGAACCGACGTTCTCGTAACCGATAAGTTCTACGTTTGCTGCCTTGCACATTGCATCTGCAGCTTCTACACAGGCAACCAGCCCTTTTGTTTCAATCAAACCTAATGCATCACCCATATTTATTTCCTCCGTACATAGGTCTCGAGTAAGCGTTATTGAGAAAAGGCCTCCAGGCCTTTTTATGTGGTTTTCTTATGGTTTTATTGGCCTGTTCCAACCACGAAAAACACTATATTCCTCATCAAAAACAAATGGCATTAAACTCCAAGAATATGGGCAACTTAGTTGTTTATTCTTCTTCAAAGGCGAATTCACGCCCTGATTCACAGAACTATCCTGATATTTATCTTTTGGCGATATTGGCAATTAACCTGAATAAGCAGCAAAAACGGAGCTAAATCACAGTAATGACAACCTTCGTTATAACCGAATAGTCAGCATGGAAATTCCGGCATGTTTACCCGGAGAAAGTGTTGCCAATGAGCCAGGTCAAAAGCTAAAGCGGAAATAAAAGCAACAGAGAGGGAGTAAACATTCACCAGAGAGATGAATTAAAGAACCAAAATAGAAGTAGAAGTAGAAGTAGAAGTAGAAGTAGAAGTAGAAGTAGATAATTAATTTGAAGGGGTAAGCAAGGAAGAGTTTATACCGAAAGTCGGCCGGAATAATAAATAGCCGTCGACAACCAGTAGATTATTGACGGCATTTACCACTTAGAGATTAAGCCCTAGATATAAAGGCAATTAATAACTTGAGATTGAATAATACAAATAAGAAAGAACAGGGCGCTCTATTTGTCACTTAACGCACAGACAAACAACGGCGAGTTGATCGAGCTCAGCAATACGGTTCTATAGCTAAGCTTTTCGACTTTGATCAGCAGTTCATCATGGCTGTCAGACATTTCACGCATAAAATAATCAAACAGCACATCGGGGGATTCATCAATTGAGGATTTGGTCGAAGACCAGCTATGGACCTGATAATGGCGTTCATACCCTGAGACACGCTCACTGGTATAATCGAACTGAACATATCGTTGCAAATACAGCCAGCCCGCTTTGGAATCGGAATAGCCCTCGACAACCAAGGAGCCTTTGCCACGGTCGCCAAAGCGAAAATGAACATTCGCATTCACGGTTTCTGTCACCGTGTCTTCGAAGTGCATGATCGCCCGTGCCGTACAATTCAGATCACCAGATTGCGAGGGGATCACCTTTGAGACAAAGGGCAAAGTACAGAGGAAAAATAAAATCAGCGCGTAGAGAAAAAAAATCTTACCGCTTTTGCGTGTTAGCATTATTTCTTCCAAGAATAATAAAAATAGTTATCACAGTAGGCGTAGGGGTTATTTTCGTTTTCGGCACATCGCGCAATGTAGGTTCGCCCTAACCCATTGCTTTGCAACTTATCCCCATAGAAAAAAATGAATCTTTCATGCTTGGCACAAGACAGACCCAGCTTGTCACGCACCGCTTTGAAGTTGGTGACGTATTTATCTCCCATCGCACTGTTTATCATCAGTTCAGGCGAAAAGAGCTCGCACAGACCACTCTCGACCTCAGTCAGGCTGACAATATGCAGCGAGCGCTCGGTGATGATGGCCGTCCAAAGCAAGCCCAACGCCGCGATAAAGAGTGTTGCACTGGCAATCATCCAGTTCCGTTCCTGCTGCTCGGTTTGAGGCGGAAACTCTTGCTCCTTGATGCCTTTTACCAATGGTTCGGGGGCTATCTCTTTGTCATCACTCGCCTGCTGCAACAAAGGGTGCAGATGATTATCATCAATAACCTCAATCACCAGCTCGGGATTAAACTCCAGCCGCCCACGCGGAATGGTTACAATCACATTTTCAATATTGTAGCTGCGAAAAGATTTTCTCAACAAACTCAGGTACTGATTCAAATTACTGTTTGATGAAATAAGACCGTTGTCATCCCATACCTTTTTCATCACTTCATCGCGCGTCAGCACGCCCGGGTGCTGAATTAAAAAAAACAATAATGCATTGGCGGTAATAGAAAGCTGAGTGTCATCTGCTGCTTGTCCTTCAAGCTTTAGCGTGCCATCTATTGCATCGTAATATAGAAACCCATTTATTTTATACTTCATTGGTATAGGCTAATTCCGCTCAAAATGACCGCAATTCCCCGTATCCTGACGCCTTTCCATGACAATAAAATATACAACTGCCACCAACCCTGTATTTATCAGAGTAAAAATGGACCCGTGGATAATAACAATCGCAGAATCTAATTGGAGTGGGGAAATAATCGAAGGTGAATCATACCGCCGGGATGAGAACTCTATTTTTGATGCAGATCAAGAGAAGCTGGTCAGACAAGATCACATCGCTCTATTATGTCTACCAAGTCACATGAAACTATTCACACTGACTGAAAAATAATCCACCGGATATTTATTTTCTATAATGAAATATATCAATATTCTTTATTGTGAAAAAATAAATGATATAAGCGGTTATCGAGTTAGTGAACGGTGGCTAACAACTCTTTTTATTTCCACTCGATATTTTCAACATTATAACTTAGCTGTTACTTTTGCTGATTGTACTTAAGCAACCTCAAGAAGCTCGTTTCATGGCCCAAACCTCGATAGAGATTTACCAAAACGTATTTAGCTGTGATGGCAGCGTCAGGTTGACCTGCAACGCAATCATACCCTGTCAGCATCATTACGGCTTACCTCCACCAGCAAAATCAGCGTGATGAAAAGCGCTTAACGCGCGATGAAATCACCCGCTTCAGCGTAATAAAGCCAAAGAAAATAACCTTGAACCAGCACCGAGCCGAGCCTCATTTTCTAGCCCAATTTATCCGAGCTGGAACATAGAGCACCCTATTAGCACAAAAAGATCATTAAAAACATGGTCTTATATTGATTGATCACTGTTTTTCCCAACGCCTGTTGTCATACATTGACAACAGGGCATGAACGTTCAGCGATCTTGCTTCCAGTTTCTTGTTTACCGCCTGATCTTATTTCGCCGTTAGAAATTTGTTCCATTTTTTACCCATCACTACAAATAGGTATATTCCTTTAACGAAATCAATCGCACTTTTTATGCTTCATAGCTCCCTTCGAAATCGTTATCAGTAAAATAGTTTATAACTTTTAAGAATGCCATTTGCATTTAAATTCTGTGAGCAGGAAGCTAGAGATTATGGAATATTTAGAGAGAATTAAGCGATTAGCTAAAATCCAGGGGATCAGCCAAAAACAACTTGGCGAGGCTTTAGATCTTCAGCAAGGTACAATGAGCCGCAAACTATCGGGCAAGTACGGTATCGAAGTCCGTGAGCTTGAAAAAATTGCGCAGACCCTGAGCACGTCTATCAGCTACCTGCTTACCGGACAAATTGATACCGGTACTCAGGCCACAACGGCGATCTCCGACGAGTCGACCCAGGGTTCAACCAGCACCTATATCCCGATCATTCACCGCAAGGATTTTATTTCCTACAGCCAGGGCGGCTCTGTGGATGTCGTTAGCAAACGTGCCATTCCGCAGCACCTTGATCGCGAAGAGTGCCTGGGGCTGTTGGTCGACAACGAGAACATCTCCCAGTGTGCTCCGGTAGGCAGCTACGCGCTGGCAACACGCAAGGCTTCATACCGTCCGAAGCAACCGGTTTTTGCTTCTGTACGCGGCAGTGAGCCGGATTTCTACCACATGACCCAACTGGCAGACGGTGTTGTTTTTTCAACCTCACAGCCAGATTTTCCGAACCTGTTTGTGAATAACGACGAGTTCCAGATCCACGGCTATATCATCCAGTCTGACTGGGCATACGACCGTTAAGACTTATCTGTCTATTTACGTGACTTCATGCTGGCAAACCGTAAAATAGCCGGGTGGAGGTAATCGTATGTCATCAGTTATTGTCGCCTCAGCGAACCCGGCCAAGATATCGGCCGTCGCTGAGGCTTTTTCAGCCGCATTCCCAGATCAGACCTTCTCTTTTGAAGGGATCAGTGTCGCCAGCGAGGTTCGCGATCAGCCAATGTGTGCTGACGAGACCCTGTCCGGTGCCCGCAACCGAATCACCAATGCCCGCCGCAGCAAACCTGATGCCGACTACTATGTCAGTATCGAGGCCGGCATCGACGGCAACTTCACCTTTGCCTGGATGGTGATAGAAAACGCCTATCAGCGGGGCGAATCCCGCTCTGCCTCCCTGCCGCTGCCACCCGAGGCCCTGGAGAAAGTCCATCAGGGGATCGAGCTGGGTGATGTCATGGACGAAATGTTCAACCAACACAACGTCAAACAGCAAGGCGGGGCAATTGCCATGCTGACCAACCATAAACTCAGCCGCAGCTCGGTCTACCAGCAGGCACTTATCCTGGCCCTGATCCCGTTTATGAACCAGGAACTCTTCCCGGTATAAAAACCAACCGGTGCCTGGCTTCTAGGTACCAAGCTTTTAGGTACCAGAATTCTAGGTACCGGGCTTCTATAAGAAAGCAGATATAAAAAACCCTGCCGAGTGGCAGGGTGATGTGTCCATGCAGCGCACCAGCGAAAAGCTGGTACTACGCAATCAAAGCGCCTTCTTGGCACTCTGCTGTTGCAGCAAATCAGACAACCAGGCTTTGGTCTCATCATCGTGATGCTTCAACTCATTGGATCCGCGGGTGATCGTCGCGACACCCACTCCCAGCAGTTCACTGATCTTACGCTGGCTGCGATCTCCATTTAACAGTTCATAGAAAATATTGATGCGGGACAGCAGCACCGTGCGCTCATCCGGTGTCAGCAGCAATTTCAGCAAGGTATCGTCTTTTTGCTCGGTCGCGGCCTGATGCAAAATATCGATCACCTGCTGCCAGTCAGTAAATTCAGGTGTTTCTGGAGTAGAAGACATTTAAACCTCATCAATGAGTACAGTTCTCAGTCAGGATTCTACCGCGTTCTGGATACGCAACCAAGCCAAGGTGACATATCGACTAGTACATGGCTTCTAATTCATTCGGCTTAAGCAACGGGTTTTTATCGCCGGTCAGATCGCCATAGTAGACTTCAAACATCAGAATGTTCTGCACATAGCCCCGGGTTTCGGTAAACGGGATCGCTTCAATAAACTCAAACACATCCAGTTGTTCATCGGTTTCCTGACGCCAGCGTTTCACCCGGCTCGGACCGGCATTGTAGGCCGCAAAAGCAAAGATGCGGTTGTTGTCGTAACGCTCCAGCATCATCTTCAGATACCCGCTGCCGAGACGAATGTTCACCCCGGGATCAAACAGGCTTTTCTTACCCTTGTAGTTACGTCCGAGCTTTTGCGCGGTCTCCTTTGCCGTGCCAGGCATTAGCTGCATCAGGCCACGCGCGCCGACCGGTGATACCGCCTCGACATTGAGGGCACTTTCCTGACGGGCCAGTGCCATCATCGTCGTAGCAGGCAAATCCCGTTTCTTGCTGAAAAAGTCGAACCACCATTTATGGGCTATCGGGAACCGCAGCTCGACATAATCCCACAGCTGACCGGAGATCGTCGCCTGCACCGCAAAGTGATGCCATTTGTTGGCCGCAGCATAGGTGGCAAGCATCACCACCTCGTCATTATTCATATGGTCAAGCAGGTAGTGCCATTCCCTGTCCGCCGCAAAAATCTTGTCCAGTGCAATCAGCTCTTTGATCCGCCGCAGTGTCTTGCCGTACTCGTAGGTCAGCGACATCGACTGGTTAGGGTTCTTGACCGGATAGACAACGGGCTTGTTCAATACCGTGGCAGCCGCAGCACTGTAGAAATCACGCTGGCCGAGAATAGAGCGGTACAGCTCCTCGGCAGCGGCCTCATTCCCCGCTTTGGCCTGTAACTTGGCACGCCAGAAGGTCCAGCGCGTCGATGCCTTGTCCGCCTCGGACAGACGATCTATCCAAAGCCCGGCTTCTTTCCAGTCTGCCTTGCGAATTGCCACCCGGATCCGGCGCTCCAGCAAATTGGTACTGTTACTGGTGGCCACCTTGTCATCTCGCCAACGCAGTAACGCCTCGTCATCGGTAGAGAACAGCCGGCTGGCAGTATAGTCGGCCAGCAACTGGCGCTTGGCCTTGGAATAATGCTGACCGTCCATGGTGCGCTGGTATTGCTTGACGGCTTCCCTGACATCTTTCCGTACCAGACGCTTGTAGGCCAGTACGGTCAAGCTCTGGTTAAACGGGGTTACCTTGCTGCGTTTGGAAAAAGCCGCCACGCCATCGGGATCATCGTACAACGCCAGTACTTCTCTCCCTTTGGCTTTCCCGCTTCCCGACAGCTGCTTGTTCAAATACTTGAGGCGATTTCGGTGGCCTTCTTCATACACCAGCAACATACGATCGAGGATCAGGGTATTGGTTCTCTGGCCTGCTTTCTGCCACTTGTTCAAAAGCGGGTCGCAGGCATCACTCAGCGACTTGCCAGTCAGCCAGAGTGACTCCGCACCCTGCCAGGCCACTTCGGTATTGCCCAGTTTGCTTTGGGCATAGTAATAGTGGCACTTCAGCACCTCCCCGCGGGGCGGCATCGGCTGCACCTCGACAAAGTTCTGCCAGCGCTTGGTACCGGCCAGGTACTCAAGATAACGGGACTTGATGGTGGTACTGAACGGCAGATTTTTGTATTCCTCGATGAAGTCTTCCACCTGCTTGGGCGTCTTCATAAACAACAAACGAGAAAAGTCACGATAATCGAGATAAGGGGTAAGAGGGTAATCGTCCAGCTTGTCCCTGAGCTTGCGGTACTCGTCGATATTGTCCTCTTCCAGCGCGATACCGGCTTGCTCATACCAATCGCGCTGCTGCTCAAGATCGGCAGCCAAAGAGGTGGGGACGGCAACTATGCCTGCTGTGATAATTACAACCGAGAATGCTTTACGAAGAAAATAGCCAATCACAACACAATCCTATTCTGGCCCTGCCAGCAGTGCCAGATCTATCCAATACTATGCTTATTTGCCTGAACAACAAGTGATAACACGATCCAGTAACAGGCTGGTATTTATTCATCTTAAACGCTAATTATGAACAATGCTGTTAAACTTATGTCCAGAACAGGTAAAATACCCCTCCACTTTATATTAGAGATTGCAAACGGATATGGCTGAATACGTCTATACCATGTCGCGCGTGGGCAAAATTGTTCCGCCTAAGCGCCAAATTCTGAAAGATATTTCCCTTAGCTTCTTCCCTGGCGCCAAAATTGGTGTTTTGGGCCTGAACGGTGCCGGTAAATCTACCCTGCTTCGTATCATGGCAGGTATCGATACCGATATCGAAGGTGAAGCTCGTCCACAGGCAGGCCTGAAAGTCGGCTACCTGCCTCAGGAGCCGGTACTGGATGAAGAAAAAACAGTCCGCGAAGTGGTTGAAGAAGCGGTATCAGACGTTAAAGAAGCGCTTGTACGCCTTGACGCAGTTTACGCCGCCTACGCCGAGCCGGATGCCGACTTCGACGTGCTGGCCAAAGAACAAGGTGAGCTGGAAGCCTTGATCGAAACCAAAGACGGCCACAACCTGGATATGCAGCTAGAGCGTGCGGCCGATGCACTACGCCTGCCTGAGTGGGATGCCAAGATTAAGGTACTGTCCGGTGGTGAGCGTCGCCGTGTGGCTATCTGCCGCCTGCTACTCGACAAGCCAGATATGCTGCTGCTCGATGAGCCGACTAACCACCTGGATGCAGAATCTGTTGCTTGGCTGGAACACTTCCTGGTCGACTACAACGGTACTGTCGTGGCAATTACCCACGACCGTTACTTCCTTGATAATGCTGCTGGCTGGATTTTGGAACTTGACCGTGGTGAAGGTATTCCGTGGGAAGGTAACTACACCTCTTGGCTAGAGCAGAAAGATGCCCGTCTGAAGCAAGAGTCATCGCAAGAGAAAGCCCGTCAGAAAACGATCGAGAAAGAGCTTGAGTGGGTTCGCCAGAATCCGAAAGGCCGTCAGGCTAAATCAAAAGCACGTATGGCGCGCTTTGAAGAGCTTAACAACAACGATCACCAGAAACGTAACGAAACCAACGAGCTATTTATCCCGCCAGGTGAGCGCCTGGGTGATAAGGTGCTTGAAGTGAGCAACCTGACGAAGTCATTCGGTGACCGCGTTCTGATTGACGATCTGTCTTTCAGCCTGCCGAAAGGCGCTATCGTCGGTATCATTGGTGCCAACGGTGCGGGTAAATCAACCCTGTTCAAGATGCTAAGTGGCGTTGAACAGCCAGATGCGGGTACGATCGAACTGGGTGACACAGTCAGCCTGGCGTCGGTTGACCAGTTCCGCGACAGCATGAACGACAAGAACACGGTATACCAGGAAATTTCGGAAGGTGCGGAAATCATCCGTATCAACAACTTCGAAATCCCTGCCCGTGCTTACGCGTCACGCTTTAACTTCAAAGGCAGCGATCAGCAGAAACTGATTGGCGATCTGTCCGGTGGTGAGCGTAACCGTGTTCACCTGGCGAAGCTGCTTAAAGCCGGTGGCAACATGTTGCTACTCGATGAACCGACCAACGACCTGGACGTAGAAACCCTGCGTGCACTGGAAGAGGCGCTGCTTGAATTCCCTGGCTGTGCCATGGTTATCTCGCACGACCGCTGGTTCCTGGACCGTATCGCAACGCACATTCTTGATTACCGTGACGAAGGTCAGGTTAACTTCTACGAAGGTAACTACACCGAGTACACAGACTGGCTGAAGAAAACGCTGGGCGCACAAGCAGCCGAGCCACACCGTATCAAGTACAAGCGTATCTCCAAGTAAGGGCCATCCCCTTTATCTTGTCAAAAGGCTGCATAATGCAGCCTTTTTGTATAAATAGCCTCTGCAATCAGACATTTCAATTGATCTCACTGCCGGACTAGCACATTTTTGTGATCCGATTCCTGGAGAAATGTCGCATTTCTCATTACACTTAAGTTACTAATAATCAAAAAAGTATTGTTATGGCTGAACGACGTCACTTCATTCGCATTCTTTACCGAACTCCGGCTAAGCTACAGCAGGCGCAGGAACAGTGGTCTGCCGAAGTACGTGATCTGTCGCTACAGGGGATTCTGCTAACCTGCCCGCCGGACTGGACACCCAGACCGGAGGAGAACTACTGCATCAGTTTCTGCCTGCATGACTGTGACATCGAGCTGAAAATGGATACCCGGCTGGTGCATCACGACAGCGACTATCTGCGCATGCAGATCCTCCATATCGATATCGAAAGCGCCAGCCACCTCAAGCGCCTAGTCGAACTCAATATCGGCACGGATGAACTATTACATCGAGAACTAGAACAACTGGCTGATTTAAAAAAGCACCTTAACGAGTAGTAGTCATTCACCATGTCAGAAAATATCTGTATCTCGGCCTCAGATCACCGAGGCACCTCTCATTACTTGATCAATCGCTTCAAGAAGCGCTACCTAGCCCTGACGATGAGCCTGATCCTGACCATCATTGTGGCCGGCAGCTTCAGTGTCTATCAGCTCTATCAGCAGAACCTGCTTTCCAGCCAAAGGCTTAACGAGCTCAACCTCCAGACCAAGCAGCTCACCACCTCGCTGTCTGAAGAAAATGCGGCCAACCAGGCGCTGACCCAGGAGCTGGCTACCAAGAAAGCCGCCCTTGGCATGCTGACCCAACGTATCGATGACGTCGAGATCATCCTAGGCCTGCAAACCGGTGACGGCGATGCACTGCCGCTGGAGCAGCGCGTCGACAGCGCCGCAATCAGTTCGGCAGTCAGGGGAACGCTCTTCAGGCTGCTGCCAAACGGCAGCCCGACGCCGGGGATCCGGATGTCGTCAGGCTTTGGTACCCGAATCCATCCGGTGACCGGAAAACGCAAGCGCCACCGCGGGCTCGACTTTGCTGCCAATACCGGCACACCTATCTATGCACCGGCCGATGGCGTTATCGAGGTCACCCGACCGAGCAACAAGGGATCGGGAAACTTTTTGAAACTAAACCACTCGCTGGGATTTGCCACCACCTATTCCCACATGAGCAAATTCAATGTCAAACGCGGTAAGTTTGTTCGCAAGGGTGATCTTATCGGTTGGTCGGGAAATACGGGGCTGTCGACCGGTCCGCACCTGCACTACGAGATCCGTTTCCTCGGCCGGGCCCTGAACCCGCGCCCGTTTGTCGAGTGGACGCCGGAAAACTTCGAATCCTTGTTTGAAAAAGAAAAAACCGTGCAGTGGGCCTCACTGCTGGAGATGATCAACAATGTGGTCTCGATGCAGGTCCAGCTGACCCACGCTCCGGAGCCGCTCACCCCAATCGAAACGGCGAGCAATCAGGCACTGGCTTCTGGTGAGCAGCGCAAACTGTAACGGGCTGATTCAAGCAGATACAAAAATACGAGAGCCGAACTGGCTCTCGTTTTATATCAGCTACAGCCAAACAACTACGACCAACAGCTACATGGCAACGCGCTCAAACGCCGTCAGTGCCTCCTGCAGATCTTCCACCGCAATGATTTCGATCCCGTTAACCTTCCGGCTGGCATTGGCCTTTGGCACGATAGCACGGGTAAAGCCCTGCTTGGCCGCCTCACGGATCCGCTCAAGACCGTTGGCTGCCGGACGAATATCGGCATTGAGGCCAATTTCGCCGAACACCAGGACATCCTGCGGAATCGGGGCATTCTTGAAACTGGAGAAAATTGCCAGCAATACGGCCAAGTCCGCCGAGGTTTCCTCGATCTTGATCCCGCCGACACAGTTAACGAAAATATCCATGTCCGAGAGCATCACCCCGCCATGGCGCGCCAGAACCGCTATCGACATCGCCAGACGGTTGGAGTCATAACCTACCGTCAGGCGGCGCGGATTCTCCGTCACCGAGTTATTACACAGCGCCTGTACTTCCACCAGCAAAGGGCGCGTTCCTTCCCATAGCGTGGTACACACCGAACCGGCGTGGTTCTTGTCGGAACGGCTCAGGAAAATCGCCGACGGATTTTTTACCTGCTTCATACCGGTTTCCGTCATCGCAAAAAAGCATGACTCGGAATCGGCACCAAAACGGTTTTTCGAGGTCCGTAACACCCGAAACTTCTCATCCGATGTTGATGACAGTGCAAACAGACCATCCACAATATGGATCAGCTGCATCGGACCGGCAACATTGGAATCTTTGTTGATATGGCCAACAATAACGAAGGTCACCCCCTCCGTCTTGGCAAAACGGGTTAGTGCTGCCGCCGACTCTTTCACCTGACTCGGACTGCCCGCTGCCGATTCGTTATGGGCAACCGTCATGGTCTGGATCGAGTCAATGATCACGAACTCCGCTTTTTGCTGGGTCACATGATTCAACACCTGCTCAACGGAGGTCTCGGCAACCACGCTGATCTTATCGATATTCTGAGTCCCCAACCGCTTGGCACGCTGCGAGATCTGATGAATGGATTCTTCGCCCGACACATACAGGGCAGATTTGTCTGCCGCTACCGCGCCGATGCTCTGCAGCAGCAGGGTCGACTTACCCGCACCGGGATCGCCGCACAGCAAAAGAACTGAGCCCGGTACGATACCGCTTCCCAGCACGCGGTCCAGCTCGGAGATCCCGGAGCTGAAACGGGGAAGATCTTTGCTCTCGACTTCAGAGAGCTTCTGAATTTTTGTTGCAGCCCCGGCATAACTGCTTGTGGCGGCCTGAGCCCCGGTCCCGATTGCCGAGCGGGTCTTCGGAACGGTAAATTCTGTAATGGTATTCCAGGCGGCACAGGCACTACACTGCCCCTGCCATCGAGGAAAATCCGCACCGCAATCACTACACACATAGGCACGCTTTGTCTTGGCCATGTTTCCCCTTTACTCGTTGATCGTCAGCACACTATTTGCTGCAGGAATAACTTTACTGGTACATCCAGCAAGAAATACTAACGACAGACTAAACTTTTGCTGCAAAATGCAGATAATAGACTAAGGACTAATGTATCAGAAAGAGCTATGTTGCTGGACGATTATAAAGGATTGATTGAACAACTTATCCCTGTCTATGACAGTGAGGATTTTGAGGACGTCTTTCAGATGATGACCCAAGAGGCCAGTGGCCCGGCCCGGCTCCAGATCAAAATGGAGCTAAACCGGATCATGGCCCCGTGTCATCAGCTTGTCGATCTTCGCGGCCGGGTCAAGGGGGAATGCCGCCCCTATGAGTTAAACGGCCTCAAACACTGGCTCGATGACGTTGCAATCAATACCTATCACAAGCGGATCAAGGTCTTTGGCGGCAAGTATCGAATCGGGCTATACGAAGCCCTAATGAATACCCGCAACAACTTCCGCGTCCTCCACCAGCAGGAAAAGCAAGATACCAATACCGCAGAGCAGCCTCAGCGAGATACCCAGTTTGATGCCAACCTTATACGCTTTGGCCACTACCTGACCCGGGGCGAGAACCGTCTTCAAATCACCACCCAGGTCAACCTGGCACTGCCATTCAACCAGTCGGTTCACGGCGTGACCTCAGATTTGTCCTACTCCGGCGCCAAATTCAAGGTACCGGCGGCATTTAAGTACAACCTCGGCCAGACCATTGTCGCCAAGTTTCCGAAAATGGCCGAGAAGTTCAATGATCCCCGGCTTGACCTCGGTACCGAATACCGAATTCTCGGCATTGATGACCACAAGGAAAATGACAGCTTCAAGTGGCTGCGGCTTAAAATCACCAGCGACAACACCGTCATCAAACAGGCGATTGACCGCAGCCAGCAAGTCTTGCAGCGCCGTACCCGCAGAAACCATGAAGACAAGGTTATTCAGGTCCGGACCAAGGGGTATGAACACTGCTACCTCAAGCACACCACCAGCATGCCGCTGTTTTTTGCCGGTGACGAGCTGAAGTATTGCCTGCTAACCGATCATAACCGGCACATCTGGGATAGCTGGCATGATGAGAGAAACCAGCCGGTCATCAACCACCTGCTTTCCAAAGAGCGCATGGCCAGCCTTGGCAAGGCGGGGCTCAAACAGTGTAGTACCTTAATTTATAGCTTCGCTCACGAACATGACCGTAAGCACTTTTTCTACTCGGCCGCCTTGCCGGAAATGAGCATAGAAGAACGTCACCTGTTCTGGCACGTCGGGGCAACCAGAAAAAGCTGGCAGGTGACCCGCCTGACCGTTCACCCTATCAGTGAAGAAGACCTGAAACGACTGCAGGATATTGCCCCCGAGATGTTTGACCAGCTGAGCAAGCTGACCCACATCGGCATTTTGCAGGATATCACCAATGAACAGGCGCAGCAGGACTACCGCCTGCCGGTCAAGCCCAAGCTACCGGGCAAAGCCCTCCAGGCCTTCCGGCACGTCAGGAACCCGGTATCGACAGCCAAGGCGATCTATTTTGATCCCAAGCCTCAGCGCAGCGAGTCGCGGTTTAAGTTCCAGACCCCAATCGAACTGCATCACCCGGACTTTCCGGCTGTTACCGGTATTACCCTCGATTTCTCGATTCGCGGCCTGAATATCGATCTCAGCCAGCCGCTCCCTATCAAGCGCGGCGATGAAGTCACCATCAAGTTTGTCGATCTACTCAAGCTCGACAAGAATGCACCGCTTAGCCATATGCCGTATAAGGTGGTCAGGGTAAGCCCAGACTTTAGCAACATCCAGCTCACCACAGGCAGCGGTGACTGCGCATTGAAGGGAGAGCAGTTTCTGCGTCGCCTGATCCAGCACAACGAAAGCAAGTTCAAGCTGCTGGAAGAGATCCTCCCGACCGGCGAGCTGCTATTGGCGATGCACCAGATGCTGCTAACCCGCCTCAACTGCATTCCGTACTTTACGGAAAAGCTCGACCACAAGATCAAGGTCAAGGCCATCGGCTGCAACTTCCCGATACCGGCACTGCCGAAACTGTTCAACCAGGTCGCCGGCGGGCAGGATTACTCGCTTGAGCCTCTTTTCAAAAACCGCCTCAAGCGGATGCTGGCCGAGACCATGCGCCCGGTCGAGATCCGCAAACCCTATGTTCACGAACTCTATCTATGGATTGAGAGAAAGGGCAATACCATCACCCGCCTGGACAGCAAACTCACCGAAGAGTTTGGCACCATTGACGAACGGATCAATTTCATCAAGGGCGCCAAGGCTAAAGGGGTATTCATGGCACTGCGGGTAACGGCCGTGCCGGTGCTGAATCCGATGACGGCCCTGACCGGTATCGAACTCGGTGAACTGGCCCGAATGGCTCTGCACCGTGCCCGTGCGCTGGAAGTAGAATTCAACTCGCTCATCGGCTGTGGTGAGATTTATGATATTACCGATGAAGTGCAGATAAGGCTGGAAATCGGTTAGAGGTACTAGGTACTAGGTACTAGGTACTAGGTACTAGGTACTAGGTAGAAGATACAATAAGAAAGCGAGAGGTGTACGCCTCTCGCTTTCTTTTAGCCCAAGGCTATGTAATAACAACCTAAGAAATTAAGCTCTTCCTAGAAACTCACCTCTAAAAACGAGTACCTTCCGTCTACCAGCTGATCCCTTGTGGCATCAGTGAGGCAGACAGAATACACATCACCCCACCCAAATCGGCTTGGCGGATCACCGCGGGAGCCTCAGCCTCGACTTTCGGCTTGGCATGATAGGCAATCCCCAGTCCGGCCGCCTTGAGCATCAGAAGATCATTGGCACCGTCACCGACAGCAACGGTATTGTGCAGGGCAATCTCGTGCTGATCCGCCAACTCGCGCAAAATATCAGCCTTGACCTGCGCATCAACCACGTCGCCCAGCACCTTGCCGGTCAACTTGCCGTCGACAATTTCCAGCGTATTCGACTGGGCATGAACAAGCTGTAACTCTTGTTTGAGGTAGTCCGAGAAATAGGTAAACCCGCCCGAGGCAATAGCGACTTTCCAGCCATAGTGATGGAGGGTTGCAACCAGCTCGCGCAGCTCCGGCATCATCGGCAGTGTCGAGCGCACGGATTCCAGAATCGATTCATCAGCCCCCGCCAGTGTTGCCACTCGCTGACGCAGGCTTTGTTCAAAATCAAGCTCGCCCTGCATTGCTCGCTCTGTCACCTCGGCAACTTGCTCCCCGACCCCGGCCAGCACGGCAATTTCATCGATACATTCGATCTCAATGGCTGTCGAGTCCATATCCATCACCACAAGGCCGGGCTCGGACAGATCCGGCAGATCGCTGGTAGAGGCATAGTCTAACCGGAAGTGGATCAAGGCCTGTTCCAGCAAGGCCGACAGCTCATCCCGGATCAGCAATGCATCATACGATCCCACCTTCCATGCGGCGACCACATCCAGATCATCACCGACATATGCCGCTATGTCCGCCAGCAGCTCAGGCGTTATTCGCCGCCCGTAAACCAGCAAGCCGGCTTGCTGTCTTATCAGATTAGAGGCTGAATTTATGCTGGGGAAGCGCTGTTGCAGCGAAGTGTGTTTTTTAACTTTTAGCACGCTATCTACATCCATGTTTAAGTTTGGTCATATTAATCCACTGCTACCAAAGTACCCTATTGCAATTTATTAGGGCAAGCCCCAATATGGCATTCGTGCATTTCGGCTTAGATTCCACTATATGTTGATATGATGATACTGAAAAAAACGCGACTACAGCGAACATGGCAACTCCTGGTATTGATAGCTTGCCTGGGCGGCTTGGTTACCATGCTGGAATATGGCTCGGACTTAAATCTCCGCAGCTACCGGGCGCTCAGCGAGCAGACCCAGTCTCTGTCACGCATTATCGTTCGGCAAGCCGCCGGGACGGCAGCCAAAGATATTCTTGATAACAATCAGGACAAGCTTCAGGCGCTGGTTCAGCAGCTCTCCGAGGAGCCACTCATTCTTGATGCCAGCATCTACGATCTGGAGGGTATCGCTGTCGCCAAAACAGAAGAGGCGATGCCGTTGGAGCAGGTTACGGGGATTTCGACCCCGCTGTCTGTTGCCAGCTTTGGCCGCCAGCAAATTGTCGAGCCGGTGATGGCCGACAAGCAGGTGATTGGCTTTGTCCGTATTACCCTGGAGCACGGCAAGCTATTGGAAGATGCCGCCAGCCAGGTTGAATACATGACCAATATCATTCGGGGACTGATACTGGCCGCCTTGTTCATCGGCTTCCTGCTGGCCTTCACCTTCGGCCGCCGCAAAGATATCTGGCACTTCCCGTTCCTGCTGACGTCAAATGCGAAGGATTAACTCGAGGTTCGAGGTTCGAGGTTCGAGGTTCGAGGTTCGAGGTTCGAGGTTCGAGGTTCGAGCATAAAAAAGGGCTTGCCATCACGGCAAGCCCTTTTTCAATCTAGCTTCTCGAAGCGAAGCGCACACGAAGCGCAGCAATCCTCGCCTCTTCTGCGAAACAGACCTTATTCAGCATCACCTAGCAGAACAGATTCCAGTGCAATTTCCATCATGTCGTTGAACGTCAGCTGGCGCTCTTCAGATGTCGTTGCTTCACCACGTAGGATGTGGTCTGAAACCGTACAGATAGTCAGTGCTTTAGCACCAAACTCTGCTGCCAGGCCGTAGATACCAGCCGCTTCCATTTCAACACCAACGATGCCGTATTTCTTCATCGTCTGGAAGAAATCGAAATCAGGGTTGTAGAACAGGTCTGCAGAGAAGATGTTACCCACTTTAACGTCGATACCCTTCGCTTTTGCCGCTTCTACTGCGTTTTGCACCATACCGTAATCAGCCAGTGCTGCGAAATCGTGATCGCCGAAACGGATACGGTTTACTTTAGAGTCAGTAGATGCACCCATACCGATAACAACATCACGCAGGTTTACATCGTCACGTACTGCACCACAGCTACCAACGCGGATGATTTTCTTCACGCCGAAATCTTTAACCAGCTCGGTCGCGTAGATTGAGCATGAAGGGATACCCATACCGTGACCCATTACAGAGATCTTACGGCCTTTGTACGTACCTGTGTAGCCGTACATGTTACGAACGTTACACACTTCTTTTGCATCGTCCAGGAACGTTTCAGCAATGTACTTGGCACGTAGCGGATCACCCGGCATCAGAACTACGTCTGCGAAATCACCCATTTCTGCATTAATATGTGGAGTAGCCATCGAAATTTCCTTCCATTTCTCCGTCGGCCCGATTCTAACCAACGGCTGTCATTAGTATTAGGTTGCTGTTTCGAACTATAACAACTATAGAACGAAACAGCGGCAGGGATATGTTATATGCGTTACAGGAACGACTTACCGTATTCCATGTCCGACGTACCGAAGTACTCAGCCAGGGTCTGGCCGATATCGGCAAATGTCTCGCGGCGACCCAGTGAACCTGCTTTCACTTTAGGACCTGTTACAAGAACAGGGATGTGCTCACGGGTGTGGTCAGTACCTTCCCATGTTGGATCACAGCCGTGGTCGGCAGTCAGGATCAATACATCGTCTTCCTGAAGCAGCTCAATGATCTCAGGCAGGCGCTTATCGAAGTATTCCAGTGCAGCCGCATAGCCTGCAACGTCACGACGGTGGCCGTAAGCTGAATCGAAGTCAACGAAGTTGGTAAATACGATAGTGTTGTCACCCGCTTCCTTGATCTGCTCAAGTGTTGCCTCGAACAGTGCCGGAATACCAGTCGCCTTCACTTTCTTAGTGATACCGCAGCCGGCATAGATATCAGAGATCTTACCGATAGAAACAACGTCACCGCCTTTCTCGTCAACCAGCTTCTGCAGTACAGTTGCTGCTGGCGGCTCGACAGAAAGGTCACGGCGGTTACCGGTACGCTCGAACTGACCTTTGCCAGCACCGATGAACGGACGCGCGATCACTCGGCCGATGTTGTACTCTTCCAGCTCTTCACGAGCAATCTGGCAAAGCTCCATCAGGTTATCCAGGCCGAATGTCTCTTCGTGACAGGCAATCTGGAATACAGAGTCAGCAGAGGTATAGAAGATAGGCATACCTGTCTTCATGTGCTCTTCACCCAGGTCATCAAGAACCTGAGTACCTGATGCGTGGCAGTTACCCAGGAAACCTGGCAGGCCGGCACGCTCAAGAATGCGATCGGTCAGCTCTTTCGGGAAGCTGTTTGAGTGATCAGTGAAGTAACCCCAGTCAAATAGTACAGGTACACCGGCAATTTCCCAGTGGCCTGACGGCGTGTCCTTGCCTGAAGACAGCTCTTTGGCATGGCCATACGCGCCGGTGATTTCAGCAGCCGCGTCAAGACCTTCAGGGAAAGTACCTGATGACTCTTCACACGCCTTACCCAGACCCAGCTTGTTTAGGTTAGGCAGGTTAAGCGGACCGCTACGGTCGCCGTTGTCAGCCTCGCCACGGGCACACTGCGCTGCAATATGGCCTAGGGTGTTCGAACCTACATCGCCGAAATCAACAGCATCTTCTGTTGCGCCGACACCGAAAGAATCGAGTACAAGAATAATTGAACGTTTCATTTTGACTCCATTAAACATCTTCAGGGCGAACGCGACGGTAAACCTCAGGAGTAGGCTCAGGTTTCTGCTCTGAAATCGTGATGTTCTCACGAACAGCCTTCGCCGCTTCTTCCCATTGCGCTTCAGTACGCGCATGGATAACCGCTAGCGGGGTATCAGCATTCACTTCAGTACCCAGTGCGATCATATCGCTCAGACCCACTGCATAGTCGATAGTGTCGGATGCAACGCGGCGACCGCCACCCATACCCACAACAGCCATACCCAGACCACGCGTATCCATCGCGAATGCATAACCTGTGCTCTCAGCATAAACAGGTTTCACGATTTCTGCTTTATCCAGGTAGTTGTCGTAGTTTTCCATGAAGTCAACCGGACCACCAAGGCCTGCAACCATCTTACCGAAACACGCTGCGGCTTTACCGTTATCCAGTACTTCCTGCAGTTTCGCGTTCGCTTGTTCCAAATCAGTAGCCAAGCCACTGTTTACAAGCATTTCGGCACACAATGCCATGGTCACGGCAAATAAGCGAGGGTTACGGTATTCACCGGTCAGGAACTGAACGGCTTCACGAACTTCCAGTGCGTTACCCGCAGTAGAAGCCAGTACCTGGTTCATGTCGGTTAGCAGTGCGGTCGTCTTGGTACCCGCACCGTTTGCGACAGCAACAATCGATTTTGCCAGCTCTTCAGATGCTTCGTAAGTTGGCATGAAGGCGCCAGAACCCACTTTAACGTCCATAACCAGCGAGCCAAGACCGGCAGCCAGTTTCTTAGACAGGATTGATGCAGTGATCAGCGAGATGTTGTCAACAGTTGCGGTTACATCGCGAGTAGCATATACACGCTTGTCCGCTGGTGCCAAATCGCCAGTCTGACCGATAATTGCCACGCCAGCATCTTTTGTCACCTGACCAAATACTTCATTGGTCGGCGTAATGTTATAGCCAGGAATAGATTCTAGCTTGTCCAGCGTACCGCCGGTGTGGCCCAGACCACGACCAGAAATCATTGGTACATAACCACCGCATGCTGCCACCATTGGACCAAGCATTAGCGATGTTACATCACCAACACCACCGGTAGAGTGCTTATCAACAATCGGACCGTCAAAATTCATATGATCCCAGTTGATCACCATGCCTGAATCACGCATTGCACATGTTAGGGCTACACGCTCGTTCATGGTCATGTCGTTGAAGTAGATTGCCATCGCAAAAGCAGCAATCTGGCCTTCAGAAACAGTGTCTTTAGCAACACCCTGGATAAAGAAGTTAATTTCGTCTGCAGATAGTTCGATGTTGTCGCGTTTTTTTCTAATGATTTCTTGTGGTAAATACATGGTATTCCCCGGTCAGATAATAATGTAGGGCAGATGACAATTTACCTTGCGCAACCCTTTTTATTGGAAAAAGTGGCTCACAGTATGATTCTCAGCCGCACAGGTGCCGCTCGCGCCGCAGCCGGGCAAGAACCAAACAGTAAATAGTCACAGGCAAAAAAAGTAAGGTGGCAATAAATGCCACCTTACGGGATTAGATTAGTAGCCGCCTTCAGCAGCTTTTTCGCCTTCACCTAGAGTGTGAAGTAGGTTAGCTAGCAGGCTAGATGCACCAAAACGGTAGTGCATGTTGTCAGCCCACTCTGCACCGTGAATACGGTCAGCCATGTCTAGGTATTGCTGTGCGTCTTCAGCAGTACGAACACCACCTGCAGGCTTGAAGCCAACAGTTTTCGCTACGCCCATCTCTTTGATCACGTTTAGCATGATCTCAGCGTATTCTGGTGTTGCGTTAACAGGCACTTTACCTGTTGATGTCTTGATGAAGTCAGCACCGGCTTTGATAGACAGCTCAGATGCTTTCTTGATTAGCTCTTCTGTTTTCAGCTCTCCAGTTTCGATGATCACTTTCAGCAGAATGTCGCCACAAGCTTCTTTACACTGCTTAACCAGCTCGAAGCCCACTTCTTCGTTACCCGCCATTAGGGCACGGTATGGGAATACAACGTCAACTTCGTCCGCACCGTAAGCAACAGCAGCTTTAGTTTCTGCTACTGCAATTGCGATGTCGTCGTTACCGTGTGGGAAGTTTGTAACAGTTGCAATACGGACTTCAGGTGTACCTTGCTCACGCAGTTGCTTCTTCGCTACAGGAATGAAACGTGGGTAGATACAGATAGCTGCTGTGTTGCCTACAGGTGTTTTCGCGTTCTTACACAACTCGATCACTTTTGCATCAGTGTCGTCATCGTTCAGAGTGGTAAGATCCATTAGTTTAAGTGCACGTAGTGCAGCAGCTTTTAAATCGCTCATGACTATCTCCAGTCCAGTTATTTTCTACCAAGCTTATAGAAACTGTTCCATACGCTTGACGGCAATCTGTTGCTATACCGTCAAACGGCCCGCCTACAGCGAACAGTTAGATGAGCGGACTTGGTTCCTTGAAGACTCAGGGAAACAATGCGAGATTGCCGACCTGATTGATATCCTTTTCACCGCGCAAGAAGCTCAGGAAACCTGAGCCCTTGCAAATTTTTATGCCGTCCAGCAAACCGTGACAGTACTCCCATCACGACGGGGAAACGCTGTAACAGCAATCGTCAGTTAATGATGGTGCTCACGTATAATACCAAGCTCCGGTACGCCTCACCATCAAAGTCGTGTTTCCAGTGGTGGATAATGTGTTTACCGCAAGAAAAGCCTGTAAACATATGTTATTACTCAAAAATCCTATTTAAGTAAAGAAACGTTCCACAATCCACTGATAAGCAATACCCCCTGCGTATACCCCGAAAATTCCCATCACTCCGGAGAGGACCGGCGGTGCCGGTATCGGCAGCTTTATCGCGGAAAATAACACCCCGACGATAAACCCAGCTATCAGCGCTAGTATGACTTCACTCATAACGTTTCTCTCTGTGTTTTACAGAAACAAACAAAGTGTAGCCTGCAGATACTGAGGTGTCGCTTGCAACGTAAAATGATGGTAGCAAAGGAATGTAACAGAAACCGGAGCGCAATCGATTTTATGATACAAAGAGTGAACGTGTTACAAGTTTTTACCGAATCTGTTGATCAATATTGAGGGGCTGAAGCCCTGGATTTTGAATCCGTGGAGAAGTATCGAGGGACCAGTGACACAACGCGAAAAAACATACCAGTCTGGGTAAATAATTATTCAGTTAGTGGCGCATGAGATGCCCTGAATAAGTCGCAGGAAGAAGCAGTGAATTGCGGCTAAATAGTTACTCTAATTTCAACTGTAGAGGCTCAGTTAACAGTGATTAATAAGCAGTGGCTGATAACCAGCAAAACTGTGCAAGAGCAAAGACGGGAGGATTGAAGATCGAAACCGACAGATACAAAAACGCCACGGCTATACCGTGGCGTTTATCATTCAGCTGAACGAGTCAGTGATTACATTGCGCTTAGTGAGAAGAACAGACCAGCGATAGTTGCAGACATTAGGTTAGATAATGTACCTGCCGCTACAGCTTTCATACCAAAGCGTGCAATGTCGTGACGACGGTTTGGCGCGATGCTACCAAGACCACCTAGTAGGATTGCTACTGAAGATAGGTTCGCAAAACCACATAGAGCAAAAGAGATAATTACTTTTGTCTTCTCAGAGATAACTGCAGGAGCAGCATCGCCTAGGTAAGGAACGTAGCTTAGGTAAGCAACGAATTCGTTCAGGATCAGTTTCTGACCGATGAAAGAACCAGCAATGTTTGCATCAGCCCATGGAACACCGATTAGGAATGCTAGAGGCTGGAATGCGTAACCAAGTAGCAGTTCCAGAGTTAGGTCCGGCATGCCGACCCAACCACCGATGCCACCTAGCATACCGTTAATAAGAGCAATCAGACCAACGAATGCCAATAGCATTGCGCCGATATTTAGAGACAGTTGCATACCAGCAGACGCACCGCCAGCAGCTGCATCAATTACGTTAGCAGGCTTGTCGTCGCCCTCAGCTTCGTCACCACCAAGCTGCTCAACAGGCTCGTCTGTTTCAGGCTTGATGATTTTAGCAAACAACAGACCACCAGGTGCTGCCATGAAAGATGCTGCAATCAGGTACTCTAGAGGTACACCCATTGCTGCATAACCAGCAAGAACACCACCAGCAACCGAAGCTAGACCACCACACATTACGGCAAACAGCTCAGACTGCGTCATTTTTGGTACAAACGGACGCACAACTAGCGGCGCTTCAGTCTGACCAACGAAAATGTTAGCTGTTGCAGACATTGATTCTGCGTTAGAGGTTCCAAGTACCTTCTTCAGACCACCACCAAGAACGTTGATTACAACCTGCATAACGCCTAGGTAGTAAAGAACACTGATCAGTGCTGAGAAGAAGATTACTGTTGGCAGAACTTTAAATGCGAAGATAAAACCAATACCTTCAACAGAGAAGTTCACTAGGCTACCGAATAGGAATTCGATACCGATGTTACCAAAATCAATGACGCTCTGAACACCGCTACTCGCAGCACCAAGAACATCTTTACCCCAAGGTACATACAGAACAAATGCACCTAATGAAAATTGGATGGCAAATGCGCCACCAACAGTACGTAGATTAATAGCTTTACGGTTATCAGATAGTAGAACAGCTAGAGCTAGCAGTACTAACATCCCAACCAGGCTCATAAACAGGCTCATAGTTTATGGCATCCCTTTAGTTAAGTTTGGCGTCTCGACAATTTGGCTCTTTAAGAGTCCGGCGCATTATACTAACGCAGCGGCGGATAAAGTAATGCCGCCATCACACTTTCCAAGGAAAGAGAGTGAAAGTTTAATCACAAACGTGACATAAATCACAAACGAAAACACAACTTACGCAACCGTTTCGCGCAATCGTTTTCTTTTAGATCTAGATCACATCAATATCCGAAAAAGTTCAGCCGCAGTTAAGCTGGTAGCTGAAGCTATTTCAGCTTCAGATTCCTCTCTGATCTCGACAAGTGATTGCATAATATTGAATAACCGATCAGGACGATTGGGCTCTCCCTGATAGCCGGCAACAGGCATATCCGGCGCATCGGTCTCTAGCATCAGTGCTGCCAACGGCAGTGCAGCTATTGTATTGCGGGTTTTGTTGGCACGGCGATATGTGATCGTTCCACCTACACCAATTTTGATACCCAGATCGATTAATTGCTCTGCCTGCGGCAGGCTGCCACTGAAACCATGATAAACCCCACCCGCAATCAGCGGCGTTCGCTTCAATACACTCACTAGCTCGGGAAAGGCCTTCCGGCAATGGAGGATGACAGGCAGGCGGTATTGGTTTGCCAGCAACAGTTGTGCCGACAGCAGTTCTATCTGCCGCTCCCGATTGGCACCCGCAATAGCAAAGTCGAGCCCACACTCACCCACGGCGACACATTTGCGATCCTTCTTCTCCTCTGTTCCGGCCACTTCTGCCAGTTGTTTGGATAACAAGGACATTGCATGCTGGCTGTGCTCCTGAGAAAAAAACGGGTGTAGCCCCAGTGCATAATACAAACCGTCAAACTGCTGACTGAGAGATTTCACCGCCTGCCAGTTCCGCTCACCGACGGAGGGGATCACGATGGTCCCCACCCCGGCACGACGCGCCAGCGTTAGGTAATAGGCAGGATCGGAGGCAAAAGGCTCAAAGTCAAAATGACAATGGCTGTCAATGAGCATTGGAAAAGCCCCTCATTATGTCTTCTCGTTCTGCAAGCTGCATGCAGTGCTCTGCGGCGGCTTGTCGTCCGGCCTTTGACGAGAGTGTCTCCGCATAGACGGGTTTCTCGGATCGTCATCATCATAACGCACAGGTGCGCAGCTGCGGCGGTTCTCCGGGACCAACCCCAACCGCTCACACCACCTGTCATATTTGGCGATCCCTCGTTTTAGCCACTTCAGCATCAATCTCTCCTACCGGCTGGTTGATTTGGCAATCATGATTATCATACTACGCCCGGAGACCAAAATAGTATCGCCACGATATCTCGGCGCCTGCTCGATAGTATAAATATCACGGGGGCTTGGCTCGGCGGTGTTGACCAGCAGGTGCCAGTCCCTGTCACCACCATCCGGCAAGGTGAACACCAGCGGGTCCCAGTAGGCATTGCAGATGACATATAGCTCATCCTCGCTGATAGGGTGAATCACGGTTGTTGCCAGCGAATGAGAATGTTCAGACCAGTCAGGCTGGTGCGGCTGAAGTCCATGCCAGTTGATCCCGACATTCTCGAGCACCGAGCTCAGCGACATATGCATGTTCCATTCAATGGTCGGCTCGGTGCGCCGGATCTGGTTCATTAACATCACGAACCGCAGCATATCGGCGTGCGTGTCGACCAGGCGCCAGTCAAACCAGCTGATTTCATTATCCTGGCAATAGGCGTTGTTATTACCCTGCTGGGTGCGCCGGACTTCATCTCCCATCGAAATCATCGGTGTTCCCAGTGAGAGCAGCAGTGTCGCCAGCATATTTTTACACTGGCGGTTTCGCAGTGCCTCGACCTCGGCTATATCCGTCGGCCCTTCCACACCATAGTTGTTCGACAGGTTATGGTTGTCACCGTCCCGGTTGGCCTCGCCATTATCCCAGTTATGCTTTTCGCTGTAGCTGACCAGGTCATTGAGGGTAAAACCATCATGAGCACAGATGAAATTGACCGAGCGATGCGGCGAATGGCGGTTACTGCAGTAGATATCGGGCGATCCCAGAATCCGTGAGGCAAACGGGCTGATACTCCCACTGTCCCCGCGCCAGAAGGCCCGCACATCATCACGGTACTTACCGTTCCACTCGTTCCAGCGATCGCCAATGAATGAGCCGACCTGATACAGGCCGGCGGCATCCCAAGCTTCGGCAAAGATCTTGGTACTGCTCAGGATAGGATCCGAATCGATTGACCATAACAGGGGCGGCTCCCTCATCGGATGGCCCTGGCTATCTCGCGCCAGTACCGATGCCAGATCAAAGCGAAAACCGTCTACCCGCATCTCGGTTACCCAGAAATGGAGGGCATCAATGATCATCCGCCGCAGAACGCTGTGGTTGGCATTGCAGGTATTGCCGCAGCCGCTGTAATTGGCATACTGGCCATTTTTCTTATCGACAATATAATACGCCCCGTTCTGCAGCCCCTTGAAGCAAAACGTCGGGCCGCTCTCGTCACCTTCTGCCGTATGGTTGAACACGACATCCAGGATCACTTCAATATCGGCCCGGTGTAGTTCCCTGACCAGGGTTTTAAATTCAGTGATCGCGGCAAGCGGATCTTTCTCGACGCTATAGCCGGCATGAACGGCAAAGAAATTAACCGGACTATAGCCCCAGTAATTTTGCCGTCCCTGCGGCGCATCATCGACATCAAACTGCTGGATAGGCATCAGCTCAACGGCCGTCACCCCGAGCGACTTAAGGTAGGGGATCTTATCGATAACACCGGCAAATGTTCCCCGCCTGGCTTCGTCGACGCCCGACGACGGGTGCTTGGTAAATCCGCCGACATGCATTTCGTAGATCACGGTATCTGTCATTGAATGGCGCGGTGCCTGAGTGCCTTGCCAGTCAAAGGCCCGCTGATCAACAACAACACTTTTCATCCCGCTCGCCATATTCGGCCCGGGACCAATGGCGTTGTCACGACAATAGTGACGCCCGAAGCTAATCGCCTGGCTGTAGGGGTCAATCAGTATTTTTTCCTTGTTGAAGCGAAGCCCTGCTTCAGGCTTCCAGGGACCATCCACCTGAAAGGCATACACCTGACCGTGACCGATATTGGCAACAAACAAAAACCAGTAATGCCCCCGCTTGTGCATAACAGGATCAAGCTCAAATGAAAGAAACGGCGCGGTAGCATCCTGACTGTCGAACAAGTGCAATATCACTTGGGTTGCGTCTTTGGAATACAGGCTGAAGTTCACGCCCTGCTCTTTAATGGTGGCACCTAGCGGGTAGGGTTCCCCTGGCCATGAGTAAATATCCCTGCCGGTCGAAAATTCCATAGTCCCCATTCCTTCCATTGTTCTTTCAATACGCAACAGGAAGAATACTAGACCGAGAATAAGGGAATAAAAGAGAGGGGAGGCGGATTCGCCAGAAAAGGATAAAAAAAGCCGCCACAACTGTGACGGCCTTAGACTATTGTAGGCAGGCTCTCGCCCGGAAAGCGCGATTAGTGCTCGCGAGTCGCCCGGAAGTCGACGTCAGGGAAGCGCTCTTTCGCCAAGTTCAGGTTCACCATGGTTGGCGCGATGTAACTTAGGTTATCACCACCATCTAGTGCCAGGTTTGTCTGGTTCTTGCGCTTGAACTCTTCCAGCGTCTTGGTATCGTTGCACTCTACCCAGCGTGCCGTGGCAACATTGACGCTTTCATAGATAGCTTCAACGTTGTATTCGGCCTTCAGGCGGGCAACAACCACATCGAACTGAAGCACACCAACCGCACCGACGATCAGATCGTTGTTCTGCAGCGGACGGAACACCTGCACCGCACCTTCTTCAGATAGCTGAACCAGGCCTTTTAGCAGCTGCTTCTGCTTCAGTGGATCTTTCAGGCGGATACGACGGAACAGTTCCGGAGCAAAGTTCGGGATACCGGCAAACTTGAGGCTTTCACCCTGGGTAAAGGTATCACCGATCTGGATGGTGCCATGGTTATGCAAACCGATAATGTCACCAGCATAGGCCTTTTCCGCACGTGAACGGTCACCGGCCATGAAGGTTACCGCATCAGAGATGCTGACGTTCTTGCCGGTACGGACATGGTTCATCTTCATGCCCTGGCTGTAGGTACCCGATACGATACGCATGAAGGCAATACGGTCACGGTGTTTCGGATCCATGTTCGCCTGAATTTTGAAGACAAAGCCCGAGAACTTCTCTTCGCTGGCTTCAACGTCACGCTCGTTGGCCTTACGTGGCATTGGCGTCGGCGCCCATTCAGTCAGGCCGTCCAGCATATGGTCAACACCAAAGTTACCCAGTGCCGTACCGAAGAAGACTGGTGTCAGCTCGCCGCTCAGGAACAGCTCACGGTCGAACTCGTGCGAGGCACCGATCACCAGCTCCAGCTCTTCACGCAACTGCTCAGCCAGAGAGTCACCAACCGCCACGTCCAGCTCAGGGTTATCCAGGCCTTTGATGATGCGAGCATCCTGAATCGTGTGGCCCTGGCCCGTCGAGTACAAAATCGTCTCGTCACGGTGAATATGGTAAACACCCTTGAACTCCTTACCACAGCCAATTGGCCATGATACCGGCGCGCAGGCCATGTTCAGCTCGGTTTCCACTTCATCCAGCAGTTCCATCGGATCACGGATATCACGGTCAAGTTTGTTCATGAAGGTGACGATCGGCGTATCACGCAGACGGGTAACTTCCATCAGCTTGCGGGTACGATCCTCGACACCCTTGGCCGCATCGATCACCATCAGGCAGGAGTCGACCGCGGTTAGAGTACGGTAGGTATCTTCCGAGAAATCTTCGTGTCCCGGGGTATCTAGCAGGTTGACCAGACAATCGTTGTACGGGAACTGCATAACCGAGGTAGTTACCGAGATCCCACGCTCTTTTTCCATTTCCATCCAGTCTGACTTGGCGTGCTGGTTAGAGCCACGGCCCTTGACCGTACCGGCTTTCTGGATCGCGTTTCCGAATAACAATACTTTTTCGGTAATCGTGGTTTTACCCGCATCCGGGTGAGAAATGATCGCAAACGTACGACGTTTGTTCACTTCAGCTAAAAAAGACATAAGCGTTGATAATCCTGTGAGAGATTTCAATAATCGAGCAGTAGCCCATCAAGCGTGAGCTACCCGGCTCCAAATAAGTAGACCGGAACCAAGTCTCGCTGCGAGACCCAGCCGGGTTCCATCATCTGCAAGGCAGAAACAAAGGGTGATTTAATTACAGTGAATTACATGTTTGCCTCTATCCTACGCAGCATGATCGTTGACTAGTGGAGCCTGAAAGATGGCGGAATTATACGCAAACTCCGCAGAAAGAAACAGCAGTAACACGGTGCTGATTCAAGTACCTGGCCCGTCGAGAGCGGCTACATGATCAGATAGGTCATGATCAGGGCGTCTTCGCGTCCGGTTTCAGCCGGGTAGTAGCCGATCCGGCGGTTGATCTCATTGAAGCCGACCGCCTCGTATAACTGGTAGGCACGGGCATTGCTGGCCCTGACTTCAAGCCAGATTTCCTCGGCATTCATGGCCGAGAGCTGATCGATAAAGCCTTCCAGCAATATCTTGCCGTACCCCTTGCCCTGACAGGCGGGATCAACGGCAATGTTGAGCAACGTCGCCTCGCCCGCCACATTCTGGCCAAAACAGTAGCCAACCGTCTGCCCGTCGATCTCAAGGACAAAATTGGCGGCAATCTTGCCCGGTGCTTTGCGGATCATCGATTCTGCCCAGGGAAACGCATGAGCAGCCTGCTCGATACGCCAGACGTCATCGAGATGGTGTGCGACTAAGGGAACAATTTTATGAGTCATAAGAACAAATCTGCTGCCATAAGGCTTTCTTGCTTGCTGGGTTGGTATGCATTTGTTTCAGTGATACTGATGTCAGCAACTGACACCCTGCCGGGTGCGCCGCCTGGCATCCGGCCAGCCAGCACCACGTTAAATGATGTTCACGGACCTGGTCCAGCGCCTGAGGAGGAAGTAACAGCGCCTGCTCGGGAGCCAGCTTCATACTCTTCAGGATCCGGCCAAAGAGCCAGCGGTCATGCTCATCCAGCACCTCGGAACAGACAAACAGCAGCTTACAAGTCTCCGGAAGGTCAATCACAGGTACTTGCATATCAGGAAAAAAGGACGGCTTCCTTACCTGCCAGTAAGTCAGGCCCATCTCCTGCAATACCTGTATATCTCTCTGATTCATCGTATTACCATTTTCTGTCTGGTGGCATCACTTCGGCAGGCGATCCTACCAGATCATGTGACGAAATAGAGCCATCGGTATCCGAATATTTTCAGGACCAATAAAAATACCACCCGCAGGTGGTATTTGACGGGCTCAGAACCTGTCGGGATCAGAGCTCGGAAAATTCCGCACAGTATTCCACCAGCCCGGTAATACCGGCCAGAGAATCCGGAACCAGCTCCAGCACCATGAACGCCTCATCCGGCACCGACCAGCTACAGCGCAGCCCGTGCTCAGAAGCTTTGACAAAGCCAGCCTTCGGATAATAGTCGCTGTGGCCCAGCACGACAGTCACCGGGTATCCCAGCTCAGCCAATATGCTCTTAGCCTCTTCCATCAGCGCCTGGCCAATACCTTGTCGCTGGTGTTCCGGCTTCACGGCCAGCGGTGCCAGCCCCTGCCAGTTACCTTCCTGTCCATCAACCGTGACCGGGCTGAAAAACAGGTGGCCAATCAACTCGCCGTCATCACTGCATGCCACCAAGGACAGAGTCCGGTGACCATTTTCACGCAGCTTCATCACCAGGTTTGCTTCCGCCTCGGTGTCAAATACGGCTTTCAGCAAACTGTCGATAGGAAGAATATCTGCCGGCGCTTCTGTTCTAATGAGCATTAATGACCTCTTTATCAGCCGCCATGTCCTGCATCCCTTTCTGGATGAAGTCTGCTGACTGCTGCAAAACAAATTTAACCGGGGCCGGAAGCAGCTCAAGATCAATACTGTCCATCAAGTTCTTCACTTCCAGTCCCAACTCGGTATCCCCTTCGATGCGAAGACGACGCTGGAAGAAGAGTGTATCAGGATCTTCCTTGCGCGCGGCAATTAATACCAAGTCATTACATTCGCCGCTGAAACTGACATCTTCCTGTTCAGCATGCTCCGAGACGACCAACTGCTCATCCTGGTAGCTGATATACCAGCGCAGACCAAGATCTCTGACCTCAACCTTTAGCCAGCGATCTTCCAGGAACTCAAAATCACCATCTTCCAGCGCTTCTTTAAACACCATCGCCAGACCATCAAGCATCACTTTTTTCTGAATGGCAAACGGGGTCATTTGGGCTGGCACGCGGATCAGAGCCGGGCCGTATTGCACCATGTGCTTTCGTAGTTGAGCAATCACTGTCTTATTATTCCTGTCTCTGTCGCAATTATTGACTGATTGTATGGCAATTATGGGGGAGCTTTTCATGCCTTGAGTCAAAAAAAACGCTTCTCTGAACGCAAAGTTTGGAATTACGGCATTATCACAGGTTATAGTACATAGCACTTAATTTACGGCTCCTCCCTGCCGGAGGGCAACGGATACGGATATACGCACCTTCAATGCCGACTGAGCAACTCAACTACTGGTTTCCGCTGCTGACCGATAACAGCCCTTTTCTGTTTGCAGTGCTAGATCCGGATCATAACTACCTGGTCGTCAACAATCGCTATTGCGAGATTAGCGGGCTGGAGCGCGAAGAATTAGTAGGCCAGAACGACAAAGACATTCTGGGTCAGGCATTCTATGACTCCCTTCGTCCCTATTACGAGCGCGCATTCAATGGCGAATCCGTCGAAGGCGAGGTGGTACTGAATGACAACCGTCATGATACCAGCATGCATTTCAGCCTGGCTCCGCTCAAAGATCAGGTTGGCGATATTCCCTATATCGTGCTGCACTCTGCCGATACCTCGGAGCGCCAGGTCCTGGTCAATTCACTGGCCGAACTGGAGCACCAGCTCAACCAGCTCAATGAATTAATCACCGACGGCAGTTGCCTGATCGAGGGAGAGATCATCATCTCGGCCAACCAGACCGCCGCCGATATGCTGGGTTTTGAATCCCCGCGAGATCTCATCGGCGAAGAGCTGGGACGGCTACTGATAGATAGTAGCAGCCAGCGCATTCTGGGCGAGCAGATCAACCAGCTGGGCAAGAACGAGCAGCGAAAGTGCCAGACCAGCCCTCGCTGCAGCACCGACAAGGCCCTGCAGGTATCATCGTCGGACATCACCCTGCTGGGTGCCCCGGCAAAACTCATTCTGCTGCAGGACACCTCCGAGCGAGCAGTCCAACAGGGCCAGGTTGAACTGCTTGTCCAAACCGACCCGCTCACCGGGCTTTATAACCGCCACGGCTTCAGCCGCCGGCTGGAGCAGTTGATCAACAACGAATCCCCGCTGGTGATGCTGTACCTTGATCTTGATAACTTCAAAAATATCAATGATTCACTTGGCCACCACATCGGAGACCGAGTACTGCAGGAAATCTCCCAGCGCCTGCGCCGCCTGCTGCCGGATACCGCCATTATCGGCCACCTGAGCGGCGACGAGTTTGCCATCATCCTGCAGGAACCCGAACATGACCGCAGCGGCGAGTTGATTTCGCAGCAGATCATCGCCCTGATCAACCAGCCCTTTGACCTGCACCACTTCAGCAAGCATCTGGCCTGCTCGATAGGCATGGTGACCTACCCGGGCGACGGTAACGATGCCCGTATTCTGTTGCAAAATGCCGATACCGCAATGTACGAGGCCAAGAACCGTGGTCGCAACCGTCTGGTCAAGTTCAGCGAGGAAATGAACAAAGAAGCCCGGATGCAACTATGGCTGGAAATCGAGTTGCAAAAAGCGCTGCAGCAAAATGGCCTGGAGGTCTGGTACCAGCCAAAGGTCAATGCCAAAGACTATGCCATCGACGGTGCCGAAGCCCTGGTGCGCTGGAAACATCCGGTAGAAGGCTATATCAGCCCGGCACAGTTTATCCCGGTCGCGGAGCGCTCCGGCATGATTGAGCAGCTCGGCCAGGTCGTGATAAGGGAAGTTTTCACCACGGTACGAAAATGGAAGCAGCAGGGTCTGCTATCCGGACGGGTGGCCATCAACCTGTCACCGCAGCAGTTTGGTAACCCGAACCTGATCAGCTTTGTTGAGAAGCTAAAGAAGGCAACCGGGGTCAACCCCAACGACATCACATTCGAGCTTACCGAAAGTGCCGTCATGAGCGACGGCGAGCATACTATCCAGATGCTCAATGCCATCAAGAAGCAGGGCTTTGCCCTCTCGATAGATGACTTCGGTACCGGCTACTCTTCCCTGTCCTATCTGGCGCGCTTCCCGCTCGACGAGCTGAAGATCGACCGGGCATTTATCAAAGATATCGAAACCATCCCCAAGCAGGTCACGCTCATCGAGAACATTATCAACCTCGGAAAGGCGCTAAGCATGAGTATTGTCGCAGAAGGGGTCGAGACCCGTCAGCAGGCGACCTTGCTGTCGAACCTCAATTGCGACTATATCCAGGGGTTCCATTTCTACAAGCCGCTACCCAAAAATGAGCTGGATGCCATTTTGCTCAAGCACAGCCGCCACAAGGACTAAGCGCTACCACTTTCTAGTTATAAAAGCTAGAGAAAAAAGTTGTCCTAAATCAACAAAACCTGCCTGACATCAAAACAAGGGGGCACTAAGCCCCCTACTATTTGCTCCATCACTTTTATTCCCACACTGGTAGAAATAATAATATGGAGCTACTTTGCCCCGCCGGTAACCTTCCGGCGCTGAAAACTGCCATTGATAACGGTGCGGATGCCGTGTATATCGGCTTTAAGGATGACACCAATGCCCGCCACTTTGCAGGTCTAAATTTTACAGGCAGAAAACTCGAAAAAGCCGTGCAGTATGTGAAAGATCACAACCGCAAACTGCATGTTGCGCTCAACACCTTCGCTCACCCGGACGGCTTCGAGCGCTGGAAACGTGCCGTCGACAATGCTGCTGCGATGGGGGTAGATGCCCTGATTGTGGCTGATATAGCGGTACTGGACTACGCGGCAACCACCTACCCGGACCTTGAGCTGCACCTCTCAGTACAAGCATCGGCAACCAATACCGCCGCGATCGATTTCTACCAGCAGAACTTCAACGTCAAGCGTGTCGTGCTGCCCCGCGTGCTGTCTATCCACCAGGTAAAACAGCTGGCCCGCAACACCGATATGCAGCTTGAAGTGTTTGCCTTCGGGAGCCTCTGCATCATGTCTGAGGGACGCTGCTACCTGTCCTCCTACATGACCGGCGAGTCGCCGAATACCGTCGGCGCCTGCTCACCGGCGAAATTTGTCCGCTGGCAGGAAACCCCACAAGGGCTGGAATCTCGCCTCAACGACGTGTTGATCGACCGTTACGAAGCAGGTGAGAACGCCGGCTACCCTACCTTGTGCAAGGGACGCTTCGAAGTGGACTTCGAGGGCGAGAGCAGACGCTATCACGCGCTGGAAGAGCCAACCAGCCTCAATACCCTGGAGATCCTGCCAGAACTGTTCAAAGCCAATATTGCCTCGGTGAAAATTGAAGGCCGCCAGCGCAGCCCTGCCTATGTCGAGCAGGTAACCCGTACCTGGCGCGCGGCTATCGATCGCTATCTGGCTGATCCGGAAGGCTACAGCGTCGATCCGGCGTGGAACGCCTGCCTGGGCAACGTGTCCGAAGGCAAACAGACGACCCTCGGCGCGTATCACCGCAAGTGGCAATAAAGGAAAACATGATGAAATATTCTCTAGGCCCGCTCCTTTACTTCTGGTCCAAGCCGGATGTCGAGAGCTTCTACCAGCAGGTCAAAGAAACCAATACCGATATTGTCTACCTGGGTGAGACAGTCTGCTCCAAGCGTCGTGAAATGCGCCCGGCCCATTGGCTTGATATCGCCAGAGATATCTCGGCTACGGGCAAGCAGGTCGTGCTGTCGACCATGGCACTGCTGGAGGCGCCAAGCGAAGTCAATGTAATGAAAAAGTACATTGATAACGGCGACTTCATCATCGAGGCCAACGATGTCTCCGCCATTCAGATGGCGCACGAGAAAGGCATACCGTTTGTCGTTGGGCCGGCAGTCAACTGCTACAATGCCCAGACCCTGAACCTGTTCCTGAAAAAAGGCATGGTTCGCTGGTGTATGCCTGTCGAGCTGTCCCGTGACTGGCTCCAGAATGTAGTTAACGAGTGCGAGAAAATGGGCATTCGTGATCAGTTCGAGACCGAGGTTTTCAGCTACGGCTACCTGCCGCTGGCCTACTCGGCCCGTTGCTTTACCGCCCGTGCCGAGGACCGTGCCAAGGACGATTGCGAAACCTGCTGCATCAAGTATCCAACCGGGATCACCGTCAACAGCCAGGAGTCGCAGAAGGTCTTTACCCTTAACGGTATCCAGACCCAGTCAGGCTACTGCTATAACCTGATCAACGATCTCAAGAGCATGGATAACCTGGTCGATGTGGTACGTCTCAGCCCGCTAGGCAACGAGACCCTGCCGCTTATTGACACCTTCCGCAGCAACGAACAAGGCGCCACGCAGCACAAACTGGCAGGCGGCCACCAGTGCAACGGTTACTGGCATAACCTGGCCGGACTCGATATCGCATAATGTCCATGCCGTTATGACCCAAACAAAAAAGCCGCGTCTGATGACGCGGCTTTTCTTTGTCTTTTTCACCTAGGCTTCGCCTTAGCTATCACCAGCGGCAACTGGCTGCTCGACACTTGCTTCTGCCATCAGGCGGCTTAGCTCCAGCAGCGAGAACCGGTGCTCGACAAACTCGTAGACATTGCCGGCAAGCGCCAGTTTATACAGCATCAACGCAGCCTGGAAATCTTTGTTATAATGATACAGCTTGGCCATGTAGAAATACGCTTCGGTCAAGCGCTGGGCCAGCATGTCGTTGTCTTCACTTTCGGCGGTGATCTGTGCAAGCAGCTCGCTCTCGGTCAGCTCGCCGACATACATCCTGACAATTTGCCATCCCCAGTCCTGCTTGTCGCTAACGTCATAGCGGCGTTTCAGCTTATCTTTGGCCGTCTCAGGCTCTCGTTCCAGGTCAACGAGGTACAGCCAAATCACCCGGTAGGGGTCGTTCACATTCTGCTGGTAGTGGGCAATGAGATCTTCATGGGCCAGCTCGTAGCGCCCGCCGTAATATAGGGCAATGCCCCGGTTGCGCTGAGCAAACGGGTGGCTGATGTTCAGCTCGAGCGTAGAATCAAACGCCTCATAGGCCGCATCAAAGTGCGCACTTTGAGTGAAATACACACCCAGAATATTAAAAACATCAGGTTGATCAGGCTTAAGCGACAGCGACTGGTTAAAGTCAAGGCGGGCAAGATCACGCAAACCAATGCTGTCGTGCAACAAACCGCGCTCGTAGTAGACCTGTGCCAGGGTGTCGTCATTAAGATCATTGCGTTTTAGTAACTGATCAATACGAGCCAGCTGGATCTGCTGTTGAATCGTTGGCTGGAACGGTACCGCCAGCGGCGGATTGGTCCAGTTTGACTGAGGGGCTGCCGTACAGCCAGCCAACACCATAATCATCGCAACGCATGCGATTGTTAACCTGTTTGCAATCAATGCAATTCTCCCTGAGGTGAAACTGACGAGTCTTCTTACTAGCTTATACCATCAGTACAAATAAGGCGGCTATCGATCGATGCCGAATACCCGCCTAAGTAACTCATGAGTATAAAAAAGGGGCTGAAGAGCCCCCTTTATAACATGCTTTTAGAAGAAAGACTTAAGCTTCTGGCTTTTCGTCTTGAGCGGCTGCCGGCGCTTGCTCGGCGGCTGCTTCTTTCATGCTTAGACGGATACGGCCCTGACGGTCAATTTCAAGTACTTTAACCTTCACTTCCTGGCCCATCTGTAGGTGATCGGCAACCTTCTCGATACGCTCCTGAGCGATTTGAGAAATGTGTACCAGACCTTCCTTCGTACCGATAACAGATACAAACGCACCGAAGTCAACGATACGCATAACCTTACCGGTATAGATACGACCAACTTCAACGTCGGCAGTGATTTCTTCGATGCGACGGATTGCTTCTTTCGCAGCAGTCCCTTCAGTCGCAGCAATCTTCACTGTACCGTCATCTTCGATTTCAATCGTAGTGCCAGTCTCTTCAGTTAGTGCACGGATAACCGCACCACCTTTACCGATAACGTCTTTGATCTTCTCTGGATTGATCTTCAACGTGTGGATGCGAGGAGCAAACTCAGAGATATCTTCACGGTGCGTGCCGATTGCATCGTCCATCACGCTCAGGATGTGCTTACGCGCACCTTTCGCCTGGTTTAGAGCGATCTGCATGATTTCTTTAGTGATACCTTCAATCTTGATATCCATCTGCAGCGCAGTGATACCATCGTCAGTACCTGCTACTTTAAAGTCCATGTCACCAAGGTGGTCTTCATCACCCAGGATGTCAGAAAGAACTACGAAATCATCGCCTTCTTTCACAAGACCCATTGCGATACCAGCAACAGACGCTTTGATTGGCACACCAGCATCCATAAGAGCCAGAGAAGTACCACAAACAGACGCCATTGAAGATGAACCGTTTGATTCAGTGATTTCAGAAACCACACGTACTGTGTACGGGAATTCGTCAACAGATGGCATTACCGCTGCAATACCACGCTTAGCCAGCTTACCGTGACCAATTTCACGACGCTTAGGCGAACCTACAAAACCCGTTTCACCAACACAGTATGGAGGGAAGTTGTAGTGTAGAAGGAAGTGATCTTTCTTCTCGCCAGTTAGGCCATCGATGATTTGCGCATCACGCTGGGTACCCAGTGTCGCGGTAACCAGTGCCTGAGTTTCACCACGAGTGAACAGAGATGAACCGTGAGTACGAGGAAGTACACCAGTACGTACATCTAGTGCACGAACCATGTCTTTTTCACGGCCGTCAATACGCGGGTTGCCGGCGATAATGCGGCTACGCACAACGTTCTTCTCAAGAGAGCTCAGCATGTCGCGAATTTCGCGCTCTTCCAGTGTCTCGTCTTCTGCAAGCAGAGCTTCAACAACGTCATTCTTGATCGCGCCAACTTGCTCGTAGCGAGACATTTTTTCAGTAATTTGGTACGCCTCAGACAGACGTGCTTCTGCTTTCTCGGCAACACGTGCTTTTAGCTCAGTGTTGACTTCAGGTGCAGTCCAATCCCATGCAGGCGTAGCAACTTCTGCTGCGAACTCGTTGATGGCATTGATTACTGTTTGCTGCTGGTCGTGACCAAATACTACAGCTTGTAGCATCTGCTCTTCAGACAGACGGTCAGCTTCTGATTCAACCATCAGAACCGCACCTTCCGTACCGGCAACAACAAGATCTAGACGGCTTTCTTCTAGTTCAGTATTGCTTGGGTTAAGAACGAACTGATCGTTAACGTAACCAACACGTGCAGCACCGATAGGACCATTGAATGGAATACCAGAAATAGCCAGTGCCGCAGACGTACCAATCATAGTAACGATATCTGGGCTTACATCTGGGTTTACAGAAACAACAGTCGCAATAACCTGCACTTCGTTTTTGAAATCATCTGGGAATAGCGGACGGATTGGACGGTCAATCAGACGTGCAGTCAGCGTTTCGCCTTCAGATGGACGGCCTTCGCGCTTGAAGAAGCCACCTGGGATTTTACCAGCCGCGTAAGTACGTTCTTGGTAGTTAACAGTCAGTGGGAAGAAGTCTTGGCCTTCTACTGCTGTTTTTTTACCAACTACAGATACAAACACAGATGTGTCATCCATGCTTACCATTACAGCAGCAGTTGCTTGACGTGCCATAACACCAGTTTCGATAGTAACCGTGTGGTTACCGTACTGGAAAGTCTTTACGATAGGATTCACGTGAATTTCCTTAATTATATTCCGCTTTCTATTTGCGTCGTTAAGTATATCTGACACAAGGAAAAGCGTCATGTGATGAAAGACACTTTACGGTGATTTCACGTATCGCGACTAATGAAAATTCTCTATGACTAGAAGAACTGTCATTAGCCGCGACCTGAAGGTCGACGAAAACGACTCGCGAACTCACGGTGTAAAATATCAGTGATGGTTCATCAATCAACTCGCTACAGGATCATTCAATCAGCAGTGACGATGCAGGTATCGGATGAGACGGTAGAGAGGAGTATTAACGAACAATAAAAAAGAAAGGAGCCATCAGGCTCCTTTCTCAAAGCAATCTTAGCGACGTAGGCCTAGACGCTTGATTAGGTCTTGGTAGCGATCTAGGTTCTTACCTTTAAGGTAGTCTAGAAGCTTACGACGACGAGAAACCATACGTAGCAGACCGCGACGGCTGTGGTGGTCGTGTTTGTGGTTAGCAAAGTGACCTTGAAGGTGGTTGATTTGTGCTGTTAGCAGTGCAACCTGAACTTCAGGAGAACCAGTGTCGTTTGCGCCTTGCGCGTATTCAGCAACGATTGCTGCTTTAGTTTCTGCATTCAGAGACATAACTCATTCCTAATACAAAGTGTTTCTAAATTTGTGCCAGCCAATCTCTGATTCAGCCGACACCCGAGCCGCGAATTATACGTGTAGCCCTGCATGACTACAAGGAAAGATTCAAATAAGTCGCGTAAGTGGCGAGTTTCGGGTTTATAGTGGCGAGATGCGAGGAGAGTCGGGTCCTGCTGATAGATATGAAAGAGCAGAATATTCTTATCAAATATTCTGCTCTTAAATACCAAACCTCAGGGAAGCTTTTTCCTAGGACCTAGCTACCTAGAACCCGCGCTTTCCGCTTTTTCTAGGAACTAGCTTCTAGGTTCTCGTCCCTTAGTCTTGCTTGTTCGCCATCACACGCTTCGGCGCCAGCATGCCATCTTCGTCGATAACACCGACACCGATAAACTCACGCTGTTCGCCAACCGTAATGCGAGCCAAGGTCCCCGTCTCGGGAACACGGCCAGCCTGCACCGGATTACCGTTCAGGATATACACCGCCAGTGCTGGCAATATATTGACTTCCGGCAAGTCCTGTACCGCACTGTCAGTCGGCAGCAGCAACGGGTCAAGCAGCTCGCTTGGCGCAATGTCCTGCTCCTTGGCCTGATCCAGCAATGCCTGTAGCTGCTCCAACGTCACAATGCGATCCATCGGATAGTTGGACACCCCAGTACGACGCAGATAGGTCACATGGGCACCGCAACCTAGCATCTCGCCCAGATCATCAACAATCGTGCGGATGTAGGTCCCTTTTGATACATGCAGCTCCATTTCGACTTCGTTGTTGTCAAAGCGGAGAAGCTCGACAGAATACACGGTGATCTTGCGAGACTCACGAGGCACCTCGATCCCTTCGCGGGCGTATTCATACAGCTTACGCCCCTGGTATTTCAGGGCCGAGTACATCGATGGAATTTGATCGGTTGTGCCGCGGAACTTGGCAATGCAACGCTCTAGCTGACCACGGTCCACTTTCACCTCGCGAGTCTGAACGACTTCACCGTCAGAATCCGAGGTATCAGTACGTTCACCTAACTTGGCCACAACGCGATAGCGCTTGTCCGAGTCGAGCAGGAACTGGGAAAACTTCGTCGCTTCACCAAAGCAGATTGGCAGCATACCGGTTGCCAATGGATCAAGTGCCCCGGTATGCCCCGCTTTCTGCGCGAAGAAGATACGCTTTACTTTCTGCAGCGTATCGTTCGAGCTAAGTCCGGTTGGTTTGTCGAGGAGGATAACCCCGTCGACCGGACGCCCCTTACGACGACGTGCCATGGATTACTCCTCGCCTTCTTCAGCGTCATCACCGCGACGATCTTCATCATCACGGACAGCCTTGCTGACCAGGTTAGAAATACGCATACCTTCGGTCAGTGACTTGTCGAAGATGAAGTTAAGCTCAGGGGTAACGCGCAGACGGATCTGCTTGCCCAGTAGCGAGCGGATATAAGGAGCCAGTTCGCGCAGTGCTTCCAGGCTGTCCTCAGGAGTTTGCTCACCCACGGTCAAAAATGTCACGTACACTTTTGCGTAGCCCATATCGCGTGATACATCGACACTCGAGATGGTTGCCATTGCGATGCGCGGATCTTTGATTTCGCGCTGCAGGATCACCGCCAGCTCTTTTTGCAGCTGCTGTGCAACTCGCTGGGTACGGCTGAATTCTTTTGCCATATTCGTTTTCTCTCTCTAAGAATTTAGCTCTTGAAAGAATGGGGAGCCGAAGCTCCCCATAAGATTAGTTGTTATAAAACAGCTTGTTGTCTTGAGTAATTAATCAAGAGTACGCTGGATTTCAACAATTTCGTAAACTTCGATCTGGTCACCAACGCGAACATCATTGTAGTTCTTAACGCCGATACCACACTCGTAGCCGTTCTTAACTTCGTTCACGTCGTCTTTGAAGCGACGTAGCGATTCTAGCTCACCTTCGTAGATTACAACATTATCACGTAGAACACGGATAGGGTTGTTACGCTTGATGATACCTTCAGTAACCATACAACCAGCAATTGCGCCGATCTTAGGTGACTTGAACACATCGCGAACTTCTGCAAGACCGATGATTTCCTGCTTGAACTCAGGAGATAGCATACCGCCCATTGCCGCTTTCACTTCGTCAATCAGCTGGTAGATGATTGAGTAGTAACGCAGATCCAGGTTCTCGTTCTCAACAATACGACGAGCCGGAACATCAGCACGAACGTTGAAACCAAGTACGATAGCGTTAGATGCTGCAGCAAGTACTGCATCAGTCTCGGTAATACCACCAACACCAGAACCGACGATATTCACTTTAACTTCATCGGTAGACAGTTTAACCAGTGAATCAGCAATCGCTTCGATAGAACCCTGTACATCAGCTTTTAGTACAACGTTCAACTCAGCAACGTCACCTGCAGTCATGTTAGAGAACATGTTTTCAAGTTTCGCTTTCTGCTGGCGAGCCAGTTTAACATCGCGGAATTTACCCTGACGGTAAAGTGCAACTTCACGTGCTTTACGCTCGTCACGAACAACGGTTGCTTCGTCACCAGAAGAAGGTACACCAGAAAGACCTAAGATCTCTACCGGGATAGACGGGCCAGCAGACTCGATGTCTTGACCAAGCTCATCACGCATAGCACGAACACGGCCATGCTCTAGACCACAAAGAACGATATCGCCCTTGCGTAGCGTACCTGACTGAACCAGAATGGTTGCAACCGGACCACGGCCCTTATCAAGGCGAGATTCAACAACCACACCGCTCGCCATACCTTCTTTAACTGCAGTCAGTTCAAGAATTTCAGACTGAAGCAGGATAGCTTCTAGCAGACCGTCAATGTTAGTACCTTGCTTCGCAGAGATGTGAACAAACATGTTCTCACCGCCCCACTCTTCAGGGATAACATCGTACTGTGCCAGTTCGTTCTTCACGTTGTCTGGGTTAGCGTCTTCTTTATCGATCTTGTTTACAGCAACAATCAGAGGTACACCGGCCGCTTTTGCGTGCTGGATTGCTTCAATTGTTTGTGGCATAACGCCATCATCTGCAGCAACAACCAGTACAACGATATCCGTCGCCTGAGCACCACGAGCACGCATAGCGGTAAACGCGGCGTGTCCAGGAGTATCAAGGAAGGTAATCATACCGTTGCCAGTTTCAACGTGGTATGCACCGATATGCTGGGTAATACCGCCGGCTTCGCCAGAAGCAACGTGTGCTTGACGAATGTAATCCAGTGTTGATGTCTTACCATGGTCAACGTGGCCCATGATAGTTACAACAGGAGCACGAGATTCAGTCGCGGCATTCTCGTCACGATCAGACATGATCGCTTCTTCAAGTTCATTCTCTTTACGAAGAATAACTTTGTGACCCATTTCTTCAGCAACTAGCTGTGCTGTTTCCTGGTCGATTACCTGGTTGATGGTAACCATAGCGCCCATTTTCATCATCACTTTGATGATTTCTGTCGCTTTCACTGACATTTTGCTCGCCAGTTCAGAAACAACAATGGTTTCACCGATCACTACGTCAGATTTAGCAACGGTTGCTGTTTTGTCAAAGCCATGCTGCATCGATGTAGGTGCATTAACCTGAGACTTTTTCTTACCACCGCGACCACGCTGGTTACGAGAGCCACGACCTTTGTTACGGTCATCAGCTTTCGCAGCAGGTTTTTTCTTCTTACGACGACCGCCTTCTTCTTTGCGATCGGCTTCATCTTCAGCTGCGCGAGCGTAGCTAGAAGTTGTTGTATGGTAATCTGATTTTTCCATGCTCGTTGTCGCCTGATCAGGTTTCGACCAGTTTTTCTCGTTCTGTTCTGCCATTTTGCGTGCCTCTTCTAGCTGGCGCTGACTCTCTTCTTCGGCTTTACGCTTGGCTTCCTCTTCCCTGCGACGTTGTAGCGCCTCAGCTTCTTTCTTAGCCTGTTGGTCAGCGGCGGCGCGCTTAGCCTTTTCGTCAGCTAAACGCTTGTCCTCAGCGTCACGATCCAGCTTGTCCTCAGCGTCACGATTGGCCTTATGTCCTGCATTTTGCTTAGCTTTCTCTTCAGCTAAGCGCTTTTCTTCAGCGGCACGCTTAGCTGTTTCTTCAGCTTCACGTTTCGCCTGCTCTTCTGCTTCACGCTTGGCAGCTTCTTCGGCTGCGCGCTTAGCGGCTTCTTCAGCTTCACGCTGAGCCGCTTCTTCAGCTTGGCGTTTCGCATCTTCAGCTACGCGCTGCTCTTCTTCAAGGGCAGAACGTTTTACATAGGTGCGCTTTTTGCGCACCTCTACCTGAACACTTTTATTCTTGCCGCCAGAGCCCGAGACACTCAGAGTACTTCGGGTCTTGCGCTGCAGAGTAAGGCGTGTAGGAGCCTCGCCAGTAGTGCTGTCGCCACCATGTTCTTTCTTAAGGTGAGACAACAACGACTGCTTTTCTTGTTGGCTTACGCTTTCTTCAGCTTTCTTGCTGATACCAGCATCGGCAAACTGTTGAAGCAAACGATCAATCGGAGTACCAATTTCCTCGGCTAATGCTTTAACTGTAACCTCTGACATGCTGCTCCTCCCTTGCTTTTTAAAATTACGCTTCGTCGCTGAACCAGCAAATATTACGCGCGGCCATGATTAGCTCGCCCGCTTTAGCTTCGTCCATACCTTCGATGTCAGTCAGGTCATCGGTACCCTGATCCGCCAGATCTTCAAGCGTGCTTACACCTTTCGCAGCCAGTTTGAACGCCATTTCGCGCTCAAGGCCGTCAAGACCAAGCAGGTCGTCAGCAGGTTCAACACCTTCAAAAGACTCTTCTTGAGCAAGAGCAAGCGTTGTCAGAGCTTCTTTAGCACGGCTACGAAGTTCGTCGACCATGTCTTCATCAAGACCGTCAACAGCCATCAGCTCGTTAACTGGTACGTAAGCGATTTCTTCGAGTGTAGTGAAGCCTTCTTCAACCAGTACAGTCGCGAAGTCTTCATCAATATCAAGATGCTTGGTAAACACCTCGATAGATTCCTGTGCTTCTTCCTGATGCTTTTTCTGCAGATCTTCTACAGTCATGACATTCAGTTCCCAGCCGGTCAGCTGAGATGCCAGACGCACGTTCTGGCCACTACGGCCGATTGCCTGAGCAAGGTTATCCTTCTCGACAGCAATATCCATAGTGTGGTTGTCTTCATCAACGATGATCGAGCTAACTTCTGCCGGCGCCATCGCATTGATAACATACTGTGCCGGGTTCTCATCCCAAAGCACGATGTCGATACGCTCACCGCCCAGTTCACCAGATACAGCCTGAACACGAGCACCACGCATACCCACACAAGCGCCGACAGGGTCGATGCGCTTATCATTGGTTTTCACTGCAATCTTGGCACGAGAACCTGGATCGCGAGCTGCACCCATCAGTTCGATAAGCTCTTCACCGATTTCCGGCACTTCGATACGGAACAGCTCAGAAAGCATCTCAGGCTTAGAACGGGTCATGAACAGCTGGAAGCCACGCGCATCAGGGCGAACAGCATACAGCAAACCACGAACACGGTCACCCGGACGGAAGTTTTCGCGCGGTAGCTGATCATCACGCTGGATAACGGCTTCAGCATTGTTACCCAGGTCAATGATAACAGCATCACGGTTTACTTTTTTGACCACGCCCGTGATTAGCTCACCTTCGTTGTCGATAAACTGTTCTACGATTTGCGCTCGCTCTGCTTCACGTACTTTCTGTACGATAACCTGCTTCGCGGTTTGCGTCGTGATACGGTCGAAAGTAACAGACTCGATCTCGTCTTCAACGAAGCCGTCAAGTTCGATGCTTTCATCTTCGAACTGAGCCGCTTCTAGGGTAATTTCAAGCGTCGGCTGAGTCACTTCCTCAACAGCTTTCCAACGACGGAAAGTCTCGAACTCACCGGTTTTACGATCGATAGCGACACGCACGTCGATTTCAGCTTCGTGCTTTTTCTTTGTCGCTGTTGCCAGTGCGATCTCTAACGCTTCGAAGATACGCTCACGAGGAACAGCTTTTTCGTTGGATACCGCTTCAACGACAGCCAAGATTTCTTTGTTCATTTCTAATGCCCCAATTTTAGCGGTTAGAATTTTGGAACCAGATTGGCTTTGGAAATATTGCTCAGCGCAAATGTTTCTTCATTGCCATCAACTTTCAGAGTGACTAGCTCGCCTTCAACAGCAATGATGTCACCTTTCCACTTGCGACGATTGTCCATCGCCATTTTTAATACCAAGCTGACCTCGTGGCCAATAAATTGCTGGTAATGTGCAGCTTTGAATAGCGGCCTTTCCAGACCAGGGGAAGATACCTCCAGGTTGTAAGCCACAGTAATAGGATCTTCTACATCCATTACCGCGCTGATTTGGCGGCTAACTTCGGCGCAGTCGTCAACCGTAATGCCGTTTTCATGGTCGATGAAAACACGTAACGTTGAGTGCTCGCCTGCACGGATAAATTCCAAACCGACTAGTTCATAGCCCAAAGCCGTTACCGGCGCTTCGAGCAGTTCGGTTAATTGCATCTCTAAAGCTGTCAAAACAACCCCCTGGAAACAAAAAAAGGGCACTAAAGCCCAGTAGATACCTGAATGGTCATTTTTCAGATAATAAAAAACCCCGAATTACGGGGTTTTTTATCACTGGACCCTGATTGCCACAGCCTTGGCTATGACAGAAAAAACATACTTCCTTAATAGGATAGTCGTTTTTTCGGAAAGTGGTTGCGGGGGCTGGATTTGAACCAACGACCTTCGGGTTATGAGCCCGACGAGCTACCAAGCTGCTCCACCCCGCGTCCGTAATCTGAGGCGATTATATCGCTCAGATGTTGCCCTTTCAAGCAACGAATAATGGTGCCGAGAAGGGGACTTGAACCCCTACACCTTGCGGCACTAGCACCTCATGCTAGCGTGTCTACCAATTTCACCATCTCGGCTAAATCTTTAATTACTGAGGAATGTCACTGTTTACAGGTGCACTCTCAGTTTTTTCTACAACTTGCTCAGTCGCTGGAGCACTCAGGTCTTCCCAGCCACTTGTTTCCTGCGCTTGCTTAGCACTCATGTTGCCAAGAACAAGACTAATTGCAAAGAAAACAGTTGCACAAACTGCAGTCATTCGGGTCAGAAAATTTCCAGAGCCGCTAGCGCCGAACAATGTTCCTGAAGCGCCAGCCCCAAATGAGGCTCCCATATCTGCGCCTTTACCTTGCTGAACCAAAACTAGGCCGATAACACCAAGCGCAGCCAACAGATAAATCACAAGTAGAATTTCGTACATGGGTTCCACCTATGGTTAAATTGTTGTGCCGGCTTTGCTAAAGCAGTGCCAGCGCACCCCCTTCAATCAAGGAGCGAATGCATACTAGCGAAAGCCTAAACCTGTGACAAGTAAAATTTCAACAAAAAGCTATATCAGTGAATCACTTGACCAAGTTTTAAGCAAAGCCGACGATAAAATCACCGTTCCCGGTGAATCAAATTAGCAGTTATCTTTTACTGCCTGAGCAATAGCTAATGCAGATTCTTTAACTAAATCAGCATCTTCGCCTTCAACCATCACACGAATCAACGGCTCGGTGCCCGACTTGCGCAATAATACCCGGCCGCTATCACCCAGTTTAGCCTCAACCGCCGCCTGTGCCGACAATACCGCATCTGATTCGAGCGGATTGGACTCACCGGCGAAACGGACATTCTCCAGCACCTGTGGGTACATTGTCATTCCGTCACACAGCTCTTTCAGTGACATCTTGCTACCGACAATGGAGGCCATGACCTGCAGACCGGCAACAATGCCGTCACCCGTGGTCACTTTATCCAGCATGATCACATGGCCAGAGTTTTCGGCACCGATCAACCAGTTCTGCTTAACCAGCTCTTCCATTACGTAACGGTCACCGACTTTGGCACGGACAAACGGGATACCGAGATTTTTCAGCGCCACTTCCATACCGAGGTTCGTCATTAGTGTACCGACAACCCCGCCTTTCAATTCACCTCGGCGCAGCGCATCACGGGCAATAATGTAGGCAATCTGGTCACCGTCAACCTTGTTGCCTTCCTCGTCGACCATAATAACCCGGTCGCCGTCGCCATCAAGGGCAAAACCAAAGTGTGCTTTTTCCTCCAGCACCTTGGCTTGCAGGGCTGCGACATCCGTTGCCCCGACTTTATCGTTGATGTTGGTACCATTTGGCTCACAACCTAGAGTGATCACCTCGGCACCCAGCTCTTTAAGCACATTCGGGGCAATGTGGTAAGTCGCACCATGGGCACAGTCGACAACGATTTTATAACCGGCCAGGCTCAGTTCAGACGGGAAGGTGCCTTTACAGAACTCGATATAACGACCGGCCGCATCGGCAATTCGTTTCGCCTTGCCCAGCATCGCCGACTCCACACAAGTCAGCGGCTTTTCCAGTTCTTCTTCAATCGCCAGCTCAATCTCGTCGGGCAGCTTGGTTCCTTCCGAGGAGAAGAACTTGATCCCGTTGTCATAATAAGGGTTGTGCGATGCCGAAATCACAATACCGGCCTCGGCGCGAAATGTCCGTGTCAGGTAGGCTACCGCAGGGGTAGGCATCGGACCGGTAAAAGCGGCCTGCAGGCCTGCTGCTGCCAACCCGGCTTCCAGTGCCGACTCCAGCATATAACCAGAGATACGGGTATCCTTACCGATGATCACTTTCTTGGTGCCCTGCTTAGACAACACGCGACCCGCCGCCCAGCCCAGTTTCAGGACAAAGTCCGGGGTAATTGGGGCCTGTCCGACCAAGCCACGGATCCCATCGGTACCAAAGAACTTACGTTCAGCCATTTTCAGCTCCTAGCTATTATTTATTTTATTCCTGCTCTAATGTCATCCGACACACTTTCAAGACATCAACGGTTTCTTGTGCGTCATGGACACGAATAATCTGCGCCCCTTTCATGGCAGCAATGGCTGCACATGCCAGGCTTCCAGCCATACATTCGGCAGGTTTTTTATCAAGTAACTTAAATATCATTGATTTACGCGACATACCAACAAGCAGGGGTAAACCAAATTGGTGAAATTTATCCAGATGCGCGAGCAACTGATAATTATGCTCCAGGGTTTTACCGAATCCGTACCCCGGATCCAGCAACAACTGTTCGCGGCGGATCCCGGCCGCCTCGCATGCCTCGACCCGCTCGGCGAGGAACTGGCCGACATCGGCAATCACATCTTGATAAGTCGGTTGCTGTTGCATTGTACGCGGCTGCCCCTTCATATGCATCAGGCAAACCGGCACATTGGCCTTCGCCGCTGCCGCCATCGCCCCCGGCTCTTGCAGAGCGCGAACATCATTGATCAGATCTGCACCTGCTGCAACCGCCTCGGTCATCACCTGCGCCTTGCTGGTATCGATAGAGATCCAGCAGTCAAACCGCTGGCGGATCGCCTCAATCACCGGAACGACCCGATCAAGCTCATCACTCTGCACAACATCGGCAGCACCCGGACGGGTTGACTCCCCCCCGATATCAATAATGCTGGTTCCGGCAGCCAGCATCGACTCGACATGGTAAAGCGCATTATCAAGGCGATTAAATTTCCCCCCATCGGAAAATGAGTCCGGGGTCACATTGAGGATCCCCATTGCATGGGAGTGCGAAAGATCGAGGGTTTTGTCTTTACTGGTCAGAATCATCACAGTGTCCATTTGCTACAAACCACAGAATAAAAAAAACCCCGAGCCTGCTCGGGGTTTCATTTTCAGAACAACAATTACGCTTGTGGCTTGTCGTCTTCTTTATCTTCAGTCTTCGGTGCTTCAGCACTATCAGACACCGGCTTTTCTTCAGCAGGCGTGTCAGCCTTTTCCGCATCAGAATCCGAGTCGACATCAGACGCCTTCAATGTATCACCTTCATCAGTCCAGCCTTTCGGCGCACGGATTTCAGCTTTACGGGCCATCAAATCATCGATTTGACCAGCATCGATTGTCTCATACTTCATCAATGCTTCTTTCATCGCATGCATGATGTCCATGTTCTGGCTCAGAATTTCACGCGCTCGCTCGTAGTTACGATCAATCAGCGCACGAACTTCCGTATCGATGGCACGGGCTGTTTCATCAGACATGTGTTTTGTCTGTGTTACAGAGCGGCCAAGGAATACTTCACCTTCGTCTTCAGCATACAGCAGCGGACCTAGCTTGTCTGAGAAGCCCCACTGAGTCACCATCTTACGGGCAATGTCAGTTGCTCGCTCGATATCATTCGATGCACCGGTCGACACTTTATCTACACCGTAGATAAGCTCTTCCGCCAGTCGGCCACCGTATAGGCTCGAAATCATCGACTCGAGGAACTCACGAGAATGGCTGACTCGGTCTTGCTCAGGCAAGTACATAGTCACACCCAGCGCGCGGCCACGAGGAATAATCGATACCTTGTAAACCGGATCATGGTCCGGTACCAGGCGACCGATAATTGCGTGACCAGCCTCATGGTAGGCGGTTGACTCTTTCTGCTCGTCCGTCATCACCATTGACTTGCGCTCTGCGCCCATCATGATTTTGTCTTTGGCAAGCTCGAATTCCACCATAGAAACGGTACGCTTGTTGCCGCGAGCCGCAAACAAGGCAGCCTCGTTGACCAGGTTAGCCAAATCGGCACCAGAGAAACCCGGTGTACCACGTGCAATCAGTGATGGTTTAACATCGCCGTCCAGCGGTACTTTACGCATGTGCACTTTCAGGATTTGCTCACGACCACGTACATCCGGCAGACCAACCACAACCTGACGGTCGAAACGGCCCGGACGAAGCAATGCTGGGTCCAGTACATCTGGGCGGTTAGTCGCGGCAATAACGATGATACCTTCATTACCCTCGAAACCATCCATCTCAACCAGCATCTGGTTAAGCGTCTGCTCACGCTCATCGTGACCACCACCGACACCAGCACCACGCTGACGGCCGACAGCATCGATTTCATCGATAAAGATGATACAAGGTGCCGCTTTCTTCGCCTGCTCAAACATGTCACGGACACGGGATGCACCCACACCAACGAACATTTCTACGAAGTCAGAACCCGAAATGGTAAAGAACGGAACCTTCGCTTCACCGGCAATCGCTTTAGCCAGCAAGGTTTTACCCGTACCAGGAGGACCAACCATAAGAACACCCGTCGGGATCTTACCACCCAACTTCTGGAAGCGGCTCGGATCACGCAGGTAATCCACCAGCTCCTTCACGTCTTCTTTGGCTTCGTCACAGCCTGCAACGTCGCTGAAGGTCGTTTTAATCTGATCTTCACTCATCATGCGTGCTTTAGACTTACCGAACGACATGGCACCTTTGCCACCGCCGCCCTGCATCTGGCGCATGAAGAAAATCCAAACACCAATAAGAAGCAGCATTGGGAACCAGGAGATGAAGATAGAAGCCAGCAGGCTCGGCTCTTCAGGTGGTGTACCCATCACCTTCACATTAGCGTTAATAAGGTCGTCTAATAGCTTTTGATCGTTGTAGACAGGCAGATAAGTGACGTATCGCGTGTTATCACGTTTATATACGGTGATCTCACGATCATTGAATCGCGCTTCCCTTATCTGATCCTGACCGATTTCACGGACAAAGGTTGTATAGTCGACTTGACGGCCAGCACTGTCACCGGGACCAAAGCTCTGAAATACAGACATCAGAACCACAGCGATGACCAACCACAAAATCAAGTTTTTTGCCATGTCACTCAAGGTGTTAACCTCGCGATAACTTAAAGATGAATTTAGGGTACTACAGTTTGTAACCTGTAGCTACAATATAGACCTCACGAGAGCGATCTCGTGACGAATCCGGTTTACGAATTTTAACCACTTTGAACATGCTACGCACGTCAGCCAGGTACTGGTCAAAGCCTTCACCCTGGAAAACTTTTACCGCAAAGCTGCCGTTCGGCGCAAGTACTTGCCTACACATATCTAATGCTAGTTCAACAAGATACATTGCTCTAGGTTGATCTGACGCCAAGTTGCCGCTCATGTTAGGCGCCATATCTGAAAGTACCACATCAACCATGTCTGGCTGAATACGATCCAACAGTGCATCCAACACAGCCTCTTCACGGAAATCACCTTGCAAGAAACTTACTCCCGGCAGCGAATCCATAGGCAGAATATCACAGGCAATCACCTGTCCTTCATCACCGACGACTTCAGCTGCATACTGAGACCAGCCCCCAGGTGCCGCACCCAGATCGACAACTGTCATACCGGGCTTTAGCAGCTTATCCTTATTTTGAATCTCTTCAATTTTAAAGATAGCGCGAGAACGGTAGCCTTTCTTCTGTGCCTCCTGAACATATTTATCATCAAAATGCTCTTTCAGCCAACGTCCGGAGCTCCCCGATTGTTTTTTTCGACTCATGATTTACCTAATGAGTTAGCGTACTTATAAAGTATACTCGACCACTTTACAGTGACGTATACTAAACAAATTAGTCTTCTAGACTAGATGGCGTTAGAATACCGTGTTTTCAACCCTTATCATCAAAAAATAGAGTCTCCATGAACCTAAGCACCAAACAGAAGCAATACCTGAAGGGTCTTGCCCACAACCTAAAGCCTGTTGTCCTTATGGGTGCAAACGGCCTGACAGAAGCGGTTCTGGCCGAAATCGAACTCGCGCTTGACCACCATGAACTTATCAAGGTTAAGGTTGCTGCAGAAGAACGCGAAACAAAAGTTTTGATCGTCGATGCAATTGTTCGTGAAACGAAAGCAGAAAAAGTACAAGTTATCGGTAAAACACTTGTTCTTTACCGCCCGAGCGAAGAGCGTAAAATCGAACTTCCTCGCAAATAAAAAAGGCCGCCGACGCGGCCTTTTTTACACCCAGGTAATGGCATGGAGTGCCACTATCTACCGCAACCCGTTGTTACATTCACTAACAATATAATCACAGCGACAGTCAATTAGATGTACGACACTTCCGCAATTTCGAACTCTTTTTGACCACCAGGCGTGGTAATGACCACTTCATCGTCCTGCATTTTGCCAATCAGACCACGAGCAATCGGCGAGTTAACCGAGATCCGACCCGCCTTGATGTCAGCTTCATCGTCACCAACAATCTGGTACTTAACTTCATCTTCGGTATCAACGTCGATCAGCGTCACTGTCACACCAAAGATAACCTTTCCGGTGTTCTCCATCTTGGTGACATCAATCACCTGAGCCACCGATAGCTTATATTCGATATCGCGGATCTGCGCTTCACAGATACCCTGCTCTTCGCGTGCAGCATGATACTCGGCATTTTCCTTCAGGTCGCCCAGCTCACGAGCCTCACCAATCGCCTGAGAGATAATAGGACGGCGCTTCATTAATGCATCCAGTTCATCACGCAGCATCTTCTCGCCGCGTACCGTCATTGGAACCTTATCCATAACTTTACTTACCTCAAACCCCGTATAGTACCTAGCACTATTTTGGGCAAAAAAAAGCTAGTCCAGCTCCATGCTGAACCAACATTGTTAATAGGGAACAGAATTCATTTTAAACAAAGATGAGCAAGAGATCACCCTAGATACTGTCTCCAGTAATATAAGGCTTTTCCTCCTACAGGAACCTGACCCATTTTAATGTGGATTAGTTCACAAATATAATCAAACTTACAAAATAAGTACCACAATAAAATATCAATCATTTCTAAAGACAACTAAAAGCTCATCTCGGTAGAGAACTTTCCCGACCAAATATAAACACCTGATAAAGAAAGGCTTTTAGAACCAAAAAACACCAAAAAGTATTCCGGAAAAGTATTTTTCAGTTTTTTTTACTAACTGTCTGCCCGCAATAACCAGTAAAAAGAACACCATGCATTTAGCACTCTCATGCATACAACAAAATAATTCCAAAAGGATTCGACAATGAACAAGAAACTGATTGCTTTGGCAGTAGCAGCAGCATCAATCTCGGGCGCAGCAACAGCTGCAGAAGTCTACTCTGACGAAACTTCTAGCCTGGCAGTAGGCGGCCGTTTTGAAGCTCGCATGGTAATGGCTGATAACGAAGCGGGTGACAGCAAAGTTACTGACGCATCTCGTGTTCGTGTAAACATCGCAGGTAAAACTGATATCACTGAAGACATCTACGGTATCGGCTTCTGGGAAGGCGAATACAAAGATGGTGAAGATGTCGATAACCGTCACCTAAACGCAGGTCTTGGCGGCGAGTTCGGTCAGGTTCGCTACGGTAAGACTGACGGCTCTCTGGGCATGCTGACAGACTTCACTGATATCATGGCTTTCCACGGTAACGAAGCGGGTAACAAGCTAGCTGCTGCTGACCGTACAAGCAACAACCTTGCTTACGTTGGTTCTTTCGACCTTTCAGGCAACAACCTGACAGTTAAAGCAAACTACGTGTTCACTGGCGAAAACGAAAACGCTAACGGCACTTACGATGTTGACGGCTACTCTCTTGCTGCAATGTACGCTATGGACATGGGCCTGGCATTCGGTGCGGGTTACGGCGAGCAGGACGGTCAGGCAGCCCTAAACACTGAAACTGGCAAGCAGGCATTCGGTGCAATTTCTTACACTATCGGTGACTTCTACTTTGCAGGCCTATACCAGGACGCAGAAAACACTGAAGTACACGGCCTGAACGTTGAAGAGTCTAAGGGTTACGAATTTGCTGCATCTTACACGATGGGCGATACAGTATTCATTGCAACATACAACTACCTGGAAGACTCGAACAACGACAAGGATCTACGTGATTCTATCGCTGTTGACGCAACTCACTACTTTAACAAGAACTTCCGTGCTTACGCTTCATACAAGTTCAACAACCTAGACACAGACTCTACTGTTGGCATTACTAAAGCGAAGACATCTGACGAGTTCGTACTGGGTGCACGTTACGACTTCTAATCCCGACTGGATTAGCAAGGCTACATGCTAATAAGGGCGCTGACCTTCGGGTCGGCGCCTTTTTGCGATATGATGGTTAAACGACTTTCATATGGTTATTAACTTAATGCTCCGTGTTTTTCCCCTATTGCTAGGCCTGCTGCTTAGCCAGCCTGTACTTGCCAACTTTTCTCCCCAGCCTGCAATCAAACACTTACCCGGAGGCCAAGATGCAGCCCTGATTGTTGTCGACCCGGCTAGCGGCCAGGTAAAGTACTCCCAGCGAGAAAAACAGCTCCAGGCACCGGCCAGTACCCAAAAGCTCATCACGGCACTGGCAGCCAAACTCTACCTGGGCGACAGCTTCCGTTTTACAACCGATTTTGAGCGCAGCGGTGACGATATTATCGTTCGCTTTAGCGGCGATCCGACCCTGTCTCGCCCTCAGCTGGCCGCTCTGCTGGCCCAGCTAAAAAAAGCTAAAATCAACACGGTAAAAGGAAACATCGTGCTCAATGGGGCTGTATTTAGCGGCTATGAGCGGGCGCCTGGGTGGCCCTGGGATATTCTCGGGGTTTGCTACAGCGCCCCTGCCAGCAGCATCTCACTGGAACATAATTGCGTGCAGGGTGCTCTATACAGCAACAAGGCTCTTGGCCAGACAACACGCGTCAATATACCTGCCCACCAACCTGTCAGGGTCACGACTGATGCGGTGGTTGTCAGCAAGGAACAACAAAAAGCACGCTACTGCGACTTAACTCTGGTTGCCGATAATAACAATACCTACCAGCTAAGTGGGTGCTTACATAAACGCAGCCAACCGTTGCCGCTTAACTTCGCAGTGCAAAATACCGAGCTCTATGCCGGGGCAGTGATCCGCAGCGAACTCAAACGTGTAGGCATTGGCTTTGAAGGTAAAATCGTTCGTGATGATACGGCTCGGGGCAAACGCATAGCCCGCCATCAGTCCGACCCGTTGCCTTTGTTACTCGATACTATGGTCAAGGACTCCGATAACCTGATCGCAGATAACCTGGCCAAGACACTTGGCGGTCAATATTTCAAGCAGCCGGGCAGCTTTAGCAATGGTGTGGCCGCTATCAAGGCAATCTTGAATGAAAAAGCGGGGATTGATTTAAGCAAGGCCGTACTGGTCGACGGTTCCGGTCTGTCTCGCAATAACAGGGTTTCGGCGGCCCAGATGATGGAAGTGATCACTTACCTCTACCAGAATGACAAGCAGCTCAACTTGCTCAGCACACTGCCGGTAAGCGGAAAAAGCGGGACCTTACGCTATCGCCAGAGTATCCGCCACCAACCGCTCCAGGACAAGATAGCAGCCAAAAGCGGCTCGTTGTTCGGCACCTACAACCTTGCCGGGCTCATCACGACAAAATCTGGCAAGCAGTTGCTGTTCGTCCAGTTTGTGACCAACTATCACCCTGAAGAACCTGAAGAAGGGGCTCCGAAAGTCGCACCGCCCATTGAGCATTTTGAGCGTGAACTGTATCGAAGCTTATATGAGAGTTTCTAACGGCGTTTTTCGATACTTTAGGAGAACAAAGAATGCTCCTCCCCATTTTCAAGGGGGAGGGTAGCTTTACCTTAAACCCCACCCTAACCCTCCCCTTGAAAAAGGGAGGGGACATAAACAGCGCCCTCGATGTTGTTGCCCCTACTATAGGGGCACAAAACTTATGCCAGACCTAGCATCCAGTTCACCGTGGTGAAGTAGATCATCATCCCGGTAATATCTACCACCGAAGCCAGCACCGGGCTGACCAGCACTGCCGGATCCAGCCGGCAAGCCCTCGCGATCATTGGCAAGATACCACCGACAGTCGTCGAGAGGACAACCTGCAGCGATATAGCCATACCAATTGCCAGCGCAATATCATGTAACTGCATCCCCATCGGCAGAGCAGTACCGTCGCTGAACATCAGCACCCGGCCGACAATCACCATGGCCAGTACCGCAGCTATCACAATCGCGACCCGGAACTCTTTCCACATCACAGCCACCCAGTCCCGGCACCGTATTTCTTCCATCGCCAATGCCCTGACCACCAAAGTGGCAGCCTGAGAGCCTGTGTTTCCCCCGGCAGCGGCGATCACCGGCATATAAATTGCCAGCAATACCAGTTGGCTCAAGGTGTCCTCGTAGTGAGAGATGATGAGGCCCGAGACAATCCCCAGCAATGCTAAGCCGACGATCCAGCCGATACGCTCGCGGACGTGACTGAACACACTGTTTTTCAGGTAGTGTCCGGCCGGTTCGGCTTCAGAGCAGATCAAGCCAAGTCCGTTGGCCAAATGACGCATCCGAACGTGTTCGTTCATCTCATCCAACAGATCCAGCAGCGTCTGGACATGACGCAACGGACACTCATGTAACACTGCAATCGCCTCTGAAATCGGCATTCTCGCCAGCAGAGTGGCCTGCTCTTCAATGTTGTATTTCAAAAAAGCATTACGTACTGCCAGAACATCGTTCTGACCAAGATTTTCTGTTGCAGCTACAGACTGAGCTGCATAGTTCATTACCGCCATGGCGAATCTCCCGATTGGCAATGCCCGCCCTATCAGACAAGGCATGGGTAACGACCACCAGAATGGCGCTATACAACAGCATAAATGTGCCGAATACTACCGGAACCGGGCAACAAATAAGCCCAGATAGCCGACAGCATAAAGCCTGTCATTCATTACAAATTAGCGACATTCACTATTGAGAAATAGGCAAGAAAACCAGGAATGGTTTGTCAGGAAAGATATCGAAAAGAAAAGATACAAGACATACTATTCCGAACCCGGGCTGGCTCGGAATCACAGGAGACCGACACCGTTAGCGGGTTTGATTTTCCACCTTCATACTCGGGGGATGGTCGGTATCGTTCATTAAAGTCTCCAAAAAATATATCGCTTATGCGACGCCGCCAATTGTACGCAATTAAGTTGTCAGTTCAAGCAGTATCAACCGCGAATTTGACACAAAATATAAATGCCGTGCTCGAGTGCCAATAATAAAACAGCCCGCACAAGGCGGGCTGCTCATTCGTATCGACAACAGCCGTTAGGCGTTATTAAGACGAGCGTGAAGCTCCTGTACCGATGTCACCTTATTACGGTCATCGGCAGCCCAGGCCATGCAAGTTGCAAAGGCTGCATTAAGGGTAGTGGTATAGTTCACCTTCTCGGCCAGCGCACCGCGGCGAAGTACTTTCGAGTCTTCAATCGCCTGACGCCCTTCGGCGGTGTTCACGATATAGGTGTACTCATTGTTCTTGATACGGTCAAGAATATGAGGACGACCTTCGTGTACCTTGTTGACCAGACGCGGGTTAATACCCGCCTCGCCCAACACCACTGCGGTACCGTGAGTTGCATCCAGCTCGTAGCCCTGTTTCACCAGCTTGGAAGCCAGGTCAACCACGCGCTGCTTGTCATTGCTGCGTACCGACAGCAGGGCTCGGCCCTTCGCCAGCTTCTCCTTGCCACAGCCCAGCTCAGCCTTGGCAAACGCCTCGGCAAAGGTATCGCCCACACCCATTACCTCACCGGTAGAGCGCATTTCAGGGCCCAACAGCGGGTCAACACCCGGGAACTTGTTGAACGGCAATACAACTTCTTTCACCGAGTAATAAGGAGGAATGATTTCCTTGGTAAAGCCCTGGGACTCCAGCGTCTGACCAGCCATAACCCGTGCAGCAATTTTCGCCAGCGGTGCACCGGTCGCCTTCGAGACAAACGGAACCGTACGCGCGGCACGAGGGTTCACCTCAATCAGGTAAACTTCATTATCTTTTACCGCAAACTGGGTGTTCATCAGGCCTCGAACGCCTAGCTCGAAAGCCAGCTTCTCGACCTGCTGGCGCATCACATCCTGAATGTCCTGGCTTAGGGTATAAGCAGGCAGCGAACAGGCCGAATCACCCGAGTGGACACCTGCCTGCTCGATGTGCTCCATGATACCGCCAATCACCACGCGCTCACCGTCGCAAATCGCATCGATATCCACCTCGGTCGCATCATCCAGGAAGCGATCAAGCAATACCGGTGATTCGTTCGACACACTGACCGCCTCGTTGAAGTAACGGCGCAGGTCTGACTCGTCGTAGACGATTTCCATCGCGCGGCCGCCCAGTACGTATGACGGACGGACGACCAGCGGGAAACCAATTTCTTTTGATTTCTCAACGGCCTGCTCCATAGTCGTGACCGTGGCATTGTCTGGCTGCAACAAGCCCAAGCGCTCAACCGCAGCCTGGAAACGCTCACGGTCTTCGGCACGGTCAATCGCATCCGGGCTGGTACCGATGATAGGCACACCGGCCGCTTCCAGTGCTCGCGCCAGTTTCAGCGGGGTCTGGCCGCCGTACTGAACAATCACACCTTTCGGCTTCTCGACGCGGGCAATCGCCAGCACGTCTTCCAGCGTCACCGGCTCGAAGTACAGACGGTCAGACGTATCGTAGTCGGTTGATACCGTCTCAGGGTTACAGTTGACCATGATGGTTTCGTAGCCGTCTTCGCGCAGTGCCAGGGAAGCGTGTACACAGCAATAATCGAACTCGATACCCTGGCCGATACGGTTAGGGCCACCGCCCAGAACCATGATCTTGTCTTTGTCGGTCGGGTTAGATTCACACTCTTCATCATACGATGAGTACATGTAAGCGGTATCTGACGAGAACTCGGCGGCACAGGTATCAACACGCTTGTAGACCGGGTGAATATCGAACTGGTCACGCAGCCTGCGGATCTCGCTCTCTGCCACGCCAAGCAACTTCGCCAGACGCGCATCGGCAAATCCCTTGCGCTTAAGCTGGCGCAACACTGTCGCGTTCAGGCCGGCAAAACCGCCCTCTTTCACCTTCGCTTCCAGCTTCACCAGCTCTTCAATCTGAACCAGGAACCAGCGGTCGATATTGGTCAGGTTAAACACGCCGTCGACCGACAGACCGGCACGGAAGGCATCGGCGATATACCAGATACGCTCGGCACCGGCATCTTTCAGCTCATGGCGGATTTTAGTCAGTGAATCCGGGGCATCAAGGTCGACCATTTCGTCAAAGCCGGTCGCGCCGACTTCCAGGCCACGCAGGGCCTTTTGCAACGATTCCTGCTGGTTACGGCCAATCGCCATCACCTCACCAACCGACTTCATCTGAGTAGTCAGACGGTCATTGGCACCGGCAAATTTTTCGAAGTTGAAGCGAGGGATCTTGGTGACGACGTAGTCGATAGTCGGCTCAAACGATGCCGGAGTTGCACCGCCAGTGATGTCGTTCATTAGCTCATCAAGGGTAAAGCCGATAGCCAGCTTGGCGGCCACTTTGGCAATCGGGAAGCCGGTTGCTTTTGATGCCAGAGCAGAAGAGCGGGATACACGCGGGTTCATCTCGATGATAACCATGCGGCCATCTTTCGGGTTGATACCGAACTGAACGTTCGAACCACCGGTTTCAACGCCGATTTCACGCAGTACCGCCAGGGAGGCGTTACGCATCAGCTGGTATTCTTTGTCTGTCAGCGTCTGGGCCGGTGCTACCGTGATAGAGTCACCGGTGTGGATACCCATGGCATCGAAGTTTTCGATAGAACAGACGATAATACAGTTATCGTTCTTGTCCCGAACCACTTCCATTTCATACTCTTTCCAACCAATCAGCGATTCATCAATCAGCAGTTCATTGGTCGGCGACAGATCCAGACCGCGACGGCAGATCTCTTCGAATTCTTCTTTGTTATAGGCAATACCGCCACCGGTTCCGCCCATAGTAAAGGAAGGACGGATAATACATGGGAAGCCAACCATATCGAGGACTTTGTAGGCTTCTTCCATGGTTTTCGCCGTGTCGGCACGCGGACACTCAAGACCGATAGACTTCATTGCAGCATCAAAGCGCGAGCGGTCTTCCGCCTTGTCAATTGCGTCTGCCGTGGCACCAATCATCTCGACACCGAACTCTTCAAGCACGCCGTGCTTTTCCAGATCCAGTGCACAGTTTAGTGCCGTCTGACCGCCCATGGTCGGCAGTACGGCATCCGGACGTTCTTTCTCGATGATCCGGCGAACCACTTCCCAGTGGATCGGTTCGATATAGGTGGCATCGGCCATGTCCGGGTCGGTCATGATAGTAGCGGGGTTAGAGTTAACCAGGATAACGCGGTATCCCTCCTCACGCAGCGCCTTACAGGCCTGTGCACCCGAATAGTCAAACTCACACGCCTGACCGATAACAATTGGGCCAGCACCCAGAATCAGAACACTTTTAATGTCATTACGTTTTGGCATCTCTTACTACTCCGGCTTAGGCGCTGTGCTGCTTAATTAATTCGATAAAATGATCAAAAAGTGGCGCTGCATCATGTGGGCCAGGGCTTGCTTCCGGGTGGCCCTGGAAGCTGAATGCAGGCTTATCGGTACGGTGGATCCCCTGCAGGGAGCCATCGAACAGCGACTTGTGCGTTGCACGCAGGTTATCAGGCAGCGTCGCTTCATCAGCGGCAAAACCGTGGTTCTGGGAAGTGATCATGACGACATCGCGGTCAAGATCCTTAACCGGGTGGTTCGCACCGTGGTGGCCGAACTTCATTTTCACCGTCTGGGCACCGCTTGCCAGTGCCAGGATCTGGTGGCCAAGACAGATACCGAAAATCGGCAGCCCTTTCTCCAAAAAGACCTTGGTCGCTTCAATCGCGTAGTCGCAAGGCTCCGGATCACCCGGGCCGTTTGACAGGAACACGCCATCCGGCTTCAGTGCCAATACCTCTTCAGCCGAAGTCTGGGCCGGGACTACCGTCAGGCGGCAGCCACGGTCAACCAGCATACGCAGGATGTTACGTTTGGCACCAAAATCATAGGCAACCACGTGATACGGCAGTTCATTATCATCTTTGGCTTCAGGCAAGCCATTTTCCAGTGTCCATGACCCCTGCTTCCACTGGTATGTTTCAGCCGTGGTCACTTCCTTGGCTAAATCCATGCCTTTCAGGCCAGGAAACTCTTTTGCCTTCGCCAGCGCCAGTGCTTCGTCCAGGCTGTCGCCTGCCATAATGCAGCCGTTCTGCGCACCTTTTTCACGCAACACGCGTGTCAGCTTACGCGTATCAATATCGGCAATACCGACAATGTTTTGTGATTTCAGGTAGTCAGAAAGGGATTGTTGATTACGGAAGTTTGAAGCAATGAGGGGAAGATCGCGAATGACCAGGCCTTGCGCGTGGATTGAGGAGGATTCTTCGTCTTCGGAATTGGTTCCGGTGTTGCCAATATGGGGATAGGTAAGAGTAACAATCTGTTGGGAATAAGAGGGGTCAGTGAGAATTTCCTGATACCCCGTCATCGAGGTGTTAAAAACAACTTCACCAACGGCCGAACCATCTGCCCCTATGGACACGCCGCGGAACACTGTCCCATCTTCAAGGACTAACAGCGCAGATTTGCTCAAGACAACCTCCAAAAAAATAATCATGCAATTAAAACAGATAAACTTGCAACTACCCATTCCATACAAAGTCAAAAAGCGAGTCAAGCTGATTTTTGACAAATTCCGCGCAGTCTAGAGATCGCAGATAATTCTGTCAAGAAATCGACAAAAATAAATTTAATTTATATCAACCTTACACCATAAAGCCACCAAAGGCGTAAAAATAACAAGCTTTCTGTGGTTTTTAGGCCTAACGAATGACGCCCGATCTCATTTTATCGTTTGCTAAAATTTATCGAGCAACCCAAACAACAAAAACAAGGCAAACATCTAAAATAAGCAAAGTTAAGGCGATATTTTACCACCAAGACCACAAAACATAACCGAAGAGCGCAAAAACAAAAGAAAAGGGAGGGTATACAAGAAAAAAAGGAAGTGAAAATAAAACAGCGAAAAAACAACAAGACAAACCACTGTTTATGCAAAGATGACAACAAGGCGCATATCTCCTCGCCTCTTCTGGAGCACCAAGGTGCCCAGAAGAGGGAGTCAATCTAGAAAGGCCAGCTTACAGCTCGTCCAGCCCCAGCACATCCTGCATGGTGTAGAAGCCAGGCTTTTTATTGTTCAGCCATGCTGCAGCACGCACAGCGCCATTGGCAAACGTCATGCGATCTGTGGCCTTATGGGTAATTTCCACCCGCTCGCCAATATCGGCAAACATCGCCGTATGCTCGCCGACAATATCGCCGGCACGGATTGTGGCAAAACCGATTTCATCCCGGCTGCGTTCACCGGTGATCCCCTCACGGGCATACACCGCAACATCGTTGAGCTTATTGCCCATCGCACCGGCTATCGCCTCGCCCATACCAATCGCAGTTCCCGACGGCGCATCAACCTTGTGGCGGTGGTGGGCTTCAATGACCTCGATATCGCAATAGTCGCCCATCACCTTGGCCGCTTTCTCGAGCAGCTTAAACACCAGGTTCACCCCGACGCTATAGTTAGGGGCCATTACAACCGGGATATGCTCCGCCGCCTTGTCAATCAACAAGCGTTCGTCATCGCTGAAACCGGTCGTCCCGATCACAATTTTTTTGCCGTGCTGACGGCAAAACTCGATATTCGCTAACGTGGCTACCGGCGCAGTAAAATCAATCAGGACGTCGAAGTCATCTTTAGCCGCCGCCAAATCATCGACAATAGCCACAGAGACAACCCCGACACCAGCCAGCTCACCGGCATCTGCGCCCACAAGCGTCGAACCGCTGCGTTCTGTCGCCGCCCCCAGCTGTGCCTGCTCGGAAAGGTATGTGGCTTTTAGCAGCTGGCGGCCCATGCGTCCTGCCGCTCCAGCAATCGCAATTCTAACCATTGCGTCTATTCTCCCTGTTTCTGGATCTTGTTTGTATTACGACAATGTAGCCTGTTGGTGAATATAAAAAAAGCCCCGGCAGTGGCCGGGGCTTAATTTGAGATTCGATTCGTACCGTCTAGCTAGACATTTTTAACCTGTAGCTCACGCGGTACTTCGAAGAACATATTTTCTTCACGGCCGCTTAACTCTTCCACTTCCGCGCCGCTCAACTGCCGAATACGCTCAATGATCTGGTTGACCAGCTCTTCCGGTGCCGATGCGCCCGCAGTCACACCGACCTTGCTTTTGCCTTCGAACCACACCGGCTCGACATCTTCCGGGCAGTCTGTCAGGAACCCCGGCGTGCCGAGCTTTTCAGCCAGCTCGCGCAGGCGGTTGGAGTTCGAGGAGTTTTTCGACCCTACCACGATCATGACATCGACAGCCTCGGCCATTTCACGCACCGCGTCCTGGCGATTCTGGGTGGCATAGCAGATATCGTCTTTACGGGGGCCCTGAATGTCCGGGAACACCTGGCGCAGCTTGTCGATCACATCCGCCGTTTCATCTACCGACAGGGTCGTCTGGCTGACATAGTGCAAGTTAGATGGATCTTTGACTGTTAGCTTATCCACATCTTCCGGTGTCTCGACCAGATACATCCCGCCGGTTTCGCTGGCATATTGCCCCATGGTGCCTTCCACCTCAGGGTGACCGGCATGGCCGATCAGGACAACTTCCATATTTCGGCGGCTGGCACGCGCCACTTCCATATGGACCTTGGTTACCAGCGGGCAAGTGGCATCGAATACCGTCAGCTGACGGGCTTTGGCTTCGTTGCGCACAGCCTGCGAGACGCCGTGAGCAGAGAAAATCACAATATTGTCATCAGGGACTTCATGCAGCTCTTCGACAAAAATAGCACCACGCTGCTTGAGCCCCTCAACCACAAAGCGGTTATGGACGACTTCATGGCGGACATAGATTGGCGGCTGATACATTTCGAGTGCCCGCTCGACAATACTGATGGCACGGTCAACACCGGCGCAAAAGCCGCGTGGATTGGCTAATAAGATTTTCATTGCTAACAGCTCTTAATTTTCTATGGTCACAACTTCGACATCAAAGGTGACACGTTGCCCGGCAAGCGGGTGATTGAAGTCAACAGTCACAGAGTCGCCGACAACGTCAGTTATAATTCCGGGAATATCGTTACCATCAGGGCCGGCAAAAGCGATGATGGTTCCCACCTCGGCCGGCGCATCGGCACCGAACCTGGCTAAATCCACATGGTGGATGTTATCAGGGTTGGACAGACCAAATGCATCTTCCGGCTCAAGCGTAAAACTACTTGTCTGGCCTGCGGCCAATCCCAATAGACACTTTTCAAAATTATCCGTCAGGCTACCATCGCCCATCCGGAATTTTGCCGGCTTTCCCATCGCCTGGGTCGACTCTGCTACCGAGCCATCTTCCAGCTTGATGGCAAAGTGCATCAGTACTTCACTGCTTTCCGTAATTACCGACATGTAGGGTCCTTTTGTGTAGTGTCCGTTATATTTTATCCGCCCATTTAACAACAAAGCGCCGCCCGTATCAACGGACAGCGCTCAGGGTTATAGCTTGTAACGGCTTTTAGCGGTTAACTGGTTGTTTATTCTTGTCAGCTAAGAAGCCTTCCAAAATAATCAGCCCGGCACCACAGCAAATAGCAATATCGGCAATATTGAATGCCGGCCAATGATGGGTTCCGACGTAAAAATCAAGGAAGTCGACAACGAAGCCATGATACAGGCGGTCAAACAGATTACCGAGTGCGCCGCCAATGATCAGGGCATAGGCGCTGTTGGCCAATCGGTTCGACGCCGGAGAACGACGCATCCAGAATACCAACAGACTACATACCGCCAGTGCAATCGCTGTAAACAACCAGCGCTGCCAACCTCCCGCATCACTCAAAAAGCTAAATGCCGCCCCGTAGTTATGGACATAAAGCAGATTGAAGAACGGCAACAGCTCAATACGGTTAGGCCAACCGTATTCCATGGTGTTCATGACCAGGAGCTTGCTGCCAATGTCGAGTACAAACACCAGAGCTGCCAGCCACAGCCAGCGAACTCCAGATTGTTTAAGCGACAGCGTTTGTTTCGGCGATAACTTAGTCATTAGGCAAACTTACGCTCTTCACCTTCGCCGCTGATGTTGCTCACACAGCGACCACATACTTCTTCGTGCCCTTCGATCGTGCCCACATCAGCCACATGGTGCCAACAACGGTCACACTTCGCCGCTTCCGAAGCCGCAACTGTCACGAACAGACCTTCAACGTCAGTTTCCTGCGCACCTTCCGGCTTGCTGTCAGCAACCACGACTTCCGCTTTCGATGTCAGCATCACAAAGCGCAGCTCGTCTTCCAGCTTGTTCAGCTTCGCTGCCAGTACTTCGTTAGCATGAAGGGTAACTTCTGCCTGCAGAGCACCGCCAATCACTTTATCTTTACGCGCACCTTCAAGCAGCTTATTCACGGCACCACGTACCTGCTGGATCTCAGCCCAGAACTCGTTGTTCAGCTCTTCGCCTTCAGCCAGGCCGAACAGGCCGTCGAACCACTCGCCCGTGAATACGAACTTCTCGCGCTGCTCACCGTCACCTTGAGAAGCTGGCATCTCGTTCCAGATCTCATCGGCAGTGAACGACATAATCGGTGCCATCCAGCGAACCAGTGCCTCGACGATGTAATACAGCGCCGTCTGACAGCTACGCTGCGCGTGGCCACCACTCTTCGCGGTGTACTGGCGGTCCTTGATCACATCAAGGTAGAAAGAGCCCATTTCGATAGAACAGAACTGCATCAGGCGCTGAGTAACCGTGTGCAGGTTGTACTCGTCATACGCTTTGATGATTTCTTCCTGCGCCGCCATTGCTCGGCCAACCGCCCAACGGTCCAGTGCTACCATCTCTTCCGGTGCGACCAGATCGGTTTCTGGGTTGAAACCGCTCAGGTTGGCCAGGAAGAAACGTGCCGTGTTACGGATACGGCGGTATGCATCAGCAGAGCGCTTAAGGATTTCATCAGAAACAGCCACTTCGCCCGTATAGTCAGTAGAGGCAACCCATAGGCGCAGAATGTCAGCACCCAGCTTGTTGGTCACGTCCTTCGGTGCAACCACGTTACCAATTGACTTCGACATCTTGCGGCCCTGGCCATCAACCACGAAACCGTGGGTCAGCACCTGGTTGTAAGGCGCCTTGCCTTTCATCGCCACAGACGAAATCAGCGACGACTGGAACCAGCCACGGTGCTGATCCGAACCTTCCAGATACAGATCAGCCGCGTTGCCGTTGTACTCTTCGCGGCTATCAACCACTGAGAAATGGGTAACACCGGAGTCAAACCATACGTCCAGGGTATCTAGCACTTTCTCGTAGTTCGCTGCGTCTTCTTCACCCATCAGCTCAGCGTGGTCAAGATCCCACCATGCCTGAATACCTTTCTCTTCAACCAGCTTGGCAACTTTTTCGATCAGCTCAGGCGAGTTCGGGTGAAGTTCCTGTGTTTCTTTATGTACGAACAGGGCAATCGGCACACCCCAGGTGCGCTGGCGTGAGATACACCACTCCGGACGGCCTTCAACCATACCTTCGATACGGCTCTGGCCCCACTCCGGCATCCACTGTACATTTTTGATTTCTTCTAGTGCCTTGGCACGTAGACCCGCCTGATCCATCGATACAAACCACTGTGGTGTTGCACGGAAAATGATCGGCGTCTTGTGGCGCCAGCAATGCGGGTAGCTATGCTCATAAGCATGATGGTGAAGTAGCGCACCGTGCTCTTTCAGCGTTTCTACCACAGCATCGTTGGCTTTGAATACGTGTTGGCCTGCAAACAGTTCGGTATCAGGCAGATACACACCGTTGCTACCGACAGGGTTAGCCACTTCAAGGCCATACTTCTGGCCGACAGCAAAGTCTTCCTGACCATGGCCTGGCGCGGTATGTACACAGCCAGTACCTGATTCGGTTGTGACATGATCACCAAGGATTGCCGGTACGTCAAAGCTGTAGAACGGGTGGTTGAAGCGCATTAGCTCCAGATCCGCACCTTTACAGAAACCAAGGTTGTGGAAGTGCTCGATACCGGCACGATCCATAACCTCTTTTGCCAGCTCAGCCGCGACGATCAGGCGCTGAGGCGCTTGTTCACCATCAGAGCTGCCTTCAGTCTGGATCAGCACATATTCAAGATCTTCACGGATAGCAACCGCACGGTTTGCAGGCAGTGTCCAAGGCGTTGTCGTCCAGATTACGATCGAGACATCACCCTGGCCTTCGTGACCTTCCGTACAGCCAAACTTGGCAACGACGGCCGCTTCATCGACAGCTTTGAACTTCACGTCGATAGATGGCGAGACTTTATCTTTATACTCGACTTCCGCTTCTGCCAGTGCAGAACCACAGTCCGTACACCAGTGAACAGGCTTGAAGCCTTTTAGCAGGTGGCCCTGATCGGCAATCTTGCCCAGAGAGCGAATGATGTTCGCTTCTGTTGCAAAATCCATCGTACGGTAAGGCTTGTCCCACTCACCCAGTACACCCAGGCGCATGAAGCTTTCTTTCTGGCCTTCTACCTGACCGGCAGCATAGGTACGGCATTTCTCACGGAACTCGGCCGCCGTCACTTTGTGGCCCGGCTTGCCGACTTTCTTCTCTACCATCAGCTCGATTGGCAGACCGTGGCAGTCCCAGCCCGGGATATAAGGTGCATCAAAGCCAGAAAGAGTCTTTGACTTAATAATAATGTCTTTAAGAATCTTGTTCAGTGCGTGACCAATGTGAATATCACCGTTGGCATATGGAGGGCCATCGTGTAATACGAAGGATTTTTTACCCTTCTTGGCTTTACGGATCTCACCGTAAAGATCTTCATCATACCAACGCTTAAGCATCGCAGGCTCACGGTTGGCTAGATTGCCTCGCATCGGAAACCCTGTTTCAGGCAGGTTCAGGGTATCTTTATAGTCGCTCATTGATTCTCGATTCCGTTACTTGGGCGAAGTTGGACATTATTACGCTCAGACAGCCACACCCGTGCCGTTTGAGCATCACGCTCTATTTGCGCTTTTAGCGCATCAAATGATTCAAATTTAATTTCGTCACGCAGCTTATAGTGCAGCACAACTTCAATCTGACGTCCGTAGAGATCAGACTGGAAATCAAACAGGTGTACTTCTAGTTGCTGGCGTACACCATTGACTGTCGGCCGTCGGCCGACATTGGCCACTCCCGGAACGGGAGCACCTTCGACGCCGAAGACCTCTACCGCATAGACACCGGACACCGGTGACACACGCCGTTTGAGAGGGACATTCGCCGTCGGGAAGCCTATTGTACGGCCGAGTTTTCGTCCGTGGGATACCCGCCCGCTTATACTATACGGACGGCCCAGCATCGCCTCGGCCTGTTGCAAGTTGTCACCTGCCAGCGCCTGGCGAATCGCCGTACTGCTGACCCTTTGCTCAGAGACACAGAAGCTCTGTGTGCTGACAACGGTAAAGCCATATTCCTTGCCGGCTGCTACCAGCATAGCAAAATCTCCACTGCGACCCTTGCCGAAGCGAAAATCATCACCGACTACCAGAAACTTAACACCCAATTGCTCGACCAACAAGCGGCGAACAAAATCTTGCGCCGACATATCGGCAAAATGGGCATTAAAATTGACGCAAAGCAAACGATCTACACCAACTTGCTTCAACTGCAAGTACTTATCACGAAAGCGTGTCAGCCTTGCCGGTGCCTTTTCACCTGCGAATAGTTCCATCGGCTGCGGTTCGAAACTCATTACCGCGGCCGGGCATCCCAGCTCATGCGCTTTAGCCAGAACCCGGCGCAGTACCGCCTGGTGGCCTAAGTGAACACCATCAAAATTACCAATCGTCAACACGTTACCGTGATGCTCTGGCTTGATATTATGTATACCTCGGATTAATTCCATGCGCCGCTTTCATTTTCGCAGAGTGAAAAACTGACGGATTATATACTACTCTGCGCCCATCATACCAATCTGAATCAGATTCTGACTAGTTCACCACATTAATAGAGGCAAACCAATCATCCCTCGGCCTTCAGATGATGCAGACGGACTCCCAGTACAAGCACGGTAACCAAGTAGGCACCAGCACCGAGAGCGATCAGACCAGCCAGCCAGAGAACCCGGTAGCTCAGGCTCCAGGCCAGCCACTGGCTCATCGCCGGCAGCACCCACAACAGGGCTGCAACCATCACCGCCCCGGCAAACGCCAGGCGCAGGACAAACAGCAAGGTTGTTTTTGATACCCGGTATACATTGGCACGGTGCAGACCACGGTAGAGCAAGGAGGCATTCACCAGCGCCGACAGTGCCGTGGCCAATGCCAGTCCGATGTAGCCATACAGGTAGGCAAAAATCGCATTAAACACCATATTGGTCAGCATGGCGATGATACCGTAGCGCACCGGTGTCTTGGTATCCTGACGGGCATAATAACCCGGCGCCAACACTTTGATTAACATGAAGTTAAGCAACCCTGATGCATAGGCAAGCAACGACAGCGACGCCTGTTCGACATCCGCCGGGGAAAACTCCCCGCGCATAAACAGCACCATCAGCATCGGCTTGGCCAGCACCATCAGCCCCAGCATCGCAGGGATCCCCAGCAGCAGTACCATGCGTACCCCCCAGTCCATGGTCTGGGCAAAATGCTCACTGCTTTTCTCAACATGCTTGCGAGACAGGGCCGGCAGGATCACCGTGGCTATCGCAATCCCGAACAGCCCGAGCGGAAACTCCAGCAAACGGTCCGAGTAATACAGCCAGCTAATCGAACCAGTCATCAGGAAACTGGCAATGAAGGTATCAAACAGCAAGTTGATCTGGCTGACCGACACCCCGAACAGAGCCGGGATCATCAAGGTACGAATCTTTGCTACTCCGGGATCGTTCCATCCCCATTGTGGCTTGACCAGCATTCCCTCTTTATATAGGAAGGGGATCTGGAACAAAAACTGGATCAGGCCGCCCAGAAAGACCCCGATAGCCAGGCCGATTTCCGGCTGCTCCAGATTGGGGGCCAGAAACCACGCACAGCCAATGATCGCGACATTGAGAAACACCGGGGTAAAAGACGAAACGGCAAACTTACCCAAGGTGTTGAGAATCGCCCCGGACAAGGCAACAAAGGTAATGAACCATAAATAAGGAAAGGTAATTTTCAGCAGCAGGCTAGCCAGCTCGAACTTGGGGGCCGACGGTCCGTCATTTAACCAGTCAATAAACCAACCGGCACCGAACAGGGCCGTCACAACTCCTGAGCCCAGCACGCCAAACAGGGTCACGACTGATACGATAACCCCCAGGGTACCCGAGGCCCGCGCAATCAGCTGCCGGGTCTTGTCCATATCTTCAGAAGCATGGCTTTCTGTCAGTACCGGAACAAATGCCTGGGAAAAGGCTCCCTCGGCAAACAGACGACGTAAAAAATTAGGGATTTTGTTGGCAAAGAAGAAAACATCCGCCGCGGCTCCTGCTCCCATCAGGTTAGCCACCACCACATCTCGCACCAAACCCAGCACCCGAGAGACCAAAGTCATGGTGCTGACTATCAGTCCTGAGCGCAAAAGACGCTTACTCACAAAAAAAACCTCATAAAGATAGCCCAGAAAGGTGACTTACAGGGCGAAAAGCTGGTAAAATCTGCCGCCATATTAACCGTGTTAATCCGCAAGTGCCAACTCTGTTGGTTAGGCGGTTATTTGCACAAATCATTTGACAATCTTTGGTTTTGCAGGCATAGTCCTCGGCCTTAAATTGTCACCGTACCAAGAATTTGGGAGTTACACCCTTGGCAAATATCAAATCTGCTAAGAAACGTGCTATCACTTCTGAGAAACGTCGCCAGCACAATGCTAGCCGTCGTTCAATGATGCGCACTTTCTTCAAAAAAGTTATCGCTGCTATCGAAGCTGGCAACAAAGAAGCTGCTTCTCAGGCGTTCGCTGAAATGCAACCTGTTATGGACCGCATGGCAACTAAAGGCCTGATCCACAAAAACAAGGCTGCACGTCATAAAGCACGTCTAGCTGCGAAAATCAAAGCTCTTTAATTGAAGAGTTGCGATTGAGCATTAAAAAAACCGGCATCAGCCGGTTTTTTTATGTCTGAAATTCAAACCTTACGCTTCATTGGTATTTTCTGCACTGCAATACATTTTATGAAGCAGCTCGATCATCGCCCGAACTTCTTCGCTCTTTAAGCGATAGTAAACCGTCTGAGCCACTTTTCTGGTCTCAACCAATCCGTCTCGACGAAGCCATGCCAAATGCTGAGAGAGTGCAGACTGGCTCAAGCCCAGCTTGTCACTCATCATTCCCACGGACATTTCCCCTTCCAGCAAGTAGCACAGAATAAACAAACGTCGTTCATTCGCCATGGCTTTCAGCAATGCTACGGCCTTGGGAGCATTCTGCTCCATCTGCTGCAGTTCCATTCTTCCACCATTATTAAAATTAAGTTAATGCTAATGTACTTAATTTATGCCGGGTTTACTAGCCATCAATGTTGAATTTCCGTGCTAACAGCCGGAAATTAGCAACATTATTTAAACATCTTGCCGAAATCTGCCTCACAGATCTTCTTTACCGCCGGATGCATGATCATCCTCTCGGCAAAAATCACATAATACTCTTCCTTGATCTCCTTCACCCGCTTCACCTCACAGATGGTATTGGATTCAACAATCTCCATGGCATAGATAGAAGGCGCAACGAACATAGATTGGTGGTAGGAGCCGAACGCCTTCATCAGCGCGGCATCGTCAAACTCGCCGAGAATGTTCGGAGTGATCCCCTGCTGATCAAACCAGTGATGCAACTTACGGCCCATGGCGGTACGGCGCCCCGGCACCAGCAGCTTGTAATCTTCGATACAGGCAGGAAAGTTAAGCGCCTTGGCAGGCTTGGAGCAGAAAAAACTCATGGTCGATTCACCGAGCTTTTTGCTATACAGACCTGGGCTTTGGGTCGAGTCCACCGGGCAGTCTGACAAGATCATATCCAGCTTGTGCTGGGAGAGCTGCTCCAGCAACATCTCGTGGGTCGACTCATAACAGCGAAGGTGAATCCGCTCGTCTTCCGGGACCCCTTCCAGCAAGATCTTGCTGACAAGGCGCTTGGAGAGCGCATCGGCTACCCCCACTTCCAGCAACTGGTTTTCACGCTGGGTATAGTTAACGATATCCAGCATCTCGTAGCTCAGGTCAAACATCTTGTCGGCATACTTAAACACGAGCTGCCCCAGCTCGGTCGGCTCGATGTTCCGTCCGACGCGTTTGGTCAGCTTGCCCTTGAGCCTTTCTTCCAGTGCCCGGATCTGACCGGTTACCGTCTGCGGGGCCAGAAACAAGGCGTCCGCGGCTTTGGTTACCGAGCCCTGCTTGCAAACCATCCAGAAATAATAGAGGTGGTTGTAATTTAGATGAGACATCCTGTTTTGCTAACTTCCCAGATATAAAAAACCCCAGACGCGCAGCTTACGCTGTGCCTCCAGGGTCTTCAACTATAATCATCGCGGGAATGATTAAGCGAGCAAATATCTCGTCAGTTTGTCGACTGAATCGACTTTTTCTCAAACTGGACAGTCTTACGGTAGCGCTCTCCTACACGTTGCTCCAGCGCGCGTGAACGGAATGTCTCTTCCTGTTCAATCATCGCGGTGTCTTCAACGCTAGCCTTACCATGGCTAAGACCGGCCAGGTAGGCCTGACAAACTTCCGTATTACTGTTATTGATGCAACTGTCATAATCAGGTGCCGCGATGGCAGCTGAAGATGTCAGTAATGCAACGGTTAGAAGATAACGCTTCATATTATGCCTCCGTTTTTGGCAGAGAACGGCTCAGTAAGAAATAACCCAATACCGCTGATAACGTTGACCCCAACAGGATCCCTAGACGCGAGTAGGTGCTGAAGTCATCTGGTGCGCCGACAAAAGCCAGCGACGAGATAAAGATAGACATGGTAAAACCGATACCACATAGCACTGATACTGCCGAAATATGCGTAAAGCCGATGCCGTCAGGCAGCTTCGCAATTCCGCTCTTCACCGCCAGGTAGCTCGCCGAGAAGATCCCCAGCGGCTTACCAACGAGTAGACCAAGAGCAATACCAAGCGGCAGCATTGATGTCAGGCTTTCGATCGATACACCTTCCAGCGAGATACCGGCGTTGGCAAAAGCAAACAACGGCAGAATCAAGAAGGCCACATATGGGTGCAGAGCATGCTCCAGGTGCTTAAGCGGCGAGTGCTTCTCAGAGCTACCATCCTCACCCGAGAGCGGTATCGCAAAGCCAAGTACAACACCGGCCAACGTGGCATGTACACCAGATTTCAACACACTGAACCACAGAATCAGACCAACGACTATATACCAGGACAACTTGGTAACATTCTTGGCATTCATAACAAACAGTGCTGTCGTCGCCGCGAAGGCCACAGCCAATGCGATAGTAGACAGGTCGCTGCTGTAGAACAGCGCAATAATGACGATAACACCAAGGTCATCAATAATCGCCAGCGCCAGCAAGAAGGCTTTTAGCGATACAGGCACACGCGGCCCCAGCAGTGCCATCACACCTAGCGCAAAGGCAATATCGGTCGCGGCAGGAATTGCCCAACCTTTGGCTGCCATAGGATCAGAAAAGTTAAAGGCAAAATAAACCAGAGCCGGTGCAACCATTCCACCAACAGCAGCAATCGCTGGGAAGATCGCTTTCTCTTTTGTATTTAGTGCGCCTTCGATTAGCTCACGCTTTACTTCCAAGCCAATCAGCAAGAAGAAAATAGCCATCAGACCGTCGTTGATCCAATGCGATACAGAGAGACCTGCAACATAGGAATGCAACGTCCCGTTGTAAAGAGGCTCCAATGGCGAGTTCGCAACCATCATTGCGATCGCAGCAGCGATAATCAAAATAATGCCGCCGGCGGACTCTAATTTCAGAAAATTACGAATTGCATCGGTCATCGACCGTAACTCCTTTACATGAAACAAATATCACAACGAATGTGTAAATTTAGTTTAGTCGTCACACTACTGATGTGGGAAATCGTTTGTTTAGAGATTAAGACTCGGAAAAACCGAATTATTAAAGCTATAACAAAGTAATATCCGCATAATAGATTTTAAGCTGTCATAAAGCGTCTTATTTCCTACTGCCAATTTGCTCAATAGATGGAAAAAATAGCTAATTTTCACTCATTGAAGAGCAAAATATCTCGTTTATCACGATTTTCAAATAAAACACATAAACAAAATAAAAACAGCAACTTAACCCTCAAGGTAAAGAAATAATTACACTTCACCATCGTCTTTCTGGTCACAAAATAAGCACAAATTCACTTTATGACAGACAGTGTCATATTTCTGAAATATTCGATCTCTACCATCGCCTCCAGATTTCAAATAAATGAAACCCAAACGACATCTTCTTGTCATGGAGAAATGATTATGACTACCCAAGCCACTACTGCTGAGCCAATGAACAGCTCTATGCGCTGGGTCCGCTGGGCAAACCTGGCGTTCATGCTGTACGTTCTACTTGTTGCTGTCTCAATGGTCAGCAGCGGCTTTAAATGGTCGGTAGGCGAACAGGCTAAAACGCTGTTTGAATTTGCTTCCCACCCTATCGCCGGTCTGATGATTGGTCTGGTGGCAACATCGCTTATTCAGTCGTCCAGTACTGTTACTTCAATCATCGTCGGCCTTGTTGCTGGCGGCCTGCCGGTTGAGACGGCAATCCCAATGGTAATGGGTGCCAACATCGGTACAACCCTGACCAACACCCTAGTTAGCCTTGGCCATGCACGCTGCAAGGATGAGTTCCGTCGTGCGTTTGCAAGCGCAACAGTCCACGATTTCTTCAACCTGCTTGCTGTTGTGATCTTCCTGCCACTAGAAATGATGTTCGGCCTGCTAGACAAAGTATCGTCATGGCTGGTATCGCCTATGATGGATGCAGGCGATATGAGCATGAAGGGACTTAACTTCATGAAGCCACTAACCAAGCCTGCCGTGGAAGTCGTAAAGGGTCCGCTGGAAACATTTGGTAACATGGGTGGCGTCGTTCTGATTTTCATCGGTATTGCTCTGATCTTCGTAGCAATTACGGCAATGGGCAAGCTAATGCGTAGCCTGATGGTTGGCCGTGCCCGTGAAATCCTCAAGAGCGCAATCGGTCGTGGCCCGCTTCACGGTATCGCCTCTGGTTCCATCGTGACGATTCTGGTTCAGTCTTCTTCTACGACGACCAGCCTGATGGTACCGCTAGTAGGTACAGGAGTACTGAAGGTACGTGATGTGTATCCTTTCACCCTGGGTGCCAACATCGGTACGTGTATCACAGCCCTGCTGGCTGCAACGGCAATCTCTGGCGACAATGCGGTATTTGCCCTGCAAATTGCTCTGGTACACCTGTCATTCAACGTGCTGGCGACCCTGTTTATCTTTGGTATCCCGCTGCTACGCGAGCTACCACTGAAAGCCGCTTTCTTCCTGGGTGAGCTGGCGACCAAGAACAAAATGGCCGTTGCCGGTTACCTTGGCCTCGTCTTTGTTGCAATTCCGAGTACTATCCTGGCAGTGACGGCCTAAGTCCTCGCAACTGCTACCAACGGTCCATCAAAAAGCCCCGCATTGCGGGGCTTTTTGTTGTTCTGCATTTCTGTTCCGGGCAAGCAAAGTATTTCAGCAGCGAGTTTTTGTTACCCCGGGAAACAGTTTTATACAGAAAAAGGGTACCTGATTGGCTCGTGATGCTGGTAGCCCACCACTTCAAAGTCATCCATCGTCACCCATGTTTCCAAATCTTCCAGCGTTTTGATGTCTGGGTTGATATTCAGCTGAGGTGAAGGAAACGGCTCGCGTTTAAGCTGGACATCTCGCATAAGCTCCAGTTGGTCTTCGTAGATGTGGGCGTTGATGATCTTGTGGTAAGCCTGACCCGGCTTCTTGCCCGTGATCTGTGCCATTAATGCCAGCAGGGTATAGACCTGGATCTGGTTGAAGTTCAGGCCGAGCGGCACATCGCAAGATCGCTGGTAGCTGGTCAGGTACAGAGTATCACCCAGTAGCGAGAACGTGTGGGTGTGCATGCACGGGCGCAAACACCCCATCTCAAATTCGCCCGGGTTATAGAATGTCAGGATCTCGCCGCGGTCATCAATGCCCCGGCTGAGATCGTCGACAATCTTGCGCAGCTGATCGATGGTCGAGCCATCCGGCTTGCGCCAGCTCCGACCCTGAACCCCGTATACCCGGCCCATGTCATCGTGCCCCTTGCGGTGCGGGTTGTTCAGCCACGTCTGGTTGTCATTGGCATTCATGTCCCAGGTCTTGGTTCCCAAGGCCCTGAAGTCGGCGGCGTTGTCATAGCCGCGAATATAACCCAGCAACTCTGCAATAGCCGCTTTCCAGTAGCTCTTGCGAGTTGTGATCAAAGGAAACTGGTTATTTGCCACGTCATAGGTCAAGTCAGCATTTACCACCGTCAGGCAACGCTTACCGGTTCGTTCATTCTCAATCCATACACCGTCATCGACAATCCGCTGACACAGATCCAAATATTGTTTCATCATCCTGCCCGTTAATTTCTCAGCTGTACCAGTAAGGTACAATTGCGCTTAATATTATCAGAATACAAAAAAGGCAGCACCCTTGAGTACTGCCTTGGTCAAAACGTCTGCGCTTACGCGGTGGTATTTCTCGGCTGCGTCTTATACGCCCACAGCATCATCAACAAGCCACCAATCACCATCGGCAAAGACAGGATCTGCCCCATGCTGATCCAGCCGCCAAACAGCCCCAAATGGGCATCCGGCTCACGGAAGTACTCGACGATAAAGCGGAAGCTGCCGTAACCGAACAGGAACAGTCCCGACACCGCACCGGCAGGGCGCGACTTGCGAATAAACAGATTCAGGATGATCAGCAATACCAGGCCCTCGAGGAAGAACTCATAGAGCTGGGACGGGTGGCGCGGTAGCGGTCCGCCAGTCGGAAACACCATGGCCCATGGTACATCCGTAGTACGTCCCCACAATTCACCATTGATAAAGTTGCCCAAGCGACCAACCCCCAGACCAAACGGCACCAGTGGTGCGACAAAGTCTGCTACGTTGAAAAAGGTTCGCCCGTGCTTATAGGCATACCAGAACATCGCGGTAATGACACCAAGCAACCCACCATGGAATGACATGCCGCCCGTCCATACCTTAAACAGATAGAGCGGATTATCCAAAAACAGGTCGAAGTTATAAAAGAGCACATAGCCGATACGCCCACCAAGGACGACACCGAGGAAGCCTGCAAACAACAGGTCGCTGACCTGCTCCCGGGTCCAGCCGCTGCCCGGCTTGTCCGCCCGGCGGTTGGCCAGCCACATGGCAAAGACAAACCCCAGCAGATACATCAAGCCGTACCAGCGTATCGCTAGCGGGCCAATCTCAATCAAAATCGGGTCAATGTTTGGAAACGTCAAATAACCTTGGCTCATTCAATCTATCTCAGAAAGCAGGGAGGAAAGAAAACGCACCGTTTGCGCTCTTCCCGTCCTAATCAATTATCCCAAAAACATCTCCAAGCTGATAAACAGCAAGAAGACGGCAAATATCTTTTTCAATGTCATGGTCGGCAAACGGCTGACCAAAGCAGCACCATAACGGGTCGTGATCATTGAGGTCATTACAATACCAAGCAATGCCGGAAGATACACATAGCCAATACTCATCGGCGGCAGCGTCTCGTCACCGAGGCCAGTAGTAATAAATCCCAACATTCCCGCTACCGCAATCAGTGCCCCCGACAATGAGGCACTGCCGATCGCGCGGCGCATTTCAACACCATGCAAGCTGAGGTAAGGCACGGTCAACGACCCTCCGCCAATCCCGGCCAGACTCGACACAACCCCAATGACCCCGCCACTGCATACCGTCGCCATTGGCCCGGGCAGAGGACGCATACTGGTAAATCGCATCGACGCCAACATTTGCAATGCCAGCAGCAGCACAATTACTGCAAAAATTCTCGGCAACAGTGCCGTCGGCACCAGCTCGGCAATCACGCTACCGCCAAGGCCGCCGATAATCACCCCCGGCGCCAGTGTTTTCACAATCGAAAAATCAACATTTCCCAGTCTGATGTGATTACGGGCCGACGAGCCGGAGGTCAGTACAATACTGGCCAGCGAGGTTGCCAGTGCAATATGCATTACCAGCTCACTGCCGATCCCTGCCCGAGGCAACAGCCATACCAGTGCAGGCACCACCACCAGTCCGCCTCCGATACCGAGCAAACCAGCCAGCAAGCCAACGCCACTGCCTAGGACCAGGCACATGGCAAACAACCATAACGCATTATCTATCATTTTAACCTACTACTTACCGGCACGGATAAAGCCCCCCAAACCGCGCTCGTCAACAAACTCCGTTGTTTGGGCACGTACATCATCAGCGAATGTCGCCTGCAAAGCAAATTGGCTTAACTGCTCCATTTCGCTCACCGAAATATGTCGCAAAATATACTTAATCCGGGCAACATTGCGGGTGTTCATACTCAGTGAACGATAGCCCATTCCCACAAGCAACAGCGCTCCAATCGGATCACCGGCCAGTTCGCCACAGACACTAACCGGGATATTCAACCCCCGGCTGGTATCGATAATATGCTTCATGGCATGGAGCACGGCCGGATGCAATGCATCATAGACACTCGCAACCCGGGAATTGTTCCGGTCAACGGCGAGTAAATATTGCGTCAGGTCATTGCTGCCGACCGAAATAAAATCGACCTTTCCTTTCAGCGCCGACAACTGGTACAAAATCGACGGAACCTCGATCATGATACCGATCCTAGGCCGCTTCAGTACCTGCCCTTGCTCTTCGGCATATTTCGCCACTTCGACAAAGGCACGCTCGATCAAGGCCTTCGACTCATCCAGCTCGGCAATGCCGGATATCATCGGGAGCAAGATATCCATATTCTCCAGGCCGATACTGGCCTTGAGCATGGCCCTGACCTGGATCAGAAAAATTTCGGGATGATCGAGCGTAAAGCGGATTCCACGCCAGCCCAAAAAAGGGTTATCCTCTTCAATAGCCAGGTACGGCAAAGGCTTGTCGCCCCCGACATCCAGGGTCCGCATCACCACCTGCTTATCACGGTAGGTCGATAAGATAGCCCGGTACTGTACCGTCTGCTCTTCTTCCGACGGAAAGCTACGCTGCAACAGGAAAGGCACTTCGGTTCGATACAGCCCGACCCCATCAACGCCCTGATTCACAGCAATACTGGTATCTGCGCTCAAACCTGCATTCAGATGTATATGAATCCGTTGATTATCCTGGGTATAGGATGCCTTGCCGATTTCCTCCTCGACCGTTTTGGTCAGCTCGTCTTCTTCCTTGAGCAACCGGTTATATTCTGCGAGAACATGCCGGCTGGGGTTAACCAGAAAGTCCCCCCGGTACCCGTCAACAATAACCTTGCAGTTGTGCACTTTCTCGGGAACAAAGTCGACTCCCATAATCGCTGGCAAACCCAGCGCCCGCGACAGGATCGCGGCATGAGAGTTGGCAGCACCTTCCTGGGCAACAACCGCTGCCAGTTTGTCCCGCGGAATACTGGCCAGCATAGCCGCTGTCAGCTCGCGGGTCAGCAAAACAATCGGCTCATCCCACTGGTGCTCGGTGACATCATCATTATAAAGGAAAAACAACAGGCGCTGGCCCAGCTCGCGTATATCCTGCGCCCGCTCTTTGAGGTAATCGTCTTTCATGTTGGCAAAGCGGTCGGAATATGCCTCGACCACCTGACGGATCGCCCACTCAGCCTGATCGCCGGCGGCAATTTTGGCAAACAGATCTTTGCGCAGCATCGGATCATTGAGCAGGTGGCTGAACAGGTCAAAGATAGCCAACGTCTCTTTGTGTAAGTCGCTGTCAAAACGCTTACGCAACCGGCGGAATTCGGCACTGGCAAGCTCAATCGCGATGCTTAGCCGTTCCTGCTCTGCCTCCAGATCAAGGCAGGATGCCGGTGAGACCTGTTCCAGCCGAGGCTGGTTATCATCCCACCAGGCACGGGCTACCGCCACCCCGGTCGAGGCAGCCGAGCCAATCAGGTGTAGGCCGTCACGTTGATCCGGCCACATTCCCTGGGCCTTGGCATGGGCAAGGATCACCGCCAGCTGCGCCGCCAGCGTAACCATAAAAGACTCTTCGCTTTCATCAAATTCGCGTCGCTGCCGCTGCTGGATAACCAAAACACCCAGCACCTGGCGCTGGTGAATAATGGGAGTGCCAAAGAAAGAACCAAAAGACTCCTCGCCAATACCGGGAAAGAGTTTGAAATGGGGGTGATGTCGGGCATCGGCAACATTGATAGGTTCAGCGCGGCTGCCGACCAGCCCCACCAGCCCTTCACCGAAAGCCAGCTGAATCTGGTAGTGGGGCTTGGTGAGTCCCTGCGTCGCCATCAGGGTATACTGCTGTCGCTCGTGATCGGCAATATAGACCGAACAACAGTCTGTCTTCATTGCCCGGCAGGTACTGACAACAAGCTGATCGAGCGCTTCAATCAAACTTGGGGCGCTTGCGACTTTTTCAACAATTTCTCTTAGCTGCGTCAGCATAGTAAACCTTATCCGGTATCCTGAGTTATCCCCGCTTGCCTCTGCGCTTCATCTTGCGCTCTTTTCTCTCTTTGAAAGGCATGGCCATTGCCGCGAACTCCTTAAGCGCTCGCCGGTAGACATCTCGCTTAAAAGACACGACCTGTCGAACCGGGTACCAGTAACTCACCCAACGCCAACCATCAAACTCAGGCGTGCTGCCACGCTGCATATTCACCTTTGACTCATCACATTCCAGGCTGAGCAAAAACCATTTTTGCTTTTGCCCGATACAAACAGGTTTAGAATCCCACCTTACAAGACGCTTCGGTAATTTATAACGTAGCCAATGCCGGCTTGACGCCAAAATTCGGACATCTTTCTTGGTAAGCCCTACTTCCTCATACAGCTCGCGGTACATGGCTTGTTCTGGGGTTTCCCCCTCATCAATGCCGCCTTGCGGAAACTGCCAGGAGTGTTGTCCATATCGTCGAGCCCAGAATACTTGGCCATGGCTATTACAGATCACAATCCCTACATTAGGGCGGTATCCATCGCCATCAATCACTGGACGACCTCAAGTATAAATCTCTATTAGCAGTGATTTTTTCACAGACGATGCAATGGGTAAACAAACATTCTAATTAATAACCGTTTTTTCCTACCTAGCACTCAGTTTCTGGATAACTTCGAATAGCCGAGGAGTTTATAAACAGACAAATGAGACCTATGCCACATTTATACACGCTTTCTGTGGATAGATTTGTGCAGAAGCTCTATTTCAGCCTGATTCAAGCCAGCTTTTGTTTCGTGCCATTTTAAAACACACATCAGAGACAACAGATAAAAACATATAAAAACAACAAATTAAATAATCACACAAAACAAAGAAACCATGATATTGAATGATCATCCACACCGAAAAAACAGATCGGTCAAAGATCAACCAACAACGCGTTTATCCACATCTCCCGCAGCCAACTGCTGATTTATCACCCAGCACAACGGACAAAATACCAACAAACACCTGGATAAATAACCAGATGGCGAGAAATTAAAATATTTATCCAATTATCCTGTGGATATCTTTGTGAAAGATCCTTACATTTTGCTTGTATAACCCTCTTACAACTAAGCCAAGCAGCAAACTGCAGTCAATATAGCTAATTTAAAATTGATATTTTTCAATATCTTAAAAGAATCCCCCATAACCTTATGTGATGATCATCCACTCCGGGCCATTAGGATCGTGCATAAATTGACCAGCCTTTTATTCACAGTTGCCCAATCCTTTCCCATACTCTTATCAGCATAGAGAGGCTATGCTAGTATGCTCGGCATCAGCGACTATTCACCTTAGAGTACCTTCGTACCGATATGCGTCCAACTCCCCAGACAGAGCAAGAACTCCTTAGCCGCGCCCATGAGCTGGCAGGGTTGTCACTCGGCGAACTCGCCCAGGAGGCAGGTATTATCACCCCTCCCGATCTAAAGCGAGACAAGGGCTGGGTCGGTCAATTGCTGGAGTGGCACCTCGGCGCCACCGCTGGCAGCAAGCCCGTGCCGGACTTTATCGAGCTGGGTATCGAGTTGAAAACGATCCCGATCGGCTATAACGGCAAGCCGCTGGAAACCACCTTTGTCTGTGTGGCCCCGCTCATTGGCCTTCAGGGCCTCAATTGGGAAAATAGCCATATCCGCCATAAGCTGGCCAAAGTACTGTGGATCCCTGTGGAGGGTGAGCGGGATATTGTGCTGGCCGATCGCCGCGTTGGTTCTCCCTTGCTTTGGAGCCCATCCCCGGACGAAGAGCAGCGCTTACGCCGGGACTGGGAAGAATTGATGGATATGATCGTGCTCGGCCATGTCGAGAAAATTACAGCACGCCATGGCGAGATCCTGCAGCTTCGGCCAAAGGCAGCCAACAGCAAGGCGCTAACCGAGGCCTATGGTGCCGACGGACAACCGATAAAGACCCTGCCCCGCGGCTTTTATCTCAAGACCCACTTTACCGCAGAGCTGCTGGAACGTTATTTCATCTTACAGTGAAATTGTCATGTCTTCCCGGCAGTCAGAAACCTTTCCGTCCGGAGAAAACTCATCATAGGGATCCGTCACCCGCAGTATCACCGAGGTGATCCCCAGCGGACGGAGAAGATCCTTGACCTGCTCGATGGACTGGAAGCGGACCATTTCGTCGTTATCGTCCTTCAACGGCTCAAGCTGATGCTTAAACTCCACTTCCATCAGATAGTCCGAGCAACCGGCATAGCTGGTCACAATGCATTTAGGGACTTTGCCATCATCAACTTTAAGCCAGTGCTTCAACTGCGATAGTTTCATTATAGCTCCTCGGATCCTTACCCTGACGATCAAACATTATTGTTATATCAGTCTATAACTATGTGCCACGTTAACCATATCGGCAAGGTGAAACCGATAGCTTCCCCAACAAGCCCAGCATCAATGCCGGCCTTCTCACCCACGGACAGACAGGTTATATTCAATAGATAGCAATCAGTCCAAGGAGGGCTTATGGAATATCATCGACTCCCCCACTCATCGCTCGACGTCAGCAAAATCTGTCTCGGCACCATGACGTTTGGCGAGCAGAACAACGAATCGGAAGCGCACAGCCAGCTAGATTTCGCGTTTGAACGCGGTGTCAACTTTATTGATACCGCCGAGATGTATCCGGTTCCGCCGACGGCCGACACGCAGGGACTGACCGAAACCTATATCGGTAACTGGCTAGCCAAATCCGGCAAGCGAGACAAAGTGGTACTGGCCACCAAAGTGGCCGGCCCAAGGGGACTTCCTTATATCCGTGACAATATGGCACTGGACCGCCGCAATATTCACGATGCCGTCGAAACCAGCCTCAACCGGCTGCAAACCGACTACATCGATCTCTACCAGCTTCACTGGCCGCAACGGGAAACCAACTGCTTCGGCAGCCTGAACTACCAATACGCCGACGATCACTCCGGCGTAACGCTGACCGACAGCCTGGAAGCCCTGGCCGAGCTGGTCCGAAGTGGAAAAATCCGCTATATCGGACTCTCCAATGAAACTCCGTGGGGCGTCATGTCATTTCTTCGCCTGGCCGAGAAGCACAACCTCCCCCAGGTCGTCACTATCCAGAACCCGTACAACCTGCTTAACCGCAGCTTCGAGGTCGGGCTGTCGGAAATAAGCCATCACGAAGGCGTCGAACTGCTTGCCTACTCCCCCTTGGCATTCGGTACGCTAAGCGGCAAATATCTCAATGGCGCACGGCCGGACGGTGCCCGTTGCACCCTGTTCGAGCGATTCTCTCGCTACTTTAATCCGCAGGGGCTAGCCGCCACCCAGGCCTATATTGATGTCGCCAACAGGCACGGCCTGGATCCTGCCAAGATGGCACTCGCCTTCGTCAATCAGCGTCCTTTCGTCGCATCGACAATTATAGGTGCCACCAACCTCGAGCAGCTTGAGGCCAATATCGACAGTATCAGCCTCACGCTCGGCAGCGAGGTACTAGCCGATCTGGAAGCTGTCGGGATCACTTACTCCAATCCATGCCCGTAGGCACCTCCGTTTAATCCTTTAGAAATGCAAAGCCCCCGTCAGACGGGGGCTTGATAATATATGCTTTAGCAATTACGCCTTGCTCGCTACGCTGTTAGAACAAGGCGTTACCGTTATGTCACGAGTCTAGACTTATACTCTCGCCTAAGGTGACGGATCATACGACCGGCCTTATCGGACAACAGATAGTTGTCCACCCGGTAGTCTTTACCCACACCGATATCTTGCAGCAAGTGCTCAGACAGGTGAGGGATATCCAGACGGATCCGGCGGTGTGCGCGACGCCAGGCGGCATCCTCACGATGGACATCAAGACGAATTAACAAAACTGCGATACGTAAATAGACAGATTGGCGCATAGTAGTGCTCTCCATTAAATAGATAATAGGAGGGACACGGATACTGCCGTAGTAAGCTGACAACTTGACTCGCCGCGACAGATATCCGCGGCCCATTTACACAGCGAATTGCTGTTAGTGGTTGGTGTGCTTCAAGAGATCACCAGCAGGACGCAGACATTTCAAGATACTGATAGTCATCATGTTTTCCTCCTGGTAATAAATAAGAAAGGGATAAAGTTGGAGTAATTTTAACCAGCTAAGCGAATAAAACAAGCATATATTAGCACTTAATTGCATAAAAATACTTTATGCTGAGATAGCAGCCCCAAACATGGATATCCGCCGGAGATAGCGCCTTTCTGGTGAATAAAGCAGCATAAAACAATCACTGCTTTTTATACAAAAGGGAGGTTTACCTTTATCCTCAATCGATTAAGGCTAGCAGCAAACAATAAAAGCGCCCAGAGGCGCTTTTGGCAATCATCAGCTTTGTCGAAAATGCCGAGGAGGCGGCACCAGGTCATGCTTGTTCAGCAACCGATACATCGTCGCCCGCGATACCCCCAGTTCACGGGCAGCGGCAGAGATCTGGCCTTTGTTATTTTCCAGTACCGATAACAACGCACAGCGCTCAGACTCCTCACGAATCGTCTTCAGACTCTGCTTGTCATCGCTCAGCCGCGGGAGATCCAGATGATCGACTTCAATAACCTTGCTCTCCGCCAGCAGTATCGCCCGCTTCAGCTGACTGATCAGTTCACGGACATTGCCCGGCCACGGATAGCTCAATATCAGTTTCTGCGCTTCGTCCGACAAGGACTTGGCCATACTGTTATATTGGCGGGCAAACTTCAGCAACAAGTACTCCGCTAGCAGCACGATGTCTTCCCCTCTATCCCGGAGAGCCGGCACAGCCAGGCCGAGGACGTTCAGGCGATAATACAGATCCTCGCGTATTTTACCTTCGGCCAGTAACTCTTCGAGCGTATGACGGGTTGATACAATCAGGCGAAGATCCGATGTTACCTGCCGCCCGCAAACTGTCGTAAAGCAGCCATCCTGTAATAAGCGCAATAGCTCTTGCTGGCGCTCATCATCCAACATGGAGATTTCATCAAGAAATAATACCCCTTTATCGGCGGCCCCGAAGCAACACCGACCTGCATTGCTTAGGCTTCCCTCGTCAATCAACCAGGACGCATTGACTGATTCGCAGCTAATGGTAACAAAGGCTCCCTTGGCCCGAGTCGAGGCCTGATGGATCGCCTGGGCTACCAGCTCTTTGCCCGTCCCAATTTCCCCCTGCACAAATACCGGCATATCAGCGGCAGCCATACGTTTCACCTGATGGCGAAGCTTTTTCATAACGGCAGTATTGCCCTGCAGCCCATGCTGGCCGAACTGTCCCAGCTCCGGCCATACCTTGCGTTCAAGTCTCAGCATCCCCAACTGGTGGCCGATGGTTTTGAGCAGTTGGGACTCAGGGACAGGAGAGGTAAAATAGTCGATACAGAAGTTAACGATAAACTGACAGGTCGCCTCGGTATCCAGTTGCTCTTCACGGACCAGAGCCAGCCAGCGTGCCTGCTTGTTGCGGTTTACCACCCCGGCAATACCATTGAGGCTAAAATTATCCAGCGTCAGATCAACCACCCCTATACAGGGGCCCACCTCCAATAGCAGCGACTCGGCAGTTCGAAGATCACTGCAGCGATAGCAACGCCAGCCCGCCTGTTCCAAGGTCGTAATCCAGGGTATATTGTCCCCTCCTAGAACGATTAATGTTCCCAGGGCTGAAGCTCGCTTCAATTCTGTCTTCATTCCGTTACCGCCTTTCCATCTGCCAGTACCCAAACATCAAATCCGGTTGCGAACGGCTTTGGCCTATCGTTGTAAAAAACTCTGCTTATTTGATGATAAGTCGCTCTCGCAAAATAATGCAACTCGTTTACTATTATAATCAATATCTTGGCAATGGTTTCACATTATTTATCGTCCCAAAACGCAAAAAGCGCCCGAAGGCGCTTTTAAATCATCATCTTACTGTGAGTTAACTCACTGTTACCGTCTCAGGCTGAGCATCGTTTGCTTCGACACCAATCTCATTTTCGCTCTTTGCAACAATGGTATTGACAGCGGTATCACCGACTACGTTCGAGCTGGTACAGAACATATCATTGATACGGTCAACAGCAGCAACAATCGCCAGGCCTTCAGGTGGCAAACCTAGTTGGTGAAGCAGTACGCCGACCATTACTACACCGCCGCCCGGTACACCACCTGCACCGATAGACAGAAGCAAAATGGTCAGTCCCAGAGTAAACAGGTCAGCGCTGTTGATTGGCTGGCCGAACGCATTCGCGACAAAGATAGTGGCCAACGCAATGTAGATAGACACACCTGACATGTTCATGGTCGCACCTAGCGGCACACCGAAACCTGCAACAGACTTAGATACACCAATCTTGTCTGTCAGGGTACGCATTGTCACAGGAATCGTCGCGTTAGAACTTGCCGTTGATAGCGAGAACAGGATTTGCTCGCGAGTATGACGCAGGAACTGAGCCGGCTTGATACCCGTTGTCAGGCCAACCATCATTGGATAGAAGAAGAAAATCCAGAATACCAGCATCGCAACAACCAGCGCGACATACCCAGCTACCGACATCAGCGTATTGGCATCCAGCGTTGCACCTAGCTGAATCATCAGGGCAAATACACCATATGGTGCCAGACCCATTACCAGGCCAACCAGCTTCATCATGATTTCGTTTGCCATCTTGAATGTCTTGATGGCAGGGCCACCACGGCTATCAAGCGCCTGAATTGCAAGACCTGTCAGAATCGCCATGAAGATAATCTGCAGCATATCTCCACTTGCAAAAGCTTGTACTGGGTTACTTGGTACGATGTTAACAATCAGTGAGAAAATATCGGGTGTTTCAGTGGTTGTCAGAGTAACCGTTTCTGATACCGTCCCGGCAAGGTTCGCGTCAGCGCCTGGCTGGAAAATCATCCCAACCGTCAGTGCTGCGGTGATCGCAATAATGGTATTAATAATGTAAAGACCAAAGGTTTTACCACCCAAGCGACCAAATGCCGTAATGTCTTTCAGATCAACGATACCGCAAACGATCGAGACATATACCAATGGCACAACCAGTAGTTTGATCAGTGATACGAACATACCGCCAGCACCTTCAGCCAGGCCAAGTACATAGGTATCCATCAGTGTCACGCCGTTAAACAGGTACTGAATCGCGGTACCTATAATCAGGCCAGCAAATAGGCCTGCGAATATTTTTCCTGATAGCGATTTCTTCATCGTCCATCTCCAGTAGGTTGTGCTTGTTAATGTTTCGCTTACTTCCTGTTCCCACTGTTCCTCGTGGGTTGGGCGACATTTTACACAGTTAAATCCAACTGAAAAGAACAAATTTTACAAATAAACTACAATTAAAACACAAAATTAAACACTATTAGATCAGACAAATCACAGCACAACAAACTAATCCATTTAGATATCTGTAACTTATAGGCACGAGGAATAGAATAAAATTCGCAGAATATCATTCTGTTAAGACGGTTGAAAAATACTGTTAATGTGAATCCAATCACACACAATAATCCACTATAGGAATAAAAAGTGAACATTTTCCACTATTGGAAATTGGAGGGAAGGGAAATAGCCAATGACGCTATACGGAATTTCATGAGGATCCCTTTTAGTTATTGATTGCGTGTATTATTTGGATGCAATGATACACAAACACAATGCAACAAGGGACACTTGACAGTATAAATTGCTGATACACTACATAAAAAAAGCCACCTTTACGGTGGCTTTCGATAATTAAGCTCAGCTTAGCGCTTACTGGCCGTTCTGCGGACGCATTGCCGGGAACAGAATCACGTCACGGATAGTGTGCGTGTTGGTGAACAGCATCGCCAGACGGTCGATACCAATACCCTGGCCCGCTGTCGGCGGCAGACCGTGCTCCAGTGAAGTGATGTAGTCAGCATCGTAGAACATTGCCTCGTCATCACCTGCATCTTTCGCTTCTACCTGTGCCTTAAAGCGCGCATCCTGGTCCTCTGCATCGTTAAGCTCAGAGAAGCCGTTCGCCACTTCACGGCCGCCAATGAAGAACTCAAAGCGGTCAGTGAAAAACGGATTGTCATCGCTACGGCGTGCCAGTGGCGAGATATCTGCCGGGTAGCCCGTGATGAAAGTCGGCTGGATCAGTTTAGGCTCAGCTGTTTCACCGAAGATTTCCTCAAGCAGCTGACCACAAGTCCAGAAATCTTCTACTTCAACGTAAACAGACTTGGCAATAGCAACCATCAGCTCGCGGTTCTGCAGATCTTCTTCTGTCAGCGCCTGGATTTGCTCATGGTTCGGGTTATAGTGCTTGATTGCCTCGAACATGCTCATACGAGTGTATGTGCCGCCAAACTCAACCATTTCGTCACCGTAAGGCATAGACGTCGAGCCCAGTACCTCTGTCGCAACGGCTGACAGCATCTCTTCGGTCAGATCCATCAGATCTTTATAGTCCGCGTACGCCATATAGAATTCCATCATAGTGAATTCCGGGTTGTGACGTGGCGACAGACCTTCGTTACGGAAGTTACGGTTGATTTCGAACACGCGCTCAAAGCCACCAACAACCAGACGCTTGAGGTACAGCTCAGGAGCAACACGCAGGTACATATCGATATCCAGCGCATTATGGTGAGTGATAAACGGACGTGCTGTTGCCCCACCCGGGATCACGTGCATCATCGGTGTTTCTACTTCCATGAACTGCTTAGAGACCATGAAGTTACGGATAGCCGTTACCAGCTTAGAACGGATGATGAAAGCGGTACGAGACTCATCGTTCACAATCAGGTCAACATAACGCTGACGGTAACGCATTTCCTGATCCGTCAGGCCGTGGAATTTCTCAGGTAGAGGACGTAGCGCCTTAGTCAGCAGCACGTACTCGTTCATGTTCACGTAAAGATCGCCTTTACCTGACTTATGAAGTTCACCTTTCACACCGATGATGTCACCGATGTCCAGACCTGAATATTTCTCTTTCAGCTCTTTCTGAACCGTTTTATCTGCATAAGCCTGAATGCGGCCAGACACATCCTGAATCGCCAGAAATGGGCCACGTTTAGCCATTACACGGCCAGCAATTGCAACCACGTTGCCCGCTTCCGCCAGTTCTTCTTTAGATAACTCGCCGAATTTAGCCTGCAGGTCTGCCGCTAGGCTATCGCGACGGAAATCATTCGGGTGGCCGTTTGCCTTACAGTTGTCGCGGATCATATCCAGTTTCGCGCGACGTTCGGCTATCAGCTTATTCTCATCTTGTACTTGATCTGTCATGGTGAACCCTTAAATAGTTAACCGAACTCGGTTACAGACCTGATTTCAGGCTAGCTTCAATAAAACGGTCTAAATCGCCGTCTAGTACCGCTTGGGTATTTCGATTTTCTACCCCGGTACGTAAATCTTTAATTCGGGAGTCATCCAGAACGTAAGAACGGATCTGACTGCCCCAGCCGATGTCAGACTTAGAGTCTTCATTGGCTTGCTTCTCAGCATTTTGCTTTTGCATCTCAAGCTCGAACAGCTTCGCTTTCAGCTGTTTCATCGCCTGATCCTTGTTCTTGTGCTGAGAACGGTCGTTCTGGCACTGCACCACGGTGTTGGTCGGAACGTGAGTAATACGAACCGCCGATTCGGTGGTGTTAACGTGCTGACCACCCGCACCTGACGCACGGTATACATCAATACGCAGATCGGAAGGGTTGATCTCGATAGCGATGTTGTCATCCACTTCCGGGTAGATAAACGCTGAGGCAAATGAAGTATGGCGACGGCCGCCCGAATCAAATGGCGACTTACGAACCAGGCGGTGAACACCGGTTTCCGTGCGCAGCCAGCCGTAGGCATACTCACCGCTGATGCGGACCGTCGCAGACTTCAAACCTGCCACTTCACCTTCAGAGACTTCAATCACTTCTGTCTTGAAGCCCTTGGCATCAGCCCAGCGCAGGTACATGCGCAGCATCATCGATGTCCAGTCTTGCGCCTCGGTACCGCCCGAGCCCGCCTGAAGATCGATATAACAATCAGACTCGTCATGATCGCCGGCAAACATACGGCGGAACTCCAGCTTGGCCAGCTTGGCTTCCAGCTCTGCCAGTTCCGGTTCGATCTCGTCAAACGTTTCCTGATCGTTTTCTTCTACCGCCAGCTCAAGCAGACCTTCGACGTCTTCAACGCCCTGATCCAGCTGATCGATAGTATCAACCACAGCCTCCAGGGCTGCACGTTCTTTACCCAGAGCCTGAGCACGTTCTGGCTCATTCCATACATCTGGTTGCTCTAGTTCTGCATTGACCTCTTCTAGACGCTCACTTTTGGCATCATAGTCAAAGGTACCCCCTAAGGACATCAGTACGTGCTGACACATCCTCAAGTCGGTTTTTAATAGGATTAATCTCGAACATTGCCACTCTTCATAGCCGAAATGGACGTAACCGGAGGATTCTATCGAATTGTTGATAGAATATACAGAGCAGAAGAAAGGTTATCGGTGAATTTATTTTATAAGCACGGTCACAGAAACAGTGTCGTCACCAGCTTGAAATATTTTCTTTACCCGCTAGGGCATCAGAAAAAGAGTGAATGGGATCACAGGGCAGAAAACCGGCTTTCTACCCTAGGCTAATTACTACTGCAATGCTACTGCGCCTCGATATGTTCAACCATCAACTGAGCGCTGCAGTTTCCCCGGAACTCATTGACATCCAGGCGATATACCAGCTGAACCTGCTGGACAGAGGCATCCGGCCAGCGACGGATATCGATATTGAAAGCAATCCCGTCGATAACATTGCCACCGTCAATAGGCTCTAGCATCATTTTGAGATGCTTGCCCCCCACCAGTTTCTGGTGCAGAAGGCGAAACTTACCGTCAAACATCGGCTCGGGAAACTGCTGTCCCCACGGACCGCCCGAACGCAGCAGCTCGGCCGTTTGCAGATTAAGCTCGTTGCGATTCAGCTCGCCGTCAGTCAACAACACGCCCTTCAGGGCATCTTCATCCAGCTCGTTACGCACCGCCTGATCGAACGCCTTGCTAAAGACCGCCAGCTTATCTTCGGGAATGGTCAGCCCGGCCGCCATGGCGTGGCCGCCAAACTTGGTGATCAGTCCCGGGTTTTGGGTATCAATCAAATCAAGAACGTCGCGCATATGCAGGCCGGGAATCGAACGACACGACCCTTTGATATCGCCGCTTCCGGCATCGGCAAAGGCAATCACCGGCCGGTGGTACAACTCCTTGATCCGAGATGCCAGGATGCCTATCACGCCCTGGTGCCAATCGCGCTGGAACAGTGCCAGGCCATAGGGCATATCTTGCTGGTTGAATTTAAGGCGCTCACAAATAGCCAGTGCCTCTTCTTTCATACCATGTTCGATTTCCTTCCGGGTCTGGTTGAGGGCATCCAGCTCCGAGGCCATTCGCCGCGCCGCCTGGATATTGTCGCAAAGCAACAGCTCGACCCCGAACGACATATCGTCAAGCCGGCCTGCCGCGTTGATCCGCGGCCCGAGGGCAAAGCCCAAATCACTCGAGACCAGCCTGGCCGGATCCCGGTTGGCCACTTCTATCAGCGCCCGGATACCCGGTCGGCACTTTCCGGCACGGATACGCTGCAGCCCCTGATGGACCAAAATACGATTGTTGCCATCCAGCGCCACCACATCGGCCACCGTCCCCAGTGCCACCAAATCCAGCAGTTCAGCCAGGTTAGGCTCAGCAATCCCCTGTTGGGCAAACCAGTCCCCCTGTCGCAGCTCGGCCCGTAAGGCCAGCATCAGGTAAAACGCCACCCCGACGCCGCAAAGTGACTTGGACGGAAAATCGCACTCGTGCAAATTTGGATTAACAATCGCATCGGCCTGCGGCAACTCACTACCCGGCAAGTGGTGATCGGTCACCAACACCTGCATTCCCTTAGCCTTGGCCGCAGCGACTCCCGAAATCGAGGAGACGCCGTTATCCACCGTCATGATCAGCTCGGCCCCCCGCTCCTCTGCCTGGGCGACCACCTCCGGGCTCAACCCGTAGCCATCATCAAAACGGTTAGGAACCAGGTAGTCGACATTACTACAGCCCAGCATCTTTAACGCCAGTACCGACAATGCCGAACTGGTTGCGCCATCAGCATCAAAATCACCGACGATAATAATTCGACGGTTATCCGCCAGTGCCGACACCAGCAGCTTGACCGCCGGTTCAATACCGTGGAGCCGGTTAAAGCCCAGCAATCCCCGGGCACCACGCTCAAGATCAGCGTCTCCGGCCAAACCTCGGCTGGCGTATATCCGCTTCAGAAGCGGGTGGATAGCATCGGAAAAACCGGCGGTATCTGCCGGGGGACGGCGTTTTATTTCAATCATAACAAGGCTAAGTCTATGCTGGTTTTTGAGGGGTTAATGCTAGGCATTATAGGCGCTACGCCAAATATAAAAAACCCGAATTCGATTTCTCGAATTCGGGTTGTTTGATCGGTTAATACAGCTAGCTACGGCTGTCCAGCATCTTTCGCAACATACCCGCAGGCTGATAGCCCGGAAGCATCGTCCCGTCTTCCAGCACCATTGCCGGTGTCCCGCTGACGCCCATCGCTACGCCTAACTGATAATGCTTGCGCACAAGATCTTCGCGCTGGGCAATGCCGGTAATATCGAACTGACCATTTTTCGCCTCGTCCATTGCCTTGGCAGTGTCTTTGGCTCCCCAGATAGCACTCATTTCCGCAAAGTTGCGTGAGCGCTCGCCACCACGCGGGAAGGCCAGGTAACGGATGGTAATACCGGCATCGTTATAGGCCTGCATTTCGTTATGCAGCTTGCGGCAGTAGCCACAGCTGGTATCGGTAAATACAGTAACGACATATTTCTCGTCTTTGGCCGGGTAGACAATCATCTCGCCTTCCATACCTGCCAGCTTGGCCTTGTTCAACTTGGCCATTTTTTGCTCGGTCAGATTGACCGGCTGGGCACTATCGTTATGGTATAGCTGACCTGCAAGGAAATAGTTACCATCATCAGAAACATAAATAATTCCGCGGTCTGTCACCACCTCGTTCAGACCGGCAAGCGGCGATGGTGTGATAGAGACCGGGGCCAACCCCAGGCCACTGAGTTTCGTCTTGATTGCAGCATCATCAGGCTTAGCCGCTGCTGTAAAAGCAGTCAGTGCTACAGCAGTTGCAAGAATCGTACGGCCAAAAAAGTGCATTCGACTATTTCCTTTCAGCAAAATTATGGATAACCAATAAGACCAGTAAGAGTCCAAAAATCTTTCAGAGTTCAAATAATAAATCGACTCTTCCAGTATAACGACCCCAGGTAATAAGCAACCAGTATATCGTATTTTATCGCTTTCCCCCTACGGATGATTATTACGCCCGCGGGTGATGGGTTTCATGCAGCTGCTTGAGACGCTCTGTCGCCACATGGGTATAGATTTGCGTCGTCGAGAGATCGCTGTGGCCAAGCAGCATTTGGACTACCCGCAGATCAGCCCCGTAATTGAGTAAATGTGTGGCAAAAGCATGGCGCATTACATGGGGAGAGAGCTTGTCCGAGTCGATACCCGCCAGTACAGCATAGTGTTTGATCCGGTGCCAGAAAGTCTGACGCGTCATCTGCTTGGCACGCTTACTGGGAAAGACGACATCGGAGCTTTTCTCGCCCAGCAGTTGCGGACGGCCACTCTCGATAAACTGTTCAATCCAATCAACGGCATTTTCCCCCATCGGCACCAGCCGCTCTTTGCCGCCTTTACCAGTGACGCGCACCACGCCCTGGCGCAGGCTGACATTTTCCATCGTCAGGCTGACCAGCTCGGTCACACGCAGTCCGGTGGCATAGAGCAACTCCAGCATCGCCTTGTCCCGTAGTTCTATCGGATCGTTGGGATCGGGTGCATCCAGCAGCGCATCCACCTGCTCTTCGCTGATATCTTTCGGCAGACGCTTGGGCAGTTTCGGACTGACCAGCATCGCGCTGGGATCATCCTCGCGAATTTTCTCCCGGTGGAGGTATTGGTACAGCCGCCGAATGGCTGACACCATCCTCGCCCTGGAAGTCTGCTTATAGTCAGCATCAAACAACCATTGCTGGTAACGCTGCAAATCATCGACCGACACCTTTTCCAGGCTCAGTTTTTCCTGCTCGATCCAGCGGCACAGCTTGCTCAGGTCATTGCGGTACGAAGCCAGGGTATTGTCAGATAGCCCCCGTTCCATCCACATTGCATCAAGAAAGCGTTCAATGAGCGTTTCGTCGTTTTCCACCACAACCTCTAACCAATCGACTAATCCATCCAACTAACACATGGATAAATACACAGTAGTTTGTGCCATAGTAGTCTATTTCAGGACAAAAGTAACTTGTCATTTAACCACGAATTCCCAGGCACCTAGATTGACAAAACCGCTTATTCCCAGCCTGACGCCAGCAGGCCCTACACAGCATTAGTCAACGGGCGCTAACCTAGGTAAAATCCACGCTATTGTTCTAATGCAAAAACCAACTGGACTAGCAGCATGAAAATTGGCTTATTTTACGGCTCAACCACCTGTTACACCGAAATGGCATCAGAAAAAATCCGTGACTGTATCGGCGCGGAGCTGGTCGAACTGCATAACATCAAGGAAGCAGCGCTCAGCACCATGAACGATTTCGACATGCTGATCCTGGGTATCTCGACGTGGGATTTCGGTGAGCTGCAGGAAGACTGGGAAGCCGTCTGGGAGCAGCTTGACGGGCTGAAACTGGAAGGCAAGACAATTGCCCTGTTCGGGCTCGGCGATCAGGAAGGCTATACAGAGTGGTTCCTCGATGCGATGGGCATGCTGCACGACAAGCTGGTTCCTACCGGTGCACACTTTGTCGGCTACTGGCCCAACGAGGGTTATCAGTTTGAAGCCTCAAAGGCCCTGACCGAGGACCACAAGTTCTTTGTCGGCCTGGCTCTGGACGAGGACAGCCAGTATGAACTCAGCGACGACCGTATCACCCAGTGGTGCGAGCAAATCCTGACCGAGTATAGCGAAACCCTATAACCTTGTTCTCCAGATAAAAAAACGGGATGCCATGGCATCCCGTTTTTATTGATACAAGCTGCGTTGATACTGGCTGCAATTAAGCAGTCTGAACGTTTTGCTGCTTAGCCTCACCGCCAATGAAGCGGGAGATAACCAGTGCTGCTGTAGTCGGTAGTACCCAAGCCATACCAAAGTCAAACAGTGGCAGAATGTTCAGCGCCGACATATCGATTCCCATGAACTTCGCCGCGTCGATCAGGCTGAAGATAAAGGAAACAAGCAGTACGATACGGTAGGCCGCACGCGGATTTGGCATCCACTTGCGAACGAACGTCAGCGCAACCAAAGCGACCGCTACCGGGTACAGCGCAAACAGTACCGGAATTGACAGCGCAATCAGCTGGTTCAGGCCAACGTTAGCAATCACGGCACACACGACAGCCAGGATCACAGCCCACTTCTCGTAAGACAGCTTGGTCAGCGAGCTGAAGTAGTCAGAACACGCACTGATAAGGCCGATAGCCGTTGTCAGACAGGCAAGCAGCACGATGGTAGACAGGATCATCTGACCAACCGGGCCGAACAGTGCCTGAACGTACACCGCCAGGATAGCACCGCCGTTGTCAGCACCCGCCGCTACTGCCGAGCTGGTTGCGCCCAAGTAGAATAGCGAGATGTAGACAAACGCCAGACCTGCCGCGGCAATCACACCGGCATAGATCAGGTAGGTACAGGTTGCCTTCTCGTCAGTGATACCCTTCTTGCGGATAACATCAACAATCAGCATACCGAACATCAGTGCCGCAAAGGTATCCATGGTGTTGTAGCCTTCAAGGAAACCTTTGGTGAATGCCATCTCGGCGTAGTCACCCTGCGCCGCCAGGATCTCGCCCTGTGGGTTAACAAACACGGCAATTGCCAATACCACCAGCACAGCAAACAAGGCCGGCGTCAGGAATTTACCGATCATGTCAATCAACTTGCCGCGAGACCATGCAAAGAACAGTGCAACAGCAAAGAAAATCACAGAGAAGACAGTCAGGCTAGTCTGTCCGGCGTCGGCAATAAACGGCTTAACAGCCATTTCGTATGCCACAAGACCTGTTCGCGGTGCTGCAAAAGCGGGACCAATAATAATGAAGATCAGCACGGCCATCAGGGTTGCCACTTTCGGCGGCAAGTCGCGAGTCAGTCCATTCCAGCCACCACCGGCAACCGCAACGGCAATAATAGCGATAAGTGGCAGACCTACCGCGGTAGATAGGAAACCGAACATAGCCGGTAGCATGTTTTCACCAGCAGACAAGCCTGCCTGAGGTGGAAAAATGATGTTACCTGCGCCTAAGAAGAACGCAAAGGTCATAAAACCCAGCGCCAGTATATCTGTAATCTTGAGTGATTTATTCAAACTGCACCTTCCACTCGATGTTTGTATGATGTGTTTACATATTTAGAATTATTTGTCACAAATTACTTATTGCTAAATGTGACATGTATCGCAGCATAATGAAGAAAAAGAGAACAATAAGCAACCACCCAGTGAAAAACACCACAATCTTTGGCTACCAACCTTAAAAACCAGCACAACAAACCAAAAACAAAACCCAGCAGGGCATATAAAACTAACAAAATAAGAATATAAAAAAGATAAAAAATAGCATTAATAGCTAGGCAACAACAAATTAACAAAATTAAAAAACTCTACCGTTACACACTTAGTGGCTATAATGCTGCTCTCATGCGACCAGCAGCCAATATACCGACTGCTCAGGTGAAATGGCTTAACTTAGTGGAGATAAAATGGCAAAGGGCTTTACTTTCAAACAGTTCCACGTTGATGATTTTGGCTGCGGGATGCCAGTCAGTACCGACGGGGTGCTGCTGGGAGCCTGGGCAGAGCTCAGCCAGCACGGCCAGATCCTCGATATTGGCACAGGCAGCGGTCTGCTGGCATTAATTGCCGCCCAGCGTACCGCCGCTAGCGCCCCACAGATCGTGGCTATCGAAATTGATCCTACGGCCGCCAAGGCCGCCAGTCAGAATTTCATCCTGTCACCATGGTCAACGCGTCTGGAATGTATTGAGCAAGATGTCGAGAGCTGGGCAGCCCGGCAGCCAAGCGGCAGCTTTAATACTATCGTCTGCAACCCGCCGTATTTTAACTCGGGCTTGAAAGCTGACTGCAAATCAAGAGCGACAGCCCGTCATACCGACAGCCTGTCCCACCCGGCACTACTGGCTACGATCCGCCACTTGCTCTGTGATACCGGCTCGGCCAACCTGATCCTTCCCGAGCACGAAGGCCACCAGTTAGTCAAACTGGCACCAGCATACCAGCTATCCTGCCGCCGGCTATGCGAAGTCCGCAGTACGGAGAAGAAACCTGTCAGCCGTCTGCTCATCACCCTCTCTCGCCAGCCGGGCGACCGGGAGACTGAGCAGCTCTCCATCCATCACCAGGGGCAGTATTCCGAGCAATTCTCCGCCCTAACCCGTGATTTTTACCTTAAGCTTTGACCATCTTGCCGGGGCGCCTGCGGCAAGATGACTTTTATTCCGAAGTTTTTATACTTTAATCGGTGATACTTGCGGCAATAATCTCTATAATGCCGCCCCTTATATCAATGCCTCGTACCATTACTCTCCGCATGTTTTCGAGTAATGGCTGGCGTTAGTCTTAGTCCCGAGGAGAGATGACTGGTGAGAGACTTTACCGAATTAGAGTTAGATAGCGAGCTATTAACAGCGATTGAAGAAATCGGCTATAACCGTCCGACCGTCGTTCAAGCCCAGGCCATCCCTCATGCCCTGGACGGTAGAGACGTTCTTGCTTCCGCTCCGACCGGTACCGGAAAAACGGCCGCCTTTCTTCTGCCTATGCTTCAGCATCTTCAGGACTTCCCGCGCAAAAAGCCGGGACCTGCCCGTGTACTGGTACTAACCCCGACCCGAGAGCTGGCGATCCAGGTAGCCGATCAGGCCCGTGCCCTGGCGAAATATACCAACCAGAAAATCTTCACCATCACTGGCGGTATCTCCTACGACGAGCATGCGGAGCTGCTAGGCAAGACTCAGGACATCGTGGTAGCCACGCCGGGACGCCTGATGGAATACATCGAGGCCGAACGCTTTGACTGCCGGGCGATTGAATGCCTGATCCTGGACGAAGCTGATCGAATGCTGGATATGGGCTTCGGCAAAGTTGTCGAGCGCATCAACAACGAATGCCGCTGGCGTCGCCAGAGCCTGTTGTTCTCGGCCACCCTCGAAGGCAAGGGCGTACGCGAGTTCTCGACCACAATTTTGACCGATCCTGTGGAAGTCAACGCCGAGCCGTCTCGCCGCGAGCGCAAGAAAATTCACCAGCTCTACCTGCGCTGTGATGATATGCCTCACAAGCTGGCATTGCTTGAGAACATCCTCAACCAGCAGGCCGAGCGCAGCATCGTCTTTATCAAAACCCGTGAGCGCCTGGCTGCATTGCGTGATCAGCTGGCAGCCATGAATATCAAATGCAGCTGGATCCAGGGTGAAATGGCGCAGGCTTCGCGCAACAATGCGATTGCCCGCTTCCGCGATGGCGAAGTCAACGTTCTGCTGGCAACGGATGTCGCCGCCCGTGGTATCGACCTGCCGGACGTAAGCCATGTCATCAACTTTGACATGCCGCGTACTGCCGACGTCTACCTGCACCGTATCGGCCGTACCGCCCGCGCAGGTAAGAAAGGCAATGCAATTTCGCTTATCGAGGCGCACGATCAACCAATGATCGAGCGTGTCGGCCGTTATATGAAGGAAGAAGTGCCGGAGCGATTTATCAGCGGATTACGCCCTGCAAGCAAAAAGGCGAAAACGGTGAAGAAGAAAAAGGTGAAAGTCGACAAGAAGCTCAAGGCAGCCAAACAGAAGAAAGTGGCCAAGAAGAAAAAGAAAGCAGCAAAACCAGACAGCAAATAAACAGAAAAGGCAGGGAATTCCCTGCCTTTGCTTTATCTGGCAAGTCATCGAGGCTGCTCGCTACTGCTCCTCGCGCTTGAAGACCAGCTCTTTGTCTGTCGATTCCGCCGGTACAAAATAATACCCAGCCACATCAAACTGCTTCAGATCTTCCACCGAGTTAATCTTATTATCAATAATATAGCGGGCCATCATGCCACGCGCTTTCTTGGCATAGAAGCTAATCACCTTGTAATTGCCGTTCTTGCAATCCTTGAATACCGGGGTGATCAGCTGGGCATCCAGCTTCTTCGGTTTCACCGACTTGAAGTACTCGTTCGAGGCCAGGTTAACCAGTATCTTGTCACCCTGCTCGGCCAGCGCGGCATTCAGCTTGTCGGTAATGATATCGCCCCAGAACTGGTACAGGTTGGTGCCTCGCGGATTGGCAAGCTTGGTTCCCATTTCCAGGCGATACGGCTGCATCAAATCCAGCGGGCGCAGCAACCCGTACAAGCCTGATAGCATGCGAAGATGCTGCTGGGCGTAGGCAAAACCTTCTTCAGTCAGGGTTTCTGCTGCCAATCCGGTATAGACGTCACCTTTGAAGGCCAGAATAGCCTGACGTGCATTCTCGGTCGTAAACTCCGGCTGCCATTCAGCAAAACGGGCCGCATTCAACCCGGCGATTTTGTCACTGACCTTCATCAGGCTGGCTATGTCCATCGGTGTCAGTTCCCGGCACACCTCGATAAGCTCGGCTGCATGATCGGTAAGCGCTGGCTGGGTATAGGTCTGTGTTGCCAGAGGCGATTCGTAATCAAGTGTTTTTGCTGGAGAAACCACAATTAACATAAGGCTTTATTCCCATTAAGGCTAACTGCACGAAAGATTAACACTGATGCAAAAAAAAACCACGCGATAGTCGCGTGGCTGTGGTTATTTTTCTGATAGGCAGGGCCAATCAGCGTTTGTCAGACTGATCCCAAATCCCTTCTTCCAACTGGGCATGCAGCTCCGGATAGTCGTTACTATCGAACGTCGGCACTTTACCCAGCGACAACTGCTTGTTGTAGTCCCGGGCCAGCTTTACCACGGTGCCCGACAACAGCACGATGGCAATCAGGTTGATGATTGCCATCATCCCCATTGAGACATCGGCCATCGCCCACACGGTCGGCAGATCCGCCACGGCACCAAACATCACCATCCCCAGTACCACGATCCTAAATACCGTCAGGCCCGCTTTATGGTTATGCTCGAGGAAGATCAGGTTGGTTTCGGCATACGAGTAGTTGGCGACCAGCGAGGTGAAAGCAAAGAAAAAGATCGCAACGGCAATAAAGACCGAGCCCCAGCTTCCGACCTGCGAGCTAAGCGCACGCTGCGTCAGCTCGATACCGGTGATTTCGCCGTGTGGTACATACTCACCAGACATCAGAATAATCGCGACGGTTGCCGAGCAGATCACTATGGTATCCATAAAGACCCCGAGCATCTGCACATAGCCCTGCGAGGCCGGGTGAGGCGGGTAGGGTGTCGCAGACGCCGCAGCATTGGGCGCCGAACCCATACCGGCTTCATTGGAGAACAAGCCACGCTTCAGACCATTGATCATGCCCTGGGCAATGGAGTAGCCCAGCGCACCCGAGGCCGCTTCTTCGAGGCCAAAGGCACTGCGGAAAATCATCAGTAAGACATCAGGCAGCTTGCCAAGGTTGGTAAACATAATAAAGAGTGCCAGCACCAGATAACACAGCGCCATTGCCGGTACCAGGATCTCTGCGGTACGCGCTATCGCCCGCAGGCCGCCAAAAATGATGACTCCTGCCATCAGCACCAGCACCACGCCGACATAAGTCGGATTCCAGCCAAATGCCACATTCATCGCCAGGGTAATGGAGTTGGCCTGTACCGAGTTAAACACCAAGCCGAAAGCAATGATCAGGAAGATCGAGAACACCACCCCCATCCAGCGCATGCCGAGACCTTTCTCCATATAGTAGGCAGGCCCGCCCCGGTAGTTGCCGTCATCATCACGTGTCTTGTACAGCTGTGCCAGCGCACTCTCGGCAAATGCCGTTGCCATTCCCAGCATGGCAATCAGCCACATCCAGAAAATGGCACCCGGTCCCCCGAGAGTCAGAGCCACCGCAACCCCGGCCATATTGCCGGTTCCCACCCGTGCAGCCAGACTGGTACACAGTGCCTGAAAGGAAGAAATCCCTGCCTTGTCCGATTTACGGCTGTTCTTCATGACGCTGAACATATGGCCGAAATGCCTGAACTGAATAAACCCCAAGCGATAGGTGAAAAAAATACCCACCCCAATCAGCAGGTAGATGAGCACGGAGCCCCATAACAGATCGTTTAGAAAATTAATCTGGCTTGACACGTATACCCCTCAAAAATGATAGAAAGGACTATTTCCAGCACGTTTTCCAATGGTGCTGAATATAATCAAAAAAATAGTAGGGTTGCCTGTTTTTACAACCTTCGTCGTTCTTTTTTATGCGGTAATTGACAGGTAGACAATTCGCTCAATCTCACGATTATGCGCTACCTGAATGCAGCTCATCAGTGTTGTATCACTGCAGATGGCATATGATCATGCAAAGATATTGGTGAAAAATCAATATGCACAGCTGGAATACAAGCGCATTAACGCCTTACCGATAAGCACTATATTCAAATGCTTAAATGAAAATTATTAACAATTTCAATGAATAGTGACAACACCACTACCCTGCCCTAGCACGCCATTTTCGCCTTTTCGTTATCCTGCCGCATATTCTCCTGTCCAGTACCAGTTAAACTTGCTTGTACGATGGATATTGGCTGAGAAAGCAATAATACTCTCCAGGCACAGTCCAATTTGGACAGCCTGAAAAGCACTTCTTTTCCTTCGATCATTTGAGTTCAAAATCGACCATTTTTTAATCAACCAGGTGCTAACTGCGAAGTAGCACTCATAAAAAGTTCATAAATACATAACAAATGCGAAACAGGTCAATTTTATTTTAATTGCCGATATGATATTTAATTAGTGACCAATCTGGTAAGGAAAGAGGTGCTTTATGGATAGCTTTGCATTCGATGACATTCTTGCAACAGATACACCGCGCCGTGCTGCACGCAGCAAACCCGTCAAGCGTAAGTGGCGTGAAATTGAAGCTCTCAAGGACAAGCAGAGACTTCGTAAAGAATTAGAAGATATTGATATGTTCCGCGACTATTCCGACGATATCGATATCAGTTAATTCACTCTTCGACACTAAAAAGCACCGGTTTTTTGCCGGTGCTTTTTTCTATCCGCTCAGAGAGCCTGTCTGAACTTTAGCGAACTACACGCTCAGTCGTTCTGCCAGGTTGCGGTAACGCTCTGACACCTTGTCTCCGAATAGCGGATCACAATCGCACTCTTGGTATTCAGCCGATACGGCAATCCAGTCTTCAGCCGTAAACGTTTTGCGGATCAAAGGAAGAACATGTTTTTCCTCAAACTCCAGGTGGGCTTTTTGCCTTGCCACGAAAGTATTGAGTTTCTCGGCAAAGACATCAAGGGGGATCACCGCATCCATCAAGATCATGTCCACGGCATCGGCGAACTCATGGGTTAGCTTGGCCAGTTCCTTATGTTCGGCTTCCAGGCTTTGCATTTCGCCACAACTTGCATAATGGGACTGATAATAGCGATACAGCAGATCTTCTTTCGGGTGATGGCAACACTCAGCGTGCTTTTGCAAATATTCGACGATGTCTTTAATCAAACTGTAATTCACCGGTTGGCCATTCTGAATCGCAACCAGCTTCTGCTTCAGAATGTTCAGCAGCCGGTTAATATAGCCATGCTCGGTATGAATGCTTTCCAACATCATAGCTCCCTCCCAAATATTCTTCCTTAAACATTATTTTGAGTGTAAGCCGAAGTGGGCAAAGTCGCTTTGATCCTGATTATTTAACAATCAATTTAGTTACAAAAAGTTCACATTCCACCCAATCAGATACAATCATCTAACTTCCAATCTATTGCTGGTTTATTCATCTGCCCAAGCAACATATTGGTCTGGGAGAAATGCTTGCAGCCAAAGAATCCGCGATAAGCTGACAGCGGAGAGGGGTGAGCAGAGGTCAGGACATGGTGTTTGTCAGTGTTTATTCTCTTTCCCTTTTTCTGTGCATGCGATCCCCATAACAGAAAAACCACCCCGTCAAGCTGTTGATCCAACTCTTCAATTACCCGGTCGGTAAACGTCTCCCAGCCAATTTTGGCATGTGAGTGCGCTTTGCCCTGCTCGACGGTGAGAACAGTGTTCAGCAGCAACACGCCCTGGCGTGCCCAGTGCTGAAGATAACCATGCTGGGGTATCGAAAAGTCAGGGAGATCGGTGGCCAGTTCTTTATACATATTGGCCAAGGAAGGCGGTGTTTTGATACCGGGACGTACAGAAAAACTCAAGCCATGGGCCTGATCCGGACCATGATATGGATCCTGACCGAGTATAACCACTTTGACATCTTCAAACGGCGTGGTATCAAAAGCACTGAAAACATCTTGCTCGGGAGGAAAGATCACTTTCCCGGCTGCACGCTCGGCAGCGACAAACTGTTCGATATGCTGAAAATACGGCAGCTCTCGCTCCTGGCGAATAAGCGCCTGCCAGGTCATCACTTGGTTCATGGCTTGCTCCTGATACTAAACTAAGCCGCTTATTTTAATCCCCTTTCAGCGAATAATAAAATACGGCCACCCCTCAGGAGCAATCACTCAGCCCCCTCACAGCCTACTTCTGCTCGGGCGTATGATGGTTATGGTGTTGAGTCGGTGTCCGCCAGTGACCTCGCCCCTGAACAGGGCGGTTCGCCTGGGGAAACCGCATTGTATGGCCAATATACAAGATCATCATGTCGGTATTCATAATAGCCTCCAAGGCCTTTCTACAAATAAAATTAGGTTCATACCAAGCTATGAAAGATCGATGCCAAAAAATCAACAAAGAGAAATAGCTCTTACTAATCAATTATTTGTATTTATGGCAACTATATTTAATACCGAAGCGGACCGCACCCAATACGGGCAAATGCTCGATTTAGGTGCGACCGCGTACTGCAAAAAGATGCCGGCCTATTGCGGCACAAACGAGCGAAGCGTATTGATCTCTTGCTGCCAGATCTCCGGGTTAATGGTCTCTAAGACCAGCGGAATACCGTCAAAACGCTGATCCTGCATCAGAAACCGAAAACAGTCCCAGCCAATCTCTCCTTCACCAAGGCTATGGTGACGATCAAGCCGGCTTCCCAGCCCTCCCTTAGAATCATTCAGGTGCATACCGCGCAAATAATTCATACCAACCACCTGGTCAAACTGAGCAAACGTTGCTTCGGTTGCCGCTTCGGTACGCAGATCATAACCGGCGGCAAACGTATGGCAGGTATCGATACACACCCCGACCCGTGTCTTGTCTTCGACCTGCTCAATGATTTCGGCGAGGTGTTCAAATCGCCAGCCCAGGTTACTGCCCTGACCGGCGGTATTCTCAATCACGGCAACAACGCCAGGGACTTCCTGATGGGCTAAATTAATAGACTCTGCAATCAATGCCAAACAGTCACGCTCAGAAATCTTCTTTAGATGGCTCCCCGGGTGGAAGTTAAGCAGGGTCAGCCCCAGTTGTCGGCAGCGCTGCATTTCATCAATAAACGCATTACGTGACTTTTCCAGCTTCTCTGTTTCCGGCGCCCCTAAGTTAATCAGGTACGAGTCATGAGGCAAAATGGCATCCGGTGAAAATCCGTATTGCTGGCAACGTGCCTTGAACGCCAGGATCGTGTCCTCTTCCAACGGCTTTGCCACCCACTGGCGCTGATTTTTGGTAAAAAGTGCAAATGCATTTGCGCCTATGTTGGCGGCATTTTGCGGGGCATTAAATACCCCACCAGCGGCTGATACATGCGCCCCAATTAACTTCATTGCTTTACCTTCTACTACTGTGTTGTTGGTGGTGAACAGCGTTACTTTCAAACGTTTTCCACTACAAAATGATCTGATACTGGCCACATTATTACGACCATTTAAGGTTATACACCCTGCAATTTGTTGTAATTTTACTACATTTGATCAATTCAAATAATTTTGAATATATAAAATATAGATAAATAACCAATAAATATAAAGCTTAATTGACCTAGCTCAAAAAAACAGCCCTAGTTAATTCAAGGTTTTTTGTGGTAAATTGATCTAAATCAATACCAATTTTAGGTTAACGAGATATATAATACCCAGCTCGACACAAAATCGAAAAAATTAACGACATCCTTCGGAGGAGTAAGTCATGATCACAGGTATTCAAATCACCAAAGCTGCAAACGACGATCTACTGAATTCAATTTGGCTGCTGGACGGCGAAAAAAATGAAGCGCGTTGCGTAAGTGCAAAAGCGGGTTTCGAGGCCGATCAAATCGTTGCTACTTCTGATCTAGGCGACATCGAGTACCGCGAACTGCCAATCGAAGCACCAGCAAAAATCGAAGGCGGTCAACACCTGAACGTTAACGTTCTTAAGCGTGAAACACTGGAAGATGCAGCCAAGCACCCAGAAAAATACCCACAGCTAACCATCCGTGTTTCTGGCTATGCGGTACGTTTCAACTCGCTGACAACTGAGCAGCAGCGCGATGTTATCGCTCGCACCTTTACTAACAGCCTATAATCGCTGCTAAGTAATCGATAATAAAACGGCACTTCAGGTGCCGTTTTTGTCTCTCCCGATCAGTCATTTCTGCCCCAAACTTATCAATATCCCTTCTTTTGTTTAGTTTATATTCAACTACAAACACACAACAAGTTTGATATATACATCTCACTTCCGATCAAAACTTAGACACTTTCACCAAAAAGTGGGTACATTGTCAGCATTGACTGCCAACACCAACTCTTGGTTTAGCAGACAATTTCAACTGATGGAGTCATTCAAACACACATCTCAGGAGCCAGCTTAATGAAGTTAATACTAAAACTAATTACAGGTATTTTGGTCGGTATCCTACTCGGATTTTTTGCCCCCGATGCAATCATTCGTGTCCTGCTCACAGTGAAGCTACTCGGCGGACAGCTCATTGGATTCACAATCCCCTTAATTATCCTTTTCTACATCACCAGCGGTATTGCCAGCCTGCCCAAAAACTCCGGTTCGCTATTAGGTAAAACCGTCGTACTATCATATGGTTCCACCATCATTGCCGGTAGTCTGGCCTTTCTCGTCGCCAGCCTGGTTATTGCCGGCCTGCCCGAGCCAGCCGCAGCCGCCTCGGATGCATCAGAAAAACTCGCTAGCTATATCAACCTGGAAATTCCTCCGCTCTTCGGAGTCATGACAGCCCTGGCTACCGCCTTCTTGTTTGGCCTTGGCATCAGTATTACCAACAGCACGCAACTGAAAGCCCTTGCCGAGGAAGGGCGCGGCGTCATCGACCTGCTGCTGGCCAAAGTGATTATTCCACTGCTACCGTTCTATATTGCCGGCGTCTTTGCCGAAATGTCAGCCGAAGGCACGGTCTTTACTACTCTGAAAACCTTCGGCGTAGTACTGGCACTCGCCATTTTCATGCACTGGGTCTGGATCATGATTCAGTACACAATTACCGGCCTAGCCGTCGGCCACTCCCCGGTAAAGCTGATCAAAAACATGCTACCGGCTTATTTCACCGCGATTGGTACGATGTCTTCTGCCGCAACGATCCCTGTTACTCTGCGTCAGACCAAGGCAAATGGCGTCGATGACTCCATCGCCAACTTCACAATCCCACTGTGTGCCACCATCCACCTGTCAGGCTCGACCATCACGCTGGTTACCTGCTCAACGGCTGTCATGGCACTGAGTCAGCATATTGCCATTCCGTCATTAATGGATATGCTGCCGTTTATCATGATGCTGGGTATTACAATGATTGCCGCACCGGGTGCGCCGGGTGGTGCCGTAATGGCCGCGCTGGGATTGATGGCAAGCATGCTTGGATTCGGAGAGGCAGAACTAGCTCTTATGATAGCCCTATATATGGCTCAGGACAGCTTCGGTACCGCCTGTAACATTACCGGGGACGGTGCTATTTCCCTGTGGGTTAATAAATTTGCCAAGCGACAGCCTGAGACAGAGTCAGCCCCGCAAATCCAAGAAGAAAGCTAAAGTCGATAACACAAAATAAAAAAGTAATAGAAAAGGTAGCCGGAAAACTCATACTTTCCCTTGGCTACCTTTCTTTTTATTGACTCTTGTCGGCTCTCGGTTATCCAGCTCCTGACAACAATAAATAAATCTTAATCCTGGACGCTTCTCAGCACCGCCTTCAGCTGTTCAAAATCATTATCACGCTCTAGCGACAGCAGCTCCATGGCATTGTGCTTAGCCAACGGTGCCGGCAAGTCGATGTCTTTTTCAAGGATCTCGTCAACCACTTCCTTGAATTTCGCCGGATGGGCCGTACACAGGAACATACCGGTTTCGCCCTCTTCAAGCTGCTCGTTCAGGATTCGATAGGCAATGGCACCATGCGGTTCACACAAGTAGCCTTCGGCATCCATCTGGCGTAGCGTTTCAGCCGTCTGCTCATCAGTGACCGCGCCATAGCCCAGCTCATCAAGTCCCCAACCTTTTAGCTTGCAAAGCTCTTCGATACGCGGCCAGTTGTTTGGCTGGCTCACATCCATCGCATTGGAAATCGTCGGGACCGTCGGTGCCGGTGCCCACTCGCCATTTTGGAGGTAACGTGGCACCGTATCGTTGACGTTGGTCGCCGCAATAAAGCGCTTAACCGGCAAGCCCAGAGATTTAGCCAGCAATCCCGCAGTGAGGTTACCGAAGTTACCGCTAGGCACTGCAACCACCAGGTTGTCGCGTTCGGCTTTAGGCAGCTGCGATACCGCCTCGAAGTAGTAGCAAATCTGGGCCATCAGACGGCTAATATTGATGGAGTTCGCCGAGTTAAGGCCCACTTCCTGGCGCAGTGCTTCGTCGTCAAATGCCTGCTTCACCAGCGCCTGACAGTCATCGAAAGTACCGTCTACCGCCACGGTGCTAATATTGCCCCCCAGAGTACAAAACAGCTTTTCCTGCAACGGGCTGATCTTGCCTTTCGGATACAGGATCACTACCTTGATGTTGTCCATTCCATAGAAGGCATGGGCCACGGCCGCTCCCGTATCACCCGAGGTTGCAGTAAGAATAGTGATCTTGCCGTCGCTGTCTGTCACTGCAGCCAGTGACTGGGCCATAAAACGACCGCCAAAATCTTTGAACGCCAGCGTCGGGCCATGAAATAGCTCAAGGGCGTACACCCCGTCTTTCACCTTGGCAACAGGTGCCGGGAACTGAAAGGCATTGCCAACCATCTGGGCGACGGTTTCATCAGCGAGCTCTTCTCCAATGAAGGCCGAAAGGATCTTGCTGCTTCGGCTGACAAAATCCATCTCCAGCAAGGCATCAACATCGCCCAGTTCCGGTAGCTCAGAAGGGAAAAAGAGTCCCTGGTTGCGCCCTAGACCCTGACGAACTGCCTGGCCAAACGAAACCTGTTCCTGATGTTCTTTTAGGTTATACAACTTCATTGTTATAGCTCACTTCCTGTTACTTTTGATCCCTGCTCGTCAAGACGACAAACATGAACGAATCCATCTTCATTCTGAACATAATGTTCTTCGAGCCAACGTGCAATACGTTTGGCCACCTCAATGTCATTACAGACACTGAACATGGTCGGGCCCGAGCCGGAAATACCGCTCGCCAAAGCGCCGGCTTCCAGAGCGTACTGGCGCGCTTCGGCAAAGCCCGGCAGCAGCCTTTCGCGATACGGTTCCGCTACCACGTCCTTAATCATGGTGGCAGCCAGTTCAGGCTGCTGTGAATGGCAGGCGTGAATAAAGCCCCCCAGATAACGGCCATGAGCAATAACATCCTGGCGGCGGTACTGCGACGGCAAAATTGCACGTGCCTCTGCCGTCGGCACCTTGATGCCGGGGTAGGCCATCACCCAGTACCAGTCATCAAAGCACGGCACTGACTGACTGATGATCCCCAGCTCTTCCACCATAAACTGCAGGCCACCCAGATAGCACGGTGCCACATTATCATAGTGCAGGCTGCCGGAAATCTCTGCCTCCATCTCGCCCATCAGAGCCAGCAGCTCTGTCTCGTTCAGTGGCATATCGTGGTAACGGTTGAGTGCATCCAACGCGGCAACCACCGAACAGGCACTGGAGCCCAGCCCCGAACCAATCGGCATGTTCTTCTCAAGCGTCATAGCAACGGGCTTAAGTTGTAGCCCTTTCTTGTCCAGCTCACGGCCATAGACCTGCCAGCAGCGGTAGACAATATTTTCCTCGGCCACCTGAGGCAGTTTGGCGACAAAATTCCCTACACACGCCAACGAAAACGGCTGATCGCCAGCAGCTACCTTGACCCGGTCGCCAAGCAAGGAGCCATCGACCGGAGACACAGCGGCCCCCAGTACGTCAAAACCGACACTCACATTGCCAATCGATGCTGGCGCATAAACTACAACACTCATTGTTAGACTCCTAGCTTCCAGCCTAATGTACGCATCAAATCGGCAAACACACCGGCGGCAGTTACTTCGGTACCGGCACCATAACCGCGCAGTACCAAAGGAATTGGTTGATAGTAGCGGCTGTAAAATGCCAGGGCATTTTCACCGTCCTTGATTTTAAACATCGGATCATCCGGGTTTACAGCGGCAATTTTCACCGAGCAGCGGCCGTTGTCAATCTCACCGACATAGCGCAACACCTTACCTTCTTTGGCGGCATCAGCTGACAGCTGGCCAAAGTAGGCATCAGCTTCGGGCAAACGGGCCATAAAGTCATCAACCGAGCCTTCGGCATCGAAGCCCGGCGGCAGCGCCTGCTCGACCACGACATCATCCAGCTCCAGCGACAGCCCGGCTTCTCGGGCAAGGATAAGAAGCTTACGGGCAACATCCATACCAGACAGATCATCACGTGGATCCGGCTCGGTAAAGCCATTATTGCGCGCGACAGTCGTTGCTTCACTAAAGCTCATGCCCTCGTCCAGCTTACCGAAGATGTAGGACAATGAGCCAGACAGAATACCCGAGAAACGCTCTAGCTCATCACCGGCCGCCATCAGGTTTTGCAAGTTCTCGATAACAGGCAAACCTGCACCCACCGTAGTGTCATACATGAACTTACGGCGAGTCGAACGTGCAGCCTGACGTAGCTGATGGTAGTAGGCCATGCTGGCAGTATTGGCTTTCTTGTTCGGGGTGATCACATGGAAACCCGCCGCAAGGTAATCGGCATATTGCTCGGCGATGCCCTGATCGGAGGTGCAGTCGATGATCACCGGATTGATAATATGATGACGCTGCACCAGTTGGATCATCCGTGCCAGGCTCAGTGGCTCACTGGCCTGTCCCATCAGATCACGCCAGTTGTCCAGCGGCAGGCCGTTGCTATCAAGCAGCAGGCCACTGCTGTTTGCCAACCCGCAAACCCGGATCACAATGCCGTTGTCAGCCAACTTCTCTTGCTGACGACGTACCTGATCCACCAGCTCGCCGCCGACACCGCCGACACCAATCACGAAAACATCAAGGAAATGCTTACTGTTAAACAGGTTCTCGTGACAGGCCTTGACCGCTTCGGAGACTTTGGCCACCGGGATCACTGCCGAAATGGCACGCTCCGACGAACCCTGCGCAATTGCGATAATATTGACGTCGACCTCTGCCAGCGAAGTGAAGAAACGCGAGGCCACACCGCGAGAAGTACGCATACCGTCACCGACCAGGGTCACGATAGCCGAGTCATCAAGAAACTCGACCGGCTCCAGCAGGCCTTCTTTGAGCTCCAGTTCGAAATTGTTCTGCAAGGCCTGCTGCGCAGTCACCTTGTCTTCGCTTTCAATACAGAAGCTGATGCTGTACTCCGAGGAAGACTGGGTGATCAAGACAATTGACACACCAGCAGCCGACATCGCACCAAAGACTCGCGCTGCCATGCCGACCATGCCTTTCATCCCCGGACCGGAGACATTGACCATAGTCAGATCTTTCAGCGTCGTAATGCCTTTGATATCCAGCTTGTCTTCACCGGTGTCCAAGCCAATCAGGCTACCGGCACCCTGCGGGTTGAAACTGTTTTTGATCAGGCAGGGAATGTGGAACTGGGCAATCGGTGCAATTGTTTTCGGGTGCAGTACCGAGGCGCCGAAGTAAGACAGTTCCATGGCTTCCTGATAGCTAAGAGACTTGAGCAGCCTGGCATCCGGTACCAGACGCGGGTCGCAGCTGTAAACACCGTCAACATCGGTCCAGATTTCACAGCATTCGGCGCGCAGACAAGCTGCCAGAACCGCCGCAGAGTAATCCGAACCGTTTCGTCCCAGCGTAACCAGCTCGCCTTTCTCGTTACCGGCAGTAAACCCAGGCATGATATGGACATGGCCCTCGGCCAGCGGATCTTGCTTGAAGTTATTGGTCGAGACTTCGATATCAACATGGGCTTCGAGGTAGTCTCCATGGGCAAGCAGGCGCTCGACAGGGTTGATCAGGCTGGCAGGCTGCCCCTTGGCTTCCAGCATGGCTTTCATCGCCACAATAGACAGGCGCTCACCCTTGCTGATCACTTTGGCATAGACATTGTCCGGACACAGGCCCAGCAGTTTCATGCCGTGTACATACTGTCTTAGCTGGCCCAGCGAGCTGGCTAGCTTGGCATCAAGCAACGCCTTGTCAAACTTCGGTTCCAGTTCCAGCAATCCAGCAAACAGCTCTTTGAATACCGCTTCCAAATCGGCAATCTGCAACTCAGCCTCTCCAGTACTGACAGTACTTTCAATAACCGAGACCAACTTGTTTGTGACTTTGCCCGGTGCCGACAGCACCACCGACACTTCACCCTGCTGGGCATTGTTGGCAATGATATCTGCTGCCCGTGAAAAACGGTCCGCATCTGCCAGTGATGAACCACCAAATTTTAATACTCGCATTCCCTACTCCAACTTCCTGATTCACTGACGACCGAACTGCATAACTTGCACTGGTGTGAGCAAACAATATTCCAAATTAAAAGGTAAAAAAAAGCCCGCACTTTTTGAGTGCGGGCTTTTTCTCAAATCTTATGCGTATCAGCCCGCCCCAACACGCATGGTGCCGGTAATAATAATGGTGGTGGTAGTGCTGATCGCTGAAAACATAATAGCCTTAGGTTTAGCCAATATTCTGTATTACTTAACGTTTACCTGATTCCACAGACCGAGTCAACAAGCTTTTTTGCTTTTCTCGAATAAGCTGCTAGCAAATAGGTGACAAAACACCCACTTTATCAATCGCTAAAAGGAATAAAAAACAGGGGATAGATTGAAGTTAAGCGTGCACCGTTGCATAGTAGTGTTTATGATGAATAATAATTAGCCAGATTTGAGACAGAAAATTTAAATTCTCTGTCTACTCTTTAGTTCGGAGGGATCCCGAATGGCAGCAGTAATGGAACAGCTAGTAGCCCACACAATCTTGCAAGGCTTTGATGCCATGTACGGCCGATTCCTGGATGTCACCGCCGGTGCCCAGGAACGTTTCGAAAGCCAAAACTGGCCTGCCGTCCATCAGGCGCTCAAAAAGCGGATCAGTTTTTACGATCACCATGTCGGGCTGGTCACCAGCCAGATCCAGATCATGCTCGGCGAGCGTTATGCCAACCGGACCTTTCTCATGGCAGTAAAATCTGCCTACGAAGATCTCCTGTTAGACTACCCGCGGTATGACATTGCAGAGAGCTTTTTCAATTCCGTCTACTGCCGGATCTTCGAACACCGCAACATCAACCGGGACAAACTGTTCGTCCACAGCTCGCAGGAAGGCCGAATTCCGACCTACCCGACCTCGCTCACTCGCATCTACAATAATGGGAACGGGCTGAAAAGCGTCCTCGAAAGAATGCTGGACGACACGCCGTTTACCTTGAGCTGGGAAGACAAAAATCGAGATATTGACCTTATTGTCCAACGGCTGCAGAACGATCTGGGTGCCACACTAGGCAACGCTCCGGTCATAGAAATGATCCGAGAACCCTTCTACCGCAACAAGGCGGCCTACCTGATCGGCCGGATTTATCTCAACGATAACCGTACAGTACCGCTGGTATTGCCCGTGCTCAATAACAGCAGCAGGGAGCTGTATATCGATGCCTGTCTGTTCCATGTCGACAACGTCAGCATTATCTTCGGCTTTGCCCGCTCCTACTTCATGGTCTATGCCCCAGCCCCTGCCGCTCTGGTTCGTTTTCTGGCCGAGCTGATCCCCAACAAGACCAAAGCCGAGCTCTATACCGCTATCGGCTGTCAAAAGCATGGCAAAACCGAGCTATACCGGGAGTTTCTCCACCACGTAGAACACTCCGACGATCAGTTTATTTCGGCCCCGGGGATCAAGGGAATGGTGATGTCCGTGTTCACCCTGCCCTCGTATGACTTTGTGTTCAAAATCATCAAGGACAAGTTTGCCCCGCAAAAAGATATCTGCCATGCCACGGTCAGGGAGAAATACAAGCTGGTCAAGGAGCACGATCGGGTAGGCCGGATGGCCGATACCCAGGAATACCGCAACTTTTCTTTCGAACGTCACCGGTTCAGCGATGAGCTACTGGAAGAGCTGCTCGAGGTGGCTCCGTCGATCATCAAGGTCACGGATGATCAGATCATCATCAAGCACCTGTACACCGAACGGCGCATGATCCCGTTTAATATCTATATCGAGCAGGCCGATGAGCAGGATCTTCGCCACGCCGTCGATGAATACGGCAAGGCCATCAAACAACTGGCTGCGGCCAATATTTTCCCCGGCGACATGTTGTTCAAAAACTTTGGCGTCACCCGGCACAAACGGGTGGTGTTCTACGACTACGATGAAATTAGCTATATGACCGAAATGAACTTCCGCAAGATCCCGCCTCCCCGCTACCCGGAGGATGAGATGGCAGCCGAACCCTGGTACAGCGTGGGAGTCAACGATGTCTTCCCGGAAGAGTTTCGGACATTTTTATTGATCAACCCGACCGTCAGGGCCTTGTTCAATGAACTTCACAGCGATCTGTTTGAGGCCAGCTACTGGCAGCAGCTGCAGCAAAATATAACCAATGGCCAGTATGAGGACGTGTACCCCTATAGCAACAAACAGAGGCTTAGAAAGTAGATCCAGGAGCGGATCCTTAAAGGACAGATAACAAATTTGGTATGCTGAATCTCTCATAAGAGCAATTAATGCGTACCAATCTTAAGAATTCTGTCCTAATATTGACAAGACTGACTATGAATAGCGCAGCATAAAAATAGAACCATAAACAATAACAAGACACAGGGATGGTGGCGCAATGAAAAACTTGCTGATCACAGTTGCCCTGCTGGTAGTGGCATTACCAACAACAGCAGCAGAAAAAGGACTCTTTAGCCTGATCGGACAGGATGGCGATTCTTCCGGTTGGTTTATGTCGTCACAGTCTAAAAGTGCCGAGCAGTTCGATGTCTGGCAGATCGACAGCGGCTATGCCTATTCCTTGAGCGATAACACCGAGCTCTATCTCAGTACCCGTCTTAAATCAGGCAACCATACCCAATCAGCCACCCGAGGACTACTCTCCGGGGTAAAATACAGTTTTACGCCGAAAATCAGCCTGCAAAGTGCATTAACTTCTGAAACTGTTCAGAAAGACACCGTGATGGGAGTAGAATTGTCGAGTCAGTACGAGGTCACCGAACGGGTCAACCTTCATGCGACTGTAGACTACGAGGCACTGGAACAAATCTACCAACTGGGCATCGGGTTTCGTTTCTAGCCCCCTCCGCCCATTTAGCTCGACAGTGGTCGACGGTGATAACGGTTAATTTACTCCTCCGCATCAAGAAACGAGAGATCCAACGGCCTCTGGCTGAGTAAAATCCCGTTCAGATCGGCATACAGCATATCCCCCGGATACACCATGGTATGGGCAACAGTCAGGGTGACATTGCGATCGCCGGTTTGCCTTTTCTCCGTTTTAAGCGGACAAGTCGCCAGCGCCTTCACCCCGATATCCATCGTGGCCAGGGTGCCTACATCGCGGGCTGCACCATTCACCACGATACCCTCCCAGTTATTCTGCTTCGCCAAAAGTGCGAGCTGATCCCCCAACAAGGCGAAGCGGCAGGAGCCATGACCATCGATAAACAAAACTTTGCCGGTGCCGTCTTCGGAGACAATATCTCGTACCAGGCTGTTATCCTCGAAGCAGCGCAGAGTCACCACTTCGCCATAATAGACCTTTCTGCCACCGTAGTCCTGCATTGTCAGAGGTAGCCAGCGAACATCCTGTCCATAGCGATCACACAAATCGGGTAGTAAATCTAGCATCACAATCTCCTTTGTCTTCAAAGCAAGTACCACACCTCTACTCAGTGTAGAAAAAGTCTTTGATTTCACCCAGTTTTGTTATTGCTACATCTGTCATCAAGGCCGGCACCAGACGCAGTTCCCCCTGCTCAACCCAGTAAAATGCATTCTGCTGCCAGCGGCATGCCAACTGCCGAGCCTCTGCCACCGTGATATCGGCGGCAAAGCCAATCTCCTGCCAGCTACCGTCCGGCGCACTGGTTGTCACCCTTTGTACCCCATTTGTCATACTTAGGAGCTCAATTTTCAGTAATTCGTTCCGTTTTAGGTTGTCAGGGTTATTAAGAACAATGCTTCTGGGATTAAATGCTGTTAGAATTGCAAAGCGAGGGTAAACAGGGTGTTGCTCGGCTTTGAACAAAATAGCCTGGTAGCTACACCACAACGAGATGTTTTCACACATTTTCAGTATTACCTTCAGTGCGACGTAGTATTTTGTAGCTAATGTTAAACAAACTGAAGACTCGTAAAAGCATTCATTCTGTTTGATATAAATCAAGAAAGCGCCAAAAAGCAGTCACGAAACAAAGCCGCAATATTGTTAGCGAGCTGTTAAGTGCATACAATCGTCGCCATCCCACGGAGATTGTAGCCAATGCCCCTAATTTTCGGGCTTTTTCAGTACAGATTGTAAGATAACATCTTGCTGAATAAAGGATGGCGTACCAAACAGGCAGTTTTCAGCTTAGAAAATGTATTTTGTCCAATACTTTGCCTGTATGTGAATTTTTTTTATAGAATTTAACTATTCTGTTTTTGACCAGATTCCGTTTTTAGAAATTTAGGTACTGCCAATGCAAACCCCTCACATTCTAATTGTAGAAGACGAGCACGTAACACGTAATACCCTGAAAAGCATCTTTGAGGCAGAGGGTTATACTGTATTTGAAGCAAACGATGGTGCAGAGATGCATCAGATGCTGTCTGAGCACCCTGTTCACCTAGTTATCATGGATATCAACCTGCCGGGTAAAAACGGCCTGCTGCTGGCACGCGAACTGCGCGAGCAAGGCGATATGGCACTGATGTTCCTGACTGGCCGTGATAACGAAGTTGACAAGATCCTGGGTCTTGAAATTGGTGCTGATGATTACATCACCAAGCCATTCAACCCGCGTGAACTGACTATCCGTGCCCGCAACCTGCTAACCCGTGCGATGAACCAAGGTTTACCAACCGAGGACAAGCGCCTGGTTGAGCGTTACGAGTTCAACGGCTGGTCTCTTGAGATCAACAGCCGTTCATTGGTGAGCCCTAGCGGCGACCAGTTCAAGCTGCCACGCTCTGAGTTCCGTGCCCTGCTTCACTTCTGTGAAAACCCAGGCAAGATCCAGACCCGTGCCGAGCTACTGAAGAAAATGACAGGCCGTGAGCTGAAGCCACACGACCGTACAGTTGACGTTACGATCCGTCGTATTCGTAAGCACTTCGAATCTGTTGCCGATACGCCAGAGATCATTGCTACGATCCACGGTGAAGGCTACCGCTTCTGCGGCGATCTGGACGAAGAGTAATTCGTTAACTCGCCCCCTAAAAAAAGGCTCCATTCGGAGCCTTTTTTGCTGACGGTAACCCGGCCTAAATAACCGCTGAAACTAGAATGCCTCTCCCAACTCCACATCGTGCTGGACAATGATGTGCTCAGCCCCTCCGAGCAAAAAGATCACCGCAATATCGACCCGGCTGCCCGGCGCCCACTCAGGCCCTTCACGCAATACCACTTCCAGTGTCAATTCACCCTCTGCACGTATCTCAAGGTTATCTTTCACCAGCCACTGCTTGCCCTCACTCTCAAGTAGCACCTGGAAGATATCGATTCCCTTGGGCAAGGTTTTCATCTCACTTGTCTGCAGCTTCACAGACGCATGCAACCGGTTGGACGGCTTGGTACCGTCATCACCGATAAGCGGCATGCTGTTTAACCACAAGTCACTGCTAAGACTCACCGTGGTATCCTCGAAAGTCAGCTCAGTAGGCGACTGCCAGATATCGGTCGCCAACGGAACCTTGCCCGGTTCGGAATCCGGTTCTGCTTCCTGCTCAGGCTCAACAGACCCAGCAGTCTCGGCCTCAGGGGCGTCTCCTTCAGTGACAGGAGCCTGCACCTCGGTATCAGGCTGTGTAGCCTCATCCGTTTTCTCGGGCTCTGAGCAGGCAGCCAGCAGCAGACTGCCTACGAGCAACGGAGCGTATTTCAGCTTCATCATGATTTCTCCTGACTTGCCAGCCAGCCTTTAAGCACATTCAGATCGTTCTGGTAACCGTCCTTGATTTCATCGACCCAGTCATTGATGTTCTCCCACCAGGCCGGCAACTCTGGCGACTGTGCTTTCTGGGCAACCTGCTGGATATGTTTCAATCCGATAGATCCCGCCGCCCCTTTGATTTTATGCGCCTCAAACTTGATGCCGTCTTTGTCCTTGGCTGTCATATTGGAGTCGAGGATCTCAATATACTCCGGCATTTTCTCCTCAAACATCGCAATGCTGTCGTAGACGGGTTTGGTGCCAACAATCTCAACATAGGAGCTCAGCATCTCAAGATCCAGCAGCTGATTCACCATGTCCTCGCTCAAACCCGTATTTTCCGGCTCCGGTTGCAGGTCTTCCATTTCCTCATCCTCATCAATTGGGCAGGTCAGCACCAGACGCTGGATCACCTCCGTAATCGCTTTCACGCTTAGCGGTTTGCTCAGCGCATCGTCCATCCCCTTTTCCAAGTACTCAGCTTTATCCTTGATGACATTGGCCGTTAACGCAACAAGGGCAGGCAGATAGTCATACCTCTCCCGCAATATTCGGGCAATATCAAACCCGGACATATCCGGCAGCTGAATATCAAGCAATACCAAATCATAGGCTTCGGGATCAAACTTCTCCAGCGCCTCGTCGCCGCGCATCGCGATAGTCACCTCATGGCCGAGACTCTCCAGCAGCGCCTTGGCCACCGTAATATTCAGCTCAATATCTTCCACCATAAAGATATTCAGGCTGACCTGAGGTGTAGCTGGCATCACCTCTTCCTCTTCCACTTTCTCGACCAGCGGCACGCGGATGGTCACGGTGAAGGTACTGCCCTCGCCTACCTCGGAGGACACCGTAATATCCCCGCCCATCATCTGGACCAGCTGGCGCGACACGGCCAGACCGATACCGGTCCCCACCGCGTGAAGGTTGTCACTGCCTTCCTTGACCTGGTAATACATCGCAAAGATCTTATCGAGCTCAGATGCCGGAATACCAATCCCGCTGTCTTCCACCTCGAAGGTGATCTCGGCCTGCTGATCAACTATCTCACTGCTGACCGACAGGACCACTCCGCCATCCTTGGTAAACTTGGTCGCGTTGCTCACCAGGTTCCACAGCACCTGACGCAGGCGAGTACTGTCCACCTCGATACAACGCGGTAAATCCGTCAACCGTTCGAGATCAAAACGCAATCCTTTCTGTTCAGCCATCAAGCCAGAAATGTTTTCCATCTCCACGACAAACTCTTCGAAGTCGAGAGGTTTTGGCAGCAGCTCCAGACGACGGCGATCGGATTTATCCATATCGATAATGTCATTGAAGATATTACCCAGCGTAATGGCACTGACATGGATCGTGCGCATGTAGCCGCGCTGCTCTTTATTCAGGCGCGTTTCCAGCAACATGCGGCTAAGCCCGACAATACCGTTGAGCGGGGTGCGCAGCTCATGGCTGATTGTCGATATAAAGGCTGTCTTGTCCCGGCTAGCCTTCTCCTGTGCATCCTGGTACTGCTTGCGCTCGGTAATATCGCGGCCAAAGCCCATCAGCCCCAGACGACGGCCGTCGCGGCTGTAAAAAGGTACTTTCCGCAACTCGAAAATAGCCTTGCGGCCATCCGGGTATTCCAACCACTGTTCATAGGTCAGCGAGACACTCTGGTTAAAGACCTGCTGATCGGTTTCGACGATCTTGCTGGCCACCTCCTCGCTATACACATCCCACGGAGTCAGCCCTACCAGCTGCTTCTCGGTTCTGTCCGTCAGCTCTTCCATTGCCCGGTTACAACCGGAAAACTGGCCTTTTTCATTGCGGTAGTAAATCAAATCCGGGGACGCATCGAGAAAAGACTTCAGCAACGCACTCTGCTCAGCCAACTCAAGCTGGGCGTTCTCCCGCTGGTAGACTTCATTTTCCAGATCCTGCATCGCCACCTGGCGGGCTTCCTCGGCTTTTTCCCGCTCTTCAATCTCGAGGTTCAGCTGAGAAATATTATCCTGCAACTGCTTGTTGAGCTGCATATCCCGCGAGCGCATTTCCTCCAGCTTGGTCACCAGCTTGGACAAACGCTGGCGCGAGTCTTCCAGTTGATCAACAACAACCGACAAGAAGTACACCGCCCACGGCGTGATAAGCAGGCCAAAAAAGACCGAGCGTACAATATCAATATCATGTACCTCGCCCTGCAACACCAGGGTGACGCCTACCTGTACGACAACGGCCAGGGCCACCAGGGCCAGCGCCAACAACAAACTGAACCGTACGATGCCGAGCTTAACCAGCAAGTCGACATAGAACTGGGCCAGCACTTTGATTTGTTTCATTATTCATTCCTACCAATGAAAGGCTGCAACCATGATAATCGTCCCGGCGGCAGAACCAAAGGATTCGCCCCACAGATATACCATTTATAGAAAAGCCTGCAAGAGCAGGCTTGGTTGTCCGTTGATCTATCGTATTAACAATCGCTGTCAGACATCGACATAGTACAGTTGCGTCCGGCCGCCTTGGCCTTATACAAGGCAACATCCGCCATTTCGACCAAATCACCGTAATCCTGGGTGGGAAGCGGGATAATAGTGGCAACGCCCAAACTGACTGTCAGCTTGGTATCGACATCGGAATAGTGGTGATTGATCCCCTTTTCCGCCATATGCCGATGGACTTTCTCGGCAACCACCTCGCCACCTCTGATATCGGTATTGGGCAGCAAAAAAGCAAACTCTTCGCCGCCATAACGTGCAACCTCGTCCGTCTCGCGCCTGACGACCGAGCGGAAGACTTTCGCCACTTCACGCAAGGCAAAATCGCCTTGCTGGTGACCATAGTTATCGTTGAACGCCTTGAAGTTATCGATATCACAAAGGATCAGGGTCAGCGGCTTCTGTTCCCGTATATGGCTATGCCAGAGCTTGCGCAGCTGCTCGTCAAAGCTACGCCGGTTGGCGACCTTGGTCAGGCTGTCGACAAAACTCATCTCCTGCAGTTCCATTATCGCATCGGCCAACTGCTGCTCAGCCATCTTGCGTTCCGTCACGTCACGGGCCATCACCAGTACCCCGGCGGTTCCATCCGTCGGATCGCGATAGGGCGACTTCACCACTTCATACCAGACAGGGGTGCCGTCCTCGAGAATCACATAGTCATCCATTTTTTGGGCCACGCCATCCCGGAGCACCTGCTGATCAGTTTCCTGAAACAGTTCCCACTTATCCGGCTCAAGTACCTCGTAGGCCGCCTTGCCCAATAGCTCCTCCTGCCTGAAGCCAAGCGAGCGGGCAAACGGCTCATTGCAGCCGACATAAATGCCGTGCTCATTATAGAGGCCAATAGGATCCGTACTGGCGCTCATGATGGTATCTAGCAACGTATTGCGCTGGGCCAGAGTCTGTTCGGTGATCTCCCGCTTCTCGATTTCCTGTTTCAGGCTTTCCTGCATCTCGTGCCAGTCTGTCACATCGTGGCTGATACTCAAGGTGCCGATCGCCTCACCGTTGTCACCGATCAGCAAGGTTTTGTTGGTTTCCAGCAGGCGGCTGGAGCCATCCGGTGCCGTGGTCCAGGTATGGCTTGAGGTGTTCGTCGTGTTCACACTCTCTTCGTCATCCATTACCCCCTCGCTGACCCGTCCACGCCAGAAACGATCAAAGGCTCTATTAGTCCCGATGATATGACCAGTCTTGTCCTGGAAGTAGACCAACTCGGACAACGAGTTCAAGACCTGCTGGAAGACCCGCTGTTCTTGCTCCAGTTTGGCTGCCGAGGTCAGTTTCTGGGGTTTGACGATAAACAGCAGCCAGGCAGACAGCCATTTATACCTCACCGGCTGGCCAGATACCGTCAGCTTCAGCGTCCGTCCGCGGGCAAGGTGTAACTCTTCGCTCACATTGCGAAAACCGCGACGAAAAGGGAACGGACGCAAAAAATCGAACATCATTTGCGCGCTGATTTCATCAGGGTATAAATAGCGGCCACCCAGCTTGCGGATCCCAAGTAATTCACGACAGCTTTTATTACCGTACAGCAAGGCACCGTCTTTGCGCCGGATGATGGCAACAGCTACCGGCATATGGGTCAGGGAAGCGTGCAGCTTACGAAAGGAGGAAGAGTCGAGATGGTGCAACAGCAATACGATCAGCCCCCCTCCGACAATGATGACCATCAGCACCAAGGTAAAAACGAGAATAGAGCTATTGAGGCTGTCGACTGTTTCCAGTGCTAACCCCGGAAACGGAGCAAGAAGACAGGCAATGGCAAAAAAGAGGCGTGTCGGTGCCTGGAGGGGTATCCGGCATAGTTCCCGGAGGAAACTCCCTGTATTTTTCCGGTTGTACGTCATCGAGGTCCTTTGAATACCAGAAGCCCTTAACTGGCGTTCAGGGCTACGGGCTGAATCTAGAGCAATGGCTGGCAGCATGCTATTAATTGAATATTTACTTATTAGGCTCCTGCTAATCTACCATATTTCTACTTTCTACCAAGATCCTACTTAACAGGCTGATAAACAAATGGCTGGTCCAGGGCACTTCCCTGAGCGCCGGCCTGATCAAGGCGGCGGCCAATTTCCGTCATCGCCAGCCAGCGGTTCTCGCACCAGGTAGGCGCCAGCAAAGTCGGACGTCGGGCACTGGCGGAAACGCGGTGATACACCACCTCCGGCGGAGTCAGGCGGATCATCTCCGCGGCAATATCGCTGTAGCACTCCAGGCTGATCTCATCCAGCCTGCCGGCCTTCCAGGCCTGCCCCATCTTGCTTCCCTCGACAATGTGCAGCGGATGCAGCTTGATACCGTCAGTACCTGCCGCGACAGTGCGTACAATCGTATCCAGGTTGTCCGCCTTGCTGTCACCCGGCAACCCGACAATCAGGTGGGTGCACACCTTAATTCCAAGTGCTCTGGCCCGCTTGGCAATGTTCTCGTAACAGGCAAAGTCATGACCACGGTTGATCCGCTTCAGGGTCTTGTCATTGGCGGTCTGCAGTCCCAGCTCGAGCCAGATTTCATAACCCTGCTGGTAATAGCCGGCCAGTAGCTCAAGGACCGCATCCGGCACGCAGTCAGGTCGGGTACCGACACACAGCCCGACAATATCAGCCGCTTTCAACGCTTCTTCGTACATTGCCTTGAGAGTCTGCACCTCGGCATAGGTGCTGGTGTAGGCCTGAAAGTAAGCCAGATAACGCTTGGCTCGATTAACCTCCCCGGCACGCTGGGCAAGCTGTTGCTGGATAGGCAGGTATTGCGCCTGCTCATCGGCAAACGAGGCAACATTGCAGAAAGTGCAACCACCACGGCCAATTGTGCCATCACGGTTTGGGCAGCTGAAACCGCCATGCAGGGTGAGTTTGTGTACCTTCTCTCCGTAGCGGCGTTGTAAATCCTGTCCAAACGTATTGACTAGCTCGTGCAACTGCATCATGTCACCTAAGGGGTAAAAGAAAAAAGCAGCGCAGACTAACACCAATTGGTCTGCCAAAGTTTGTGCCAAAGCAATAAACTTCGCTTAATCCCGCTTGCTGTAGCACTCCTACAGTGTGTTGACATAAAACTACAAAACTAAATCCGTCCAACAGCCTATTAACCACACTTGTAGAGCGGTTAATTCATATGGAAAATTTCCGCTTATTCATAGTGAGAACCATTATCGAATAAAAAATCAATAAATGGCTCTATAAATTCATATGGCTAGCGATTTTATGCTAGGCGACCGCCATTTTTTGTTGGTAATTAACTAATCAAAATTGTAGGATAGTTACAGCTGTGTGCAATTTATGAACAATAATTGTGACGTTTTCACCCCTAAAAATAGTGATTTATGTCACCACCTCTAAGTAGTCGTAGAACTTTTGCAAACCAGAGCAAGGGTGCTACAGAATTTAGTTTGCTAATGATTCGAAACATCATCCCACAGCAAACACGCGTTTCACCGGCTGGACAGGAGTCCATTTAACACCGGTCGCGATGCCAAAAAACAAATTAGGGATAACTCAGTCATCAGGATTGATGTCTGTTGAAACTGGAAGGAAGTATCTATGACAGATCAAGAGCTTAATGCTCAGGGACTTTACGTGCCTGAATTGGAGCACGATGCCTGCGGTATCGGCTTTGTGGCCCACCTGAAGAACCGCAAATCCCATGAAATTGTAACCCAAGCCCTTGATATGCTTGCTCGGATGGAACACCGTGGCGGTCAGGGTTGCGATCCATGCAGCGGTGACGGTGCCGGTATTCTGCTACAGAAGCCCCACGAATTTTTACTGGAAGAAACCGTCAAACAGGGCATTAAACTCCCATCGTTTGATCAGTACGGTGTCGGTGTGGTGCTCTTTCCAAAAGATGAGTACAAACGCCAGCAATGCCGCGATATTCTAGAGCGCAACGCCAAACGCCTGGACCTTGAAGTCATCGGCTACCGTGTACTGCCCGTTGACAACTCAATGATCGGGGACGACCCGCTCAGCACCGAACCACAGTTTGAGCACGTCTTTATTACCGGCGGTGCAAACCTGGATCCAGCCGTTCTCGAACGCAAGCTGTATGTACTGCGTAACTACACGGTACGCGTCTGCCTGGAAAGCATCTCCAATATCGGTGATGATTTCTACATCAACTCGCTGTCTTACAAGACACTGGTATACAAAGGCCAGCTAACCACAGAGCAGGTTCCCCAGTACTTCCTGGATCTGCAAAACCCGACCATGGTGACGGCACTGGCGCTGGTACACTCGCGCTTTTCGACCAATACCTTCCCGAAATGGCGTCTGGCCCAGCCTTTCCGTTACATTGCCCATAACGGTGAAATCAACACCGTGCGCGGCAACCTGAACTGGATGAAGGCGCGCGAAGCGATCCTAGAATCAGACCTGTTCAGTCAGCAGGAAATCGACATGCTGCTGCCTATCTGTCAGGAAGGCAGCTCGGATTCATCAAACTTTGACATGGCACTGGAGCTCCTGGTGCTTTCTGGCCGTAGCCTGCCGCATGCCCTGATGATGCTGATCCCGGAAGCGTGGCAAGAAAACAAAAACATGGATCCGAAGCGTCGTGCATTCTACCAATACCATGCCAACGTCATGGAACCGTGGGATGGCCCGGCATCGGTATGTTTCACCGACGGTGTCCAGGTAGGTGCAACCCTTGACCGTAACGGTCTGCGCCCTTCTCGCTATACCGTGACCAAGGACGATTTTCTGGTCATGGCATCAGAGTCCGGCGTGGTTGAAATCGAACCGGAAAACGTCCAGTTCCGTGGCCGTCTGCAGCCGGGGCGTATCTTTGTCGCCGATCTGGAACAAGGCCGCATCATCTCTGACGAGGAAGTCAAAGACAGCATTGCCTCGGCGCAGCCATACGAGCAGTGGGTTAAAGACAACCTGCTAACGCTCAAGGCCCTGCCTGAAGCGGATAACATGCACCATCAGCCAACACCTGAACGCCTGCTTCACCATCAGCAAGCCTTCGGTATGAGCTCGGAAGAAGTCAACGATATTATCGTTCCGCTGGCAAAAACCGGTTACGAGCCACTCAGCGCCATGGGTGCCGACTGGCCGCTGGCCGTGCTTTCGCACCAGTCCCAGCACCTGTCGAACTACTTCAAGCAGCTGTTTGCCCAGGTGACCAACCCGCCGATCGACCCGATCCGCGAGCGCATGGTCATGTCCCTGAACACCTACCTGGGTAAAGATCAGAACCTGCTGAGTGAAACGCCTGAGCACTGCCAGAAGGTTGAACTGGAATCACCGGTTCTGTCCAATGCCGAGCTGGAAAAACTGCGTGCTATCGATAACGAGCACCTGCAGGCCAAAACACTGGATATCGTATTCCGTGCCAACGGCGAGCAGGGCAAGCTTGAGCGCGCACTGAAGCGTATCTGCCAGTACTCGGAAGATGCGGTTGTCGACGGCTACTCGATCATCATCCTGACTGACCGTGCCGTTAACTCAAACCATGCAGCCATCCCGGCAATGCTGGCAGTCGGCGCAGTTCACCACCACCTGATCCGCAAAGGCCTGCGTGCCAAGTGTGACATCATCGTCGAAACCGGTGATGCCCGCGAGACGCACCACTTTGCGACTTTGGTCGGCTACGGTGCCAACGCCGTTAACCCGTATCTGGTTACCGAAACTCTGGTTGACCTGCAGAACAAGCGCAAGCTTGATCCTGAAGTATCGACCGAAGAGCTGTTCAATAACTACCGCAAGGGCGTTAACGGCGGTCTGCTCAAGATCTTCTCGAAAATGGGGATCTCGACCCTGCAGTCCTACCACGGAGCCCAGATCTTCGAAGCGCTCGGGATCAGCAAAGCCGTGGTTGATAAATACTTCACCGGTACCGTTTCCCGGATCCAGGGTCTGACTATCGATGATATCGCCCAGGAAGTCCTGATCCGCCACCGTGTCGGCTATCCGACCCGCGAGATCCCAATCCAGATGCTCGATGTCGGCGGTGTCTACCAGTGGAAGCAGCGCGGCGAGAAGCACCTGTTTAACCCGGAAACGATTTCCCTGCTGCAGCAATCGACCCGTAACAAGGATTTTGCCCAGTTCAAGCAATACGCCCATGAAGTTGACGCGCAAGGCGACAATGCCGCCACCCTGCGTAGCCAGCTGGAGTTCATCAAAAATCCGGCCGGCTCGATTCCGCTTGCCGAGGTAGAGCCTGCTGAGAATATCCTCAAGCGCTTTGCCACCGGGGCAATGAGCTTCGGCTCCATCTCCTACGAGGCGCACTCGACCCTGGCCGTGGCAATGAACCGCATTGGCGCGAAGTCAAACTCGGGCGAGGGCGGTGAAGATCCGACGCGTTTCGAGAAAAAAGACAACGGAGACTGGGAGCGCTCTGCCATCAAGCAGGTCGCATCAGGCCGCTTCGGGGTAACCTCCTACTACCTGACCAACTCTGACGAAATTCAGATCAAGATGGCACAGGGTGCCAAGCCGGGTGAAGGCGGTCAGCTACCGGGCGACAAGGTCGATGACTGGATCGGGGCAACCCGTCACTCCACGCCGGGTGTCGGCCTGATTTCGCCACCGCCGCATCACGATATTTACTCGATCGAAGATTTGGCCCAGCTGATCTACGACCTGAAGAACGCCAACCGTGCCGGTCGCGTTAACGTGAAACTGGTATCCGAAGCCGGTGTCGGCACCATTGCCTCCGGTGTTGCCAAGGCAAAAGCAGACGTTGTTCTGATTGCCGGTTTCGATGGTGGTACAGGTGCATCGCCGATGTCATCAATCCGCCACACCGGTCTGCCTTGGGAGCTTGGCCTGGCCGAGACTCACCAGACCCTGCTGAAAAACGGTCTGCGTAACCGTATCGTCGTTCAGTCTGACGGCCAGATGAAAACGCCGCGTGACCTTGCTGTCGCTACCCTGCTGGGTGCCGAAGAATGGGGTGTTGCAACCGCTGCGCTTGTCGTCGAAGGCTGTATCATGATGCGTAAGTGTCACAAGAACACCTGTCCTGTCGGCATCGCAACCCAGAACAAAACGCTACGTGAGCGCTTCGACGGCCGCGTAGAAGACGTCGTGACTTTCTTCCAGTACATGGCGGAAGGCCTACGCGAAATTATGGCCGAGCTTGGTTTCCGCACTATCGATGAAATGGTCGGTCAGTCACAGAAACTGAAGATCCGTGAAGATATCGGTCACTGGAAATACCAGAACCTCGATCTGAGCCCGGTACTATTTACCGAGCAAGCTCGTGATGAAGACGGTATCTACAACCAGCGCGAGCAAGACCACAACTTGGAAAATGTACTTGACCGCAAACTGATTGAAGCGGCAGCCCCTGCCCTTTATGAAGGTAAGCAGGTCGATGCCGAGTTTGACATCATCAATACCGACCGTAGTGCCGGTACCATGCTGTCGAACGAGATCTCCAAGATCTACAAAGATCAGGGTCTGCCTCAACCACTGAACGTGAAATTCAAAGGCTCGGCGGGTCAGAGCCTCGGTGCCTTCCTTGCCAAGGGCGTGAAGTTCGAAGTTGAAGGCGATGCTAACGACTACTGGGGTAAGGGCCTGTCCGGCGGCACACTGGTGCTGTACCCGGATGCCAACTCTGACATTGTCCCTGAAGACAACATTGTCGTCGGTAACGTCTGTTTCTACGGTGCGACCTCGGGTGAATCTTACATCCGCGGTTTGGCAGGCGAGCGCTTCTGTGTCCGTAACTCGGGCGCGAAAGTGGTCGTTGAAGGTGTCGGTGACCACGGTTGTGAATACATGACAGGTGGTGTGGCCGTAATCCTTGGCCAGACAGGGCGTAACTTCGCAGCCGGTATGAGCGGCGGTGTCGCCTATGTCTGGGATCAGTTCGATGATTTCGAAACCAAGCTAAACCCAGAGCTTGTCGACCTGGATCCACTGGAGCAGGAAGACAAAGAATTACTTCATGACATGCTAACCAAACACGTTGAGCTGACGGGCAGTACGGTGGCGCAGACTTTCCTTTCCAACTTCGAGGGCAACCTGCAGAAGATGGTGAAAGTGATGCCGAGGGATTACAAAGCTGTATTGCAAAAGCGCAAAGCGGAAGCAGAAAACAAGGAAGAGTTGGAGGCCGTAAATGGGTAAGCCTACTGGATTTTTAGAATTTGGCCGTGAACTGCCAAAAAAGCTGGATCCAAGCGTTCGTATCCAGGACAACAAAGAGTTCGTTCTTAACGAAGAGTTTGGTGACAAGATCAATACACAGGCGTCACGCTGCATGGATTGCGGTGTGCCTTTCTGTCACAACTCATGCCCGATCGGCAACATCATTCCCGAGTTCAATGATGCGGTTTATCGTGACAGCTGGGAAGAAGCGTGGAACATCCTAAGTTCCACCAACAACTTCCCGGAGTTTACCGGTCGTGTCTGCCCGGCCCCTTGTGAAAGCGGCTGTGTGCTGGGTATCAATCAGGATCCCATCACGATTTGTAATATCGAGAAAACCATTGTCGAAACCGCCTATCGCGAAGGCTACGCCAAACCGAAAACGCCGCGTTCCCGGACCGGCAAAACCGTTGCTATTATCGGCTCGGGCCCTGCCGGGCTTGCCGCAGCCGAGCAGCTAAACAGTGCCGGCCACTGCGTGACCGTGTTCGAGCGTGACGAAAAAGTCGGTGGCCTGCTGCGCTTTGGGATCCCGGACTTCAAACTCGGCATGGATATCATTGATCGCAAGATCAACCTGATGGCCGAGGCCGGTGTTAAGTTTGAGGTCAATGCCCATGTCGGCGTGAACATCAATGCCCAGCAGCTGCGTCAGGACTTTGATGTTGTGCTGTTGACCGGAGGCTCGACCGTGCCTCGTGATTTGCCTATCCCGGGACGCGATCTGAAAGGCGTACATTTTGCCATGGAGTTTTTGGGGCAGAATAACCGCCGTGCCAACGACATGGACCTCAAGACCGAGGAAATCCATGCCAAGGGCAAACACGTCGTCGTCATCGGTGGCGGTGATACCGGCTCTGACTGTGTCGGTACCTCGAACCGTCACGGTGCCGCCAGCATCACCCAGGTAGAAATCATGCCGATCCCACCGGAGAAACGCCCGGTCAACCAGCCATGGCCTTCTTATCCGATGATCATGAAAACCTCGACCTCTCACGAGGAAGGGTGTGATCGTCACTGGAATATTCTGACCAAAGAATTCATCGGTGACGAAGCCGGCAACGTCAAAGCACTGCGTATTGCCGATATCGAGTGGCAAGAAGCCAAGCCTGGCGAACGCCCGGGGTTTGAGGAAGTGGCTGGTTCAGAGCGTATTATCCCATGTGATCAGGCCTTCCTGGCGATGGGCTTCCTGCACCCGGAACCAACTGGTGTGCTGGCTCAGCTGGATATCAAGCTCGATGATCGCGGCAACGTGGCGACCGAGGGCTTTGCCACCAACCAGAAAGGCGTATTTGCCGCTGGTGACATGCGTACCGGGCAGTCGCTGGTCGTTCGCTGCATCAATGAAGGCCGCGAGTGCGCACGTGAAATCGACAACTACCTAATGGGTAATTCTAACCTGGAAGCAAAAGCCAATTCACTTATGCTATCCGGCACCTGATTTCAGCCCGATTTATGCTAACAACCAAGCCAGCTCCCAGAGCTGGCTTTTTTTATAATTATTCTTTTGACTTAGCCACATATTGCCACCCACTTCCTCTCTGAGGTATCACGATATTCTGTGATAACAGCCGTTTTCAGAACACAGCCCAACCCTGAAGCACTTCTGAGAAAGTTCTCATTTTTCATACAGTTCCAAGTACTTTTCAGCCCCAGCCAAATGTAAACAAAGTGTTTAATGCCAATCAAAAAAGTCAGAATACCAATGCTTTATACAGAAAAGTGGCGGTAATTCCTGGGTTTAGACCGTTTTGTGATGGAAATTTGACCTTTTTGTAAATTATCGTTAACTTCAAATATTGCTGGAAGCAGAAATGGCGATCAGGGAGATTGCCATAAATATGCAGTAATCCTGCTCGAATGAGCAGAAGCAAGGGAGAGTTGCAATGACACTGTATGACCCAACGCTGGAAAAAGATAACTGTGGTTTTGGCCTTATCGCCCATATCGAAGGGGAAACCAGCCACAAACTTGTCCGTACAGCTATATCCGCATTGGATCGTATGACCCACCGTGGCGGCATTGCCGCGGACGGCAAGACCGGCGACGGCTGTGGTCTGCTGATGAAAAAGCCTGACGGCTACTACCGCATTGTCGCCGAGGAAGCAGGCTGGAAGCTCGCCAGAGAATATGCCGTGGGCATGATCTTCCTCAGCCAGGATCCCGTCAGGGCCGAGCAGGCCCGCACAATCATCAATGAAGAGCTGGCGAAAGAAACCCTGTCAATCGTTGGCTGGCGAGAAGTGCCGGTCAACCCGAACGTCCTCGGCCCGATTGCCTCCGAGTCACTCCCCCAGATAGAACAGGTCTTTGTCAATGCGCCGGCGGGCTGGAAGCCCCGCGATGTCGATCGCCGACTCTATATTGCCCGTCGCCGGATAGAGAAACGCATCAGTGATGATCCTGACTTCTATATCTGTAGCCTGTCGACCCAGGTCACTGTCTATAAAGGGCTGTGCATGCCCGCTGATTTGCCGAAGTTTTACCTGGATCTGGGCGATCTGCGCCTGGAATCCTCGATCTGCCTGTTCCACCAGCGCTTCTCGACCAACACCCAGCCACGCTGGCCGCTGGCACAGCCATTTCGCTACCTCGCCCATAACGGCGAGATCAATACCATTGCCGGTAACCGCCAGTGGGCCAGGGCCAGGGCCTATAAGTTTTCCTCGCCGCTGCTGCCGGATCTGCAGACCGCGGCCCCTTTTGTCAACGAAACCGGTTCGGACTCCTCGAGCCTGGATAATATGCTGGAGCTGTTCCTGTCTGGCGGTATGGACTTATTCCGCGCGATGCGCATGCTGGTTCCGCCGGCATGGCAGAACCACCCGGACATGGATCCGGAACTGCGTGCCTTCTATGATTTCAACACTATGCACATGGAGCCTTGGGACGGCCCGGCAGGTATCGTGATGTCCGACGGCCGGTATGCGGCCTGTAACCTCGACCGCAACGGCCTGCGCCCGGCACGCTACGTGATCACCAAGGATAAGCTGATCACCCTGGCCTCCGAAGTCGGGATCTGGGACTACGCGCCGGACGAAGTGGCCGAAAAAGGCCGGGTCGGCCCCGGTGAGCTGCTGGTGATCGATACCAAGTTCAGCAAGATCTGGCACTCGGCCGATATCGACAGCGAGCTGATGAGTCGCCATCCCTACAAAAACTGGATGGACAGCCATGTCAAACGTCTGGTGCCGTTCGAGGCACTTGGCGAGGAGCAGGTCGGCAACCGCTCGCTCGATGATGCCGAGCTGCAAACCTACCAAAAGCTCTTCGGTGTCAGCAACGAAGAGCTGGATCAGGTGCTGCGTGTGGTAGGCGAGAACGGGCAGGAAGCCACGGGCTCGATGGGTGATGATGCCCCGATGGCCGTACTGTCATCGAAAGAACGGGCAGTCACCGACTACTTCCGCCAGATGTTTGCCCAGGTCACCAACCCGCCGATCGATCCCCTGCGGGAAAAACACGTGATGTCGCTGGCAACCTGTATCGGGCGTGAAATGAACGTGTTCTGCGAAACCGACGGCCACGCCCACCGCGTTGCCTTCAGCTCGCCGATTTTACTGTACTCTGATCTGGTCCAGCTGCTGGAGCTCGATAACCAGTACTACCGCAACAGCATTATTGATATTAACTACGATCCGAGCGAGAAGGATCTTAAACAGGCCATTGTCGATATCTGTGATCAGGCCGAGCGGCTGGTCCGAAACGGCACCGTTCTGGTGGTGCTGTCCGATCGCGGTATCAACAAAGACAAGCTCCCTATCCCCGCGGCCATGGCTGTTGGTGCTGTACAGACCCGGTTGGTCTCGACCAACCTGCGCTGTGATGCCAACATCGTTGCCGAAACCGCCACCGCCCGTGATCCGCACCAGTTCGCCGTCCTGCTCGGCTTCGGCGCAACGGCGGTCTATCCATATCTTGCCTATGAGTCACTCGGCAAGCTGACCGACAGCGGAGCGATTAACAAGCCGTATCGCGACGTCATGATTAACTTCCGTAACGGCATGAACAAAGGCCTGTACAAAATCATGTCGAAAATGGGGATCTCGACAATTGCCTCCTACCGCTGCTCGAAGCTGTTCGAAGCCGTCGGGCTCAGTGACGAGGTCATCGAACTATGTTTCCAGGGTGTATCCAGCCGGATTGCCGGGGCAGATTTCAGTGATTTCCAGCAGGATTTGTTTAACCTCTCGCGCCGCGCCTGGCTAAAACGCAAACCCATTGAAAACGGCGGCTTGCTTAAGTACGTTCACGGCGGAGAATTCCACGCCTATAACCCGGATGTCGTCGGCACCTTGCAACAAGCGGTTAAAACAGGTGACTACCAGGACTATCTGGCCTTTGCCAAACAGGTCAACGAACGCCCTGTCGCGGCACTGCGTGACTTGTTGAAGCTGAAAGACACTGACAGCCCGATCGATATTGATAGTGTCGAGGCAGCCACCGAACTGTACAAACGCTTTGACTCGGCCGCCATGTCTATCGGTGCCCTGAGCCCGGAAGCCCACGAGGCCCTGGCCATTGCCATGAACCGACTGGGCGGCTACTCCAACTCCGGCGAAGGCGGGGAAGACCCGCGCCGCTTCGGCAACGAGCGAAACTCGCGCATCAAGCAGGTGGCTTCCGGCCGCTTCGGGGTAACGCCTCACTACCTCGCCAATGCCGATGTCATCCAGATCAAGGTGGCCCAGGGTGCGAAACCGGGCGAAGGCGGCCAGCTGCCCGGCCATAAAGTGACAACCGAAATTGCCAAGCTACGCTTTGCCGTACCGGGGGTCACGTTGATATCACCACCGCCCCACCATGATATTTATTCGATTGAAGACCTGGCCCAGTTGATCTTCGACCTGAAACAGGTCAATCCGAAGGCCATGGTCTCGGTCAAGCTGGTGTCAGAGCCCGGCGTCGGTACTATCGCCACCGGTGTGGCCAAGGCCTATGCCGATCTGATCACCATCTCTGGCTATGACGGTGGTACCGGTGCCAGTCCGCTGACCTCGGTGAAATACGCGGGTAGCCCATGGGAGCTCGGCCTGGCCGAAACCCAACAGGCGCTGGTGGCCAATGGCCTGCGCCATAAAATTCGCCTTCAGGTCGATGGCGGCCTGAAAACCGGCCTGGATGTCGTCAAGGCGGCCATTCTCGGGGCCGAGAGTTTCGGCTTCGGTACCGCGCCTATGGTCGCTTTAGGCTGTAAATACCTCCGTATCTGTCACCTCAACAACTGTGCAACGGGCGTCGCTACCCAGGACGAGAAGCTGCGCCGCGACTTCTTCAAGGGGCTGCCCGAGCAGGTGATGAACTACTTTGTCGGCCTGGGCCAGGAAGTCCGCGAACTGCTGGCACAGCTTGGCGTCGAAAAGCTCACCGATCTCATCGGCCGGACCGATCTGCTCGAGGTGCTGGAAGGCTACACCTCCAAACAGAGCAAGCTAGAACTCGACGGTCTGCTGCATGCGCCTACCCCGGTCGCCGGCAAAACACTGTATTGCAGCGAGCCAAACACCCCATTCGATACCGCCGAGCTCAGCAACACCTTGCTCGAGGAAGCCTTACCGGCCATAGAAAGCCGCAGCGGGGCCGACCTGTACCATGACATTCGCAACACCGACCGCTCCATTGGCGCACGCCTGTCCGGAGAGATCGCCCTGCGCTACGGTAACCAGGGCATGGCAGCCCAGCCCATCAACCTGCATCTGTCAGGCACTGCCGGTCAGTCGTTCGGGGTATGGAACGCCGGCGGCCTGAACCTTCACCTTACCGGTGATGCCAACGACTATGTCGGCAAAGGGATGACCGGCGGCAAGATCAGTATCCGTCCACCGGTTGGTTCAGCCTTTAAGTCAAACGAGGCAACCATCGTCGGTAATACCTGTTTGTACGGGGCCACCGGCGGCAAGCTTTTCGCAGCCGGTACCGCGGGCGAGCGTTTCGCCGTGCGTAACTCAGGAACAATCGCTGTGGTCGAAGGGGCCGGCGATAACGCCTGTGAGTACATGACAGGAGGCATCGTTGCCATCCTCGGCAAGACAGGCGTAAACTTCGGGGCAGGCATGACAGGAGGTTTTGCCTATATCCTCGACGAAAACGGCGACTTTGCCGGGCGCGTCAACCCGGAGCTTATCGAGGCACTGCCGCTGGGCGGGCTGAAGATCCATCAGGAGCACCTGCGCGGTCTGATTGACCGTCATCTGGAAGAAACCGGTTCGAGCCGCGCCCAGGAAATTCTGGCCGATTTTGACCGCTGGATCCCGATGTTCTACCTCGCCAAACCCAAGTCTGCCGACGTGAATACCCTCTTGGGTCACCAAAGCCGTTCTGCCGCTGAACTTCGCGTTCATGCACAATAAGGGAGGGAAACCGTATGAGCCAGAACATATACCAATTTATCGATGTTGCGCGGGTTGATCCGGCAAAGAAACCGCTCAATATCCGCAAAATCGAATTCGTGGAAATCTACGAGCCTTTCACCCAGCAGCAGGCCGGCGCCCAGGCAGATCGCTGCCTGGGTTGCGGCAACCCGTATTGCGAGTGGAAATGCCCGGTCCATAACTACATCCCGCAGTGGCTCAAACTGGCCAACGAAGGACGGATCATCGAAGCGGTCGAGCTTTCGCACCAGACCAATACCTTGCCGGAGGTCTGTGGCCGGGTATGCCCCCAGGACCGCCTGTGTGAAGGGGCCTGTACCCTCAATGATGATTTCGGTGCCGTGACCATCGGCAATGTCGAGAAGTACATTACCGACAAAGCATTCAAAATGGGCTGGAAGCCCGACATGTCCGCAGTCGAGTGGACAGACAAGAAAGTGGCCATTATCGGTGCCGGTCCTGCCGGTCTGTCCTGTGCCGACATTCTGGTCCGAAACGGGGTCAAGCCTGTGGTGTTTGACCGTTACCCGGAAATTGGCGGCCTGCTAACGTTCGGGATCCCCTCTTTCAAACTGGAGAAAGAGGTAATGATCAACCGCCGCGAGATCTTTACCGAGATGGGGGTCGAGTTTCAGCTCAATACTGAAGTCGGCAAAGACATCCAGATGGAGCAGTTGCTAAATGATTATGATGCCGTATTCCTCGGTGTCGGGACCTACAAGAACATGCGGGCAGGACTGGAAAACGAAGATGCCGAGGGCGTTTATGATGCCCTGCCATTCCTTGTCTCCAATACCTACCGGGTGATGGGGCTGGATGGCAATAAAGACTTCACCGACATGAAAGGAAAAAAGGTCGTGGTACTTGGCGGCGGGGATACCGCGATGGACTGTGTCCGCACCTCGGTTCGCCAGAGCGCGACGGAGGTCATTTGTGCCTATCGCCGTGATGCGGCCAACATGCCGGGCTCCAAGCGCGAGTATAAGAATGCCCGCGAGGAAGGCGTCAAGTTCATGTTCAACCTGCAACCGCTGAGCATCAACATCAACGATCAGGGGCAGGTTACGGGGATCAACATGGTCAGAACCGAGCTGGGAGCACCGGATGAAGCCGGTCGCCGCCACCCCGAGCTAGTCGAGGGCAGCGAACATGTCATCGAGGCCGATGCCGTGATCATGGCCTTCGGTTTCCAGCCGCACGCCATGCCGTGGCTGGAGCAGTATAATGTCGAGCTGGATCAGCGCGGCCGTATCAAGGCGCCATCTGAAGGAGATTTCCAGTTCCAGACCAGCAATGCCAAAATTTTTGCCGGGGGCGATGCGGTACGAGGCTCCGATTTGGTAGTCACAGCCATTGACGAGGGACGCCGAGCCGCTGAAGGGATCCTCGATTACCTGGAAGTATAACGGTGTAGCCTCTTTTGCAGCTCCAACAAAGCGGGAATGCCCCTCAAGGCCATTCCCGCTTTTTATTGGTTCATGTTACAATTCTTGCCACACGTGCTCCTGCCTGGGAGCCTCAATTTACCGACAAGAGAACGAATTGATGAAAATCGGCATTATTGGTGCGATGGAACAAGAAGTTGCCATCCTGAAAGCGCAACTGACCAACAGCGAAACTCACAACAAAGCGGGCTGTACGTTCTATACCGGTACCCTAAATGGTGCAGATGTTGTCTTGTTGCAATCGGGTATTGGCAAGGTAGCAGCAGCCGTGGGTACAGCTGTTCTGCTTGAAGTCTTCAAGCCTGATGTGGTGCTAAATACCGGTTCGGCTGGCGGCTTCGATTCTAGCCTGAATCTGGGCGATGTGGTTATCTCGACCGAGGTTCGCTACCACGATGCCGACGTTACGGCATTCGGTTATGAAATCGGCCAGATGGCCCAGCAACCTGCTGCATTCATCTCTGATAAAAAGCTGATGAATACTGCAGAGCAGGCACTGGCAGCAATGGATGATATGCATGCCGTGCGCGGTCTGATTTGTACCGGTGATGCCTTCGTCTGCTCAGCCGAAAAACAAACCTTCATTCGCGACAACTTCCCAAGCGTAATTGCGGTTGAAATGGAAGCTGCTGCTATCGCCCAGGCGTGTCACCAGTTCGAGGTACCGTTTGTTGTGGTTCGCGCCATTTCTGACGTTGCCGACAAAGAGTCGCCAATGAGCTTCGAAGAGTTCCTGCCGCTGGCAGCGAAGAGCTCATCAATCATGGTGGCCAAAATGGTTGAGCTTCTTAACCAGTAATGACAGAAGCCCTGGCGTTACTGCTTGATAACAGCTCCCTGCTTGTCTTGTGGGGAGCTTTAGCTATGCATTGGCTGCTACCGATCCCAGCCCAGCTTCACCCGCTTCACATCTGGCAGCAGCTTGCCATTGTGATTGCCGATAAAGTCAACAAACCCGACGAGTCCCGCAAACAGCAGCTACTCTCAGGCACTCTGGCCTGGTCACTGATGTGGCTGACCGTTTTGATCCTGCTGGTGGCACTGTACCAGCTGGTATGGATAGAGAGCATGTTCCACCTCGTCCTTTTGTGGCTGGCGCTGGACTGGCGATCGACAGCCAAGCTAAGTAAGCGGTTTACTCGCGCCTACAGCCAAGAGGACAAAGCGGCTTGCCGCCAGTTGCTGGAAACTCCGCTAAACCGGGAAACCCGCAACCTGTCTCTGCTTGGCCTCGGCAAAGCCGGTGCCGAGACCCAGCTGCTCGCCTATGGCCGACTGGTCGCCGGCGTCTTGTTCTGGTACGCCCTTGCCGGTGGCATCGGTGCCCTGATGTACCGGCTGGCAGTCAGCCTGGCCCGGGTCTGGTCGCCCAGCCGTCAGCATTTCCACACCTTCGGTCTCCCGGCCATTCGCATTCTCGCTACCCTGGACATTATTCCGCTGCGCATCTTTGCTCTGCTGTTCTGCCTCGGCCATAACGGTAAAGCCGCCCTGCAGGGGATCATTCAGCAGGGAGAAAACTGGCTGTTACCCGGCCCCGGATGGCTGCTGGCTGCAACCGGGCATAAGCTATCCCTGTCTCTCGGCGGCCCCGCTATTTACGGTAACCGCAAGATGGAGCGCCCACGCCTGGGCGGGAAAATTGCCCCGGCCGCTTTCCACCTGGCACAGATAGACAAGATCGCCAACAACCGCCTGCTGGCCTGGGTGGCGATACAAAGTGTGCTTATCGTTATTTTCCAAGGAGTCCTCTAAGTGCATCTGGCTTGTCTCTGGCTATTACTGTTCTCGTCGGTCACTATTGCGGCCCCCGCTCAACGCGTGATCAGCCTGTCCCCGCACACAACCGAGCTAGCCTTTGCCGCCGGACTTGGTCCGCAACTGATTGCCGCCAGTGACTATAGCGACTACCCGGAAGCCGCCAAGTCTCTCGAACGGGTTGCCAACTACCGTGGTATAAAACTGGAACGTATTGTGGCGCTAAAGCCCGATCTGATCCTGGCCTGGAAGGGCGGAAATCCACCCCGCGAAATGTCCAAACTGGAACAGCTTGGATTCACTATTTACTACTCCAACCCGCTGGAACTGGAAGATATCCCACATACCATAGAAACACTCGGGCAATACTCGGCCAACCCGAAGCAGGCCAAGCAGGTTGCAGATGACTTCCGCCAGACCTTAACCGCGCTTAAAAGCAAATACAGCGACCAGCGCCCCGTTAAGTACTTCTATCAGCTCAGCAGCTCGCCGATCATTACTGTTGCCGACAACAGCTGGCCCAGCCAGGTATTTGCCCTTTGCGGCGGCGTAAACATCTTTGCCGACAGCCCAGCCGCCTACCCGCAGGTTTCCGAAGAGCAGGTAGTAGTACGCCAACCGGAGGTCATATTCGGTTCCCGGCATTCAGGAACGGAAACCAGCGCCTGGCAACAGTGGCAAGGCAAGTTGCCAGCCATCGATAACCAGCACGTTTTTACCCTTCAGGCAGATTGGCTTAACCGGCCAACACCCCGTACAATCAAAGCCGTAGAGCAAGTGTGCGAGCGCCTCAACCAGGTAAGAAACAGCAGCCTGTAACAGGCATTCAACATTCATTGTGAATAAGCTCACAAAGCCACTGCAGCAAGTTGTACCGCTAACATATCGTCGTACAATCTCAGCCGATTTCACTTCACTTCAGAGCTAGCAGGTAAAGATATGCTTATCTATGTTCTCGATATGTTCGGCACCGCCGTGTTTGCCGCATCGGGTGTATTAATGGCGGGCCGTCTGCGTATGGACCCATTTGGCATCGTCGTGCTTGCCAGCGTCACCGCGATTGGCGGAGGGACGATCCGTGATATGGCTCTTGGCGCAACGCCTGTGTTCTGGATCACCGATACCAGCTACCTGTGGGTGATCTTTATTACCTGTCTGATCGCCATGCTGGCGATACGCAAGCCCAAGCAAATGCCCTGGTATTTCCTGCCCGTTGCCGATGCCATCGGGCTGGCCGTGTTCGTCGCAATCGGCGTCGAGAAAGCCCTGCGTTTTGGCGCCTCTCCGATGGTGGCTGTGATTATGGGGGTAATGACCGGCTGTGGCGGCGGAGTGATCCGCGATATTCTCGCGCGTGAAATCCCGATGGTGCTGCGAACCGAAGTATACGCCACCGCCTGTATTCTTGGGGGAATAGTCCATACTACTGCGCTGATGCTGCATGTCGACGCCTCGGTCGCCACACTGGCCGGGGTCATCACCACCCTGACTATCCGTCTGGCAGCAATCCGCTGGCACCTCTCATTGCCAACCTTTATCCCGCGGCAATGACCGCAAACCAAGCGAACCAGTTGGTTCCGTTTCAGCCGATAACATCGTGATAAAGAGCCGCCGGAAAGGCGGCTTTTTTACATCCAGAAGAGATATAGCCGAGGAAACAGGCATTAAAAAAGGCGCTCGAGGCGCCTTTTCATCAATGCAGAATGACCGGGTTACTTAAGGGTAACGCGCGCAAACTTACGCTTACCAACCTGGTATACCGCTGTACCGGCAGCCGGTACCAGCTTGGTATCTTCAATCTTGTCACCGTCAATCTTCGCTGCACCCTGACGGATCATACGCATTGCATCTGACGTTGAGTTTACCAGAGCGGCCTCTTTCAGCAGGTTACCGATGGCAATACCGGCTTCGAATTCAAATTCCGGCATTTCATCAGGCATCGCGCCTTTCTGGAAGCGGTTGATAAATTCCTGCTCGGCAGCATCTGCATCGGCTTCAGAATGGAAGCGCGCAATGATTTCTTTAGCTAGCAGAATCTTGATATCACGAGGGTTTTTGCCGTTCGCCATATCTTTCTTGAACTGCTCGATCTCTTCAAGCGGACGGAAAGAAAGCAGCTCATAGTAGTTCCACATCAGGTCATCAGAAATCGACATGATTTTACCGAACATTTCGCTTGGTACATCTGCGATGCCAATGTAGTTGTGAGCAGACTTGGACATCTTCTTCACACCGTCCAGGCCAACAAGCAGCGGCAGGGTCAGGACAACCTGTGGCTTCTGGCCGTTAGCCTTCTGCAGCTCACGGCCCATCAGCAGGTTAAACTTCTGATCAGTACCACCCAGCTCGACATCTGTCTCCATCGCTACCGAGTCGTAGCCCTGCAGAAGCGGGTACATGAACTCATGGATAGCGATTGGACGGCCTTCGTTGTAACGCTTTTTAAAGTCATCACGTTCCAGCATACGCGCTACGGTCTGGTTGGCCGCCAGGCGGATCATGCCTTCGGCACCCAACTCGGATAGCCACGAAGAGTTGAACTCAATTTTGGTCTTGGCCGGGTCAAGGATCTTGAAAACCTGCTCTTTATACGTTTCTGCGTTAGCCAGAACGTCTTCACGCGTCAGCGGCGGACGGGTAGTATTTTTACCCGTCGGATCACCTACCATGCCGGTAAAGTCACCAATCAGAAATGTTACTTCGTGTCCCAATTCCTGGAAGGTACGTAACTTGTTAAGAATGACGGTGTGGCCCAGGTGAATATCCGGTGCTGTCGGATCGGCACCTAGTTTAATTCGCAGAGGACGGTTTTCTTTTAACTTAGCAATTAGCTCTTCTTCTGGTATCAGCTCGTCGACACCACGCTTAATTTCCGCTAAAGCTTGTTCAATGCTGGCCATTCTTGTTCGCTCCCACAGAATTGGCAAAAAAGTCATAGTCGACCATCTTACTTGAATAGCGATGTTTTTTGAAACCAGTTAGACTAAGCGTTGTCTTATTTTTCCCTTATTGCGCAAAAAAAACCTATCAATGCTAGTATCGAAACTTCTCCGGCTGCCAAGGATGCACCAAATACTGATCACATTGCTCAGTGCCATTGTGGTACTGCTGCTCCTACTGCCGGGCTCAGAGAACAGCGGCCACCCGGAGCGCAAGTTTGAAGTCGGTAAAGTCTACCCGCTTGATATCAACCTCGAGGCCCATCAACTGCGGCCGTTGGCAAAAGACGAAAAACCGGCCGTACCGGAGCTGAACTGGAAAGAACATACCGTAAAGTCAGGCGAGAGCCTGGCCGTTATATTTGACAAAGTCGGACTGTCACCAGGCACACTCTACCGACTGGTCAATGCCGATGAAGGCACCAAGAGCCTGACCCGCCTGCGTCCGGGCGATCTCCTGAAGTTTGGCTTTGACGAGAACAATGAACTGATACAGCTTATCCAGCCCCAAAGTGCCACCGACACCCTGGTGATCACCCGCACCGGCGATAGCTACCACTCCAGCGAAGAGAGCAAACCTGTTGATACCCAGCTTAACTTTGCTCAGGCTATTATTACGTCCAGCTTCTGGAATGCCGCCGACAAAGCCGGGCTGACAGCCAACCAGATCATGGAAATCGCCGGGATCTTCGGCTGGGATATCGACTTTGCCCTGGATATCCGCCAGGGAGACAGCTTCTCGGTGCTGTTCGAGGAACGCTTTGTCGAGGGCGAGCCTATCGGGCGCGGCAACATTGTGGCTGCAACCTTTACCAACCTGGGGGAAACCTTCACCGCGGTACGCAGCGAAAGCGGTCAGTATTATGACAAGGAAGGCCGGGCAATGCGTAAGGCATTCCTGCGCTCGCCGATTAACTTCCGCTACGTCAGCTCCAACTTCAACCCTCGCCGTCTTCACCCGGTGACAGGCAGAGTCAAGGCACACCGGGGAACCGACTATGTCGCCCCTGTCGGTACGCCTATCTGGGCCGCCGGCGACGGTGTGGTCATGAAGTCTGGCTATAACAAGTTCAACGGCAACTATGTATTCATCCGCCACAGCTCGACCTACGTGACCAAATATCTGCATATGACCAGACGCAAGGTGAAAACCGGCCAGCGTGTGAAACAGGGGCAGACCGTCGGCACACTGGGAGGGACAGGCCGGGTAACTGGCCCTCATCTGCACTATGAATTCCTGGTCAATGGCGTGCATAAAAACCCGCGGACGGTGAAACTTCCTCAGGCCAACTCACTCAAAGGAGCCGAGAAGACACAGTTCAAAAAATATGCCAGCGAGCGCCTGAACCAGTTGTCACAGTACAGCCAGTTTATCGCCGATAACAGCCCGCTGCTTATCAACCGGGGTTAATAACTATATGAACAACTACTTATCCAGATTGGTATAACCGCGCCGTTTTAGCCAAAATGCCCGTCAACAAAAAAGCCGTCACGGATGTGACGGCTTTTTGTTATCTGAGTAGCTCTCACTGCATAATTAGATCAGCGTGAAAGCTATTGCTTTTTCGGCGATTAAACGCTGAATGATGCACCACAACCACAGGTTGTCGTTGCATTCGGGTTGTTCACAAAGAAGCGGGAACCTTCAAGGCCTTCGGTGTAGTCAACCGTACCGCCGAGCAGGTACTGCAGGCTCATAGGGTCTACCACCAGCGTCACACCACTGTTTTCAATCGTGGTATCGCCATCATTCACTTTTTCATCAAAGGTAAAACCATACTGGAAGCCACTACAACCACCGCCGGTGATGTAAACGCGCAGCTTCAGCTCCGGGTTTTCTTCCTCGGCGATTAGCGCTTTCACTTTATTCGCTGCAACATCAGAAAAATTCAGCGGTAAATTGGCATCGCTCATTAAAAACCTCTCAAACACATACGGTAATTAACCTGATTATCTAATACCTGACTATCTCGTTCAAGTATTGACCACTTCAGACTGTGCTCTTTGGGCAATTTTTTCCTTTTCCATCTTACGGCGCAAGAGCAGAGAGTAAATAGGTTGCCCACCCAGCACCTGGGCCAGCATGGTCGCCCCCAGCGTAGTAATAATCAGCGGCAAAATTAGGTGGTAGTTATTGGTCATCTCAATCACCAGCAAAATCCCGGTAATTGGCGCCCTTACGGTCGCAGCAAACAATGCCCCCATCCCTGCAATGGCAAACATACCCGGCTCAAGGCCGAGATCGGGAAAAGCCATCTGTGCCACCGAGCCAAAGAAGGTCCCGAACAAGGTACCAAGGGCCAGCATCGGGGCGAAAATGCCTCCCGGCGCACCGGAGCCAAAGCACAATAGAGTTGTCGCGACGCGAGCCAGAAACAGGATCAGCAGCAGGCTGACACTGTATTCGCCATGGGTCGCGCTCGGGATCAGGGCAATTCCTCCCCCGGTCAGCTCCGGCAAATACAGCAGTAATATGCCAAAACACCCACCGAGTATGGTCCCGGTCAGGATATAGCGCCTGCGCTCATTACGGTGAATACGGTCAAACAGGTCCTGAGACAGAGTCACCAGGCGGTTAAACACAACGCCGAACACCCCGAAGAACATCCCGAGCAGCAAAAACAGCCACAGAGACTTCAGTACCGGCGCATCATACTGCGGCATGGTGATCACCGCATGCTGTCCCTGAATACTGCGAAAGACAATATTGGCGACAATGGCCGATATTAACACACACTTGATAGAGATTAGGCTGTAGCGAAACTGCGGCCGCATCTCCTCGACAACAAACATGATCCCGGCCAGCGGCGCATTGAACGCCGCTGCCAGCCCACCTGCGGCACCGGAGGCCAGCAGGGCATGGCGTCCTTCCTTATCCTTGAGGCGGAAAGTATCCGAAACCATCCGACCGATGTTACCGCCCATCTGTACCGAGGGCCCCTCCCGGCCAAGCACCATGCCGGAGCCCAGCGCCCCCAGGCCACCGATAAATTTCACCGGTAGTACCCGCCACCAGCGAACCGGACGAACGTCATCCATCGCCCCCTCGATTTCGGGGATCCCGGATCCCGCCGCCTCCGGCGCAAAGCGATGGACCAGGTAATAGCCGATCGAAGCCAGTACCGCACTGATCAGAAATGCCGCCAGCCATAATGGCAACCAGCTGCTAATCACGTCTCTCAGCCACTCCGTTCGCTGCTCGGACACCCAGTGAACCGTGATTTCAAACAAGGTAGCAATCAGACCGGCAGCCAGGCCGACTAGTGCAGAAAGAAACAGTACCGATACCGGTGTTTTATCACGAGAAAGAAAACGCCGAACCAACCCGCTTGGTTGCAGGCGTTCAGGCGCAGGAGTGCCTTGGGTGTTGTCAGTCATTAGTCAGCCGTATCTTTGAGTAGATTGCCCCGGCAGGGGCAGACAGGAAGGACGAAATTCGTCTGCGCTAAGAGTAGCCGACAATGCCCTCTTTTTACACTGCCAATGTTGAAAACTAGCTTTCCATCCGTGCCAAAACGGCGGCGGGATCTGGCCGGGCGCACATTCCTTCAATTCTCTCGCCAAGTTCCCGGAATTTTAGGTACAATGCCGACACTTTAAATCAGGTAATATTTGAAAAATAGGACATAACCATGAGCAAGTCAGCTGATTTATTTGCTAAAGCACAAGAAACGATCCCTGGCGGTGTGAACTCACCGGTTCGTGCATTTGCCGGTGTCGGCGGCAGCCCGCTGTTTATCGAGCGAGCTGACGGCGCCTACATTTTTGATGCTGATGGCAAAGCCTATATCGACTATGTTGGCTCTTGGGGTCCTATGATTCTGGGTCACAACCACGTCGCTATTCGTGATGCCGTGATCAAGGCCGCCCAGCAGGGGCTGAGCTTCGGCGCACCGACCGAAATGGAAGTGACCATGGCGGAGTTGGTCTCCAAGCTGGTACCGTCAATGGAAATGGTACGTATGGTGAGCTCAGGTACCGAAGCGACCATGAGTGCCATCCGCCTTGCCCGCGGCTTTACCAACCGCGACAAAATCATCAAGTTCGAAGGCTGCTACCACGGCCATGCCGACTGCCTGCTGGTAAAAGCCGGCTCGGGCGCCCTGACACTGGGCCAACCAAGTTCTCCGGGCGTACCGGCAGATTTTGCCAAGCACACACTGACATGCACCTATAACGATCTGGACTCTGTCCGCGCGGCATTCGCCGAGCACCCTGAGCAGGTTGCGTGTATTATCGTCGAGCCGGTAGCCGGCAACATGAACTGCATCCCGCCGGTTCCGGGCTTCCTGGAAGGCCTGCGCGAGATCTGTGACGAGTTCGGTGCCCTGCTGATCCTTGATGAGGTGATGACAGGCTTCCGTGTATCGGAAGGCGGCGCGCAGGGGTATTACAATATCAAGCCGGATCTGACCACGCTGGGTAAAGTGATCGGTGGCGGTATGCCAGTCGGCGCATTCGGCGGCCGCCGTGATGTGATGCAATATATCGCGCCAACCGGCCCGGTATATCAGGCGGGCACCCTGTCGGGCAACCCGGTTGCGATGGCTGCCGGCCATGCCTGCCTGAGCGTTCTGACCAAAGAAGGTAACGAAAAGCGTCTGGCCAATACCACCCAACGTCTGGCTGACGGTTTCAAGGCTCTTGCTGACAAGCACGGTATCGCCCTGCAGACCAACCAGGTTGGTGCGATGTTCGGTTTTTTCTTTACCGAACAGTCAAGCGTTAGCTGCTTTGATGATGTCACCAAGTGCGACATCGAACGCTTCAAGCGCTTCTTCAACCTGATGCTTGAAAAAGGGGTTTACCTGGCACCCTCTGCCTATGAAGCCTGCTTTACGTCACTGGCTCACGGCGAGAAAGAAATCGAAGCGACCCTGGACGCTGCTGACTTTGCCTTTGCAACCCTGGCCGCTGAAGCCAACGCCTAAGCCGTCAACAGCAAGCCCTATTGAAACGCCACTCATCGAGTGGCGTTTTTTGTAACAGGCATACCCCTTACTGCCAGAAAATAACCGCGAGGGCTGCCAGTATCACGAGTACCCATACTGCCAGCGGAATCCTACGCTTCTTTTTTGTTTCGCAGCCGCAATCACAACACCCCATCGCCCCGAGCCTCTCAATAGTTAAAATATTTGATTTATAAACCAAGCAGATGCAATTATAAGCCACGCTCGATGCAGTGTTAACAAACAGAAAGGATAATCACAGTGCCCAAACCCTTTAAAGCCGAATCACGCCACTGGATGCTGATCGCCGCACTGGCGCTCGCCGCCTATGCGAGCTACCGTCTGATAGAACCGTATCTGGGGCCGATTGTAATGGCCTTTATCATTTCTCTGCTCTATTACCCGCTGCATGCAAGGGTAGAGGCGAAAATTCCACGTCAGCCCAATGCGGCATCAATGATTTCATGTACCCTGCTCACCTTTATCATCGTGATCCCGGTACTGGTTGTCTTCACCTCGATTGTCCATCAGGGTTCGACCTTTTCCAAGGACAGCTATGTCTGGCTAACCACCGGTGGTGCCAAGGAAGTGCTGTCTCACCCAATCACCGTAAAAGCCCTGTCGCTGATCGAGCAATACTCGCCTTTCGAGCCGCTTGATGCCCAGGCCGTTGTTCAGAAGATTGCCGCGGCGGCCTCCAAGTTTGGTGCCCAGTTGCTCAATATCAGCGCCAGGCTTCTCGGGGATGCCACCAACTTTGTGATTAGCTTTATGCTGATGCTGTTTGTGCTGTTCTTCCTGCTTCGTGACCACAAGAAGATGGTATCGGCCATTCGCCATGTCCTGCCGCTATCCCGCAGCCAGGAAGATGCCGTGCTGACAGAAGTCGAGCAGGTGGCCAAGTCGGCGGTACTGGGATCATTCCTCACAGCGCTGGCCCAGGGTTTCGCGGGCGGTTTTGCAATGTGGCTGGCAGGTTTTCCCGGCCTGTTCTGGGGCTCGATGATGGCCTTTGCCTCATTCATTCCGGTATTCGGTACGGCCCTGATTTGGCTGCCAGCCGCTATCTACCTCTTGCTGATCGACCAGTGGGAATGGGCAATGTTTCTGGCTGGCTGGGGTATTGTCGTGGTCGGCTCCATCGACAACTTCCTTCGCCCGCTGTTGATGCAGGGCAACTCCAGCATGAACACCCTGCTGATCTTTTTCTCCATCCTCGGCGGCCTGCATCTGTTCGGCTTAATCGGCCTGATTTACGGCCCGATTATCTTTGCCGTCACTCTGGTACTGTTCAAGCTCTATGAAGTCGAATTCAAAGACTTTTTGGACAATCAGGATCAAAGCTAGTCACTGATTTCCAGCCTATCGCAACAAAGCCGCCTCTTCGCGGCTTTGTTCGTCTTTTCATAGCCAGTGATTTATGGAACAATTCGCGCCCTTACTCCATGTAAAGCTAAACTGAGGCCGTTATGTCCTATACTGCTGCAAGCCAGGTTGTTGCCCGCCAGCTTGAGTTTTTTGAAAATCGCAAGGTCCTTGTCGTCGGTGAGCTCTCTGACTCATTTCCGCTTGAACTGACGCAGGTGGCCCAGTCAGTGGCAGTATTTACCACCAATTACGGCTATTACCGCAGCATGAGTCGGCACAGCCAGATCCAGTCCTACTTCGGTGCCGAGCTGGTCGATGATGCCGATATCGACATGATCCTGCTCTACTGGCCAAAGGCCAAGGCTGAAGCCGAGTACCTGCTGGCCATGCTGCTGGCAAAATTCGGTCCCCAGACCGAGATCTGTGTCGTCGGAGAAAACCGCAGCGGTGTCCGCAGTGCCGAAAAGCTCTTTAAACCCTACGGCCCGCTGACCAAATACGACTCAGCCCGCCGCTGCAGCTTTTACTGGGGACGCTGTGACAATGCCGTGCCAGCATTCGAACTGAGCAGTTGGTTCCGTAGCTACCCAATCAAGGTAGCCGGCACAGAACTAACGATCCGCTCTCTGCCGGGCGTATTTAGCCACGGCGAATTTGACAAGGGATCGGAGCTGCTGCTTGATACCCTGCCGGCACTCAATGGCAAGGTACTGGACTTTGGTTGCGGTGCCGGCGTTATCGGCGCCGTCATGAAAACCAACAACCCGGATATTGACCTGGAGCTTTCTGACATCAGCGCCCTGGCGATTGAATCTGCCCGCGAGACATTCCGGATCAACAATCTCGACGCCAAGTTTGTCGCAACCGATGTCTATGCTGCGCTGGAAGGCCCGTATGATTACCTGATCAGCAACCCGCCTTTCCATGCCGGCCTGAAAACTTTCTATGCCGCCACCGAGGACTTTATTGCCCAGGCTCCGGGCTACCTGCGCCCTGAAGGCCAGCTGATCATCGTAGCCAACAGCTTCCTGCGCTATCCGCCGTTGATAGAAGCCAGCCTGGGTAACTGCGATACCGTTGCCAGTACTAATAAATTCAATATTTACGCCGCGAAAAAATAACCTTTCCGGGCTGAGTATATACTCAGCCCCATCCTTCTTCTCACGAGAATTAACGGCAATTATTCTAATTTAGTGCCAATTTCACCCCATGACCTCGTTAAGATTGTCAATAATGTGTTTCGGCACACGCTTCCCTGCTCACTTACTTGATCGCATAAAAAAACTCAGTAAAACTGGAAACCTTGGTGTAATTGCCTTTTTTAGCCTCTGTTCCGGCCTGATGCCCCCACGCTAAAAACGTCAAAATCACCTCCTATATTTCAGTCAAACTGAGTTGCAATTAATCATACGTTGAATTTTATCACCCACATCCAATAGGTTAATTTCAGGCACAGGAATGCAGAATACTACCCGTTTCAAGCGCCTCCAGCATACGCTCATGCTGGCTTTTCTCGTGCTCAGCATTACCCCGCTGACACTCTCGGCCCTGTTCTTTCTTAACTCTCATACCAATGATCTCACCGCGCAAAGCACCAACCACCTTGCGTCGCTGCTGGAGAACAAACAAAAACAGCTTAATAGCTACTTTGCCGCCAGAGAATCAGAGGTACAGAGCTTTGCCCGCTCAGAGCTGGCCAACGCCAGTGGAGGACGTTTCTACGGACTGGTCGGTGCCTACCATCAACTAGGGGATATCTCGGCGCTGACCAAGGGCGGAGACACCAGCCGTTACTTTACCGAAACCCTGATTGCCAAGCCCCATAACAGTGCCTATAGCGGCAACTATGTCGGGCATGAACGCTATCGCCTGATGTATAAACGCTATAACTGGGCTTATGACGAATACCTCAAGCGGTCAGATTTCAGTGATATCTTGCTGGTCGATATCAAGGGCAACGTCGTCTATTCCGCCCATAGCCCCGATAAGTTCAGTGCCAACCTGCTTGCCGATGACAGTCCTTTCGAGGCCCTGCAGCAGACCTTTGCCACGATAAAGAACAAGACCAAGCAACAACAAAGCGAGCCGGAGCAAGTTCCTGTCGCCTTTACCGATTTCACCGCTGCCTCTTCGGGCACAGAAAACGCGGCCTGGTTTGCTGCTCCTATCATTCAGCAGGGCTACCTGCACAGCTATGTGTTCTTCAAGCTCGACAACCAGTCGATCAGCGACTTTATTGCTGATACCAGCAATAGCTCTAACCGTGTGCAGACGCTGCTGGTCGGCAGTGATCACCTGTCGCGCCTGCCAAACGGCGACATGCTACCGCAGGATCTCTCAAGCCCGAGCATTGAAAAAGCCCTCAGCGGCCAGACCGGAGTCGGCAGTTTCCTCAACTTTAACCAGATCCCGGTATTGAGCGCCTTTGCCCAAATCAATGTGCTGGGCAACCCCTGGGCACTGGTGGTCGAGCTCCCTGAAGAGGAGGCTTTTGCCCGGATCCGCCAGCTGGAGAAAATCTTCTCGGTTGCGATGATCACCGCCATCATTCTGGTAATTATCGCCTCCCACTGGCTCTCCAATTCCATCACCGCTCCCTTGTTGCGCCTCACCTGGGCGGCCGAGCGGGTCTCGGCCGGTGATATGGAGCAAGAGATCACCAGCACCGAACGCAGCGACGAAATTGGCCGCCTTGCAACCAGTTTTGCCAGAATGCAGCGCTCGATCCGTGAGAAAATCTCCCTGATCCGCAAGCAAAATGCCGAGCTGGAGCAAAACCTGCAGGTCATCCAGCAGCAAAATGACGATCTGCAAACTGCCGACAAGCTGAAAGATGAATTCCTGGCCACCACGTCGCATGAGCTACGTACACCGCTCCACGGTATGGTCGGCATTGCCGAATCTCTCCTGGCCGGTGCCAGCGGCCCGGTCCAGCATACCCAGCGCCGGCAACTGGAAATGATGATTAACAGCGGCCAGCGCCTCACCAACCTGGTCGATGATCTGCTCGACTACCACAAGATGCGCTATGGCGATCTGGACATGAACAAGCAGGCAGTGGATCTGGCATCGGCCGTCCGCCTGGTACTGGAACTGTCCGGTCACCTGCTCGGCAGCAAACCGGTTCGGATCATCAACCAAATACCTGATGATCTCCCTCTGGTACTTGGCGACGAGCAACGTCTGGAGCAGGTGCTGTATAATCTCGTCGGCAATGCCATCAAATATACCTCGGAAGGCAAGATCATTCTGTCGGCGACCATCCTCGAAAACCAAATCCGTGTCCAGGTGGTCGATACCGGCCAGGGGATCCCGCCAGAGCAACTTGAACATATTTTCGAACCGTTGATCCAGGCCAACACCAATGCCGCCCGCTACCGGCAGGGCTCCGGGCTAGGGCTGTCAATCAGCCGCCAGCTTATCGAACTGATGGGAGGCAGACTGTATGTCAGCAGTCAGCCTATGGTCGGGGCAACCTTCAGCTTTACCCTGAACCTGGCATCGGAAGAAGATATCGCCGATAGCCAGCTGGCCAGCCGCAGCTCCCATTTCCAGGTTCCCTCGCTGGATACCACCTTCTGCGAGACGGAAGACATCCCGGAAAACCCGGACGGCGAATTGCTGCTGATTGTCGATGACGAGCCCGTTAACCTGCAGGTCCTCAATAACTTCCTCCGCCTTGAGGGCTACCGGGTAATTACCGCAGAAAACGGCCCTAGTGCATTGAAGCTACTGGAACACCACAAGCCGGCCCTTATTCTTCTCGACATCATGATGCCGGAGATGTCCGGGTATGAGGTTTGCCAACACCTTCGGCAGCAGTATTCCCGTCTCGAACTGCCTATCATCATGCTATCGGCTCTTGGACAGGTACAGGATCGCGTCAAAGGATTCGAGAGCGGCGCCAATGACTACCTGACCAAGCCTTTTAACAAGGAAGAGCTGACAGCACGGATCGGCGCCCACATCAGAGCCGGACAAACAGAAGTACAGCACCAGAAGAATCAGGCGCTGAAGCAGGAAATTGAACGCCGGGAGCAAGTCGAGGCTGGCCTTTTAGAAGCGCAGACCCGATTACTCGGCCTGCTGGAATCCACCAGCGAAGCCATTCTCTGCGTTCAGGGAGGCGGACGTATACGCTATGCAAACAGTGCTGCGGGCAAGCTGTTCCACCGTGCTCCCGAGCAGCTGGAACGGCACAATATTACTGATATCCTAGCCACTCACCTGCCCGAAGATATCAGCACTAGCCATCACTATAACGGCAGCCTGCTCTACCGTATCAGCGATGAGCTCGTCTCTCTGGACACCGACGTGATCAACCTTCCCGAGGAGTCCGGCCTCCAGCGCATGTTCGTGTTCGACAATAATGGCCCGGCCACCCAGCAACGGGTCGAGGTGCTGGAAAATGCGATGGAGGTGCTTTCTGGCTTTGCCTTTGATGGCGACAAGGGATGCCTGCAGCAGCTGCGTGAGCTGGGCGGCGAATTTACCCGACTGGCCGACAAGCTGGATGACAACGGCAAAAACAAGACCGATTCGGTACGGGAACTGCTGGTCGAGGTCATGAAAGCCACCTTGAGTTTCTGGGAAGAGTCGGCCAACAAAACTAAGTTCGAGCTGGCAGAAGAAAGCGGCCTATGGCGCGTCTACCTCGACCGCAGTACACTGCAGACCCGCACGCTGGACAAATACCTCCACTTAGAAACCCTGCCCAAGACCCCGCGCTGGCGCACGGTACTCAATACTATCGACTTTGTGCTTGAACGCTGCAGCACACCGAGTTCCGAGCGACAACACATCGAAATGATGAAGGACAAGCTCCAGCACTTGATCGGCCAGTAGCATCTCTAGCATTGATATAAGCCACCATCAACAAGCCCGCAGATGCGGGCTTTTTCTATCCCCGCAACTGCATTCACATACCCGCCACCATCCCGCTTTTAATCTGACAGACAGCCCCCCTCAAACGGGCTCGTAGAGGCTCTGCGCTTAGCTTATTCCGCCCATACAATAATGCTCTCAGGGAGCTATTACGAGGCTTATTTCCAGCCGTAAAGTATCCATTTTTCACATCGAAATAAAGCCATTAAAGCACGAAAAAATCGCTCAAAATTAGCGCTAATTCGCCCTTTTAAAGGTGTATTTTCCTTCAGATAGAAATATCTTTTGGTTTATGAGAAGCCAATCACAACAAATCAGGCCGTAAAATTTTCCGCAGGGAATTAACCCTAACACTTACTGTGCGTTACATCACAAAGGAATATCAGACACTCTAAGCCCCTTAATTTTAAGCGTTTATATCGTAGTGCTCACTAACTAAGACAATGAAACATAGTGTGTGAATCGTGAGTTGCCGCACACCGCCTCGAATCTATTGACTAGCTCAACAATGGAGAATTAACGTTTTTTACAGTCCCCCCCTTGATTTTGACGTTTTTGACGGGCGGGCAGATTGACGATCATGTCAATCAAGGGTTTCCTTAAGGCACTTAGAGTCTACAAGGCCATTCGATGTGAGTGTGTCATTCACTCTGTCGGAGTGGGCTCGAAAGAGACCCTTCGGGGCATTCATTTTCCATAAGTGAAACAATAAGCAATAGAGTAAGGAACAGCTATGCTTGCCAATATTAAGAAAACCAAGTTAGCACTCGCAGTCGTTGCTGCAGCTTCCACAATGCTGACAGCGCCGGTAGCCTCTGCTGCCGATCGCACTGAGCTAACCATGGTACCTAAGTTCTACCCTACTTTTGTTCGTAACTTTAACCCGTTCCTACAGACTCAGTTGGATACGGTCCAAGACTTTATCTACGAGCCTCTAGTCGTGTTCAACGAACTTCAGGGCAATAAGCCAGTTATGCGTCTGGCAACAGACTACTACATGTCTGATGACCTGATGAAAGTGACTTTCGAGATCCGTGACGGTGTCAAATGGTCTGACGGTAAAGCCTTTACCGCAGAAGATGTTGCCTTTACGTTCAACATGCTCAAGCAGTTCCCTGAGCTTGACCGTACCGGTATCAACCAGCGCCTGAAATCTATTGAGGCATCGGGCGACAAAGTGACCTTCAACCTGACTGAAGCGAACTCAAACGTACCGTATCTGATCAATGAAGTGTCCGTCGTTGCCAAGCACATCTGGAGCAAGATTGAAGATCCGACACGCTTCACCAACGAAAACCCTGTCGGTACCGGTCCATTTACCGAAGTCGAGAAATTCACTCCGCAGCTTTATACCCAGTGCCGTAACCCACAATACTGGGACAACAGCAACCTGGATGTTGACTGTCTACGCCTACCTCAGGTAGCGGGCAACGACCAGTTCCTGGGTCAGGTCCTAAGCGGCCAGTTCGACTGGACATACTCGTTCATCCCTGACGTTGACAGCACATACGCAGCAGCCAGCCCTCATAACAAGTACTGGTACCCTGCGGGCGGCAGCCAGGCATTCATGTTCAACTACAAGTCGCCAAATGCCGGTAACAACGAAGCGATCAACAACATCGACTTCCGCCGTGCCTTCTCTATGGCTATCGACCGTGAAACCATCATCGATATCGCGTTCTACGGCGGCGGTGTGGTGAATGACTATGCTTCAGGTCTGGGTCAGGCATTTGCCTCTTGGTCTGATAACACTGTCTACAACAAGTACAAGCCATTTATGACGTACAACATCGAGAACTCAAAAGCATTGCTGAAAAAAGCAGGCTTCAAGGATCTTGATAAAGATGGCTTCGTAGAAACACCATCAGGCAAAAATCTTGAGCTATCGATTCAGTCTCCAAGTGGCTGGACTGACTTCAACAACACCGTTCAGCTAGCCGTTGAAATGCTTGAAGAAGTTGGCATCAAGGCGAAAGCAAGCACACCTGACTTCTCTGTCTACAACCAGGCAATGCTGGATGCTAAGTATGACGTTGCCTACACCAACTACTTCCACGGCGCAGATCCTTACACTTACTGGGACAGCGGTTACCACTCACGCTTCCAGGCGAACCAGGGGATGCCTCGCTTTGCGCTTCACTACTGGAGCAACAAAGAGCTAGACACGCTACTTGAAGGCTTCTACAAAACGGCTGATCGCAACGAGCAGATGAACATCGCTCATAAGATCCAGAAGATCATTGCCGAGAACCAAGTAACAGTCCCTGTTATGTCAGGTGCATACACTTCTCAGTACAACACCGCACGCTTTACTGGCTGGTGGAACGAGAAGAATCCGAAGGGCCGTCCAATGCCTATCACCAATACACAAGAGCGTCTGCTACAAGTACTTGATCTAAAACCTAAAGCATAATTTTTAGGTACTAACTTGCGGTGTGTACATTGCACACCGCCTCTTCCCCCCCTCTCTATTTGAAAGTTATGGCGCCTTGCGTCAGGGGGATTTCTGTCCTGAATCCAGCGCGGTCAATACAGGCTGGATGATTAAGGTGTGAGTTATGGGATTCTTTATACGACGGCTGTCTTTTTATTTGATAGCGCTTTTATTTGCGATAACGCTGAACTTCGTTTTACCACGCGCCATGCCCGGCGACCCGGTTACTATGATGTTCGCCAATGCAGCGGTACAGGTAACCCCTGAGCGCATCGCTGCCATGAAACAGCTACTGGGCTTTGTCGACGGCCCGATCTACGAACAGTATTTTGTCTACCTCAAAGGCATCTTGACCTGGGACCTGGGTATCTCTATCCAGACCTACCCGCAGACAGTAAATGATGTCATGGCCGGAGCCGTAGGCTGGTCACTATTTTTGGCAGGTACCGCTGTTGTTCTCGCTTTCTGCCTTGGCTCGACACTGGGTATTTTTGCAGCCTGGAAGCGCGGCAGCAAATATGACGCCTTCATTTCGCCGGGAATGATGGTCGTGCAGGCCGTTCCACCCGTCGTTGTCGCGATGATTGTGCTCTACACCTTCGCAATCGGTCTGCGCTGGTTCCCGTCTACCTATGCCTATACCGCAGGTACTTCGCCAGACTGGACCAGTTGGGAGTTCATCAAGGACGTGCTCTACCACGCGGTGCTGCCACTGTTCTGTGCCACCATCATCCAGATTGGCGGCTTCTTGATCAACATGCGAAACAACATGATCAACCTGCTCAACGAAGACTATATCACCATGGCCAAAGGTAAGGGCCTGAGTGAAAACCGCGTTGTTTTCAAATACGCAGCACGTAATGCCATGCTGCCAAGTGTCACTGCCCTCTCGATGGCACTGGGTATGGCAATCGGTGGCCAGCTAATTATCGAAATGATCTTCAACTATCCGGGCCTGGGTACGGTACTGCTAAACGCCATCAATGCGCGTGACTATCAGGTTCTTCAAGGTCAGCTACTCATTATGACCCTGTTTATGCTGTTCTTTAACTTCATGGCTGACATCCTCATCGTCGCACTTGACCCTCGCCTACGCAAGGGAGGCAAATAATTATGAAAGGTCTAATCAAGTTACTTTCCAGTAACCATAAAGCCCTGGCCGGCTTAACCATTATCATGCTCTTTATTTTGGCCGCAATCTTTGCCCCGTTCATTACCAAGCATGTACCGAACAAAAAAACGGGTAACCCGCATGAGTACCCAGCATTCGTCGTCAAGGCCGCGCAAAATAATCCTGACGGCTGGGTTGCTGAGAACCTGGCCGACAGCCGCCGTACCCTGCGCATGTCCAAAAAAGCGGACCACGTTCTGGGAACCACCCGCATGGGGCGTGATGTCTGGTCACAGGTCGTCTACGGCGCACGTACATCGCTAGCCGTCGGCTTCGGTGCCGGCCTGATGGTATGTTTCCTGGCCACACTCGTCGGGGTGTCTGCCGGTTACTTCGGCGGTCGGGTCGATGACATTCTTTCCGCCGCCATGAACATCATGCTGGTTATTCCCCAGCTCCCCTTGCTGTTTGTTATCGCCGCCTTCATCGGGGAGGCCGGTCCCGTCACGATAACCCTGGTTATCGGGATCACCGCCTGGGCATGGGGCGCCAGGGTTGTACGTGCACAGACCTTGTCTATCCGGGAAAAAGAATTTGTCAAAGCCGCCGAGGTACTCGGTGAATCATCTATGCGGATCATCTTCGTCGAGATCCTGCCCAACCTGATTTCCATTGTGGGGGCGAGCTTCATCGGTTCGGTGATGCTGGCCATTATGACCGAGGCAACCCTGTCATACCTTGGGCTTGGCGACCCGGGCACCATCAGCTGGGGCAACATGCTGTACAACGTCCAGACATCATCTTCAATGCTGGTCGGTGCCTGGTGGGAACTCCTGGTTCCATGTATCGCGCTCACCCTGATTGCTGTCGGCCTGGCCCTGCTTAACTTTGCCGTCGATGAAATTGCCAACCCGCAGCTGCGTTCTCACAAAGGCATGCGTCGCTGGAAAAACATGGCCAAGCAAAATACCGAAAAACAACAAGAGACACTAGAAACCGCTCAGCCTGCCATGCAGGGAGGAGAAAAGTAATGACTAACCCACAGATCTCCATTCGCAATCTTTGTGTCGACTACATTACCGATGCCGGCGACGTCCGTGCAGTAAACAACGTCAGCTTCGATATCGGCAAGGGCGAGGTCTTTGGCCTTGCCGGTGAATCAGGCTGCGGTAAGTCCACCGTTGCCTTCTCGCTGATGCGCCTTCATAAGCCGCCAGCATTTATCACCGGTGGCGAAGTTATCTTTGACGGTCATGGCGATATTCTCAAGTACAGCGAGGCTGACATTTCGGCTTTCCGCTGGAGCCAGATGTCCATGGTGTTCCAGAGTGCGATGAACGCACTCAACCCGGTACTGACGCTGGAAGAGCAGTTCTGCGACGTGATCATGCGCCATACCAACATGACGCGCCAGCAGGCTGTTCGCCGCGCCGAAGGATTACTGGAGATTGTTGATATCCACCGGAGCCGCCTGCAGGACTTCCCGCACCAGTTTTCCGGCGGTATGCGTCAGCGCCTGGTCATTGCGATTGCCCTGGCCCTGAACCCGAAGATGATCATCATGGATGAACCGACCACGGCTCTCGATGTGGTGGTTCAGCGCGAGATCCTGCAAAAGATTTACGCACTAAAAGAGGAGTTTGGCTTCTCTATCCTGTTCATCACCCATGATATCTCACTGATGGTCGAGTTCTCCGACCGTATCGGGATCATGTACTCCGGCGAGCTGATCGAGGTTGCCCCGTCACGGCAGATCCTTGAGCAGCCGTTCCACCCATATACAGAAGGGTTGGGCAACTCCTTCCCGCCGCTGACAGGCCCGAAAACACGCCTGACCGGTATTCCAGGTAACCCGCTGAACCTGCTTGAAGTTCCTCAGGGGTGCCGTTTCCAGGCCCGCTGTAGCAAAGCCCATGATGCCTGCTTCAGCAAAGCGACACAGCTACGTCAACTTGAACCCGGTCGTTTTTCAAACTGCCACCTATTCAATAAATGCAGTTAATAAAAAATAGGAAGCAATTAGGAGGCAATATGAGCAAACCTATCGGACAACCAATTATTGAAGGCAAAAATCTGATCAAGGATTTTGAGGTCAACAGTAATTCATTAACCAAATCCAAGATGCGCGCCATCAATGACGTGTCTTTCAAGATGTACAAGAGCCGCGGCCTATCCGTTGTCGGTGAATCTGGCTCGGGCAAATCCACCACGGCGAAAATGATCGCCAAGATGTACCCGCCAACCGGCGGCCATATCGAGTACTACGGCCGGGATATTGCCGACATTAACAAGCACAGCGAGCTCATGGAGTATCGCCAGGGTGTCCAGATGGTATGGCAGGATCCGTTTGGGTCCCTGAACCCGACCCATACGATTTTCCACCACATCGCCCGTCCGTTGCTGATCCACAAGAAGGTTACCTCCGGCAATAAGAAGGAGCTGGAAGAGAAGGTCTACAGCCTGCTTGAACAGGTGGGCCTGATCCCGCCCAAAGAAACGGCGGCCAAGTTCCCCCACCAGCTTTCTGGTGGCCAGCGCCAGCGCGTCAACCTGGCCCGCAACATTGCCGTCGGTGCTGAGGTTGTCCTGGCTGACGAGCCGACCTCAATGCTGGACGTCTCGATTCGTGCCGGGGTTCTCAACCTGATGGAAGAGATGAAATTCGAGCGCGAAATGGCCCTGCTGTATATCACCCATGATATCGCGACTGCCCGCTATATTGCCGAGGATCTGGCCGTGATGTATGTCGGCCACATGGTGGAATGGGGCGATACCGAGGAGATCATCCATGATCCCCAGCACCCATACACCCAGCTGCTTGTCTCGGCTGTACCGGATCCAAGCAAGTCCATCCACGAGAAACTTAAGGGCAACAAGGGCGAGATCCCGCTCTGGACACCGGAAAGCCTCGGCTGCCCGTTTGCCGGTCGCTGTACCCATGCAACCAACAAGTGCCGCGAACAGCTTCCGGCCGTAACCCAGCTATCAGAAAACCATTTCGTACGTTGTTACCTATACGAGAACTAATTGGAGGATAAATGCAGCTGTTAACGAACCACCTAGGCTATGAGCGTTTTGGTGCCAAGCAGGCTATCCTGCTGGCGGAACCCGGTTTGCCGGCACCCCATGCAGAGATTATTCGCTGCCAAGATGCCCACCCTATTATGCAGCTGCCACTCAAAGCCTGTGGCCCAGTCGCACAATGGCACACGGGCTACACCTACTCGATTGACTTCACGGCATTCACTGGGTGCGGTGAATTCCGCCTCCAGGTTGGCGAGCTCCTCTCCGAGCCTTTTACCATTGCCGAAGGGCTGCTTATGCAGCGAACCTTCAGCGATGTACTGCACTACTTCAAATCCCAGCGCTGCAGCGGCGTTTTCGACCATGCCGACCAGCATGCACCGTTACTTGGCAGCAAAGACACAGCAGATGTCCGCGGCGGCTGGTATGACGCCTCGGGCGATGTCAGCAAATATCTCAGTCACCTGTCCTACAGCAACTACCTGAACCCCCAACAGACCCCAATGGTAGTCTGGAATATGTTCAAGGCCTTTGAGCTGCTCGAAGGCGAGGAAAACATTGCCGACATCACCCGAAGACGCCTGCTGGAAGAGGCTTACCATGGTGCGGACTTCTTGCTCCGGATGCAGCACCCGCAGGGCTTCTTCTATATGACGGTGTTCGACAAGTGGAGCAAGGATATAAAGCAGCGGGAGATCTGTGCATACGCCACCCAGGAAGGTATTAAGTCGGACGATTATCAGGCTGCATTCCGTCAGGGCGGCGGCATAACCGTTGCTGCGCTGGCTGCGGCATCACGTTGGCTCACATCAGAACAAGTTACCCGACTCGGATGGAATGACGAAACCCAAGGCGAAGCCTACCTGCAAGCCGCCGAGAAAGGCTACTGGCACCTGGTTGAGATGAATACCCAGTACCTCAACGACGGTACCGAGAACATCATCGACGAGTACTGCGCCTTGCTGGCTGCAGTAGAGCTGTTCAAAGCCACCGGCAACAACCGCTATCTTGACCAGGCCAGGGGCTGGGCCAAGAAACTGGCCTGCCGGCAAATGTCTGATCAAGACCAGCAGCATTTCTGGTCGGCCAACAACGACGGCAGCCGCCCGTACTACCATGCTGCGGAAGCAGGATTGCCAGCCATCAGCCTGATGCAATACCTGGCGATAGAAACTGACGAAACGCTGCACCAGAGCCTGAATCAAACACTGAGCAATGCGCTGCACTTCGAGCTCAGGATCACCCTGGAAGTCACCAACCCATTCGGTTACCCGCGTCAGTATGTCAAACCCGTTGACGGTGAAAAGTCCAGCAGCTTCTTTGTTCCTCACCACAATGAAAGCGGCTACTGGTGGCAGGGTGAAAATGCCCGCCTGGGTTCACTGGCCTCCATGGCCTATATGGCGCAGGCCTACCCGCTCGATAGCACCCTGAAATCAGAGCTCAAAGTCTATGCACAAAAGCTGACTGACTGGCTGCTGGGGCTCAACCCCTTCGATATGTCGATGCTGGACGGCCATGGTCGCAACAACCCGGACTACCTGCCCGAGCTGGGATTCAGCAACGCCAAGGGCGGTGTGTGCAACGGCATCACCTCTGGCTTCGACAACGAGCAGGATATCGCCTTCAAACCGATTCCGTACAAAGATGACATGCTGCAAAACTGGCGCTGGGGAGAGCAGTGGATCCCGCATGGCGGCTGGTATTTGCTCGCAATAACAACTCAATATAAGGAGCGACACCTTGGCTAGTACAATCAAATATTACGTCGGAGTAGACGGGGGTGGCACCTCGTGCCGAGCCCGGATCTGCGATTTGGAAGGTCACTGTCTTGGCGAGGCCAAGACCGGCAGTGCCAATATCATGCTGGGTGGCAGCGTCGCCATGGCATCGATTCAGGATGCCATTGCCACTGCCGCCTCTCTGGCACAGCTGACAGAAGCCGACTACGGCAGCATGTCCGTCGGTCTGGCACTGGCCGGAGCCGAACAAAAAGAGTCCTGGTATGAATTCATGGCGCTTCCCCACCCTTATGGTGCCGTCACTTTAAATACCGACGCTTATGGCGCTTGTCTGGGCGCCTGGAAAGGAGAAGAGGGCACAATCCTGATAGCCGGTACGGGCTCTTGCGGGATCTTGCTGAAAGATAAGCAGCAACAGGTTATCGGCGGCCGCGAGTTCCCAATATCCGATCACGGCGGCGGTGCCGTCATGGGACTTCGCCTCATCCAGCAGGTACTGCTCAGTGTCGACGATATCGTTCCTCACACGTCGCTGGCCCTGCATGTCATGAAGCATTTCGACAACGATGTCGATGCCGTTGTCAGCTGGTCCAAAACAGCCCGTCCGTGCGACTACGGTCAGTTCTCGCCAGCCATTTTTGCCCATGCGGCCGAAGGTGACAGCCTGGCCATCGAGATGCTCAAGCAAACGGCGGCGGATGTCGAAATGTTGCTCTCTGCATTGTTCATGCGCGGTGCCGAACAGGTCTGCCTGATGGGGAGCATTGGCGAGCATATCCAGCCTTGGCTGGCACCTCCGTTCAAAACCCGGCTGGCACTACCCCAGGGAGATGCCATGGACGGGGCAATTGCAATGGCAAAAGGTTGTCACAACCTTTACCCACTTTAAGAGGCTACTATGAGTTACCGTCTCGATTTGACCGTGATAAGCAAAAATGAGCAGCAGTCTCGTTTTGCCCTGACCTTGCACAATCTGAGTGATCAGGCACAGAACAACTGGGCGCTGCATTTTACGTTCTGCCGCTGGATTCAGGCAGAATCGCTTTCTAACGGCCAACTCAAGCAACTGGGTAGCTACTGCATTCTGACGCCGGGAAACTCGGCGTCATTAAGCCCTAACTCCCATTTCTATACGGAATTCACCGTCAATACCAAGCCCTTCACGATGTACGACGAAGGGATCGTCGATGCCTTCCTGAATACTTCGCCAGAAGGCAGTTTCATCAAGCCGCTGCCGGTAAAAATCACCACGATCAACCTCGATCAGCCGGCTACCGAGCCATTGCCGATCCCGCTGCCCGATGCCAAGCCCATCAACCTGATCCCGCTGCCGGAATCATTGATCAGGCTGCCCGGCGAATTCATGCTGAAATCGGGAACGGCTATCACGCCTCCGACAGATAAGGCCTGCGGTAGCTCACGCTGGCTTCAGGCCGAGCTGTGCCAGCTGCTGCACGAAGATATCCCGGTTTGCCAGGACGGTAATATCAGCTATCAGTATCACGAAGAGCTTGCCGACGGCGCATACTGCCTGCTGGTCGAACCCGATCATATCTGGCTTCAGGCCGGATCGCAGAGCGGTTTTGCCCATGCAACCGCCAGCCTGCTGCAGCTGATCCCGACCCGCCCCACCCATCAGGCTCATGCGACCTATATGATCCCGATGGTGGAGATCCAGGACCAGCCCAACTACCCGTACCGCGGGATGATGCTTGACTGTGCCCGGCAGTTCCACCCGATCAAACGCCTCAAGTACCTGATCGATCACCTGGCTCGCTATAAATTCAACACCTTCCACTGGCACCTGACGGATGACGAAGGCTGGCGGATTGAAATTGATGCCTACCCGGAGCTGACTCGGATCGGGGCCTGGCGGGGACCGAACGAGGTTATCCAGCCACAGTACACCAACATCAGCCAACGCTATGGCGGCTACTACAGCAAACAGGAAGTACGCGATCTCATCGCCTACGCCAGTGACCGCGGAATTACCATCATTCCGGAGATCGATATTCCCGGCCACTGCCGTGCGGCTATCAAGTCCCTGCCGGACCTGCTGGTCGACCCACAAGACCGCTCACAGTACCGCAGTACCCAGTGGTACTCGGACAACATTCTGTCCCCGGCACTGAAAGGCACCTATACCTTTATCGCTAACGTACTGGACGAAGTCTGCGAGCTCTTTCCTGCCCCCTACATCCATGTCGGGTGTGACGAGGTGCCGCAAGGTGTCTGGACCCAAAGTCCGGCCTGTCAGGCAATGATGGAACAGCACGGCTATCAGGATCCGCGAGAGCTGCAGGGACATATCCTGCGCTTTGCCGAGGAGGTCGTCCAGGCCAAGGGCAAGCGGATGATGGGTTGGGAAGAGGCAACCAACGGCAACAAAATCAGCAAGGATACCCTGATCTTCTCGTGGCAGAACGAAGAGGCCGGACTGAACTGTGCCCGCGAGGGCTATGACGTCATCATGCAGCCAGCCCAGTATACCTACCTGGATATGACTCAGGGCTACACGGCAGACGAACCCGGTTCCGACTGGGCCTGCAAGCTGCCACTCGATGTCGTCTATAGCTACAAACCCCTGTCGTCACTGGCCGACAACGACCCGGCCCACCGGCATATCCTGGGTATCCAGGCCGCATTGTGGTGCGAGCTGGTCAACAACCAGAGCCGCTTTGAATACATGATTTACCCACGCCTGCTGGCCATTGCCGAGCTGTGCTGGACTCATCCTGACAACAGAAACTGGAAAGACTTCAAGGCTCGTCTGAGCGGGCAGTTAGCCTACCTGGACAAAGCTGGCATTAATTACCGTCGTTGTGACTAGCAACTCACAGCAAGTAAAAACATTAAAAGGATTGGACAATAATGAAATACGGTTATTTTGATAACGACAACAGAGAGTATGTCATCACTCGCCCTGATGTCCCGACCCCTTGGACCAACTACCTCGGTACGGAAAAATTCTGTACGGTTATCTCGCACAATGCCGGAGGCTACTCCTTCTATAACTCTCCGGAGTACAACCGGGTCACCAAGTTCCGCCCAAACGGCTCTTTTGACCGTCCGGGGCATTACGTCTACCTTCGCGACGACGAAACCGGCGATTACTGGTCTATTTCCTGGCAGCCGGTGGCAAAGAGCCTCGACGAAGCCAAGTATGAAGTGCGCCACGGCCTGTCTTATTCGAAGTTCAAGTGCGAATACAGCGGTATCTCGGCGTCGAAAACCTTGTTCGTTCCTAAAGGTGAAGATGCGGAGATCTGGGATGTTGTTATCAAAAATGACAGCGACAAGCCGCGCACCATCAGTGCCTTCTCATTTGTCGAGTTCTCGTTCAGCCATATCCAGTCGGACAACCAGAACCACCAGATGAGCCTGTACTCGGCGGGTACCTCGTATAACGAAGGCGTGATTGAGTATGACCTGTACTACAACACCAATGACTTCGAAGGTTTCTACTACCTAGCCTCGACATTCGATCCTGATAGCTATGACGGTCAGCGTGATTCATTCCTTGGCCTGTACCGCGATGAGTCCAACCCGCTGGCGGTTGAGCAAGGGCAATGTACCAACACGGTCAAGACCTGCTACAACCACTGTGGCTCCCTGCACAAGCAGTTTGTTATCCAGCCGGGCGAAGAAGTGCGCTTTGTCTATATCCTTGGCCTGGGCAAGGGCAACGGCGAAAAACTGAGAGCCAAATACCAGAACCTGGACAATGTCGATACCGCATTCGCAGCCATCAAAGAACACTGGGCTGAACGTTGTGCCAAGTTCCAGGTGAAGTCACCGAACGAAGGCATGGATACCATGCTGAATACCTGGACCCTGTATCAGGCTGAAACCTGTGTCGTCTGGTCCCGTTTTGCCTCCTTCATCGAAGTTGGCGGCCGTACCGGCCTTGGCTATCGTGATACCGCTCAGGATGCGATGGCCGTGCCTCATGCCAACCCGGAAATGACCCGTAAGCGCCTGGTAGATCTGCTGCGCGGCCAGGTCAAGGCTGGCTACGGGCTTCACCTGTTCGATCCTGACTGGTTCGATCCTGAAAAAGCCGATGTTGCACCTTCAAAGTCACCGACGGTTGTTCCGACACCGAGTGACGAAGACAAGATCCACGGTATCAGCGATACCTGCTCTGACGACCACCTATGGCTTGTACCAACTATCTGCCGCTACGTGATGGAAACCGGCGAAACCAGCTTTTTCGACGAGGTGATCCCTTACGCCGACGGTGGCGAGGCAACCGTCTACGAACACATGAAAGCGGCGCTGGACTTCACAGCCGAGCACGTTGGCCGTACCGGTATCGCCAAAGGGCTGCGTGCCGACTGGAACGACTGTCTGAACCTCGGCGGTGGCGAGTCCTCCATGGTGGCCTTCCTACACTACTGGGCCATTCAGGAGTTTGTCGATCTGGCCAGGTTCCTTGGCAAAGACGAGGATGCCGCCCGCTACGAAGATATGGCCGGCGGGGTACAGAGCGCCTGTGAAAAACACCTTTGGGACGAGGACGGCGGCTGGTATATCCGTGGTATCACCAAAAACGGCGAGAAAGTGGGTACCAACGAACAGGTTGAAGGCAAAGTTCACCTTGAGTCCAACACCTGGGCTGTCGTATCTGGTGCCGTCTCTCAGGATCGCGGTGAGAAAGCAATGAACGCTGTCGATGAATACCTGTTCTCCGAGTACGGCCTGCACCTCAACGCCCCGTCTTTTGCGACCCCGAACGACGACATCGGTTTTGTGACCCGTGTCTACCAGGGCGTGAAAGAAAACGGCGCCATCTTCTCGCACCCGAACCCATGGGCGTGGGTGGCCGAGGCAAAACTGGGCCGCGGTGATCAGGCGATGAAATTCTATGATGCGCTGAACCCGTACAACCAGAATGACATGATTGAGAAGCGCATTGCCGAACCGTATTCCTACGTTCAGTTCGTCATGGGCCGCGATCACCAGGATCACGGCCGCGCCAACCACCCATGGCTGACCGGCTCATCCGGCTGGGCATACATTGCCGCCACCAACTTCATTCTTGGCGTACGCGTCAGCTTCGAAGGCCTGGTGGTTGACCCATGTATCCCGACAGCATGGCCGGGCTTTGAAGTAACTCGCCAATGGCGTGATGCGACCTTTAACATCAAGGTTGAGAATCCGAACCATGTCAGCAAGGGCGTAAAATCCATCATTCTTAATGGCGAAGCTATCGAGGGAGCAATTCCGGCACAGGCCGAAGGGTCTGTAAATACCGTTACTGTCGTAATGGGTTAATTACTTTTTAGGGGTGTTTTTCACCCCTACTTTTCATTTTCCACAGAGAGAAATAGGAGTTCCATCATGATCCAATTTGGAACTGGTGGCTGGCGTGCCCTCATCGGTGAAGAGTTCACCAAAGCCAATGTACAGCTGGTGGCGCAAGCGGTAGCCAATATCATGATTGCCGAGAAAGTCACCAACAACGGCTTCGTGATCGGCTATGACCGTCGCTTCTTATCCGACAAGGCCGCGGCCTGGTTTTCGGAAGTGCTGGCCGGCAATGGTATCCAGGTCAGCTTCATCGACAAGTACGTCCCGACTCCGATCGTCATGTTTAAGTCCAAACAGATCGGTGCCACCTACTCGGCATGTATTACCGCATCGCATAACCCGGCAGACTACAACGGCATTAAGGTCTTTATTGAAGGTGGCCGTGATGCCGACGAGGTGATCACCCAGAAAATTGAAGCGCAGGTTGCCAACCTGTCCGAGGCTGATATTCAAACGGCCGAGTTTGACAATGCACTGCGGGACAACCTGATAGAGATTATCAATCCGATGAACGAGTTCGTCGACTCGATCATCGACTTTATTGATGTCGAGGCCATCAAGCAGGCCAACCTGCGAGTATTGATCGACCCGATGTTCGGGGTTGCGAAAAATGCCCTGCAAACCGTTCTGATCAGTGGGCGCTGTGATGTCGACGTTATCAATGACACCCAAAACCCCGCTTTCGGCGGTTTGATGCCGTCACCGAGTGCCGCAACCTTATACCGACTGAAGCACATGGTGTCTCACGAGGGCTATGACATCGGTATTGGCACCGACGGCGATGCCGACCGACTGGGTATTATCGACGAGAAAGGCAACTTCATCCATCCCAACGAAGTGCTGTTGCTGCTCTACTACTACCTGCTGGAATACAAAGGCTGGACGGGCTCTGTGGTTCGCAATATCGCCACCACCCATCTATTGGACAAGGTGGCAGAAGCCCATGGCGAGAAATGCTTTGAGGTACCAGTTGGCTTCAAACACGTCAGCTCGCAAATGGAGGCCGACGACTCGCTGATCGGCGGCGAAAGTTCAGGCGGCCTGACCATTCGCGGCCATATCAAAGGCAAGGATGGTGTCTTCGCCTCCAGCCTGCTGGTCGAAATGATCAGTACAACGGGCAAGAAACTGTCTGAGATGCTCGATGAAATCTATGACAAATATGGCTACGCCTATACCGCAGAGGGAGACTGCACCTTCAAGCCTGCCGAGCGCCAGCGCCTGTACGACAGAATTTATGTCGAGAAAGAGCTGCCGGAATTCGCCTACGAGATTGAGAAAGTCAGCTACGCCGATGGTGCCAAGGTCTATTTCAAGAATGGCGGCTGGGCACTGGCTCGCTTCTCGGGCACAGAACCATTGCTGCGCCTGTTTGCCGAGATGGAGAACCAGGAGCAAGCCGAGGCAATCATTAAGCAGCTGAAAGATTTTCTACACGTCTAGCAGCAAAATTCAACCGTCCTGATCAGCGTCCACCGCTGCCGAGTCGCTGGTAAAACAGGAATCGTTGCTCCATTGGTAACATGCGGCATAGCTGTTACATTTCGCAAGCCTTTGGTTTCGGGCTTTAGCGGTAAGGGTAGCCTGGCTACCCTTTTTTCTTGTCTTTTATTCTTAACCCGCCTTTCCTCTTCGGCCTGTATAAAAACGTAAGGCCAGCTTAGGCTGGCCTTTATGAAAGTAGAACCGTTTTCTTCGATTCAATTTATTTAGGATCAGGCATATACATCAGGTAAATTGCGTAACCAGCTCATTCAATCCTGCACCGATCAGAGAAAAGTCCGCCCGACTGAAGCTGTTATTGTTTATCGCCGACGAAAGCATCAGCTCATCCTCCCACGAATAGACAAACACCAGATCAAACAGCGCGTTCCTTTTTACTGCCTTACGGTCGTCATTAGCGATATAGATACTGCAATGCCCTGATTTCTCCGGCGGCAGCAGTTGCCTCAACGCGACACCCGTCATCCCGGCAACCGCTTCCCCAACACGCTCAAAGAAACCCTGCAGGCTGTCTATGCCTGACAGGTCAATCGTGACGTGCTGGCACTGAGCATCGCCGTCACCCAGATAAATATCAAGACGGTTAAGCTCCGTGGCAGCCGCCAGCGCGTAGACCGTCAGGCCAGTCAACAATATATCTCGGGACACGCCAAGCTGATCCCCGAGCACTTCCAGCTGTCGGCTCTGCCCGGCAGCATAACGGTAGTCCCACTCGGGGGCCGTGGCATCATTGTCGATTGGCGCAGACAGGAACGGGATCCCGGCACAAGGTATCATCTCGACCTCGGACTGCTGACTGTCATACCAGTCAGCCAGCCCACAAATCGTGGCATGTTCGAGGATATCTATCGCCATCACATCAATCCCCTGCTCTGCCAGCGCTTTTTGCACCAGTACAACATGGAACGAATTCCCGCCGACATCAAAGAAGTTGTCATGGAGCCCGATATGCGAAACCGGCAATATTTCGGCCCAGGTCTGGTAGATCACCTGCTGGGTGGGTGTCTGGGTCTTCACCGGCTGTAATTGAGGCTTACTGCTTTCAATGGCGGGGAACGCCCTGCGGTCTGCCTTGCCGTTGGCGGTTAACGGAAACTCCGCCAATCGGGCCCATGCTTCCGGCACCATGTAGTCAGGCAGATGCGCCCTTAAATGCTGACGGAGCAAGTCTTCTTCGATATCACTCTCTGACAAATAGAATGCACAGAGGTAGCTTTCGCTAAACCCTTGTATCTGGCGCTCTCTGACCAGACAAACCGCATCACGGATAGCCGGATACCAGGTCAGCACCTCTTCAATTTCATGCAGCTCTATCCGGTGGCCTTTCACCTTGACCTGGTTGTCCTGCCGTCCGCACACACAAAGATCGCCACCTGGCAGCCAATAGGCCAAATCGCCGGTACGGTACATCTTCTCTCCGGAACGGAAAGGATTGGCAACAAACGCCGTGGCCGTTTTGTCCGGCAACTGGTGATAGCCTCGTGCCAACCCGTCACCGGCGATATACAGCTCACCCATCGTTCCCATCGGACAAAGTTGCTGAGCGTTATCCAACACATACAATTGGGTATTATCGATAGGTCGGCCAACCGTGCTCTGTATCGCATGGGTCAGTTCGCACACGGCCGACCACACGGTCGTTTCTGTCGGGCCATACATATTAAAGACTCGGGCCGGGCAACAGCGCTTTATGCTCTCGACCAGCTCGAAACCGACATACTCGCCGCCCATCAGCACCTCATCGACTCCCGAGAAACACTGCAGGTCAGGCTCAAAGGCCAGAAACATCTTCATCCGTGACGGCGTAAACTGCAATGTGGTGATCGACTCAGTCCGGATCAGTGCGCTCAGGGCCGCCATATCTTGCTGCTGTTCTCGGCTGGCAATTACCAACTGGGCGCCGGTCAGTAGCGGAAGGAAAAACTCGAGCACAAAGATATCGAAGGAGAAAGTCGTCAGTGCCAACACCGTTTTGTCGGCCGTAAAGTCCAGCGAGCGCTCCATCCCGTTGATGAAATTGACCACTGAGTGGTTTTCGATCATGACGCCTTTTGGCTGCCCGGTCGATCCCGATGTATATATCACGTAGGCCAGCTGGTGGGGATCATACGTCACCCCGACTGGCAACGACGTCGGATACTCCGTAATCCCCTTGTCACGACAGTCAAGGATCGTTTCGCCGGACAATTTACCAGCCAGCTCCGGAAGATCCGTGAGCAGCAACTCGACGCCGGCATTACGGATCATGTACTGCAAGCGCTCATCAGGAAAATCAGGATCCAGTGGCACATAGGTCATTCCGGCCTTCAGCACAGCCAGGATAGCAACGGCCAGATCAACAGACGGCGATACCATGATCGCTACCCGGGCAGGACGCCGGCCCAGCCGCTCCAGCAAGGCATACGCCAACTGGTTGGCACGCTGATCCAGCGCGAGGTAACTTAATGACAGCCCCTGACTGCGGCAGGCCTGCTGCTCGGGATCCCGTGCAACCTGCTGGTGAAAACGCTCAATCAAGGTCTGAGCACCGTCAACGGGCTGCGTGGTTTGATTGAACGATTCCACCAACTGCAACCTCTCGGCCTGCGGCAGTGTGTCGATGGTCCCCACTCGTTGCAGCGGCATGAACTGGGGAATACGCTGCAACAAGATCTGCATATGGTCCGCCAGTTGGCGGATCCGGCTGCTGTCGACCATATTGACAGCATGGGAGAAAGCCAGGGTCAGCGAGCCCCCGTTACGGTAGGCATCAACAACAATATCAGCCTTCACCTGACGCTGAGCAATATGTATCTCTTGGGCTGAAATGCCCTGCAACTCAGACTGCCACGACATCGCATCATGCAGAGCAAACATGGTATCAAACAGCGGTTGCCGACTGGCGCTACGGGGCGCTTTGACCGCCTCGACAAGATGCTCGAAGGCAAAGTCCTGATGGGCTACTGCGCCGGCAAACTGCTGCTGGATCGCTGCCAGATAATCTCCGAAGCTCATTTCACTCTGATACGGAGCCCGGACGGGCAACACGCGCATGAACACCCCGGGAACATCCGCTATCTCAGGCAAGTCCCGCCCGGCTACAGGCACCCCAATAACAATATCATCCTGTCCGCTCAGCTTGTGCAGCGTCAGGGCATAGGCTGCATACAACAAGACGAACAAAGTACAGCCCTGACGGCTGGCTACCTGTTGCAACTCACTCAATAATGCCGTCTCGATATCCAGATACAGCGTGTCTCCGGCCCCGTCAAACTGCAACGGGCGCTCCTGGCCGGGCGTGAGCTGCAAAGGTTCCGGCAAGTTGGCCAGCTCCTGCTGCCAGTAGTTCAGGTTGTCTGCCTCGAGCCGGGCCTGCTGCTGCAGGTTATAGCCGATATAATCATGGTATTGCCACGGCAGAGGAGCCGGCAGCGATGCTCCCTGGCTTAGGCTCTGATAGCTATCCAGCAGCATTGTCAGCAACTGAGTGGCACTCATTCCGTCGGCAATACTGTGGTGAATGTCCAGCGCCAGAAAAGTACTACCGTCCGCTACCGACCACAACCCGACCCTCATCAAGGGAGCTTGTTCGAGGATAAAGGGACGCACAAAGGCTGCCTGTGCCATAGTGAGCTGCTGCTTATCCGCCAAGGAAGCCGGTTCGACCGGTATGGTTACCTCGGGCATAACCCTGGTTACCACGTCTCCGTTGTCGATATCAAAGACCGAACGCAGTATCGCCAGTTGCCCGACACAGCTATCGACGGCCTGCTGCAGAATCGATATATCAAGCGACCTGTCAATTTCTACCACTCGGGTCAGGTTATAGCTGGTATTTTGTCGATGGAACTGGTGGGCCAGGATGATATTACGTTGCAGGACTGAAACCGGACCAACCTGATCCTGCGGCACTTTCTCTAAGCGGCAGGCTGGAATATGCGCCGCACTGGTTTGCGCATATTCCAGCTGTGTTGCCGGCGTAAGATGCTCAAATAACGCCGCCATCTCGACCGCCACAGCGAACGCTTTTTCCATCTCAGCCTTGAGCGACATCAGCAACAAAGAGTGGCCGCCACGGCGGAAGAAATGATCGTCCATCCCGATCCGCTCTTGCTGCAATACCTGACGCCAAACCGCCAGTATTTTCTCTTCCTGCGGCGTCTGCGGACCACGATAGGCATCGAGCCTCAACTCGACACCGGATAAGTTCGACAGCGCCTTGCGGTTGATCTTACCATTGGGCAGCATTGGCAGCGTATCGACCAATTCCCACTCGGCCGGCACCAGGGCCTGATGCAAACGCTGGCCGACAAAATCAAAGATTTGCGCCCCGTCAGCCTTGTCCGAGACGATAAATGCCTTCAGCCTTGCCGAGGGCAGTCCGCTGTCAATAACCTGAACAACACATTGCCCGACAGTCGGCGCCTGCTGAACGACTCGCTCGATCCCCAGCAGATCCGCCCGCACCCCGCGAACTTTAATCTGGTTATCTTTACGTCCGAGGCATACCAGCTGACCGTCTGGCTGGCTGACACCAATATCTCCAGTAAAATAATAGGGCGGCGACTGGCGGAAACAGCGCCGGTTTTCCTCTTCCTGACCCAGATAACCGTAAGAGCGCATCGCCGTTTCAATCACGATTTCCCCAGAGTCACCGGTGGCACAAGGCTCACCCTGCGCATCCAGAATGTGCACCTTCACCTGTTCGTCAAGTGGGCGGCCGATGGGGATGACATCCAATGCCTGATCATCAGGAGTAACCCGGCGAAAGACTTTGGCCAGTGTAGTTTCTGTCGGGCCATACAGGTTCACCAACTGGCATTGTTCCTCGCCGTAGCGGGCATAGAACTGCTCGAGATCCTGCCCCCGAAGCTGCTCCCCGGCCAGGAATAAGTATTCCAGGCTCAGTGGATGCGGAGCGCCATCCTGTGTAGCATCACCCTGAAGCAGACGCTGCCTGAACAGCGTCGGTACCATATGAAGAACACTGATCTCCTCACGGTTGAGCCACGGCAGCAACTCGTCGCTCAACACCAGATCACGCACCGCGGGCATTACCAGCACACCCCCGGCGACCAACGGCAGCAACACTTCCCGCAAGTACGGATCGAAGGCCGGTATCGTCACTTGCCCGACACGGTGGCGGGCAGAAATACCGAATTCGTGCTGCTGCCACTGGACAAAATGGCTGAGCCCCCGGTAACTGCCGAGGATAGCCTTCGGTTCCCCCGTCGAGCCCGAGGTAAAGTAGATGTAGCACCGGTCCTGAAAACGGGGGGGCTCCAGCGCAGAAAGCGGAGCAGGCTCCAGAGAGGGAGTGATCTCGTCCCACACCACAATTTTGGGTGGCTCGGGCAACAACGCCACGATCTTCTCCAGTTTGGCAACATGACGCGCCGAGGTCACGATGCAGGCAGGGGCGATACGCTGCATCATGGTTGCGGCCAGTTGCTCCGGCAAACTGACATTAACAGGAGCGAAGACATGCCCGGTATGCAGACAGGCAAGCAGCGTACTGACCAGAGTCGGGCAGGAGTCTAGATACAGGGCGATATTTCCCTGTCCCTGCCGGCGAAGACACTGTGCAATAGAGGCCGTTTGCTGCCTCAGGGCACGATAGCTTAAGGAGTCCTCTCCCCACTCGATCGCCGCAGCCTCCTCCCTCGTGGCACATTGCCGGGTAAACATTTCGACTAAATCGTATTGCCTCATGCTACTACCACCTCTTCCTGATCAGATTGCATCACCAAGTCAAAATAGGCACCTTGACTGCGCATCAAGGTATCGTGATCGCCGTGCTCCACCAGCTTTCCGTCTACCAAGACAAAGATTTGATCCACGTTACGGATTGTCTTGAGCCGGTGCGCAATCACGATGGCGGTTTTTTGCTGTAGCAACTCATCCAGTTCAGCCTGGATCTCTGCCTCTGTCCGGGCATCCAACGAAGCCGTCGGCTCGTCCATAATCAAGACCTCGGCGTCTTTGACCAGAGCCCGTGCTATTGCCAGACGCTGCTTTTGTCCACCGGATACATTGCCGCCACCTTCCGTTATCTGGCTCTCATACCCGTTAGGCAGTTGAGCAATAAAGCCCGAGCATCCCGATCGTTCGGCAGCCAGCTCGATATCAGCCATGGCACAACCCGACCGACCGTATGACAAGTTAGCCTTGACGGTATTGGAAAACAGGAACGAATCCTGGGGAATAAACGAGAAGTGTTGGCGCCAGCTATCGACATCTAGCTGTCTGGACTCGCGGCCATAGGCAGCAATACTTCCTTCAGACGGTGCATACAGCCCCATCAGCAGTTTCATCAGGGTAGATTTACCCGACCCGCTCGGGCCGACAATGGCGACCGTTTGCCCCTGCTGGACCGCAAAGGAAACGTCGCGGATCACAGCCTCGCCCGCGGGATACGCAAACGACAGGCCCTTCACCGCGATCACAGGCTGACTCAAATCCGGCTCTTCCGGCTGCTGCTTGTCGGTTAACTCGCCAGGCAGTGCGAACAGCTCGAAAATGCGCTTGGCTCCTGCGAGAGATTTTTGCAGGTAGGCCACCAGCCCGCCGAGCTCGCGGAACATCATATTGAGCGCCGTCAGCAACTGGATCATGGCGATGATTTCGCCCAGCGGCGTCACACCCATCGCCATCAGAATTGCGCCGAGTACCAACATGCCGGAGAAATTAAGGATCTTGAGGCTGAAGTTAGCCAGTTCCAGCTTCGCTCTTATTCCGCTGTTCTCTTTGGTGTTATCCAGCCATTTCCCGTTACTTTTCTCATAGTTGTCCTGCTGGGCCGACTGCATATGGTAGATCCGGACCTCTTTGGAGCCGTAGACCGCATCCATGGCCGTCGCCGACATTCGTCCGAGCGTGGCCTGAATACGATCACTGACCACCCGCATCTTTCCGGCGTAGTAGTGATTGACGACAGCCGTCAGTACGGCAACGATCACCAATACCACCCCAACCTTCCAGTCTATGACCATCATGGCGATCATGGCGCAGATCCCCGTCAGTACGGTAAAGACCAATTGCCTGAACTGATAACCAAACACCTCGGATACGGCGTCAACATCACTGTTGACCCGAGATATCAGCTCACCGGGATGGTATTGCTCGATATCTCCGACCCGTCCGGCCGACAGGTGATCAAACAGCTGCAGGCGTAAATCAGCCAGTGTCTTGAACAAACTATGGAAAAATAACTTACCGAAAATAATGAAGGTCAGGCCGGTAAATATCCCCATTCCGATCACGGCAATACTGGAGCGCTGAAGCTGCACCATATCCTGCTCGACGATGGCATTAATCATGTCTCGCATGATAAAGGCCAGCGAAATCATAATAATCGTCTCGCTGAGCGCATGGCCCAATACGCCGGCCATATATCCCAACCGCCGCTTTTTCATCAGCGTAAACAGCTGCAATAACTCGTCCCATTCCGCTCTTTTAAGCATGACTCAGCTCCTCATTGGCTGCATGGTCGTAATAAGCCTGATAAAGACGGTAGAAATGTCCTTTCCTGTTCATTAGCTCGCTATAAGTTCCATTTTCAATCACGCGGCCCTGATCCAGCACCACCACCCGGTCCATCATCGACGTAATAGCCAGCTTATGGGTGATCACGATAACAGTTCGCTCGTCGGCCTCCCGCAGGATGGCCTGTTCAACCAGGCTTTCACTGGTTTGATCCAGCGAGGCCGTCGGTTCATCCATCATCAGTACCGGTGCCGGCTTCAGGAACGCCCGGGCCAGGGAAATACGTTGCTTCTGCCCGTAGGAGAGCGACACGCCGTTTTCGCCCAAAATAGTCTCGTACCCTTGTGCCTGTTCGCGAATAAAACTATCGGCATAGGCTTTTTGAGCAGCCGCTATCACTTCGCTCTCGGTCGCATCCGGTTTGGCAAGGCGAATATTTTCCATTATCGAAATAGGGAAAAGAAAAGTTTCCTGATTGACCACCGACAACTGCCGGCGATAGCCGTCATCCTCCGGCTCCCTCTCATCGAACATCCGATCCGCCGCCAGGCTTATCTCGCCGGTATGCAGGTAGAATCCGGCCAGAACCTTCAGCAAACTGCTCTTTCCGCTGCCGCTTTCACCGACAATCGCCACTTTCTCGCCGGGCTCAATAATCAGATTGATATCTTGCAGGGCCTGTACCGCCTGGTTATTTTCGGGTTGGTAAACCAGTCCGACCTTGTCCAGTTGTAGCTGTGGTCGTTCGAGATGAGAAAGCGTCAGGTGATCCAGCTTTTCATCGGCCTCGTCCAGCAAGTGAAAAATACGCTTGCTGGCGCCCAGTGCATCTTTGCAGCCTGCAATATGGGTCGGCATCTGGGCAACCGGGTCAATGACAAAATTGAGCAGATAGAAGAAAGCAATAAGCTCCCCGAGACTAAAATCGCCGGCAAGGGCACGGCCACCGCCGACAATCAGGCAGACAATACTGGGAACTAGCCGGATCATCACCTGTACCGGCCCCATCCAGGCGTACCGGTCTACCAGCTTGAGTTGGCTGGACAGCCCGGTGTCCATCTGCTTTTTAAAATCTTGATAGAGGTAGCCACGCAAGTGAAATACCTTCATGGTGGCAAAGCCTGCCAGCATCTCGGCCAGAACACCAAATCCCCGACCGAAATAGGTTTGGGTGTTCATCGACAGCTGGGACATCGACCGCGTCATTAGCATGATCAGGAAAAAACCGACAGGGATCGGAATAATGCTCAGCATCAGCAGTTGTGCATCCAGCACCGCCAGGTAGGCCGCTCCCATGACAAACATGATCGGGTGGAGGATCAATAACGGCAGGCTGACTTCGGCAAAGGTATTAATTTTGCGAATATCACTACTAAACCGGGCAACAACATCTCCCGCATCGTAGTTCTCAAGGGCCGAAATTGACATTCGGGTCACCTTCCGGAGCAAGCGCTGGTTCAGTCGGTGAACAAAGCTGCCGCTGAAATAACCCGCCAGCTTGAAGCGGTAATAGGTCGCGGTCGCACCGACTGCCAATACCGCCAGTAACAGCATGATATTGCCAACCTGGCTACCCAGTTGCTGATCCGCAGACTCATCAATAATCGTTTTTAGCAAATAGGTCTCAGCAACACCGGCTGCGACGGTACCAAAGGCCGCAACAATAACCCCCAGCAACAGCCCCCGGAAAACAAAGGCATCCTTTAACAACCGGATCAACAATTTCAGATCCGAGCGGGAAATATCCATCTTCTCTTTACCCCACAAAAAATAATATTGGCGCCTAGCCAGCAAGGCCCTCTGCCAGGGCAGAGGGCCAGCATTAACGGCTAGCAGCGCTCACCGACTCACTCAACCAGATGATGCAGGAAGGCACCAAATTGCTCGGAAAGCTTCCTGATCGTATCGATATGGTGAATTTTTCGGTTGTACCCCCAGATCATCGTCAACTGACCGTTTTGGATGCTACCGCGCACATCGAGAATATCCGCATGCACCAGATGATCATCATCCACCTCAATAGAAATACCATCGACAACACGTACCGGGCTGTCCTCATCCACTTCGAACATATCCCCCAGATAGTTGATCGATACCTGCTTGCGCAGGTAGTCATACCGACTGCCCGGCTCGCGAGTCTCGATATTCTGGGTAATAAAGTTCCCGCATCCCTTGGCCGGCAGCGACAATAACTGCGACTGAATATCCTGCAGGTAAGCCAGCGGTGACTCACTCGGTCGATGCTGCAACACAAAGTCGCAACCCACCGCAAACAGCCCCAGCGTCTGGGTAAAGTCATGGCTACGGTCATGGATCACATCACGCCCGGTGATCACGTTATGGATTTCTACCCACTCCCCTTTGGTCCAACCGGCAACAGTGTGGGCCAGTGCCGCAACCAGAAGATCCAGCACCGTCACCTGGTGCTGCTTCACCAGCACCCGGCAGAGCTTGTCGGTAGTCTCCTTGTCGAACACCTGCTTATGCTCTTCCTTGGAATAGCGATAGTTAATGCCGTCGGCATAGTCTTGCGGAAGCAGAGGAAGATCCTGCAATGGCGTCTCGGTCATAAACCGTGTCTGTTCATCGCTGATTTCACGCGCATAGCGCTGACTTTCCTGGATAAACTGGAAATACGACAACGGTTTGCTGCCAAGGGTGAGCGGGCCGCCATGGGTCACCTGGTTGTACAGGGTCAGCAAACTTCCCATATAGAGGTTGAGGGAGAAGGCATCCATCAGTACATGGTGGAAATAAGCCGCAAGATAGTCCGGCTTACCTTCGCCCTGAGTGAAGACCGTAACGGTATACAAGGGTCCCGATGCCAAATCCAGGGCACACAGCTTGCTGTTGACTGTTTCCTCGATAAACCTTTTATGATCCTGTTCGGGAACTTCAGATATATCAATGTGCTGAAAGTTAACCGCTTCACCTTCGGGAGCAATAGCCTGGTGCCACTGGCCGTCAGTCTTGACAAATCGTGCCCGCAACATATCGTAGTAGCCATCCAGGTACTGCACGGCATCACGCACTCGCTCCGGTACCAGCGAGTATTGTACGGACAGCACCACACCCACGGTGAGGTGGCCCGGATTCTTGAGGGTATCACTGATCCCCAGCATAAAGGCCTGCGTCGAGCTGATAGGCTGCTCGCCGGTGATCATCTCCTGTATCGGAGCCAGTGCCTGAATGTCAGATTCCGGTTTTTCTTCCAGCACCGCCGCCAGCGCCTCGATAGTCTGATACTGATACAGCAGCTCAGGTTTGACTGTTTTATGCAGGTTATGACTCAAGCTCTGAACCAGAACGGCTGCACTCAGGGAGTTACCGCCATAATCCACAAAGCTCTGATCGATGGCGATGGTCTCAAGGCCAAAGAGCTCCCCCCATATCGCCCCGATGGCCTGCTCGGTCTCACTGTAATAGCCCTCCTCTCGGCCGTTCAGGCGCACTTGCTGCAGCGGCTGCAACGGTTGCTCCATGTGCTCTTCTGCCAACTCGCTATCAGGCCGGAAAGGACGCAGGGAGGATTTCGGTGCCCAGCAGCGCTCGGTATTTCTCGGATAACCCGGCAGGCTTATCCGCCTGAAAGCATGCCCGTCATACAGCGACGACCAGTCAACCTGCTTGCCGGCACGGTAAAGCGCCTCAACCTGCTCTAGAAGATGAATCTCACGACCTGCACCTGCCGGAGGCATTACCAGTCCCTGCTTTGACGTCGGAATAGGCGCCAACACATGGTAAACAGCCCCCTCCTGAGCACTGGATTCCCAGTTATCACCAAGATCTCTACGAGCCGCCTCCAGCCTTTGCAGGCACTCGGTACGAGAGGCAAACGCTAGCGTGATCACATGGCTGCGAAGCTGGCGACCGGTATTGGCCGTATAGCACAACGCCCCCAAATCAAGCTGCTCGTCCTGACAGATACGAGTATGCATGGCACTCAGCTGTCTTTTCAGCTTATCGATGTCATCGGCCGTCACCGTCAGCAGCAGCGGCACGTCAGGCTGTTCAAACGCGGGAGCCTGATATTCCTCAATCACCATATGGCAATTGGTCTTGGTCATACTAAAGGCACTGACACCAACCAGTTTTGGCTTGTCAGGCTGCGGCCAGTCGGTCAGGCGATCCTGGATATAGACCGGTGACTGCTCCAGCTGCAGATGGTGATTGGGAACATGAAAGTTAGGCGAGGCCGGCAACTTGTTATGCTTCATGGCCAGCAGAACCTTAACCACTCGCGCCAGACCCGATACCCCGGCGGTGTGACCAATATTAGCCATCAGAGAGCCCATCCCACAGAACTGCTTCTTCTTGGTATACGGCTTGAAGGCGCTGATAATCGAGGACAGCTCAATCGAGTCGCCTAAATGGGTTCCGGTACCATGGGCCTCGATGTAATCCAGCTCTTCGGGATTAATTTTCCCGTCCTGCCAGGCCTTCTGCATCACCTTGCTCTGCCTTACAGCCTGCCCGTCATGGTTAACAGCAGTTCCGCGGATCACACCATAGATGTTATCGCCCGCCTCGATGGCTTTTTGCAGCGGTTTGACAATCACACTACAGGCGCCTTCCCCCCAGAGCATGCCGTTGGCATTATCATCGAACGCGGCACTGCGTTCCGACGTTGCATTCATGCCTTCCATGCCGTCGGCCACATCGCTCTTGTAGAGGTTAAGCAGGTTAACGCTGGCGACAATTGCCTGCTCGCAGGAATTGTCACGGATGGCGTTAACAGCAGCATCCAGCGCCACCAGCCCGGAGGAGCAGCCCGTATCCATCGCCAGGCAAGGCCCGTCAACATTAAGCGCGGCGGCAATACGGCCCGGGAACCAACCGGTCATCGAGCCCATACTGCTGTAAAGGCTCTGCTCGCGGATATAACGGTCAAGGTTAAACTTGCCATTACTGTCCACCCCGACAAACACACCGGTATGGGTATTCACCCACTGTTGCGGACTGTATCCCGCATCATCGATAGCCTGCCACGCTGCCAGCATTAACTCCCGCTGACCCGGATCCATCAACTGGGCTTCCTTGGCCAATAGGGAAAACTCGCCGGCATCAAACTTATCGATATCGCTTAGCAAGTTGTTGATACAAATTTCGGCATCTTTCGGCACGGCCGGATCGCCGAACAAATAGTGCATGTCTGCGTGCCGGTTAGGCGAATACTCCCCGCCACCGGTCTTCTCCTGTACCAGCTTCTGCCAAAACGCCAGCGGCGTTTCGGCAGCAGAGAAGTGACAGGAGATACCGACAATCGCTACGTCGGTCCTGGCGCGGGTTGCACCAAGCGCCTTGATCAGCGCCAGTGCATGAGCTTTGTCAAACTTCCCCGCCTGGACCTGTTCCAGCAGATACCGGGCTAGTGCTTTGTTATCACTCATATCGGTCTCTCCGTATCTATTATTCAACAGCTTGTAGGATGTCATCGATAGAGGAGTCACCACTATCCAGCCCGTCGAGCATTGCCATCAGTTCATCGTCATCAGGCTGCGCCTTGGCGGCAGGCTCTTCTTCCTCGCCTCCGTTGAGGTAATCAGCCATCATGGCCACTGACGGATAGGAGTAGATATCGGTGATATCAAACTGGCCCGGGAAGCGTTGCTCAAGCGCCCTTTGCAGCTCGATCGCCAGGATTGAATCCCCGCCCAGACTGGTGAAAGTATCGTAGATATCAATCTCTTTCAGACCCAGGGTTGTAGCCCAGATAACCGCCAGTTGCTGAGTATTTTCATTGGCAGCCCCCTGCTCGAAGCCGGTCAGGGTTACATCCGCCGCATCCACGGCTTCAGGTGAACTGGCCGGGTTCTTGGCTTGATTCTTGGCTTGGCTGTCTTTGTCGGCATGCTTACGAACCTGCTGGCTGATCCCGTCAGACAAAGGCACGATAGAACCGCGTTCGTCAAAGACAGACAGATTCAGGCGACCGCTACACAATACCGGCAGGTTGCTATCAAGCATGGTATCGAGCATATCCAGGGCTTCGGCATCCCCCAGACCGTAGACATAGGTGCCTTCGCCCGAACCGACGCCGTGCTCAACCGCCATACCGGTTTCCATCCAAGGTGCCCAGTTGATCGCCAGAGCTCGGCGCCCCTGCTGCATGAGATTTTCTGCATAAGCATCCATGAAGCTGTTTGCTGCGGTATAGTCCGCCTGTCCCTGACCGGCAAACAGTGACGATATCGATGAGTAGAACACCATGAAGTCTGTTTCATCTTGTCGGGTCAGGCGATCAAGCAATACCGTACCGCGGATCTTAGGCAACAGAACCTTGTCGAAGACCGACTGATCTTTGTCCATGATCAGGCCACGTCCCGCGGCACCGGCACAGTGGAATACACCATTGATTCTGCCGTATAGCGATCTCGCCTTGTCGAGGGCAGCAGCCAGTGAGACTTCATCAGTTACATCGGCGCTAAAGTACTGCACATGGCTGCCAGCCACCTCGATGGTACTCAGGGCTTCACCCACCTTATCCATACGAGGATCGTCAGGATTCAACGGCGAACGGCTCATCAACACAAGATTGACTGGCTGCTTGCCGGCAAGGTGAACCGCCGTCTCCAGGGCCAGCCCGCCCGAACCACCGGTGATCACATAGCAGCCGTCAGATTTTAGCGAAAGCGGCTCTGAACCCAGCTCGGTCGGATTGACAATACCAAACTGCGGCAAGTAACGTTCTTCGTCCCGGAAGGCTACGCTGAACGGCCCCTCGGCATTGGCAAACTCTGCCGCCAGAGATTCAACGCTGGTATGCAAGTCAGTATCAATAACCCGGGTAGCGACTTTCCCGTATTCCATTTTAATGGATTTACACAAGCCCTCGACAGCTCTGCCATAAGCATTGACCTGTTGTTCCGAGGAGATCTGCTGCGCCTGGTGGGTCAATACCGAGAAGGCGACGTCGCTGTTAATTTTGTTCGCCAGCATGGCTTTGATGGTATAGATAACACTGTAAATGCCCTTGCTTAGCAAGGCGTCGTCATCCGGAGTAGAATTGACCAGGAAGCCGTGAACAACATGGGCTACAGGCTCGGCAGCCAGCAACTCGAAGAGCGCCAGATAGTCAGCCTCGCTGTCTCCAACGGTGTAGGTATTATCATCTACCTTGGCAACCTGATCGCCCAGCGTCACATCAATCACCGTGGCACCACGATGCTCGAACGCAGACTTGAGCTGACGGCTACGTGCATCCCCTGAGTTAAGGAAGATCAGACGCCCTGGCATTTCCGCTCTCGGGCTGTCAGCCGCCTCGGCCTGCCAGTCGACACGATAGAAGGCCGATCCTTTGTCGTTCTGAACCTGGAAGCGCTTACGGTCAACCCGCTTGATGTTGTAATCTGTCATCTCGGCAAGAATGTTGCCCTCGACATCACACAAGGTCAGATCAAAGGTCAGTGTTTCATTGTGTCCGCTTCGAGAGCTCTTAAGACGAGTCACGGTGTAAAACTCAGCAGGCAGCGGTGCGTAGACCTTCATCGACGTATAGATATACGGCAGATACATAGTGCCCGGAATGATAGTCTGGCTAAAACCGTTGGCACTCTGATCCAGCAGGCTCGGATGGAGGTAGTAGGTATCCAAGTCCGGCCAGAATTCCGTCGCCAGTTTGTTGTTATGGATAAACTCGTTCTCGCCTACCCACTGACGCTCGGAACACCGCCAGCGAGGTCCGAAGGAGAAGTCAGTGTTATTACTGTACATGCTATCCTGAGCTTCCTTGCCTGCTTTTAGCGCCTCGAGATCGACACGGTACTCTGGCACAGACGTCAGCTGGCGCAGTGAGCCACTGATGTGCTTGATCCAGTCAGAACCGTTATAGCTGATCACCTCGATATCAACGCCCTGATCACGGTGCGTCACCACAAACTGGACTTCGTAGCCATCAGTCTCTGGTGTCACAACCAGCGGTGCCAGGAAGGCCATATTGGTAATCTCGACCGGCACCTCTCCCCAGTAGTAAACGGCAATCTGCTTGAAGGCCTCGACATAGGCTGTGCCCGGAAGGATATTGATCCCCAGGATCAGGTGCTCGGTCAGCGGCCAGTGATCTTCGAGCGACAGCTCGGTCGTAAAGATATCCTTGTCCCTGCTCGATACGGCCAGTCTGTGCAGCAGCGGATGGATGTTTTCCTGTACCTTGCCGGCACCGCGGAAGGCATCAATCATGGCTGGCTCGGGCCAGAATTCCTTGCGATCATACGGATAGACCGGCAGCCTAACGCGCTGGCAAGGCGATGAGTAAAGCTTGTCGAAGGCAATGTCGGCCCCTTTGACATAGTAACTGGCCAGGAAGGTCTGCTTGATCACCGAGACGGCCGGTTTCGCGGTCAGATCCGTAATAAGTTGCGCCGCCATCCTGCTGTGATCTTTCTTTTCGTGCTCGGTCAGCTCACCCTGCTCCCGCTGACGCTTGCTGTCGCTGACAACCTTATGTTCAGCAAACAGGAACCAGTCTTCGGTGCATTCTTCGTAGCCTGACTCAATCACAGCCCGGATCTTGGCGCGCAGATCAGACACAGAGCTGGCAATGATCATGGCGCGCAGGTTGTAGTGCCCACGGCCGGTCGAGGCGGTATAACAAACATCCTGAATAGCCAGGTTGTCGCCCTCGGCATCAAAATAGGTCAGATAGTTTTTCAGCAAAGCCTCAAACGACTGGACTGACTTAGCCGATATCGGGAACAGATATGAAGTCTCTGTCACTTCGTTACGGGCCGGCTGAGCAGGCGCCTCCTGCACCACGACATGACAGTTGGTGCCGCTAAATCCGAACGAGTTGACCCCTGCGGTTCGCGGTACATCGCCGATGGTCTGCCAGGGGGCCATTTCGCTTGACACATACACCGGAGAATTGGGGAAGTTTATGAACTGGTTCGGCTTTTCAAAGTTAATTGTCGACGGCAATTTTTTCGCCTGCAAAGCCATGACAACCTTGATCAGTCCGGCGATACCCGACGCCCCGACAAGGTGCCCCATGTTCGATTTTGCCGTCCCGATAGCACAGAACTGCTTCTTGTTGGTAAAGCGCTTGAAGGCATTGCTGAGCGCCTTGATCTCAATCGGATCGCCCAGCGCCGTCCCGGTGCCGTGAGCCTCTATGTAACTAACCTGCTCAGGGTTGATCTCGGCATCTTTCCAAGCTTTGACCAGCATTTCTTCCTGAGCAAGTGCATTTGGCGCCGTATAGCCATTGGAACGACCGTCGTTATTGGCAGCACTACCCTTGATAACCGCGTAAACCCGATCACCGTCCTTGATTGCCTGCTCCAGAGATTTGAGCATCACAACACCGGCCCCTTCACTCCAGACAGTTCCGTTGGCACGGTCATCAAACGTCTTAACGATACCGTCAGCCGACTCATAGGTCGCCAAAGAGGTATCTGCGCCAATTACCGGGTTGTACTGCACGCCGCTGACCCCGCCGGCAAGTGCCATCTCACACTCTCCGCTACGAATGGCCATACAGGCCTGGTGGACAGAAACCAAACCGGCAGAGCAGGCGGTATCCGTGACGATACTCGGCCCTTTCAGGTCAAACAGGTACGAGATCCGGCTAGACAGGATCCCGGTCCATGTACCCGTCACCCCGAGTGGCTCGTCCTCGACCATAATGTCAAAGCTCAGGCTCTTGGTATGGTTACGGCCGATAAAGACACCGGTATTCGAACCGAGGATCTTTTCGCCGCCATAACCGGCATCTTCCATCGCGTGATAGACCTCCTCGAGGAAAATCCGCTGGATCGGATCGATAACCGCCGCTTCACGAGGAGAAATACCAAATACACTGGCATCAAACTCATGAATTTGCTCAAAGTATCCCTGCTTCTGGTAGTTAATTTTATCTTCGCGAAAATCGGTAATCGCCCGATCGGGGTACTGCTTGTTGAAAACGTTTTCAATGTAATACTGAATCGCCTTCTTGCGTGCCTCGGGTAAATCTCGGATTAAGTTGGTACCACGAACAATGTTGCCCCAGTAGGCTTCTTTGTCCGGACCGCCGGGGAATCGCCCAGCCATCCCGATGATGGCGATATCTTTGCTCTTCTTCTCGCCACTTTGCAGTTCGTTAAGCAGCTTCTTGGCTTCTTCCTTCGATAAGGTATTGTTTGCCACTTGGCTGAATATGTATTTTTTTAAGTCAGACATAACGCTTCCTTGACCCTTAATATCTCATTCTGTATCGATAACTAGTTAAATGACTTCGCATTCGCTTCTTCGACCGAAATATCCCCGGACTCCAACTGGCTCAGTAAGGTATCCAGATCGGTATCATCGTCTTCAGGCTCGTGTTCCTGCGGTTCAGGAGGTTGGATCAAGGGACGAATGTACTCTGCAAGCTGCGAAACGGTGGGATAGGTGAAAATATCAGTGACATCTATGATGTTGCCGAACTCTTTCTCGAGTAACTGAATCACTTTGACCGCCAGGATGGAATCGCCACCGAGGCTGAAGAAACTATCAAAGAGGTCGACTTCGCCAAGACCAAGCACCGAGGCCCATACGGCAGCAACAGACTGGTGAATGTCATCCGTCGCCAGATCGCCGCCTCCCTTGAGGACAATAGGTTCATCAGCCGGTATGGTTTGTTGCCGTGTGGTTTGTTGCGGTCTGGTATTCTGAAGCGAAAAGCCCAGTGTCACCGGGAGCTCCTCCACGGGCTGGTCATAGGATGGATTGAGCTGTCCCGGCATCACAGTGCCCTGACTACCGCTTGCAAGCAGGCTCTCGAAAGCAGCCATTCCCTGCTGGGTCGTCAGTGGTGCCATCAGACCGTCAAACTTGGCCTGCTTGTCGACAGCCATCCCGATCTCGGACCAGGCCGGCCACTGAATCGACAAGGCCGGTAGCCCTTGCTGGCGGCGCTGTTCAGCCAACCCGTCAAGCCAGGCGTTAGCGTAGGTGTAATCAGACTGTCCCATGCCGGCAAATACCGCCGTGACCGATGAGTACAGAACGAAAAAGTCCAGATCGTCTTCTCGGGTCAACCTGTCCAGTACATGAGCACCGGCAATTTTGGCCTGGGTAACCTGACGGAATTCAGCCTCGTCCTTGCGGAAGATGAACCCGTCCCCCGCCAGTCCCGCGGTATGGACCACACCGCCTATTCCATCACAACGTTGGCGGGCCTGGGCCAGTACTGACGCTATGCCATCGACATTGGCGACATCAAGCTGGTGATGCTCAACCGTTGCTCCCTGGCCCCGTAACTGCTCGATAAGCATTTTGAGCTGGTGAGACTTAGCACTGTTGCCTTGGGGATCGGTCCGGCTAATCAGACATAGGTGGCAGGCGGCCTGAGCCGCAATGGCCAACGCAGCCTGCCGAGCCAGTGCGCCAGATGCCCCTGTTATCACGTAGCTCTTTGCGGCAGTGATCACCGGTGACGGTGCTGCTTGAGGCATCTGACGCGGCTGCAGAACAGGCTGGTAACAGCATTTATCCCGCCATACCAACATCTGATAGCCTGCTGTCGGGTAGAGCAAAGGCAGTATTTCAGCTACCGGCGTATCTGATTGCACATCAATACAGCTCACCGAGACATGGTGCAGCTCCTGGCTAACCACCTTTGCCATGGCATATATCGCGTGTACAGCCGGATCTACGGCGGTCGCGAACTCTAAAGCAAACCCGTTCGCAGCAATAATGTTTAACTGAAGTGGCTGCTTGCGCAGGCTCTGTACCAGCAGTTTGGTAAAGCGGAACAGCTCAACGGCCGTTTCCTCGACAGCTGTCATGCCATCACCGGCGTGATTACCGAGGCAGAATACGACCCTGTCGGCAGCGACAAGAGACGCACTATTCTGTTTCAGCACTTCAAGGTTTTTGTAACTTATAACCCGGTTACTCTGCGACAGCGCCGTTGCTAACGACGATAGCATTCCGTTCGGCTCAGCTCCCAGCAGGACAATATCCTCCCCTTCAGGGGAACGGGATTGTGAAAGCTCCTGAGGTAGCAGTACGGTCTCGAAACCGTCACCCGGTTCGGCACGGAAATTCTGCTTGTACTGCTTGATGACATAGTCCCGGATAACCATAACGGGTTCGTTGTCCGGACCGACAATGTCGATATCATATTTCACCGTTTCCGGTGCCGGATCCTGGCCTTTTTTCATCGTCAGCAAGGCCGAGAACTGAGCAGGAAGCGCTTTGTAGACCTTAATCGAGCGGTAGGAAAACGGCAGGTAGGTATCGGTCCCCGCAAGCCCGTTGGCAATATTGACACAGTGATCCATCAGTGCAGGGTGAATATGATAGTCAGCCACCTCGCCGACAAAACGCCGATCAAGCGAGAACTCGCCAAGTACCTGATGCTGGTACCGGCAGGCTCGAGTCAAACTGTCCCAACGCGGGCCGACATCACTGACTTCCTGCTGGTTGATCTGGGCTTCGGTAACCGCCTCAAAGTTAGCGAGGCTGGCTCCTTCCGGTATCATTACGTCGGAAGTATCAGGCTGACAGCGGTGGATCTCACCCTGGGCGTAGGTGATCCAGTCCCCTCCCTGATGCCCCGTCACAATAAACCGCTCGTGATTGTCTTCATGGATCATCACCAGTTGAATATCACGAGGGGAATGTTGCTCGACAATCACCGGCTGTAAGAAGATAACCTTACGCAGCTCAACGGCTTCATGCCCCAGGTAACTTGTCGCCAGCGCCGAGGCCATTTCAACATAGGTCGTCCCGGGAATAATGTAGTTGCCATCAATGATGTGCTCGTTCAGTACCCAGTGCTTGTCGACATCAAACCGCGTCATGAAAATCGTACGGTCATAGGAGTCAGCCAGAACACAGTCAACCAGAGGATGGTTGACCTCACGCTCACCACGCAGCTTCACAGACTTAGGCAAAGAAACCCAGCAACGCTTGGCCTCAAAGGGATAGGCAGGCAAAGATAGACGCTGATATGCGCCACCTTTGTACAAGGAGTTCCAGTCAATATCGGCACCTTGCAGGTATAACTCGGCAACCTCTTGATCAATCCGGCTTGTTTCCCCGTTCAGTCTGCCTCTGACTGTGTCGGTTAGCTGACGGAGATCATCATCCGTAAGCTCTCCCCGAGAGCGAACCTGTTTGCTTGGCGGAACAACCTTGTGATAGCCGTACATAGGGCTGTCTGACAGGTCTCCGGATTGTAGCTGCTGCAGCTGTTGGCGCAGATCCACCAGACTTTCAACGCACAGAAGAAGGCGATGTGCATGATGAGAACGTCCACAGGCCAAGGTAAAGGCCTGATCTCTCAAAGACTCCGCCCCCAAAGGGGCTGACAGCCAAGCGGCGTAGTCAGCAACAACTCGCTCCAATGCTGGCAGGCTGGCAGCAGATAGCGGTATCCAGTAAGCAGTCTCCGTCGGTGCAGCGATTAACGCGGCATTGCCTGTTTCGCAGTCGCTTACATCGAGGGAATACTCTTCAAAAATCGCATGGGCATTCGTTCCGCTCAGACCGAAAGCACTGAGGGCAGCGCGGCGTGGAAATGCCGTCTGTGGCCATTTGGAACAGGTATCATTGACATATAATGGGCTATCGATGAAATCAATTTCTGCGTTAGGCGACAAAAAGTGCAGGGTCGCAGGCAGTGTCTTGTGCTTGAGCGCCATGATAAGTTTAATCATCCCGCCCATGGCTGCCGCATGATCCAGATGGCCAATATTGCTTTTGACCGCACCAATCGCACAATACTGCCTTTTATCGCTGAATAATCGGTAGGCTTTGTTAATCGCTGACAGCTCGATAGGGTCTCCCAGTTTGGTGCCCGTTCCATGCGCCTCGTATAAGGCAATGGTTTCCGGATCGATATCCCCTTTTCTCAGGACATCCTGGAGAAGCTGGTGCTGGGCATCGGCATTGGGCGCCGTAATTCCTACCGAACGGCCGTCCTGACTAACCCCAGTAGACTTCACCACGGCGTAGATATGATCGCCATCTCGCTCAGCCTCACTCACTGACTTGAGGATCAACGAAACAACACCTTCCCCAGATCCAATACCATCCGAACGCTCATCAAAGGTTTTGCAGCGCCCTGAAACAGAACGCAGCCCCAATTCATTTTCATCGGCTAGCGGCAGCAGACGGACCTTAACGCCTCCGAGCAAGGCCATCGTGCACTCTTTCTTCTGCAACGACTGACAAGCCAAATGCAAGGCGGTCAAGCAGGAAGAACAGGCCGTATCAACAACAAGGCTTGGACCTTTCAGATCCAGGATATAAGCCAGCCGGCTCGCTATAACCGACTGAATATTGCCGGCTTCAGATAACTTATCGGCACTATCAGGCGCGATCTGCTCGACGTATTGACGGTATGTGGGGTCGAAATCGCTATTGAACCCAACAAAAATGCCCACCTTGCTCCCTGACAATACCGCCTTGCCATAACCGGCATCCTCAAAAGCACGCCACGAACTTTGCAATAACAGGCGCTGGTTGGGATCCATGCCGCACGCCTCGTTATAGGACAAGTTAAAAAACTCGTGGTCGAACTGATCGACATGCTCAAGGAAAGCCGCTGGATAAAAGCTGGCATCACCTTGTTCGCTTTTTCCGGCATCTAACGCACGAGAACCCGGAAACGGGCGAATGAAGTCTTTGTCTTGCTGAAGCTTATGCCAGAAATCCTCTAACCGATCGGCATCGCCAATACGGCAGTCTATGCCGATAATCGCAATATCTTGATGGCGTGAACGAGACTGAGCTCTCGCTTGTAAAGGCGGCGAATCGGGTTTCGGGGGCTTTTTCTCCCCCTTGTTCACTTTAAGAAAATCATTGAACATCCGACTAACCCACTAATTCTGAAACAGAAAAATCAGTGATCAAGGTATTCAGCTGTACTTCGTCGGCGACCTGGTTAAAACGCTGAAGCTGTTCGTGATGCGATACGCCCTTGGTATCCAGAATGGTCTTTAACAGACTCAAAGCTTGCTGTGCCGTATCAGCCGTCACGTCACCGGCCTCATTCAACGCTTTCAATGCGTTATATGGCTGAACAGCTCCTCTCTCATACGCTTCAATATCGTCATTGGTATTACGGGTACTAACCGCTACAGCCATGCATTTATTGAACACATTGATATTCTGTTCCTGGTTAAACTGAGCCCGCTCTGAGCGGTTCATTACCAAGGCACTTAAGTGCTCACGATCGGCCTTGAGATCATAAGAAAGGGCTTCGACGGCATAATAATGTTTCGCCAGCTTTTTCAATACCGAGCCAGGTCCAAGCTCCAGTGCCAGACTAATACATTCCTGCTGGATATAATCCATCGTTTGCCTCCAGCAAACAGGACTTACTAACTGATCAACCAACAGCTGCTTAATCTCACTTGATCCCTTGTATGCCTGGCCTGTTACGTTTGAAATAACCGGGCAGACAGGTTCGGCAAAGGTATATTTCGCAATTTCCTGCTCAAAATGATCAGCAGCAGCCTGCATCAACGGCGAATGGAAGGCCCCGCTAACTCTTAGCCGTTGGTTTTTGATGTTAAGATCATCGAAATATTGCTGGATAGCCTCAATGCCATCAACCGACCCCGAAACAATAATCTGATCACCGGCATTGAAATTGGCTGGCGCAACGACTGTACTACCCCCCGAAGCCTGCTCGCAGTATTGCTTCACAAGAGCTTCGTCAGCACCAATAACTGCCAGCATTGCACCCTGGCTATTGGCTGCCGCCTCTGCCATTAGTCTGGCGCGTTGCTCAACCAGTTTTAATGCATCAGAAAATGACAATACACGACTTGCAACCAAGGCGGCATACTCGCCCAGGCTATGACCGGCTACTGCGGATGGCATGATGCCGTATTCACTCTCAAACTGACGATACAACGCAACATTCATTGTCAAAATGGCTACCTGGGCATTTTCAGTCTGTGTTAATACCTCCGGGGAAGACTCAAAACACAGCTTGGCTATATCTCTATCTAATACTTCAGAAGCTTCAACAAATGTATTATTAACGACAGGATTTAATTTAAATAACTCCTGACCCATACCAATATATTGAGACCCTTGACCAGGAAACAATAACGCAACTTTTCTCATGCCTAACCTCTGAAAAATATTAAATTAAAAGATATCCAGTTATATTTACCACACCAAGAGATATAGTAATCAACAAGCATTGTTACATCTGGAAACACCTCAAGAAATTAAACGAAAAGCTAATAACACAGCATACAAATTGCGATTCACATCCAAAAAACAGAATAAAACAAAAATAATAGCTAGATAAACAATAAAGAAAGATATTATTAGATAATCTTTTCGTTACTTAAATGATTAAAATGTCAAAATGGTACTCAAGATATAATTCAGACAATGCAAAAATCCGAATCATTTTCCTTCCCTATGCCGGAGGGAGCGCCTCTATTTATCAAGATTGGGTAAACCAACTTCCCCCAGAGGTGGAGGCAGTTCTTGTTCAACTGCCTGGGCGAGCAAATAGATTCAGTGAAGCATTAATATCCCAAATGGGCAAACTTGTCCCTGAGCTTGGTAGTGCCTTACTAGAACTGGAGCCGAGGCCCTACATTATATTTGGCCACAGCATGGGCGGACGGATTGGCTATCAGCTATTGGAGTTTTTCAAGGAAAAAGAACAGCCTTTACCCATGCACTTTATCGCATCAGGGTGTAAGGCCCCACACCAGATAAGACACAAGTCAGGAAGCTATTTATTACCAGAAAAAGAGTTTGTTCAAGAGATAGAAAGACTCAATGCAACACCTCATGAAATACTTGAAAATAAAGAACTTCTCAATATCTGCATTAATATTCTAAGAGCAGACTTTGAAGTTGCAGACTACCAAACGGAACACCCTGAGAATAAATATGATATTCCATTTACTCTGTTGTTTGGATTGCTCGATGAAGAAGTGAGCTTAGATGATATCGAGGAGTGGAGGTTACATTTCAATGGAAACATCAATGTGAAATTATTCAATGGCGGTCATTTTTTTATTAACTCACATACAGACAAGGTAATTAATGAGATTAATAAATTATGCTATTAAATAGAGAGGGGTGACCCTCTCTATTTGAAGAAGCTCTCAAACTAATCAAGCAATGATAGCTCTTCTATTCTCTTAACCAAATTATCAGCCATCACTCGATGCTCAGATTCAATAGGGTGCCCCATACATCCTAAATGTTCAGTCATATAATAATGACTATACACATCTTCAATATTTCGAGCAGCCAGCTGTGCTTCTACTGCACCCATTGGCTCTTTGAACCAATCTTTTGAAATCATCAGAATAGGAACATCACCATACCGAGCTCGCTGCTGAAGAATAAAGTCAACATAGGTATTCACCCAGACATCGAAAAAAGTGCCCATATCAGGCCAAGGTTCACCGGGCTGCAAGGGTGTACTAAAGTCATTGCTTCCCAAGTTAATTACAACAAGGTCCGGATGACGATCTTGATACTCTTCGCCTGTATTAAAAATGGAGCCGGCCTTATTTTTGTAATGAGGAAGATTATGATACGGCTCACCACCGTTCCAGTTTCTTACCATCCCCAAACCGGAATAGGCAACTAAAGTGCGGCTAGCATCGAGCTCATCAGCAGCAATAGAAGCATAAGATAAACGCGCATTTGTCGTATCTATCACCTCTGCCGTTGTACACTCTCGCTTGTTAGATTCATTACCGTATCCCACGGTAATCGAATCACCATAGAACAAGATATGCGGTTGCTGTTCCCAGACACCTTCAATTTCGCCATCCGCTTCAAAGCTATCAACTCGGATCATGGCATCATAATTCTCATTACGTTTAATGAGCTCTACATGCACTTCCTCTTCCTCGGGGAAGTTCAAAAGATCATAGTTAGCCAAACCAGCAGATGTCTTTAGAATATGGCTAAACTCACCATCAACCATCACATCGAACTGTGTACCACGTCCATCTAAATTAACGGCCAACCGAGTACCGGAAAATTCAAACTGAATACTTGAACCAGGCCAACTCAGTTCGACATTGCCTTCGTTCCAGTCTTTGACGTGCCTCCCCTCGTAGTTAATTCGATAATCTGTTGCAGAGATCGTTGTAGCAAGCACATTACTACTTAGAACCACCGAAGCCATTAAAGTCGCCGCTTTTACCAGTGACATAACCATACCCTCCATGCACTTGGTTTCACAAAAGTTGCAACACGCTATCAAGATTCCTACTAAGTAACAATTCAGTAGCTAACGGATAAGTGTGAAATTTTATGTGTAATTGCAAGCATTCGGGACACCATACAACCAGCATGAAACGCATCTTATTTCACACATATCAATTGGAAGGTAATTCAATGTTCTAATCACAATACGATTCACTTTGATATTGCTATAAACAATATCATCAGCTAAAAGCAGACTGCTATATACATCCCAAGCAGTGATTATTTATTCCCTGGCAACACATCCCTCCAATCTAATCTCATTCCACTCAAGCATGGCTTCATCTCCCTTTGTGTATAGATAAGTACTGCCCTCCAGATCACGATACTGCGCCCCCGAAGCCGAGCGCCGTCTCTCAAGTGTTCGGGTATCATTCAAATAATTCACGATCGCAGACTCTGCGGTAGGGTACGTTAATGTGAAGTATTGCCCAGCCTGACAATCATAGGTGATCTCGGCCGGAAAGCTGCTCTGATCCGTCGTACACGCAACTAATGACCACAAACCGACAGCTAACACTATCTTTCGCATAATCTATCCCTCACAGGTTTTATTGATAAGTCTAGCAATAAGAAAGAGTTCTGAATCTTAGCGATGTACTAGAAGCGAGAATAAAGCGGCAAAGCCCAGACGTGAAAAAGCCCCGCGTTTTCTGCGGTGAGCTGTCGAAGAAGTAGCTAAGCGGTGAGCACGCCTAGTCCGGGCTTGCGCACAAGCGGGACTCTTTCGCACGAAGGCATACATTTCTTTAAGACGCAAAAAAGCCCAAGCATTTCGGCTTGGGCTTAGTATAAGTGGCGGAGCGGACGGGACTCAACGCGCACGGCCAGTGCCGCGACCTAGAGGCCGCAGGACTCTTGGGAGCGATATATAACAAAAAACCCTGCCGTTACCGACAGGGTTTCTTAATAAGTGGCGGAGCGGCCGGGGTCGCGATCGACCGGGACTCATTCAACCGCAGGTTGAACACAATCTTCAAACGTAAAAAAGCCCAAGCATTTCGGCTTGGGCTTAGTATAAGTGGCGGAGCGGACGGGACTCGAACCCGCGACCCCCGGCGTGACAGGCCGGTATTCTAACCAAC
>NZ_MJIL01000049.1 GCF_001939735.1 Photobacterium proteolyticum
TGTTATCGCTGGCATTCATGTTAATGTGGCTACCGATGTATTGTTGAACGCGAAATGTACAGCAAAGATCAACACGCCCTAATAGCCCTTTAAGTAAAAGGGCTTTTTGCTATTTGTTTCTTAGTGTTTTTCGTGCCCAGTCATGGATAAGCTGTTTTTCATAGGCTAAAGCTCTGTCTCTGCCCATTCCCCACACACTCGCCTGATAGTTCAGGTTGGTCAGCATCACAGTATCTGACTTCATTGCCGTTTTCCCCTGACTGATCTTGTAACTGAAACTGATTGAGGGAGCTGAAATACTGGTGAGTACCCGGATTTTTTGCCCGGTTTCAGCGCCATAGCGAATATCACCGGCAAGATCCAGGTTGTTCACTTTAATATTCAGGGTTTGATCCGGTGCCAGGTAAATTCGGGCCATATCACCGAAGTATTCACTAAGATTCTCGAAGACTTGCTGCTGGAAACGAGGCTGGTTGCCGCTGGATGATCTCACATCACGGTAGTTTTCAGGGCTGGCCCAGGTAACCGATGCTGGCGGAAAATCAAATGTATCATCGGCAATGGCTGTGGCGCTGAACAAGAGAAGGCTGAGTGGGAGCCAGGTTGTTGGTTTCATGAACGAGAGCCTCCGGTGGATACAATGTGTTTTCGTACCCAGTATGGTGATCAGCTTCGGTCTGGTCTGCAGAGCCGAAGCTCGATAGTTACTGTCATCTTTAAGTTTATCAAACACGCTGGCGAATGTGATTGGCCCCAAACTATCAGAGGTCTAGCGCCATTTCGCGCATAGATAGGCTCGACTTTGGCCTTTTCGCCTTGCAGACTGTGGAAAACAGACAGAATAAGCATGGATGCGGGGAGTCATTTTGTCTAAACGTTTAAGGCTACTGCTGACTACCTTGGTTGTGGCTATTGTCATCACTGCCGGGATGATTGCGACTAGAGAAGTAAGCCGCCAGTGGCTATTTGAAAATGCCCAGAATCAGGGTGAAGATCGCTTGCTCAAGTATGTCGGCGACATTCGCCGCGCACTCAGGCGCTATCATTACCTGCCTTATCTGGTAGCCGATCACCAGCTGAGCCGGGATTTGCTGGCCGGTGATAATAGTTTGCATGCCGATGTTGATCTTTATCTTGCCCAATTGGATAAAGCCGCCAATACCAAAGGCTGGTATATCCTGACACCCAAAGGAAAACAAATAGCCTCTAGTCGAAAGCACGCTAACTGGCATGAAGACGACGGGCAGGCTATTGCCGATAAACTTATCCGCCAGGGCGGAGAAGTGGTCACAGTGAGTAAGATTGTTGACGGAAAGGCCCGGTACTTTTTGGCCGCGCCAATGTACTCGAAATCCGTCGTGATCGGGATTGCTGTCGTCAAGGTCGACTTGAGTACCTTGACTGAGTCTTGGCTGGCTGAAAACGAGCTGGTATTGATCAGCCACAGAGAGCAGAAGTTTTTCCTGTCGAGCAGCCAGCGCTATAGTGCCGAGTGGCTTAATAGCCAGGCCCAGGGAATGGCACAGCAGCCTCCGAGTGTTATGCAGCTTGCCAGTGGTACGACATTGTCGACCTGGCAGCTCGGGCTGGATAACTATCTGGTGCAAACGGTTCAGCTTGATGATCTGAAATGGACTATTTATTACCTCACGCCTTTGAAAAAGCAGATACAAACAGTTTATTGGTTGGGGGTGAGTGCCGTTATCCTGATGGTGTCGATGCTGATTCTGGGGCTGTTCATCTATGAGCGGCGGCAGAAGTTGCTATCTAAACAGCAGTTACAAGAGCTGGTCATGGAGTCTGAATATTGGCTGCGGCGTATGTTCAGCAAAACCAATGTCGGGCTGATGCTGCTCGATAGCCGGGGAAAGATTGGCGAGATAAACCCGACGGCTATGCGCTACTTCAGTTTGTCGGACTCTGTGGTCGAGAATATTTTTGCCTGGCAGCTGTTTGAGACGACAGCCGGTAATTCAACCGTGATGCTATTGCTGAGGAACCTGGCCAACCACCATGAGTGGGGTGAAATCACTGGCGTAGAAGTGATGGCCCGACGCAGCGACGGTTCGCGATTTCCGGTGCTGTTTTCAATCACCTCGCTGCCCTGGCATGACGAAAGGCATTTTTTGATCACTGCCATTGATATCAGCAAGCGAAAAAAAGCAGAAAATGCCTTGCGGGCAGTCAATGAGCAACTGGAACAACGGGTTCAGGAAAGAACGAGAGCGCTGCACTCTGCCCAGGAAGAACTGGTCCAGAATAGCAAAATGGCTGCGCTGGGCAGAATGTCGAGTGCTATTACCCACGAGCTCAACCAGCCGCTTACCGGGTTGCGCACCTTGCTTTCCAGCAATGAGTTACTGATTGAGCGCGGAGAAACCAAGATGCTGCTCGCTAACATGAAGTTGGTGGAAACGCTGGTGGAAAGAATGGCAAACATGACCTCGCAGCTCAAGACGTTTGCCTTTAACCGTCCGGAACAGCTATCGGCCACGTCGTTGCCGGATACACTGCAGCAAATTTTGCGAATTCACCAGCAACGGTTGCAAGGCGTTGATGTTCGGATCCGAATTCCTTCCCATTTACCGGATGTACTTGGTGAGCCTCAGCGCCTGATGCAGGTATTGGGCAACCTGATCAGCAATGCCCTTGATGCGATGACTGATACTGTTCAACCTGCCTTGGTTATTACAGCTTCAGCGCAGGGGACGCAGGTGATCATTCAGGTGATCGACAATGGATGCGGGGTCAGCGAATCTATGTTGGACAGCATGTTCGAGCCGTTTCAAACCAGTAAAAAAATGGGCGAAGGACTGGGGTTGGGGCTATCAATCACCGCCAATAGCATCCGTGATATGCAAGGGTCCATCCGCGCCGCCAATAACGTCGATGGTAAAGGATTGCGGGCGGCGGGGATGACATTTACGATTGTGATGCACATTTTCTCTCATAAATCTGCGTATGAGGCAGCCGAGCATGATTCAGGGCATAACGCCCTTGAAGCGGACTAGGCCTTCGTTGGTATTGCTTTTACCCGCTTGGCTCTCATATTTGCTACCAGGGCTCCGGCAAGGATAAAGCAAATATTGAATGACCAGCTGTTTATGCCTGCCAGCGACAGCGTTATTGATGAGATCAGTGGGGCACTGACACTGAAACCCCAGCAGCAGGTCATCAGACAGCTGGAGAGCCTCAATCCAGTATTAATCCATCCTGAGCAATTCAAAGTCGGTAGCCGGAAGAACTGCCTTGGAAAGGGCTATTTTAATTTGGGAAAACAGGTGGAAATTTTAAAGAGGGTTAAACTGAACAGAATTTTGATAAAGGCGTTTCATGTTTTTTTTACTGATGGTTTTGTAAATTGCTTTCTATTTAACAAGATTGGTGTCTTGTTGTTACTGAATTTATTTAGTCAACAAATGAAAAGGGTCATCAATGGTGACCTTTTTTGTATGTATATCAGAGATTGAGTGTTACACGATCACGCCCGTTCGTCGTTAATTTAACGTAACAGGCATAATTAACATTGGATTTTTTGATGCGTATTTCGTTGAAGTCACTCTTTAAGGGTGGGAAAACCAACGGTACGTATTAAATACTTATTTGTTGGTGTTGTGTGTGTTATGTATTTGAATGTTAAGGGGAATTGGGATTATCTTATGTTTTAATTTAAAGTTTATAGTATTATGAATCCAGTATATGTTTATAGATTAGATTTTCGCCCACCATCAATAATTTTAAAGGATGGTTTTGTTGGGTCCAAGAATGATTGGATGAATCACCTATATGGTATAAATACAGTCTTTTGTGCCAAAACATTGAGAGGGGTTTCACGATTTTTTCTTGAGTCATTGTTAGATCGCCGAGCTGATAACAAACAATATTCAGATGGTACATTTGCAAAAGGACCATTTAAGAGTGATATTGATACTATATACAAAAAACCCAAAGAGGTTTATGTCTACCAAGTTGATATTGCAGGCTATGAATATACTGACGTGGTTAAGGACTTGATGCCCGAAGTGATGAAGCCGAAAATGATAAACCCAGGCTCCAGGCTATTAGCATTTCAAGAAAACAAACGCCTTAATGCCGGATTTTTAGATTTTAATGAAGACTACTGGTATGCAAAGTTACATTATTACTTAACAGACTGTGCAATACACACTGAAGAGATCATAGTGAAAGGACCTATTAAGCCTAAACGGATTAAGTGTTTTCAAACACTACCGATGGAAAAAGTATTTTAACCTATTGATGAAGCTGCGTTTCTTTAAAATAACCAATGAAGCCAACATCTTTCACAGCGTCCACTAGGAGCTTAAAATTACCCTTAAGCAATGCTACTTCGATTTTTTGTAAAGTGGTCTTTGATACGTGGAGCATGCAAACGGTTCTTAACGTATTCGGTTTTATTTTAGTGCCTTGTGAGCGGGTAAGGCGAGTTAGATGGTTCGGAGTAGCTTAATTGGGGAGTGAGCATTTTACGTAACTTTAGTTGAACTGATTTCTGAGCGAAAAAAGCCACCCATCTAGGTTAACTCCTATCATTTAAGGTGTTTGGAGCGATCTGGATAGTGAGTCTTATGGATACGAACGGTCCTGGATTTGGACCGTTTTCCGTTTAGGGGGGCGCATATTTCGGTTGTGACACAACCCTGCTCCCGCCTGTATCAAGCAAAATGTGACGCCATTGCTAAACGATTAAACACTCACCCACGCAAACGACTGGGCTTTAAAACACCAGAGGAATGCTTCATTGGATATTACAGTTAAGTGTTGCACTTCAAACTTGATATCAGGGTTCCTTGTGAGAATTTGTGATAAATAACTGGTTAGGTTGGAAGAATACAAATGACATTGAACTATACTGACTAGATTGCTTTTTGAATTAATAGCTTAAAGATCTCAATAATAATAATTTGCCCTATTTGGTGCTTGATATTGATGAGCAGAAGGCGATCAGGTTATGCAAAGTCAGTTTCACCTACCTCTGTTGTTTTTTTCACTTGTTGTTGTGAGCCCGGCCTTCGGTGATGAAAATGACGCCTTGTTTTCTTCATCACCCTCCCAAACAGGTTATAGCAACTCAAGTTGGGAAGAGCAGCCCAGGTCTGACGGTGTGTATGACTCCCCATATTCGGTAGCGCTGTTTTCGGCCCCAAATGGTGAAGACGCTGATCGGCTTTGGTCACAGACCAAATCGGTTGCCTGGTATGGCGTGGGAGTTGCCGGTGTTATCGCTTTGCTGCCGGAAGATATTTCGAACTGGGACAGCAGCAGTGAACGCCTGATGGAAAAATGGTGGAAGAATGTCAAAGACGGTCCGGTTTGGGATCGGGATATTTGGTATATCAACTATATCGGCCACCCATATTTTGGTGGTGTTTACTATCAGGTTGCCCGAAAGTCCGGTTATCGACAATGGGATGCGTTTGTATACTCTTTTCTGATGTCAACGTTCTACTGGGAGTATGGGCTGGAAGCCTTTGCAGAGGCACCTGCTATTCAGGATCTGGTGACAACACCAGTGCTGGGGTGGGTATACGGTGAGTGGGCATTTAACAAGGAGAGGGAGATTATTCAGGGAGGCGGTAAAGTCTGGGGCTCCTCGTGGGTAGGTGATACGGCACTGTTTTTCCTTGATCCGGTCGATAGCATTGGCCGTGGTATAAATAATCTGGTTGGCAGGGATGTTATAAAGGCTGGCACCGGCTACATTGGCTTTCAGGATGTTCCGATGTTAAACGGAGAAGTGGATACCCAGTTTAAGGTCAACATGAGTTACAGCATCGGTGAGGGAGAAACAAGTCCAGCGCTCAAGCGGCGCCGGGAATATACGACATCCTCTGTGTCAAATGATCCGATTGATTACAGCGTTGTGGGGATTTCGATTGGGGCTCGATATTTGGATCTTGACAGCGACTGGCAACTTGAAAATAGCTGGGCGTCAACTATTAGCCTGGGGGTTTATTTTACCCCGCAGTTTTCTTCTCGATTGAATTATTCTCGGGTTGAAACACCGAGCACGATTACCAAAGCAGATGTAAGTTATGAAAACTACAGTTTTGATTTTCAATATTATTTTAATAGCAAAGAAAAACTGCGGCCTTATCTGAATGCCGGTATTGGTGAAACCTTGTTGGAAAAGAGTGTTGATCTCAAAACATTCCAGATAAACGCTGGCGCTGGTTTGCATTATCAGTTTCATGCTAATTGGGCACTGCTTGCCGATTGGTCTCACTATTACAGTACCAGTACCTCGACAAATGATGACCTTTTTTCAGGGCAGCTTGTATATCGATTTGGCAGAGGGGAGCGCTAATCGAACATCTGTTCGCTAAATATATAGCCTCGACAAGCAAGCCATAGCGTATACCCAAGCTACCTCAAGATACTCGTTTCAGCGAGAATTACTTGGGTTGTGGCAGGGCCGCGCAGGCTAGGCTCCGATTAGAAAATCTAGTGGCTCTATATTAATAATCGGTAACAACGCATAGAAGCCCCTATCTACTTAAAAGAACTGGAACTCGCCCTTTGGGAGTGAGCCAGTTGGTTCGGCATTCCGACGCCCATTTCTGTGTCAAATAACGTTGAAAGGGGTTACCATTCCTACCGTCATTTTCCTTGAACTGAGCTCGCTGGTCTCACTCTGAATCCTGCATCTTGAGGTAGCTTGGGTATAGTGTCAATGCACAATAGCACATAATTTTTGGTATAAGCCGAGGAAAAGTAAGGTGATTAGTCTAGATACGCCAAGGTTGGCGATGCGGCAGATAGTTGAGGCGGATTGGCCTTTGTTTTGCCGGCTGCTTAAGGAGCCCAAGGTGATAGAGTTGGCTTTTGATCAACCCTCTCCAGATGAGATACAGGCTCGATTCGACAGTCGCCTTCCGGAGTGGACTCATAACTCCGAGCACTGGCTATGCCTGATAATTATCGAAAAAGAGACTGGTAAGTCGGTGGGGGTAACCGGGTTTCAAATTGATCAACAAGATCGATCTCGGGCTGAAGTCGGTTACCTGTTGCTGCCTGAATACCATGGCAACGGCTACGGCACGGAATCGCTGCAGAGGTTGGTTCAGTTTGCTGTTGAGGAGCTTCATTTGTCATGCTTGACCGCTACGGTAACAGATGGAAACGAAGCATCATGCAGGGTGCTGGAAAAGTGTGGATTCGAGTTTAGCCAGCGCATTCCTGATGCCTACGAAATCAGGCAGCAACGTTACGATGATCTTATTTATACCTTAGCTGTAAATAAAACCCTGTAACAGACTGCCCGTATCAAGCTTACTATTAGCAATGACGAATATGGATGTTTATGAAATCTTTGCCATGGAATGCCTGGCTGCTTGCTTTGGTTCAGCCTTTTGTTCTATCTGTTGGTGCGCTTAGTGTTTTTCTTGGCGGGATAGTCGGTGCTCAGCTACAGCCGACGCTTGAGCTGGCAACCTTACCGGTAACGGTGTTGATAATCGGTGTGTCACTGAACATTTTTCCCGCCGCGAAAATCCAGCATAGGTTCGGTCGGAAAAATGCCTTTATTGCGGCAGCACTGATTAGCAGCGGTGTTGCTTTTGCCGCCGGTATTGCTATTGAGCAAGAAGCCTTCTGGGCGTTTACTGCGTGTAGTTTTATGCTGGGAACCCAACTGGCGTATGTCAGCCAGTATCGTTTTGCGGCCATTGAAAGCTGTAAGGACCCTAGCCAGCACCCTAGTGTGGTAAGCCTGGTATTGGTGGGGGGCATCGCTGCTGCCGTTGTCGGGCCTGAGTTGCTAAATGTCGGGCAGTTTGTTCCTGTCTTTACGTCTGAATATGCGAATGCATATAGTGCGCTGGGGATCATTGAACTTGTAGGTGCAGTGATATTGTGGGTGGGCATGAAGCCGATCAGTATCAGGGAAGACAGTATCAAGAATGGTAGCGATCGTCCTTTATCTCAAGTCCTAAAGCAGCCTTTGCTCTGGCTTGCGCTGGGGGCCGGATTGACGGCCTATGCTGTCATGGCGTTCCTGATGACAGCGACGCCGCTGGCCATGCAGCATCACGGTCATGATATCCAGAGTGCCAAATGGGTGATTCAGAGCCATGTTGTTGCTATGTATTTGCCATCGCTTATTACCCCGTTAATCATAAGGCGTATTGGTACCTTCAGGCTGATCTTTGTAGGTTGCATGATCATGCTCGGTTGTATTGCGATAGGGTTGCTCGGGCAAAGTGTACATAGTTACTGGTGGGCACTGGTGCTGCTTGGTATTGGCTGGAACTTTCTATTTATCAGCGGTACGACTTTGCTGCCCGGTACCTATCAACCACATGAGCGCTTCAGGGTGCAGGCCATCAATGATTTTTCTATTACGGCTTTTCAGGCGGCGGGTTCATTAAGTGCCGGTATGGTGCTGTTTACCCAAGGCTGGAGCTGGATGCTGGTGGCATCGGTTTTTCCGGTAATAACCTTATTGTTGCTAAATACCGTAGTTAAAAAACGCTAGAGAAGTCTTGGTGAAGTGATGTAATTGGCTGCGGTTGATTGATGAAAAAAACACACGCGAAGAGTACCCTCGCGTGTTTTTGGCCGGTAAGGGGCTGATGAAAGTGAAGACTGAATCAGGCCGGCTCCGCAACAGATTCAGTGTTTATTTCCTTTGGGGCCGTGGGCTCCTTTTCGGCAACCTTGTCGCAGATATAGTTACCGATAGGAATTGCCGAGGTGGCGGCCGGTGAGGGGGCATTGCACACATGCAGGCTGCGCGGGCTTTCGGCAAACAGGAAGTCATGAACCAGGGTGCCGTCTTTCAGTACTGCCTGCGCCCGGATCCCGGCCGGGTAGGGTTCAAGATCGCTGGCTTTGATCTGCGGGCAATACTTATTGACCATTTTCAGATAGCCGGGTTTCCACCATGAATTTTTTGTCTCTATCAGGCCGGTTTTCAGGTGCTTGGCTGTGACTTTCCAGAAACCGCTGAACTGGATCATATCCAGAACATCTCTCAGGCTGATATTGATCCGGCCATAGCCTTCACGTTTCCAACCTTGTACCGCATTGGGGCCGACCGTAACGGTACCGTCGATCATCTTGGTAAGGTGCACACCCAGGAAAGGGAGATCAGGATCCGGAATCGGGTAGATCAGATGATTAACCACATTGTTGAATTTCGGTGCCAGGCGATAGTATTCCCCGCGGTAGGGAATGATCTGAAAGTCAGTCTCGATATTGAGCATCTGTGTCAGGCGATCGGCCATCAGGCCCGAGCAGGATATCAAGAACCGGCAATCCAGCTGGAAAGGCTGGCCGTCACTTTTGCAGCTGACCGTAATTTTCTCGGCCGATTCAGACAGGGCGACCACTTCAGTACGTTTCGACACTACGCCACCGAGCTGAATAAATTCTTCGGCCATTTTCTCTGTGATTAGTCGATAGTTAACAATACTGGTCGATTTGACGAAGATCGCCCCCAGGCCGGTAATGTTCGGTTCTTTTTCTGCAAGCGCCGCTTGATCGAGCAGCTCGACATCAATTCCGTTTTCATGGCAGCGCTCATAAAGCGCATACATTCTTTCAAGCTCCAACTGATCTGTCGCGACCAGAAGTTTGCCGCAGTTCTCAACTGGGATTTCATGCTTGTTACAGAACTCAAGGGTACGCTCGACACCGGCTTTGCAGAAGTTTGCCTTCAAACTGCCCGGCGCATAATAGACACCGGCATGGATCACTCCGCTATTGTGGCCTGTTTGGTGCTGGGAAAGGGCATCTTCTTTTTCGACCACCAGAATGGATTTTTGCGGATAGCGTTGTTGCAATTGCCAGGCGGTTGAAATGCCGACAATGCCTCCACCGACGACAATGTAATCGTATATCTTGTTCACAACTAAAACTCCCTATTGGCACCCGGAGCGGATAGCTCCGGGTAGCATGTTTCCTGTACCTTGTTATGACTGGGATGACGGAGTGGCAGCCAGCTGCTGCTGGCGATCTTTTCGACCGCTATAGATAAACAGGGCCACGAACATAATAGTGGCTACAATACGGGCAGTTAGCGGCAGGTCAGGCCATACCAAGACTACCCCTAGTGTGCCAAGTAAGCCCCTCAGGAACAAATTAATTTGGCCTTCCAGATAGCCTTCTATCGCCCCTATCAGGGCATAGGTGCCAACAGTGGCAAAAAAGCCGACGGTGAGCACTGAAACCCAGTCCCAGCTAACCAGTGAGGTATAGGCAATTAATAAAGGGACCAGGTACAGGCCTTTGGCAATTTTCCATGCCGTTAACCCTGTGCGCATGGGTGGCGTTCTGGCAATGGTTGCCGCGGCAAAGGCGGTTAGGCAGACCGGCGGGGTCACGTTGCTATCCTGCGACAGCCAGAAGATGATCAGGTGGGCGGATAATAGGGCCAGGCCGACTGTTTCCAATCCCAGGCCTTGTTCCAGCAGGGTCCCCATGAAATCTGCCGGTACCAGTGCCAATAGCTGCTGGGCCTTTTCCAGGCTCATCGGCTGGGTCAGGGCTGACAGCTGATCAGGTGCGGCAAGCATAAAGATGGCTTGTGCCTGTTCTGGCAACTGACCATTTACCATCACATCCAGAAGCTGACTCTCAGCAAGCAGTTTGTATAGGGCCGGTGCCGACAGAGTACCCAGTACAATATAGGCGGCAGTCACGGGTAATCCCATGCCGAGGATCAGTGAAGCCAGGGCGATCAGTACCAGCATGATGATCAGGCTGCCACCTGCCCAGTCATTGATCATCAGTGAGAAGGTATTACCGATCCCCGTTGTACTGATCACATTGATCACCAGGCCAATCCCGATGAGTAGCACGGCGGTCGTCGCCATGTTTCGGGCACCTTGCGCCATTGCCTCGATAATAGCGGTAAGCCCCATTTTGTTCGGTGAAAGCCAGGAGGCAACAATGACAGAGATGATGGATAGTCCGGCGGCATAGGTCGGGGTAAAGCCACTGACCAGTAAGCTGACAAGTACCCCTAGCGGGATCAGGTTATGCCAGCCGGAAAGCAGTACTTTCAGGAACGGTGCGGAGGAGGTCGTTACCTGATGGACACCGCTGCGCTTGGCTTCGATACGGACGAAGAAAGCCACGGAGAGAAAGTAAATGAGGGCGGGCACCACAGAAACAGCAATGATATTGACGTAGGGTACCTGCGTGTAGGAAGCCATAATAAAAGCGCCTGCTCCCATTACAGGAGGCATAAGCTGGCCACCCGTTGAGGCTGCGGCTTCGACACCGGCGGCAAACCGGGCGGGAAAACCAGCTTTGCGCATGAGCGGAATAGTAATAACACCGGTCGAGACGGTATTGGCCACACTGGAACCCGATACTGAGCCCATCAGCCCGGAGCCGATAACGGCAATAAAGCCTGGTCCGCCGATGATTTTTCCGGCTGCAGCCCGTGAGACATCAATGATGTAGTCGCCAACACCGGAGCGGACTAAAAAAGCACCGAACAGGATAAACATGAAGACAAAGCTCCAGCTGATCCGCGAGATCGAGCCAAACATGCCTTCGGAGCTGTAGAAACTGCGGTAGAGCAGCGTTTCAAAGCTTAGCCCGGGAAAATGGAAGATCCCCGAGATCCACTGCCCCCAAACGACAACATAGCTAAGGCACAAGACAATAAGTACAGGAATAAACCAGCCAATAGTACGGCGGATAAGTTCCAGGACAATCACAATTGCCAAAATTGCAAAGACCCAGTCGCTGGCGATGAACTTCACTCCGCGCTCGTACAGGGCATCTTCGGCAAAGGGTATATATAGCAGACAGGCCAGGGCCCCCAAGGCGATGAGGATATCAATGCCAAGTGCAAGTTTACTGCGCTTGAGGCTGTGATGGGCCGGGTACCACAGGGCACAGATAATAGCGAAACCGGCAAAGTGGGTTGCTGATACCCAAAGCTCCGGTAACGTGGCAAGAGTATTGAACCAGATATGAAGAATGGACAGCACGACACCCAGTACTGTGATTACGGACGTCAGCCATGGAAAGTCTGTCCGTGTCGGCAGCTCAAACTGCTGCAGTTCTTGTTCGGTGGAATTGCTCATGATGATGCTCCTCGAAACCCGCAGTACTTCCTGTACTGCGGGATCTCGGTTGATTTACGATTACTGTGCAATCAGGTGGGAAGGAACCTCGATCCCCATTTCTTGGTAGTAGCGTGCAGCACCTGGGTGCAACGGTACGGGCAGGCCGTCAATGGCTTTCTCGATCGCCATCACCTTAGTGGTTTTGTGTATGCCGTTCAGGAACGGCAGGTTCTCGTAAATAGCTTTGGTAAGCAGGTAGACATCGTCATCTGCAATATCTTCACGTACCACAAGGAAGTTCGGCTGGGTAATGGTGGTGACCGGCTTGCTCTGGCCCGGGTAGGTGTTGGCCGGGATAGTGAACTTGGTCCACAGGCTGTATTCGCTGTTGGCCTGTTTGATTTGCTCATCGGTAAATGACAGGATTTGAATCTTCTCGCCCATTGCGGCAAAGGCGCGGGTTACGGCACTTACCGGTACCCCCGCAGGTGTGTTCATGCCGTCAATCGCACCGTTTTGCATCGCATCGGCGCTGGCTCCGTAACCAAGGTAGGCAAGGTTGAAGGTATTAGGGTTGATATTTAGCCCGGACATGATTTGGCGGCCAGAGCCTTCTGTTCCTGAGTTTTTCTTGCCGATAGAAAATTTCTTGTCTTCCATTTGCTTCAGATCGGCCACGGTGCCTGTTTTGGCCAAATCGGATCGCACCACGAAGTGCTCGACGTTTTGCCACAACATAGTTACAGAGCGAAGCTGTTTCTGGGGGCCGCTTTTCTCAAAGCGCCCCTGACCGTTCCAGGCCCAGGCACCATAAAGCCCCTGCAAAATGGCAAACTGGGCTTCATTCTCATTGAGAAGCTTGACGTTTTCGCCCGAGCCCGCGGAACTGATGGCTGCCAGAGAAAACTGATGTTTGGGTTCTAGTTTAATTTTGCTTAACGTAGCGAGGGCTACACCAACTGGATAGTACGTACCGCCGGTTGAAGCTGTCGCCAGGATATAACTGCGGCTTTCGGCTGCCTGCGTTGCTGTGGAGAAAGCTCCCAAGGTTGAAGTGGCTACAATGATTGAGGTGATTAGTGCTTTTTTAAACATTTCTTAACGCTCCATGTAGAAGTACCAGTTGTTCACTGTGAATTTGTGCTTAGTGACGTTTTACACTCTATAGTCCAATAGCAAGCGGAGTGCCAACTTATAAGTAATTGAAATTATAGAGATAAATAATGTTTGCAAATAAAATGAGCAAGATCTTGCTCATTTGGTGTCTTGAGCGATGAGCGGAAACTTGCCGATGGATGGGGCTGATTATGGGTACTTGTAACCAATATGTTTACTTTTGGGCGGGGTTATGTGAAACGGTTAACAAATCAGGCTGACAGAGGAGTAGGCAAAAAATAGCCTATTGTTAATTTCAGTAGGGCACAGCCCAGAGTGATGGCAACTTATAAGCCTCGCTAAACTGTGATGTTACCGACAAAATTATCTTTTAGGAAATATTTGGAGAAATATTTTCTACTTTTAAACGTATAAGCAGCATTATTGGTGAAGGTTTTCCCCAAATGAAAGCGTATATTACTTCCATGATCTAAATAGCGATAAGTGATCGCTGTTTTTCAATGGCACTATATTGAAAGTAGGAACTCATGGTAGAAACAGTAAATACAGAAAAGGCACCTGCAGCCGTTGGCCCGTATGTTCAGGCGAAGAAGTTCGGAAATATGCTATACACTTCTGGTCAGTTACCGCTAGATCCTGAGACGGGCAAAATGCCAGACGATGTTGCTGCTCAGGCAAAACAATCTCTGGCGAATGTTGAAGCGATAGTCAATGAGGCTGGTTTGACAAAAACAGATATCGTTAAGGCAACCGTTTTTGTAAAAGACCTAAATGACTTTGGCATTGTTAATGAAGTTTATGCTGCTTTCTTTGGTGCAAATTGTCCGGCACGTAGTTGTGTTGAAGTTGCGCGTCTTCCTCTGGATGCGAAAGTTGAGATTGAAGTTATTGCCGTTTCTGAATAATAAATAGCAATAGAAGGAAAGCCCGCATATGCGGGCTTTTTTTTGCCTGTTTTTAGATGCTGAAATAAATACAAAAGTTTTTTAACAAAACCACAACCTGTATAGCCGCTCACCACTTCTCCTAATATTATGGCCTGTTATTATTTTCTCCTGTCTGTTTTATGCCCTTTCAGTATAGAGCTATTATTCCTTATGGTTGCTCCACATTGTTCTGTAATTAATAGAATGATAAATATGTGATGACCATCCTGTTTTTCAAGTGGTTAATAAGTGTTTGTTAATCTGTATTTTTGTTCGAATTTTGAATTGGATCAAAAGTTTATCATGATATAGTTAGCTCAAAATTATCCTGAATCAAACTGGAGAAAATTATTTTGTGCGTGAATGAGTTCATGGTTAAAATATTCTAATTACCTAGGTATGAAATAGAATTTTGAAATTTTTTTCTCTCTTTCAAAGCGTATGCTTCCAATTAATGAATAGCACAGGGTGTGACTTAATATCATCGTAATATTGCAATTGTTATGGTGGTGTTGATGTGTGTAAATAATAATGAATATCTTACCAATAAATTCCTACAACATTGGAGCACAATAATATGAGTGATCAACTCAATACAAGTACGACGATTATAGATACCGGGAGTGCCGAATTACACGAAAAGGCAAATATGACCAAAGCCGAATGGAAAGAGGCGATCAAATTCGACAGTGTTGATATTGGCTGGATTGTCATGAGTATCGGGATGGCAATCGGTGCAGGCATTGTATTTCTTCCTGTTCAGGTTGGAGTAATGGGACTGTGGGTTTTCCTGCTTTCATCTGTTATCGGCTATCCTGCGATGTATCTTTTCCAGAAACTATTTATTAATACGTTGGCAGAGTCGAAAGAATGTACAGATTATCCTGGAGTGATAACCGGTTATTTAGGTAAAAACTGGGGAATGGCATTAGGAGCATTATATTTTGTAATGCTGGTTATCTGGGTATTGGTCTATTCCCTTGCGGTGACTAATGACAGTGCTTCCTATTTGCATTCTTTCGGGGTAACTGAAGGCCATCTAAATGATAATGTATTCTATGGTCTTGCCTTAATCTGCGTTCTGTCTTTTATAGGTTCGAAAGGTGAAAAGCTACTGTTTAAGCTATCTGGCTTTATGGCTGTAACAGTATTATCTCTAGTTGCTATTATGGGCGTGTTGCTTGTGGCGCGTTGGGATATGGCAAACGTTCCAGAGGTGGGTGCATGGGGTTCAATGTTGAAAGATGCAATTATCACCTTGCCGTTTACGCTGACTTCGATTCTCTTTATCCAGTCACTAAGCCCAATGGTTATTTCATACCGTTCTCATGAGAAATCTATTGAGGTGGCGCGCTATAAAGCATCAAGAGCAATGAAAATCGCTTTTGCTATCTTGTTTGTTATCGTGTTCTTCTTTGCGGTGTCTTTCACCTTCGCAATTAGCCAGGAGCAGGCAACAGAGGCAATGAATAAGAACATTTCAGCGCTGGCTATTATCGCTCATTACTTCCCGGGCAGCTGGGCAACAATTGCTGGCATTGTTATCAATATCTTTGCGGTTGTGACGTCGTTCTTCGGCGTTTTCCTGGCGTTTAAGGAAGCGTGTACCGGCCTATGTATGAATATGCTTCTGCGTAAGTATGACGAGTCTGCGATTGATAAGAACCTAGTGAACAAGCTAGTGACGGTTTTCATTATCTTGCTGGCATGGGGCGCGATTGCCATTAATGCCCCAATCTTGTCTTTCACTTCAATCTGTAGTCCGGTATTTGGCTTGGTTGGCTGTTTGATCCCTGCTTATCTGGTACACAAGGTACCACACTTGGCCAAATATAAAGGGATGGCGACCAATATGATTATTGTTACCGGCATCCTGCTTTGCATCTCGCCGATACTGGCTTTCATCTAAGATTGACACCGTAAGAAAAAGCGACCTCCGGGTCGCTTTTTTAGTATTGGCTACCAGCGATATGTCTTTGCAGGCTATGCAAGGTTATTCGGTGTAATCGCTTCGGTAGAGTCCGTATTTCTGCATCTTCTGATTGAGAGTCCGACGTGGCAGGTCGAGCTCCTCCATGGTATCTATGATGCTGCCGTTATGGCGCTGCAGCGTTTCATGCAGGACTTTGCGTTCAAAGTTCTGGACCTGAATAGCCAATGGTAGGGAGGCGCTGGATGGTTCTGTAGTGAGGTTCGGGCGGGCTGCCAGAATTTCACCGACAGTCAGTGAGTTATCAAGGGCAAAGCGGGTGGCGACATTCTTTAGCTCGCGGACGTTACCAGGCCAGGGATAGCTGAGCAGCGCTTGTTGATCACTTGGACTCGCTTTGCGGGTGCCGCTGTGTACTTGCTGGGTATAGTGTTCGAACAGCAGCAAAATATCATCGCCACGCTCTGAAAGAGGAGGCAAATAAAGTTGTGCCACATTGAGGCGATAAAACAAATCCTGCCTGAATTCCGGATGAAGCTGCAGATCTTCCTTCGCCGCAGCCACCACACGGAGATCGGTTTTGATTGCCGTGTTGCCGCCAACGCGCTCAATGGTGTTTTCCTGCAGGGAACGCAATACTTTAACCTGCATACCCGGCGGCATACTCTCTACTTCATCGAGGAACAAGGTGCCCTTGTCGGCAAATTCCAGTTTGCCGATCCGACGTTTGATGGCCCCGGTGAACGATCCGGCTTCATGGCCGAACAGCTCACTTTCAAACAGGTTCTCCGGAATTGCTGCGCAGTTCAGTGGTACAAACTCATGTTTGTTGCGCTGGCTTACCTGGTGCAGGCAATGGGCAACCAGTTCTTTGCCGCAGCCGGTTTCACCATAAATGATGACATTGGTATCTATAGAAGCAATTTTGAGTAGCTGCTGGCGCAGGTTAACCATTGCACCGCTGCGGCCAATCAGGATCCTTTCCAGTCCTTCAGCCTGTTCGAGATAGCGCTCCCTCTCGTCGGAGTTAACTTGCGTTTTTCTTCTTTCCTGTGCCCTGGCGACGGTCTCAAGCAGCCGCTCTGGATTGAAAGGTTTTTCGACAAAGTCGAACGCCCCTTTATGCAAGGCTTTAACTGCCATATCGACGTCGCCATGGCCGGTGATCAGGATCACCGGTATAGATGGATTATGACTCAGGAGCTGGGGAAGCAGCGCCATACCGTCGATATCAGGCAGCCGGACATCACTGATGATGATCCCCGGAAACTGTTCGGGGATCTTGTCTAGCGCTGACTGGCCGTTGGCGAACTCCAGTACCTGATATCCCGCGAGCTGCAGCCACTGGCTGGTGGCCTGTCGAACGATGTCATCATCCTCGATGAGGGCAAGATGCATATTTTCCTGATGCGACATACGGTATTTCCATTTACTGTTTTGGCTATAACTGTATTTTGGAATAGTAGTTATCGCAATCAGGATAAGGGCGCGCTGTTACAGAGTGTGATTTGGCCTTAATTTTCTGCTGCCAGGAAATTCATAGATTGAAAACGGCCATAGAGCCTGTATAGAATAGCGCCATCATTTCATAAGGAGTCTACGCCACGATGAACAACTAACACCTGACATCCTTTTATTCTTTTTTTGGATCCTCAGGGTTAGTGGGCGTAACTTCGTCTCTGCTATTGCCAGTTAATTGTGTGGCCTCCTGCTTCGGGCTGGTGGCAGCTGCCGGTAATCAGCCTTACTCAAATGTCATTTCGATTCGTACAAGGATCGCACCAGGACAGTTACCCATTGCCCCTGAATTGCTTCAGGAGGTTTTATGACCTTACATCATTCGTCAGTGTTGGCGCAGTCACTCGCGGTTAGTCATGATAACGGCGAGTCATTGTTCAGTAATATTAGTTTTTCTTTGGGATATCAGCTTACCGGGCTGGTCGGGCGCAATGGTGTCGGTAAGTCTGTGCTAGCCAGTGTGCTAGTCGGTGATCGCATACCGGAAAGCGGTAAGGTGGTCTGTAATGCAAAGGTCGGCTATTTATCGCAGATAACCCGGAAGCAAGAGCGCCGGGAACTCGGCACAATTGCTGATTTTCTCCGTATGTCAGCCAAGCTGAAAGCGCTGGGGAGAATCGAACTTGGCAGTTGTGATCAAGCTGATTTCGATTTGGTTGGCGATGACTGGGGAGCCGGGGACGCACTTTGCCTCCAGCTTCAAAAGATGGGTTTGCCCCCCGAGCCTTTCAAGCCATGTTGTGGACTTAGCGGCGGGGAGCTAACCCGGTTGATGCTATGGCAGCTCTTTGGTGCCGACTATGATTATTTGATCCTTGATGAACCCTCCAACCATCTTGATCGTGCTGGTCGGCAATGGCTTGTTGAACAGATGCGTGCGTTTGATGGCGGGATCTTGCTGATCAGCCATGATCGGCTGCTGCTTGAACATGTCGATGAGATCATAGAGCTAACTGTAGAGGGAATTCGACATTATGGGGGGAGCTATACTTCCTACACCCGTCAAAAAGAACTGCAACATGCAGCAATCGAGCGCTCTGTGGTCAACGCTGAAAAGCAGGTGCTGCAAATTCGTAAGCAGTATCAGCGAAATATGGAAAAAGCTCAACAGCGTGCTGCACAGGGAAACAAATTACGACAATCCGGCAGCCAGTCAAAGCTATTGCTTGATGGGATGCGGCAATCGGCGCAGCTCTCAGCTTCAGCCCGTAAGGTACAGTTTGCCAATCAGTTGGCACAAGCGGAACAGACAGCTTCTGAACTAAAAGCCCAGTTTGAGCAAGTAAAGCCTCAGCAGCTTGTGATTAACCAATCAGAGCGGCGAGCTTCTTCTGTACTGGCACTGATTGCCGTGAAGCTTCGCTACGGAGAGGGCAGTGCGATTAACCTTTTTCTGCAGTATGGCGACAGGCTTCATCTGACAGGCAGTAATGGCTGTGGCAAATCGACTTTGCTGAAAACTATTACTAGTGAGCTAACGCCTGTAGCCGGCCAAATAAATTGCACTGCACAGATCTGTTATCTGGATCAGCATTTTAGTTTACTGAATGAGCAGCAAACCGTACTCGAAAATTTACAGCGGCTTTGTCCGGTCTATTCGAATACGGAGCTGAGAACGATGGCGGCCGGGGTCGGCTTTCGCCGTGAGCGGGTAGATTTGCCAGTGGCTGCACTTAGCGGCGGCGAGAGGATGAAGGTCGCGATGCTGGTGGTCAGTCACCAGAAAGGGGAAACTCTACTGTTGCTTGACGAGCCTGACAATCATCTTGATCTGGACTCCAAACAGATACTCGCACAGGCACTCGCTACCTATCGGGGCAGTTTGATCCTCATCAGCCATGATGATTGCTTTGTGAAGGAAGTGGGAACCACTCGCACTATAGCGCTTGGTGATAGCAAGAAGTCTAGCCCGGAGAAGGCAATGTTCTAAGAATATGGATCATACTGATCTTGTAAGTCGGAAAGCAGGAGAGTCGCGGTTGGTTCTTGGCGGCCGCTGCCTCATCCTGACAGACAACAGCAGGAGAGAAACTGTGCTGAAGAAAATTCAAGAATTACAGTTTTTTAAGCTCTTCGGACTAATCGCCGCGTACTTTATTTGCTCTTTGTTGCTATACCGGGTTTTCAGAAGCGTCGGCCATGGTGACGAGGTGTTGTTTGGACTGGGTATCGCGTCTGTAGCGGTAACAGGCGTACTGTTCTGGGCACTGATGGCGATGAGAAAGAAAGGCAAATCCAAACGGGATCTTTGAACAGGCCCACAGGTGGTGTCTCGGCGGCTGATACGGCAATTGCCTACGATGCGGCAGTGGCCGGAAATATACACGCTAGGCTCTGGATATCAGCGACTATAATTAGTGAGTAAACTCGCTAATTGTATCTATTCTTTCAGATACACATAATTTTGCCCGATCAGTTATGGTTGGGCTTTGTTTTTTGTTTGCAATCTAGCCTGATTGACAGTCTGGCTGATCTGGCCCATCATGAGATTTCTTTAACCTTCTGACTTTGACAGGCTTTCTTTATATGACGATTTCTGCGCATTACACCGGTGTGAACATGCTCAATCAGGCGCAAGGCATGGCAACAACGGCAGCGAAAGATATTCAGCAATCAAGCTTGGGCGCACAGAGTTCAGTAGAGCAAGCCTCAGAGGTGAAAGGAGCTGCCCCAACTAGCATCAATAACCCCATCGATGCCAGTATCGATCTCATTCAGGCTCAGACATACAACCAGGCGGGTGCCAATGTGATCCGCCGGGCTGATGAAATGACTGGGACACTGCTGAACATGAAAGTCTAGCCTGACAATGGCTTTTATTTTCTCGCGGTAATACTGCGGTAGGCCATATCGGTTAGATAGTCGTTCAGCCGATGTGAGGCAGCAACGGCTTCTTCTGCATCGGTGTGGCTGACGGCCCTTAATACGGAAGCATGTAATGAGGATGCTTCTGTCAAATCCGACGTATCATTTTTGTAAGCAAACCAGAAACGGCGAGACAATCCCTGCAGCGGCGCCATCGCAAGCTGTAGATATTCATTGCTTGCCGCTTTTACCAGTAGGGTATGGATTTGTTTCAGCAGGCCAGCATACTCCAGGTCATCTTCATTCTTTGCACACTCTTCCAGGCTCGACGCCAGTTCGAGCATTTGCTGCTTTTCCTGCATCGTCGCGCGTGATGCCGCATAGCTGACACAAAGTGCTTCGATATCCCGGCGAACTTCGAGAATTTTCAGTTGAGACTCTACTGAGATGATCGGGATCTGGATCCCGCGGCGTGGATGGATCTCGGCCATCCTTTCATAAGATAACCGTTGAAGTGCTTCCCTGACCGGCGTTCTGCCAAGGCCCAGGCTTTCTGCGAGTTGCTTTTCACTGACCATACTTCCCGGTTCCAGCTCACGAAAAATAATCATGCGCTCTAACTGGTTGTATGCAACCTCTGTCTTATTGGTTGAACCCATAGTCATCTTTTTTGTTATTCCCTTAGGCAATATTTTAGTGAGCGATCTCACGATCAGGACAATTGCCATTGTATCACACAAAGATCAGGAATATATTCAAAACACACAACTGATATATCAGATGACTATCAGTTATCTATTAGTGAGGTAGTAATGAAAGATTGGAAAATTGTTCGCCGCTTTGAGGCTGTGCCGGATCTGCCGGTGTTGGCTGAAGTTGATGTCCTGGTTATTGGTGGTGGTGCGGCTGGTGTGGCAGCAGCGGAAACTGCCGGACGCATGGGCAAGAACACTTGGCTGATTGAAAAGTACGGCTTCTGTGGTGGCGCGGCGGTGGCCGGGCTATCGGGTACTATCTGCGGTATGTACATGGCAAGTGATGATCCTGACGCACAGCCTGAGCAGGTGGTATTTGGTTTTACTGAACGTTTCCGTCAGGCGTTGGCAGACAAAGGTGGCGTAACCGGCCCTCAGCGTTATGGCAAAACCTACACCGTGACGCACGATCCACTGTTGTGGCGTGAAGTGGCGGATGATTTTCTGGAACAAGCCGGTGTGAATACTCTATTCCATACCGCGGTGACTGGCGTGATTATGGATGGCGATGCCTTTAAGGGGGTGGTTATCGAGTCAAATGCCGGCCAAAGCGTGATTCTGTCGAAGATGATTGTTGATGCTTCTGGTGACGCGGCCTTGATTGCCCGGGCGGGAATGGATTATTTCTTTGGTGACAACGGACGTATTCAAAACCCGACTATGTTCTTCCGTATCGCCGGTGTCGATATGGACAAATACCTGGACTACTACGGTGATGACACGATCTGTCCGCCGAAAGTGACAGAAAATATTCTGGCTGCCAACCAGCAAGGCGATTATGACCTACCTCGCCACAAAATCTGGATTTTCCCGACGACTCGCCCCGGTGAGCTGATGGTAAATGCAACGCGCCTGGCGGGTCAGGATGGTCGGATGCTGAATGTTATTGATCCGAAAGACTTCACTGAAGCCGAGGTGTTCGGCCGCCGTCAGGTTCGTGACTACGCCAAGTTCCTGAACAACTATGTGCCGGGTTGCGAGGATGCGTATGTGGTTGATACCGGGGTTGAGGTGGGTATTCGCCAGACTCGCTCTATTGTCGGTGTCGAAACCCTCAGCAATGACGATGTGGTGAATTGCCGCAAGCGTAAAGACGGTATCTGCCGTACGCCTTGGCCAATTGAGCTGCACTCCGGTGACAAGCCGAAACTGCACTGGCTGATTGATGATTACTACGATGTGCCGTTCAGCACCCTGGTACCGGTTGTCGGTGAAAACATCATTGTTGCCGGACGCTGCCTGAGTGCCGAGCATGAAGCGCTGGCGTCTGCCCGTGTAACGGCACAGTGTTTTGAATACGGACATGCAGCTGGCATTGCTGCTGTCAAAGCGATTAACGAAAATAAACGAATCCGAGACCTGAAAGGCGAGGATATCCGCTCTACTATGATCGAAAATGGTAGTGCCCTGTAAGGAGAACATCATGAAAGATACCGTGATCAAACGAGTTGAACTGTACGCTGTTGCTGACCGTGACGCTCCGCCGATTCCTTGGGCTGACAACCAGGAGCCACTGCTCTACACCAACAATATTGTTCGCATCATCTGTAACGACGGTACCGAAGGGGTAGGTGCAACGATCAGCTACACCGAAAATGACTTTGACCGTTGCATTATCGAAGCCATGCGTACTATCGTTCCTGGCTTAATCGGCAAAAATCCGCTGATGACCGAAGAACTCTATTCCTGGCTGCAGGCGCGTTGCTCATGGGGGGGACTACCGGCAAAATCTCCGATAGATATTGCTGCTTGGGATATCAAGGCGAAAAAAGCAGGTATGCCACTGTACATGCTGCTCGGCGGTGCCCGTCACAAGATGCTCTCTTACGCGTCGACGCCAATGTTCGATACCGTTGAAGACTACTTCCCATATGTTGATGACTGTATAGAACACGGCTTTACCGCGATCAAGCTGCATTGCTACTGTGTCTATGAGAAAGACGTCAAGCTGGTCAATGCTATTCAGGAACGTTATGGTCACACTGGTGTCCGTTTCATGCTGGATACTGCCACCTTCTACACGCCTGCTGAGGCGATGAAAATGGCCAAGTTGATGGAAAGCTATGACTGGGAATGGCTGGAAGCCCCGGTTTCCGATTATGACTATAAGACTTACCAGCGTCTGGTTGATAAAACGGATCTGGAAATCTCCAGCCACGGCAACTGCCTGCTCACTTTACAGGAAGTCACCTACGCCTTGGGCAACGGCTTCTGGTCAGATGTTCGCCAGGATGCTACTGTTTGTGGCGGTATCACTCCGTTGAACAAGTGTTTTGCTATTGCGGAAGGTCACTCGAAGAACCTTGAGATCCAAAGCATGGGATACACCATCACCCAGGCTGCTAATTTGCACGTGGCATTGGCTCACCATAACTGTAAGTTTTTTGAGCAGTTTTATCCGTATGAAAGCTTCGAGCTGGCATCCAAGACGCAGATCCGCACCGACAAGGATGGCTATGTCCATGCGCCGGAAGGTAATGGGTTGGGTGTGGAAATGGATTGGGATGCTGTTCGGGAAAGTTCGGTAGCTCATTATATTTTCGAATAATTATAACAATACCTTACGTTAGCAATGGAAATTCCACTTCCATATATCCACCGTGATGATGTGGAAGTGGTTTACTAATAAATGGGACAAAACGTGATGAAAAGTACGACGGGAAGAAGTAACTTTGACAGGTTTAGCATCATTACCTCATTAGTTATTGTATCTATTATTTCAATATTCTTTTTAACCAATCCTGATAAGGCAATCAAGATTGCCGGTGATATATTTACACTGATTGCATATAACTTTGGTACTCCAATTCTTTGGTATGCATTCGGCCTTGTTATTCTCGCTGCCTTTTTCGTATTTAGTAAATACGGGCATATCCGAATGGGAAATGAGAAACCTGAATTCTCGACCTTTTCCTATATCGCCATGATGGCTCTTGCCGGTGTTGGTTCTGGTACGGTTTATTGGGCATTTCTTGAGTGGTCTTATTATATTAAGACGCCGCCATTCGCTATCGAGGCAGGTTCGGTTACAGCTGCTGAGTGGGCAGTTACTTACAGCCTTCACCACTGGGGGATTATAGCCTGGGCCATCTATGCCATTACCGCTATCCCTGTGATGTACTCCTTCTATATCCGAAAAAACCGTTCACTGAAAATTAGCGATGTTGTGATGTCGATGATTAAAAATAAGGCGACAGCGAAAATTGTCGGTCGCGTTATTGATGTCATGTATCCAATTGCACTTATTTTTGGTTTGATTATAGTTTTGTCTCTTGGTGTGCCAATTATTTCTGCAGCGGTTTCTTTATTACTTGGTGTTGAAGACAGTTTAGTTCTTAAATTATCTATGCTTGTTATTGTTGCTGCATTACTAATTGCCAGTTCATTCTTTGGTATTGAAAAAGGCATGCAGAAAATCAGTAATAACGGTACTTATTTTGTCGTAGCACTTGCTCTGTATATTTTAATATTTGGTCCGACTCAGTTTATTCTGGAAAATACCAGCTCTTCAATTGCAATTTGGGCTCAGAACTTTATTAAGATGAGCTTGTACACTGATGCTATTAATCAGGCGAAATTCCCTCAGTCTTGGACAGCATACTTCTGGGCATACTGGATGATTTTCATCCCATTAATGTGTGTGTTTGTTACCAAGGTATCGAAAGGCCGTACAATTCGTGAAGTGGTAGTGTGCATGATAGGTGGCGGTACCGCAGGAATTGCAGCACTGTTCTCGATTGTCGGCTCTTTCATGATGAAAACCCAGTTAGACGGCAAGGTTGAGATCAGCAAAATGGTCTCTGATGGCCAAGCCAGTGAAGCGATTGTTAAGGCGCTGGATACGCTACCGTTGTCATCGGTTATTCTGGTGGTATTCATTATTTCAACCTTCCTGCTACTGGTGACAACCCTGGATGGTTCTGTATTTACCGTCGCTTGTAATACTCAGAAAAAACTGGATGAGAAGAACAATCCGTCTACCTACCTGAAAATATTCTGGTGTCTGATTATTATCGCGCTACCGACAATCTTTATTACGGTTAATGCACCGGTGCAGTCAATGCAGTCGGCGATTCTGATCTTTGCATTGCCAATACTGCTGCTGACCTCTTATATGCTGTATAAGACCGTCGGCTATATGCGGGCTGATTACTCACACCTTAATGTGATGGAAATTCAGGCGATGCATAAGCTTGAGCAAAGTGCTGAAAACGAGCCACAAGAGGTGGAGACAGAAGAGGTTACTTTGATGGAAAGCCATCAGCAGGGATAGTTGATAACCCGAGAGATAAACCAAAAGCCATTCGTTTAGACGGATGGCTTTTTCTTTATATCGGCGATCTTGGTAACTGAATATACACTCTGCTTCTCATTAGTCAGATTCGAGAAATCCAACCAACTGCTATTGTGATGTGAAATAGGGGAATAGGCTGAAAGTCTAATTTTCCACACATAATAACAAAATAATATAGGCTAGGTTGGAGTGTTTATCATGAATACTTCTGTGTGTATTCTATTGGCCGTCGCTCTGACGACGGTGGTTTCATGCCGCGATAATTCCAGCGACGACAGTTTTGCAGGTGGTGCCAGTGTCGCTTCAAGCGAGGGTAATGAAGGTGCCGGGGGGGCACCTGTAGGGGAAGAGCCGGTTCCTGTGCCGCCAGATCCACCGCCAGAAGAGGAGCCTGCGCCGCGAACGGATATTGACGGCTTGCCGTTACCCGATTTAACCGCTGAACATGACTATGTGCGTTACCTGGAAGCCAGGCCGCGCTATTACACGGCGACCACATCGCCGTTTGGCAATGTCAGATCTCAGGATAATACACCGTTTTCCAACCCGGTGAACAATGCGGGAGCTAAGCTGGGGCGGGTCTTGTTCTATGATGTCAGGCTTTCGGTCAATAGCACTATTTCCTGTGCATCCTGCCATATCCAACAGCACGGCTTTACCGATCCTGCTCAGTTCAGTACCGGATTTGACGGCGGAAAAACCGGGCGCCATTCGATGAGCCTGACTAATGCAACCTATTATGAGCCGAGGAGTTTCTTCTGGGACGAGCGGGCGGCCACGTTGGAAGAGCAGGTGTTGATGCCGATTCAGGATCCGGTTGAAATGGGCATGAACCTGTTTGATTTGGAAGTGAAGCTGGCAGAAACCAGTTTTTACGCGGAATTGTTCACCGCGGCTTTCGGTGACGAGGCGATCACCAGCCAGCGTATCTCTGAGGCAATGGCGCAGTTTATCCGGGCGATGGTTTCCTATCAGTCTAAGTATGATCAGGCGTTTTCCGCCGGAGAGTGGAATGATCCGGACTTTGAAGCCGTCTTCACTGAGCAGGAGATGTTGGGTCATAAACTGTTCTCGGGATTTCCTGTCGGCAGGCAGGCCTCGCTGGGGTGTATTGAATGCCACCAAACCTCTGCACATACGATGGATCGCAGCCATATCAACGGCTTGGATGCAGATACCAGCGGTGATCCGGGTGCCGGTGGGGGCTTTTTCAAATCCCCGTCACTGAGAAACATTGCGGTTGGTGCCCCTTTCATGCACGATGGTCGGTTTAGTACGCTGATGGAAGTGGTTGAGTTTTATAATAGCGGGGTACAGCCGCATCCGAACCTCAGCCCAGACCTGAGACGTAATGGTAGCCCGACGGGAGCACCAGTGAGGATGAATTTGGACCAGGAGGAGAAAGAAGCGCTGGTGGCTTTCCTGCATACCCTGACCGACGAGACTTTTCTCTCCAATCCTATGTTTAGCGATCCGTTTGCAGAGTAACTGACGATAGGATGAAACGAGAAATCAGGAAGAGGTTGGCCAGCTCGACGGAATGTTGAGTTGGCCAATTGTGCCAATAAGGCGGGTTAGCCGCCCCAGCTCTTGCTGCCGCTGGATGATTTGCTCCAGCTAGATTTTGCCGATACGGTCGAACCAAAGCCGCCGCGAGAAATAGTCCGGCTGACAGTTAGTTTAGGCTTCATCTGGTCTTTTGTCACCCGGATCTTGCTTTTTTTATAGCTGCTGCGGCCATAATCGTAGCCGTCTGCGGTGGTCCAGCGATCATAGAAGACGCTGCCCGGATAATAGGAGCGGAACATCGGCTGAGAATAATAGCCGCGGTCTCTGTCCATCATACGGCCAAACATAAAACCTGCCATTGCTGGCATGTACCAGTTATTGCTGGGTGCCTGCATACATGCATTCATGCCAAACTCGGCGGTACAGTCATATTCCGAACGGTATTTAGGGGCTGTGCGTTCCGCTTCTTCTAGTGCATCTTGATAGGCTGCACGACATTCCTGACTATAGTTGGGGTTGTCGTCAATGCAGTCATCCAGCGTATGGTAGATAATGGCCTCACTGCCGTTATCGCTACAGCCGGAAAGAACAGCACCAGCAAAAGCGACAGATACCGGCTTCACCGAGAAGGTCCGCCAGTTCTTGCGCATGCTTGCGAGTACGACCTGCTTACTTCGTTTCATGATGGACGCTCCTAGTAAGTCATGCAGGCAGCATTGAGCAAGCCAACTGATACTGAGGTTGCGGCCATCATGATACCGGCCGGGATTTCCCCTGCTTCGATACGTTCAACGATTTTGGGCATAAAGCCAAAGCGGACAATATAGAAGGCGACTAACTGCGCAAGCAGCGCCACAATACCCCAAATCGCAAAGTCGATGAGGTTGACGGAGTTACTTGCCGCGCCGGCAATCGCCAGGCAGTAACCAAGAATAGAACCGGATAGGCCGATGGCGGCGGCAATATTCTGGCCGTCTTTTACTAGCTTCCACTCGTCATGCGGTGTAAAGCGAACATAGATCACCTTAAACAGCATCAAGAAAGCAAGAGATAGCGAGAAGTAGAGCAAAAAGGCGCCAAGGCCTGCCAGTGAATCTGTTAAAACTTCCATTTGAAATCCTAAGTGTTAATAAGGCTGACTAGCCAATGAGCTTGAAGTCAGTCGGTGTCAGGTTGATGCCGGTACTGATAGCCAGACTGCGTTCGGCGCGGTTGTGGATGATTTTTTCTTCTGCGGCGACAAAGACAGATTCAAAAATATCATTGCCGATATCACGCTCATAAATCATCACAAATTGATCGGTTTCGCTGATGGCACCACTCTCGATCCAGGTTTTTTCAGTCATCACCACAGGTCGACTGTTTTCCCATACCTTTTCAAACGTATGCCCTTCGAGCTCCCAGCTTGGTTGCACCAGCTGGTTATCCAGCAGGTGGTTCCATTCTGATTCGGTATCGACCGGCTTGGTGTCGTAGAAATAGTAGAGTTTGACCTCGCTGACGTCGGCCTCACCGGGCCCGTGAGTGAGAACCTGGATAAACCCGTCATCATCGGTGTAGTATCGTAATATCCGAGTTTGTTCATCCAGTTCAACTTCGCCCACCGCTTTAATCAGCTGGGTGCGTGCGGCACCTTCGATAACCAGATCCGGCTCGATGAGGCGCAGCTTCAAGTCATCTAACTCAAAGGCTCCGCCCAGCCTCAGCCCCATGATTTCCGGGGCCTGGGGACGTGGTTTTTCCGGTGTTTTTTTCTTTTTAAACCAATCAAACATAATGACTCCTGAGCACTAACTTCCGCCTGCTCAAAGGCTAAATGCTAATTTCGGTAGTTAACCATTGGTGCTACCACTGAAAATCATCGACACGCTCGTCCGAGATATAAAACAGCTTGCTTCCGGGCAGAACTTCACGTTGCAGCGAAGGGTTGAGTTCGACACCGTCGCCGCTATCAATCGCAATCAATGTGGCTTCGTATTGATGCTTAAAGGTCGCGAACAATGCCTCGATCGTTGTCTTCGCCGCGTTTTCAGGGTAGGTAACGGAATATTGCGTCATTCCCTGAGTCGTGCTGAGCAGTTCATGGTGAAGCTCGCTGGAACCGGGGTCTACCGCTGCTTTTGCCAGCATTTCCACCGCTACCGAGGGAATACATTCGGCATTGGGGCAATGCTGCTTTAGCAACTTGCTGAGGGCCTCGTCGTTAAAATAGGCCAGCAGATGGGCATTGGGGTTTTTACTGGCACAGAACAGCGCTGCCGACAGCGTAATATCGTCTTCCGGGTTGTCGATTAGAATACAGCTGGCATCTTCGATTCCTGCTCGCTGCATACCTTCGTTGTCAGTAAAGCTGGTAACGCGGACAAACTCGACCTCGCCCGGAAGCGGGTTTTCAATTTCAGGGCGAACGCACAGCACAATCGGGCGATTGCCTTTTTCTTCATGCTGCAGCATTTTGATCAGGTGAAGCGTGCGCTGCTCGTTCCAGCCCAGCACTAAGATATGGTTGTTCACTTTGAGACTCCGTTTTCCCAGCAGGCCACTTTTCCAATAGTAAATAAAAACGCTGGCAACACGCCCGACGCATAAGGCAAATAACCCGAGCCCTCCGGGGATCACAAACAGCGAGGCGACCCATTTGCCTATCGTCGTGGTCGGCGACATATCACCGTAGCCGACGGTTGAGGCGGTGACGAAGAGGTAATAGATAAAGTCGGTAAACGACCGGGTAAGATCGTGTTCACCGGCAATCCGTAACAGTATCCAGCTAATTGCACTGTAGCTAAGCAGGGTAACCAGTAGGTTTCGTCCGTTCAGTTGGGTGAGGTTTCGTACCGCCCACCGCTGAAAGAGAATCCATAACGACATGATTACCTCCGCTTGCCTGAGTGCGAACTGTGTGTCAGTAATAAAACCAAAGTAACAGCCTTACTTACCTAAAATACGAGCCAGTTCGTCTTCAGCCGATGTTTTGCCGCCAGAGGTAATGCCGGCATCGGCCAGTTTCTTATCAAGGCTGCTGCCTGATTGCTCTTCTGCCATTTCTGCTGCAGCTTCTAGCTGGGCCGACTTTTCAGCCTGGCGTTGCTTGATGCGCTCAAGTGACTCAACGGCCGTATGCATTTTGGCATTGGCACCGACATTAGTAGCTGATACGGCAGACTGCGCTTTTTGCACCGCCTCGTTAGCCTTGACCACATCAACCTGCTGCTCTAGCTGGCGCAGCTTGTCTTTGGCTTGTGCAATGTTGGTACGCATGCTTGTTTCTGATGCGACAAACTGATCCAGATACACCTGCTCGGTATCTTGCTCATTGCGCAGAGCGGCAACTTTCTGGGCGCACTCCAGGGCTAGCTCCTGCTGGCCTTTGTCCATGGCGGCACGCGCGTGGCCTTCGTATTCTTCGATACCGTTATTGATAGCACCGACTTTCTGCTGAGACAGTTTGCGTTTGGCGACAATGCTGACAAGGGCTTCGTCAGAGCGGCGCAGCTCCTGCTTTGCTTCGCGGATTTCCTGATCGAGAATGCGCAGTGCCTGATTGTCTGCAATAGTTTCTGCCGCTTCGTTGGCTCCGCCTTTAATGGCAGTAAATAGTTTCTTCCATACACTCATGATGTGCTCTCCGTTAGGTGATCCTGATACAGCTCGATGAAGGCTTCGACATTGCGGAATAGGGTAGCAACTTCAATGAGGATACTTTCGGCTTTTGACTGAGAAGAAAGTGAGCCAAAAGCGACATAGTAGCTTTCGCCGCCAATTTCATTGATACCAATGGTCGAGAGCGGGAACATTTTGTGGGTACGCAAGATTAGATCATTCAAAGCATGAATGTTATTGACCTGCTGGTGCGGGAACAGTAACACCTCTACCAGGATCTGTTCGCCGGCAACGGCAAGGTATGCGTCGATGTTATCTTCATTGCGGATAACAAGTGTTTGGTCATGCTCTTTGACTTCCCAGCCGTCATGCTCAGACAGTACAGGGAGGAGATCGTTTAATTGCCACGTCATTAGTCATACCTTATTTAAAGTGGTCGGGGTAAGAAAAACGTACTCTTATTATGAAGTTAAACTCATGAATTACCATAACTCTTTGGTGAATTTGCTGTTTTTTTGTGAGCCGATGTGTCGTTTGCCAGATAGGTTTAGCCCTGCAGTCACCAGCTTCCAATCGTTTTCAAGAATTTCCATACCATTATCAATTGTATGAACTGCCTCTATTGGGGAGGGACAAATGTCCTCTCTTTGCGGCTTCTGGAGATTTTATAATCAGCATCTATTGAGCGGATAAATACAAGCCGGACAGAAGATGATAACAACCAATCCGGCTTAATTTGATTATAGGAATCACTCTATGAATGTACTCGTTATCGACGGACATCCAGACCTACAGGCATCAACAGCCAACGCGGCTATTTACAAGCACTATCAGCAGGCTACGGATTGGCTAATTCACAATCTGGCTGTGTATCAGGGTGATATTAAAGAAGAGCAGGCAGCGCTGTTAAGGGCTGATGTGATTGTTGTTCAGTTTCCTTTGTATTGGAGCACTTTTCCCGCAGTACTGAAAAAGTGGATTGATGACGTGTTTACCTATGGCTTTGCCTTTGGTCCCTACGGCAGCAAGCTGAAGGGCAAGAAACTTGTTTTCTCAATAACCGCCGGTGCAACAGCGGACTCCTATAGCGAGAGTGGTTTTAACTTCATGCCGTTTGGCAACTACCAGAAAGCCTTCGAGCATGCGTTCCGTGCCGCAGAAATGGATATTGTCGATACGATTGTGACGTTCGAGCTGAATGCTGATCCCAATGAGGGCGGCGATAAAGCCAAGACACTCGATCTGGCGCAGGCGCATGCCCTGCAAGTTACGAATGCCGTCAACGCGTTAGTAGGGAAATAACAATGATTCAGTCTGTACTAGGTATTATTACGCTGCTGAGCATCGGGTTTATTTTCTCTGAAAACCGTAAAGCCATTAGCTGGCGTGCTGTTGCCGGGGCGTTTGCAATTATTCTGGTGGTGGCTTTCTTTGTGTTGGCGACCGAGATGGGGGCCGGGGTATTACTGTCTATATCTAACGCGGTTGGCAATGTCTTTGGCTATGGCGCAGAGGGGATTCAGTTTGCCTTTGGCAGCCTGGTGAATTTCAGTGTTGATGGCATTGGTTTTGTCTGGGCGCTGCAGGTATTACCGCAAATTATCTTTACCGCCTCGTTGACGTCATTGCTTTATTACCTTGGTATTATGCAGTGGTTCGTTTATATCATTGGCGGCGGGCTGCAAAAGGTACTGGGTACCTCACGAGCGGAATCCATGAATGCTGCCGGTAATATCGTTTTAGGCCAAACGGAAGCCCCTTTGCTGGTGAAACCTTATCACCGTGTTCTGACCCGTTCGCAAATTTTTGCGGTGATGGTCGGCGGCTTGTCATCCATTGCGGGTTCTATTCTGGCGGGACTTGCCGGTATGGGGGTTGAGCTTAACTACCTTATTATGGCGTGTTTCATGTCTGCACCTGCTGGCCTGATGTTTGCCAAGCTGATCATTCCTGAAACAGAAGTTACTATCGATGAGGTGCCTGAGTTACCTGATGACGAGAAACCGACCAGTTTTATCGATGCGGTTGCTAAAGGGGCGATTGCCGGGGTAGGCATTGCCGCTATTGTTGGTGCGGTGATCATCTCTTGTATCGGTCTTATGGCACTGCTAAACGGCGGCCTGAACGCAATCGGTGAAATGGTCAATATCACCGGGTTGTCGGTTGATATGATCCTCGGCACCTTATTCTCACCTGTTGCCTGGCTGATCGGTATTCCATGGGAAGAGGCATCCATTGCCGGATCTTTCCTGGGTCAAAAGATCGCTATGAATGAGTTTGTTGCCTTCGCCAATATGGGCAAGATCGTCATGACCGAGCGCTCAACGGCCATTATGACGATTGCACTCTGTGGTTTTGCCAACATCGGCTCTGTCGCCATGGTATGTGGTGCACTGAGTAAAATGATCCCGACCAAAGCAGGTGTTATCGGCCAAATAGGTATGAAAGTACTGCTTGCTGCAACATTGGCTAACTTGATGAACGCCACTATTGTCGGTTTGTTCGTATAATTTAAAAATCGTATGGCTAGAGGGGGGACTCTCTAGCCATTGAATTTAGTTGTTTTTAATCTTGTTGCTAGCTAGAAAATTTCATGATGCCAAGTGCAATCGCGCTCTTGAAATCGACTTTGTTCTGAACAAGGGCACTCAGGGTAGCTTCACTCAGTAACAACACAGACGCTTGGTTTAATGATGTCGGAGATGAGTGAATATCTACACTGCTATCTGATGTCATCCTGGACCAAAGATGGCTGTCCACCAGATATATATATGCAACAGACTCAAGCTCATTGTTATGTTGTTTAACCATTAATTTGAGCCACCAGCTCGCACGCCTTAATCCTCGTTGCCCTTCCAGCTCTTCAATAGCCTCCAGGTGTCTGTGCTCAAGCGCCTCTTGTGTTGCTATCGCCACATCAATTGAGCCCGGAAAGCTCTCGGTGAAGGGATTATTGAACTGCCCGTCATAAGAGCAAGCCTGTACAGAGAAATTTGCTCCCAGAGAGGCCAGACTTAATAGTATCAACCAAAATATTGGCTTCATCTGTTTCTCCTATGGAGTAACAATGTTGAACCAAAAGTTGAAGTTATCCAGCATCCCCACAAAATCTTTGAAGGCTTCCTTATCACCTTTCAATTTTATCTTTCCACTGGAAATGGCTTTTTCCAGTGTGATGATACCCAGCTGAATATTGTCTAAGGATTCTTTGGTCAACGTGAGAGTGACATTTGGCTTGTCACTTAATTTCGTTGTGTGGTTGAGAACGGAATTCTCGATATACAGTGTGTACTGCTCGTCAAGGTCAGTAAAATCAATGTTTATAGCATATTGTTTACCGGCTGCTTTTTCAGGAAGCAGTCTTACCGCCAAATAATCAAATAACATTTCGGGGGGCATGTTTTTGATAATATCTGGCGAGGCGGTATTGGTTCCCCCAGCTGACGGGGTGCCGTTGCGTAATTCATAGGCTCCCTGTAAATAGACAGAACGCCAAGGGCCAGATTCCGCCTGATAACCAAGTTGCTCATAGGAGTCTGCGAGTAGTGCTTTCCCTTTTTTGCTCTCCGGGTTAGCAAAGACCACATGCTTCATCACTTCGGCTACCCAACGATAGTTTCCGCTTTCGAAGTCCTTCTGAGCTTTCTCAATAGCAGATTCTTCGCCTCCCATATATTCCACGTACTTAGCGGCGGCATCTGCTGGGGGGAGATTATTGAGATCCGAAGGGTTACCGCTGTACCAGCCCATATAGCGCTGATAAACGGCACGGCTATTATGGCGCAGTGTGCCGTAGTAACCACGGGTACTCCAGTTTTGCTCGATCTCTTTCGGGAACTGAATCATCTCGGAAATCTCAGAGCCAATGTAGCCTTGATTCATCAGCCTAACCGTTTGGTCATGCGTATATTTGTACATATCACGCTGAAGCTTGAAGTAATTGACTATCTCTTCCTGCCCCCACATGGGCCAGTGATGGCTCTGGAATTTTACTGCGACTTCATCGCCCCACAGCTCGATAGTTTCGTTTAAATAATAAGACCATTTTAATGCATCACGTACTTGTGCGCCGCGCAGAGTTAAGATGTTGTGCATTGTGTTAGTGCTGTTCTCTGCCATCCAGAGCGCTTTTTTCTCTGGAAACCATGTGTTGATTTCAGTCGGCGCCTCGGTGCCCGGCGTATACTGGAACACCATTTTCACACCGTCGATAATATGTTCTTCGCCCGTTTTTTCGATGATCAGGGTGGGTTTTACTAACGTCGCTAGGCCGGTTGAAGTGGTTTGCCCAAGCCCGCCATTAACACCGCCTTGCTCGTTACGAGGAAGCAACGCGCCATACATGAAAATTGCGCGTCGTCCCATGGCATTACCTGCAATGACATTCTCTGATACCGCGTGCTCAGTGAAACCGTGAGAGGCGATAATTTGAACCTTGCCGGCGGCAACATCAGCCTCATCGACAATTCCACGGACGCCGCCGAAGTGGTCTATGTGGCTATGGCTGTAAATAACAGCAGTGACAGGGCGCTCCCCCAGTTCGGCATTGATAAAATCCAAGGCGGCGCGGGCTGTTTCTTGTGAAATAAGAGGGTCGAATACAATCCAGCCTGACTTACCTTCTACAAAGGTGATGTTTGATAAGTCATAACCGCGGATCTGATAAATGCCGTCAGTGACTTTAAACAACCCGTTAATGAGATTGAGTTGTGCGTTTCGCCACAAACTAGGATTGACACTATCGGGGTTCTTGGCGTCCTGAGTGATGTATTTTTTATATTCCTCAAGATCCCAGACTACATTCCCTTGGTCATTTTTAATGGTAACTACGTCCTGTTTGGCAATGAATCCTTTTTGCGCACGTTCAAAGTCTTTCTTGTCCTGAAATGGTAAGGCTTTATATAAAGCTTGGTTCGCCTCAATGGTCGCCTGGGTCGCCGGTTTTGATTCTGAGGCGAGTGCCCCTGCGGTAACACTAACAGCGACCAATGAAACTAATATACATCTCATAGACAACCCTTTAATACGAAGTGGCAATACATTCGTATAAACATAGTTGAGAACCTTGTTCTTTCAATATGTAAGGGCCTTTACAGCGAAAAGGGTAGTCGCATAAATGCGAATTAGAGTGGCTTTCCTTTCGATGTCGGTAGGAGAGTCAAGTTATGGGAAAGTGGAGGATTAGCTCGATTTATTAGTGAATGTTGTAACGTACTAGGTTAACTCCGGCAGAGGGGGAGCCTGCCGGAGCGGTTAGCAATTAGCCCTTAAGACCTTCGCTGATCAGCAGGTAACCGCGATTGCGCTTTGTATCCATCGTTGCCATTGCGTCAAATAGTTGATCGCTGTCGACCCAGACCCAATTTGCCTTGGCATTCGATACATCCATGATCAGGAAAGAGTCCGATGCTTTGTCATAGGCACCAACTGGTGAGTAATGGCCCGATCCTGGCTGGTTAAGTGTTTTACGTGAGTAGTTAACGACAACATACTGATCTCTGGTTTCCAGGGCATGAACCAGCTCGGCTTTCATCGTCGCCTTGCTGTCCAGATTATCGACGAATACTGTTTTTACTTTTAGGTGGTTAGATGTCACTAGATCCGTCATTTGATCTAGCTGTAAGCCGTAATCTGGGCCAGCACCTTCAGAGACAGGCTGCCCCATGATTTGTAGTCGAGTCTTCGCGCTATGACCCAGAACTGTATTTTGAGTATAGCGTTCGTAGAACGGGCTCCAGTCTCCTTGAGGGAAGTAAGCCCGGTCTTCTGGTGCAATCGTTGATTCATCCAGCGGGATTTCTGTTACGTTCTGGCGTACGCGGAGTGCGTTCATTATGATGCTGGTGGAGGCAACACCGCAGTAGACTTTATTATCCTGTGCATCGTAAAAGTTCGCCAGCTTGAAGAAATCTTTCTTGAAGTGAGATTGTTCAAGGCGAGAGATCCCTTCGTCGCTAGACCAGTCGATGACATCGGCGAAGGCTGCTGATGTTGGTACAACTGCCAGAGCAAGGGAAAGTAGGGATGTTTTTAGCATTGTTTTCATAATTAACCTTTTTACACTAAGCGTTGTTTTGCGATTCGGCACAGCATGGTGACTCCGAGAGGAATTATGCTGTCATCAAAATCAAAATCGCAGGTATGGAGGTTGGTGCCCTTTGAACCAATCATAAAAAAGCAGGCACCAATATTGTCGTCTTTCTTGAAAAATGCCATGTCTTCGCCCCCCGGACTGGGCTCGACATTGGTATTGAGGTTTTCTGCCCCGACGGTTTGTTTGGCAACGTCAATGACGCAATCAACTTGTTCAGGGGTATTCACTGTCGCCGGACATAGTACTTCGAACAGTACCTCTGCTTCCGCATCGTAGGCTTCAGCAATTGAGCTGGCGAGCAGCTGCATTTTGCGGCGCAGCGTCTTGCCGACTTCACGCTCGTAGAAGCGAATTGTACCGCCGGCTTCGGCTGATTCAGGTATAGAGTTGAACACCTCACCACTCATGATTTTCGTCACGGCAAGCACGCCCATTTCAGAGCACGGTACGCACTCTGACACAATGGACTGCCATGCCGTGATGATCTTGGCAGAGATAGTGATTGGATTGATGCATTTATGTGGAACACTGGAGTGACCGCTGCAGCCTCTTACAATCAGGCGGAACTTTTCACCAGCGCCAGTAATTGGGCCGTAGCGCAGCGAGATAGTATTTTCTGGTAACCTTGGCATGTTATGGAAGCCGTACACTTCGTCAAAAGGGTATTGCTCGAACAGGCCGTCTTCCATCATGGCCTTGGCACCGGCACCGATTTCTTCGGCTGGTTGGAATAAGAAGATGATGCGGCCTCGGAAATCCCGATTTTCAGAAAAGTAACGGGCAGTGGCCAGTAGCATGGCCATATGACCATCATGACCGCAGGCGTGGGCCATTCCCGGATTCTGGGAGGCATATAGCTGGCCTGTTTGATCCTGCATCGGCAGGGCATCCATATCTGCGCGGTAGGCGATGGTTCTTCCCTCGCCCAACGTGCCGTCAATGATGCCAACAATACCGGTTTGGCCGAAGCTGCGATCGATTCTTATGCCCCAGGATTCAAGTTTGTTCGCGACATATTGAGATGTGTTGTGAAGTTCAAACCCTACCTCTGGCATGCTGTGCAGCGTATGACGCCATGTGGTAATTTCCTGATGCCATGCATTAACAATTTCAATTGTGTTCATCATCTATTATGTCCGGGTAGTAGCCAGAGCCCAGGGCTCTGGCCAAGTTTACGAGTGGGTTACGCTTTGGTAGTTGCAGGTTCTACGTGTTGCTCTGCGGCACGTTTACGAGCGATAAAGTAAAGCGGTGAAATCAGTACCATGGCACCCAAACCAACAAGGATCTTGGTCATGCTCTGGTCGGCTAGCAGCCAGAGACAGATACAGACACCTGCCACAGGGACAATCGGGCCGAATGGTACTCGGAAGTTTTTCTTAGTGCTTTCGTCATCTTTAAAGCGTTGGCGGAACTTGAGAACAGCAATACAGGTAGGGATGTACTGTGCAAATCGGGTTACGACACTCAGCATTGCCAGAGTCGTGAATGAGCCAGAAAGGGCAATAGGGATAGTTACCAAGCCTGAGGCAATAATCGCCACGGTAGGAATGCCTTTGTCGTTCTTACGGCCAAACACGGCTGGGATCATTTTGTCGTCAGCTAGTGGTAGTAACGCACGTGGAATATGGAACGAAGCGGCAACATTAATACCGGCAATCGAAATGATTGAGCCGATGGTGATCATATAGAAACCCGCATCACCGAACGCCACTTTTGCGGCATCAGCTAATGGTACAGAAGAGTTGGCGATATCAGGGCCTAGGATACCGACAGAGACAGCCATAACTGCAGCATAGAATACTGTTACGGCAAGGATCACGATAATAATGGCAAGAGGAAGGTTGCGCTTTGGATTATCCATATCTTCTGCGGCAGTGCCGAATGTTTCAAATCCGGTAAAAGCGTAGAAACAAAGGATCAAAGCTGAACCTAGAGTCTCAAATGAAAGTGAATGCTCTGCCGTTTCTGCTGGTGCAGAAGAGATAGTCGGCATGATGAATTCTGGATTAATAAACCATACACCACCAACAATTAATAATACCAAAGGCACCATTTTCGCTAATGTGGAGATATTATTAACTAATTTCGCAGCGCCGACACCAGCAAGGTTTAATATGGTTAGTGAGCCGACGATACTAATAATAATCCCGTTACGTAGCATTTGATTCTCTTCGAAACCAAATGTATTAGCAAGAATATTAGTAAGTGCTACGGCCATTACGCCCCAAGCAATACATTGCATCATCCATTTTAGAAAACCGACTTCAAAACCGGCAAAAGGACCAAAGGCTTCCTTGGTATAAACATAGGCTGCGCCATTTTGGCTAAAGTAGCCTGATGCTTCAGCAAAGCAAAATGCGATGGTAGCGACAATGACTGCAGTAATAAGAATAAGGGCAACAGACCAATCACCGGCTAATTGATATAAAGAGCTAGGTAATAAAAATATTCCAGAGCCAATGATAGAGTTAAACCCGAGCAATACTATACTCGCGAGTCCTAGTTTTTGTTTTGTCATCTTTCGACCTACTATTACGTCCAATATAAAAAGTTGGCACGAGGGAACATCCGATAATTCGGAGTGGAGTTAAAATGAAATCAAAAATCGAAAAAGTATAAAAGTGGATTAATGAAGTAATTATTCCCTGGTGCTTGTGTTTTAATTCATAGCGAGAATACGCCTTATATAAGAGAAAAAAATCCTTATTTTTTCACAACAGCTTTGATATATAGAAATGTTTTCTACATTGACACCAGATGCATAAAAATATTTTCAGGTATTGATCTGAGCCATATGCATCTTGTTTATCTGCGCAAAAACGCGTGATCCCGATCAAATAACGACGCATTTTCTAATAGGTGTATCCCTAATAACCCTTTAAAAAGTAAGACTTTAGTCACATATTGATAAATTGCTTACAAAGGGGCTGTCAACGCTTTGAAATTTGTATGATAAATTTTGTTATAGGTGTAAATAGAAAATTAACAGGTGGGGAAATAATGGTTTTGCGCAACCAATATTTTATAAATAGTCACTTTAAATATTGGAATAAAAAAAAGCCAGGCTTGATAGCCTGGCTTTGATATCAGTTAAGCAGTAATGCTTAGCCTAGTAGTTCTTTTGCTGTATCAACAACGTTTTCAACAGTGAAGCCGAACATCTTGAATAGCTCGCCTGCTGGTGCAGATTCACCGAAGGTAGTCATACCGATGATACGACCGCCGAAGCCAACGTACTTGTACCAGAAGTCTGCGATACCTGCTTCTACAGCGATACGTGCAGTTACGTCTGATGGCAGTACCGCTTCACGGTATGCTGCATCTTGCTTGTCGAACAGGTCAGTTGCAGGCATAGAAACAACGCGAACCTTACGGCCTTCAGCTGTTAGCTGAGCGTAGGCTTCAGTTGCTAGTTCTACTTCAGAACCTGTTGCGATCAGGATTAGCTCTGGCTTGCCTTCACAGTCTTTCAGGATGTAGCCACCTTTAGCGATGTCAGCAACTTGTGCTGCGGTACGCTCTTGCTGTGCAAGGTTTTGACGAGAGAAAATCAGTGATGTTGGACCGTCTTTACGCTCGATAGCGAATTTCCAGGCAACGGCTGACTCAACCTGGTCACATGGGCGCCATGTGCTCATGTTCGGTGTTAGGCGCAGAGAAGCAACTTGCTCTACTGGCTGGTGTGTAGGGCCATCTTCACCCAGACCGATTGAGTCGTGCGTGTAAACCTGGATGTTCTGAACTTTCATCAGCGCAGCCATACGCATTGCGTTACGTGCGTATTCCATGAACATTAGGAATGTTGCGCCGTATGGTACGAAACCACCGTGCAGGGCAATACCGTTCATGATAGCTGTCATACCGAATTCACGTACACCGTAGTGGATGTAGTTACCAGTGAAGTCGTTTGCTTCTAGTGACTTAGAACCAGACCACATAGTCAGGTTAGAAGGCGCAAGGTCAGCAGAGCCGCCCATGAATTCTGGTAGCAGTTTACCAAATGCTTCCAGTGCGTTCTGAGAGGCTTTACGTGATGCAATGTTCGCAGGGTTTGCCTGAAGATCGGCAATGATTGCGTTCGCTTGCTCTTCCCACTGTGCAGGAAGCTCGCCAGATGAACGGCGTTTGAACTCTGCAGCCAGCTCAGGGTGAGCAGCAGCGTATGCTTCGAACTTCGCGTTCCAAGCTGCTTCTTTAGCGGCACCCGCTTCTTTCGCATCCCACTCAGCAGCAACGTCTGCAGGGATTTCGAAAGGACCGTGGTTCCAGCCTAGGAATTCACGAGCTGCAGCGATTTCTTCAGCACCTAGTGGAGCACCGTGACAGTCGTGAGAACCGGCTTTGTTTGGAGAACCGAAACCGATGATAGTTTTGCAGCAGATCAGAGTCGGCTTGCCAGTCTCCGCTTTCGCCGCTTCGATAGCCGCGTTGATTGCTTCCGGATCGTGACCGTCTACTGCTGGAATTACGTGCCAGCCGTATGCTTCGAAACGCTTAGGTGTGTCGTCAGAGAACCAACCTTCAACTTCACCGTCGATAGAGATACCGTTGTCATCCCAGAAAGCAACTAGTTTGCCAAGGCCAAGTGTGCCGGCTAGAGAACATGCTTCGTGAGAGATACCTTCCATCATACAACCGTCACCCAGGAACGAGTAGGTGTAGTGGTCAACGATATCGTGGCCGTCGCGGTTGAACTGGTCAGCCATTGCTTTTTCAGCGATCGCCATACCAACAGCGTTGGTGATGCCCTGGCCTAGTGGACCAGTTGTTGTTTCAACGCCTGGTGCGTAACCGTATTCTGGGTGACCAGGGGTTTTAGAGTGAAGCTGGCGGAAGTTCTTCAGATCATCGATAGATAGATCGTAGCCAGTAAGGTGAAGCAGAGAGTAGATCAGCATTGAACCGTGGCCGTTCGACAGGATGAAACGGTCGCGATCAGCCCACTCTGGGTTTTGTGGGTTGTGGTTCATGTGGCTGCGCCACAGTACTTCAGCGATGTCCGCCATACCCATAGGTGCGCCTGGGTGGCCTGAGTTTGCCTGCTGTACACCGTCCATGCTCAGTGCACGGATTGCATTTGCTAACACTTTACGTTCCATATTGGTTTCCACTATAGAATTTATTTGAATCAAAAACGTTAAAAAGGAAGAAAGCGGCTTGTTGGCCGCTTTCTTGAATATGTCTAAGGCTTACAGGCGCTCAGCAATCATTGCTTCTAGCTTGCCCTGGTCAACGGCGAAGTTACGGATACCTTCAGCCAGTTTCTCAACAGCCATTGCATCCTGGTTGTGCTCCCATAGGAACTCAGCGTGACCCATAGCGGCAGGACGTTCTTTCAGCTCAGTAGTTGCAACTAGCTTTTGAACAACTTCACCTGTTGCATCTTCCAGGTCTTGTAGTAGCTGTGGGCTGATAGTCAGACGGTCACAACCGGCTAGTTCTAGAATCTCACCAGTGTTACGGAAGCTTGCGCCCATAACAACAGTATTGTAGCCGTGTTCTTTGTAGTAGTTGTAGATGTTAGTTACAGAGATAACACCTGGATCTTCCTGCGCTTCGAAGTCACGACCTTCTTTCGCTTTGTACCAGTCCATGATGCGGCCAACGAAAGGAGAAATCAGGTAAACACCAGCTTCTGCACATGCACGCGCCTGAGCGAAAGAGAATAGCAGAGTCAGGTTACAGTTGATGCCTTCTTTTTCCAGTACTTCAGCAGCACGGATACCTTCCCAAGTAGACGCTAGCTTGATAAGGATGCGGTCGTTAGTGATACCAGCATCGTTGTACATTTTGATTAGCTGGCGAGCTTTAGCGATGCTGCCTTCGGTGTCGTAAGAAAGACGAGCGTCAACTTCGGTAGAGATACGGCCAGGAACGACTTTCAGGATTTCTTTACCGATGTTTACTGCAAGCATGTCGCAAGTGTCTTGAACCTGCTGCTCTTTGTCGTCGCTCTGAGCTTTAGCGTAAGCAATTGACGCATCAATAAGAGGAGCATACTCAGCGATCTGTGCAGCTTTCAGGATCAGCGATGGGTTGGTAGTCGCATCTTCAGGCTGATACTTGCTGATAGCCTCAATGTCGCCAGTGTCAGCAACAACAGTTGTTAGCGCGCGCAGTTGTTCCAGTTTAGTGCTCATATCTTTCGACCTTCAAAGTGTTAGGGCTTGTCTTATTGCTAGCTAAAAGTGTAGCCAGAAAAGGTAGTTTTACCTGTAATTAACCCAAATGTTTCAAACCAAAAACACAGTCTGTGAACATATGGATCATCAAAGAACAATTGATGTGATGATAATTAGCTTTTTGCTGTAAATTGTCAATTGTTTAGGGTATCAAATTGTGCCTAGATCGCATTTTTATGATGTTTAAAGACTGTTTTGCGTATTGGCACAGGTTGAAACTTGCTCTTATGGCTTGGGTCGAATGTTTTGCGTGTGAGCATATGATCCGTTGCGTGAGCTTTTGCTCATAATTGTGGGCGTAAAAAGCCTCTCGATTCTGCGAAGGAATGGTGATTGCTGCATATAGTTGTTGAGGGTAAGGCGTATTGTGCCCGACAAGAGCACTGACGCTCTTGCCCGTATGGGGGTTATAGAAACAGGGAATAGCCTGGTAATGAGTCGAGCGCGAAGTATTTGCTAATGGCAAGGTGGACAATAAACATCAACCAGCCCATTGCGCCGGTGAATAAAGCCCATCGCTGCCAGTTGGTTTTTGCCTTGAGGGCAAACGCACCACAAAGGATGTACGCTACCACGCACATGAGTTTGACTGATAACCAGGGAGCGGCAGGTGTAAACGGGACAAAGCCGGTGAGGTTGATCAGGGCAAAGCCGCTGGTAAGTAAGAAGGAATCATTAATATGCGGGATAACCTTTAGTACCCGGTTATCTGCCAAGGGGGAGTGGCGGCAGCGCAGGCCGAAACGCAGAACAAATAAACTGATGCTGAGTATCACGGTGAACAGGTGAAAAGATTTGATGGTCAGATACATAATATGCTCACAGGAGAAAACGGCTCAGACCGCCTGATATCATGTCGATACCGGACGGCCTGAGTGGAGGTTACAGAACAGCGGGAGTTATCCATCCCATCTCAACGGACAGCTGAACAAACAGCTGTGGCAGGCTGGTCAGCACGGCACTGCCGAGGTAAATCCCTGAAATAGCCAGTAAGACTTTAAGCCCGGATAGGATGTGTCTGCTCATCGTGCTAGTACCTCTGTCTTGTTACCTGACTTGATAGCCTGAACAATCAGTTTGGCCAGGAAGATTCCCAGGAAGATACCGCCGGCACCGAATAGCATGTCACCCGGCATACGTAGCCAGACCAAAGTCTCGACCAGCGGGCTGTGAAGTACTTCCGGCGAGCGGGCAAACCAGTAACCATTCTCGATAACAGCGAAGAACTGAACCAGACCCACAGGTAGCAGCGACATAGCCAACATGGCAGCCAGACCAATGTTCAGTGACCAGAAGGCCCATTTCAGCCATTTGTCATCCCAGCCACGGGTATCACCCGCCAGGCCACGCAGGCAGAACAACATCAGGCCAATTCCTAGCATGCCGTAGACGCCCATAAACGCACCGTGGGCATGGGTAGCTGTGGTGTTCAAGCCCTGAATAAAGTACAGCGCGACAGGTGGGTTGATGAGAAAGCCAAGTACACCGGCACCGACAAGGTTCCAGAATGCCGTTGCGACAAAGAACATGATTGCCCACTTGTAGCGTGCCATCCACGGCGTGGTATTGCGCATTCGATAGCTTTCAACAGCCTCGAATCCGATAAGCGCCAGCGGTACGACTTCCAGTGCCGAGAAGATTGAACCCCAGGCAATGACTGATGTTGGTGTACCGGTAAAGTACAGGTGGTGCAGGGTACCGATCAGGCCGCCAGTTAGGAAGACAACTGTGGCGAACAGTACCGCACTGTTGGCTGTTGCTGCACGTACCAGGCCAAGGCGAACAAACATCAGGGCAATAACAGAGGTGGCAAAGGTTTCGAAGAAGCCTTCTACCCACAGGTGTACAACCCACCAGCGCCAGTATTCTGCAATCGCCAGGTTGGTGTGCTTGCCCTGGAACAAACCGGCACCATAGAACAGGCCGATAGCCACACAAGAGGCATACAGTACCCAGATCACTGCACGCATTTCACCTTGCTGTGAAAGAGCCGGGCGAATTGCACGGGTTACCAGTGCCAGCCAGATCAACAGACCAACCAGAAGCAATACTTGCCAGACGCGGCCGAGATCAATGTATTCCTGACCCTGATGGCCCAACAAGTAACTGGTATCGAGGTCAAAGTACTGCTGAACAGCAAGCCATTCACCAGCCATCGAGCCGAGTACGACAACAACCAGTGCGATCCAGAGAACATTGACGCCCAGACGCTGGAATTTAGGTTCATGGCCCGATAAGGCCGGTGCGATGTACAGTCCGGTTCCCAGCCATGCGGTTGCGATCCAGAAGACGGCTAGCTGGGTATGCCAGGTTCGGGTAACCGAGTAGGGTAGGATTTCTGAAAGTGGAATGCCGTAAAAGTCCTGACCTTCGACACCGTAGTGGGCGGTAATACCACCAAGGAAAACCTGTAATAGGAATAGGCCTACTGCAGTAAAGAAGTACTTACCTACCGCTTTTTGTGATGCAGTCGGCTTGCCGTCAAACAGAGGATCGTATTTCGGCGGTGTCGGTAGCGGTTCGTGTTTTAGTGCCGCGTGATACCAGGCCAGGGCGCCAACACCGGCAATCAGAACAACCACACTTAAGATTGACCAGACAATATTGCTGGATGTTGGCGTATTGCCTAGAACCGGATCATAAGGCCAGTTATTGGTGTAGGTGTAGTTTTGGCCGACACGTTCTGTGGTAGCAGCCCAAGCGCTCCAGAAGAAGAAAGCCGTTAGCTGTTCGCGACGCTCGGCCGTTGAAACCGTACCCTCTTTCATTGCGTAGTCTTCACGCAGTGGCTGATAGGCAGGATCATCGCCAAACAGGCCAATGTAGTGATGCTGCAACATAGAAATCGCGTCAGAACGGCGCTGAGAAATGGTGATGACACCGGTTTCTACGTTGTAGTTGTTAGGACGCAAGTCATCACGCAGTTCTTGCTCCAGTCCAGCCTGCTGACTGTTCGACAGCTGGGTGAAAGGCTTGTTGAAGTCTTCACGCGCTTTCAGCTCCAGCCAGTTATTTGCCTCACGATGCAGCCAGTCTGCTGTCCAGTCTGGTGCGACATATGAGCCGTGTCCCCAAATAGAACCAAGCTGATGTCCGCCCATAGAGCGCCATACCAGTTGGCCACGTTGAATATCATTTTCCGTAAAAATAACCTCACCGCTTGTGCTGACAACCTTGGCCGGAATGGGCGGTGCCTCGCGGTAAATGTCGCTTCCGATGCTGAGCAAAACTGTAAATGAAGCCAAGCACACAATGAGAAGCGATATGATTGATAACTTTTGTTTAGTCATATCTGATCACTCGAATAGTTGTTGTAGTATCAAATCTCATATATCAACAAACGTGCCAACTTTTATGCTATTGATTTTAAAGGTTTTTACGTTTGGGTGTGTCAATATGACACTTTTGGTTTATTGTCATAATTACATCTATGTGTCATATTGACATTGTGAGTTCTTGATAATTAGCGGAGAGAGTAGGCATGGTGTTGCCAACGCGTGACTTTACCCATATCGCCCTGGATATGACGACCAGCATTTCTAACCAGGACCGGTTTCAGCGCCTTCTAAATACTATTCGTCAGACGTTGAACTGCGATGCATCTGCATTGTTGGCATTCCGTGGACAGCAATTCACGCCTCTGGCTATCGATGGCCTGGTGCCTGATGTGCTGGGACGACGTTTTACGATTAGCGAACACCCGAGGCTCGAAGCCATAGCGCGAGCCGGTGATATCGTCAGGTTTCCCGCCGATAGCGAACTTCCTGATCCGTTTGACGGACTGATCCCCAATCATGAGGATGAACTTAAGGTGCATGCCTGCATTGGCTTGCCGCTGTTGGCGGATGACAACTTGATCGGCGCCCTGACCATAGACAGTTTTGATACCTCGTCGTTTGCGGAGTTCAGCGATCAGGACTTGCGTACTATCAGTGCGCTGGCTGCGGTGTCGCTCAATAATGCCCTGATGATGGAGCAGTTGGAAAAGGTGGCGTCAGAGAGCCCGACCCAGTTGCCGTCGATTAAGATCAACGACAGCGACAATGTTGAGATGGTCGGCCAGTCGTCACTGATGCTAGCCCTCAAGAGCGAAATTGATGTTGTTGCCAAGTCGGATTTGAATGTATTGGTGCTGGGCGAAACCGGTGTCGGTAAAGAGCTGGTGGCCAAGGATATTCATCGTAAGTCAGGCCGGGCGGAGCAGCCTCTTGTTTACCTTAACTGTGCTGCCTTACCTGAGTCAGTTGCCGAGAGTGAACTGTTTGGTCATGTCAAAGGAGCCTTTACCGGCGCGATCAGCAACCGGAGCGGAAAATTTGAAATTGCCAATGACGGGACGCTTTTCCTCGATGAAATCGGTGAACTGCCATTGGCGCTTCAGGCCAAGCTACTGCGGGTACTGCAATATGGCGATTTGCAGCGGATTGGTGACGATCGCAGCCTGAAAGTCAATGTCCGTATCATTGCTGCCACCAATAAGGATCTTAAGCAGGAAGTGGTAGAAGGGCGGTTCCGTGCCGATCTCTATCATCGATTAAGTGTATTCCCTCTTCATGTGGCCCCGCTGCGAGATCGTGGTGATGATATTGCCCTGCTTGCCGGGTACTTTATCGAAAAATGCCGGGCAAAATTAGGGATACAGACCCTCCGTCTTAGCCAGTCTAGCCTGACAGTACTTTCCCAGTATGGCTGGCCGGGTAATATCCGCGAGCTGGAGCATTGTATTCACCGTGCGGCTATTCTGGCCCGTTCTGAATATGGTGCCGAGACGCCACAGATTCACCCTCATCACTTTAATTTTGACGGTGTTGTTCAAGATGGCTTAGGTCAAGAAGGTTTAAGCCCAGAGGCTTCTAGGCAGGGGATTGCAATAGCTCGATCTGCCCGGGGCGGTGTTCTCCCATCGATGCCTGTGTTTAGCGGTGACAGCCTGCGTGATGCGACTGAGTTATTTCAGGCGCAGTATATTCGACAGGTGCTGGATGCGAACGATAACAACTGGGCAGCGACCGCAAGGCAACTTGGCATCGACAGCGGTAACCTGCACCGTTTGGCTAAGAGGCTGGGCTTGAAATAGCAGTACCGAAATAACGGATATACAAAAAGCTCCCGGAAGGTAATGACCTACCGGGAGCGTAATTGGTTGATAACGGGTTACTCTATAGTGTTACCCCGATTGACAGAACCACACAGTTAAGTACGACAAAGAAAGCAACTAACGGGGCAATGAACTTCAGCCAGGTGATATAAGGAATACGTGCTATTGCTAATCCACCCATCAGTACACCATAGGTTGGCGTAATAAACAGGATAGTGCCGATTCCGCTCATAAATGCGGTTACCACTAACTCGCGGCCTGTATTGGCAAAATCACCCAGTGGCGCCAGGATAGGCATGCTCATTACTGCCAGACCTGAGGTTGAAGGAACGATGAAAGAGAGCAGCATCTCAATCCAATAAACGGTGTTAATGAACAAGACCGAGCTTTTGCCTGCCACTATGCCTTCGGCAAAGTTAAGAATGGTATCAGTGATGTTACCGGCTTCCATGACCACAACAATTCCGCGGGCGACGCCTACAATTAATGCTACCCCAATCAGATCGGCAGCGCCGGCCACGAATGAGTTGATCAGATCGTCTTCTTTCAGGCGGCCGACAATGCCACACAGAATACCCATAAAGATAAATAGCGTAGCCATTTCAGCCATCCACCAACCGAGTACAGAGACACCGTAGATCATGATGCTGAAAGTCAGGATAAACAGGATCAGCACGCCTTTCTGCGAGGCGGTGAGAACCGGCAGATTGTCAGTGGCATCTTTGTCACCCAGGAAGTGCGCTTCATGATCGTGACGCAGGTGGGCAAGCAGGGAAGCGTCCGGGTTGTTCTGGATCTTTCTGGCATAGCGCATTACATAGCCACAGCCGACGACAAGGGCAACGGCAAGAATGACAAACCGCAATTCGACCCCGCTGAGGAAATCGACACTGGCGGCGTTAGAGGCAATGACAGTACCAAACGGGTTGATGGTTGAACCTAGCGTGCCGACTCCAGTGCCGACAAAGATAACGGCTACGGCAACCAGGGGATCAAAGCGGGCTGTCATAAAGATTGGGATAAGCAGGCCATAGAAGGCCAGTGATTCCTCTGCCATACCGTAGGATGTCCCGCCGAGAGCAAATAGGGTCATCAAGATAGGGATCATGTATATTTCCCGTCCTTTCAGGCGAACCATGATCCTGGCAATGCCGGTGTCAATGGCACCTGTTTTGGTAACTATACCGAGGAAACCGCCGACCATCAGGACGAAAAGGCTGACATCGATGGCACCGATGACGCCGCTTACCGGATCATAAAAGCCGGAGATGGGAGCCATCAGGGTATCAAAAAAACCTTGCGGCGAAGATTCAATGACATGATATGAGCCTGGCAGAGGCACTTCCCTGCCGAGCTGTTCATTCATTTCTCGGGTGTATTTACCTGCTGGCAATATATAGGTCAGCATGGCAAAGAAGGAAATTAAAAAGAATAGGATCGTAAAGGTGTTGGGGAACTTCTTAATTCTTAACATGGTGCATCCTTAGCGCGATGTTGAGTTGGTATTTGCATTCATATTGTTGGTTTTAGATAAAGCGTTTGGTGATGTATTCGGAGGTCATGCACTGCAAGACGCCGCCGTAGGACAAATCGAAATCAATTAAGCTACCGACTTGGTAGTCGGGCTCGCAGTCATTGATATCGAGAATTAGGTGATCGCTGCTACCGCCGATGACGATGATGTTTGGGTCTTTCGGGGAGATCTGGCTGATATCGACATCTTGTTTTCCGACTGCGCAAATTGCACGTCTGCGCAGCCCGCGGTCAATAAAATCAGGTTTGTTGCCAAAAGCATCAAGGGCGGTGGAATTGACCGGAACCGAGGGTTTGATTTTGATCTCAACGATTTCCGCTGTGAGATCAAAGGTATCTTGCCGGGTTTCGGGGATCGGATCATCGTTCAGCCCAATTCCCATCAAAAGTGAAGCTCCGAGTCTTAATTGATTGATACCTTGAGGGAGCTTGCCGCTAAACATTAAAGGCAACCCGGCAGAGCTTGCTCCGGAGATGTACTTGAGTGTGATGTTGAATGTGGATTCAATTTGTCTGGCGAGCGCAATTAGCTGGTTCTGATTATCAGAGGTTGGCTCTACACCACCGTAGCAGGCGAGGTTGCTACCGAGACCAACAAGCTCGATTCCGGGTAGTGCGACTGCCTTGCGAGCAAGGGCAAGGGTCTCTTCCTCATAGAACCCGCCTTCCCGGAGATCGCCGAGGTCATGCATCAGAATAACTTGATGGGTTTTATGCTGCTTTAGGGCTTCGGCCGACAGGGCGTCTAAGGTTGCCATCTCGGAGTTCAGAGAGATATCGGCATATTTGACGACCTCGCTGATTTCACTAAGAGCTGGCAGTCTCAAAAGTAGCGTTTGGGCATCGAGATGACGGATTTTTCTTAAATTCCGAATGCGAGAATCAGCAAGAAGTTGAATGCCGCCATTTAAGATAGCCTGCCCGACATCTGGAGTGGCGCAGGCTAGCTTGGTAACACCGGCAGGTGAGATGCCCTGGGCTCTGCACGCTGACACCATGTGTTGGGTATTTTGGGTGATCGTATCTAAATGAATATTAATACACGGGTAAGTGCTCATCGTTTTACCTCTGGGTAATATTGTTCTTTTGGAACATTGAGCGCTTTTTAGTGATGAAGATAAATAATGGGTTTTCTATGATTACTTTGTATGAATTCGATGTAAGAATAAAAAGTCGCATTAACGGAATAAAATGTTTATACCCAAGCTATCTCAAGAGATAGTTTGGGTATACTCCGTGAATAAATTTCAAAGAGGTAGGATAGTATTAAATCGAGAAATGAAGCGGCGGCTTTTTATTTTGGTGGGCACTGGAAATCGCATGCATTAATTCAGTTGCGGCTAATGAAAGTTCTTTGGATTCCAGGATGGTTAAATGGAATTCAGCAATGTATTCAAGAGACGGGGCATTGACTCTGACCATCTCTCCACGCTGCTCCCAAATCGAAGCATAGTGATCCGGCAGGTAGCCGACAAAATTCCCGGATAATACCAGATGGGCTGTTGCTTCCATATTGGTGCTGCTGGCGAGGTGAAGCAAGTTTTTAGTATTGCTGAGCGGAGTGATCTTGTGGGATACCCCTCGCTCCACAATCGGTGTATCAAGCAGATCTTCAGTCGTGATCTCTCTTGGAATCGAGAGAACCGGATGGTCCGGTGCGCAATACAGGCACTGTTTTTCACCAAATAAATAGATATATGTAAGACCGTCTTTGGGTACCTCTGAGGACGTGATCCCTAGCTCGGCCTTTCCATCAAGCACCATCATTTCAATTTGGTATGAGTCGCAGATTTCCGTATCGATTGTTACCTTTGGGTGGTCGTTGCAAAAATGTTTGATAGCCTGCTGGATTTTACATTGCGGGTTGGTAGCCAAGTTATCGGTTAGTGCGAGTTTGATATGACCATGGGAGACATTTCTGATGCTATCGAGTTGATCTTCAAAGCTGGCAATATCATTAAATAACGTTTGGCAAAGTTGGTAGACCTTGTTGCCATCATGAGTCAGGCGAAAACCTCTTCGTCCCCGGTGGCACAATGTCATACCAAGCCGGGTTTCCAGATCGTTCATGCGAGTACTAATTGTCGATTGGTGCATGTTTAATTTAAATTGCGCAGCTGAAAAGCCACCGGAATCAACAATGGTCACAAATAAGTGGAGTAGCTTTAAATCAAAGTCGTGTATTTTTCGCATCTCAGTATCTCTTTTTTGGTTTGATTTTATTCTTTATGGGGATAGCGTTCTGAGATGTATCGCTAATTACAGGCTTGAATGCTTGGCTGGGAGTGATTGATAAGATGGAGAGGCTATGCTGAGCTGGGCAGGCTGGTGTCATTTTTACAAATGACACCATTTTTAATTAGATCGTTAGTTCGACTTGCTGGTGGATTTCTTCAATAAGCTTGTTTAACGAATCGTCAAGACTCGCCAGTTCCGCTTCGGTAGGCTGCTTGCCAACTTTCACTTTTTTCTCCACAGCCAATGCAGCCTCACGGACATAAACGGCACTGATGCTGCCTGATGCGCCCTTTAGAGAGTGGCTGAGCAATATGGCCGAATCGAAATCATCCTTGGCCAGTGCCTGCTTGAGTTTGACTATATCCTGACTGTGCTCTTCGGCAAACATCTGGAGGAACTGCAGGATGATGTCATGGTCTTGATCCATCATATCAAGCAGGGCGTTGATTTCGATTTGCTGGAAACTCTCGGCCAGCAACTGGCTTTCACTGCTGTCGTTGGTATGGCTCTCATTCTGAGTGATTTCTCTGAAAAGCTCGTCGCTCAGTACATTGCCACCGACGCAGCCGTCTGTCAGGCCCTCTTCTTCTTGCTCAATAGCATCAAGCACTTCTGTTGCCTCTGCCGTGTTTTCTTGTGATCTGGCAGCCTGTTGATCGGCCTCATATGCCGAGCGTAGCAATGCCATATGGGTGATCTTGCTTTTAAAGCGCTGGAGGGCGTCAAGCAGCTTTTGTTCATCGAGAGGTTTAGTGATCACGCAGTCGACGCCGGCAACAATCATGTTCTTCTGGGTTTCTTCAAACACATCAGCGGTACAGGCGAAGATAGGGATCTGGCTGACAGGCGACGATAAGGCTCGGATTTTAGTGGTTGCTTCAATGCCGTCCATAACCGGCATATGGTTATCCATCAATACGACATCAAAGAATTCACTCTCAAGGATAGCCAGGGCCTCGGCTCCATTTTCGGCAACATAGGTCTGGAACCCGCGTTGTTTGAGGAAGGAATCAATGATCAATACATTGAGGTTATTGTCCTCGACAATCAAGACCCTGAGATTGGCAAAGGCCCGGTGGTCGAACTCGATGCTTTCCTGTGCCGGCACCATATATTGCCCCTGGTGGATGCCTAGCGTGACCGTAAAGGTCGAACCTGCGCCGGGAATACTGTCGAGTTGAATCTGCCCGCTCATCAGTTCTGCCAGCTGTTTGACAATGCTCAGACCGAGGCCCGTGCCACCGAAGCGGCGACTGGTTGAAGCTTCTGCCTGGGCAAAAGGATCAAAGATGTATTGGATACGTTCGGGATCGATGCCAATTCCGGTATCACGGGCCACAATGGTAAGGATCTTCTCGCCGGGGTTTTCTCCATCCTCCAGTTTCAGTGTCACTTGTACCTTGCCGCGTTCCGTGAACTTGATGGCATTGCTGATCAGGTTAAACAGGATTTGGCGGATCCGCGCTTTATCGGCATAGAACCAGTCGTTGGGATTGAATTCGCACTGGATATCGAAGCCGATGCCTTTTTCTTTGGCAAGCGAGTAGTAGGTACTTTCTATGGTACCGACCAAATCAGTAAAACAGAAATTGGTGGGATCCAGCTTAAGCTGTCCTTGCTCGATCTTGGAAAAATCGAGAATGTCATTCAGCAGCGACATCATATGCTTGCCGGAGTCGAGCAGGGTACGGAGGTGGTGATCCTGCTCTTCGGTCAGCTTCGTCTTCAGCAGCAGCTGCGATAACCCCAGCATCCCGTTCATCGGGGTTCGGATTTCATGGGAAAGGTTGGCCAGAAAGGCTGATTTTGCCCGATCAGCGGCTTCCGCCTTGTGCAGTGCCCGGTTTAATCGTTCGGTATCGTAGGAGATTTTGTCTGCACCCTGGTTGAGTGCATCGTGCAATACCTGAAACTCATGCGGACCTTCAATGCGTTCGTTGCGGGCATAGTTGCCAAGCTTAAACTGAGCTGCAAAGCGTGACAGTTTGGCCAGCGGCATGGTGATTCGCTTGGTCAGGGCAATAGACAGGATGATCACAATACCCGCAGTCAAAAACAGGGCCAGCATGAAGTAGCGGTGCAGGTAGTCAACCGCCTGGGTTACTGTATTTTGCGGGGTTATCGATACCAGTGACCAAAGAGGCTTACCGTCATTTCCCTGAGTTCCGAGACGGGTTATGGTTGCAATCAACGGCTCATTGTACCGGTCGGTATAATGCATGATTTCACTGGTCGATGTGTGAGTGTTGCTATCATCCTGGTTATACACCTGCTTAAAGTTAGCAAACACTTGAAGCGGGTGGCCTTGGTTTATGCCCGATAGGATCACGTCGCCTTTTTGACCGATAAGGATGATGTAGTCAGTATCGCTGATGCGTTCGCCGAGGAAGGTCAGTTGGTTGTTGATTTCGCTTAGTTCGTATTTGACCACAAGTAGCTTTTGGTTGCCCGGTGCACCTGGCTCCGGCTGCTGGTGCGTAATCGTGGAAATGAAGTAGATAAACGGGGTCTTGTCCAGCCCCAGAGGAAGGGAAACATAGACATCATTGTCCTGTGAGGCAAGCATGTCAGTCACTTCACTGAGCCGGGTAATACCTGCCTGTTTGAGTTCCTGATTAAGGGCTTGAGTCGTTTGGAACGATGAGGATTCAATGAGTTCGAAGTGGTCCTGGTCGTTGCCATTCTGATTGTTTTCAAGCAGGTAAATTGCCGAGAAAGCGGTATCGACTGTCGTAATTTCAGAAAGGTAGTGGCTGAGAAAGCCTTCGTCAGATTGAATGGTGTCGGAGGCGAGATCAAACACTGGCGAATTAGCTAACGTTCTGATGCTCAGAATTCTTTTGGCGATGATATCGTCAATGTTTTGCGCGGCAAGCTCGGTTCTACTGCTCAAACCTTGAGAGATCTGGGAAAGCGCCACAGTCGAGAGCTTCTCGCTGCTAACCCAGCTATAAATAAACGCAGGGATAATGCCGACAAACAGCATGCTCGCAAGCAATATAGGCTTAATTCTATTTGGGACTATCCTTATCAAACTGCATCTACCCCGAGTTTTGGTTTTTATTAATTATTTGTAAATAAATCTTAGATAATTATCAAATACTACGCTTGATAGAGGGAAGGAAAGTTGATCTGTCCAGCAAAGCGTGGCTCATTTTAAACAGAAGAGGATGACATGGAGTTTAAGCATGACGGAAGCTGAGTATTTGCATTCTGGTCGGGCTTCCTCGCTGGTGTGGGAAACGTGTAGGGGGATGCAGAAACAGAGGCTGCCGTATTAGGCAGCCTTGATGTTGTTATTAGTTGAGTAACTGTTCCAACGTTAGTGGTGCGGAGGTCAACCCCATTTGCTGAGCGGGGGTTAAGCCAGAACGGTCCTGGTGACACAGGTTATGCCAGGCTCTGTAGATATCCAGCAGTGGTAACAGGCCAGCAGGACGAAGTTTCCTGCGAGGTTCGTCAACCAGCTGTGCGAACTGATCATGGAACCGTTTTTGGTATTTACTGATGGCATCGTGTGACGCCAGCTCCAACCATTTCTGCTCGTTGCCTTTCTCGCCGCCAAGATGACAAATTCCTTTGCCGATATCGTTGTGACGGGTAAAGGCCCAGCGATCTCGCCACCAACCCATAAGAACGATGTCTACTCGTCCTGCCTCTTGACCATGCTGCCAGCCTTGGTCGTTTTCGACATAAATCGGATGAATAGTCTTGTCTTTAATGCGCTCCATGAAAACCGAGATACAGGCAGAACGCAGTAGCGGTTCCTGAGGCATAAAAATAGACAGCGATTCGTTGTATTCCAGCATCTGGGACAAATGCAGGTAGTGTGCATATACCGTGTATTGCGGGCGGATCAGGCAGCCCTTGGTCGGATAGTTTATCAGCGGCATGCTGGTTAGCGGATCTTCAAGGTTAGGGCGCGAAAGTACTTCACGGTACTTGGTATCGACACGTGCCAGGATCCCCTGTGGCGCCGGTGGCAGTACTTCGACAAGCCTTGCTCCCGGCGCTGCCATCAAACGGGTGCCGTCTACATACGGGTCGTGCTGGTCGCTTGGGTTCTCAACATCATTTTGCTGATAATTTACGTGTTGTCCGACGACATAACCGGATGCCGCTTCACAACTGGCAATCCAGCTGACACCGTTACTGCTGTGGGGTTGCAGCGGTACCAGATCGGAGGCCAGTGACAGGTCTTGTGCATGTTTGAAGAGTCGAGCATCAAACATCGATAACTGGCGACGACAGCGGCTGGCAATATGCGATAGCTGATCGTAGAAAGATTTCGGATTCATGCCCAGACGACGACAGATATCCCGTACCGAATACCCGGTAAAAAGCAGGGCGAGCAGCTTTTGCTGCACCTGGTTTTTGCCATTGAAGCCAGACCAGCGGTCAACGAAGGTAGCCTGGCAGCATTTACAACGGTAACGCTGGCGGTCGCCACTGTAGCCAAAGGCATGATAAAGATGACGGTGGGTCAGCACGGGAAGACCGAGGTTTTCACACTCTGGATTGCTACAGGCGGGCAGGCCGCTGCTCTGCATCAGTTTCAGCCGGGAAACTTCTTCAACTACATCATGATTACTCAGGACCGGCGGAAAGGCGCCACACTCACGGCAAACTAAGGTAGGGCGGTTCGGGTTGGAGCGCTGAAGGACATAGTGGTTCTTGTCGTCAGAGCCAAAATTAATGCAACCTACTGTTTTGCAATGATTAAGCTGAAGTTTACCGCTAGCAGCTGGTAGTAAGGTGTCGTTGCTATCGGTGTGAAGTTTTTTCATCATATCAGCCTAACCTTATCCTTGTGCCTGAGCAATACGTGCGGTGAACAGCGTGACCGCACATAGAAGGGGGAGGGAAGGGTACTGAATAAAAGGGGTTAACCTTTTATTCAGTACTAAATTAGAAGCAATGAATTTACAGAGATACTATTTAGCACGCCTGAGGGATGCCATGTCGGCAATACTCAGTTTAAATTGTGTAAGACGCCACATTTTACAAAATTTGAGCCGCGGCTAAACAATACCCCTATAATTTCGTTAGCTCTAATTGTCCCTAGTTTTCACTAATACTAATATAATCAATTTCTTAATAACATTAGTATTAGCGCTAGCTAATGAAGAAAAGCGGCCAGTGCATCGGGGGCGCACCAGCCACTAGAATTATTTAGATGTTAATTGCTGTTTCTAGTGCAACATTCATCATCTGGTTGAACGACTTCTGACGGTCTTCAGAGCTTAGTTTTTCGCCACGCTTGATGTGGTCAGAAACAGTCAGGATTGTCAGAGCTTTCGCGCCAAGTTCAGCTGCAACACCGTAGATACCAGCGGCTTCCATATCCACACCTAGCATGCCTAGCTGTTCCATCTTGTCGAACAGGTCAGCTTCTGGGCTGTAGAACAGGTCTGCCGAGAATACGTTACCAACACGTACAGGAACGTTCTGCAGGCGAGCCTGGTTTACAGACGTTTCCAGCAGATGGAAGTCAGCAATTGCTGCGAAATCGTGGTTGTTGAAACGGATGCGGTTAACTTTAGAGTCAGTAGATGCACCCATACCGATGATTACGTCCATCAGTTTTACATCATCATGTACCGCGCCACAGCTACCGACACGGATGACGTTTTTAACACCAAAATCTTTGATCAGTTCGTGAACATAGATTGAGCATGAAGGAATGCCCATACCGTGGCCCATGACAGAAACTGGCTTACCCTTGTAGGTACCGGTGTAACCGAACATGTTGCGAACGTCGCAAACTAGCTTTACATCTTCCAGGAAGTTTTCTGCGATGAATTTTGCACGAAGCGGGTCACCTGGCATCAGGACTGTTTCTGCAAAATCACCAAGTTCAGCATTGATATGTGGGGTAGCCATAGCTCACTCCTAGGAATTCATTAATAAATTAAATACGGGGGACTTAAGAGAAAAAACGTTCAACAATAGTTTGGTATGCAATGCCACCAAGGTAAACACCGACGATACCCATAATGCCCGGCAGTACTGGTGGCGCAGGAAGCGGAAGTTTGATGGCAGAAAAAAATACGCCAACAATTAACCCTGCAAAAACCGCAAGCAGAATCTCGTTCATATGTTTACCCTCTGTGTGTTGCATAAGATTGTGACGGCTTGTGAGGCTGCTCTAAATGGCGCCCTTTTGTTGTTGCCGTTTGATAGAGCCAGTGTAGGGAACGTGCTCTTACATTCTCGCGATCTTGATCACAATTTGTTTCCCTATTATCTAAAAATAGCGCCTTGATTACCAATTCTGTTGAAATTGGGAGGGGAAGCGTTTGCTTTTGGGTGGTATATATTCAGAAGATTAATTCTTGGTTTGTCCTTATAACTTTTACTTATCAGGTGGTTATATATGGTTGTGGGTAAATAAATGCAAATATCAAGGCAATGAAACACGAATCTTCAATGTGTGATCTTGTAATGGATTTCATCCAGGACGAACCGGTCTCGGACCTAATTTGCAGCTTTTTTTATGGCTAGAGATTCATAAGGCTAGGAACAAAATGTGACGTTGAGGTGAGTCCGCACACGGAAATGAGCGAATGCGCCGGGTTTACGGTATGTTCTTGTGAAATTCTAAGTAATAATAAAGATTACAAATGATTGGGTTCTATTTAACTGCGCAAATTTTAGACGAGGGAATGTAACCATGAAGAAAACATTGCTAGCTGCCATGTTGGCGTTGACGGCTCTACCGGCAAGTGCTGATATCTTTGGCTTATCGGTCGGTGCGACTGCAGGAGCCGCTCAGTTAGATTTTCAAGGCAATAAAGAGTACGGGTATGAGTACGGCCTGAATGCCAGCTATGCATTGAATGACTTTTTTAGCATTAATGCAGGTGTTGTTCAGGGCAGCGGCGAGGTGGACTCCGATCTGTCGGCGTCCAAGAATGACATTGACTACACAGCCTTTCCGGTTACATTGCGAGGCGATCTACCTTTGTTGATTGGTAGCCTGTATGCCAAAGCGGGTACTAACTTTTATGATGTCGATGTTGCAAGAGATGGCGTAAAAGCCACTGATGACGGTTGGGCATTTACTGGCGGTGCGGGTTTCGTTCTTACGCTATTACCACTTGTAGATTTAAGCCTGGGTTACGAGTACCGCGATATGGGCGAAGTAACAAACAATGCCGTTGTCGTTGGTGTTGATATTAGCTTGTAGGTTCGGCTGTCCATAGTAAGTAATGAAAAAGCTGCGTTATGCAGCTTTTTTAATTGACTGATTTGTCTTATCACACCGTTGACTCCGAAGGATTGATGTTCCTTGAAAGTTGTTTATAGGTGTCATTGTATGTGTCGATGAATCTATCCTGGTTAAAGGCTAAAAAACCGTGTCCGACACCATGCTCCCATAGCAACTCCCTCTCGCTTTTAAATAAACCACTAATGAAATTTTCCGTCTGAATAAAAAAGATGGTGGCATCATTTATTTCTATGGGATGTTCAGTGTTGCGGCTTATTTCTTAATGACAGCCAAATAATGTAATTGAGAAGTATATTGATAACGTATGGCATCACTCGTGGTGTTTTTTTAGTTAACCAGTTTAATGCGCCGCAGGAATGCATTTATTGGTAAAGATTATAGAATGTAATTATCGCGAGCTTTATTTTTGGCTCTGGCAGGATAAATTGATAAAAAGACGAAACTGATCAAGGTCGATGTGCTTGTAATCCTTTACTATGAACTTAACAATTTGAGGTCATCAGTGGAGGGTAGAATATGTCAAACTATGAGCATTACCAGGCAACAGTTGCAAGGGTTAATGCTGCTATCCTTCGAAGGTTAACTCGTCCGTGGCAGGTTCAGTACCAGGGCGTTAATGACTCTGATGAGCAGCAATTATTATTAGTCGCACCGAGTGGCTCTATTTGCCAGCGATTATCCTTGCCAAAAGCCATGGCTGAATCATTTTGGTCCGATAATGAGCCTGTGAGCAACCAGGTAACCGAATATGTTGTGCGTGGTGCAGCACGTCTTGCACCGCTGCGTCAGACATCCTATCGAAACAACTTTCCTCACTGGCTCGAACACTGCCTGCAGCAGTTGCATTATCTGATGCTCTCCAAAGAGCACTTAATGCAGGTGATGGCAGATACCCATTATCCTTATCCCAGTAAAGTTAAGATTCAGGGGAGCTACTTACCATGTTGGGTGTGGTATGCCGATGACGGGCAACGTGCCGTGTCGGTGATAGACAAACGGACCGGACTGTTCAGTAAGCCCCGGATGGTAGAAGGCTATCAGCTGGTGGATAGCGAAAAGTGGTTTGGTGCCCAAGTGATAGATTCTGCCGAGGAATCAATTGAGACAGTGACCTATTATGTTGCAGAGCAGCTGAAAGGCCAGAAGGTGCCTGATGACAGTGAACCGACATTGACTGACGCTCTGCATAATCCTTGCTCGTCGACGTTAAGTCCGGTGCTGAGCGTAGCCTTGGTTACCGGGATACTGGTTGGCTTTTTCATTATCTTGAAGATGCACTTAGGTTTTTAGAACCTAGAACCTAGTAACTGGGTGTCCAGTTGATTTAGCCCATTGGTCTGAAGCTAAAAATCGGCTAATATCGGCGCTGTGTTTTACCGTGGTACTGGGCTATGCATAATCTAACGCTATTATCTGACGCTGAAAAAAATCGTATTGAACTCGACAAGCAAGCGGCCTACGCCGTATGGCAAGTTAAAAATGCCAAGAAGGGATATGAGGTCTTTGCCGAGCTGAGTAACAATATCGACGATGATGACGAACGAGACTTTTTCGAGCGTTCCGTCAGTAAATACAAGTCTCAGATGGGCGTGGCATAGTTTCACTCAATGTGTTCTTTGAGCCATTTGCTGAACAGGCGTATGATTTGAATGAAAAGCTGCCGATGGCAGCTTTTTTGATCTGGCTGTATTTTTTGCATGCGCTTTTTATTTCTTTTTGGCCTCAATATAGCGTAGCTGCTCAGTGATATTCGCGAAGTTCATGATTCTGAGGCATAATGCGCGCCTTTTTCTGTATGGTCTGGTATCTTAGGAAGAGACATAACCGGATGGGGTACTGATGTTCTCTGGCTTCGGCAACCTAGATATTCTGGATTAACTATTTGGTAACACACCGGTGCCCGTTAGCTCAGGCAGAGTGCTTGTACGCATTTATTGGCAAGTTGGGGCTGCCCGGTACAAAAGGAAGATGAAATGAGTGCGAGCAAGAAGGTCCTTGTTGTTGATGACGATCAGGAGATTCGCGAGCTATTGGATGAATACCTGACGAAAGCAGGGTTTACGGTAACAACGGCTGCCGAAGGCGAAGAAATGAAGCGTCGGTTGGCTTTGGGTTATCCCGATCTCATTTTATTGGATGTTATGATGCCCGGTGATGATGGCTTCACCTTGTGTCAGTACATTCGTAAAACGTCCGACGTACCTATTATTATGCTGACGGCTGTCTCAGACGAGATGGATCAGATCATCGGCCTCGAGCTAGGGGCGGACGATTATATCGCCAAGCCATTCAGCCCTCGTCAGCTGATGGCCCGTATTAAAGCCTTGATGCGCAGGGTGAAAACAACCGAGGAAGCCCAGCAGGCAGCTCCGGCTACACCTAAAGCGATTAGGTTTGCCAACTGGCGTTTGGAAACAGCTTCGCAACGTTTGTTTGATTTGGAAAAAGGTAAGGACTACGAGCTGTCCGGTAGTGACTTTGCATTGCTGATGCTCTTCCTTACCCGTCCAAATGAGGTGCTGGATCGCGATACTATCTCGTTTGCGACCCGAGGCCGTGAGGCGCACCCTTCGGAGCGTGGCATTGATGTTCAGCTGAGCCGTCTCCGTCAGCGTCTCGGTGACAAAGGCACACAGCAAAGGCTGATCAAAACCAGCCGAGGTAACGGTTATTCATTCAATGCCGAAGTAACCTACGAAGAATAATTTTGCCCGGATGTGACCGAATAAGGCATTGAGACATGAATTGGAAAAAGTGGTGGCCGAAGTCTCTTCTGGCGCGCACCTTGTGGTTTACCCTTTTGGCGGTATTTCTGGCCCAGCTGATCGCAACCATTATTTGGTACGGGCAGTCAAAGCAGCGGGACTTGGAAGGACTTGAGTCGGCATCGGCCAGTATGGCCAACATGTTTGCATCGACGGTCACTTTCTTTCAGTCACTGCCTCTCGAATACCGTCATATCGTCTTGGATCAGCTTCGGAACATGGGCGGTACCCGTTTCTTTGTTTCGTTTAACGAAGAAGAAATTCTGATTGATCCCATTCCCTCCTCGCAGATGAAAAATACCGCGGTCAGGGTATTTGAAGAAGTGCTAAGCGAGAAACTGCCTCGGTTGGATGTGATTCGGGTTGAGTTCTCCCGCCCGGAAACTCTGCATGTACTGAAAAATGATATTTTGCTGACCGATCTTCCTCGCTCATGGGCGCATTACACCTTGAGCCTGGAGCCGTTCAATCCGCCAATTTTGGTTGTACAACTGGAGCTTGCAACCAATGAATGGCTTTATATTGCCGCCTTGCTACCATCGCCGTATGTGACGTTGGAAGATGAGATCATTACCAAACAGCAGGTGATCTTCCTTATCTTTATCACCACGCTGCTGTTGGTGTTCACATATTTTATGATCCGTCGGCAAACCAAGCCGCTCAAGCGTCTGGCAAATGCGGCCAACGCACTCAGCCTGGATATCTATCAGCCTCCGTTGGTGGAAGAAGGAGCCAGCGAACTGGTGACAGCCACGCAGGCCTTTAATCGCATGCAGCTTCGCTTGCGCCGTTATATCGACGACAGGGAACACCTGTTTTCGGCGATCTCCCATGATTTGAAAACGCCGATCACCCGATTACGATTACGCGCCGAGCTGATTGATGATGAGGCGAAGATTGAGAAATTCAACCGCGACCTCGACGAGCTGGAAATGATGGTCAAGGGGGCGCTGCAAACCGTTAAGGATACTGACCTTCACGAGAACCTGACCCAGGTCGATCTGTCAGAAATGCTGCGCAGCATCGCTGAGCGGCATAACACCAAACAGATAAAGGTGCATATTCCCAATACCAAGATTGCCCCGATGACCGGTAAGCCGTTGGCACTGAAGCGCTGCCTGAGCAACCTTATCGACAATGGCGTCAAATATGGTCATGAAGTCAGTGTCATCGTGTCGGATGAGTCTGACGCGTTGGTGCTGATCATCAAAGATAAGGGGGAAGGTATCCCTGAAGAAATGCTTGAGGCCGTTTTTGAACCTTATTTCCGTATTGCCAAGGATGACGAAGGCCATGGTTTAGGTATGGGGATTGCCCGAAATATTATTCACGCCCACGGCGGTGATATGACTATTCATAATGCCAAAGAAGGCGGGCTGGAAGTGAAAGTCTATATTCCCCGTCTGCTGAAAGAATAGCGTCACTGGCCGTTATTGTAGTAAGAGCGAGATGATGAAACTAAAACAGACACTGTCAGCAATTACCCTGTCCTTGATGGCTGCCGCGTCCTATGCTGGTGAAGTCGAGGTACTCCACTGGTGGACATCGGGCGGTGAGGCCAAATCCGTGTCGGTCCTGAAAGGGCTGATGGAAGAGCAAGGCAACAGTTGGAAAGATTTTGCGATTGCCGGTGGTGGCGGTGAAAGTGCCATGACCGTGCTGAAAACTCGCGCGGTATCGGGTAATCCGCCGTCGGCAGCTCAGATTAAGGGACATGATATTCAGGAATGGGGCCGGTTGGGGTTTCTTACTGATTTGAGCGATGTTGCCAGAGAAGAAAACTGGGACAGTGTATTGCCGGAAGTGGTGACCAAAGTCATGAAATACGATGGTGACTATGTGGCCGTGCCGGTAAACGTTCACCGTGTAAATTGGCTGTGGGTTAACCCTGACGTACTGAAAAAATCCGGAGCTGAGGTACCGACAACTCTGAATGAGTTTTTCAAAGTGGCTGATAAGGTGAAAGCGGCGGGCTTCATTCCTCTGGCACACGGTGGTCAGCCATGGCAGGACATTACATTGTTTGAAGCGGTAGCCCTTGCCGTTCTGGGTGCTGAAGATTACCAGAAAGCTTTTGTCAATTTGGACATGGATGTGTTGTCAGGCGAGGGGATGACGGAAGTTTTCATCCAGTTCAGGAAAATGCGTGACTATATCGATCCTAAATATCGGGGTAGGAGCTGGAACTCGGCCACATCGATGGTGATTAACGGCGAGGCGGCCATGCAGATCATGGGAGACTGGGCCAAAGGTGAATTTGCGGCTGCTGGTAAAACGCCGGGCAAAGATTACCTTTGTGTTTCTGCTCCGGGTACCCAAGGTCAGTTCACCTACAACATTGACAGTTTTGCTTTTTTTAAGCTGAGTGAGGAAGCTGATCGCAAGGCACAAAAAGACTTGGCGCGAACCATACTTGATAAAGACTTCCAGGAAATATTTAATTTGAACAAAGGCTCGATTCCGGTTCGTCTGGACATGGATATGAGCCGTTTCGATAAGTGCGCACTGGATTCGATGGCAACGTTTAAGTCGACATCCACTAATGGCGGGCTGGTACCGAGTGTCTCGCAAGGCCTCGCAACAACGAGTTACGTTCAGGCTGCCATATTCGATGTGGTGACCAATTTCTTCAATGCCAAGGATCCTAACCCTGAAAAGACGGCCAGAAAACTGGCACGTGCAGTCAAAGCTGCGATGTAAGATTTTCCGGCCTTGGAAACCAAGGCCAACCTTCCTCTCATATCTATTTCATCAGGTTTGTCTCTTTCCCTTTACCACGTTTTAAAAAGGGATCTATATACTTATACCAAACGCAATGAGTATCGACGTATGCGCTAAGCTGGAGGGTATATTGAGAATGAAGCTACTATTTCTAGTTCGCCATGCAAAGTCTTCCTGGGACGATCCTACACTCGATGATCATGAGCGACCATTGAATGAGAGAGGGTTGAAGAATGCGCCGGAGATGGTGTATCGCCTTAATGCCTGGCAAACTGGTCCTCAGCTTATTCTCTCCAGTTCGGCATTAAGAGCCGCTCAGACAGCGTATTTTTTCTCCAAGGGGCTTTCCAGCGAACCTAGGCTGGAAACACGCTCTGAACTGTATACCGAATCAGCTTTCGATTTGCTGGATGTTATCAAAGACAGCTCGACTCAGGTCGACCGCCTGATGGTGGTATGCCATAACCCGGCGATCAATGATTTGGTAAACATGCTGGGCTTGCACATCGATAATATGCCAACCTGCGGTGTAGCGGTGTTTGCTTTTGAAGTTGACTGTTGGCAGGCTGTAGTCAGTGAACAGTCCGAGGCTATCTATTTCGATTACCCAAAGCGAAAAAAGAAGGTGTTTGTGATGCGGGACGATGAGTAAACCGCCCGTAGGTTGCTACTCTGCTGCAAACTTCACCAATTGATAGATGAAGGCCTTAATGCTGCTTTACAAGCTTAAATGTCCTCTGTATTATTCGCCGCACTTACGGAGAGATGGCTGAGTGGTTGAAAGCACCGGTCTTGAAAACCGGCATACGTTTGTAGCGTATCTAGGGTTCAAATCCCTATCTCTCCGCCACTCATCTTATGAAAAAGCCTTTGTTTACAAAGGCTTTTTTCGTATCTTAAGTATGGAAATGTCGCGCTAGGATAAATAGGTGGGACATATCTACTTACTCAAAGAATCCAGTGGGGTTTACTATTTTCGCATCGCGTTGCCTAGGGGGTTTGTCCGCTTAGGATACCCTAGGCAGGTAAAAATCAGCTGTTGACGAAAAAATGATGTGAGGCTATTGCCCGAAATCTGGTGCTGGCTGCTCACGTCTCACGTCAAACCGCTGGTTGATTGGGAGCCTGTCGAACAATATCTCTCTTTCAGAGTGAAGCTGAATGAAGTCGTTATTTCGCTTCGGTAACAGTATCCTGATGAGGGTGTAGTGCTGTCAGTCCCCATTCCGATTCCCGACACCAGTCCGTGCGTCACCTCGGCAGAGACACCCCTCTCGCTTGAATATGTCTTGCAGGACTTTATTTCAGTCAAGTCGGCAGAAGTCCACAGGCCACTCACTGTGAAACAGCTCTGGCAACGCATTGGGCATTTTGTTGCCCAGTGTTCCAGCAAACTGTCAATTTGTTTCATGTCAAAGGAAGGCAAGCGTATGAGAATGCTTAATACACTGGTCCTCTGTGACTTGATAGAGGCAATGGAAGAGGCAGAGTCCAGTAATGAGTATGACTTTGGTCGCTTTGTGTTTGACTGTGTGTCAATGGCTTATATCCGTCTCTTATGCATATATTCGCCAAACAGAACAACCTAAGCTTAACGTTGCGAAAAGCCCCAGCAGTAACCTCGATTTTATTATCCTGCTTTCATTTCCGATTTAGATGTTCATACTATTTCACAAGATAGATACGCCACTTCAGTTTATTGATGAAAATTAAAATAAACTGAAGTGGCGTAAATGTATCTAGGCTTGGCCAATTTCTACCTTTTAGCCTTTTGTTTCTCATATACCCTACTAGATATATACCCAAGTGACTTCAATATGTGGTTTCTACATTGAGTAATAACGAAACTCAGCTTATTCCGGGCTAAGTACTATCTTGATTGCGTATTCCGGCGATTGTGATCTAGGATTCCGTTTTTTTTCGATCACCTTTTTACCCTCTTTTTCTCTACCCTTATTTT